>NZ_CP178826.1:1433579-2867158 GCF_047323245.1 Psychromonas sp. KJ10-10 | reverse complement strand
GGTCGGTGATGAGGTCACCATACTGGACTGTCAAATTCATCTTGCCCTAGCAACGGAAGGGTATTTTGGTCAATTAGCTATTAGCCCTTATCCCAAACAGTTGGAAGAAACGGTAACCCTTAAAAATGGTCAAACAGTATTAATTCGTCCGATTATGGCTGAGGATGAAGCGCGTCATCAAGTGTTTGATGCCTCTTTGACTGATGAGGATCGCTATAAACGTTACTTTTCACAACGTGGAAAAATGACCCATGAAGAAATGGCTATTTTGACTCAGATAGATTATGAACGCGAAATGGCTTTTATTGCTGTTCGTTTTGATGAAAATAATGAGCAGGAAACACTTGCGGTGATCCGTGCATCAATTGACCCTGATAATATAGATGCTGAATTTGGTATGGCGGTTCGTTCCGATTTACAGGGCTTAGGGCTAGGAAAAATTCTCCTTGATAAACAAATTCGTTATCAAAAAACGAAAGGCACAACCTACTTAACTGCGATGACAATGTTATCAAATTCTGGCATGGCAGGTTTAGCCAAGAAAATGGGCTTTTCTGTTTCTCGGGATATAGAGGAAGGTGTGATTAACATGTCTTTGAAGTTATAACATTGACCTATAAATCGCATTAATTCGATAAACTTACTCCCATAATAAATGGCGAAAATTAACCACTTTGCCATTTTCATTAATTTCTATGTTTTCTTTGCTCAAGTTATTTTTTTGTCTTAAAAAAGCATCACCTTTCAGGGATATTTTACCCTGGCTATTTACAACCCTAAACCAGGGTAAATCAGAATCCTTTGGCAACTTTGATAGTGTTTTGCCAACATGCCTTGCATAATTTGGATAACCGCAACGTTTAGCAAGTTGACCATAGGTTGTTAACTTACCCTGAGGTAATACAGCCAATGTATGATAAAGCGCAATTTCAAATTCAGTCATTTTTTACTATCCATTATTTCCATTTAAACACTATGTTGTATTTTGCATCTTCAATGATAACGCGTATATTAAGCCTATAATTTTTTATTCTACCAGTTTGCCTATTATTCTAATAAGAGTACTTTAATCATGACCCAAGTTTCCTACAGTGAAGAAAATGAACAGCACAATCCAAAAGAAAAACACCTCGCCGATTATAAAGCGTCTGATTTTTTAGTTGATAGTTTAAATTTAGAATTTGATCTTTATGATGAAAAAACAACTGTTAAAGCATCATCAAAAATGAAACGTGTTGCAGGTGAAAATAGCCCGCTATATTTATTTGGTGAGCAACTGCAATTAAAACAAATTCTAGTTAATGATATTAGCTTTACCAACTATAAGTTAGTAGAAGGGGGCATTGAGCTATATGATTTATCTGGCGAGTTTACCCTTGATATTGAAACAGAAATTAACCCCTTAGCGAATAAAGCCTTTGAAGGATTATATAAAACTGGTGAGGCTTTTTGTACTCAGTGTGAAGCAGAAGGTTTCCGTCGTATTACCTATTACTTAGACCGTCCTGACATTCTGGCTAAATTCACAACAAAAATCACGGCTGACAAAGCTTTATATCCGTCATTATTATCAAATGGTAACCCTGTCGATCAGGGCGACTTAGAAAATGGTCGCCACTTTGTAACCTGGGTTGACCCTTTTCCTAAACCTGCTTATTTATTTGCATTAGTGGCAGGTGAGTTTGATTGTTTAAGTGACACATTCGTCACTAAGAGTGGCCGAACCAGTTGCCTTAGAATTATTTGTTGATAAAGGTAACTTGGATAAAACAGAGCACGCTATGTTGTCCCTGAAAAATTCGATGAAGTGGGATGAAGAGCGTTTTAATCTTGAATATGACCTTGATATTTATATGATTGTGGCTGTTGATTTCTTCAATATGGGTGCCATGGAAAATAAAGGCTTAAATGTCTTTAACTCTAAATATGTATTAGCAAATTCTCAAAGTGCAACAGACCAAGATTATTTAGGCATAGAAGCCGTGATTGGTCATGAATATTTTCATAACTGGACAGGAAATCGAATTACCTGTCGTGACTGGTTCCAGTTAAGCTTAAAAGAAGGGTTAACGGTTTTCCGTGACCAAGAATTTAGCTCTGATTTGGGCAGTCGTACTTCTAACCGTATTGCCAATGTAAAAATTATGCGCAATCATCAGTTTGCAGAAGATGCTGGCCCGATGTCACATCCTATTCGCCCAGCTTCAGTGATGGAAATGAATAATTTCTATACAGTGACGGTTTATAACAAAGGATCAGAAGTGATCCGTATGATGCATACGTTATTAGGTGAAGAGAAATTCCAGCAAGGTATGGCGCTATATGTTGAACGCCATGATGGCCAAGCGGTGACCTGTGATGATTTTGTGGCGACCATGAGCGATGCAAGTGGTATTGATTTAACCTTATTTAAGCGTTGGTATTCTCAATCAGGCACGCCACAGGTTAATATTACTGATCATTTTGATAGCAGTACAAACAGTTACCAAATTACCTTTAAACAGAAAAACCTGCCAACTGCGGACCAAAGTAAAAAACTTTCTTTCCATATTCCTATTGATATTGAATTGTTAGATGTGGATGGTAATGCCGTTGATTTAGGCCATGGTAAAACCAATAAGGTGATTAGTTTAACCCACAAAGAACAAACCTTTGTATTTGATAATTTAACGCAGAAACCAGTTCCCTGTGTTTTCCGTGGCTTCTCGGCACCTGTTAAATATCAATATGCCTATAGTGATGAACAACTATTACATTTGATGAGTTTTGCAAGTGATGAATTTTCGCGCTGGGATGCCGGGCAAAACCTATTTAATAAATATTTAGTAAAAAATGTACAATTGAAACAATCAGGCCAACCTTTTGTTTTACCTTTGTTATTTATAGACGCTTTTAAAACGGTATTAACCAGCGATCAATTAGATCCTGCATTAATTGCCGATATGTTTGAATTTATAAGCGAAAATGGCGCAATGGAGTTATTTGAAAAGGTTGATATTGAAGCCATTCATGAAGCTCGTAAATTCATATTGCTACAACTTGCGACACAATTAAAAAGTCAATTCCTAGGTGTTTATAAAGCGCATCATTTGACCGTGGAATATAGCCCTAATAGTGCAGATATCGCACAACGTAAATTAGCTAATTGTGCCTTGTTATATATTGCCAAGGCGGATAAACCCCTAGCGAACGAATTAGTTGAGAAACAAATCAATACCGCGAACAATATGACAGATCATTTAGCCGCACTTGTTGCGACTTAACGATGGACAATTAGATTGCCGAGAAGTGGTAATGTCTGACTTTGATGATAAATGGCATCAAAATGGTCTAGTAATGGATAAATGGTTTACCTTACAGGCAACATTATCAACGGATTCAATTTTAGATAATATTAATCAGTCGCTTAATCATCGTAGTTTTGATTATAATAATCCAAACCGTTTAAGAGCCTTAGTCGGTTCCTTTGTGAGCGCTAACAGCTATCATTTCCATGCGATTGATGGCAGTGGTTATACATTCTTAACGGATCAATTGATTAAATTAAACAGTCAAAACCCGCAGGTTGCTTCACGTTTAATTACCCCTCTAACACAATTTAAACGTTTAGATGCTACACGTGTAGCATTGATTAAAACACAACTAGAGCGTTTACTTGCTATTGAAAACCTATCATTAGATCTTTTTGAAAAAGTGACTAAAGCACTTGCTCAATAGAAGACTGTGACAGATGAAGCCTTTCTGAACATTCAGTTAGGCTTTATTTTTATATATTGATCTACTGCATCACTTTTTATTGATACTGGCGCTAAATTAACTTTAAAAGCCTCAGTTAATAAGAGTGATTATGAAAACTTATTTAAAATATATCCTGCCAATTTTTATTCCCCTTATTATTTTGTTGATTCCCGCTTCGAGCTTTGCAATAGAAGGATTAACTCTCGTAGAGCAAAGGGTGATCGCTATTTTTGTGATGGCGACTTTATGTTGGGTGTTAGAGCCAATACCGATTTATGCTACTTCAGTGGCAATAATTGTTTTAGAGTTATTAATCATATCCGATAAAGGTTTATGGTTTACTAAATTTGATTCACCTGAACTGGGCCAATTGGTGGATCATAAAACCATTATGGCAACCTTTGCATCACCTATTATTATGCTTTTTTTAGGTGGTTTTTTTCTCGCGATGGCCGCCACTAAATACCGTTTAGATGTAAATTTAGCGCGCGTGTTGCTTAAGCCTTTTGGTCATAGTCCTAAATATGTAATGTTAGGTTTAATGATGATCACCGCTGTTTTTTCAATGTTTATGAGCAACACTGCTACAACAGCAATGATGCTCTCTATTTTAACACCTGTTTTAGCACTCTTTGCCCGTGAGGATATGGGGAAGGTTGCCTTTGCACTTTCTGTGCCTGTTGCCGCTAACATTGGTGGAATTGGTACCCCCATAGGAACGCCTCCAAATGCCGTTGCCCTGAAATATTTGATAAACGAAAATAATATACGTTTTGGTGAGTGGATGCTTTTTGCAGTGCCCTTTGTGATTGTAATGTTATTAATTGCTTGGTTATTACTGATTAAGTTATTTCCTGCAAGCAAGACAGAAATTAAGCTCAATATTAAAGGTCGATTTTTAAAAACACCAAAGGCAATTACCGTTTATGTGGTGTTTATTATTACCATACTTTTATGGTTAATGGGTGGCGTGCATGGCATGAATGCCTATGTGGTTGCAATGATCCCTGTGGCGGTTTTTTCAATGTTAAAAATAATTACCAAAGAGGATTTAAAGAAAATTTCTTGGGACGTGTTATGGCTGGTTTCTGGGGGATTGCGCTTGGTGTTGCATTAGACCAATCAGGTTTAGCTAAAAATGCTATTGCGCCGATTCCCTTTGCAAGTTTACATCCGTTGTTATTGATTGTGGGCGCATCTGTATTATGTTTATTAATGGCGAACTTCATGTCTCATACCGCAACGGCTAATTTATTATTACCCTTAGTGGTCGCATTAGGTGCCTCTATGCAAGGTTTATTACCCTATGGTGGTGAAGTGGTGCTAATACTTGCCGTTACCTTTGTCGCTTCGTTGGGCATGTCATTACCTATTAGCACACCACCTAATGCATTAGCCTACGCTTCGGGTCATGTTGAAACGAAACAAATGGCAAAAATTGGGGTGATACTGGGTGTTGTTGGTTTATTAGTTACCTATGCAATGCTGTATTTATTACATCAAATTTCATTCTTTTAGGAGTAGTCAAAATGGAAAAAATAAATATTATCTGTGTTGACGATGAACGTGAAGTATTAGACTCGGTAGTACGTGATCTTGAATACTTTAGTGATCTCTTCAACATCGAAGAGTGTGAATCTGCGATTGAATGTTTAGACTTACTTGAAGAGTTCGATGCTAATCAAGAGTATGTTGCCCTGTTAATTTCTGATCATGTGATGCCTGAAAAATCAGGTGTCGAACTGTTAACTGAGGTGGAGTTAGATAAACGTTTTCTTGGCATTAAAAAACTGTTACTGACAGGCCTCGCGACCCAAGCTGATACTATCAGAGCAATTAACGATGCAAAATTAGATAACTTCTTAGAGAAAGTGTGGGATCCGCAAGAGTTAGTGCAAACGGTTAAGGAGCTGTTAACTGAGTATATTGTTGAGCGGGGCATCGATTATCAAGAATACATCGAAAAACTTGATGCCCCAACATTATATCGTTTGTTAACGTGATTACTTGGTTATTTGTTTCTGTTTTTCGATTAACATTTCATCTTTATAGATATCAACCCAAAATGCGGTAGCACCACAAACAGCAATTGGCATAATGATGAAATTTACAATAGGAATGGTTGTGCAGAAACTAATTAACATGCCAAAGGTTAAGTTTTTTGTTAATCGTTGTGATAGTGCTTCTTTCATATCAGCAAAGGGCACTTTGTGATTATCAAAGGGAAAATCTGCATATTGAATGACCATCATCCAACCTGCAAAAACAAACCAAATTAATGGTGCAATAGTTTGACCGAATGCCGGAATGAAAAATAACAGGGCACATCCAATTAAACGCGGTAAAAAATACATCCATTTTTGTAATTCTCGTTTAAAAATCCGTGGTAAATCTTTTATTAAATCAGCAAAACCATCATCATTAATCGCTTCTCCAATTAATAAACTTTCGGTTTTTTCTGCTAATAAACCGTTAAAGGGGTACGCGATTAAATTTGCGACTGTTGAGAAGATAAAAGAAAAAGACACCAAAATCGAAAAGATTAAAAATGGCCAGAAAAAATAAGAGAGCCAACTTAACCAATCAGGCAAACCAGAAACATAACTGTCTATCCAAGTAGTGATGGCACTGAAAAGAAACCAGAAGGCACTAGCAAAAATTAAAATATTAATAAAAAGTGGGATTAAAACAAAAACACGTAATTTAGGGTGACTTAATAGTTTTGCACCTTTTAGAAGGTAATTAATTCCAGAAAGTGGAGATTTTATTGCATTATTATTTATCATTCGTAAATCCAAAATTGACATTAATAGGCTGATTCTACTCTGCTTTGGGCAATTAAAGACAGAAAAGATTTATTTGTTAACAGTTTTGTAAAAAAAGGAGTAGTCATAGACGATCCCCAGTATACAATGATAGTTTAACGATTATTAATAATATGTTTACCAATTAAGAGTAACAAAAATGCAATATTTCCAGTCCATTCTGATCGTTGTTGGTTTAATCGCCATCATTGGTGTATTAATTCATGGTTATTTAGTCAGTCGTAGAGAAAAAGAAGCCAAAGCCATAAAAAAGCTTCACTTTATGCTGACAGTTCTTCCTCCGATGACGTTATCGGCGATGTGCGTATTATTGGTGATCCGCAGGATGATGAAGGTAACATCGATTTTTCTAAATCTGCTCATGATGAACAAGTTGATCCTTTTGATTTTTCCGAAAATACAAAGGAGGTTCCCTTTGAACCAGAAATTATTGCCACACCTGTAGATGAAGAAATACACAATATTTCTGAAATAAAGCATACAGAAAAAGAAATGGATTTTTTTGCTAAGGAAGTAATAGAAAATACAGTTGAACAACAACCAACGGATTTATTTATTTTTAACGTTGTTGCTAAAGAGGGATCACAACTAGGGGGCATGAAATTCTACAATTTTTCTTAACCTCAGGTTTCCGTTTTGGCGAGATGTCTCTTTTCCATCGCCACGAAAATTCAGATGGAACTGGGCCCATCATATTTAGTATTGCTAATATGATGGAACCAGGTACTTTTGATCCCGATACTATGGAGCAATTTAAATCGGAAGGTGTGTCTTTTTTCCTGACTGCGCCTAATAAAGAGATAAGCATTAATTCTTCCTTTGAAATGATGTTACGCGCCGTAGAGCAGATGGCTGAAGAGTTTGATTGTATTGTATTAAATGAATCTCGTAAGCCAATGACTCAGGATGAGTTTATAGAGTATAAACGCCGTTTAGAAAACTATAATTAAAATCATTACATTTTATCTGATTTGCTTTTAAGTTATGGTAAACTTCTGTCACTTTTGAAACCTCGTTTACGAGGTTTTTTTATAATCAAAAATCAGGTTAACAATGAGCACTCAGAACCAAATAAAAGCCACTATTGAACAATTAAGCACACAGCTTGAAGACTATAATTACCAATATTATGTATTGGATGATCCTTCTGTTCCTGATGCTGAGTATGATCGAGTATTTCAGCAATTATCTGCATTAGAAAAACAACACCCTGAATTATTATCCGCGAACTCACCGACGCAAAAAGTAGGGGGCTCGCTTTAAGTAAGTTTGAACAGGTCACTCATAGAATACCTATGCTTAGTCTGGACAATGTATTTGAAGCACAAACCTTAAAAGATTTTATGAATCGTGCACAGGAAAAAGCAGATAGCCAGAACATTGCTTTTTGTATTGAACCTAAACTTGATGGTTTAGTCGCCAGCATCATTTATGAAAATGGATTATTGGTACAAGCGACGAACTCGTGGAGATGGACAAACCGGTGAAAATGTCACCGAGAATGTAAAAACGATTAAAAGCCTTCCCTTAAACTGCGAGGCGAAAAAGTCCCCGCTTTATTAGAAGTCCGTGGCGAAGTATTTATGGTTAAAGCTGGCTTTGATAAGCTCAATAAAAAACTGATTGATGCGGGTGAAAAGCCCTTTGTTAATCCACGTAATGCCTGCCGGAAGTCTTCGCCAATTAGACTCAAAAATAGCGACCAGTCGTCCACTTGGTTTTTATTGTTATTCAGTTGGAGTGTTTGAGGGAGAATTGGCTAACAGCCAATTTGAGCGTATTCAACAACTAAAAGCATGGGGTTTACCGGTTTCAGATGAAGTGAAAAAAGTGACTGGTGAGCAAGCATGTATAGAATATTATCAAGCGATTGAAGAAAAGCGTCCTAATTTAGCCTACGATATTGATGGTGTTGTTTACAAAGTTGATGATATAGCACTACAGGAAAAACTAGGCTTTGTTGCACGAGCACCACGATGGGCAACCGCCTATAAATTTCCTGCAGAAGAAGCGATTACAACGGTAGAAAATGTTGAGTTTCAGGTTGGGCGAACTGGGGCAATTACGCCAGTTGCTAAACTAAAGCCTGTATTTGTTGGTGGTGTTACAGTGTCTAATGCCACATTACACAATAAAGATGAAATTACCCGTTTAGGTTTATTAATCGGTGATCAAGTCGTGATTCGTCGCGCAGGAGATGTGATCCCGCAAGTTGCACGAGTATTAATTGAAAAACGTGACCTTCTTAAAACCATCCCAATCGTGTTTCCTGAGTTATGTCCGGTTTGTGAAAGTCAGCTAGAACGCATTGAAGGCGAAGCTAAAATTCGTTGTTCTGGTGGCTTATATTGTGGCGCACAACGTAAAGAAGCGATAAAACACTTTGCATCTCGTAAAGCATTAGATATTGATGGTTTAGGTAATAAGCTGGTGGAGCTATTGGTGGATCATAATTTAATTAAATCACCGGCACAATTGTTTGATTTAACGCTTCAGCAACTTTCATCTTTACCGCGTATGGGTGAAGTGTCTGCGAAAAAACTTATTAATAGTTTACAGGTAAGTAAAAAAACCACCTTAGCACGTTTTTTATATAGTTTAGGAATTCGAGAAGTTGGTGAAGCAACTGCGAATAATTTAGCGAATCACTATTTGACCATTGAAGCTATTAAAACTGCGTCAATTGAAAGTTTACAATCGGTTTCCGATGTAGGTGAAGTTGTTGCAAAACATATTTATTACTTTTTCCGTCAAGATCATAATATTGAAGTGTTAGAGCAGTTGATTGAAGCTGGAATTCATTGGCCAGAGATCAAAAAAGTTGAACAAAGTGCCTTATCCTTAGATGGAAAAATATTTGTTATTACAGGTTCTTTTAATACAATGTCACGCAGTGATATTAAATCTGCCCTACAGGATTTAGGAGCGAAGGTTGCTGGTAGTGTCTCCAAGAAAACCACCACAGTGATTGCTGGTGAAGTCGCGGGTTCTAAATTGACCAAAGCTCAGGAGTTAGGCATAGAAATTATGGATGAAGAAACACTCATTAATTTGTTAAAGTAATAGTAATTTAGTTATCAAGTGAAATTGGTTAGTCAATAATCGGCATTGCTATAAAGATAAGGTGTTTAAATGAAGAAAATTAAGAATGAATCGCGACTGTTGCAACATGCTATCAAATTAGGAGCAAGTTATGCCCTTAAACGTGGTTATGCAGGGATAGATGGAACAACTTCTTCAAAGGATAAGCAGGAAGTTATTTACCGATTATTAGTTCAAGATAAACTGATTACACCACTTAGTACAAAGGATGAGACGACGGCAAATATCCGTCATAAATTAGTTGTTTGGATAATGAAACATTTACCTCCAGAACACTCCCTTTTACAGTAAATAGTTGAGAAATTTAATGTTATTAGCACCATTTTATAGCACAAAAGAAAAGCAAATTTTTGTGTCGGCAGAACAAGCGAGCAACTTTGCAAAGCGTCAATGTTTTGATTTTAATCCAATTCACGACCCAGAAAACAAACGTTTCTGTGTACCGGGTGACTTGCTTTTTTCATTGGCGTTACATACCTATGGCGTCAGTGAGTCGATGAGTTTTACCTTTACCAATATGGTTGGTGCAGATGTGGGGCTGACTTTTCCTGATACCGATGATGAAACAATCATAGTCACTAATGATCAGGGGAAAAGTGTTTTAGAAATCACTCGTAAAGGTCAAGTTAATAAAGATCCTGAGTTCATAGAGTCCTTAATTAACAATTATGGGCAATTCTCGGGACAAAACTTCCCTTCAGTATTAATGCCGTTAATGAAAGAACCAGGGGGTGATGTTTAATACAAATCGCCCACTAGTAATGTATAACAGCATGAGCTTTGAATTTTCATCATTAAACTTCACTCATCCAATGGGACTTAAATTAGCAAAAAGCACATTAGATGTAGAGCCTAAACGTGCCAATAGTTTTTTATATTTTGACCTATTTGATGGTGATAAAATTCAAGGCCAAGGTATTAAAAAATTAGTTGTTGCAGGACTTAAACCCTATCAAGATGAGGCGATTAATGCCTTTGCCGCTCAATACGAAGCAAGACGTGATGCATTCAAAGAAGCGCTAAGTTAACAGAAGCATTTGATAGGTTAATGAATTGCATGAGAAAAGCCTCTAAGTACATTGTTTAGAGGCTTTTCTATATAAATCACATGATAAATCACATGTTTAATATAATTAATATTACTCTGCTGATGCACTTGCTTTTGCTCGCAGATTCTTCAATTAGTGGCTTAAGTTCACCAGTTTGGAACATTTCCATAATAATGTCACAACCACCAACTAATTCACCGTCTACCCATAGTTGTGGGAAGGTTGGCCAATTTGCATATTTTGGTAATTCAGCACGAATCTCAGGGTTTTGTAGAATATCTACATAAGCAAATGGAGCACCACATTGCATTAATGCTTGAGAAGCCTGAGATGAAAAGCCACAGCTTGGTAATTTTGGTGAACCTTTCATATAAAGAAGGATGTTATTTTCACTTATTTGGCTCTTAATCTTATCTAAAGTATCCATTTTTCTTTCCTATTAATGATTTTTATGAATTGTACCCCTTAATCACGTTGATAAAAACGTTATTATCAATAAGGGTAATAACCCGAAAGGCCAACATGTTGCGCCTTATCTTGATATCCGAGCTATCGACTGATAAATGCATCTTAATTGATAACGGGTAGAGTCGATTTTACCATAAAATATGTTTGACATAGATCATTTAATTTCAGAGAATCAAACAACTTAATAATGAAATAGTATTTGTTATTCCGTAATTATTTAATAATTACATCACATTGGAGAAAATATCATGGCAATTGAATTACCAGCGTTACCTTTTGAAAAAAATGCTTTAGAGCCTCATATTTCAGCAGAAACATTAGAATTTCATTACGAAAAACATCATGCGACTTATGTTACGAAATTAAACGGCTTAATTGAAGGAACTGATTTAGCAGACAGCTCACTAGAAGATATTATCAAAAATAGTTCTGGTCCATTATTCAATAATGCAGCGACAGGTTTGGAATCATACTTTCTATTGGAACTGTTTAGCACCAAATGCTGGTGGCGTACCAACAGGACCGATTGCTGATGCAATCGATGCTAGTTTTGGTTCTTTTGATGCATTCCAAGCGACTTGGAATGATAAAGCCGTTAATAACTTTGGTTCATCATGGACTTGGTTAGTGAAAAAAGCTGATGGCAGTTTAGAAATCGTAAACACATCTAATGCAAGCAACTCCGTTAACTGATGAAAGTGTAACTACTCTATTAACAGTAGATTTATGGGAACATGCTTATTACATTGATTACCGTAATGTGCGTCCTAACTACCTAAATGGTTTCTGGGCACTAGTTAACTGGGATTTTGTTAATGCAAACTTTGCATAATTAACATTTTTAGTTAAAACAAAAAGGGATAACCAGTTTGGTTATCCCTTTTTTTATTCACTTTTAAAGCCTCAACTTATTCATTAATTTTGTTATTCCTAGTTGCAACTCCTTGTTAAATATTCAGTTATTAATTGAATCCGGTGGTCATGTCAATTAGAGTTAGTTACCCTTCGAGCTGACAATGTTTAGCTATTTGTTAACATTACAAGGAAATAAAGTGATAGAAATATTAGGCATTGTTGCTTCTTTATTAGGAATATTAGCTTTCTTTGCCGTTGCGCCAAAAGAACTCGCTAAAAACTTAAAAGGTTGGTTTGTTGATCCCATCTCATCAATTAAAAAACAGAATAATAAATTAGACATTAGAGAATTATTTGATTTACTTAATGTTGAAGATATTCGTGAAGCTAATCTATTTATTAAAAAACCATTGAAAGTAGATAACTTTGATTGCGAAATTTATCAATATGAAAATCAATTACGCGAAGACTTATTAATTATTAAGGCATCTGAAATAAAAGCCAAAACTGATCAAGCTAATAAAAATGGTGTGACGCTAGACAATAATGCTTCTTTTGCTTTAAGAAGAATTGATGTTAATAGGCCAGAGGGTAAGGATGGTAAACGTCAGAATATATATAAATTGATCCTAGAAGAAACGGATTATCATAGTTTTGTTTTCCCTAATCTATGTTTAGATAAAAGTTATTACAATGAATTAACTCAGGAAGAGCATTTATTAAGAGATACTTTATCACTCGATAAAGCATCGCTTTCTATTACTAATTTATCAGACTATCCAGAGTGTCAATTTAAAATAGGTACAGGCACTTTATTGATTACAAAGGATGATTATTTAATTTGTTCGGTGAGGTCAAAAAATCAATTTGTCGCTGGGAAATTAAATAACAACGAAGTTGCTGTACATTTGTCGGCAGACTGAAGGCATGTATCGTTCTGTAAATAACCCTTTAAGTAGTGATGTACTCATTGATGGCAAACCTTCCCCCTTTGCGACGAGTGCGCGTTCAGTGATGGACGAATTAAATTTAGAGGAAACACATTTTAATATCGAAGATATTAGTTGCCTTGGTTATTTTATGGATTTAAAAAGAGCACAGCCTTTCTTTTTATTCTATTTAAAAGTGGATTTGACCCTTGAGGATTTTTCTCTATTTATTCCAACAGTAGTACTGATATTCATGAAAATGAAGCTATTTTTGCTTTACCAAAAAACTTTGCAAGTATTAAAGGGTTATTTGACGGGAAAAAGTTAGCTGACTTAAATGCGAAATATCCTAAGGTTTATCAAGACTTCTTTACCACTAACAGTGCAACCAAAGTAAGGATTGCATCCAATCATGCTAAAACAGGTTTTGCGACCTACGCCTTCAAAGATTTAGGGCCTATTAGTAAATTTTAACGATGTAATTTTTCGCTGGTATTAAAATATCTTAGTTATGATTAAAGTTCGCAGAATAAAATGCGAACTTTAATTCAATAAAATTTCTAGAGAGGAGGATCAACTTTATCTGCCATTGAAGTATTAATTCGGAACCATCCTGCTATCGAGTAACGATCTCTTGTTGCAGGCAGTACTTCATGGGGAAACTCCTCACTTAAAAAAGCGACAATAGTGCCCATTAAAGGGACCACTTTTATTCCTTCGTTATCTTGATTGTCTTTATATAAAACCAATTCACCACCTTCCTCGGGTAACCATTGGCTATTAAAATACACCACGATCGTTAATACACGATTTGACTCACCACGGAAGGCATCAATATGTCGCTTGTAATAATCACCAGGGCGATAATGTGCATAATGGCTTTCAAAGGAAAATAACCCTAAGAATAAACGCTGATTTAAAAATCCTTGTAGGTGAGTCGCCCATTCTAACCATTGTTTACCCGCGAGGCTTTCGCCTGTGATCCAACTAATTTGGTCAGTTCTGACAAAGTCATTTTTTAAAAAGTTATCACCACGGCCGATGCCAGCATTCTTAAATTTATCTGCTTGCATCATTTGTTGATGTATAAATAAAGCATTGCATAATTTTGGTGGTAAAGTCAGCGGGTTTAATACTGTAACCCTGATTGTAAATATCATCTGATATTTGTACCAATAAAGATTCATCAAATGATTTATTATCATTGAAATTAATAACGTTATTTAAAGCTGACAACGCCAACTCCTTTTAAGCAAGTGTTGAAATAATTATATGAAGAATGATTAACCTGAGTCTTTCAGAGGTGGGGTTGATAGCAAATTGCTATTTCCATAAAGCTGATTTATGGCGAAAACTTTCGTCTGTTTCTTGCTAAGGTAATGGCGCGGATATTGGCATTAAAAGCTTAAAAGAACAATCTATTTTATGTTATTAAAATAAGCGATTTATTATTAAAAAAGAGACTAATTTTTTAGTCAACTCACATTGTTTTATTTAATGTTAAATATTGATAATCAATTAGTTGTTTAATAGCAGGCTAAGGTTGCTTATCATGTAAATGTCAATTATTGTGTTTAATTTTTGTTAATGATTATTTAACGTTAAAGAGAATAGTTTTTCTGAGGAATAAAAAATTGAAAGTTGTAAAGGCTATGCAATCTTCTCAAACTATTGTAGAAAACCTGATGCAAATATACTTACATGAAATATCTGAGCATACTGGGCAGAGTATTTTAAGCAATGGTAAATATGATCTCGGAAAATACTTCTCTTGTTATTGGACAGAGGCAGAAAGGTATCCCTATTTATGTCTAGTCAATAATGAACCGATTGGTTTTGCGCTGGTCAGACAATTATCAAAGAATCATTTCTGTATAGCCGAATTTTTTGTCAAAGAAGCATACCGCAGAAAAAGCTTAGCGACACAATTTGCACATGCTTTATTCAATTTACACTCAGGTACTTGGCAGGTTGCGCAACTTGAAACTCATAAAATAGCACAGGTATTTTGGCGCAAAACAATATCATCTTTTACCAGCCAACAATTTAGCGAACAATGGTCTGAATCTCAACCTAAGGGCCCAATGCAAGTTTTTAGCTCAATCAACTAAAATTAACTTAATACAAAGGATATAAAAATGAAAAAATATTTATCAGTAGGTATGGTTTTACTTTCAGCATCTTTTTCAGTTTTTGCAACGGAAAGTCTAGTAAAGTATGAAAGCCAATATTCAGTTAATGAAACAGCTGATCGCTTTGAAAACATTGCTAAAAACAAAGGTTTAACAGTTTTTGCTAGAATTGACCATCAAAAGAATGCCAGCTCTGTTGATTTACAGTTACGACCAACACAGGTGATTATTTTTGGTAATCCTAAAGTGGGTACGCCTTTGATGCAGTGTGAACAAAGTGTTGCTATTGATTTACCACAAAAGGTATTAGTTAGTGAAGATGCACAACAAAAAGTTTGGATAACTTATAATAATCCTGAATACCTTAAAGAACGTCATCAAATTTCTGGTTGTGACCAAGTTATTGATAAAGTTTCAGGCGTTTTAAGCAATCTATCTAAAGCAGACTATTGCGAAATAAATAAACAAGTTGCGCTTATTGTTAGGTTTGTAAGCGAAACGGAGCGAACCTAGGAGAGGTCAAAATGAAAGGAACTATCCTTGAATATAATGAAGAAAATCGTAGCGGTGTGATTTCTGGTGATAACGGTGAACGTTATTATTTTAATATTGAAGAATGGAAAGGGACATCATTACCTAGGCAAGGTAATAAGGTTGATTTTTCTGCAACCGGTGAAAATGCGCAGGCCATTTATGCCGATTCAACGTTAATGGCAGGCTCTTCTAAAAAGATTGGTACGCTTTGTTTGCTTTTTTCCTTGGCTCCTTCGGTGCGCATAAATTTTACTTAGGTTATACCAAACAGGGAGTGATCATGTTGCTCGTGTTCCTATTTGGTTTCATTCTTTTAGGCATTCCATCAATGATTATTGGTGTTATTGCCTTCATAGAGTTTATTATGTATTTAACTAAATCAGATGAAGAGTTTGAGCAAATTTACGTACAGGGTAATAAACCTTGGTTTTAGAGTCGCTTTACTTATCAAGCTTACTTCTCAATGATTAGATATTATCGTTGACTTAGGGCAAGTGCCTCGCTTGCCTGTTTTAGCACTCCATGGAATTCCCCTAAACAAATTATTTTCCCTTTCAGTTAAAGTGAATAAAGCGAACAGTTGTAAAAATGTTATAATTGCTTCCAAGTTGTAAAAACATATACACAACAAGTCTCATATAAAAAACCATTAGTAAAAAAGTGAGTTCTAAATGCAAAACACATTGGCTGATATCATTAATCTGACACAATACCCATTAAATGATGAAAGCTTTCGTCAACATTGTAAGCAAACATTAGATGAAAATGGTGCTTTGGTTTTAGCTGATTTTTTAAGCCCAGCTTCGGTTGAATCAATACAAGTAGAAGGTCAAGAAAATCAGCACCTCGCTTATTATACGGTTAAAAAACATAATATTTATTTAACGACGCCAGATTCTCAATATTCAAATAATCACCCAAGAAATAAAGAAGTCTCTACATCTAAAGGTTGCATAACAACGGATCAAATACCGTCTCAGTCAGATTTGTTTAAACTTTATGATTCACAGGCATTTCGTTCTTTTTTATGTGCCGTTTTAGGTGAGCAGGCGCTTTATGAATATGCTGATAATCTCTCTTCGGTCAACTTGCATTATGCTTCCGAAGGTCAAGAATTAGGTTGGCATTACGATAATTCTTCCTTCGCTATTACCTTAATGATTCAAAATCCAGAAAGTGGGGCAGTTTTTGAATATGCAAAAGATGTTCGTGATGCCGATAGTGGTGATATGAATTACCCTCTTTCAGAAAAAATTCTCGCGGGTGAAGTGGCGCCTAAAACTCTTTCGATGCAAGCAGGCGCTTTAGTGTTATTTAGAGGTAGAAACTCTATGCACCGTGTTACGCCTACTGAAGGAGACCGAACTAGAATGTTAGTGGTGCTTGCTTATAATACTGAACCTGGGATTTCATTATCAGAGTCAGCACGAATGACTTTCTTTGGCCGATTAGGTTGATGATTAGGCGCTAGTAGTAGTGTCTCCAGTAATTTATTTAAATTTTGTAATCAAGATTAAAACACTGGTTTGAAAAATCCTATAGAATAATACTTCCTTGTCTCGCACCATTTTCCAATTAAGAAGGTATCACATGAACAAAAGACAATTTATTTTGCATTGTCTGCGCTTAAATCTAAAATCATACTTGATTGCTATTTTTCTTATTTTTATTGTTAATTGGTTACAGGTTGAAATCCCGCATTATATCCAGTTAGCTATCGATTTAATTGATGATGCCTCAACACAAGGTCATGGACAACTAACCCGTTATGTTTGGATCGTGGTGATCATGTCTGCATCCATGATAGTGGTACGTATTTTTTCTCGTATTTATGCGCTTAATCCGGGGAGAATAACCGAAGCTTCCTTAAAAAACGATTTACTTAAAAAGCTAAACCATCTACCAAATAGTTTTCATAGTAAATTTGCATCGGGAAAGTTAATTTCCATTATAAACAACGATCTTAGTGGTGTGCGTTTACTTTTTGGTACAGGGTTTATGCAATTAGCAAATGTCACCTTTGCCTTATCATTAACGCCCCTGTGGATGTGGAATATTTCCCTAAATTAACTCTTTATTCAGCAATTCCTATCAGTGTTGGTTTTGTCATATTTCGTTATGGTTTTGTGCGTATGAAGAGGTTACATGCGCAACAGCTAATTCGTTTACAGGAACTTTCCGTTCAATTAATGAATTTTTTATCTGGGATCGATTTAATAAAAAGCCAACAAATGTCACCCTGGGTAACAGCAGAAGCAGAGAAACGTAACCAACAGTTACTCGATTGTAAAATGCAAATTACGCGTATTCAAACCTTTATTATGCCAGTGTTAGAGTTTGCTAATAATTTAATGAAGATTTTGATTTTGGGGCTGGGTGGGTACATGTTACTAAGCCAACAATTAACGATTGGTGAAATTACTGCTTTCCTTTCTTATTCTGTTTTATTGGCGTTGCCATTAATGCAATTGGGTCGTATTGCGACTATTTATCAACGAGGAATGGTAAGTATTGAAAGCGTTCAAACGGTGCTTAACACAGATATTCCAGAGCAGGATTTACAACAACTATCTAAACAAAATATTGATGCTTTAAAGGGCAAAACTCTTTCTGTAAGAAATTTAAGTTTTAGTTACCCGGGGATCAACGTTTAATTTTAGATAATATTAGTTTTGATATTCCTGCTGGTAAAAAGGTTGGTGTATTAGGGAGTATTGGTTCAGGAAAAACGACATTAGTAAATTGCTTAAACCATCATCTTGATATTAATAAGAGAAGTATTTTTGGGGTGATAAAGATATCACCAACATGTCGCGCAAGGATTATCGCCGTTATATTAAAACTGTCACGCAAACACCTTACCTTTTTTCGGCGACTATCGAAGAAAATATTCGTTTTGGAAGTAAAGGTGCAACTAAATCAGATATCGAGGCTGTGCTTAATTTAAGTCAATTGGCTGGAGATGTATCCCGCTTCGATAAGGGTGATCAAACCTTGGTCGGAGAAAAGGGCATTATGCTTTCTGGTGGACAGAAACAACGTTTAAGTATTGCACGTGCTTTACTCACACCAAGTGATGTGATCATTATGGATGATGTACTTTCAGCCGTAGATTATGAAACCGAACGAAAAATATTACAGGGCGTATTTGCTCGTTTGTATAATCAAGTCGCTTTGGTTGTTTCTCATCGTGTTAGTGCACTCGAATATATGGATGAAATCATCGTGCTCAGTGAAGGGAAATTAATTGCTAAGGGAAGTCATCAATCTTTATTAAAAGATTGTCCTTATTATTATGAAA
The DNA here is from genome assembly GCF_047323245.1 of Psychromonas sp. KJ10-10. Taxonomy (GTDB): domain Bacteria; phylum Pseudomonadota; class Gammaproteobacteria; order Enterobacterales; family Psychromonadaceae; genus Psychromonas. The sequence goes on along the minus strand of NZ_CP178826.1, from coordinate 2,848,225 downwards.
CCTGGCAGTTGCAACAAAACGAAGCGGAGGATAAAACATGTTAAAAGCGGTAGATATTCTTCATTTAAAACATTTTTTGAGTTTTGTTAAAAAGTATAAAAGAACAGCTTGGTTAGGCGTTGCCATGCTACCTTTGTCTGTTATCACCAGTTTGCTGTTTCCTTGGTTAATTATACAAGTGATTGATGTGCATCTTGTACAGGGAAATAGAGAAGATTTATGGTTACATATCTTCTATCTGGTTGTGGTATTGGTTATTAACTATTTTGTTGATGCAATTTATGCTTTTAATCTAAGAAAAACTGGATTGAATTCGATTACTGATATGCGTGCAAGCACTTTTTGCACGAGTACTTAAACTGCCACGTCGTTATTTTGATAATACACCCACAGGGGTGACGCTTTCGCGATTAACCAGTGATTTAGAAAGCATTGGTGAATCCTTTGTACAATCGCTGGTGGGCTTAGTTAAAGATTCAATAAATACAATCGCATTGCTGATCATGATGTTATTTATTAATTGGAAACTAGCATTAATAGTCTTAATTGTAATGCCTCCAGTGATGTTTTTAACTGTGCATATTCGTGACCGCTTACGTAAAGTACACCGTAAATCTCGTTCAAGCCTAGCGCGTGGGATTGGTTATTTACAGGAGGTTTTATTCGGCGTTAAAACAGTGCAACTGTATCGTGCTGAGGTGGCCGTTGAGGAAAAATACAAAGTTTATAACGATGAATTTTTAGACGCGCAAAAAAGTGTTAATAAATACGATGCGATATTATTTGCATTTATTTCGGGAGTGACATCAATAACCATCGCATTAATGATTTGGTATGGTTCTGGTCAAGTGATCGAAAATGCATTAACACTGGGTGTGTTGATTGCTTTTATAAATACCTTAGAAAAAGTATTTGTACCAATTCGTGATTTTACCTCGCAAATTGCCACTATTCAGAGTTCCTTTGCTTCTTTTGATCACATCGAAGAATTGTTTGTCGAACCGATGGAAGAAGAGGGCCGAGATTTATATCCTGAGCATATTATTGAAAATGCTTTACAGGACTTTAATAGTTTAGAGTTTATCAATGTCAGTTTCCGCTATGCGCCAAATTTACCCTATGTGCTTAAAAATGTTTCCTTCAAGCTAGAGAAAGGGCATCAAATAGCACTGGTTGGTTCAACGGGGTCGGGAAAATCAACTATTCTACGTTTAATTTCTAAAACCTACCAAGATTATGAAGGTAGTATTCTTTTAAATGGTTTAGAGCTTTCCAAAATTTCCATTGAAAACTCCGTACAACATTTTTCATTGATGATGCAGGATGTGTTTTTATTTGAAAAAAGTGTTCGCTTTAATATCGCCTTGGGTAATGAGAGTATTTCTGAGTCGCAGGTTGAGGAAGTCGCTCGCTATGTTTATGCAGATACTTTTATTAATCAGCTACCAGAAAAGTATGATTTTTTATTAGATAAAAACGGCGCTAACCTTTCCATTGGGCAAACTCAATTGATTTCCTTTGCGCGTGCTATTGCACAGGGCGGTCAAGTAATGATGTTAGACGAAGCAACCAGTTCGGTTGATTCAATAACAGAAAATTTAATACAAAAAGCCATGCAACGTTTATTCACTGAAAAAACGGTCATCGCCATCGCGCATCGACTGAGCACAATTCGTCATTCTGATAGCATTTTGGTATTAGAAAAAGGCGAGATTGTAGAGCAAGGCAATCATGATCAGCTTGTTGCATTAAAAGGCGTTTATGCTGGTTTATTAAATGAGTCAATAGACAAAGAGTCTTGAATCCTAAATATGAACTATATTGAATTTAACCATTTTTGCCAGCGCGTTGCCCCATACGACCTATGTACAGCAATGGGGTGGTTCCCACGTTTGGAAAGTTGGTGATAAAGTATTTGCTATTGGAGGCTGGGGAGCGGATAAGCAAGTTGCCTTTGTGTTTAAAACTTCAGATGTTAATTTTGAATTTTTAAAAGCTAGTGAAAATTATCAACCTGCCCCTTATTTTGCAAATCGTGGCATGAAATGGATCCAACTTTTCCATAGCACTGACGAAAATGATGAAGATTTAAAATATTACCTGAACGAGTCATATCGATTGGTTTCATTAGGTTTAACCAAAAGAAAACAAAAAGAAATTGGCTTGAATCAATCCTAGATTAAATGAATTTTTTTCTGTTTTTATAAAAGTTATTTTACTGTCATAACATCACTGAATCTGTAAAATGACGCTTCTATCATTTCTCTCTATTTTTAAAAAAGGTAAATAATTTTGACACTAGATCAAATTGAACTATTTAAAGCTTTCGCCATTATTCTTGGCCTTGCCGTGGCTGGATATGGTTACGTAAAGGGGCACCTAAAACAAAGAAGAGCAAAAAGTAAAAAGCTCTTAGCTTTTTTCATGAAAAAATTTCAAAATCAGATATTCAACAGTGGGCAAAAATCTTTCAGGCAAGTAATGCAACTTCAGGTGCAAAGAGTGGACATTATGTTGTTAACAAAAAATATTGCATTAAATAAGTTACTTCAAGCTAACGCACCTGATAATGGTTGCACGGAAAAAATAGCAACTCAGATTGAATTTATCTGTTCACAAGTATTAACAGACAAGTATGACTTACCCTCTATTGTGTTAGAAATTGGTCAGTTAATGACGGTGATTTATGATTGGTTTAAAGATGACGAAACCTTTAAAGAGCAGTATCCCAATTTCGTTAAAGTCATGTCGACTAAAAATGTTCACTCTATGCCTAAAACCGAACTTGTATAACCTCATATATTGAGAAATATTGATGACTTATGATTTAAGTAAACGTTTAGTAATCGGTGTTGCATCAAGTGCAATGTTTGATCTCGTTTGAATCAGACCAAGTCTTTAGAAGTAAAGGCGAAGAAGAATACAGAAAGTATCAATCAAATAACATTAATAACCCCTTAACCAAAGGAACGGCATTTTCCTTCGTAAAACGTTTATTGTCTTTAAATGATTTAAGTGATGATGCAAAGGAAAATCCATTAGTGGAAGTGGTTTTATTATCTCGCAATGACCCTGAGACAGGGTTACGAGTAATGAAATCAATTGAGCACTATAAATTGCCTATTTCAAGAGCCATTTTCATGCAGGGAAAATCTCCCTACGATTATATTCCTGCGTTAAATATCTCCTTGTTTTTATCAGGTAACCTTAATGACGTCAGAAAAGCAATTCAGCGTGGTTATCCCGCAGGGCATGTTTTGCCTTCAACTATTATCGATGAAGAAACCGATGACTTAAGAATAGCCTTTGACTTTGATGGTGTGTTGGCCGATGACGAATCCGAAACCGTTATGCATGAAAGTAATGACTTAACTAAATTCCATAGCCATGAAACGAAGAATATTCTTCAGTCACATAACCCCGGGCCATTAAAAGAATTTTTAGTTAAAATTTCAGCTATTCAAAATATTGAAGAACAAAAAAAGAAAACCGAAAAGAAATATAAAAACAGACTTCGAGTTTCTATTGTTACGGCTAGGAATGCACCTTCCCATGAACGCGCTTTAAATACTTTAAGAGGTTGGGGGTAATGGCAAATGATGCATTTTTCTTAGGAGGTGTTGATAAAGGGTTAGTTTTAGGTGTGTTAAAACCACATATATTTTTCGATGATCAATCAAGTCACCTTAACTCGACAAGCAAAGTAGCACCCTCAGTTCATATTCCCTTTGGCGTGAAAAATAAAGCAGTTCATAACGACGATGAAACAGAGTAAATTTCTGTTATTTAATGTTTTCTACTTTCACAAAGCATAAAAAACACCACTCAATTGAGTGGTGTTTTTATTTTTAACTTGGGATACGTTTACAACGTAAACCTTTCCACTGAACTATTTAATGATACTGCAGACTCTTGCAGGCGTTGTGCCATTTTAGAGTTATTATCTGCGGTATCAAAGGTACCTTTTGCCATATCATTGAGTGTCACAATACTCGCATTGATTTCTTCGGCGACAACAGTTTGTTGTTCTGTCGCCGTTGCAATTTGATTGTTCATATCTTGAATTTCTTCTACTGAACTATTAATTGCTTCTAAGGCTTGATTAGCTTCATTAGACTTATTAGCCGTTGCTTCTGCGCTACTGGAGTTTGTTTGCATTAATGTTACTGAACGACTTGCTTCAGCTTGTAAATTGGTGATCACCTGTTGAATTTCATCGGTGCTTTGTTGCGTTCTATTAGCAAGGTTTCTAACTTCATCTGCAACTACCGCAAAACCACGCCCTTGTTCGCCAGCCCTTGCACCTTCAATGGTCGCATTTAATGCTAATAGATTGGTTTGCTCAGCAACACCTTGAATGACATCTAAAATACTACCAATATTATCAGTTTGTGAAGCAAGACTTTTAATCACTTCACCCACTTCATCGATACCCGTTACTAAAGAACTAATATCACGGTTCATATCATTAACAACACTCATACCATGTTGCGAGTGTTGTTTTGCCTCATTCGCCGCAGAAGAGGCTTGTTGTGCATTACGAGCAACCTCTGTGACTGTCACAGTCATTTCATTCATTGCTGATGCCGTTTGCTCAAGTCTATCCATTTGTTGCTCAGCAGTCACTGTAACCGCTTTTGCAGATTCGCGTATTTGCGTAGAAGATTCGTTAACATCGGAGCTGGTTTTATTGATATCACTAATGGTTATTTTAAGATGCCCAACCATTTTAAGTACCGCTTGATAAACACCTGTTTCATTGCCCGTAGTTTCAGACTTAATGCTAAGGTCGCCATCAGCAATTTTTTGTACCATATTCTTGATGGTATTTGGTTCTCCGCCAATGGGTAAATACATTAACTTGTTTACTAATAAATAAGTAATGATTAAGGCAATAACAATAAATGCTAAGGCAATAATGGCGGTGGTATAAAGGTTATGATTAGAGGCAGAGTTAATTTGTGAAGTGCTGTCCCAAGACCAAACATTCCAGTCTAGATTTTCTATTTTTGCTGAAGCAACAAAATAATCTTCACCTTCGTATTGATAGTTATGAGAGTTAGCTTTTTCATGCTTTACTTTATCGTAGGTAGGGTGGCTGGTGAATAAGTTATCACCTAACATATCAAGGTTATGAGCAACTAAAATATAGCCATCTTCACGAGAAACGTATACCTGCTGGTTATCAGATAGTTCATTTACAAAGTTAGTGATTAAATCAACCTTGATGTTAACTGCTAAAATACCCACTCGTTTTGCTTCTCGCATGATTGGCACGGCTAAAGCAATGGCATTATCACCTTCACCATTAACATAAACTTTTGTGATAACTTGATTTTCACCTTCAAAAATTCGTACATACCATTCGCGTTTTAAATCTCTAGCATTCACATTAGGTACAAAACCATTTGCCAAAGAGGCGTAGATATCACCATTTTTCATACCAATATGTGCACCTAACACTTCAAATTTGTTTGCTATTGATTTAAGCGATTCTAATACAGCTTGTTCATCAACTTGCTCGTCACTGGTAACGGCTAATTCAGCAGAAACTGCATTAAGCACATCAAACATACGTCCTACTTTTTGATCTAGGGCTTTGGCGATGAGAAAGGATTTTAATTCTAAATTTTCATCGTATTGTTTATTCGATTCAGATTTGAAATTGACAAAACCAACACTGGCAATGATTAATACGACACCAGTAATAAGTCCCCCATCAACAGCATCATTTTTAATTTTAAACTCATTGAGCATTTCCTTTTAAATTTTTATTTTTGAAACTTTTTACCGAAGATATTCAGCCAATTAAAGAAGGATGTTTATGTTTCTTAAAAAGTGATTTTTATATAACAAATAAGTGTATGCCACTTTATTGATAAAGCGAATGAGCAACGCATTTATTAATGCATATTGTATTAACTTTTGACCTAAAACAGCTTATTTATCATTTATGGGATAATATCGGCATAAATTGAATATTAATGAATAAAAAAACATCGACAGTTTAAGTGATTATCGTGATTTAAAAGTTATCAGTAGATAATTATTCACTTTGATATTAAGATCGCGATACATTTTTTGCGTGAGAAATTAGATGAGTACCTCTTTATTAGATGAGTTAACACAAGCTTTACAATGTCTTCCAGGTGTTGGTCCTAAATCAGCACAACGAATGGTTTATCATCTGCTAGATAAAAATCGTCAAGGAGCACTCAAGTTAAGCCATGTTTTAGAAAGAGCGGTAAATGATATTGGTCATTGCAAACAGTGTCGTACTTTTACCGAGTCTGAGTTGTGTTACCTTTGTGCCAATGAAAAAAGAAATAATAATGGCAGTATCTGTATAGTAGAAATGCCTGTTGATGTTTTGGCTATTGAGCAAACGGCTTTATTCTCTGGCACCTATTTTGTGTTAATGGGGCATCTTTCTCCACTTGATGGGATCGGGCCAGATCAGCTTGGGTTAAATCTACTGGCAACACAATTAGCTTCAGGAAAAATTAACGAAGTCATTTTAGCAACTAACCCGACCGTTGAAGGTGAAGCAACAGCTTATTACATAGCAGAAATGGCAAAAAAACATGGCATTAAAGTGAGTCGAATTGCACATGGTGTGCCAGTGGGTGGAGAGCTTGAGTTTGTTGATAGTACAACGCTATCGCATTCCTTTTCAGGTCGCTCAGCGTTCTGATAGTAAATTTTATTATTCAATCATTAAGTCTTGCTACTTAGAAACAAGACTTAATGATTTGCTTCGAGCTTCGAGCTTCGAGCTTCGAGCTTTTTAGCTTTTTAGCTTTCCAGCTTTTTAGCTTTCAGCTTTCCAGCCTTTTAGCTTTCCAGCTTTTTAGCTTTCAGCTTTCCAGCCTTTTAGCTTTCCAGCTTTTTAGCTTTCAGCTTTCCAGCCTTTTAGCTTTCCAGCCTTCAAGCCTTTAATTCCCTAATTTTATTTTACGCGTTGAACCTACTTTTTTCTTGTTGGTTAAATGCTTCTTAATAGTTGACTTAGCTCTGCCTTTGCCGTTTGCTTGTTTGAATTGCCCCAAACCAGTATGGCGACTTAATGCCGGTTTACCTTGATTATTTGTCGACTTTTTAGTCGCCGTTTTTAATTCATCGCGCGATTCTGGTGGTACTAAACAATGTGCTGAACGGCCAATCAATTGGCGCGCTAAACCTAGTTTTTTAAGCACTTCTCGAATCTGTGGCCAGTTTTCAGGCACATGATAACGTAAAATCGCTTTGTGTAATCGACGTTGGCGAGCACCCTTAGTGATCAATACATCTTCACTGTCTTTATTAACTTTATGTAAAGGATTCTTCTCGGTGTGATACATAGTTGTCGCATTCGCCATCGGAGAAGGGTAAAAGTTTTGTACTTGATCTAATTTAAAGTTATTGCTTTTTAACCAGATCGCTAAATTAATCATATCTTCATCGGTTGTTCCCGGATGAGCTGAAATGAAATAAGGGATCAAATATTGTTTCTTATTGGTCGCTTTAGAATATTTTTCAAACATTTGTTTAAACGCTTCGTAGCTAGTCATGGTTGGTTTCATCATCTTATCAAGAGGGCCTTTTTCAGTATGCTCAGGCGCAATTTTAAGATAACCACCAACATGATGCTCAACCAATTCTTTCACATAACGTGGATCTTCCACAGCGATATCGTAACGCACACCAGAAGCGATCAATATTTTCTTAACACCTTTTAACTTTCTCGCACGTCGATAAAGATTAATAGTGTGTTCATGATCGGTATTCATATGATGACAAATATCAGGGTATACACAGCTTAAACGGCGACAGGTTTGTTCCGCTTTAGGACTCTTACATTTCAAGCGATACATGTTAGCCGTTGGACCACCTAAGTCAGAGATGACACCTGTGAAGCCTGGCACTTTATCACGGATAGTTTCAATCTCTTTGATAATCGAATCTTCAGATCGACTCTGAATAACACGACCTTCATGCTCTGTGATAGAACAGAAAGTACAACCACCGAAACAACCACGCATAATATTAATTGAAAAACGGATCATATCGTAGGCAGGAATGGTTGCATCACCATAACTCGGGTGAGGAACTCGTTGATATTCAAACCCAAAAACGGTATCGATTTCTTCAGTGGTTAACGGATACGCTGGTGGATTCACCCACAATAAGCGTTGACCATGAAACTGTGCTAAAGCACGTGCACAACCCGGGTTGGTTTCTTGATGTAATACACGCGAGGTATGCGCATAAAGTACTTTATCTGTTTTTACCTTTTCAAAACTTGGTAGTTGGATATAGGTTTTTTCCCAGGGTTTCTTTTTATATGATTTTGCTAAAGGCGGCAGAACCGTAATGGGTTGAGTGGCATCCTCTTGAGATGCACTACTTTGATCAGCTATTTGTTGAGTCGCACATTGCACATTAATATCAGCATAAGGGCTAATAATAGGGTCAATTTTACCTAATTGATCAACCTGTTGTGAATCGATGCCATCCCAGCCAGGTAATGCTTGTTTAGTTAAAATCGCAGTACCGCGAATATCTGTCATTTCTTTAACAGGTTCACCTAAGGAAATACGATGTGCAACTTCTAATAAAGGACGTTCAGCATTACCATATAATAAAATATCGGCCTTTGAATCTAATAACACTGAATGACGTACTTTATCTGACCAATAATCATAGTGTGCAATACGACGTAAACTCGCTTCGATACCACCAATAACCACTGGCACATCGTTATAGGCTTCTTTACAACGTTGCGTATAAGATAAAACAGCACGATCTGGACGTTTGCCACCTTCGTTATTAGGTGTGTAAGCATCGTCATGGCGCATACGACGTTCAGCAGTATAACGATTGATCATGGAATCCATGTTTCCGGCAGACACACCAAAAAATAGGTTAGGTTTACCCAATTTCATAAAGGCATCTTTACTGTGCCAATCGGGTTGAGAAATGATACCAACACGGTAGCCTTGAGCTTCTAGTGTTCGTCCAATAACCGCCATACCGAAGCTTGGGTGATCCACATAGGCATCTCCCACAACAATAATAATGTCACAACTATCCCAACCTAGTTTTTTCATTTCCTTGCGCGACATGGGTAAAAAGGGCGCAGGTTTTTCATTACGTCCTTTAAAAGAAGGATAAGAAAAAAGAGGGCGTTCAGCCTGTAATAGATCAAGACTCATTATTGTTGCCTGTGCTAGTGAGAAGTAAATAATCGCGCAGTCTAACATAACAGTTTAAATATCTTAACCGCGAAATTTATGAGGGAATGGAAAGATTTATTAAGTAGAAATAGAAAGTGTGGCGTTGCTATTGATTTTTAAGGATTGATTAAAAAATAGTGACTAAAAAGGGTGATAAATAATCACCCTTTTTATTGTAATAATTATGCTGGTATCACGATAGGATCAGCTAAGCGACCAATCAACTGGCCAGTTTCAACTTTTACATTATTGAGCATCACATCAATAATATCCCCGAGTTGCATTTCAGTTTGTCCTGCAAAAATAACTTTTCCTAACTCACGATCACAGGTGATTTGCTTCGCTTGTTTAGGGTTTGCACATAATAAACTGCTTGGAATAAAGAAGGTCGCGCCATTTTCTTGGACACGTACTCTTAAACCCGCTTTTACAATATCAAATATTTCAGCTTTATAACGCCAGTCTGAATTAACTTGGTCTTTTAAGTATTGACTATAAAGCAGGTTATTAACGTCACGTTCTGCAAGTCGTTGTGTTTTACGAGCCTCGTTTAAGTGAACCCCAATGTCTTCGCTGACATTAACATTTGTAGTTTTCATTAAGATTGACTTAATAAGGCGATGATTAATTAAATCACCGTATTTACGAATAGGAGAGGTCCAAGTCGCATAACTTTCAACACCCATAGTAAAGTGTTCCGCAGGCGTACTCTTAGTATCAGCGTAGGCAAGTAATTTGCGTAGGCGATGGTCTAAGTAGTTATTATGCAACAACGCTGTTTGCTGGCGCATCTCGGTATAGCCTTTTAACGTACTTAATGTTTCTGCACTCGTTTCAATATTATATGAAGTTAATAATTCAACCGCTTTAGTTAAACGGTCTGAAGCAAAACCAGAATGCACATTAAACACGCCTTGATGTTTATGTTTTGCTAAAAATTGTCCAGCACAAATATTAGGCGCAATCATAGACTCTTCAACAAGACGGTTTGCGCTTCTGCGTGGCTCACATAAAATTTCATACACTTCACCTTTATTATTTAATTTAAAGGTGTAATCAGGTTGGCTTTTAAATACCACATTATTTTCAGTTCGCCAGGTGAAACGTTTAAGGCTTGCTTCACTGAGCGTTTGTAATTGTTGTGATAATTGAGAATTTGGTTTCCATTGGTCTTTTTGTTCTGAATCATTTTCTAGATAATTTGAAACATCACAATAATTTAGGCGGTAATGAGATTTTATCCAAGCCGCAAAAAATTGCGTTTCTCCGACAATTTCACCTTCAGGATTAATCGCTATTTTACAACATAGTGTCGCACGCTTTTCGCCTTCCTTAAGAGAGCATAAGCTATCACTTAAGTCTCTTGGTAACATAGGCACATTGAAGTTAGGTAGATACAGGGTAAAACCACGTTTTTTAGCTTCAGCATCCATGTCACTCGATTCATCAACATAGGCACTTGGGTCTGAAATAGCGACAAATAAAGACCAACCGTTATCGGTCGTTTCTATGTATAGCGCATCATCCATATCCTGTGTGTTAATACCATCAATAGTGAAAAAGGGCAGTTTGGTTAAATCTTGGCGTTCAAGCTCAGGATCAAGCACCTGCCAAGGATGATCAAATTCTGGTGCTTTACTTGGTAGGTTATGTGCGGCAACTGTAATTAACCGATAAGCGAAGGGGTCATTTGCATCTGCGATTTTTTGAATCACTTCAACTAGAAAACCTTTACCCTCGTTTAATGCGTGTTTTAACAGTTTAACAGACACCCAGTCACCATCTTGGAAACCTTTATCCTGAAGTTTTTGGCCACCTTGAACTTTGAAAAAACCTTTAATCAGTGGATTATAAGCAACAATGGTAATTTTGTTGTTTTGCAGTGATAAGCGCGCAATAAATTGTTGTGTTTCTGTTTTCTTCAGCTCATGAGGTTCAGCAGAACTTTTATCTCCATTAACACGGATAAATGCATTAATACGATCGCCGTGTAACACTTTTTTCATATCATTTGGGGCAATGAAAAAACGTTTTCCTTTCTCGGTTTCCAAAAAACCATAACCTTTATCTGTTGCTTTTACGATCCCTTGTCGTTTTGGTGTATCTTGTTGGATCTTCTCTTTTAATTGACTAAGCAACGGGTTGTTTTGAAACATAGAATAAACCTTAAAAATGAATGCAGGTTAAAAAAGCATAAAATATAGGGAATATAAAGATTTATGACCTGCAATAAAAGGGGCAATTGCAGTAAATGGGTAAATTTCAAAATAATATGAAAAAGAGCTTGGCTTTTGCCTTAAACCTGTTTAATATGCGCCTCGTTCTGCGGAGGGGTGGCAGAGCGGCTGAATGCACTGGTCTTGAAAACCAGCGAGGGTTAATAGCTCTCCGAGAGTTCAAATCTCTCCTCCTCCGCCACATTTGAAAAAGCTCATTACTGAAAAGTAATGAGCTTTTTTGCTTTTTAATGGTTTCTTACATTTGTTATTTTTGACCCAATAACAAATATTATTAAATAAATGTGATCAACAATCTACAGGACTAACAATACCGCGCTCATGCAAACCAACAACATGCAAATAGATCTGTGTTGTGCTGATATCGCTATGGCCTAACAACTCTTGAATATTACGTAAATCAGTTCCTGCCTCTAATAATCTCGTTGCAAAACTATGACGAAAAGTATGACAACTCGCTTTTTTCATGATGTTTGATTTTTTGATCGCTTGTTTCACTTGGCGTTGAACACTCTGCTCAGAAATATGGTGTCTTCTACTGATATTTGTTTGGGGATCAACTGACAGTGTCTTTGCAGGAAAAAGATATTGCCAGGCAGGCTCAAATTCCGCGCTTGGGTATTTCCGTGATAGTGCCCCAGGTAAATACACTGAACCAAAACCTTCTGCCAAGTCTAACTTATGTGACAATAGGCTTGCTTTCACTTGAAGGTTTAATAATGGTATTAATGAGCTCGGTAATAACGTCCTTCTAGACTTAGCTCCTTTAGCTTCGTGTACAACAATACAGTTCATGCCGAAGTCGATATCTTTTATCCGCAAGCGAGTCGTCTCTGAAATTCTTAATCCGCACCCATACATTAACTTTGCGCATAATTTATAGATACCTGATAAATCATCAATGACTATATTAGCTTCGGAATGAGTAAAAACAGTCGGCAATTGCCTTGGTTTGGTTGCGTACTTAAATTTCAAGCCTTTAATGTCAATTTTCATAAATTCACGATACATAAATATAATCGCGTTAAGTGCTACTTTTTGTGTATTACTGGTGACTTGCCTTGCTACTGAAAGATGTTGAAGGAAATCTTCAATTTCCCCATTACTCATTTTCTCAGGATGTTGATAATGGTGAAAACGAATAAAAAAATAAACCCAATAACAGTATGTTTTCTCAGTTCTGTAAGAGTAATGACGACTTCTGATAAAAAGTCGAAAACGATCCATAAAACGAGTGGAATCAGTTGATATTATTTTTTGAACATCGTACATAGATCCTCCGCAATACATTTTTACTGTTTTTATTTACAGCGTTATAGTCTTTTATATTAATAAAACTAGAAATTATGTCACTGTGACGCTTTTCCTGAAAACTAATAAAAAGCATTTAAATTGAAGAGAATGAAGGAAATTTTTTAATTTTATAAATGAAACAGTAGCTTAGAGGTATTCTAAAAAATGTAGATATACAACACAGTGACGTAATAGTCGATTCACAATTTTGTGTAATAGTGTTTATAGTTTGTTGATTTAATTTGTTTTTATAGCTATTGTGGTATCTTTAATAATATAAGTTATACAACATGTATATTATGTCACTTGTTTGTATATAAAGCTGTTAGGTTTCAGCTCACTGTTCATAGTAAGCTGAAATTTTGAAAGTATTAAGATTGCGGGATAGCGTCGGCAGGTATTTCAGTTTGTTCATTTTGATCTTTAATCAAAGCTCTCGTTTGTTTTGCTGTAAGTGTTACTTTAGTTTTTGAATCTAGGTGTACTTTTCCAAGAGTCTGAACGTCTTCTTGGGTGTAGGTTTGGTTATTAGGACTATTTTCCGTCATTTGTAATGCAATGACGGCAGGACTAACACCTTCTTCAAGCATTCTTCCTGCACGTTCAACAGTTGAACCTGAACGTGATGCTGGGCTTGATACTTTTTCGATTAAATCGGTGCCAGAATCAACGATGTTTTCGGTAATGGTAGTCATATTTTATCCTCGGTTAGTTTGCAAAGGCTGAGTGAAGCGACCTTATACATATGAGGATAAAATGAACAATTTCAAGTGTGGATTTTTGAAACCTAACAAGAGTTTTCAAGTCGGACAAAAAACAGTTGGCTTTGCTTCACTTCGTTCCACATTATAGCCAACTATTTTTTGCCGCTTAAAACGGCGTTAAATTGCAAAGGAGAGTGCAGTGTCATTCGCTAGTATGATGAAAGATAAAATAAAAGTACTCAAATCTGATGGACAAGAAAGTGTAGAGCTATCTGCGAGTGTCCAAAGTAAAGGGATCTACTTAATGAGTGCGTCTGTACTTATTGAACCTAATGATTTGATTCAACGAAAAATGTCAAATGGTGGAACTGAAACATTCCAAGTTTTAGATCCTGGGTTTCATGAAGCTATGGGGCGTAATATGCCTGCTCACTACCAGATGAAAGTTAAAAAACTTGGTCTTCCTGAAACAGAAAAAGCCATTCAATCCATTACTTATAACCTTAATGGAAATAACACTCGGGTTAATAATGATTCAACAGATAATTCAACAAATATTGTAAATATCAACAACGATGTTGCTGAGCATATAGCTATGCTACGAGATGAAATCAAAAGACTTATAGATTCAACTGAAAAACAAAATGAAGCATATGAAATCGTTGATGCAATTGAAGGGCAATTTGACTCTGCTAAACCAAGCAAAACAGTTTTAAATACCCTGATAAATGCTTTACCAAGTGCAGGAAGTATCGCTTCGATAGGTTCATTTTTATTAACTTGCATAGGAGGTTAGTATGAAATTAGATAAATACGTTGAAGAAACAATTAAACAAGTTATTACTGGCATTGGTGCAGACTAAATCTTTTGGTGAACAACATAATGCACAAGTTAATCCCGCATCAGCATCTTTCTCTACCACTAATAGTACCAATATAATTTATTGCACAGAAACAGGTGTTCCTATTCAAGAAATAAAATTTGATATTGCTGTTTCAGTTACAGAAGGCAGTACTGAAACTGATGCGCCGGAAATAACAGTTGGTAGTGCAACTGTCGCAGGAAATAGCTCCACAACAGGAACATCTAATAGTTCGGTAAATAGAATACAATTCAGTATTCCAGTGTTACTACCTCTTTCGGGGCAAAGGCGCTAATGCAATTTAACAAGTTGCTTAAACGGACAAAAAACAGTTGGCTTTTGCTCGTTCCTCGCTATTTTAGCCAACAACTTTTAGCCGCTTAGCAAAGCGTTATATTTTTCTCTAAATGTTGTATATATAAGGAAGTCTTAATGAATTACGATGTGATTGCTTTAGCATGTGAACAACTGAGTTACAGAGACAAATTTCGACTCGCACAATTGCTAATTCAAACTGCTCGCAAAGAAGAGGAAGTTGAAAATCCTCAAAAAAGAACTGAAGCACCTGTTCAAAAAGCTCCTGCTAAAATCGTAGAAGAAGCAGAAATAGACACAATTCAATATGTCACAGAAACGTCTATTAAAGCTGAAACCTGTAAAAGTGAAATCCTTAACTAATTCAATAAAGTCTATGTTTCAATTTCAAGGTGGGATTCCTGATTCTGACGTTGAGGATATTATTGGAGAGCTTCGGAAAAGGAAGTATATAGAGGTTAATAACAACAACGTTAGCTATCCGTAATTAAAAATATAACAAGGCAATCAAAACGGACGCATTACGGTTGTCACGGTTTTTGCCAAAAACAAAAAGCGGCAAAAACAGCACCAACCTACGCGCCATTTATTGCGGCGTTATAACACAGCTCCGTACATGCATTTGTATATAATTAGTATTTTATTAAAGTGAGAACAGTAATGAAAATTTTAAATTTCAAAATTCTTTCTGAAGGTGACATTGTCGAGAAAGTTGAAGCGAATCAAGTCCATGTAAGAAAAGAGGATGGAACTTATATAGTTTATACACTGCATACAGATAATCCGCAATTTATGGAATTTGATGCTTTTGTAATCCAAAAAGGAGAAGGTTTTATTGCTATTAAAGATAATGCAGATCTTTCAGATTTGGATAAAACTTTGGGGAAATCAAATGACAAAGCTGACTGAAAATAAAGGTAAAGACGAATCTGAAGGTAAAGAGCTTTCCCCAGAAGGGCCTGTGTCTTACTCATTAGTATTTCGTGGTGTTCCAGAAAGTAAGCGCATTGAACTAGAAAAACTAGCTGAAGAGTTCACCATCAAAAAAAGAAAGCTAGTAAATTACATAGAGAAATAAGATGAGTGAAGAAAAAGATGTTTTAATTAAAATTAACTGTGAAAGCGATGAAGATGAAGAACTATTGGCTGAATTTTTAGAACAGGCTGAGGAAATTGGTTTGATTCCCGAAGAGATTAGAAGGAGAAACTTACCAGATAAACCGAAAAGAATAAATGGCAACAGTACTAAAGACGTTCAAGTCACAGTGGTTGGTGAAGCTGAAGATGTAGAATCAATCATGTCGGAATTCTTGGAAAGGGCAAAGAAGGAAATTGGAGTTACGCCATCTTCACGCAATAAAAAGCTTTTAGGCAAATAGTCAATGAAACAGAAAAGAGATAGTAAGCATAGACGAGCAATTGCTCTGGCAAAAACAAGAGAAGATTTTAAATGTGAGCTGTGTCCAAATGATACAAACCTCCATGGACACCATATTATAGATCTTGGGTTTGGTGGAGAAGGTGAGCCGGAAAATATTCTGGTTGTATGTAAACCTTGTCACGACAAAATTCATAATGGTGAAATAAAAATCAACACTTTTGACTATCGTTAAAGTGTTATAACAAAGCATTTAAGAGTGATTCGCAACGCTTGGCAGTTTCGCTTCGCTCAAGTATAGCCAAACGCCGCTCACACCTTAATGCGGCGTTGAGGCTGTAGAATTTCTCCCAAAAGAGCGTTTATCGCTCTTTTTTAATTTTGCGGCATTGTACGAAAAATGAACTTGAATGCGGTGATCGACTGTGATCTAATAGTTATTATTCGCTCAGAGTTAAATGTGATGGCCAACTATAAACCTGACTTATCCTGCCAAAGTAAATTCATTCCGATTGATTTTGCACAGCAAATTATCCCCGGTACCTTTGAATACGCGCTTTCTCATATCGTTGATAAGCACCTTGATTTATCCTCCTTTGATAGCTTCTATAAAAATGATCGATGCGGTGCGTTGCTTATCCTCCTTCTGTTATGTTAAAAATTATACTGTTTGCGTATTCTAGAGGATTAGTGGGGAGTCGCCGTATTGCTGAAGCTTGTGAAAAAAATATTACCTTTATGAGTTTATCGGGCGATGTACAACCTCATTACACTTCCATTGCTAGCTTCGTTGCTAAAATGAAAGATCAAATCGAACCACTTTTTACTCAAGTATTAATGATATGTGACCGCGAAGGTTTGATAGGCCGTAACATGTTTGCGATTGACGGATGTAAAATCAGATCGAATGCCAGTAAAGAATGGAGTGGTACATTTGATGAACTTGAACGCAAACAAGCTAAGTTACGTCGAGCGAGCCAACGCATATTAGCTCGTCATCAAGCACAAGATAGTTTGAGTGAAGATGAAGTTGCACATGATTTAAAACAGCAGGCTAAACTTGATAAAAGTGCAGATAAAATCAAAGAATTTTTAGCGACCAATGAAGAAAAGCTAGGTAGTCAGAGAAAGCCTGTGAAAAGTAATATTACCGATCCAGACAGCGCCAAAATGACGACCAGTAAAGGGACGATTCAAGGCTATAACGGCATAGCCATTAACGATGATAAGCACCAAGTGATTATGCAGGCCCAAGTTTGGGGAAGTGTGGGAGAGCAACAAACGTTAAAACCCGCTATCGAAGATTTAAAAAAACAACTGACTGAACTTGGTACACCTGATGCTTTGTGTGAAGCAAAGTTTACTGCTGATAGCGGTTTTCATAGTGAAGTGAACCTTGAGTTTATGGCGACAACAGGGCTCGATGC
Organism: Psychromonas sp. KJ10-10; assembly: GCF_047323245.1. Taxonomy (GTDB): domain Bacteria; phylum Pseudomonadota; class Gammaproteobacteria; order Enterobacterales; family Psychromonadaceae; genus Psychromonas. The sequence continues at coordinate 2,830,793 of NZ_CP178826.1, read as the reverse complement.
TTACATTGCCGATACTGCATTTAGAAGCCGGAATCCATTATTTAAAGAGAGCGAAACCTATCATACAGAGCAAGAAAAACGACGATTGAAACGCAGTAAAGGCCGGGCGAGATTGTTTAATAGCAAAGACTTTTACTTTGATAAAAAGAAAAATGAATGCCACTGTCCAGCAGGAAAAGAGATGTGGTTAAGTGTTAAAAATGTTGAAACCGCCGGTCGGCAATATGTTCGGTTCTCTGGTTATTTAAAAGATTGCCGTGTTTGCCCATTACAAAAGCAATGCATGCGAAAAGCGCCCACTAAACAAGGTCGGCAAGTGCAATTTGAAACAGGCAAAACAACGAAGAGCATTTCTTATACCGATAGAATGCGAGTGAAAATAGATAGTAGCCCTGGCAGACGTGAATACAGTAAACGACTCGGTGCTATTGAGCCTGTGTTTGGTAATATTACTGTGAATAAAGGCATGAATAAATTCACACTGCGCGGTCAAGAGAAAGTGAATACCCAGTGGCAGATGTATTGCCTTGTTCATAACATTGAGAAATTAAGGAATAGTTTACATTAACCCAAGGGTTAAGCCCTTAAACCGCAATAATCCAGCCTATTTAGCCTCATAAACACTTTTACAACTCAAATTAATCAATCATTTATTGAAAATCGAATAATCTATTGGAATCTCAACTAAATATGAATTAATGTGGTTTTTATTTTAATTAATCAGGCTGAAAATGAGAAATTCTACAGCCTCGTTATAAGCCCATCGTAGTTTTGATGAATTCCATCAATATGAATAAATACCGAGATCGTAAAAATGATCAGCCGAACTAGTTTATGGAAACAGATTAATGAAATATGAGAAAACGCTGAAAAGTCTCTGTCGGCAACCAAAATTAAGCGTAATTCAAATTGAATCTATGTTCAGTAAAACCATGAGGGTCAGGTCTTTCATTTTGCATTTTTTGATTATTTAAGCTAGGTTTACCTTATTCACTTTAAATTTATAGGGGTATTTATGAGTCGTCCTTTGCGTTTAGAGTTTTCAGGTGCGCTTTATCATGTCACATCGCGTGGCAATGAAAGAAAGGCTATTTACCTTGAAGAAAGTGATTTTGAAATATTCCTGAATTTGTTAAATACCGTTTGTTCGCGTTTTAACTGGGTTATTCATGCTTATTGTTTAATGGATAACCATTACCACCTGCTTGTTGAAACCCCCGATGCTAATTTGAGTAAAGGAATGCGCCAATTAAACGGAGTCTTTACGCAATCAATCAATAGAAAGCACGGCCGGGTGGGGCATCTTTTTCAAGGGCGCTACAAGGCTATTTTAGTTGATAAAGATGCTTATTTATTAGAGCTCTGCCGTTATATCGTTTTAAATCCCGTCAGAGCAAAAATGGTTGATACGCCTGATGAATGGTTGTGGAGTAGTTGGCATTGCATGGTTGGAAAACAGCCTTCACCTAACTGGTTAGCGACTGACGCGCTGTTGAATTACTTTGATAAAAAACGGACAGTAGCGGTTGCTGAATATATTCACTTTGTAGAGGAAGGGGTAAATAAAAGCATTTGGGATGATTTACAACATCAAATATATTTAGGTGATGATGACTTTGTTGAAAAACATCAATTATTAAAAGAATTAATTGAAGGGGATGTATCTGAAATTCCGTTTAAACAACGTTCTTTGTCGCCACTGACGTTAAAAAGTTATCAAGAACAATCAGATACTCGTAATGAAGCAATCATAAAAGCTTACCAATCAGGTGGATATACAATGAAAGAAATCGGCGTTCATTTCAAAATACATTATTCATTAGTAAGCCGTATTATTTCGGCTAATAAAAAGTAACATGATGCAAAGTGAAAGACCTGACCCTGTGCGTTTGTCTCAAACCTGTTTAATATGCGCCTCGTTCTGCGGAGGGGTGGCAGAGCGGCTGAATGCACTGGTCTTGAAAACCAGCGAGGGTTAATAGCTCTCCGAGAGTTCAAATCTCTCCTCCTCCGCCACATTAGAAAAGGCTCATTACTGAAAAGTAATGAGCCTTTTTGCTTTCTGGAGTTTTACTTCTTTTAAAGTGGTTAGACATTATTACCAACGACCCAATAAAATAGATACTGGCTCCTAGTTTTTCGAGGCTAGAAGCTCGCTACTCGGAGCTTTATTGTCTTTAGTCAGGAGCTACGAGCATTGAGCTTCGATAGAATGCGAGAATACAGCAAACGACTCGGTATTATTGAACCTGTCTTTGGTAATATCACGGTGAATAAAGGCATGAATAAATTCACGCTTCACGGCCAAGATAAAGTAAATACCCAGTGGCAGATGGTTTGTCTTGTTCATAGGGCTATGCCCTTAAACTGCAATAATCCAACCTAATTAGCCTCAGAAACACGTTTACAAACCAATTTAATCAATCATTTATTGAAAATGTAATAATCTATTTGAATCTCAAGTAAATATAAAATAATGTGTTTATATAATTAAAATTTAGGCTGAGAATGAGAAATTCTACAGCCTCGTTATACACTTTTGGAGGAAGTATGCTTGTTTTTCCATATTACTTAGGTAAAGAAATTAATGAGTTTAGTTCTGCTCTATTATGGGATGGAAAACTGGAGATTGGATTACCTGGATGGATTTCAGAAGCTCCACTTGAGACTTTTAAACTTATTTTGAATCGAGCATCGATTACTAATGACACATTACTTCAAATATTAAATTCTATAGCACAAATATATATGCATTCTGCGAAAGTAGGTTTTGACACTATAAATGAAATTAAGCCTCTAGATAGTCGAATTAAAAAGGTACTCCAGGTCTACCCAGGAAATGCTCAATCATATGAAGAATGGATTCCTTATATGGAGTCTGATTTTATAAGAGCCAAATTGGTTAATATTAGTCAATATCCTGGAATGTTGGGTGTAATTAGTGTTGAGTTCATTTGGCGAGTTTATGAGTGTTATTTAGAAGAACAACATGACCCGGATAAAGTCTTAGCTAATTTAAATAGACGTGCATCTTTATTAGGCAGTGCTGATTATTTACTTTTTGAAAGCATCTTAAATAGGATGCAAATCTTTAGATCTCAGAATGGAAAAATGATTAGTCCTACGACTAATATTGAAGAAATGCTAGATCTTCTTTCTTTTGGTTGTGATTCTGCATCAGAAACAGGAAATCCCTTTTGATAACAAGGTTGACTTGTTGGCTTTCACTATGTTCGACAAACTGTTAAATACCTATACACCGAAAATGGATTATAAAGGTTCAACGATAATATCTGGAATGTTTAAGTCTCATTTTGATGAACTATCTTTATTAAAAGAAAAGTGTAAAGAAGAAAGTGAACGTTTAATAGTAGAAAAGCCTGATGAAAAGGCGTTTAGATTTTCTTTTAATCAGTCTATCAAGTCTATGGAGAGTGAACTCGAATCACTTGTAAACATAGATAAAAATGCATTAAATAGCTTATATAGAACAGTGACAGAGGATGCTTCAATTTGGGTTTTGCTTTCAGGGTTAATAGGAAGTATTACTGTTGGAGCTTCACCGATTATCACCGCAGGTGCAGGAGTAACAGCTTTGAGTAAAGTTGGTACTACCGCACTGAATTTACACAGAAAGAATAAAGGTATGATCGAAAATTCAGAGTGGTCCTTTATATATCATTTAAGCAAGAAAAATGTATAAGTGCAATCAATCGGACGCATAACCGGCTATCATCGTTTTTGCAAAACCAAAAAACGCAAAAACAACGCCAGCCTATGCGCCGTTGTTGCAAGCGTTATGTACCAGTGTTTAATTATATCAATTGGAGAATTAGTGAAATATATATTAATGTTTGTACTCTCAATAACATTTACATTTTCAGTATCTGCTGAGAATGTTGAGCAACAGCAACAGCAACAGCAACAGCAACAGCAACAGGTAGCATTATTACATGTAAAAATTGAGGCTTTAACAAAGGAAGTGAATGAACTAAATGATAATCGAGCAATACTTGTCGAAATAAACTCCAAAATTAAAAGTAATAACGAAGCTCTTATCGAATCGAAGGTAACGGCATCTAAACTTGAGTATCTAGAAACCAAGATCCAAAAATTTGTACGAAACACCGAATTAAACAGTTTAGCTAATACGCTGATGAGTCGAGTTGACTCTACTGATGAAAGTGTAGGAACTTTAATTTCGGTTATTTCATCTAATGCTTCTTGGTGGGCAGTGGCATTTACTTTATTCATTGCTATTTTATCCTATCTTCATTTCCGCAGTCTGAATAAAGCTATTAATGACTTCGAAGCAAAAGCTGATAGTTGGCTTAACAAAGAAGGCTTAGATAGACTGCAAAAGTTGAGTGATGAAGCTGAAAAGCGTTTACTACGTATTAAAAATCATGAAAAAGAAGCTCGGCAAGCTATAGATAAGTTATTAAATGTTCAAGCTTCAGAAAAGTTCGTTGATAACAAAAAACCAAATATTGATAAGCAATTACATACTTCAATAAATGCTTATAAAAATAAAGACTTTGGTGTGGCGGTATTATCTGCAAAGTTAGTTTTAGACAAAGATATAGATCTCCAAGTTAGAATTGAAGCGACAAAAATCATAGCTAATTCTTACCAAGCAATAAATTCGAATGAATTAGCAATTAAATATAATAATGAATTGTTAGAACTCACTGAACTGTACACATATGACAAACCAGCCAGTATGAATGCATCTGTATTGTTAAATATTATTATGAATAAATATCCAATAGACACCTCTGAAAATAATATTGAGACATTGAAGCTAATTGACAAATTAGTTTCTATTCACATGACCTCCGAAGATATAGAAGTCATGCAAAGTGTTGTGAAAGCAAGAATGCTGAAAGCAATTATTAAAGAAAATAATGGTTATTATATGAATTCAATTGACATATATGAAGCAATTATAAGTGAATACTCAAATAATCAAGACCCTGAAATTAAAGATATAGTCGAGTTATCTATATCAAATTTAGAAGAAATTAAAAGTCGAAAGAGTACATAACCGGGTAGCCGAAGGTATCTAGCCTTCAGCCCCCGCACCACCCTGCGAACTATGAGAGTCACCCATTAGTTAGTTCCGGTCAAGCTTGTATGCAAGTTTCCTTGGATATTTCTTCAACCAAGTATTAAATCGTACATAAACCGTTTATTTATTGCTTATTAATACACACCTAAAAATCACAATGTTGGTGTCAATATGCACCAGTCACCCATCGAATTAAAGCGGTGTAACCATGCAGTTTTGTATGACTACGGCTCTTGGCTTTAAAAGCCTCAGTAATTATTTAGTGCCAACATTAATCCAGTTCTTTGCAGATTTTCTGCAACTTAACAGATCTATGGCTCGGCTCTATTCAAACCTTCCAACCCGTTATGGCTTTAATGTTGGGCATATCTTTTTACAACAAATAAGATGGTATCGATCAAGGCTCAATCAGGTCTAATGGTTTTACCAACCCCCATATGTAACTCATGAACGATGCCAAATTCTTAGCAAAATGCTTTTTCTGCATTAAACTGTACTTTGTCTCGTAATACATAAAAACAAGCTCTCGCTAATTTATGTGCCAACGTTTTGATCGCAACGATTTGATTTGTTTTAGCTAACTTGCGTTGATAGTAACTTTTAACAGTTTTGTTATAACGAATGGCATAATTGGTCGCTTCTACAAAAGCCCAGGCTAAGTATTTATTGCCATTTTTGGAGTTGGTTTTCCCTTTCTTTTTACCATTGCTATAACGAGCACCACCGATACAACGGCAATATGAAGCGTAGTTGCCTACTTTATTAAAGCGTTGTATATCACCCGTTTCTAACATAATAGTGAGTGCGAGAATATTACCTATGCCATCAATACTCGTCAGCTGTTGAAAATCTGCGGTGAGTTTCGCTTGTGTTAATACAACTTTTTCTAAGAGTTTGATTTGCTCCTTTAGACACATCATCACAGTCAGATTACAAATAGTTGCTTGCGCAGTGTTTGTCGATGAGAAATGAGTCATTATCTCCTCTGGTGTTAACTGTTTTATTTTATTATTGCTCATTTTATAACTCAAATGACGCATGTATAAACCTTGAATAGGCAAGAGATTCTGAGTGGCTTGTTGAACCAGTTGCATACGCTTACGCATTAAATCTCTTACTGTTCGTTGTTCTTTTGGATAAATATAACCTTCAGGTAATACGCCTAACCGAAGCATTTCAGCAAGCCAGTCAGCATCACTATTATCATCCGCATATTTCAAGCCAGAATATTGCTGGATAGTCTGCTGTATTAGCGAGATGTACTCCGAATTTAGCTTCATTTAACGCATCAACGAGCCAATACCAATTGAAGGTAGACTCAACAACTAACCCTGCCATTTGGGTCAGATCTTTCATTTTGCGATAAATATCAAAAATTTAAACTGTTTAATTTCACATATCCTTTTACATCTCAAATTAGTCATCGTTACACAATAACTTGCGCTAAATTATTTTCAAAAAGCCTGAAATGACCGCCTCTTTTGAAACTAAAGCACAAGTAATTTTGAAGCCGAGCCTTAATCAATCATTTATTGAAAACCGAAGAATCTATTGGAATCTCAACTAAATATGAATTAATGTGGTTTTTATTTTAAATATTCAGGCTGAAAATGAGAAATTCTACAGCCTCGTTAGATGCATTCCCAAACTGCCCACCAAGTGCTACTATAGTGATACATTTTTTCGTGTGGAGATTATTATGAGAGTAGAGCTAGTTACAACATTAAAACGGCAGGCAACGAAAATATTATCAGAGCTTCATTCTTCTAAAGAGCCTGTATTAATTACTGAACATGGACAACCTTCTGCATACCTTGTTGATGTTGATGACTTTGAATTTATGCAAAAGCGTATGCAAATCCTTGAAGCTCTTGCTAAAGGTGAGCAGGCTATAAGTCGTGGAGAAACTGTATCTATTATTGAAGCTAAAGAGAAAATGAGTAAATGGCTGAAATAATTTGGACAAATCCTGCTTTGGAAGACCTTAATGATATAGCTGAATATATTGCTTTAAGTAACCTTCTAGTCAGCTAAAAGTTTGGTCGCGAAAATCTTTGCTAAAGTCGGACTGCTTGAAGAGTTCCCAGAATCAGGAAAGAAACCTATTGAGTTAAGCAACCTTAATTATCTAGAAATAGTTATTAATCCTTGTCGTGTTTTTTATAAAGTAGAAAACGACAAAGTTTATATTTTACACGTTATGAGGCAAGAGAGAGACCTACGTAAATTCTTACTTCTAGGGTAAAATCACACCATAAGGGGCTGGTCTTTCATTTTGCGATAAATCTCAAAAATTTAATCTATTTAATGTCATCAATCCTTTTACAACTCAAAATAGTCATCGTTACACAATAACTTGCGCTAAATTATTTTCAAAAAGCCTGAAATGACCGCCTCTTTTAAAACTAAAGCGCAAGTAATTTTGAAAGCCGACCCTTAATCAATCATTTATTGAAAATCGAACAATCTATTTGAATCTCAAGTAAATATAAAATACTGTGTTTATATAATTAAAATTCGGGCTGAGAATGAGAATCCTACAGCCTCGTTTGCATTCAAACTAAGAGGTGTTCAAATATGAAATGGGCATTTATCGATTATGAAAATGTAGGTTGTCTAAGTAATATTGAACTTTCTGTTTACGAAAAAGTAATCGTATTTATCGGAGCTAAACAACCTAAGTTAGACTTTGGTAGTAAAAAATATGAAATGCCGATTAATTTAGTGATAATCCAAATTAAGGCGACACAATCTAATAATTTAGATTTTCATTTGTCATATTATCTTGGAAAATACGATTTTGAAGCTAAATCTGGCGTAGCTTTTGATGTGATTACTAATGATAATGGCTTTGCACCATTAATAGCTCACATAAAGTGTAATGGGCGCAGTTGTAAACAAATAAAATTGAGCAACTCATCGGGAAAATCTGCGAAATTGGTACAAAGTCTAACTTGTAAACCTGCAGATAAACGGCCTAAAAAAGTTGAGAGTCTGAGAAACCATATTGCTTCCCATATGAGAATAAAAGGCAATGAAGTTGCTATTCAAAACCACCTTAATCAGCTTGTAAATGAACATGTATTAACTATATCTGAAAGTGGTGTGAAATATAAATGCTAACAAGACATAAAATAACAACAAAAAACAGTTGGTTAGGTTATTTTTCGGTTCGCATTTTAAGCAACAAATTTTGTCCGTTTATGCGGTCGTTATACGGCAAGCATGCTATGAAGCCCTGAGTTATATTACTAGTTATGGGAATTCTTTCAGTATTTGGTTCAAAAGCGAATGCTTCAGTTGAAGTTGATTTTTGGAAATGGTTTCAAAAGAATGAAGATATGATCTTCAACTTTGAAAAAGACACTGAAAAAGCTTTTGATAAATTATCTTTAGTTCTTGCTAAAGTAGATCCAGAGCTTACTTTCGAGTTTAGTCCTATTCGTGAAAACGGTAAAAGAGAGTTTGTTTTAAGCGCTGGTGGTATAACAAATTCTTTTCCTTCGGTTGAATTACTATTCAACTCAGCACCCGAATTCAAACAATGGACAGTAGTAAAATTTCGTCCTAGAAGAAACTCCGCTAAACGATATAACCTTTGGTGGTGTTTCAATTAAAGCCGATGACGCTTATTACAATATATATGAAGACGAAGATAAATTGGGCGTTGTTTTGTTTTTTGATAATTACAGCGATAAAGAGCACACAACTTATGCCAGCATTGGTTATCTCTTTTTAGATGAATCTATCGGTGAATATGACGTTGAAACCAAAATTGGTTTTATTGAGTTCCATAATAAACGTTCAGAGCATTTTGATGGTGCTACACAAATTCGAGAGTTAGTAAGTCAAGTTGATAAGTATTACGCTAATTAGTGATAGTGTCGTATAACAAGCGCATTTAAAAGGGAACGAAAACAGTGTGTCATAAGGAGTGTTAACTATGAATTTCGGAATATACATATATAAAAATGCTGAAGTACTTGATTTCTCTGGGCCATTTGAAGTTTTAAGTACCGCAAATCGTTTGGGGAATAAAGATTGGAACATATTTTTAGTTTCTGAGAATCAAGGGGTTACACAGGCCCGTGGTGGATATCCAATTAATTCACATTTTTCTTTTGAAGATCATCCAGAGATTGATGTGCTGATTGTCGTTGGTGGCATACACACAGAAGAAGTAAAAAAATCTAATGTTACAACTTGGGTTGCGAAAGTTGCTGAAAATTCCATGAAGGTAGCTTCTGTCTGCACTGGCGCTTTTATTTTAGCCGAAGCTGGTTTATTAGATGGATTAACTGTTACGACACATTGGGAAGACCTTTCCGATCTTATGACTGATTATCCACAACTAAATGTGGTTAGCGATCAACGTTGGGTCCCACAGGGTAAATATATTACTTCTGGTGGTATCTCAGCTGGAATTGATATGACTCTACATTTAGTATCAGAACTTGCAAACTTAACTTTAGCCAAAGAGACTGCAAAGCAAATGGAATACAATTGGCAAAAAAACACACAACCAAGCGTTTAAGAACGTTCGCTTTGCTCTCCCGGACGCGGTGAGGTGACGTCGCTTAACTTAACGTTATTCATAAGGAATTGTGATTGGAAAGTTTTCTTATCTATGTAGATGTATTATTTTTGTGGATGGTAAAGTCCTCGTTGCAAAAGCTAAGGGGGCCTCTAACACTTTCTTGCCGGGTGGGCATATTGAGTTTGGCGAGAAAGCTGAGGATGCTTTACGCCGAGAGATTTTTGAGGAAATGGGCTTAGTCATCGACTCAACAACTTTTCTTGGTGCGATAGAGCATAAATTTGAAGACGCTGAACATCTAAATTTGGAAATAGCCTTGGTGTTTAGGGCTAGTATTAGCGACTTAGATCCTAAGGATAAACCTATTTCACTTGAGTCGCACTTAGAATTCTTTTGGCTAAAACCAGATGAGTTAGTTAGGGCTAATTTAAAACCAGCCCCTTTAATTGAATTGATTAGCTGTTTGGATGAAAAATCAGGTGCATTTTGGGGATCAACTATATGAGCATTATCTTGCATAACAAAGCAAGGCAATCTGACGTCTTACTCTCCATTTGTTTTTATGCAGGAAAATACTCGTACAAAAACAAGTTCCGTTTCATGCGCTGTTGCTTGTGGGGTAATAAATATGTGTGATAAGTGCTTTGCTCAAGAATTTAAAAGATTCGAAAACGATTCCGAGCACGAATGCTTTTCAGAAGCACTATACAGCCACAAATTCTTAAGTACAATCGGACGAATAGAGTTAGACCTAGGCGAACCTAGATTTTGGTTGTTCGGAATTATTGGTATCGGTACAAAACTTAAGAGCAAAATTGGTTACGATATTTTGGCTTGTAGCGCATGTGAACAAAAATGGAAGTACAGCCGGCCAGACAATGCATGGCGTGGTTTTTTTATTAAACAAGAGTCAAAGGAATATTTAGATTCGTTTGGTAGAACTCATGTTCTTGACTAAATATATTTTAACAAAGCGCTCAAACATCAGTGATTTTGTTGCTTGGCCCTTAGTTGTGGCGTTTCTCGCCTACACTACGGCCGTTTAGCGCGGGGTTTAGCATTTAGGAGTATTACTTGAACGTTACTTATAAAAGAGTCTTTAGTTTTATTTTATTGTTCAGCTTTATTAGCTTGTCTCATTCATTCGTTTTTAATCACAATATGGATAATGATGTAAATAAACTCATCGAGAATATCGATGAGCAAATAGAATTAATAGAACACAAATTATCTTTGCAAAGCATGTAATGGTCAATAAAAACCGGACACCTTTTTAGCGACTTTATTTTCATATTGAATTGGTGATAAATACCCATTAACTGAATGCGGGCGTTTACCATTGTAATAAGCAAGATAATCTAAAATACTTAGCTCAGTCGCTTTCTTTGTTTTGAATGTTTCATAGTTCAATTGCTCATGCTTTAAACTTCGGAAGAAGCGTTCTGTCGGTGCATTATCCCAGCATTCACCTTTGCCACTCATACTCACATTCATTTTCATCGTATTTAGTAATTTTCTATAATCATCACTAGTATACTGGCTACCTCTGTCTGAGTGGTGCAACAGACCAGAAGTTGGTTTTCTTTGCCAGTAGGCCATATTCAGTGCATTACTACATAACTCAGTGCGCATATTATCTGCAATTGTCCAACCCACAATACGGCGTGAATATAAGTCCATCACGACTGCTAAATAGATAAACCCTTGATGCGTAGCGATATAAGTAATATCTGTTGTCCAAACACGATCACTCTCATTAACTGTGAATTTTCTATTTAGTTTATTCGGCTCAATTCGATTACTATGGTTGCTATCGGTGGTCGTTTTAAATTTCTTCGGATAGCGAGCGACAAGGCCCAATTTACGCATTGTAGAGCGTGCTTTAAAGCGACCAATAACAATGTTTTTCTTTGCTAGTTCAGTCACCATACGTCTGCTACCTAAAGTCATTTTATGCTCTTTGAATGTGCTTTTTACTGCGCTGTCCAAATGAAATTCTGGCGCATCAAAAGGCTTGATTGGTGCATGTATCCAATCATAAAATGCACTTGAGCTTACTTTCATCACGCGACACATTACTCTAATTGGCCAGTCTTCTTTATGTTTTAGAATAAATTGAAATCTTATTCTTTTTCGTTCGCAAAGAAGACTGTGGCCTTTTTTAGGATGTCACGCTCCATTTTTAATCGGTTGTTTTCTTTACGTAACGCCTCTAGTTCTGCTCGCTCTGATATGTTTAATGTTGATTGTTTAGAGCCTGGCTTTGAATCTGTATGAGTTTCAATTCTTACCCAACGTGTAATGGCACTCAGTGATACACCGAGATTGTTAGCGACTTCTTGCCTACTGTATCCTTTTCAGTAACCAACTTTACTGCACTTTGTTTAAATTCTACTGTAAATACTGGACGTGTTGTTTTCTTCTTCATAATCTACCTCTACTAGACATATTAACTGAAGTCTTTAGAAGTGTCCGGTAATATTAAACCACTACAGCACTAAAAGCTTTGAAGCGAAAACGCTTAATGAGTTAACAGTGAATTTGAAAGCAGAGAAAGAGTTATTAGAAAATAGAGTTGAATTTTATAGACGTTTAGAGGAGGAGTTATTAATACGTCGCTCACCACCTTCGTTTCTTAAATAATCAGGCTGAAAAGAGCTTAGTTATATTCTTGTCGCCAGTGATGCGCAACACGCTATATTTATTGAATGATTAAATATTCCAAACATAAAGTGTTGCTGGAATTAAGTCTAAGCATCAACGGAAATTTGAATGTAACTATAGATACCGCACAATAAATTGATCATATCAATTTATTGGGGTTTAAATTGTACCCATTAAAAGGGGATCGTGATGGGATTTGCTCTATTACTGTAAATGGTAACTGGTGCATTACTTTTGAATTACTCGATGCTAATGCATACATTCTCAACTATGGTCTTTGGAATGCTAAACAACAAATTAACTTAACAAATGTACACGCAGTTAACTTTGCAGTGATATAAAAAATATTACAAAAGAAATGAAGCGAAACTAAAAAAAGTGAGTTACGTTATTCATATATTCTAATTCAGTTTTCGCCTTGCTTTGTTATATTGAATCTAATTTAAACATGAATGATTCTGCCTAATAAGCATTTGTGTTAATGCCCAATAACGACTAAGTAGCTAAAACTTTACTAGAGACCATTATGATTAAAACTATTTCTTCAACTGTAAAATATGAAAACCGATGGATTACTGTTCATGAAGATATTATTGAACGACTAAGCGGTGCAAAAGGGCTTTATGGTTTTGTTGAAAAAATAGATTTTGTCGCCGTGTTAGCTATTGAAGATGGTTATATACATTTAGTGGAGCAATATCGTTATCCAATCAAGCAACGAAGTCTTGAATTACCTATGGGGTCATGGACAGACTCTCCAAATGCTGACCCTTTAGAATTAGTCGCTGGGGAGTTACAAGAAGAAACTGGGTACCAAGCGGCAAATATTGAAAAAATTGGCTTTCACCATGTCGATAATGGTACTTCTACACAGGGATGCCATATTTTCTTAGCGACAGGTTTAAAATTTATTGGAAAAAAACTAGATCCTGAGGAAGAAGACTTAGTCTCCATTAAGCTATCTTTAGCTGATTTCGAGAAGCAAATTGTCGATGGTATTATTCTTGATGCTTGTACAATTGCTTCTTATTCCCTCGCTAAACTTAAAGGGCTAATTTAACCTCATTTCTGGTTTAATGTTATTTCACTTCCATTATCCAGAGTTGCGGTTAATTTAGTGAGATAGACAATAAGAATAGCTTTAACGTATCTGCTTTTATCTGGTAAAGAAGGGCAATAAGTGCCAGCTATTGTATTTTTGATAACAGTAAAATCGAATAATCTATTGAAATCTCATCTAAATATTAATTGATGGTTTTTGTTTAAATCATTAGGCTGAAACCAGAAAATCTATAGTTTCATTATATTCCACCTAGTATTAACCGAGCTTGTTGTCGGCATGAGGCTAAGATATTTTTAACTAAATCTTTATCTTCAATTGTTCTTGAAACGGCGACAGCTCCGATAATCATTGAGGTTAATGAAAGAATATCTTCCTTGTTACAGGGCGCGTTATCGCCAGCATAATCGAGAATAATTTTATTCATGTTTTTGAAGGTGTGGGCGTATGCTTTTTTTGCTGTTTTATCTTGAGAAACTATGTCAATTGCCAAAAAAGCAAGTGGACAAGGTCTCTCGCCGTCTACGTGTTCAGTACTAAGGTATGCATTCAGCAACTGTCCTAGCCAGTCTTTAGAGGATATTTCTTTAGGTTTTAGTTTAGCCAGTTCACTGTTCGTAGCCGAAAATTTTAGAGCTTCACTGTACAGGTTAGATTTGCTATTGAAGTGAGCGTAAAAAGCTCCTCTTGTCAGAGAGCAATTCTGCATTACTTCATTCACGGTAACTGCACTAAATCCTTTCGAAGAAAATAACTCATTTGCACTTTTAAGGATGCTTTGCCTCGTTTCTTCTTTGTGTTTTTTGGAATAGGGCATTTTGTATTTCAGTAATCTATATATGACCTTTATCATAAATAGATTGTTGCTAGGATCAAGTCTTTCCTTACAACTCGAAGGAGTTCAATAATGATTTATACAATGTTTATTCTATCGATGTTAACAATTTTGGTCGGATTGATAGCGGTCAAGGCGAGGGTCGCCAGCATTAAAGGTGGTCAAATTTCTGCCAGTTATTTTAAGTTAATGCAAAGTCAGGAAGTTCCAGAGATTGTTACAAAAACAACTCGTCGCTTTAACAACCTGTTTGAAGTTCCGGTTCTATTTTATGTTGTATGTACGTTATATATTATTTTAGAAATAGAAAGCTATACAGCGGGTGTTATTGCCTGGTTATTCGTGATTTTTAGATGTGCTCAAGCATACATACACATAACCTATAACCATCTGAGGCATCGGATGCTTACATTTTCTGGGTCGGTGTTGTGTGTGTTTGCTCTTTGGATTAATCTAGTTTTATTAAAAATATAACATTTAAAGCAACAAGAACGTACAAACCCGAGCCTCTTCTCGAGGCATTAGCTTTAAAAAAGGAATTATTTAAGATGAAAAAGTCAGCTATTAATCTCCAAGATAAATTTACAAAATTTTCAAAACATTGGTCGCCAAGAGTAGTCGCTGAAATGAATGATTATCAATTCAAACTTGCCAAAATAGAAGGTGAATTTGTTTGGCATGATCATAAAGAAACAGATGAAGTTTTTGTGGTTATTGAGGGAAAAATGTTAATCGAGTTTCGGGATGGGAAGGTAGAATTATCAGAAGGTGAAATGTATGTCGTTCCAAAAGGAGTTGAACATAAACCCTTTGCAGAAAAAGAATGCAAAATTATGTTTATAGAACCTAGAGGTATTGCAAATACAGGTGAAGCCGGCGGAGATTTAACTGCAGAAGAGGATGTTTGGATATAAAAAGCTAATTAAGTTACTTCATAGAAAATTACTTGCCTGTGCTCGCGTTTTTAACTTGAGCAAAATGTTATAACTTTATCGAAAAGGAGTCTCTGATGGTCAGCTTTGAATTTTTAATAACATCTTTGGTTGTTGTGCTTATACCCGGTACTGGTGTTCTTTACACCATTGCGACAGGGATTTTTATGGGAAAAAAGCTAGTGCTTGTCGTCGCTTTAGGTTGTACGTTTGGAATTGTTCCTTCTCTTTTAGCAAGTATTATGGGGCTAGCCATTATTATTCATACCAGTGCTGTCGCTTTTCAAATCGTGAAGTATGTTGGTGTTGCATATTTATTATTTTTATCATGGTCTATGTTGAGATCTACTAGTTCATTATCAATAAATGAAGAGTCGAAAGAATATAGTTTATTTATGATAGCATTTAAGGGATTCTTGATTAATATTCTGAACCCCAAGCTTACGGTTTTTTCTAGCTTTCTTACCGCAATTTATACCTCCACAGGCACAACAACCTACTTATAATATGTTATTACTTGGTACTATTTTTATGGGTATGACTTTCTTTGTTTTTGTTATATATGGTTTTCTTGCAACCAGTACTCGAAATTATATTATTCACTTTGAAAAAATAAGTACTGTTATGCAACGTTTCTTTGCAGGTAGTTTTGCGGCTCTTGGGCTAAAACTCGCTCTGACAGCACGTGATTAAAGATATAAATTGTGATGAGCAATATAAAGGAAGCGAATGGCAAAACATGGCTGTGACGAACAAAAATCTAATAATAGACGATGATCGAGCTCTACAACCTTAGTTACTTGTTTAAGTTTTAATCTAGAGTAGATTTAGCTGTGCAATACAGTTAATGACTGTCTGCGACAGAGCTTGATAAATGTCGTTTACTTTTTATTCGCTAATGGCATAGTATATAGAGAACCTCAGTTCTGGATAAGCAAAACGATACAGTACCGTTATTTACGCGTATTTCTGCGTTAAATCATCTCCCAATAACCCGTTATTGCTTCGATGATTCGCCTTGAACTACGCAAAACTAACAGCACTGTATGTGATAATTTTTAAGCTATTGAAGTTTAAAGTTATTTCGCTTTCATTATCCAGAACTGAGGTTTGGTAAATAAGTATGTTTAGTCATCATAATCTACATAATGTTGACTTAGTATTATACTTGATAAATGTGTTTATGATTTTGGGCGGTGATGTATGAAACCAATACAACGACAAATAACACAATTAATATTCGCTTTGTTGCTAATATTCAGTTTTCTGCCAGTTCACTCGCTGACACTTACAAGCAAGCTTGAGCTTAAATATCCCGGCATCATTGCGTCTTTATATCCTGCAAATGAAAACCCAACCTATTGGTCTGATCCCCTAGTCCGCGATGAATTTGAAAATCAATTATCAATTATGGCTACCTCTCAAATTAATGACCATATACTTATTCGTTATCATCAATTAAAAGAAGCAGCTGATTTAAGAAACTGGCAAGATTACGAATATTTGGCATCGGATGCATTGATTTTTTATCTATCCTATCTTGAACAGCTAGATAAAAAAGGCTTTGGTTGGTTATTTGGAACTCGCGTAGGAGATAATTTAAAAGCGCCTGAAGATAAAAGGATTCAACCATTTTTTGCTACTAATTTAGAACATTTAAAACTGCAATATTTGCAAAGCTTATTACCTCTATCTGAGGCGTATAATACGCTTTATCAAAATTATATGGCGTTGCAAAGTTTGCAATATGGAAGTAGTGAAGAAACTACTTTAAACAGGATTGCTAAAAAGAAATTAACGCTTGAGCAAAAAGATATTCTTATTCAACGATTATACATTTCCGGTGACATTTCCTTACAACAAAAACAGCAATTTATATCCGAACAGTCGACATTACTTAGTCCACAACTCGAACACATTGTTAAGCAATTTCAAGCGCGTCATGGGTTAGTCGAAGATGGCATCATTGGCAAAAAAACACGCTATTGGCTAAACCTTAGTTATCCTGAACGTTTAAGGTTAATGGCATTAAATCTAATGAGAGTGCAATTATGGACAACAGTCGATCCTAATAAAATAATTATTAATATCCCTAGTTTTGAGATGCAATATTGGCAAGAGGATCAAAAAATATTTGAAAGCAAAATAATTGTTGGGCGTAAATCAAGAAGAACACCTTTATTTACCAGCAAACTTGATTCCATAATTTTTAACCCAAACTGGAAAGTTCCCGATAGCATAATGCGTAAAGATATTTTACCGAAGGTATTCACTTCTCCTGACTACTTAAATAAAAATAAATTTGAGATTGTTGAAAGTTGGAGTAATCAGACTGTCATAGATCCAGAGCAAATAGACTGGGAAATGCTGAGTGTAGAAAATTTCCCCTATAAATTACGTCAACGTTCAGGTGAATCAAGTACTTTAGGTGCATATAAATTTAATACTCCCAATAGAAATAGAATTTATTTGCACGATACTTCGGCAAAATATTTGTTTGATAAACACTATCGTGCACGTAGCTCTGGTTGTATACGTGTGGAAGATTCCGAACAGTTTGCCAAAATATTGATGAAGCAATCTGGCTTTACTCAAAAAGATTTCCGTTTTCATAGTCAGAAGGAAAAAACTAATAGTGTGGCTTTAAAGCAATTAATTAGAGTAAAAACTATTTACCAAACCGTTTGGGTAAACCAACAGGGCATCACTCAGTTTAGGAATGATATTTATCATTATGACAATGCGAGAAGCAATAAAATATAAAGGTTTTAAGAATAATATATTTATTAAATTTAAAAATACCTTTTTGCACAATAACTAAGCTGTAATACTGTATTTTTGCTTTATTAACGACTGTTTATGAGGTTTGACTCCGAAATTAAAAACCCGTACTTTCCACTTTTTAAATTTATTTTTACACAGTGGATAATATGCCAAACATTAATTTTCAACGCCGAAAGATTATTACTTCAGGCATAGTCGCATTAGGAGCATCCTGTTTTCCTTCACTTGCAATGGCCGCTTTAGTTCAAAATAAACCGAGAGAGTTGGTCTTAAATAACCTACACACTGGTGAAATTTTACATTCGCAATATTTTGATGGTAACAATTATCTAACCAGTGAATTAAACAAGCTAAATCATATTTGTCGTGATTTTCGTCAAAATGAAATGATAGATATGGATAAACAGCTTTTTGATCAGATAACTGCTATTCAGGAAATCATTGGTTCTAAGGCGCAAGTTCAAATCATTTCTGGTTATCGCTCACCGGCAACTAATCACATGTTAAGTACTAAATCTTCTGCGGTTGCTAAAAAAAGTAATCATATGCTCGGAAAAGCAATGGATTTTCGTCTCGAGGGAGTGCCATTAATTGAAGTAAGAAAAGTCGCACTTTCTTTAAAAGCGGGCGGTGTTGGTTATTACCCTAAAAGTGATTTTTTACATATTGATACAGCGCAATTTCGTTCTTGGGGTTAATTAACAGGCATTGATAAAAGAATGTGCTACTTGGTTCTGGTCAGGAAAATAGCACATTCAACCTATCCACAACTCAAATTAGTCATCGTTACACAATAACTTGCGCTAAATTATTTTCAAAAAGGCTGAAATGACCGCCTCTTTTGAAACTAAAGCGCAAGTTATTTTGAAGCCGATCCTTAATCAATCATTTATTGAAAACCTAGCAATTTATTTGAATCTCATGTAAATGTGAATTAATGTAATTATTTGTTTAAATAATCAGGCTTAAAATCAAGTATTCTGTAAATTAATCCCTTGATCTTAAAATAACTAATATCAGTAAATTGTATAAAATATGAGACAAATAAAATGAAAAAAATACTCTTTTCTATTACTTTAGTTATTGCTAGCCAAAATGCTTTCGCCCAAGAAAGCGCTCAAGAGATTGATTACCTAGATCTTCCTGACGGAGAAGAGGTTCCTCACTATCACAGGAAAGGCTGGGATAGAAATGATGATGTAGATAATCTTTATAAAGTAATGGAAAATGAGATTCGAGATAGATTTGGTTATGAGTCCTATCGAGAGGTCAAACATAATATTAAACAGACAAAGCAAGTATTGCTGGCGTCACTCATGGCGAACGCCGGCGACCTCGATTTACATCAAATAGCAAATTATGAAAATAAAAAAGAAAATCTCCCTGCTAATTTAAAGAAGCTATATAAACGTATTGATGATATGGCAAACATGTGTGATGAGGAAAGGGTCAAAACCAACGGAAGGTTTAACAATGGCAGTGAGGCGACAAAAATGCTGACTGCCCTGGATTTAACAAATGAGAAAATAAACAGGCTTAATTCGATGGGCAAGATTTGGTGGAAAGAAGTTGATAGACTCGTTTGGAGAAGAACTTCTTTTCATTTTGATGCCGATGCAAAATCTTACAATATATGCCGTGTTGAGCGTATAAATAAAATGTATTACGACAAAAATTTGTGTTCTAACATGGAAAAATTGACACAGTGTTTAGTGGATTTCAGAACATCTGGTAGAACGAGTGATAAATACTTAACCGACGATCAAATGGATCTATTACTTGATAACCCTCTTGGGCGTGACTATGGTCAAGATGACATTTTAAACTGGATACAAGAATAGTAGAACTTAAGATTATTTGCTAACTTATTAATACTTGCAGAAGGGCGCTCAGAACTCTGTGCAAGCTTAAAGATTAAGAAAGGCAATGAGTGCTGTGCTTTGATTTTGCAATAACACTAAAATCGACAGCTTTGTTATACGTTGATGGAGAATATATTTTTATGAATGATTTTGATTGGCATAGTGATGAAATTACATCAAATACACCAGTAACTAAGTCTTATAAAAATACTCAAAATGTACGTCGTTTTTTAAAAAACATTTGTGGACCAGACTTTACTTTTAATCGTGAATTTATGGCTTGGATAAAAGATGGAAGTCATAAAACGATGGGAGATGTTGCATTAGAGTGGCAACGGCGAAATGAAAAGTAATTGATAGAGTGCCCATATTCAGAATCCCTTTTGGCGTTCTTCCATAAGTTTCTGTCAGTTTAAAAAGGATATATTTATGCTTACTAAAGCACAGCAAGAAAAGTACGGTGAATTTTATTCCTCAACACATGAAAATGAGTTTTTAGATTCTAAAACGGAAGTGTTAGTTGGTTTAGGCTACGCTATCGCTCTGAATTGTAAGCCTTGTACCAATTACTATTTAGGGCAAGCTAAAAAACAAAATGTAGTGAAAGGTGAAATATCAGAGGTTGTCGCAAAAGTGATGGCTGTTTCAGCTGGGCAGAAGAAACTACAGACACAAGCTGTACTAAAAGAAAATGGGATTGACCTAGATAGTTACACATAAAAATATAATAAGCATTTAGGGCTAATTAAAAAGTCGCTTTAGCGATGCTTGTGTGCTTATTTTAAAGGTTCAATGAGTTCCAGATTATAAAATGTGATGCCAATATTTTTATATGGCAGAGTTTTTCGAAAAATCTAAATGAAGCACAATTTTCAAAAAATTAGTTACTATTTCATTTAAAAAAATTATCAGCGTATATACTTACACTTGTAAACAAACAGTTATATCAAGATAAACACGCGGAGGATGCAATATGAGATATATAAAAGCTCTATTACTTACATTTATAGTTGCTTTTTTGAGCTCATGTTCAGAAGGAAAGTATCTTTGCTTTTGAGCAAAGCCGAATTAATGGAGAAGAAACTCCATTGTGACAGTATAAAAAAGAAATCTCCTGTTTTTGCTACTGGTTGTGAAAATGTGCGCAAGGAATTCGAGAAGCGTGAGGCGACTGGAAAATAGGTTTTATAATTCTGTTGTATGATTATTGTGGTTTATGAGTTTTCTCTTTTTTATAGAGCTAGATAAAATGCTTAAAGCATTTCAAATACCTCGAGCCAGAATGAAGCCATGAATGCCAGGTTTCTTCATTTTGCAATACACTGGGAGCACAAATAATTTGTGTTGTTCATATTGTTGCTAATTACAATGACAAGTTAAGGAATCGCATAGCGCTACCAACGGTAACCCTTTTAAACCGCAATAATCCAGCCTAATAATCGCATTCACAATTCAATTTAATCAATAAATGATTGAAAACAGAACAATCTATTTGAATCAAAAGTAAATGTGAATTAATGTGTTTTACATTAACTAGACATTCAGAAGCCTCGTTAGGCTACTTATAAAACATGGAGGTATTATAATAATGTCCGAGGAAATACGAACAGAGTTTATTGATAGAATCGAATGTTTACGTGCTCGAATTTCAAGCCGTTATAATATTCTTAATTTAGAAGCAATCTGGCTATTTGTTGCAACATTAGGTTGTTGGAGCGTTGATCAAAAAATTATTCAAATCTTTGCTTTGCTAATTGTGTTGGTGTTTTTTTCATCTAAAGTCTCAAAAGATAAAAAATATGATATCTCTACTGTTCAAGCTTCAAAAGCTTTACGGGCAGATATAGAGGCTTCAGTGCTTGAAGGGGATTCAAAGGAAGCTCGATTATATAACCTAGATGATATTGATAAGAATTTACTTGGACTTAAAGGCATTTACAAATCAACTCCGATGTTTTTAATTAGCTATGGATTTTGGATCGTATCTGCCATTACATTTGCCTTTC
Source organism: Psychromonas sp. KJ10-10 (assembly GCF_047323245.1). GTDB lineage: Bacteria > Pseudomonadota > Gammaproteobacteria > Enterobacterales > Psychromonadaceae > Psychromonas. The sequence continues at coordinate 2,809,042 of NZ_CP178826.1, read as the reverse complement.
GATTTTTTTCTGTGCAGTAGTTCGAGACATACGCTCCTGTGTGCAATAAATTGTTCTGCCTACTTTATAACAACAAAATGTTTATTTTTTCTGTCACATTGGCTATCAGAGCAATAATTTAAACCCTCGAATAACACTACATCATCTGGAGTTCCAAATGAAATTCTTAGTTTTCTTAGGTACAGTTCGAGATAGTACTCCTCCTAAACCGGCCCGTTTAGGCGCTCGGGTTAGCAAAGCAGTGCTCGAATGTTTACAAAGTCGATATACTGAATATGAGGTAGAATTGGTTGATGCTTTGGATCTGCCACTAGACCCCATATTCAAACCACATTTTGCTTACCCACGGAGTAAGGTTCCTTCAGAGCTTAACCTGTTGGCAGAAAAGATAAAAACAGCCGATGGATTTATTATGATCAGCCCCGAATATAATCATTCGATGAGTCCAGCGCTTGCTAATCTTCTTAACCACTTTGGTAGTTCTTTATTCTCATATAAACCAAGTGCAATTGTTACCTATTCCGCAGGCCAGTGGGGTGGGATGCGTGCGGCTGTCGGAATGCGTACATTTCTTTCGGAATTAGGCTGTTTGCCTGTTTCTGCAATGATACACGTACCCAAGGCACAGGATGTTTTTGCGGAAGATGGCTCTGCAAAGGCTCAGGATCAAGCTTCTTGGTTTGATTATTTCGGCCGAACTTTTAATCAATTGATTTGGTGGGCACAGGCGACAAAAGAACACCGACTGCAGGTTGATCCTCACAAACTGGTAAGGGATTTTAAGACGCAACCCTCTGAACGAAATGCACCATAGTACCATTAGAGCGTAATAAGATTTTTATTGTCAGTTTTTATTGCGGTGAATTACTTAGCTTAAGAGCTTCAAATTATTTGATACAATTCATTGAATAGATTTGGTTTTATCTACTGTTAGAGTCGATAACTTAAAAAACCTTTCTTTAAGTTAAATGTATCTGATAACAGTCTTACTCCTGTCAAAGTTTGCTAAATTCGAAACTCTGACAGAGAGAGAAGATGAGGCTACGATATGGCTTGTACCTGGTTATTATTAAGATCAAATCTATGGATATTCCATCGCCATACGAGAATAAACTTATATTAAAGGATACCTAAATATACCTAGCCTTTGTTTTTGCAAAACACAAAGCTTGTCGCAAAATATTAGTTATAACCACGAACAAATTCAGTTGTTACAACTTCATTTAAAGGTGATTCATATAATGAATCTACTTTATGCTCTGAGCTTTGTTTTTTCAGAGAGCTATTATCAAGCTGAAAAGCTAAATGGTTAGTACAATCATTTAACAATGAAGTTTTAAATGTGATGCTAGTTTTAATCTTATTGGTATTCATAATATCTCTCCGTGTTTTAAACTTTTTGTGAATTATCTAATGCTAGTTATGATTTATTAATATCGATTATGGTAGGTTTTTCCATAATAATATTTATATAGCATCATTGATGCCAACTTCAATAATAAAATTCATTGTTAGTGAATCTTGCTTTCAATAGATTTTTATTCATTACTAATCAATAAGATAAAGTATTTTTGCTAGCCGTTTAATAATTAAGTAAGTAAAATAGATTACGTACAAAGACGACAAAAAAGACTGCAATAACATAAACACTACAATTGTGCGTTGGTTTTTGTACACTAGTTTTTATAGGTTAACTAATAAAAAAACTCAATTTCGGTAATTGGATAAAAATTTAAAACTTAAAAAGCATTCTGTTTGCAAAACACACGAAGGTATCTATTAATGAATTATCAAATCCAACCCATTCATCCATCACAAGATCAAAAAATGTGTTTTATTATTAAAAGCGTGGGTAAAGAATTCGGTGCTATTGGAGACGGTTTTGGCCCTTCAGATCCTGAAGTCGAGGCAATGAGTCAATATTATAGTGACGACAGTAATAGTTGTTATTTAATAGCGACGATAAATGGATTAGTTGTTGGGGGCTGTGGTATTGCGACTTTTAATGGCGATAAAGATATTTGTGAATTGCGAAAATTGTTTATAAGCAAAGAAAGCCGTGGTTTGGGACTCGGTATAAAACTCACAGAACAATGTTTGGCTTATGCGCAACAGAAAGGTTATAAAAGCTGTTACCTTGATACTTTAAGTAATATGCAATCAGCTATTAAGTTATATGAAAAATTAGATTTTAAACATTTACCTAAACCTTTAGATGGTACTATCCATAATGGTTGTGATGTGTGGATGTTAAAACAGTTATGAATCATCGCCTCGGATTGTAATAGATTACAGTAGGTTTTAAGCATTAGGAAATTATTATGCGTGTGCGAATCTTAATATCATTATTGAGCCTATTATTACTTAATGGTTGTTTAGGCATGCCTGATTTGGTGAAACCAATTTCTAACTTTGAAATCAATAATTATCTTGGAAAGTGGTATGAAATTGCTCGTCTTGATCACTCTTTTGAAAGGGGCTAAGTCAAGTCAGCGCAGAATATAGTCTGAAAAAAGATGGTGGAGTTTTAGTTACTAATCGTGGTTATTCAGCCACTAAAAAAGAATGGAAAGAAGCTCAGGGAAAAGCATATTTTGTGAATGCAGAAGATGAAGGTTACCTTAAAGTGTCATTTTTTGGGCCTTTTTATGGCTCCTATGTCATTTTCGAATTAGATCAAATCAATTATCAATATGCTTTTGTATCAGGCCCTAACTCTGATTACCTGTGGTTATTATCGAGAACACCAAGCGTCAGTGCTGAAATTAATGAAAAGTTTGTAAGCATGTCAAAAGAACGTGGATTTGCAACAGATAATCTTATTTATGTAACACATTAACGAAAATTAATGACATTTTACTTATGTCAATTGATAAATGCTTATATGGTTAATTGATAGTTGTTATTAAGCTTTAACGCCTTTCACAGCTTGTACAGCCTCGGCAGGCCGATCTTGATTGTTTGGTTAACCGCCCACGTTGAACTTTACAATAAGCATTCTTTAGTATTCGCCTTGCTGAAAACCAATCATCGGGTTTTTGCAAAATGAGATAACCGTTGAAGCTTTTAGTTAAAGGGTCGCGATATTCATTAATGAAACTACTTTCATAGCTAATTTCAAAATAATCGAGTGCTTGCTCTATTGAAGTGAATTCATTAATTATTTTAATTATATCGCGTTTAGTCATGTCAATTTACAGTCTTTATTTTGTTTGTTTCAGTTTAGTTGCCAATAACACTGGCGAGTTTTCTGGTAATAAAGTGGCGTACACACTGTTTGTTGAGTTTAAATATGCATTCATTGCCTGATTTACCTGTGCTACTGTGATTTCTGCTAATGTCTTATTATAAAGCTTGTTGTTGAGATCAAACATTGATTCTTCATCAAGTTTACTCAATTTATATAACCAATATTTATTATTAGATAGCATATGTTTTCTCGCAATACTTTGTTGCTTTTTAAAATTATCTAATAACTTTTGGTTAATTCCCTCAAGTTTAATACGTTGTAATTCGTTTTGGACAGCATTAACTAGCTCATCTACTCGCTCAGGTTCGCAAAAAAACTGTGTTGAAAGAATGTATTCTTGCTCAGGCTGATTGTTTAATTTTCCTTTAACAGAAATGTTGTAGGTTCCTCCTAGCTGTTCACGAATTTTATTTCTTAGTAAAACATTCAATGTACTTTTTACCATTTCAAATAATATTTTGTTTTTATTACTCCAGGTCGTTTCTCCGCTATTTTCAAGTAAAACAAATGCTTTTTGGTCTAACCCATTTTTTAAATGGACTTCAATATGACCTTTATTATGTTTACCTACATGTAATTTTTGTTCAGGGGACTGCTTATCTGAACTTGGCAAACTAGCAATATAAGTGGTAACAAGTTCTTCCATTTCTTTTAAATCGATATTACCGACAAAGGTAAAAGTGAAATCAGTCGCATTGGCAAAACGTTGCTGATATTTTTGAAGCTTAATTCGAAATCAATCATGTTAAGTATAGCTGGGTCATATTGTTCTATGTATCTTGGGTTATATTTATTTTTTTGTGCATTAATTTCCATAATTAATTTAGCTAAGGGCACACGACTGTTTTTTTCCATTTGAGAATATTTACTTGCTATTAAGGAATTAAAGTCCTGCTCACTTTTTCTTTGTTGCGTAAATTTTAGGTAAACCAGTTGCATAAAAGTATCTAAATAATCTGCTGAGGCTGAGCCTTTTAGACCTGCTGTCAATGAGTTGAAGTTACTGGATAGCTTGATGTTTTTGTCGTATAAAAATGTGTTTAAAGTATTTATATTAAAATCAGACACTCCCATATAATCAATAAAATTAGTTGAATAGATTGTTTTTCGATAGGTATCATCATCTAGCTTCGAGTAACCACCTTCTTTTATGGCTTGAAATAATAACTCATTCTTTTTAGAACCTCTTTTCTTTAAGATAACCTTTGCACCGTTACTGAGTGTCCAATGATGGCTACGATAGAGTTTATTATATTCTCGTTTAACAATATTTCCCTTAGAGGGTTTGTGTGGCATTAACTCTTCTATTATTTGTTCCTGTTGATAGGGACTATAATTGGCATTTTCTGCCTGTTGCCATAAACTAAGAAGCTCCTGTTGTGTAGGTAGTAAAGATAAATCGGAATCGGGGGCTGAAATGTAAATCTCGCGGTTTTGTTGTTGAGTAAGCCAATGTTTAGCAAAACGATTAATATCGTCGAGTGTTACTTTATCAATTGCTTCTAAGCGGTAAGTCGCAATGGAATGATTATCGAATAAAGGTTCATCATTCATAATATGATGGATGTATTTACTGCTTAATGTTAACAAACTAGTTGATTTTCTACGGTCTGTAAGAGTGTTTTTTAAGGCGGATTTTATTAAATCCAATTCTTGTTTATCAAATCCATCTTGGGTCGGTCGGTATAACTCTGCTAGCAAACCTTTTATTGCTTGCTGGGATTCTTTCGGATTAATGGTTGCTGAAATATTAAAAGCGAAACCTTGTCCTATTGTTGTTTGAAATTTAGTTTTGGCATTAATGGTAGCAATATTATTATTTCTGATAGCATTTTTTAACCTTCTATTAAGTAGATTGATTAATACTAGTTGTTTAATATTTTCTAACTCATCTTTATAGGTTAGTGTCGGTTTATAAGGTTTATTTAATTGAAAACTTACTAAGGTCATTGTTGCTTGGGGATCCGTCTGGATACTAATAATAGGTTCTGCATCCTTTTTAAGAGGGTATTGATGGATCTTTTTATTAGGTTTAGATGCTGGGATAGTTGCAATATATTTATTAATATAGTGCATGGCTTGATAGGGTTCAAAATCACCAATGGCGAGTATGACCATATTCTCTGGTTGATACCATTCTTTATAGAAACGAATAATATCTTCAGCTTTAGCAAATTTAATATCATCAAGCTCGCCTACAATAGGATAACGTTGACTATATCGGCTACCTTCATAGCGTGCAGATAGATGTTTTGATTCTAAACGATAATTTGCACTATCTTTGTTACGCCATTCCTCAATAATAACACCACGTTCTTTGTCTATTTCCTGTGGGTCAAAGCTGACTTTATGTGCCCAGTTTTCAATAATTTGGAAACCACTTTCAAATAGGTCACTCTTATTAGTGGGAATGATAAGGCTGTATACTGTTTTATCAAAATAGGTCATGGCATTAATGCCTTGACCAAACTTCATACCAGCGGACTCAATATAATTTATTAAATCATTCTTGGGGAAGTCTTCTGTGCCATTGAAGGCCATATGTTCGACAAAGTGGGCTAATCCTCGTTGTTTCTCATCTTCCTGTAAAGCGCCTGCTTTCACTAAAAGTTGTAAGCTGGCTTTATTTTTGAATTGTGGTTCTTTTTTGATGACATAGGTCATGCCATTTTCAAGTTGGCCTGTGATTAATTTCTTGGCATTTGCTATTGCCCGATCAGTGCTGGTTTTGTTAATTGTGTCTGAGTCAGAAGGGGTTGTATCTTGGGTGACTTGACAGGCTGATAATATTGCAACGGAAAGACTAACAAGCAAAGGCAAATATTTCATGAAATTCCTTATTGATAATTATAAATTGCAATATCGTAATACAAGGTAATTTACAGATGAAAAATAAATGTGTGAAATAGCAAAATTAAATATTTTGATTGGGATCTCTTTTAATATAAATTAATGGCTTATCTCTAATTTAAAAAGAATAAATATTTAATGAGAGATGAAATTAATATAAATTTTTATTCTGCCTTTAGGGAGTAAAATAGATCTTCTTATTATCGAGATAGGAATTTATTTGTAAATAATGGGCAGGGCTGTAGGAATAGAAAATCCCACCGAAGCGGGATTTTACTGGAAACTGAAGGATTTTTACATGCTATTCAGTTTGATGTCTTAAAAAAATAGGTAATACAAGCCGGCCATTGCAAAAGCATTTAATGATAAATGTACCAACAATGCTTGGTGGGCGTTATTGTGTTTATGGTCTTTTACATAAAGGTTAATTCTTTGAGAAATTTCCTTTTCTTTTTTATTTAAAATTTCGTAAATACCACTTAACTTTGTCTCAAGCCTTGCCGTGACGCGATATGAAACTGAATCCATGCTTATTTCCCTTTAAAAATAGTTATTTAGCACATAATATTCCGTTATGTGTCCCCACTTACTTTTTTGCTCTACACTATTATTAGTTTAATTACTTTGTGCTTGGCATTTGTATTCGTTAATATTTTTTGCTTTATTATGAGCACTTGCATGCTCTAATAAAGCATATTGTATTATCGAATATTCTTTACATTATCATTAGTTAGTTATTCTTTATTGATCTAAGTACATTATTTCATCGTCACTTTGACTAAGTTAACAATTTTGATATTTAGTCATTAAAGCGACGTAATTTTGTTAGTACATCAATTAATAATGTGGTGTCGATATCATTTTCATTTAATGTAATTCCCTGCCAGGTTATGCTGGAAATATGCCCATCATTATTAAATTGAGTAATTTTATCTTCCTGATAAATCACGTATTTGTTCATGTCGCCAGACAGTAAATAAGGTCTTGGAGTATGATTAAATAAGCTCTGCCCATCACTATACTGCTTGCTATCATTTTCAACCCCTAAAGCACCTTCCATCAATGTTGGAACTATATCTACATGGCTGGTCATACGTGTAATGTTAGCAGGCTGTTGATCTGGCCAGAGAATGATTAAAGGCACATGTGCATTGTTGATAGTCGCCTGTGCGGAAGAGGCTTTTTCAAAGGATGCTCCATTCGCGCCAGTGATAACCACAATAGTATTTTGCAATTTTTCAGAATCAGCGAGCTCTTCTACCAATAGTTTAATTTTATGATCAATATTAAGCACTTGATATTGATACTCGGACATTTTCTCACTGCGTTGAGCAAGACTAAAGTTGTTCTCATTGAGGGTTAATGCATCACCAGTTTGTTGATAATGAACAAAACTGAACCAAGGCTGTTGATTATTTTGTTGCTTGATCCACTCTAACCATCCTCTGGTTATATCGCTGTTTGTACCAGAATGATTTTTTGCTTGTAATAGAGCAGGGTCGATATTACTGAAACTACTTTGTAGGAATTCAGGATGAACAAAGCCAATGCTTGAAAATAACCCAAGTTGATAACTTTGTTGCTGTAATCTGCTGATTAAAACAGGTGGTACATAATTGAGGGTTATTTCATGCCAGTAACGATTTGGTAAGGCATAAAATAAGCTATATAAGCCCTGAGAACGGTTACTTGAACCACTGAAATGACGAGTGAAATTCAATCCTTTTTGGCTTAAAGCATAGGTAAACGGCATATTACTTTTATTTAACACATCTGCTCTCAGAGCTTCTATGCTAATCAATAGAATATTCTTATCTGCTTGGTTACTGTTATAGCTTAAAGGTTGCTTAGGGTAACTTAGAGAGGCAGTACTTTGTCCTTGTTGGCTAGCAACATCCTGTGCAAAATTATCCTCCGTTAACCAGCCCTGTTTTTTCAAGAATGTGCGCGCAGTCATCGGGTATGAGAGCGGATACATGGACTTTTGTTGGGTAATAGGACGGTATTGTGTTGCATCAGCCCATATATAAGTTAAATGAGTAATAACGAAGGCACTGAAAAGAAAAATCGCGATTGGTTTGCCAATTCCCTTGGCTTGTATTTGACGACCTTTACGCCAAGCGAAGAAAGAGATGGCAAATTCTATGGCAAAAATAATTGGGATAGAAATGTAATGTAAGTTGATTGAATATATTTGTTCAACCTGTTCAGGGCGCTGTAAGAACTGCCATATCAGAGGGGTTAAGTGAAAATCATAAAGTCTAAATATCTGTGTATCAACAATTAAAAAGGTGACAGCGACTGTACTAATAGAAATAGCGAAGAAACGGTATAAACGCTGAATGGGGATCAAAAAAGCAAGTGGAAAGAGTAAAACCCCAAATACCATGGCACAAACAAAACTGAAATGACCGATTAAACTAATAAATTGGTAGGCAATGCCGAGGCCGGAATCAGATAAACCTGCATACTTGATATAACGCAGACTGATTAAGGAGACTAAGATAATATTAAAAAAGTAAACCAATGCGCCCAGTTAACTAAGCGCGACACGTTATCGTGAAATTTATGACCCGTTTCAACCATCTGATTAATTATCTTTTGTGCTAATAGAAGCAGAAAATGCTGTTACAAATTTATCGCCAATTTCTTTACGTTTATTACTTGGAACTTGGCTATTGATTATGTGTGTTAATGAATTACCCAAAACCATTAGGCTTAAATCAACTGAAACATCATTTTTATGAAGCACTTCCATTACTTCATCAAGTATGTTTTCTATTTTTTCGTTTGAGTATTTTGAAATTATTGGCATTAGTATTTGTCTGTATTGTTGATAAAGAAACTCATAATACCTGACTCATCAAAAGATACCAATCATAGGCTGATGGTTTTTATTTATAAAACACATTTTAAGCACGTTGCTTTGGTGGCATAATCATTTTTCTCTTTAAAATTTAGGCGTTATTTATGAATATCTCGGCAATGAATATTATTTTACATTCACTTAACTATGATACGGACGGCACATTGCAGTGTACAAAACGTGAGGGTGAACTGCCTATTTCTCCCTCAATCGAAGAGTTCTTATCAAAAATACATCGTACTTATCAGAGCAAAACAAACAAAGCTTTTGCATCTTTTCCCACTGAAACAGATAGACCTCAAGTTTTTCAACGTGCTCTAGAAAAAGAAATGGCAGGCGAGTTAGATTTTGTATCTTTTTCACAGACAGCAGTTGACTGTCTATTAGCTGAATTACAAAAACAAGATTTCGCTGAACAGGGCATTTTATTGTTCAGTAAATATAGTTGGACAGCAAGTAACTACCTGTTAATTGCGTTATTACAAAATAACGAATCCGTGAGTGTAAATGAAAACCTTGAGCTTACTACCAGTCAACATTTGGAAACCAGTAAAATCCAATTGGTTACGCGTATCGATTTAACCTTATTAGAAAGATCTCCTGAATCGAATCGTTATTTATCTTTTATTAAAGGTAGAGTTGGGCGTCAAGTTTCCGATTTCTTTTTAGACTTTATGGGCGCACAGGAAGGTTTTGATGCCAAGGTGCAAAACCAAGTTCTAATGAAAGCGGTTGAAGAGTTCTGTGATAAAGAAGCTTTACCAATTGAGAAAAAACAAGAAGTGCGTGAAGTTGCCTTTGATTATTGTAAGGAACAATTAAAACAAGGCGAAGATATAGAATTAACTACTTTAGCTGAGCAATTAAAAGAAGCACCTCAGTTAGAAGGTAGTTTTTATGATTTTGTTAGCGAAGATTATCAATTAGAGCAAAACTTTCCAGCTGATCGCAGTGTGATGCGTAAATTAACTAAATATGTTGGTCAAGGTGGTGGAGTAAGTATTAGTTTTGATCAGAAACATCTTGGTGAACGTATTCAATATGACGCAGACTCTGATACCTTAACCATTAAAGGCGTACCGCCTAATCTGCGTGAGCAATTAAAGCGAGATGCTTCTTCGTTACTTTCAGATGATGAAATCATTGATGATAACGCACCACCTTTTTAGAAAATAACCGTTTTAAAGCGCAATCGATAAGGCCTTTGGGCATAATGTCAGAAAACACATTAATCTGCGAATGCACAAAGGTATTACAACCGAGCTTGATAGGAAAATTAAATGAAATTATTTGTACGTGATTTAACAGTGATCGATGCTACCTATTTAGATGCGCAACGCGGATTTGTTGGCGAAAGTTATATTGTAGATGTCACGCTAACTGGCGCGTTAAATGAGCAATCTATGATTTTGGATTTCTCGCAAGTGAAAAAACAAATTAAAGCGATTATTGATGCTGAGGTTGATCATAAGTCGCTTGTACCTCATGCATCATCTAAATGTTTCGTTACTATCGAACCAAAACGCACACAAGTTGACTATAAGTTAAATGACAACAGTTATATTCAATTAAAATGTCCAAATGAAGCATACTGTCTGTTAGAAAGTGAAGTCGTGTCAGCGAAAGTGTTAGAAACTTATCTTGAGGATCTTATTTTATTAAAGCCGCCAGAGAATGTTGGCCAATTAGACATTAAATTGCGCAGTGAAAATATCGAGACACCTTTTTACCACTATACCCATGGGTTAAAGAAACATAATGGTAATTGTCAGCGAATAGCTCACGGGCATCGTTCTAAATTAGATATTTTTATAAATGGCGAATTTAACCACTCCTTGGTTCAGGATTGGGCTAACCGTTGGAAAGATATTTATTTAGTGAGCCAAGAGGATATTATTGAAAGAACCGATCTGTCATTTATCGTTAAAAGTAATAATGTTGATAAGTTATGTAGTGCTTACCATGCTCCACAGGGGTATTTTGAATTATTAATGCCAGCACATCGTTGTGAAGTATTACCCCGAGACACAACAGTTGAGGAATTAGCTGATTATATTTGTGAGCAGACGAAAAAACGTGTTGGTGATGACAGTGTGACTGTTTATGCCTATGAAGGTGTTGGTAAAGGTGCCATTGCTGAATTGTAATAAATTATTATTAGAATAAAAATCATAATAATAAACAACACAGAATTATTGAGGAAATAACATGCCAGAAGAAACAATATTTAGAAAAATAATCAATAAAGAAATACCATCAGATATGCTTTATCAAGATGAATATGTGACCGCTTTTCGTGATATTTCACCTCAAGCAAAAACACATATTTTAATTATACCTAATAAGTTGATTGCCACTGCGAATGATATTGAAGTAGAGGATGAAGTATTAGTGGGTAAATTGTATACCACGGCAAAAATGCTTGCCAAGCAAGAGGGTATTGATGAGTCGGGGTATCGTTTGATTATGAATTGTAATCGTGATGGTGGGCAAGAGGTGTACCATATTCATCTTCACTTGTTAGGTGGCCAGCCACTTGGTAAATTAATTTCTATTTAAAACAGGAGTTTCAAATGAAAATCAAAACTAATTTTTTATTAATAGGGTTAACAGCAATGTTACTAACTGCTTGTTCTACTTCTGTTGAACGTTTAGATGTGGCAGAACAAGTCGATTTAAGCGGTGCTTGGAATGATACTGACTCACAACTTGTTGCACAGGAAATGATTGAAGACTCATTGTCACGTGCTTGGATTTCTAATTTTCATAAAGAACAGGGAAAAAGTCCTGCTGTGATCGTTGGTAAAGTGCGTAACTTGAGCCATGAACACATTAACACTAATACCTTTGTTGCTGATATGGAACGTGAGTTAATTAACTCTGGTGATGTGCAGTTTGTTGCGTCTTCTGGTACACGTGAAGAAATTCGTGCTGAACGTGAAGATCAAGATTTAAATGCTTCCGAGGCAACTCGTAAAGAAATGGGCCAGGAATACGGTGCTGATTTTATGATGCAGGGACAAATCAATACCATTATTGATGTCGATGGCAAAACACAGGTACGCTTTTATCAAGTTAACCTTGAAATGGTGAGCCTAAAAGATAATCGTAAAGTTTGGGTTGGACAAAAGAAAATTAAAAAGTTAATCAAAAATAGTAAATTAACTTACTAATGTCTTCGCTTGGTGGCTTGTATGCACAAGTCACCAACACTCGCAATACTAGGTAAATCTAAACATCAATATTTTCAATTAGGTGATCATGAAAAAAATCATATCTATCATTGTTGTTTTTTTATTGACTGCCTGCACGGCTCAACATCGTCAATCTAATGAACTTGCAACTCAGCTTAATTATCAAAGTCCTCAGCAAGTACTGTCAAAATTGCAAAACATTGAACCACCAGAAAGAGATCTTGCTCAATACCAACTGAACCTTGGCTTATTGCAATTTCTGTCCGCTGATTTTACCAGCGCAATTGAAAGTTTAAGCAAAGCCAAAAAACAAATGTTAGCGCTCTCGGCGATTTCAATAAGTGAAAATGCGATCGCTGGTACGGTTAATGAAACATTGCGCAGTTACAGTGGCTATCCTACCGATAGAGTCATGGTTCATAATATGCTTGCCTTGAGTTATTTGTTTAATCATGACATTGATGCGGCTCGTGTTGAAATGCTGCAGGCAGACATTGAGATGAAAAAGCTCGTGGTGAAAGACTCTTTATCCGGGCAACTTGCAAGTGCACATCTTTTAACTGCGATTATATATGAATTTTTGAATGAACAATCCAATGCGCTGATAAGTTATCGAAAAACTGAAGAAATTTTAATGGCAAGGAATATCCGCATTCCTTTGGGATTAAAAGAGTCGCTACTAAGAATGAGTTATGAAGTCGATCCTAAAGGTTTATATTCGATTTATACAAAACGTTATAGCCCATTAACGGTTTCTCATGAGAACAATAAAACACAGGTATATTCGCTGTTTTTTGATGGTGTTGTGAGTCATAAAGAACAAGCTTCGATTTTGGTACCTAGTTTTAATGGTGAACAGCTTATTCGTATTTCAATGCCAACCTATTATGATTACTCTAAGCCGGTTGCTCATGCCACATTATTTGACGCAACTCAGCAGTTCACTACTGAGTTAATTGAAAATTTGGAAACCTTAGTACGTGAAGATTTAGATAAAGATTACCCCTCTATTTTGTTATATACCACCACACGTGCCGTCGCTAAATATCAACTCGTTGAGAAAAGTGGCCAACAGGATCCGCTTTTAGGTTCATTAATTAATATAGCGACAATCTTGACTGAAGTTGCTGATCTACGTAGTTGGAATATGTTGCCTTCAAATATTCAGTTTGCTTATATGGAAACAACAGATGAAGAGTTATTGGTAGAAACTGCAAATATCAAACAAGCTAATATTAGCTTAAAGAAAAACGCTAAGAACTTATTATTAATATCGCATTTGCAAACACCTATATTTCATTATTCCCAGTAAATAGTTTACCCGGTGAATAGCTCACGTAGATGCTAGGAATAATTTTTTTATTCGCTTAATTTCAAACTTTTTATTTTGTATTTAACTGAGTTACTAAATTATTTTCTAAGGCAACAATTTGTTGATAGAGTTTTTTAATTAAGGGCGTTTCAATATTATGTTGTGACGCTTTTTTTAATAAATAACCATTAATAAATTCATTTTCCGTTAAACGTTGATGATAAATATCACGGTTCATCGATGAAAAATTTTCAGATGTTGCATGAATAACGCCATTAACCGTGTTGAGCAAATTGCTCCTTTCAAAAACATTGTTTTCTGTTGAAGCGTCTTCGGATAGCAATCCGATTGCTTGTAAAACAGGTAATGCTTCATCGAGCATAGTGTTAATTTGCGCTTGAAAAGAGTCTTCTGCTAATTCCCCATTTTTTATTTGATGAATAGCTGTCAGCGGATTGATAGCGATATTAATAAGTAACTTTAACCAAAGTGTTTGCTCAACATTTTCATTCCAATGGCAATTTCCAAGTGCATTATCGAGATCTTTAAGCAAATGATCACAGGACTTTGCTGGTTCATTAAATGCGCCTAAATAAGTGATACCAAGACCTGTTTGTTGAATATTAAAGGGAGATTTGACTAAACAGGCGTTAGATGTCGTTGCACAGATAATCGGATTGTCGGGAAATAAATTAGCAACTTGTTCTGCCGTTCCCATACCATTGTGCATTAAGATAATCACTTGCTTGCTATTAATTTGTTGTTTTTGATCTAATAAGGCTTGTTTAACTTGTGTTGCTTTGACACAGACTAGAATAGGGGCGTTAGAATATTGCAAATGATTGCTTAACGAGCAGGGGTAGTCTTTTGTCAGACCTTGCAAATTTTGGTAAGTGATTGTTGTCGCTAAGGAAGATTTTCGAGTAATAAGCTGAACCTTTTGGCCACTACGAATGAGGTTTACCGCCCATAAACAACCAATGGCGCCAGCGCCAATGATTTGCCAGTCATATTGTTTCTGAACTTGCATCTTGCCTTTCACCTCGTAAAATATTTAGCGATGTTGTCATGACCTCAGCTTGTGGCTGAAAGGGCATTTAAATTAACCTATAAACGCATCATAACATAGCACCAGCTGATAATTTCTGGTAACTTAGCGCATATTTTATTGTTTAGCTAGGAGTAGAAAATGCCTTCATTTGATATCGTTTCAGAAGTGGATGTATCTGAATTAAAAAATGCAGTGGATAATGCCAACCGAGAACTTAAAACACGTTTTGATTTTCGGGGTGTAGAAGCCAGTTTTAGTTTTGAAAAAGGTGTCGCTAAATTATCTTCTGAACATGATAAACAGTTACGTCAATTATTAGATATTTTACGTAATCACGTTGTTAAACGTGGTATTGATGCAAGCTCTATGGATACTGATAGTGCCACACATAGTGGTAAATCATGGTCACAAACGGTTAAGTTTAAAGAAGGAATTGACCAACCGACAGCAAAAAAGATAATCAAACTTATTAAAGATAACAAAATAAAAGTGCAAGACTGCGATACAGGGTGAAGAATTACGTATAACGGGTAAAAAACGTGATGATTTACAAGCAGTAATGGCCTTGGTTCGAGGTGCTGATTTAGGGCAACCTTTCCAATTTAATAATTTCCGAGATTAATAACAAATGTCAAAAAGAGACTGCTATGAAGTACTTGGTGTAAGTAAGAGTGCCTCAGAAAAAGAAATAAAAAAGCTTATAAAAAATTAGCGATGAAATATCATCCTGATCGTAATCCTTCAAACCCTGTGGGCGCTAATAACTTTCGCGAAGTGAAAGCGGCTTATGAAATCGTCGGTGATGAAGAAAAACGCCAACAGTATGATGATTTTGGCCACAGTGCATTTGATGAAAATGGACAGGGTCATGCCCGTCATGGTGGTTTTGGGCAACAACACGGAGGTTTTGATGATATATTTGGTGGCATGTTTAACCAGCGTCAACAGCAACGTTATCAGCCACAGCCTGAAAAAGGTTCAGATATTATCGCCTCGATTGAAATTTCCTTAGAAAAGGCGGTAGAAGGTTGTGTACAACAAATAAAATTACCAAATAACCCACAATTACTCGACGTGTCTATCCCAGCTGGTATCGATGAAGGACAACGTATTAGAGTAAACGGCAAGGGTAATCCAGGCTCACTTGGTGGCCCTCATGGTGACTTATTAGTTGAAATACGTTTGCTTGAACATGAAACCTTTACTCGTAAAGGGCTAGATTTATATTGCATGATAGATACGCCTTTTACTACTGCGGCCTTAGGTGGAAATTTAAAAGTGCCAACCTTTACTGGTTACTTAAATATAAAAATTCCAGAGGGTACACAGGCCGGTAGAAAGTTTCGAATTAAAGGCAAAGGTATTGCTTCCATGAAAGGCAATGCGGTAGGGGATCTTATTTATGAAGTAGTGATTCCTACGCCAACTGAACTAACAGAGCAACAACGAGCTTTGTTAGAACAATTAGTCGCTTTAAACTAGTACAGTTTAGATCTCATCAATCGGTTTGATGGGATCTGCTTTTTCTTCGTCTTCAAATAATGATTTTATTTTAGACTTTCCAGCAGACCAAGCTTTCTGAGTGCCTTCGCCTAGGTCTTGTAATGTTTCTTTTGTTCCTTCTTTACCTTTTTCCCATAATTCAGCGGTTTTTTCTTTGCTAGTAGACCAAGCACTTTTACTATTTTCCTGACCCTTTTTTAATAATTTCTCACTGCCTTCTTTAGTCGACTCCCAAGCGCCTTGTGTGGTTTCTTTACCTTTCTTTAATAGTTCAGCACTACCTTCCTTACTAGATTGCCATGCTTCTTTGCTAGTTTCTTTAGTGGCATCCCAAACATTTTGAAGCGCTTCCTGACTAGAGTCTTTTGCTTTGTCCCATGTTGGCTCTGAGGACTGTGCTGAATTCTCCTGAGGTGTCTGTTCAATTGACTTACTGTCTTCAGCAAAAGTGAAAACACTAAAAGGTAACAATAATAATATGATGAATCTCATGTCAGTTCCTATGGTTAAGAAGATGATGTTAGTTAGTCCAATGCTACGATGAACAGTTCAAACTAATAGCTTATTTTACTTGAAATAAGTTATTAAATTAACTACTGTGTAAAAAAACAGTTAAAGAATTTTTATTAATGAAACTATTTATTGCTGAAAAACCAAGCCTTGCGCGTGCTATTGCTGATGCATTGCCAAAACCTCATCGTAAAGCAGATGGTTGTATTTATGTAGGCAACGGAGATGTCGTTACTTGGTGTATTGGGCATTTATTAGAGCAGGTTGCACCTGAGGTATATGACCAAAAGTATAAGAAGTGGGTGATAGCAGATTTACCTATCATTCCTACAAAATGGCAACTTGCACCCAAATCACAAACTAAAAAACAGTTATCAGTGATTAAGAAGTTAATTAAACAAGCTGATACCATTATTAATGCTGGAGATGCGGATAGAGAAGGTCAAATTCTTATAGATGAAGTGATCAATTATTGTGGCGCTTCGAAAACTAAAATAGCCAATGCACAGCGCTGTTTAATTAGTGATATGAACTTATCCGCAGTTAAAAAAGCGATTAGTAATTTAAAAGCCAATAAAGATTATGTTTCTCTGGCTGTTTCTGCCTTAGCAAGAGCAAGGGCAGATTGGTTATACGGATTAAATATGACTCGCCTTTGCACACTACAGGGGCAAAAAACCGGTTACCAAGGTGTACTGTCTATCGGTCGAGTACAAACGCCAATCCTAGGTCTAATCGTTAATCGTGATATTGAAATCAAGCATTTTGTTTCTAAACCCTTTTATGAGGTGATTGCTAATATCACCACCAAGCAGGGAGAAAACTATCAGGGAAAATGGAAACCAAGTGTTGCCTGTGAACCATATATGGACGATGATAATCGGGTTATTTCTAAGCCACTGGCATTAAATGTGATACAGAGAATACAGGGCAAGCCGGGTAAAATAGTTAATTATTCTGAGCAGAAAAAAAGCAAACTGCGCCTTTATTGTTTAGTCTTTCAGCATTACAAATCTCCGCCAATAAAGTGTTTTCAATGAGTGCAAAACAAACTTTAGACACTTGTCAGCAACTTTATGAAAAACACAAATTAATTACCTACCCACGTTCAGATTGCCAATATCTTCCCGTTTCTCACTTTAAGGAAGTGGCTTCGGTGACCGCGACTATAAGTCAAATTTCTTCTAAATCTGCGATGTTATTAAAGGATGCAGATCTAACAATAAAGAGTCGAGTTTGGAATAACAGTAAAGTTGGGGCGCACCACGCAATAATTCCTACTTCAAGAAGTAAAATATCGGGTAGTTTAACGGCCAACGAAGAAAAAATTTATGAATTAATTGCCCGACAATATATAGCGCAATTTTATCCTGCCTTTGAATATCTTGATAAACAGATAGATACAGAGATTGAGCAGGGGTTATTTATCAGCAAACAAAAGGATGTTTTAAATCAGGGATGGAAAATTTTATTCCCGACTTCAACCAAAAATAAACAGGAAAATGAATTTTCTTCGAAAAGCTTACCAAGGGTAACCAAAGGTGAGCAGGTTGATTGCATTAACGGTGAACTGTTAGAAAAAAATACAACACCACCAAAACACTTTACCGAGGCAACATTATTAAGTGCTTTAACGGGAATTTCTCGTTTTGTTACAGACCAAGAGATTAAAAAGATATTAAAAGATAGTGATGGGTTAGGCACAGAAGCAACCAGAGCCGGCATTATTGAACTGTTATTTAAAAGAGAATATGTAATAAAAAAAGGTAAAGAAATTCATGCCACTGAAGTTGGTATACAATTGATCACCGCCTTACCTCGTCAGATTTCACAACCTGATATGACTGCCTTATGGGAATCTCAACTCGAATCCATTTATAGTAAAGCCATGAGTTATCAATCCTTTATCACTGGTGTACAGGGTAATTTACAGGGGCTTATTGACCAGGTTAAAGAGATTCAATTTACAGGTTTACCACAAACCACTAAGAAAAAAGTATTTACAAGAAAAAAGCGCCCCTTTAAAAAATAACCTTAAATACGTATTTGTTCATTTTCATTCAGCTTGTGTTCAGCTTGATTAAGTTATCTTTAGTATCAAGTTACAGATTGTAGTCATTACTGAATTGAAGAGGTTAACTATTATGAAAAAGTTTATTTTACCAACATTAATTATTTCTTTGTTTGCTTCACCTATTACCTGGGCAAAGGGAAATCATCATCAAAGTGTTGAATGGGCTCGCGTAACAAAAGTATTACCAGTTACTCGAATGGTGGAACATAGAGTGCCTCAGGAAACCTGTTGGAGTGAACCCGTACGTCATAATGTACATAGTCACAATACACATAATAATCGCAATGAAAACTTAGTTGGAACAATTGTCGGTGGCGTGATCGGAAGTGTTATTGGTAATAAGGTCGGCCATAATCGAGGCGATAGAAAATTAGGCACTGTGATTGGTGCAGTAGTTGGCGCTTCCGTTGGTAATGGTATAAGTCAACATCATCATTCTACTCCAAGGCATAGACCTGTAAATCGTCATCAACGCCATTGTGAGGTGGTGACAAATGTACGTTATCAAGAAAAACTGGTCGGTTATGATGTTTGGTATCGTTATCATGGTAAGCAATACAAAACTCGTATGGACCAACGTCCAGGCCATAAAATTAGAGTTAGTGTTAACGTGCGCCCTCATTAAAACAATGATTGTGGCAATGGATATGCCATGTAACCCTTTGAAAAAAGACTAACAAAGATGACAAAAAATTGTTTATTAACTAAACTGGCGAGGCATGGGGATAGTTTTAATTTATTTAACAAAGGCAGGTAACTTTAATGAAAATGATTTCACGTTTAACACTGGTAATCTGTTTGCTGTTTTCCTTTTCCGTTAATGCGGCTGGAGAATCAAACAGTTTGGTGGTTAACAGTCGTGATCAAGCGATACAATTAGTTAAAGGTCAGTATCAAGGTAAAGTCTTAAAAGCAGAAGCAAGTCAAGTTAATGGGCATTCTGGATATAGTGTTAAATTAATATCGCAGGAGGGATTAGTATTTTATGTTTCTGTTGATGCTCAAACAGGCCAAGTAAGCAGACGTTGAATAACCACTAAGGAATTAAAAATGAGAATACTGTTGGTGGAAGATGATATTGATTTGCAAAATAACCTTAAACAACATTTAACCTCGCAACATTATACACTTGATATGGCATCCGATGGGGAAGAAGGGCTTTTCCAAGGCTGTGAATATGATTATGATGTCGCCATTATTGATGTTGGGTTACCCAAATTAGATGGTATCGCATTAATCACTGAATTACGTAAACAGCAACGTGGCTTTCCCATTTTAATTTTAACCGCCCGAGATAGTTGGCAAGATAAGGTCGAAGGGCTTGATGCTGGTGCTGATGACTATCTGACTAAGCCCTTTCATCCTGAAGAGCTGGTGGCGAGATTAAATGCCTTAATTCGTCGCTCTACTGGTAAAGCAAGTACAGTAATAACAAATGGCCCTTATAGTATTAATATAAGTACCTTGGAAGTAAAAAGGATGATCAGTTAGTTTCATTAAGCGGTTCTGAATACAAACTTTTTGAATTTTTGATGCATCATCTCGGCGAAGTAAAATCAAAAAACGTGTTAACAGAGCATATTTATGATCAGGACTTTGATCTTGACTCTAATGTCATTGAAGTTTTTATTCGTCGTTTAAGAAAAAAACTAGATCCAGAAAATGAATTTACTTTGATAGAAACCCTAAGAGGTCAAGGTTATCGCCTAAGACCATTAGCGGAAAATTGATGAACTTCATGACCAACACTGTTAATGCAAAATCAGTTAATATTTTTAATTCACTTAAAGCGCGGTTGATAACTAGCGCTTTATTATTAATTTTAGTACTCATGCCTTTGATTGGTTTTACTTTAAACGATGCCTTTAAGCTACAAATTAAAAGCGTACCAAAAATGAATTAAGTGCCTATATTTATTCAGTATTAGCGGTGGCAGAAGTGAATAATAATAAACTACTTATGCCAGAATATTTGCTTGATAATCAATTTAATGTGATTGAATCTGGTCTATATGCAGTGATCTCTTCACCTTCCTTGGAAGAAAAAAAGCTAAATGAAAATATTGAAACTTCTAAGACACAGGAAAATGTTCAACAAAACAAGCAGGTACTATGGCAGTCAGCTTCCTTATTAGGTTTACAAATAGTAAATAATTTAACTCACCCAGAAACAGGTCAAAGTGAATTTTCTGAGATCAATGCTAAGGGGAAAAGTTATCTAATCAATAGTTTTAGTGCACGCTTTGAACAAAAAATAGAGCAAGAACCATTTTTGATAACCGTTCATATTATTAAGGATCAGGTTAACTTACAGCAACAAATAAAGCAGTTTTCAAAACAATTATGGACCTGGTTATTAATATTAATGGCCTTATTAGTAATCGTTCAAATAGTTTGGTTAATCTGGACATTAAAACCTTTGGCTAAATTTACGCAAGAAATTGCCTCTATAGAGCAAGGAAAAGCAAATCAACTTAGTGAAAGTTATCCTTTGGAGCTAGAGGCTGTTGCTAAACAACTTAATACCCTTTTAAATACTGAACAAAACCAACGTAAGCGTTATCGTAATGCGCTCTCCGATTTAGCGCATAGCTTAAAAACACCACTGGCAGTCATTCAAAGTCAAAAGGAGTTAAATCAATCGTCTATTGAACAGGTTGGGGTGATCAACCGTATTATTGGCCATCAATTAAAACGCGCACAGAGTCGCCGCTGATGCTTCTTGGCATTTGGGTACGAAAGTTAACATAGTCAGTGATAAGTTAGTGAGAACATTACCTAAAATTTATTGTGAACCTCAAATATCAATTTCTCAAGATATTGATCCAACAGCTATATTTAAAGGAGATCAAGAGGATTTAACTGAGATCCTTGGCAATGTTCTTGATAACGCTTGTAAAGTCGCTAAATCACAGGTTTTATTAACCATTACCGATAAGCATTCTAAATTAGTGATGATTGTAGAAGACGATGGCAAAGGCATCAGTGATGAACAAAAGGAAAGTATTTTTAAACGTGGTATTCGCGCCGATTCTTATCAACAGGGACATGGTATTGGTTTAGCCATAGTACGTGATTTAGTAGATAGTTATCACGGAAAGTTAACGGTTGGAAAATCAGAAAAACTAGGTGGCGCAAAATTTGAGTTTCATTTCGGAGGGCGTAAGGATCAATAAAAATTTTCAGCCATAAACATACAATATAATTCTTACAACCCTAAAAATGTTTGATTACCAACAAACCCCACATTGAAAGACAATACCTGCAAAATAAACAACAAAATATAATGTTAACGTTATGAATAATAAGATTAATTTGTTTGGTCTGTGTTTTGCATCTTTGTTTTCATAAATAATAGGTTAAGAAATATAGTTATCAAACAGGGGAACAAAAATGGATGTTGCTTTTGATTATGGCGAAAAAGTCAGAGTAATTAAAAATATTAGAAACGATGGCACCTTTATGGGAAGCGATCGCGGTGAGTTAATTATCAGAAGAGGTAGCGAGGGTTATATTAAAGGAGTAGGCAAGTTCTTGCAGGATCAAGTTATTTATCAGGTGCATTTTATGGAGCAAGGGTGCACAGTTGGTTGCCGTGAATCTGAACTAAGTGATTTACAGGCACCTTGGGTAGACCGTTTGTTTGAAAGGGGAGACCATATTGTTGCATTACAGTCATTAAGTAGCGAAGGTAAAATTATCGTTGAAGCGGGTAATAAAGGCACTATTATAGGTTTAAAAGATGATTCGAAACCTCTGGTTTACCGTGTGTCATTCGTAAATGATAATGACTTAAATACGAATGCATGGTTAATTCCTGAATCTGCTTTGGCAATTGATGAATCTTTACCTCAACAATTAGGGAGGTTTGCATGAGTTTTTCAGTCAGTGAAAATATAAGTGTTAATTTTCAGTACCAATTAATTAAGCTTGCCTGGGCACAATATCAAACCTCACCTGAAAGTGTTGATGCCTCCTGTTTAGCAAAATTAACCCAGCAGGCAAAAGGCGCACAAAAAATAATTATGGCGGTATTAAGTAGTGAGGTTGCAAAGGATCATTCAGTGATTACTGAAGAAATTGATTTTGTTTTTGAACAACTTGTTTCACAATTTGAGCATCCAGAAAACTTTAGGTTATCCTTAAAGGCACAAAAATTAACTGAAAAAGATTTACAGCAAGCGATTTATCAAGACTTACTCTGTGAAAAAATCATTGATGCGCAGAGTCAAAATTATAGGGTGGCAACCACTCAGGAAGCGTTAGACTATTATGAAAACAATAAACAACAGTTTATGCACCCTGAACACCGCCACGTCAGCCATATTTTGATTACTATTAACGATGAATATACTGAGAATCAAAAGGGCAATGCTTTATCACGCATCAATACATTACGAGCAAAGTTAGTTAATAAACCTGATACATTTGCTAAACAGGCATTGACACATTCTGAGTGTCCTACAGCACTAAATAATGGTGTGGTTGGAACGGTAAGCCGAGGTCAGTTATATCCTGAGCTAGATAATGTATTGTTTGCGATGCAACCGGGTAAGATCAGTTCAGTGGTTGAAAGTGAAATTGGATACCATTTATTATATTGTCACGAAATCTATCCAGCCTTTGAGAGTCCTAAGGAAGAAGCGCTTACAGAGATAACTAAACAGCTCAATCAGCATAGAAAAAGTAAGTGTGAAAAGAAATGGTTATCTAGCTTGCTATTAGCGAATCACGCTTAATGCGTTTAGCTTTAGAGATTTTTTGTTTATTAGTTTAAGAGTTGAAACATAATCCGGCTTAGGAAATAACTCCTTAGCCGAATTATAAGTATGATTGTAAATAGTCGTAAATGCCTACTTAGGCACCACCTGGTTCCCCAGTAAATTTAACTAATATATCTTCATCGGCGACAATCGCTTGGCAAGCTAAGCGATGTTTCGGTGGCATATCACCTACTGAAGCGCGTTCTGAATCTTTCTTAGATAGTTTTCCAATATTCTTTAGTCCTTCACGTTCCTTGTCAGTTAACATAGCACCTTTAATATGGTCGCCATCAAGATGAGTGACTTCAACCAAACAAGATCCACATTTACCATCTTTACACTCATGGGGGATATTTACGCCATTTTCCTGAGCGAGTCCCAATAATGCATCACGTTTACCAACAACAGGTGTTACTTTTTTGTTTTTACGCATGATAGGTGATGAAAAATAAACTGTAGCCATATAACATTTCCTTTTTTAGGGGTAGCAATCCGTTTAAATCATATTTGATTAATTGACGGATTAAACGAAGGCTAAATGCGTTAAAGTGCATGGTGAAAGTTTAAAATAAGACTCCCGTTAAAAATACAATAACAGGCCTTTCCATTTTTTAAACAAACTCATATATGCTGTTACAACATTTAGCTAAGTAGTTAACCTGATTTATTACATTCCATTTTTTAATGAAACAAAAATAAATAAGAAACTCTTGATAATAATTGCAAGTAACAAGCCATATGCTTTACCTGATATCGCTTAGTGTGTGTCGATTATGGTAGTTAAATATATTGGATTAATTGGAATTAATTTACTTAAAAAACAATTGGTTACATGTTTGTGGTTTTCTGTTGTAAGAGGAGGGAAGGGGTAACTTAAAGATGTACCTTGTTCTGTTGTTAAAAATCAATTTGTTATTAATCATGCTGATTGCATAAACATGACAAAGTGCGTGATTAATAACAATTTTGTATGTTTCAGGTGATAAAGAAATATTCCCTGATGTTTAAATTAACAACATTCCTGTTCAATTCTATACAGTAAAGCTTTGGCTTGGTCATCATCACAGGTATCAAAATATTCATATAAAGTATTTGTCTGATGACCGACAAAATTTAAATTATCATGTTTTAGCTTGGCTTGTTGGTCACGTTTATTTTTAAAGTAGGTCTGCCATTTTTCATCTCCGTTGCCTGCCTTTATATTGTTTTCCAACATTTCCATTAATTGGTCTGCTCTTGTGTCACAGGCAAGTCCAATAAAGGATTGGTAACGGTCGCCTTCTTTCAGATTTTCATTCATTTTTTATTCCTTAATTTAGTTCGGGGAAGTTGAGTTATGAGGTTTTAAGCAAAACATTCAGCATAGGATTTACATTCTCCACAACTAGGAGCCTTACAAATAAAATCACCACCCTGTTGACAGAGTTGACGATAAAAAAAACGTTTCCAACGCATGTTTTCAGTATTAAGTGCGTGTAATTTAGGGAAATTGTATTTGATTAGTGCACCTAGTTGAGATCTATCGGATAAACCAAGACTGCTCCATAGATGTGAATTAGTTAAGCAAGCACATGCAATGAGCATTGCCATTTCTAGGGAAGAAGGCTCATCTTCGTTACGATAGCTACATAATAAGGTGATCAGTTCTTCACGTTCTTCTTCTTTAAAAGAGAACAACTTTTCACAGAGCAAAGCGCGTTCTCGGATCATGTCCGATTCATCTTGATGCCAAAGTAATTCAAGGTTAAATAAATCGTTATCATCCAGCAGATTTAGAAGTGTTTGATACTTATCCGATGGCAGGCCAAAGGCGTGAGGCAAAATAATATTACCCGATAATTGAGCCGTTATTATCTCTTTAAAGTCGGTAATGTTTTGTTGGCAGGCGTATTCAAAGGGAACTGCTTTGAGTGCCACAGCTTCAATTTTATTTGCTCTAAAATATTGTTGATGTTGGCTTTTCATGAATAACCTCTCTTAACTTAAACACATTACTATTTATAGAATGACAACTGACTTTATTTGCGCCCATACTTGGTCGCCTATTTTTAAATCTAATCGTTTTACAGAAGCATAACTGATGGTAGCGAGCAAATACTGTCGCGTGGCAACACACAGGGTGACGACACATTCACCTGGTGTATTTAGCTTTTCAATCTGTGTGATGATGCCTGAGAATATGTTAGTAATAGAGGTGTCCAGTGGGCGTGTGAGACATATACTCACATCTCGCGCATTAATTTGGCATCTCACTTTAGTATTTTCTTTAACCGACATTTTAGGCACCCAAAAGGTGAGCGTATCGGTTATTAATTCGGTTAAATATTGATCCTGATATGAGGTTGCATGGGTATAAAATAGACAACTGCGTTGCTCATTAAAAAGGTTGCCGGCACTAGGATCTAACATCACTTTTGCTAATGTGCCATTTTGTACTAATCTGCCCTGGTCGATAATTGCAATATAATCCGCTAAACGTGCCACCTCATTAGGCGAATGGCTCACATAAACGATCGGGATTGATAATGCCTGATGAAGTTCTTCTAAGTAGGGTAGTACTTCATTTTTTAATGCATGGTCTAAAGCAGAGAGGGGCTCATCCATTAACAATAATTTTGGAGAGGTTAGTAATGCGCGTGCAATAGCAACACGCTGACGTTCTCCACCAGATAAAGAATCTGGAGGTCTGTCTAATAACTGAGTTAATCCTAATAGATCACAAATAGTGTTAAATTTAACTTTTCTGTTGCTGGGTTCAACGCGACGGCGACCAAAATTTAGATTGTCACGGACATTAAGGTGTGCAAATAAACTTGCCTCTTGAAACACATAACCAATTTGTCGTTGATGAGGAGGCACAAAAATACCTTTTTGGAGTCCTGCCAGACCAGATCGCCAATGGCAAAATAACTATCAGGTAATTTTTCCAATCCAGCCATCGCCCTTAAACAGGTCGTTTTGCCTGAGCCCGAAGGACCAAATAATGCCGATACTCCTTGCTCTGGTAAAGTAAGTGAAATATCGAGATTAAAATTATGACGTGCAATTTTAAAATCGGCTTTAATTATACTCATGCTATCTGCCTCGTTGACGATGAGGTCTTAGCATGTGGTTTATTTTGCTGTTTGTTAGGTCTTGATCGAGCAGATAATTTATGCTCAGATTGGTAATTAATAAAATAAATAAGCGTTAATCCAATAAAGGAAACTAGCATCATGCCACCTGCTAACCAATGAGCCTGTGCATATTCCATTGCTTCCACATGATTATAGATTTCGATTGATAAAACACGGGTTTGTCCTGGAATATTACCACCTATCATTAACACGACACCGAATTCACCAATGGTATGGCAAAACCCCATGATGGGCGCTGTGAAAAAACCAGGTTTTGCAAGGGGAAGGGCAACATAATAAAAAGCTTCAAAGGGACTGGCACGTAATGTTGCCGCTACTTCTAAAGGGCGTTTACCAAAGGCTTCAAAAGCATTTTGTAATGGTTGTACAACAAAGGGCAGAGTATGAACAGCGCAGGCAAGTGCAATACCTAGAAAACTAAAGGGTAAATTTCCTAAACCGATAAATTGTGAAAATTGGCCAATAGGGCTATTAGGCCCTAATAAAAGTAGTAGGTAAAAACCTAATACTGTTGGCGGTAATACCATTGGCAAAGTACATAAACTTCCGATGATGGGTTTAAATTTTGATTGTGTTTGAGAAAGCCACCAAGCAAGTGGTGTTGCTAATGCAAGCAAAAGTAGAGTTACAATAATGGCTAGCTTTAGAGTTAACCAAATGACAGATAAATCAGGCATTGGACTCAACCTCATAACCAAATGAACTAATAATTTGTAATGCTTCTGGTGTTTTTAGGTAGTTTAAAAAGGACTCTGCTATTGGATTCTTTTTGCCTTTATTAAGTAATACTGCATCCTGCTGAATAGGATGATATAGCGAGCTAGGAATGATCCAAGCTGAACCCGAATTTATTTTTCCATCCATTGTCACCTGTGACAAAGGAATGATGCCCTGTTTAATATTGCCACTGCTGACATATTGAAAGACTTGGCCGACATTTTGCCCAAGCACTAATTTATTGCTTAGTTTCTGATAAATATTTAAATTCTTTAATACTTGTACAGCTTGTTCGCCGTAGGGGGCGATATCGGGATTGGCAATCGCTAAATGAATTAAATCAGAGGATAATAATCGATCACCTTGGGAATCAATCAGGTTGTTTTCACTTGACCAAAGTACTAGTTTGCCTTTTGCATAAGTAAATTGGCTATTTTTTACCGCAAGTTTTTGTTCAATTAATTTACTAGGGCGGGTTTGATCGGTCGCTAGAAACAAATCAAATGGGGCGCCATTACTTATTTGTGCATATAACTTTCCCGTTGAACCAACCGAGACAAGAACACGATGACCAGTTTGTAACTCAAATTTTGAAATAAGTACCTTTAATGGTTTAAAAAAATTGCCGGCGACGGCGACGTTAATGTCGCCAGCAAAGGAAAAGGTACTGTTAGTTAGTAGCAAGATAACGTATATAAAAGTAAATAAGGATTTCATATTGGCTCCTGCTAATTGCTTAACAAATGTTGAGAATGTTATAAACCAAGTTCAGGTTTAATAATTTCAAGCCATTGTGCAATACGTTCTTCTGATAATGCTGATTGATTATCGTAATCTAATACTAGACCTACAAACTCATCACCATCGAGTGCACCAGAATTATTGAAGGTATAACCACTATTTGGCCAACGACCAATCAAAGTTGCACCTGCATCAGTAAATAATTCAGATAATTCACCAAGTGCATCTACAAACTCATCGGGATAACCCTCTTGGTCACCTAAACCATAAAGTGCAATGGTTTTACCACTGAAATCTGCTTCTTCGATATCATCAACGATTTCTTCCCAGCTCTCGCTTTCACAATCAACTGATAATCCAGGTAATTCACCTTCACCCAAAGTAGGTGTTCCAATAATCAACTTATCGAAGGCAAGCAAATCATCGATGCTACAACGGTTAATATTAATTGGTTTAGCAACATCTTCACTGTCCAACATTTTATGAATTAGTTTTGCTACTTTGCGGGTTTTACCTGTATCAGTCCCAAATACAATGCCTACTTTGCTCATGTTAACTCTCCGGTTAGTTTGAATTATTAGTTGTTTTAAATTGTTGCTTTGATTTTATTGTCAGTACTTTATTTCTTGTACATCATTACTAGTACATGTTGCACAATACATGCCTGAGTTGTATGCCTATAAATTAATTTATAAGCTTATGATTTTAAAGTTTTAATTAATTTTAAATTAGTTTTATGTTTGTTATATTTAATACAAGGCAAACAATTTTTTGGCATATAACAAACATTTTTAATCGCAATCTCTAAACTTCTTGGCCGTATTTATTTAAGGTAATCGTATGAATTGGAATACTTTTTCTAGTTTGTTGTGATGCCGTTTGGACTAATTTTGACAAGCCACCACAGCAAGGAACATCCATACGAACAATTGTGAGACTTTTGAGTCTGCTATAACGAATCAAGATAGTTAGCTTTTCAATATATGTTTGCTGATTGCTATCTAATTTGGGGCAGGCAATGACTAATTTCTTTCCCTTTAAATAACGCGAATGAAAGTCTCCAGCAGCAAAAGCACTGCAATCCGATGCCAGTAATAAATCTATATTATTAAACTCTTGACTGGTTGGATTAATAAGATGCAGTTGAATTGGCCAATGGCTAAGTTGACTGGTGGTATCATTACTTTGCATTTTTTGTGTTTTATCTTTAGCCTCGATATTAGACTCGGCATCAAGATTTTGTTGTTTTTGTCCAGGACAGGCACTGGCTTTTTTATTTTTATCAAGACTTGGTATTTTGATACTTTGTTCGTTTAACACCTGAAGGGCAATGTTATAATACTCAAGTTCATTGTGCTCCAGCATATGTTCAAGGTGTGCCTTGATGACTTTATCGCCTCCTTTGATGATATTTTCCATCACTTGTCGTTCGTCATAGGGAACGGCTTCGCGCTGAATAACTTTCATTGCGCCAGTAGGGCATTCACCAAGGCAGGCACCTAAGCCATCACACATAAGATCACTAATAAGGCGCGCTTTATTATCGATAATTTGTAATGCACCTTCATGACAGGCTGGTACACAATCTCCGCATCCATTACATAAGGCTTCATCTATTTCAATTATATCTCGTAACATTTCTTTATCCTTAGCGGTTCACCTCTGTGAAAGCCTTTATCATTTTTTGCTTTAGTCATCATCATCATCATCGTCATCATCCAAATCTGCACTAATTGCAGTAACTGGCTGATAAACTTCGACGCGATCGCCTTCCTCAAGTTGTTTGTTTTTAGGGCAGACTTTGCCATAAATACCCATTTTTAATTTAGATAAATCCAATTCGGGAAATTCACTTAATAAGTTTGATTTCTCAATGGCCTGTAGCGCCGTAGCAGGTGATTCCAATTCTATTTCTTGCCAAAAACTGTCACTACCAGTCGCATAGGCGACACTTAATTTCATCATAACTTTCTCTCTATCAATCAACTTTGCATGAAAAAATAACTTCAGGTTTTTCAGGTGTTCGTATTATTTCAACGACACGCTTAAAGGCTAAAATTAGCCCGATCATAATGAATCCACCTGATGGCAGAATTACTAACAATAACCCCTTGTATTCAGGCATTGGATCAAGTTCGATAATGGCAAAGCTATCTCCTAACAATAAGCTGGCATTAGCAAATAGGGTGCCACTGCCAATCAATTCACGACAACCACCCAATACAACTAAAGCCAGGGTAAAACCAAGTCCGGCGACTAAACCGTCAAACATGGCTGGCATCCAAGGGTTTTTAGGCTGCATAGGATTCAGCACGGCCTAAAATGGCACAGTTAGTAACAATAAGTGGGATAAATAAGCCAAGTACTTTATGTAACTCATGTAACCAAGCGTTCATCATCAAATCTGCGATGGTTACTAAAGAGGCAATAATTAAAATAAAAATCGGGATACGTACTTGAGGTGTTAAAAAATCTCGGATTAATGAAATTAACAGACCTGAAAGCACCATCACGGCGGTACTGATTAAACCTAATCCTAAGCCATTAGTTGCACCACTCGTTACGGCTAGTAGTGGACACAGTGCTAGCATTTGCGTGAATACTACATTGTTATCCCATAGGCCACTTTTGAAGATCTCTTTATAATTGTATTTTTCTTCGTTTATGTCAGACATAATAATTTCCTTTCCTAGCGCTTAGTTAGTCGCGCTTTCAGATTCGTTGGTTTGCAAAAAGAAGGCTTTGTTTTCCTTTAATTGTTGCAGGGTGATATAAACGCCTTTGATCACTGCTCGCGGTGTAATTGTTGCACCGGTAAAGGCATCAAATTGTCCGCCATCTTTTTTCACAGCCCAGCCAGCACTATCTGGTTGGCTCAGAGATAATCCATTAAAACTTAATATCCAATCTGATTTAGGTAATTCAATTTTATCGCCAAGCCCTGGTGTTTCAGTATGACTGAGCACTCGAACACCACTTACTTTGCCCTCTGCGGTAATAGCAACAATCAAGGAAATATCACCTGAATACCCTGCAGATTTTGTAAAAAGAATAATGGCACTGACTTTGTCTTCAAGTTTTGCTCGATAGAAACTAAGTTCATGTCCCTCAATGTCAACTTGGTATTTTTGATCTAAAGGCTGATTATCATAAAGTTCACTTGGTAAAACTTGATCTAACAATTTAGTAAGATCTTCTTTTTGTCTTTGTGCAATTGGCTCAGCAGTTAAATTATCCGTGACCATCAATAAACTACACACAATTAATGTTACAATGCCCATTAATGACGCTGGATAAGCAAGATTTTCTTTTATCTTGTCTGTTATTAATTTCATCTCTTTTCTCCATACAATCTATGTTGTGTTGCATTTTCAATGAGTGGACTCACGGAATTCATTAATAAAATCGCAAAGGCAACACCCTCTGGATAAGCACCAAAAATACGGATTAAAAAGATTAATAAGCCACAACCTAAACCGTAATAAATACGTCCTTTAGGTGTAGTAGGGCTGGTGACTGGATCTGTTGCTATAAAGAAAGTCTGCTAACATTAATCCACCACTAGTAAGTTGTGCTAGAGGCGCTAAAATAGTTTCTGGCGAAATAAACCAAGCAATTGTTGCTGGTACAATGCAACCTACTAATAATCCAAAGGCCGTGCGCCAATCGATAATGTTCTTCCAACACATCCAAATGCCACCTAAAAATAGTAATAATGGCGACTCACCTAAGCTACCTGCTCCGATACCAAGTAACATAGGCAATAGAGTCAGTTGTATTTGGCTACTGCCGGTTTCCATCACTACACCAAGCGTTGTTGCACCGGTAAAGGCATCAACCACTTCACTAAAAATGGGTAACAAAGGGAGAACCGGATCGGGAGCTGGCCAGTCAGTCATTTCTACGGGAAAGGAGATAAGTAAAACTACACGTGCAAGCATTGCGGGATTAAATAAATTTTGACCTAATCCACCATAAACTTGTTTACCAAGCACAACTGCAACGGCCGAACCAAAGGCACCAAGGTACCATGGAAAATGGGGCGGTAAACTCATCACTAATAAAAGCACTGTTACAATTGCACTACCATCGCTTAGACTACCTATATGTTTTTTTTGACATTTTTGACATAACCATTCACTGACTAAACCTGCAATGATAGATGCAAAAATTAACTCTAATGCCTTCTCACCAAAAAGGTATATGCCTAATACTAAGGCTGGAAACAGGGCTAAAATAACTTGGCGCATAAGGCGACTTACTGTCATGCCTGAGTGTACATGTGGTGCACTTAATAATAATGTTGGCATAATTAGGATTCCTTAACCGTATCTGTTTTTTGTTTTTTAGCTTTAGCGCGTTTAGCGTGACTCTAGCTTCTTTTTTAGCGGCTTTGTCTGCTTCTTTTTTAGTCGCTTCTTTTTCTAACCTTTCTGTACGTTGTTGGTTTAATCGACGTGCAAGTCGCGCTTTATTTTCCATTTTCTTTTGTCGACCCAATTCAGCCATTGCATAGGAAAAATATTGTGTAAGAGGTAAAGATGCAGGGCAAATAAAAGAACAAGAACCACATAATAAGCAACTATTTAAACCTTGTTTTTGAGTGGCTTGTAAATCATCGTTTTCAATAAGTTCTGCCATCGAGTTAGGTAATAAACCCATCGGGCAAGTCGCTACACAACGACCACAACTGACACAGGGGCTCGTGCTTGGTTGCGCAATTTCATTTTCTTCCAGAAATAGCACCCCACTTGTGCCTTTGATAACAGGGGTGTGCATATTCTTAATAGTGTGTCCCATCATTGGGCCACCAATAATCATACGACTTGCAGAAGATTTTAATCCGCCACAGGTTGCCACTAATTCTGAAATTAATGTTCCTATTGGGGCTTCAATATTCATTGGTTTTTCTAGTGCACCACCACTGAGAGTAATGACACGATGAGTCATAGGGTTACCATAACGAATAGCGTTATAAATAGCGACACAGGTAGCAACATTTTGTACAAATACGCCAACGTCAGTTGAACGTTTTCCCTTTGGAACTTCCACTTTACATAAAGCTTGAATAAATTGTTTTGCAGAGCCCATTGGGTAATGAGTTGGCAGAGTTCTTACTTCTATGTTGTCATCTTCACTGGCGACTTCGGTTAAAATCTGAAAAGCCTCTTTTTTATTATCTTCAATACCAATAATTGCTTTTGGTGCACCACAGGCTTTTAATAAATAACGCACACCACCAATAACCTGTACGCTTTGTTCGCGCATAACCAGATCATCACAGGTTAAATATGGCTCACATTCACAACCATTGATTAAAAGGTTATCAATTTGTTTATTTAAGGTAGAGCGTATTTTTGTGGTACGCAGGGAAAACAGCACCACCCATACCAACAACACCTGCTTCTTCAATAATATCGATTAAAGTTTCACGACTTTGTTCTTCAATATTTGTTTGTGTCTCAAGTTTTATGACTTCATTTTGATCTTCGGGATCACATTGAAGGTGTATCATTTGTTCTTCTCCGCCACCGGGTATCGCAGAGCGATGCAGAGCAATTTTAAGAACAACCCCAGATTGAGGCGCATGTATATTAGCGCTACTTCCAGTACCTTTGGCAATCATTTGCCCAGCAATCACCTTATCGCCTGCACTCACAATTGCTTTTGCGGGTGAGCCAGTGTGTTGCTTGAGATTAATATAGAGGCGCTTAGGAGGAGCTAAGATAGTTATCTCTTTATGATTACTTAACTGTTTGTGTCCGCTCGGATGAACGCCACCTCTTATGAGTGAATGGGAAAAAAGCATGTCTGCCTCTCCTTAGCTTAGTGTCGGTTTAGGCCAAACCCAACCGTCATTAAAAATTGGATCTGTTTTATAACTGATCGCATCCTGTGGGCAGGCACTGGCACACATGCCACAACCTGTACATATTTCTGAAATAACACCATGTAACTGTTTATTTGCACCAACAATGGCATCATAGGGACATTTTTTAGAGCAACGTGTGCGACCATCGCATAGGGCTTCTTCTATTTCAACAACTTGAGGAAGTGTTACCTCACCATCATTCTTTACTAAGGGCACACCTAATAGTTTCGATAATTTTTCTGCTAGTGCTTGTCCTCCTGGCGGACAACAGTCAGGGCCTAGTTCCCCATTGGTTCATGGCGATTGTCGCTTGAGCACAACCTGGGTGACCACATTGACCACATTGGCCATTAGGTAAGAGATCGCTAATTGCCTCAATAATTGGATCTGCTTCCTTGGCAAAAAAGCGTGATGCCAAAGTGAGGGCAAAACCCATAATAAGGGCGAGTACTGGAATACTTAAAATACTGATAATTACCATTGTATGTTTGCTCCTTTATGCGAACCCAACAAAACCAGAAAATGCCATGGCCAAAACCCCGGCTGTGATAAAACTAATTGGTGCACCTTCCATAGCTGGTGGAATACGACAAAGTGCCATTCTTTCTCTTAGTCCTGCAAATATTACGATTACTAAGGTAAAACCTGTCGCTGAACCAAAGCCATATAAAATAGCCTGTAAAAAATCTAATTCTTCACGGATAGTGAGTAGAGCAACCCCTAATACCGCACAGTTAGTGGTGATTAGAGGTAAAAAGATACCTAAAATGCGATGCAACTCTGGGCTTTGAAAGGCAACCATCATTTCAGTTAACTGAACAAGTACTGCAATGACTAAAATAAAACTTAATAAACGCAAAAAGCCTAACTCTAAGGGAATTAATAAGTAGTGCTCTAATATCCAGCCTGCGAGACAGGAAAAAGTAAGTACAAAGGTTGTTGCTAAGCCCATTCCGAGCGCAGAGGAAACCTTATTGGATACGCCCATAAAGGGACATAGCCCCAAAAATTGTGCGAGCACAACGTTATTGACTAAGCTGGTGGTCAGCAGTAATAAAAGGTATTCACTCATTTTTGCTCCTTATATAAGCAATATCATTGAACTTATTAAGTCTGAGTAATCTAGCTTTCAGACGTTTATTTGAGTTCTTATTGTTGTTATTTCAAATCTATAAGGAGTGTATTGCGATAATTATGCCAAAATATTGAATTTGCACGAAGGCACCAAAATTGGGAAAAAACAGTAAAAATTGCACTATTTAGGGGAATAAAGGCAATTTTTATGACCTTTCAATTAAAACCTTGTTTGGCCTTAAATGAACTTATCTGGGTAAATTAACCATAAACTTTACATGGAATTGTTTTAGATCAACCAAAGCACTCAACAAAGCACTTTTGTAACCAAGTTCACACTTTTTGGTACGTAAGTTGCGTTTTGTATTACAAGTAAAATGACAAATAGCCGAACTACAACAGTTCTAACAAATTGTCGCTTTTATTACATTACAAAATTAATGCACGAAAAGGCTCAAAAAAGACCATCTTAGGTGGTTAAGGAAAGATATGAGTGATTTAAATGGATATGAATTAAAAAAATTCGACGCAGAACAACAGTTAATTGCATTACATAAAATCAGTGTGATTCTGAGTCATTCCCTTAACATGGAACAAACTCTGCAACAGGTATTGAGTTGTTTAGAAGAGTTAGCAGGGATGCAATTTGGTATGGTGACCTTGCAAAATGAAGATCGTCAAGGCATGTTAGTTCAAGCATTGCACGGTGCAAACCCTGAAGTGATTCGAGATGTCGCACGCATTAAATATCGTACAAATGAAGGTATTTTAGGTGCAGTTCAAGCCAAAGGTGAAACACAGGTTATCGTTAAAGTTTCTCAAGACCCGCGCTTTTTAGATAGACTCGGACTTTACGACTACAATCTTCCACTTATATGTGTTCCCTTAGGAAACAGTAGTAATCGAGCGGGTGTGCTTGTTGCACAGCCTGTCAGTGGTGTATTAAGTGAGCTTACAGCTAAAACTCGTTTCTTAGAAATGGTCGCCAACTTGATCATGCAGACGTTGACTCTTTCTAATACGGTGCAAAAGAGAAGCAAGAGCTACAAAATCGTAATGACAAATTACTTTCAAATAATAAAGAAACAAATGGCTTTGCGTCTATGGTGGGTAATACCCCTGCAATGCGACAAATATTTGAAACCATAACTCAAGTAGCTAAATGGGACACCAGTGTCTTAATTAGAGGTGAAAGTGGAACGGGTAAAGAGCTAATCGCTGGTGCCATTGCTTATCATTCACCCCGCGCTAATCAGCCTTACATAAAATTAAACTGTCTTCGCCTTACCTGATAATTTATTAGAAAGTGAATTATTTGGTCACGAGAAAGGGGCCTTTACTGGTGCTGTTAAGATGCGTAAGGGACGATTTGAACTGGCCGATGGTGGTACGCTGTTTCTTGATGAAATTGGTGAAATCAGTGCTAGTTTTCAAGCTAAACTGCTTGCGTATTTTACAGGAAGGTGAATTTGAACGAGTAGGTGGCCAAGAAACCATTAAAGTTGATGTGAGAATTATTACCGCAACAAATAAACCTCTCGAAGAGGAAGTGAGAAATGGTAATTTTCGAGAAGATTTATATTATCGTTTAAATGTTATGCCTATTCATTTACCGGCGTTACGTGACAGATTAGATGACTTACCAGAGTTGGCGCGCTTTCTTGTCGCTAAAATTGCTAAGGGGCAAAA
The DNA here is from genome assembly GCF_047323245.1 of Psychromonas sp. KJ10-10. GTDB lineage: Bacteria > Pseudomonadota > Gammaproteobacteria > Enterobacterales > Psychromonadaceae > Psychromonas. Next base: position 2,772,440 of record NZ_CP178826.1, on the reverse strand, counting down.
TCGTATTCTGAAGATTAGTGATGGTGCAGTACGTTTATTATTAGGTCATAATTGGCCTGGTAATATTCGTGAACTAGAGAATTGTTTAGAGCGTGCATCAGTGATGAGTGAGTCAGGTTTAATAGATCGTGATGTGGTGATGATTAATCAAACATCGATGCGTGCATTTTCTTCTATATCACATGACAATAATAGTGCCTTTGTGCCTAGTGTGCCCTCAACTAGTACCGCTAGTACTTCTGATGATGAGGATCTTGATGATCGCGAAAGAGTAATTTCAGCCTTAGAACAATCTGGTTGGGTACAAGCTAAAGTCGCGTTTATTAAATATGACACCACGACAAATTGCATATCGTATTCAAACAATGAATATTCATGTACGCAGAATGTAATTTTTTTAAAGTATATAAAAAATTAAAGCCAGAATATTATATTTAATATTCTGGCTTTAGAAGTAGGGCACTGTTTTTAGGTGTATTAGTTGTATTAGTTCAGGCTAGTTAAAATTCCATGGTGACATGGCCAAAACAGTTTTTAGAGCATACTTTAGAGCAAGCACCACAACCGATACAATTATCTGCATTGGCTAGGCTCATTACCATGCGTACATCATCATCGTAATCACCTTCGTTTTCTTCATCTACTTCGATTTCTTCTGGCGCAAAAACATCACGCGTACAAACGTTATAACAACGTCCACATCCGATGCAATCTGCTTGATTTAAGCTATCTACAAACTCTGGTGTCCAGCTCTCGCCTGACTTGGTTAATCCTGTTACTGTTGCCATTTTATTTTCCTTTTATTGTTTAAAGTTAATACCAAAAATTGTTTTAATTCTCATCCCACTCGCTATCTGCTAACTCATTGAGGTAATCATTATTTTTTAATTTATGTTTTTGTCGTTCTTGCCTATCTGCAATATCTCCCGGCCAATTGGCTTGAATGAGAGGAATAAGTGAAGAGATAAGTTCTTCCTGTGGGTGGATAACCACTCTAGTACCTTGCTTTAACAATTGTTGGCGCACAGGGTTACCGCAGGCGAGACAATACACAGCAAAACAATCTGTCAAAGCAGTTAATCTATCTTTAATCTTTTGCTGGTTATGACCTTCCTGCTGGGTCAATTTAATGGTTTCTATATGTTCACTATGACTTGGTGTAACATCATAAAAGGACAGGTTTTGACATTGACCTAAGTGCTCATCCAAATGCCTTTGATTACTACTGGCAAAAGCAATACGTAGTGAAATTTGTGAATCAATATCCATATTATATTTATCCTCCAACACTGATTTGACTTAATGTTTGTTTAAAAGTGGAATGATAAACAGGGATACTGTGTACTTCATGGCGTAATAAGTTTGCTAATTCAAAAAGCGCATCACGAATACCTGCATAACCAATAAAAGACTTTGAAAAACACCCGAATTGATCATGAACGGGAATACCAACACGCAATAGAGGAATATTCATTTGCTTAGCAATACTGTTAGCATGTGAGTTTGCTAACAACAGATCGACATTTTCTTGCTCTGCTAATTGGTGTAAATCGGAAAGGTCACCAATTTGCACTTGATCTATTGGTAAGGCTGTTAGTTGTCTTTGATTACAGGGAGCAACCATTGCCGATATTTGCATATTCGCGCTTTTACATAATGCACCAAAGGCAGTTAAATGGTCTGCTTCCATTGCAAAGGCCACTTTTTTCCACCGAGTTGAGTGTGCGTATCAATTAACGCATCACACATTTGACCTCGTGCACGCGAGATTGATGCAGGTACTTTACGCCCACTTAAGTTACTGAGTAGTTTTACGAGGCGATCAACTTCTTCCAAAGTGTGTAAATGTGCAAAGGTTTCTGTTTGTATTTGAGTTTGTTGGCTAAGCATAGTCGCGGCTCTTTCTAATGAACCTCCGATAACAATGGTTGCTAACCCTTGTCCAACGGTTTTGATTTGTTCAACTGTAGTACCACCTTGCGATAAGGCAGTAAAGTCATGTTCTGCTAGGTGTCCATCAAGTGATAAACTTAAATCAGGTATCACTATCGGTAATAAACCAAAGGCTTCAACATAGGTTTTTAATACTTCTACATCACCTGGGGTGAGCATATGACTAGCTAAAATATTGATACGTTTGCGTCGTACACTGCTGGGTACTTTAGTGGGTACCAAATGTTTGATCATCGCTTCAATTGCACTACTATAACCAGTTTCAAGAGAACCGTAAAAATCAGGTGTATTGACAGGAACAATGGCGGTGTTTTTAAATTTAGGATTGTTTTCTTTAAACAATCGTACTGAACGTTCAATATCACAGCCCTGTGCTTCGGTTAAACCCGATGTTAATAAACCGATTAGTTTTGGCTGATTTTTTTGGCAGATATTGATAAAGGCTTGAGTAAGATTATCATCGGAACCCATGACAGTAGAAATAGGATCCATTGCCGTGGATTGCATGGGAATCGGTTCATGAAAATGCTGTATTAAAAATACCTTTGCAAAAGCACTACAGCCTTGAGCTCGCATGCATTAATGGCATGGACTTTTCCGTGCCTAAAAATGCAAGGGCCGCTCCAAGTGGCTGGCCAACTTTTAAAGGTTGCTCTGCTAGTGGTTTTTTATTTGATAATATTTGTGCCATTATTTTTTCCTCGAATGTGTCATACAAAACAATTATTTTTTAGCGTGTTTAACCAATAAAGTTACCAAGGTGCAGGCCGACGAGCCTGTTCCCAAATAGGACTTTCAAGGGTTAAACATAATTGTTGTGCGAGGGTTATCATGCCTTTAAAACCAGCAAACGCATGTTCACGTTCTTGATTCACCTCAACAAAAGGCATACGTGCTTTGTAAGCTGTGTACATATTACGTCCACCAGCAATCATTACATCAGCTTTATATTGATAGGCGACATCGAGTAAGTTTCTAGGGCTGGTTTCATCCAATAGGATGGCATCATCACCCATTAATTCTCGGATTCTAGCTTTGTCTTCTTCAGTACTTTTACGTGTTCCACTTGCGACAACTTTCATGCCTAAGTCTTGTAATGCCGATACAATTGACCAAGATTTAACCCCTCCTGTATAAAGAAGTGCTTTTTTACCCTGTAATTGTTCACGGTAGGGAGCTAAAGCTTCGTTTAAAGATGACATTTCGCTACTGATTAATTGCTCAGTGCGATCGGTTAAGGAGGGATCATTAATTAGTGTTGCAAATTGGCGTAGTGCATCACACATATCTCGAATGCCATAAAAACTGCCTTCAAACCAAGGAATTTGATATTTTTCTTCGAGTTTACGTGCAACATTGATTTGTGCTCTTGAACATACCAACATCAATGCTTCTGCATGATGCATAGTCTGTAATTCTTTAAAACGGCAATCTCCCGATAAATTAGCCAGTACACGTAAACCTAATTTATCGAGTAGTGGAAGAATATGCCACAGTTCACCAGCAATGTTGTATTCACCTACAAGGGCAATATCGTGTACTTTACCCTCAGCAAAGCTGGGTTTAGGAGCTGGAGTTGCTTGGCCGATTACTTTATCAACCATCAATTCGCCTGCAATACGATTACCTAGGTTTTTATTGCCGTAAAAGCCCGCGAGCATCAATAGCAATCACAGGCATGCTAACTTTTTCCTGAGCAAGTCTGCACACAGCCGCAATATCATCACCTTCCATTGCAGGGACACAAGTATTGTAAACAAACACAGCGACTGGCTGATGTTTCTGGGCAATTTTTATGATGGAATGATAAAGACGTTTATCACCTCGTCCCATAATGACATCTTGTTCATTTAAGTCCGTAGTGAACCCTAAACGATATAATGATGGGCCTGAGCTTTGTGAACCACGTTTATCCCATGAACTACCCGCACATCCAATTGGGCCATGAACTATATGAGCAACATCGGTAATAGGTAGTAGGGTAATTTGTGCGCCATCAAAACAACAACCACCTGCCGTTGCCCCTGGTGTGGCGGGAACACAACCAGACTTCGCTTTTTTGTTATGTTCGCAGGCTGGTTCGTTTTGTAATTCGGTAATTTCTGATTGTCGCATAGGTTCTCCTAGGGTTAACCTTTGATATGGTTTCTATTACAAACAGTGTTGCAACAATCATTCCCGCTGTAAGTTATTGATTAATAGTAAGTATTGAATGTCGTGTTTAGCACAATGGGCTACAGCCGACACGACATAAGTTTATCTTTATTGTAAAGCTTCAAAACGCTCACTAAGATGGTCCGGCTGACCCATAAGTTTTGCTAACCAAGGTGGTAGGGCATCTGCATTGACACGTTGTTGTAGTGCAATAAGTTGCTCTGAGATAGCAGGGCTACCTTTACTTTTAAGTGGATGAATTCCTGCATTAATAACTTTAGTCGTCCGCTGGGCCACCAATGGCGAGCACAAAACATTAAATGGCAATCACTGATTATTTGAGCACGATAAGCATTTTTTTCAACGCCTCGGCCACCTTCGGCCTCGCGAAGTTCAATATATTCAATATTATTTTCATCAAGCTTGTAGATATAAAAATGTTCGCAGGAACCAAAATGACCATCAATGTTTTGACCATCAGTTGATGCAATTGCTATTTGTAAACTTGGGCTTTCTACAGTCATGTTTTTCTCCTTTATATCTAAATTAAATTACTTTCAAAGCTATTAAGCACGGCGCATTCGAATAGTGATAGGTAATTTGGGAGCACCGGCTAATGGTTCAAAGTAATAACTTTGGCCATTGCTCAGGGTCATTTTTCCACCCCAATTGTCATCTTCTTCAAATTGTAAAGAAACAACTTCAGCTTCTAGATCTTTTTTGGCGATGTATCCTGTCATGATCCCATCTTGTTCTCTTAACATTATGTTAGGCATTAGTTACTCCTTAGGGTGATTATTACTCTGATTTATTTTTAGAGAAAAAGCCTACTTAAATCAGTAAGCTTTTTTGCTAATAACAAAAGGGCGGTTAATAGCGTTGAGGAAATTGATGTTAACTAGAAGTGATTGAAATAAGTAACAATCTAAACTCCTAGTCATATTCTACTTTCCTCAACGTCGATTAATTATTGCTATCAATGGTTGAATTAGCGTACTAAATCAAAACCAAAGTCAGTTTTACCGTAGACACTTGTGTCTTGGTCTAACTTAGCGAGGATTTCATTAACTAAGGTTGTCAATATTTGCATTGCACCTTCGTATCCCCAAGTTGTTTGGTTATGTAAATGATGACGGTCAAAGATTGGGAAACCAAGACGAATCAATGGCACTTTAAATTCTTCACCTTTTGCTAAGGTATCGCGTTCAATAAATTTACCGTACGAGTTACCAATCATGAAGTCTGGTTTATTAGTAAACATTAGTGAACGGAAATGCCATAAATCTTTCTGAATGTAGATTTTACAATCAGTGCCGTAAGGGCTTGCATCTAAAACCGCTTGCATTGCTTTTTGCCATTTTTTGTTGGCATTATGACAAAGGATTGTGGTTGGCTCACATCCAAGCTCTAATAGGAATTTAACCATACCTAATAGGTAATCTGGATCACCGTAGATACCGAATTTTTTACCGTGTAACCAAGTGTGGCTATCTGTCATCATATCCACTAAACGACCACGTTCTTTAGTTAATGAATCAGCGATAGGTGTACCTGTTAATTCGCTTAATTTCATTAAGAAGTCATCTGTCCAATCAAGTCCCATTGGAATGTTGATTGCACTAGCAGGTTGTTTCCATAAACCTTTTACAGTTTTCTTAGTTTTAATAAGAGACCAAGGCTGAAGCAGTAACGTATCGATAGCGTTTGGTGCGTCTTTCATTTCTTCTGCAGTTGTACCACCGGCATACATGCGGTACTCACCGTCTGCAGGGGTGCTAAGTACTTCTGTTGGATCTGATAATACGCTGTAAGGAATACCCATTTCTTGCATCATTGTATGAAGAATGCGGTAGTTACCTAGGTAAGTTTCAAAACCTGTTACTAAATTGATTTTGTTATTACTACCAACAACTTTGTCTTCCATGCTAGCTTTCGTAAATTCATTACAAAAACCTTCAAACATGCCGTCCCAACCCGTGATATGGCTACCCACAAAACTTGGTGTGTGAGCGAAAGGTGTTGGGATTTCATTTGGAAGATGCTCATCTTTTTTAGCATTTGCAATGAATGCGTTAAGGTCATCACCAATAACCTCAGCCATACAAGTTGTTGATACAGCAACCATACCTGGTTTGTATAATGCGTAGGCATTAGCTAAACCATTGTCCATATTTTTATTACCACCGAATACCGCCGCATCCTCTGTCATAGAGTCTGATACACAGGCAATTGGCTCCTTAAAGTGACGGTTAAAGTAGCTACGGAAATAAGATACACAACCTTGAGAACCATGTACGTATGGTAATGCTTTATCAAAACCAAGAGCACAAAGTACAGATCCTAGTGGTTGACAAGCTTTTGCTGGGTTTACGGTTAATGCTTTACGAGCAAAGTTTAAGTCTTGGTATTCCTGTGTTGTTGTCCACTCAAATACTTCTTGAACTTTTGCTTCACTGTGTGCTTCTTCTGATAGGGCTTTTTTTCTAGCCAACAGATCCTGATATTCCGGCTGGTTAAATAACGGATACCCAGGTTTGATTTCTTCGATTACTTGACTCATATTATTTTCTCCTCCTGCATCCGTTCTAAGAACAGTCAGGTGTTATCTCTATTGGTTGCGATAGCAAGGGCGTTTGCTATCGCATCGACGTTAACAGGGCTTATGCACTTTTAAGCCACGGCGCTGTAAGTTTTTGCCAACATGGGTTGTTCAATGTCATATCCATATCTCGGGCAAAGATATCAAAGCCATCGTAACCATGATAAGGACCTGAATAATCCCAGCTGTGCATTTGGCGGAAAGGAATTCCCATTTTTTGGAATATATATTTCTCTTTCACACCAGAACCTATTAGGTCAGGTTTAATTTTCTTAACAAACTCTTCAAATTCATAGCCTGTTACATCGTCATAGATCAGTGTTGCATCTTTAACATCTGGTTGAGTTCGGTCGTAATCATCGTTATGACCAAATTCATAACCTGTACCAACTACTTCCATACCAAGGTCTTCATAGGCACCGATAACATGACGAGGACGTAGTCCACCCACATATAACATAACCTTTTTACCTTCTAAGCGTGGTTTGTACTTAGCGATAATGGCTTGCCATTGAGCTTCGTATTTAGCAATCACTTGTTTTGCTTTTTCTTGAATTGTTTCATCAAATTTAGAAGCAATTTCAGTTAATGATGAAGCAATTTTAGTTGGTCCAAAAAAGTTAAACTCTAACCATGGAATGTTGTATTTTTCTTCCATGTGACGTGCGATGTAGTTAACACTACGGTAACAATGTACTAGGTTAAGTTTCGCTTTTGAGTTCAATTCGATGTCAGACAATGTACCGTCACCAGACCACTGTGAAACAACACGTAAACCGATTTCTTCAAGTAATAAGCGTGTTGACCAAGCATCACCACCAATATTGTAATCCCCGATTAAACCAACATCATAAGGTGTACCTTCAAAGCTATCGTCATCAGCACGGTTATCAATCATCTTGTCGCGAATACCATCATTCGCAATATGATGACCTAGTGATTGAGAAACACCGCGGAAACCTTCACAGCGTACTGGCACAACTACTTTGCCGGTTTTAGCCTGAGTTTCTTTTGCTACTGCTTCGATATCATCACCGATTAGACCAACAGGACATTCTGATTGAATAGAAATACCTTTTGAAAGTGGGAACAGTGTTTCTAACTCTTCCATTAATACTTCTAATTTCTTATCACCACCAAATACGATGTCTTTTTCTTGGAAATCTGAAGTAAAGTTCATTGTGCCAAAGCTATTAACACCCGTTTTACCTGCGTAGTAGTTACGACGTGAAGCACGTGAATATTGACCACAACCAACTGGGCCGTGGCTTATATGTATCATGTCCTTAATTGGACCGAATACCACACCTTTTGAACCTGCGTATGCACAACCACGGGCAGTCATGACACCTGGCTGAGATTTACGGTTTGAAGTAATACAGCTACTTGCACAAGTGCTATCACTAGTCCCTAAGTGTTTTGCACGATCTTTTTTGGCACTATCAGGATATACCTCAAGTACCTCCTGGATCATTTGTTCGTTTTGCTCTTTTAAACTTGTCATAAAAGCCCCCTTAGTTATGTTTATGCGACAGCTTCTTCAGCAAGTTCTTCTGCTGTTTTGCCAATAATTGTTTCGTCTTCTTCTTCCATTAAACCAAAGTCCATTAATAGGTCTTCAAGTTCATCCATAGTTACTGGTGTTGGAACAACAAACAGTTGATTTTCGATAATTTTCTTAGCAAGTGTGCGGTATTCATCAGCTTGTTTACATTTAGGATCGTATTCGATAACTGTCATACGACGAATTTCTGCACGTTGAACGATGTTGTCACGAGGAACAAAATGAATCATTTGTGTACCTAAACGACGAGCTAGTTCCATGATTAATTCATCTTCACGAGCTGTGTTACGAGAGTTACAAATTAGACCTGCTAAACGTACGCTACCTGATTTAGCATATTTACAGATACCTTTAGAAATGTTGTTAGTCGCATACATTGCCATCATTTCACCAGAACAAACGATGTAGATTTCTTGTGCTTTGTTTTCACGAATTGGCATTGCGAAACCACCACATACAACGTCACCTAATACATCGTAAAATACGAAATCTAAGTCATCTTCGTATGCGCCTTCTTCTTCTAAGAAGTTAATCGCTGTGATTACACCACGACCAGCACAACCAACACCTGGCTCTGGACCACCTGATTCAACACATTTAACGTCGCCGTAACCAGTTAGTAGTACGTCTTCTAATTCAAGATCTTCTACAGAACCTGCTTCAGCGACCATTTCCATAATGGTGTTTTGCATTTTTGAGTGTAAGATAAGACGCGTTGAATCGGCTTTTGGATCACAACCGATGATCATTACTTTTTGTTTTGCTTCAGCGAGAGCGACTACTAAGTTTTGCGTTGTAGTTGACTTACCGATACCACCTTTACCATAAATTGCACATTGACGAATAGCCATAATTACATACTCCTGTTTTAGATAAATAAATTAAGTGTTGTTACGCTTATACTAATTGCAGGTGTTGTACCAACTCATTAAATTTATCTAAGTCACTGTATTTAAATTATTATTTTTTTTATGGTTATTTGTGCGTTTAAATTGTGAGATATTAAACATACAAAAAAGAGGGCTTTTGTCACAAGTAGGACAAATAAATTATGCTGTTTTGAAATATGTTGGCCTGTGCCAACATTGAACTGCGTTAAATTTTTTTGTAGGCCTTAAAGTGTACAATTTTTTGTTAATTAATCGCATTTATATGGCTAATTCCTTATCTATTTCAAAATTTTTATATTATTTCAAAAGTATTGAGTTTTTTTAAATAGTCATCATTGGCATGCTTCTCGCTAATATTTTCAGTGCATAGTTAAACCTTGTTTTAATTAATGGATACATTGTAAATCAAATGCTTACATTATATTTATTGCACGGTTTTGTGCGTGATGCACTAATGTTATGCAGTGGAACCATACTAACGTTAATCATATAAAGGAGCTCCAATGAATAAACTTGATGTAACTGAGGCTATTTTTGAAATTAAAAAAGACAAAAATCTAACTTGGGAAGAAATTTCACTTGCGATTGGAAGGTCTGATGTTTGGACAACATCAGCTTGCTTAGGAATGAATAGTTGTCCACAAGCAGAAGCTGACAAACTTGTTGCATTTTTAGGGTTACCCGCTGAAGCTAAAGCAGTATTAATGGAGTATCCAACCAAGGAATGGGATAAATCAGTACCACAGGACCCTTTAATTTACCGTTTATATGAAGTGGTAGGGGTGTATGGCGATACGCTTAAAGAAGTGATCCAAGAAAAATTTGGTGATGGCATTATGAGTGCAATTGATTTTTCCATGGAAGTAAATAAAGAAGAAAACCCCAAAGGTGATCGTGTTGTATTAACGCTTAATGGTAAATTCTTACCCTACAAAACCTGGTAAATTAAAAATTCATTATGTTGCTCTTTATCGTTTAGGCTTGTGGTGAACGCTTAGAGCAATGTTTGCCGACTATTTCTTCTGTATTCTGTTATATCATTAGTTCATCCTTTATAAAAAACAGCAACTCGCTGTAAAAATATACTTGAGGAATTAAAAGCCCCCTATAGAGAGGAATACAATTTTTAAATTAGCAACATTTGTGATCAGAGCATAATTTGTAACTCCTACTCAATTATTCTTTTCAAGAATATCGACTACAATTAATATCAATTATCATTAACTCTGAGGTTGTTCAAATGTTTGAACACATCAAATTATTAATTATTTTGAGTGCTTTGTTAGCATCATTTAGCCCAAAAATGTTTGCTCAAAGCATTAGTATTGCAACAGTGAATGTTGGTAATAGAGGCTTTTATGATGAAAGAGGCACAAAACAAGGCAGTTCCTACGAAATTTTAAATAGAATTGTAAAAGAGGCCGGCTTTTCATATGAAAATGAATTTATGCCATTTGGAAGAGTGTTAGGATATCTCGGAACGGGGCAAGTTGAATTATCTTTATTAGTGCCTAATGAAACTGTTAACAGGGTAGCTACGCCATTTTTTCATATACAAGATGTTGATTTTATAATTGTTGGACTGAAAGATTTTCCAATTGAGCGTATACAGGATATTCAAGGCAAAAGAGTTGGTTATTTACGATTGAGCCCAACCGCTAATATATTTTTTAATGGGTTAAATATTGAGAAAGTGCAAGGTGGCAAATATACACGTTTAATTAAAATGTTAATGCGTGACCGTATAGATGTGATATTTGGTCCTAAATCAAGTATTTTGGGAGGATTACGAGCTTTAAATTATTCTTCAGATGACTTATTAGGAACGTCCTTATCTATTAGAAAGCAGGAAATGCATTTGGTTTACTCTAAGCGAGTTGCCGATGAAAGCATTATTGCTTCTCTAATTTCATCAGCAGAACAACTTAAAAGAGATAATACTATTCAAAATATTATTGATAAATATGAGCAAGCGATTGAAATTGTTGTTGATTAAAATAACGATTAAACACGAGTATTAAAATACCACCAAACAAAGGGTACTAAGATAATTATCTCAATTGCAACATTTAACCATTGCTTGGCCACCGAACCATCGAGTGCAATGCCAATTAAACGGGAAATCAATAACCCCACTAATAATGAAGCAAAAGTGGTCGCAACCGTTGCTTGCCAAGGCATTAAATAATGGTGGAATTGAAGTAAAAGTCCAAAACCTATCAACAATCCCCACCATATTCTGCGCTCTACCGCTTTAAAGGTATCAGTAGGGACAGGTTTGTCGCTAACAAGCTCAGGGTTTGTAGATAGCACTAAACCAATAATGATTAACAAAGCGCCAAGTAGCCTTAAAATAATTGTATTTTCCATTATGTTAATATCCCATCTGTTAATTGTTTCGCGTAGGTCCACTGTTTCGGAGACTGCCCATACATGCGTTTAAATTCTCTACTAAATTGTGAAGAGCTGACATAACCCACATCCATTGCCGCAGTACTAACATTGACACCCGTCGCGATTTTCATTGCGAGCAGTGTTTAGTCGCATAGATTTGACGAATTGGATCGGAGACATAGTCGTTGCTTGTTTGAATTTTCGATGCAGGACTGCTCGACTCATACCAACCTGGGTCGCCATATCTTCAATGTTGATAGGTTTATCAAGATTAGAAGTCAAATATTTAATGGCTGTTGCGATTTCATTACCAACACCAAAGGCTCGTTTTGCAGAATCTCCTGCTTCTCCCTTTAATACAGCGTAATACAATTCTCGAAGTCGTCCTTCGCCTAGCAGTGCTGTGTCTGTTGGTTGATCAACTAACAATATTAAACGTAATAGTGCATCGGTGAATGTTTCGTCCCAGTTAACTAATGAAAAACTCGCAGGTAAAGAGTTACCATTAGGTTTGCGGATAACCCCTCCGGTACTTTCCATTTCGATAACGAGTTCGGTCATTACTTTGCTATCTAATGAAATATATACGCCAAGAAGTGGATTTTCGACAGAGGCTGATGGAGTTCCGGCTTCGACAGGTAAAGATATAGAACAGCACATGTATTTATCGCTATCATAAACATAATGCTTTCCATCTAAAATGGCTTCTTTTTCACCACTTACAATGGCGATAATTGTTGGCTCATAAACCGCTGGTGCACAACGTACTCCGTTGGTGACACGGAAAAGTTTTACGCCCTTTATACCCGTCTCAATCATGCCATCTTCAGTGACATGACTTTCAATGATTTGTTTGATTAGATTTTTGCTCATCACACTTACACCCTTATTTAAACATGTCACTAAATTAGCACTAGAAAAACCTATGTTCAATTCCCTGATACAAATAGGCAAGTTTTAGAGATTATATCGCCTATTTATAGCTTTGTTTGAGAGTTATATTTATTTCAAGCAAAAACTTAATACATCAACATAGGAATTTTTAAATGAGCACTAATAATAAATCAAATAATAAAGGCTGGACACCTGAGCAACTTGGGAATCTTGATGGTAAAACATTTGTCATTACTGGCGCAAATTCAGGGGCAGGTTTTCAAGCATCACGCATCCTACTTTCTAAAGGCGCAAAAGTAGTGATGTTGAATCGTAACGAAAAAAAATCAGATGTAGCCATTCGTCAATTAAAAGTTGAATTCGGTGATGATGCAAAAGTCAGTTATTTTATAATGGATCTTGCTGTCATGGCCTCTGGTTCGAAGCGCATCTGAACAGGTATTAGAAAAAGTAGAGCAAATCGATGCGCTGATTTGTAACGGAGCAATTGCACAAATTGCTAAACAAGAGTTAACCGTTGATGGTTTTGAAAGTCAATTAGGCGTAAATCACTACGGACATTTTCTGCTATGTGCTCTGTTGTTTGAACGATTAGAAGCATCAAAAGGGCGGATTGTTGTTGTGGCTAGTGAAGGCCATAAAATGGGACTTAGGACAATACAGTTCGATGATATGAATTGGGATAAAAACTACAACCCTAATAAAGTATATAGCCAAAGTAAATTGGCGCAGATGATGTTTGCCTATGAATTACAAGACAAAATAAAATCGGCAAATAAAAATGTAAAAGTTTATGTATGTCATCCTGGTGCTTCACAAACATCTTTGATCAATGAAAAAGCCAACTTAGCGACGCGTATTTCCTGGGCTTTGATGGTCAAGATTGGTTTAGCGCAAAGCGCTGAAAAAGGAGCTTACCCCGAAGTGATGTGTGCCACAGAAGAAAACCTTAAACAACGTGCTTATTATGGCCCCTCCGGTTTAATGAATTTTGGCGGGCCTGTTGGTGAATGTGAGCTTGGATCTTTTGTTTTGGATAAGCAAATTTTAACTAAACTTTGGGCGCTTTCTGAAAAAGAAACTTTTGTAAAATGGCCTTTGTAATATGAAGTTATTACGAATACTGTTAGCTAGCCTCATCATAATACCTTGTATGGCAAAAGCGTCAGTACATTTTGGCGCTGGAATTGGTTTTTATGATGAGCAATACTTACATTACAACGACAAAGGGTATTATGAAAACTTTAGTGTCGATTTAGGTGTGTATTCTGATTTTGATAACTCTCATTTAGCTTTTTTAGATATTCACCTTTACAGTGAATTAACTAAACTAAGAGAAGATATAAAGCCAATAACCTATGCTGGTATAGGTGCTATTTTTATTAAAGATGTTGATAACTATAGTCATGATATGAGTACCAGCCAATCAGAAGAAAATTGGGGATTACGTTTCCCAATTGGTATTGAATTTATGACCAGTGCTAATATTTCTATTTTTGCAGAAATTATTCCTACCTATATTGTATTGCCGAATGAAGTATATGAAACAACAACAAGTTTCGGCATTCGCTACTACTTTTATTAGGACATCAGCTAACATGTTTATTCTCAGAAAATCATTTATCCTTTTAATTATTTTACCCTTAATAACGCTTGTTGGTTGTGCGCAAAGAAATCAATATCAAGAATTAATATTAACTAATGAAACTGCACTATAAGCCACGCCAATGAAAAGCAAAACACTTGGCATTGCATTTGGTGGGGGTGGGTTAAGAGGGTATATGCATCTTGGTATTATTAGGGCACTTGAAGAGAATAATATAACTGCAGATTTAGTTACGGGCTCATCTGCGGGTTCTATTGCGACCACTTTTTATGCTTCAGGTAAATCCTATGCAGAAATAGAAAATATCATTACAGAATTTAGTGAGTTTGATGTGATGGATTTTGTATTATCACCTAATGGCATTGTTAATGGACAAAATTTGGCTGAATGGATCAATGCGAATGTTTTGCAGGAAAAATTATCTCAGATGACTATGCCTATTGGTATCACAGCAACAAATATGACAACACTCGAGTCTGTGTTGATTATAGATGGTGATCCAGGTGAAGCGGTGCAAACCTCTTCAACCATTCCTGGTGCATTTGTACCAGTAGAGCATGACCATCACCTTTTAGTTGATGGTGGTATTTTAAATGTGGTGCCAGTCCATTACGCTAAATCTATGGGGGCGAAGGTGATTATTGCGGTTGATATTTATTGTGCTAATCAACCGCAAAGTGAAATTAAATCGCTGAGCATGCAACTTGCTACCTTTAGGTTGCTCGCATGCAGACATAGTGAGCAAGAGATTAATAGTGCCGACATTGTCATCAGGCCTGATTATGAACCTGAGGGCAATGGATTATTTAGCTCAAAACAGGACGCAATTGATGCCGGTTACCAAGCGATGTTGACTCAAATCCCAAAATTGAAGGCTTTGTTAAAATAGTTATTTAACAACAGACACTTATTATTTTTTGATTTACGTTTTTTTGATTTACGTTTTTTTGATTTACGTTGGTAAATCGCTTTAGGCTCAGGGCAGATAGCAACACAATGTTTGCTATCAAGCTCTACACATTCATCACACAATGTGGGATTAATGACAAAAATTGCTCCTTTTGTGTAATAGCGCCAGTGGGGCAAACCGTTTCACAGGCATAACAAGCGAAGCAGGCTTTACTAATTTGCATAGCCATTAAACGACTGCCTCAGGTTGCTTTTGTGATTGTTTCTGCCACTTTTTCTCTGCTAATTTAGAAAATGGTGCAAAGATATTTGCAAGCGTAGCGTCTACTCCATGATATGCGTAATCCGTCGATACTTGAATGTTAGCATCATTTAAAGCCTCTTCAGGTGTTGTTCCGATTCGACTACATAGCACCAAATCAACTCCACTAAGTGCTTTAATTGTGCTTGATAAACTTGTATCACTATTTGATTCTGCCGCTACCGCCACAGTAGCGTTTCAGGCGTCTCTCTCCGATATAATGAGAAGTATTGTCAATCACTAGATATAGTTTAAAGCAATCCGCATGACCAAAATGTTGGTCTATTTGTTGACTGCTTTTACTTGCTACTGCAACCACCAATGAGGGCTGAGTTTCCGATGCTCCTTTACTGACAACAGCAGATTGGAAACGACAACGCTTGAGCATGGTTTGATCATAATCATTGTCGTATCCCTCAAGATCTTCGAGATGGAATTCAGCACTACGATCCTCTTCTAACATACCGATCGCATCTGCACGACATTGTTGGCAATGTTTCATTTGGCTGACATTGCCGCCTGCTAATTCGCGTACTTCATCAAGTTCGGTTCCAACGGGCTCTCTTTGTCCAACTAAACCATAAAATGTGCCATGCTCTGGTTTACTGATTAAGGGCATAATATTATGTAAAAAAACATTATTACGTCGTAATTCACGGCTTAATTCTGGTAAATGTTTATCGTTGATTCCTGGAATTAAAACTGAATTTACTTTGGTGAGAATGCCTGCCTCGGCGAGTGCCTGCTATTCCCTGCATTTGGCGCTCGATTAATATTCTACCGGCTTCAACACTTTCGTAACGCTTACCTTCAAAATAAATCCATTTATATATTTGTGCTTGCGATCACTTCATCTAAAGCATTAATAGTGATTGTGACATGGTCTACGCCTAACCTTAAGATGTCATCGATATGATCCACCAATACTAAACCGTTAGTTGATAAGCATAACTTAATATCTGGCATGGCTTCGCGGATTAATTCTAATGTTTTGAAGGTGCGAACTGGATTCGCTAAAGGATCGCCAGGTCCTGCAATGCCAATAACAGAAAGTTGTGGGATTTTTTCAGCCACAGCCTGTGCTTTTAATAACGCTTGTTCTGGTGTTAATAGTTCAGAAACAACACCTGGGCGTGACTCATTAGCACAATCATATTTACGATTACAGTAATTACATTGGATGTTACAGGCGGGGGCAACAGGTAAATGCATACGTGCGTATTTATGATGCGCATCATTTGAATAACATGGGTGATTTGCTACTTTTTGTAATTGGTCTTGACCAAAGTTCGATGCGGTATTTTTACTGTCTTTAAAATTAATAGCGGGAGTTAACGTATCGCTTTCACATTTTGTTTGACAGCTAGGACGAGATGATGATTTTGTTTCGTTATTACTGTTAGTTTTCATAATTTTGCACCTGAGTGAATGATTCGTAGTAAATAAACATGCTATTTCTCGCTACGTTGCAAACCTCATTCCATATGCCTGATTAATTTTAACTTATTGATAATATGAAGTTATTTTTCATCTTTAATAATTTTTTATCATTTGTTTTTCATTTTTGTTGGTTACATAGAAGACAATTGTCGCAAAATGTACATCTTCTTTTTACCTATTTAAAACTCTTCAATAGTAACTTTGTTAATAATAAATCATCTCAATAATTCAATCTGAATACGACTAATTTGCTTATCTTATAAGGAAGGCTTTTTTGAGGAAATGGTATTAACTGATAACGATGTGTGTTTACCGACAAAGCTCACATTTATCTGCTACATCTTTTCCTTGTTTTCTTTGAAATCATAATAAATGCCTGTTTTATAACGTTTATTTATTTGGTCTGAGTTTTGCAAATTAATACTGAGACTTATCAAACAATGTAAATTATCGAGGTGTTTATGTGGGATTATTCAGAAACAGTAAAAGATCATTTTTTAACCCAAGAAATGCAAAAGAAGTGGAAAATGCAAATGGGGTTGGTGATATTGGGTCTATCAGTTGTGGTGATGCCTTGCGTTTAACGCTTAAGGTAAATGAAGAAACAGACATTATTGAAGACGCAGGTTTCCAGACTTTTGGTTGTGGTAGTGCAATTGCGTCTTCTTCTGCATTAACAGAACTTATTATTGGTAAAACAGTGGCCGATGCGGAGCAGGTAACCAATCAGCAAATAGTCGATTACCTTGGTGGTTTACCGCCAGAGAAAATGCATTGTTCTGTGATGGGACAGGAAGCCTTAGAAGTCGCCATTGCAAATTATAAAGGTATTGAGTTAGCCGAGGATGACCATGAAGAGGGTAAATTAATTTGTCGTTGTTTCGCTGTTGATGAAGGTAAAATTTCTAGAGCGGTAGAAAAACATGCTTTAACAACGATTGATGAAGTGATTAATTATACAAAAGCGGGTGGCGCCTGTACTAGTTGCCATGAAAAAATCGAAATGGTAATTGATGGTGTACTTGCTAAAAAATCAGAGACACCAGCAGTAGTAGCAAATACTCCCTTACCAAGTTCTACTGTTATGCAAGAAGAAGTAAGCGCTGAAAGCTCTTTAAGTCAAAATGTGATGACGGTTTTAAGTCACCTAAGACCATTTTTACAAGCTGACGGTGGTGATGTTAGCTTAGTAAGTGCCACAGAACACTTAATTACAGTGAGTTTATCAGGTGCTTGTACAGGGTGCATGATGACAGATATTACACTTGGATGGTTACAGGACCAAATAGCTGAGAAGTTAGGTGTTGCGATTCCAGTGGTTAATCAAGATCCAGTTAGTTATGAACCACAAGAGTTACAAGAACTTTCTCACTTAGCAAATGCTGGCTAATCAAGGAGCTTAAAATGAAAAAAATCTATCTAGACAATAACGCAACAACCAAAGTAGATACAATGGCACTTGAAGCTATGCTACCTTATTTTAGTGAGCAGTTTGGTAACCCATCATCAATCCATAGTTTTGGTGATAAAGTAGGGGCACAAATGAAGATTGCTCGTCAACGTGTAGCAGATTTAATTGGTGCATTGCATGACAGTGAAATCATTTTTACCTCCTGTGCGACTGAGTCTACTACAACGGCAATTTATTCTGCGTTAAAAACAAATCCGCTTAAAAAAGAGATAATTACCACAGTAGTTGAACATCCTGCCACCTTAGAAGTTTGCGAACAATTAGAGCGTGAAGGATATACCATTCATTGGTTAAAGGTTGATAATAAAGGCCAGTTAGATTTAGAAGCTTATAAAGCGGTATTATCTGAAAATGTAGCCTTAGTTAGTGTAATGTGGGCAAACAATGAAACTGGTACCTTGTTTCCGGTTGAAGAAATGTCGCAACTTGCACACCAACATGGCGCCTTGTTTCATTGTGATGCAGTGCAAGCTATTGGTAAAGTTCCAGTTGATGTACAGGATACAAACATCGATATGTTGTCTTTTTCTGGGCATAAAATGCATGCTCCAAAGGGTATTGGTGCTTTATATGTTCGTCGTGGTGTTCGCTATCGTCCGTTGTTACGTGGTGGTCATCAAGAACGTGGTCGTCGAGCAGGAACAGAAAACTGTGCCAGTATTATTGCTTTTGGTGTCGGTCGCTGAGCAAGCGGAAATGCACCTCGTGACAATGTCAGAAAGAGTGGCAGTATTAAGGGATAAACTAGAGAAAGGTATTTTAGAGAAGGTAGATCACGCCTTTGCCACTGGTAACCCAGAAAATCGTGTGCCTAATACCAGCAATATTGCCTTTGAGTATGTCGAGGGAGAAGGCATTCTGATGTTATTAAATGAATGTGGTATTGCGGCTTCAAGTGGTAGTGCTTGTACATCAGGTTCATTAGAGCCTTCACATGTGATGCAAGCAATGGGCATTCCTTATACCGTCGCACATGGCACCATTCGTTTTTCTCTTTCACGTTATACAACGGAAAGAGATATCGATAAAGTTATTGAGGTATTGCCTCCAATTATTGAAAGATTACGTACCTTTTCACCATACTGGAAAGATGGCAAACCTGCCGCTGTAGATAGTTTTACACCTGGTTTTTCATAAGGGTTTTCTTATGGTCATTATTAACGATACGACATTAAGAGATGGAGAGCAAACTGCTGGAGTCGCTTTTACCCGTGAGGAGAAAGTCGCTTTAGCGGTTATGTTAAACAATGCCGGTGTTACAGACCTAGAGGTTGGAATCCCAGCAATGGGCGAGGCAGAGTGCTTAACAATTGCGAGCTATTCGCCAAGCTCTTCCTAAGGCGTGTTTGATGGCCTGGTGCCGAGCAAAAAAACAGGAAATAAAGTTAGTCTGCTGATTTGAAGTTGGATTGGGTTGATATATCCATTCCTAGCTCAGAGCAGATGATAAAGCATAAATTAAACAGCACTGATGAATATTTATTAAACCAGCTTGAGTCAAATATTCGTTATGCTGTTTCATTGGGCATTAAAGTCTGCATTGGTTGTGAAGATGCATCTCGAGCAGATCCTGAATTTTTACTGAAAATAGGGCTGATTGGTTTTAAAGCCGGTGCACAACGATTACGTTATGCTGATACTTTAGGTATATTAGAACCCTTTACAACCTTTGAACAGATTAAATATTTAAAGGAAAATCAACCCTTACCAATAGAAATACATTGTCATGATGATTTAGGATTAGCGACAGCCAATACACTTGCTCGCAATTAAAGCTGGTGCGACTTATGCCAATACTACCGTGGTTGGATTAGGTGAACGAGCTGGTAATGCGCCTTTGGAAGAAGTTGTAACGGCATTAACACTTTGTCATCAAATTGCAATGGACATTAAAATTTCACATTTCCCAGCTTTATGTCAGGCGGTTTCTGAGGCGACTGGATTATCAGTTGCACGAAATAAAAGCATTGTTGGTGCTCAGGTTTTTACCCATGAATCTGGTATTCATGTTGATGGTTTAGTGAAAGATGTGAGAAATTACCAAGGTTTAGATCCAACAATTTTAGGCAGAAACCATACTTTAGTATTAGGCAAACACTCTGGTTTAGGTGCGGTAAAAGCCGTATTTTCGAATATAGGTATTTCATTAAACCATGTACAAACTGGATTAATATTGCCCTTGGTACAAGAATTTGCGACACGTCTAAAACGCAATCCATCGGATAATGAATTGCTTAGTTTAATTACTAATGTGCCTAAAAATCACGTTGATAAAATTGTGCCCGGAAAATTACAATAAACACTTTTAACGGAAAACTTTCCACATTTATTGTCTTGTTATTTTATAAACTCTTTAAGTTACCTTTGCTCAATTTATGTTAAAGTAGACAGCTGTTTAATTTATACTAAGAGATACAGTGAGCAAAAAAACTATCCTATACCTTGCTAGACATGGTCAAACACAGTGGAACACAGAACATCGCATTCAAGGTCAATTTGATAGTGCATTAACAGCAAAGGGTGAACAGCAGGCACTTCATCTTGCATCTTTATGCTCAACCTTAAATATTTCGCGTATATTAACTTCCTCCCTTGGTAGAGCAATACAAACGGCAAATATTTGTGCACAAGCATTACAAATTGAAGTGAATATTGTTGAAGGGTTAAAAGAACGCCATTTTGGAACATGGCAGGGCTTACTCACGCCAGAGGTACAAAATCACCAAGACTACCTTGAAATCACTTCACAAATTACTGACTGTAAACCAGAGCAAGGTGAAAGTGCTTTACAGTTACTTAGGCGTTTCCAAGACACTCTAAAACAGCAACTTCAACAACACCCGCAAGAAACATTTTTAGTGGTCACACATGGTGATGTATTGCGTTGCTTTATGGCTCAATTTTCACCGAAAGATGCACTTCAAACAGGTTATGACTATAAAAATGGTCATTTAATTTCTATTGGATACGATTTTAAAAACGACATTTTCTTTACGTTATGATGGTCACTATTACCTTAGTTTGTGCTTTGTTGATTGATTTTTTAATTGGCGAACCGAAGCGATATCATCCGCTAATTATATTTGCAAATATAGCTAAAAATATTGAAAAAATTCAATCAAGGCTCAAATTTAATACGCTTTTGTTTCGGTTTTCTGGCTTGGGGCATTTTGGTTCTACCCTTGCCAATATTTATTTTTTGGTTACAGTCTTTTCTGCCTTTCTACCTATTGATCATTATTAATGTTTATATCGTTTATTGGGCGGTGGCATTAAATAGTTTAAATCAGCATGGCATGCAAATATATAAACCATTAATAGAAGGGGATTTAAACAAAGCGCAACGATTATTGCGCTTATATTGTTAGTCGAGATACCAGTCACCTTAATGAAGGTGAAATATGTCGAGCAACTACAGAATCTATGCTCGAAAATGGCCATGATGCAGTGACAGCAACCTTAATTTATTTTGTTATAGGTGGTGCGCCTTTGGTGATTATTCATCGCTTGAGCAATACTCTGGATGCGATGTGGGGTTACCGCACAGAACAGTATTGTTATTTTGGTAAATTTAGTGCACGTATGGATGACCTGTTGGGTTTTATCAGCGCTAAAATAACTGCTTTTTTATTTGCTATTATTGGCCTGCTTAACCAAAAGATAATTAAAGTAATTAGCAATGCTTATCAGCAGAGCAAAACTTATAAAAGTCATAATGGTGGTTGGGTAATGGCTTCAGGAGCGACGGTGCTCAATGTTTCTCTTGGGGGAAAATCAATTTATTTTGGCAAAACTGTTTGTTCTCCTCAACTAGGAGAGGGTGAGCCTGCTCAAATTAAACATATAAAATCCAGTTTAAGTTTAGTAAAAAAGGCAACTTTACTTTGGGTTTTTATTGTATTCATTGGTGAATTACTTTTGTTGGTGAATCAATGACTGTATTACATGGTGGTCAGCTTACCCGTATTGCAAAAGAGTACAATATTCCAAAATCTCAATGGTTAGACCTGTCAACGGGCATTGCACCCTATAGTTATCCGATCCCAAGCATTCCAATAAACATCTGGCAAGATTTACCAACCATTACTGATAATTTGTTATTCGTGGCAAGGCAGTATTATCAAGCAAAATATTGTTGGCCTTTGTCTGGTAGTCAATCTTTAATTGAGAAATTACCTGAACTTTGGAAGACACAAAATAAAGCATTTAATACTGATATTAGTCATGTATATTTACCTAAAGTTGGTTATAAAGAACATCAACAAGCATGGCAAAAAGCGGGGTGTAAACTGCACTTTTACCAGCAATATTTACCCACAGACATTGAAAATAACTCAGTGGTGGTGGTTATTAACCCCAATAATCCAAGCAACGATAAATTCAATCAGGCACAATTAAAATCATTACAAGAGACCTGTGAAAAAACAAACAGTTTATTAGTTATAGATGAAGCATTTGCCGATATATTATCGCCCGAATGGAGCTTTGTGAGTCAAATACAGGCACAAACAGATAACGTGATTGTATTACGCTCTTTTGGAAAGTTTTTTGGTCTTGCGGGCATTAGAATTGGTTTTGTATGTTGTGGTTTACAATGGTTTAATCGCATTAGACAAACAACTGGGCCTTGGGAAATTAATGGCCCAGCTTTATATATTGCCGAACAAGCGCTAGCAGATAAAAATTGGCATAAAAAACAAATAGAAAAATTACAGGATCAAAGCCAAAAGCAACAAACTTTACTGATAAAATACTTCCCAGCAGTGAGTACTCAATCAAATGCATTGTTTATGACTGTCTTCTTAAATAATGCACCACATATTTATCGTATATTTTGCCAGCATGGGCTCTACGTTCGTCTTACTGATGAAAATGATGCTTTGCGTTTTGGAATTTGTAGCAATCGCCAATTACAACAATTGGAAGTAATTTTAAAGGATTGCGACAAATTTATTAGCCATAATTTAACTGAGTAATTTACCAAATAAGATCATCTGGTATAGCAAATTCAGCATATGGATCATCTTCATCTATTTCTTCAACATCAACTTTTTCATGTAATGCTACTAAGACTGAAGCATCAATTTCGGCTAAGGTTTGTGCTTGCGCCTTTATTGATTAAATAAAATTCATCATTTAATACGCAAATTGCTAGTCGACCTGATACAAGGCTTTGTTGAGTTTGTTCATTAATTGCTATGCGCTTAACTTTTTGTGCGTAGGTAAAGTGATAATCTATCTCTCCTTGGTAATCCTTTTCGCAGTGTTGAGCAATCATTTGGATAAGTTTTCCATGTCGTTGCCTGAGCTTCTAATTCAAGTTGTGTTTGTTTATTTTTTTCTAAATCTTGAAGTTTTTGTTGCTTGTTTTTTTCATTAATTGCAACTTGTACATCGGATACCTCAACGGTACCTTTTTCTTTTTTGCTTTGCTTTTCGACGTTTATCGGTTTGCGCTTGTTTGGCTTTTTGTTTGTTTATAAGCCCTGATTTCATTAGTTGATCTTGTAGAGATGCCATAAGTACCCTTGGATGTTTTATTTTTTTAGTATTTTAACGGCAAAATTATAGTAAGGAAATTTTTATTTATAAAATCGACAAATAACAAAAACAGATTAAGCTTAAATAATAAAAGGGAGTGACATTATGAATAATTTACAAGTTTCACAATATAAAAGTGGTAAAAGCCTCGCATTTAAACATGATATGACTTTAGAAACAGCGGTTAATATTTTACTGAATAGTCAACAAATAGGTGGCCCTGTTATAGATCCTAATGGACGTGTTATTGGTTGGTTATCTGAACAGGATTGTTTAGCAAAAATGATTGAGGCTAGCTATTATTGCGAATTAGTTGCGTTAGTTGAAGATGTTATGGTCAAAAATGTTGTAACAGTAAAAGAAGACATGAGTATTGTTGACTTAGCTCAGTTGATGATAAAAACAACTCCAAAAGTTTATCCCGTCGTTGATGATGAAGACCACTATATTGGCCTGATTTCACGTAAAAATGTATTAGGTGCTATGGCTAAACAAATGGTAAATTGCTGAGCTTATAATTTAATGTGAATGGGTTGTTTATCCCAACAACCTGTTTTTACTGACTGGCCTCGTAACTTTGCCAAAGTTGTTAAAAATTGCTCCCGAGTAAGGGCACTTACGCCTAAACTGTGCAAATGACTTGTTTGCATCTGACAATCAATCTCTTTGCCACTATAGGATTTAAAGTGTTGATTTAATGCAATAAACGCAATCTTTGAACTGTTATCCATCGTACTAAACATCGACTCTCCACAAAATAGTTGGCCAATGCATAGACCATATAAGCCACCCACTAATTTTTGTTCATGCCAAACCTCAATAGAGTGTGCAATACCTGCTAAATGCAATTTGTAATAAGCATCTATCATATCTTGTGTTATCCAAGTCTCTTTCTGTGTTGCTCTTGGTTTTGCACAGGCATTAATAACGGACAAAAAGTCGTGGTTAACGGTAACGGTCATACTCATTTTCTTGATCAGACGTTTCATACTGCGACTAATATGTACTTGACCTGCTTGTATCGTTGCGCGTTCACTAGGACTCCACCATAAAATTGGATCGCCTTGGCTAAACCATGGGAAAATACCCCTGTGATAAGCATTTGAAATGCGTTCGACAGATAGGTCACCACCCATAGCAAGTAATCCATCAGGATCAGCTAAAGCTTCTTTTAAATCCGGAAATAATGTTGGATCATCCCCTAATTGTGGTAAGTATATTGGCATTTAATGCTCGAATCATAAATTTTGGACACAAAAAAGCCAGTGTAAACACTGGCTTATCAAATTGGAATTAATTATTCACAATCATCAGACTTACAACGTACATCTACATGATCAAAACTTAAGCCACTTTCGCCCGTGTATAACTGACGAGGACGGCCAATTTTTTGACCTGGTTGATCAAGCATTTCTTTCCAATGAGAAATCCAACCAATAGTACGAGAAGTAGCAAAGATAACGGTAAACATAGAGCGTGGAATACCCATTGCACGTAAAACGATACCGGAATAGAAATCAACATTCGGGTAAAGTTTTTTCTCAACAAAGTAAGGGTCTTCTAGGGCAATACGTTCAAGCTCCATTGCAACATCTAATAATGGATCGTCAATTTTTAGATCATCTAAAACTTCATGACAAGTTTTACGCATAACTGTTGCACGTGGATCGTGGTTTTTGTAAACACGATGACCAAAGCCCATTAAACGGAATGGGTCATTTTTGTCTTTTGCTTTATTAATGTACTCAGGAATATTGTCTACTGAACCAATTTCCTCTAACATTTCAAGACAAGCTTCATTTGCACCACCGTGAGCAGGACCCCATAAAGAAGCGATACCCGCGACAATACATGCAAATGGATTCGCGCCTGATGAACCAGCAAGACGTACTGTTGAAGTAGACGCGTTTTGTTCGTGGTCTGCATGAAGGATCAAGATTTTATCCATTGCACTTTCAAGAACAGGGTTTACCACATACTCTTCACATGGTGTTGCAAACATCATTCTTAAGAAGTTACCTGCATAAGAAAGTGTGTTGTCAGGGTACATGAATGGCTGACCCGTAGAGTATTTGTAACTCATTGTTGCTATGGTTGGCATTTTAGAAATTAGACGAAATGCTGTAATTTCACGATGAGTTTCATTTGTGATGTCTAGTGAATCATGGTAGAAAGAGGATAGTGCACCTACAACACCGACCATGATTGCCATTGGATGTGAATCTCGACGGAAACCTTTGTAGAACATGACTAATTGTTCATGAAGCATAGTGTGCTTAGAAACAACACGGTGGAATTCATCAAATTGGACACGATTTGGTAGGTGGCCATTTAGTAGAAGATAACATACTTCTAAGTAATCTGATTTTTCAGCTAGTTGGTCAATTGGGTAACCTCTATGCTCTAAGATGCCTAAATCACCATCAATAAATGTAATTGCTGATTCACAAGACGCAGTTGCTAAAAACCCTGGATCGTAAGTAAAGTAACCTGTTTTGCCCAATGTACGAATATCAATCACATCGTTCCCAGCAGATCCTTTAAGGATTGGTAGCTCAATTGGCTCCTTTCCTGGTAAATGAAGTATTGCTTTTTGATCTGACATTTGATGCTCCTATTTTAGCTTTTGTAGTTTGCTCGAATTTCAAAGCACATATTTTTACAGTGTAACTGGTGCCTTGTCAATTTTAACATCTCAACTATGAGACATCTGCAAATAGTATATTTAATAACGTCCATTTATTAAACAAACATATTGTAGTATTTTAATATAATTTTCTTAACGCATTGATAATTGCTCGGTTATGTAGAAGAATACAGGGATTGCGGAGAAAAATAAATCTGCAATCTTCATCACAAAAATGAAGTTATTTTTAACTGCGATATAGCAAATAATGGCATAATAGTGTCACAAACATTTAACATTTAGCTAACAACTTGCTATTGTTATTACCTTCCATTCAGCCAAGTAAAAAGAGACCAAATTGTGCGCAAAGAGAGACCAAAGAATTTAGACCTATCCACGGTCAAGTTTCCTATCACAGCAATAGCTTCTATATTGCATCGTGTATCAGGAATAATCGTTTTTATTGCTTTAGCAATATTCCTTCTTCTTTTAAATTGTTCATTAACTAGTGAATCAGATTTTCTTCGAGTCGCTGGTTATTTTGATAATTTCCTGGTCGAATTCATAATATGGGGGTCTTTAACAGGACTTGCATATCACGCCGTATTTGGTGTGCGTCATATGATACAAGATTTAGGTCATTGGGAAGAAATGGATAGTGCTTCATTAAGTGCTAAAGCAGGATTTATTCTAACAGCAGTATTATCAGTATTAGCGGGGGTTTTAGTATGGTAAAGGTTGCCGGTACTTTTGGACGCAGTGGTGTTCATGATTATCTTTTAATACGCGCTAGCGCATTAATACTTCTTGCTTATGTAGTTTACCTATTAGGGTTTGTTGCATTTGCTGATATTACTTACGCTTCGTGGACGGGCTTCTTTTCATTAACGATTACAAAAGTGTTTTCGTTATTTGCACTTATTTCTATGTTAGTGCATTCATGGATTGGCTTATGGCAAGTGTTAACTGATTATATCAAATGTACTAAATTACGTGGTGCATTACAGTTTCTGCTAACGTCAGTAGCATTTGTCTACGTTATCTTTGGTTTTGTAATTTTGTGGGGTGTTTAAGGTGAGTTTACCTATTCGTGAATTTGATGCGATTGTAATTGGTGCAGGTGGCGCAGGTATGCGTGCGGCTCTATCTATTTCGCAGGAAGGCAAAAGTTGTGCGTTGATTACTAAAGTATTCCCAACGCGCTCTCATACAGTTTCGGCACAGGGTGGTATTACCGTTGCGCTTGGTAATTCACACCCCGACAACTGGCAGTGGCACATGTATGATACCGTGAAAGGTTCTGATTTTATCGGTGACCAAGATGCGATTGAGTTTATGTGTAATGAAGGGCCGGATGCAGTCCGTGAATTAGAAAATATGGGCTTACCGTTTTCTCGTTTCGAAAATGGTTCTGTTTATCAGCGTCCTTTTGGTGGTCAGTCTAAAGAGTTTGGTGGCGAGCAAGGTCGCTCGTACCGCATGGCTGCGACGGACCGTACAGGTCATGCTTTATTACATACTCTTTATCAACAAAATGTTAAAAACAAAACAACTATCTTCTCTGAGTGGTATGCACTTGATCTAGTTAAAAATGATGATGGTGATGTAGTAGGTTGTACAGCCATTGACATTGAAACTGGTGAAGTTGTGATGTTTAGAGCACAGGCAACCGTTCTGGCTACTGGTGGTTCTGGCCGTATTTATGCTTCAACAACAAACGCGCACATTAATACTGGTGATGGTGTTGGTATGGCATTACGTGCAGGTGTCCCTGTGCAAGATATGGAAATGTGGCAATTTCATCCGACCGGTATCGCAGGTGCGGGTGTATTAGTAACAGAAGGTTGTCGTGGTGAAGGTGGTTATCTTTTAAATAAAGATGGCGAACGTTTCATGGAACGTTATGCTCCAAATGCTAAAGATTTAGCAGGACGTGATGTTGTTGCACGTTCAATTATGATTGAAATACGTGAAGGTCGTGGTTGTGAAGGTCCTTGGGGTACTCACATTAAACTAAAACTAGATCACTTAGGTGAAGAAGTTTTAGAATCTAAATTACCTGGTATTTGTGAATTATCTCGTACTTTCGCACATGTTGATCCAGTTAAAGAGCCAATTCCAATTATTCCAACTTGTCATTATATGATGGGTGGCGTGCCTGCAACTGTAGACGGTCAAGTTTTACGTGTTGATGAAAATGGTAATGATGTTGAAGTAAAAGGCTTATTTGCAGTTGGTGAAATTGCTTGTGTTTCTGTACATGGTGCAAATCGTTTAGGTGGTAACTCTTTATTAGACTTAGTCGTGTTTGGTCAGTCTGCGGGTAAACATTTAGGAAAAGTATTAAATAAAGAAAATACTGCTAAAGCACCGACTCAAGAAAACATCGATGCAGCTTTAGAGCGTTTAAATCGTTGGGAAAAAGGCAATGGAACTGAAGATCCAGGCCAAATTCGTAAAGATTTACAACAATGTATGCAAAATAACTTCTCTGTATTCCGTGATGGTCCTGCAATGGCTGAAGGCCTTGCTGAACTTGAAAAAATTCGTGTTCGTTTAAATAATGCGAAATTAAGTGATAAGAGTAGTGAATTTAATACAGATCGTATTGAATGTTTAGAATTAGATAACCTAATGGAAACTGCTTTTGCAACAGCCAAAGTCGCAAACTTCCGTACAGAAAGTCGTGGCGCTCATAGTCGTTTCGATTTCCCTGATCGTGATGATGCAAACTGGTTACACCATAGTTTATATAATCCATTAACAGAAAGCATGAGTAAACGTGACGTTAATATGGCGCCAGTACTACGTGAAGCTTTCCCACCTAAAGCGCGTGTTTACTAGAAGGTTTTTTAGTTATGAATGTTAATTTTTCGATTTATCGTTATAACCCAGATGTTGATAAAGCACCGTATATGCAAGATACGTCTTTAGATATACCTGAAGGATCAGACATGATGGTGCTTGATGCACTTATCCTATTGAAAGAAAAGGATGCTACACTTTCTTTTCGTCGTTCATGTCGTGAAGGTGTTTGTGGTAGTGATGGTATTAATATCAATGGTAAAAATGCATTAGCTTGTATTACGCCATTATCTGATTTGTTGTCAAAGGGTAATATTGTGATACGTCCGTTACCAGGTTTACCTGTAGTACGTGATCTGGTTATCGATATGACACAATTTTATACCCAATATGAAAAAATTAAGCCATATTTAATCACTGATGATCGTAATCCACCAGCAGGTGAATATAAACAGTCACCTGAAGAACGTGAACATTTAGATGGTTTATACGAGTGTATTTTATGTGCTTGTTGTTCAACTTCATGTCCATCTTTCTGGTGGAACCCAGATAAATTTATTGGGCCAGCGGGTTTATTAGTCGCTTACCGATTCTTGATTGATAGTCGTGATAGTGCAACAGAAGAACGATTATCAAATTTAGACGACGCATTTAGTGTTTTTCGTTGTCACGGCATAATGAATTGTGTCAGTGTATGTCCGAAAGGATTAAATCCTACCAAAGCAATTGGTAAGATTAAGTCTATGTTATTACAGCGCGCAATATAATATATGATAACGATTCAACGTCTGGCCACGTTGAATCGTTTTGTTTATAAAAACAAAATACGAAGTTAAGGAATGTTAATGCCAAACAATGTGATGAAAACATGGTTAGCCTCATCTCATCTTTCCGGGGCAAATTCTACCTATATTGAAGATCTGTATGAATCCTACCTAGAAGATCCCCTATCTGTTGACGCTAATTGGCGCAACGTATTTGATGAGTTACCCAAGGTAAATGAATTACCTGAAGAGTCCCATTCCATTATTCGTGAGCAAATGAAGCATGCGGCTAAAGCGCCAAAATGTTTTACACCACCTACAGGTGCTGTTCATAATGATGCTAAACAAGTAAAAGTTTTACAACTGATCGGCGCTTACCGTAACCGTGGACATGAAGTTGCTGATTTAGATCCACTTGGTTTAACTAAACATGAAACAATTAAAGAACTCGACCCTTTTTATCATGATTTAGAAGGGGCAGATTTAGACGCTAGCTTCAATGTTGGGTCTTATGCTTGCTTCTAATGAAACAATGATCCTTCGTGATTTAGTTGCGTCACTTAAGCGTACATATTGTGGTTCTTTAGGTGCAGAATATATGCACATTACTAACACAGATGAAAAACGTTGGTTACAAAACCGAATTGAATCCTGTGAAAGTAAACCTTCTTTCAGTCAAGAAGCTAAAAATCGTTTCTTAGAAGAACTAACGGCGGCGGAAGGTTTAGAGAAATATATTGGCGCTAAATTCCCTGGTGCAAAACGTTTCTCTTTAGAAGGTGGAGACTCCTTCGTATTAATGTTAAAAGAGCTAATCCGTCGTGCTGGTGAGCAGGGCGCTAAAGAAGTTGTTTTAGGAATGGCTCACCGTGGCCGTTTGAATGTTTTAGTTAATGTATTAGGTAAAAAACCTGCTGATTTATTTGATGAGTTTGCTGGTAAACATACCAAATTAGAAGGTTCTAGTGATGTTAAATATCATCAGGGCTTTAGTAGTGACTTTAAAACGCCAAAGGGTAATGTGCATTTATCGCTTGCGTTTAACCCATCACATTTAGAAATTGTAAATCCAGTGGTTTTAGGTTCAGTGCGAGCTCGTCAAGAACGCTTAAATAGCATTGGTGAAAGTGTGTTACCAATAACAGTACACGGTGACTCGGCGATTGCTGGTCAAGGTGTTGTACAAGAAACATTTAATATGTCACAGGCTCGTGCATTCCAAGTTAGTGGTACGGTACGAATTGTTATTAATAATCAAATTGGTTTTACTACCTCTAAACGTGAAGACACGCGTTCTACTCGTTACTGTACAGATATTGCAAAAATGGTTCAGGCACCGATTTTCCATGTAAATGGAGATGATCCTGAAGCCGTTATTCTAGCGACTCAAATTGCATTAGATTTCAGAAATACATTCAAACGTGACGTATTAATTGATCTAGTTTGTTACCGTCGTCATGGTCACAACGAAGCTGATGAGCCAAATGCAACACAACCAGTGATGTATCAAAAAATTAAAAAACATCAAACACCTCGTGAGCAATATGCAACTCAGTTAGAAGACGAAGGGGTGATCAAAAAGGTTTTAGTAAACAATTAGTTTCTGATTATCGAGATGCACTTGATAACGGTGAATGTGTTGTTAAAGAATGGCAGGCAATTAAACATCATACCATTGATTGGACGCCTTATTTAAAACACGATTGGGACACTCCTTACGAGTCTCAATTCCCACATGATAGACTGTTGGAATTAGGTGATTCAATTAGTAATTACCCAGAAGAACATGCTCAACATTCTCGTGTTAAAAAAATCTACAATGACCGTCAATTGATGGCTCGTGGTGAAAAACTATGTGATTGGGGTTTTGC
This sequence comes from Psychromonas sp. KJ10-10, assembly GCF_047323245.1. Lineage (GTDB taxonomy): Bacteria > Pseudomonadota > Gammaproteobacteria > Enterobacterales > Psychromonadaceae > Psychromonas. The sequence goes on along the minus strand of NZ_CP178826.1, from coordinate 2,740,658 downwards.
TGAAAATTTAGCTTATGCGACATTATTAGATGCAAAATATAATATTCGTTTAGTAGGTCAAGATTCTGGTCGAGGTACATTCTTCCATCGTCATGCTGTATTACACGAACAAAAAGAAGGTAAAACTTACCTACCATTAAAAAATATTGCCGAAGAGCAAGGTCATTTTGATGTTTACGATTCAGTTTTATCGGAATGTGCAGTATTAGCTTTTGAATATGGTTACTCAACTGCAAGCACCTAAAGGTCTTTGTATTTGGGAAGCACAATTTGGTGACTTTGCTAATGGTGCACAGGTTGTATTTGACCAATTCTTATCATCGGGGGAACAGAAGTGGGGCCGTATGTGTGGTCTGACTGTTATGTTACCTCATGGTTATGAAGGACAAGGCCCTGAGCATTCATCTGCACGTTTAGAACGATTTTTACAACTTTGTGCTGAACATAATATGCAAGTTTGTGTTCCTTCAACTCCAGCACAGGTTTACCACATGTTACGTCGTCAAGTTGTCCGTAATATGCGTCGACCACTAATCGTAATGTCACCTAAATCTTTATTACGTCATCCATTAGCTGTATCTAGTTTAGAAGAGCTTTCTAATGGTACTTTCCAAAATGCAATTGATGAGATTGATGAGATTGATAAAGTCGCTGTAGACCGCATTGTATTATGTAGTGGTAAGGTTTATTACGAACTACTTGAAAAACGTCGTAGTGAATCTTTAAATAATGTTGCGATTGTACGTATTGAACAATTATATCCTTTCCCAAATAATGAGTTAGGTGATATTTTAGAACAATATACTAATGCTAAAGATGTCGTTTGGTGTCAAGAAGAGCCACAAAACCAAGGTGCTTGGTACTGTAGCCAACATAACTTTAGAGGCGTATTACCTAATAATGCTAACCTTCATTACGCTGGTCGTGATGCATCGGCTTCAACAGCGGTTGGTTATATTTCTTTGCATGTTAAGCGACAAAAAGCTTTAGTTAATAACGCGCTAGGTTTAGAAGAATAAATAATGACAAGGCTTTGTGTTAATTCATTAAAGCCTACTTATTTACTTAATGAATTTTATAAAAAGACTTTTACCGTAGGACATTAATTATGATTGATATTTTAGTACCAGAACTACCTGAATCAGTTGCTGATGCAACTGTTGCGACTTGGCAAAAACAACCTGGCGATTTCGTTGAGCGTGACGAAGTATTAGTAGAAATTGAAACGGATAAAGTTGTATTAGAAGTACCTGCAACTGCATCTGGTATTTTACAAGAAATTATTGAAGATGAAGGTGCAACCGTACTTTCAAAACAACTTATTGGTAAATTAGCTGAAGGTGATGCACCAGCAGTTAAAGAAACGGAAGTTGTTGTTGAAGAAGAAGATGGCGCGACAGATGCTAGCCCATCAGTACGTCGTTTGATGTTAGAAGAAGGCATTAAATCTTCTGATATTAAAGGTTCAGGTAAAGGCGGCATGATCACTCGTGAAGATGTTGATAAATTCCGTGAATCTAAGAACAAAGAAAATACACCTGCACCTGTTGATATCGTTGTTGCTGTTCGTCGCTCGTAGTGACAAACGTGTACCAATGACTCGTTTACGTAAACGTGTTGCTGAACGTTTATTAGAAGCTAAAAACTCAACAGCAATGCTAACAACCTTCAATGAAGTGAACATGAAACCTATCATGGATCTTCGTAAGCAATACCAAGAAGTGTTCGAGAAAAAACATGGTATACGTCTAGGCTTTATGTCGTTCTACATTAAAGCGGTAACTGAAGCATTAAAACGTTACCCAGAAGTAAATGCGGCAATCGATGGTACAGACATTGTTTATCACAACTTCTTTGATGTCAGCATTGCAGTATCAACACCGCGTGGACTTGTTACACCGGTACTACGAGATACAGATACATTAAGTGTTGCTGAAATTGAAAAAGGCATCCGTGAATTAGCGATTAAAGGTCGTGATGGTAAATTAACGGTTGATGAAATGATGGGTGGTAACTTTACCGTGACTAATGGTGGTGTATTTGGTTCATTATTATCAACACCAATCATTAACCCACCACAAAGTCTGCTATTTTAGGTATGCACAAAATCCAAGAGCGCCCAATGGCTGTCGACGGTGAAGTGAAGATTTTACCTATGATGTATCTTGCACTTTCTTATGATCATCGTTTAATTGATGGTAAAGAATCTGTTGGTTTCTTGGTAACTATTAAAGAATTATTAGAAGATCCAACACGTTTATTATTAGATATCTAATTTAAAATGTGAGCCAATATTGATTTATATCATTTTATGTTAGCAATCAATGTGCTTATTGGTAATATTGTCATACAAACTAAGTTAAATAATTAGTCATTACTTATTTCACTAATATTTAAAAAATCAAATAGCAGTGTTATGAGTGGTGGCTTTAGTTCAACTCAACATATGGATAAGAATCATGAATTTGCATGAATATCAGGCAAAACAACTGTTCAAAGAATATGGTCTTCCTGTACCACAGGGAATTGCATGTGATAGCGCAGAAGACGCAGTAAATGTCGCCTCTGCATTAGGTGGTGATAGATGGGTTATCAAATGTCAAGTACATGCAGGTGGTCGTGGTAAAGCGGGCGGTGTTGAACTTGTAAAAACAAAAGATGGGTTACGTGATTTTGCACACAAATGGTTAGGTAAGAACTTAGTTACTTATCAAACAGATGCAAACGGTCAGCCAGTAAACAAGTTACTAGTTGAAAGCTGTTCAGATATTGCAAACGAACTTTATTTAGGTGCTGTAATAGAATCGCGCTTCTCAACGTATTACCTTCATGGCTTCAACAGAAGGTGGCGTTGAAATTGAGAAAGTAGCTGAGGAAACTCCTGAGCTAATTCACACTGCAATGATAGATCCATTAGTAGGTGCACAGGCTTATCAAGGTCGTGAACTTGCATTTAAATTAGGTCTTTCAGGTAAGCAAGTTGGTCAATTCACAAAAATTTTCCTAGGTTTAGCGACAATTTTTGAAGACAAAGACTTAGCATTATTAGAAATTAATCCTTTGGTAGTGACAGCTCAAGAAGATTTAATTTGTCTTGATGGTAAAATCAGTATCGATTCAAATGCAATGTACCGTCAGAAAGATCTTCAAGCAATCAACGATACAACCCAAGATGATGAGCGTGAAATGCATGCTTGCTCAGTGGGAATTAAACTACGTAGCACTAGACGGAAACATTGGCTGTATGGTTAATGGTGCTGGTCTAGCAATGGGAACCATGGATATCGTACATCTTCATGGTGGTAACCCAGCTAACTTCCTTGACGTAGGTGGCGGTGCGACTAAAGAACGTGTTACAGAAGCATTCAAAATCATTTTATCTGACGATAAAGTTGAAGCTGTGTTAGTTAATATCTTCGGTGGTATTGTACGTTGTGACTTAATCGCTGATGGTGTTATTGGTGCGGTTGAAGAAGTAGGCGTTTCTGTTCCAGTTATCGTTCGTCTAGAAGGTAACAACGCAGAGCTAGGTCGTAAAATACTTGCAGAATCTGGTTTAAATATTATTGCGACAACATCACTAACAGATGCTTCGCAGAGCAATCTGTGAAAGCGGTAGGTGGCAAATAATGAGCATTTTAATTAATAAAGATACAAAAGTAATCTGTCAGGGCTTTACTGGTGGTCAAGGTACTTTCCATTCTGAACAAGCACTTGAGTACGGTACACAAATGGTTGGTGGTGTTTCACCTGGTAAAGGTGGTCAAGTTCACCTTGGTCTTCCTGTTTTCAATACAGTACGCGATGCTGTTGAAGCAACAGGCGCAACCGCTTCTGTAATTTATGTACCAGCTCCTTTCTGTAAAGATGCGATCCTTGAAGCTATTGATGCGGGTATCAAACTAATTGTTACTATTACTGAAGGCATTCCAACAATTGATCTTGTTGCAGTTAAAATTAAACTAGATCAAGCTGGTGTTGTGATGATTGGTCCTAACTGTCCTGGTGTTATCACCCCTGAAGAATGTAAAATTGGTATTATGCCAGGTCACATTCATAAGAAAGGTCGTGTTGGTATTGTTTCACGTTCGGGTACTTTAACTTACGAAGCTGTTAAACAAACAACTGACGAAGGGTTTGGTCAATCTACTTGTGTTGGTATTGGTGGAGATCCGATTCCTGGTTCAAGCTTTATTGATATCCTAAAATTATTCCAAGAAGACCCTGAAACTGAAGCAATCGTGATGATTGGTGAAATCGGTGGTACTGCTGAAGAAGAAGCGGTACGCTTTTATTAAAGCAAATGTGACTAAACCTGTCGTTTCATACATTGCAGGTGTAACAGCACCAGCTGGTAAACGTATGGGACACGCTGGTGCGATTATCGCAGGCGGTAAAGGTACAGCTGAAGATAAGTTTAAAGCACTGGAAGACGCAGGTGTTAAAACAACTAAATCACTTGCTGATATCGGCAAAGCATTACGTGAAGTTACTGGTTGGTAGAAAATACAGCTGTTAGTGGTTAGCTACTAGCTGTCAGTAAAATATTAGCCTCGCATTTAGCGGGGCTTTTTTATACCTAAAATGTTGCATGCGTTTACAATTTCGAGTGATATCATGGTCGATGGTGAAGGTACAGTTGAAGATTATATTTAAAACCTTGGAGACGCAGGTGTTAAAACAACTAAATCACTTGCTGATATCGGCAAAGCATTACGTGAAGTTACTGGTTGGTAGAAAATACAGCTGTTAGTTGTTAGTTGTTAGTTATTAGCTAATAGCTGTCAGTAAAATATTAGCCTCGCATTTAGCGAGGCTTTTTTATGTCTGGAAAGTCAAGCTTCGAGCTGATAGCCAAAAGCTCGTAGCTGTTCGCTCGTAGTTCAGCGCTCGACGTTAGCTGAACTTGCCTCATCTACTAGATATAAAATTGATTGGTATGGGATACCACTATGGTGTGATAAACCAATCTCACAGGTACGGCTATTGCTAAAACCACGACTACATTTTTCAGGAACTTGTTCTTTAAGTGTTTTTAAAGCTTCTTTATTAAGTTCTGGGGTTGTAAATCCTTTGTCACCAGCCCAACCGCGACATTGAATATGTTCGGGTATAATAACTTCCGTTGCACAGGCTTTTGCTAGTTGTAGCATGCTATTTTCTAAACCTAATAATCTTGAGCTACAAGTAACATGAAGCATAACTGTTTCATCAATTGGTGAAATCGCTAAATGCCCCATTAAATATTTTTCAACAAACCCAGTTGGTTCTAATATTTCGATAGGTAATGTGAATTCTTCAATACTGCGTTTTGCACAGGGACTTGTATCCATTAAAACTGGCCATTTGCCTTGTTCGCTGGCATACCAGAGAGTGGCTTCTAATTGTCTACTTTTTTGTTGAGCAATAGTAGACATACCTTTACTATCATAAGGCATACCACAACATTGACTTGATAAGTCTGATGCAATAATAACTTCAAAACCCGCTTTATTGATAAGTGACATTGTTACTTCTGTCAGTGAACGTTGCTCATCATTATCACTTTGTTGTCCCATTGAACGACTTGCGCAGGATGGCATGTAAACCACTTTATTTCTTTTGTTTTTAATAATGGGACTTTGTTCTGGTTTGTGATGGTTCAATGTGGGTAATTCTGGATACCACATTGGCGTAGTACCCTTAGTTATTTTATTTAAACCATTAACGGTTTTATTAATTACTTTATCACCTACTATCTTTAGCGCAATTTGATTGGATTTAAGACCAATATTAGCTATTTTGGTTGTTATAGAAAAATGCTTTGCCGTCCAATTAGCAATAGGTGTGAATTTTTTATATTTTGCAGTACGGAGTTTTTTTACTAAGTCACCTGTATTTATGCCAACTGGGCAACGATCTGCACACAGACCAGTCGGCTGCGCAGGTATCTATACCTTGATATTCAAATACTTTTTGTAATGATTGTGTTCCATTTTCTTCTTCTGTTTCTTTTCGGCGTTGAAGCTCTCGATATAAAACAATGCGTTGTCGAGGTGATAACGTCAGTGAACGAGAAGGGCAGACAGGCTCACAGAAACCACATTCAATACAACGATCAATAAGGTCATCAGCTTTGGGCATCGGTTTTAAGTTTTTTAGGTGAGATTTGGGATCTTCATTAATGATAACACCAGGATTTAATAAACCCTGTGGATCGAAGATAGCTTTAATTTGTTGCATTAATTGATAACCATCTTTTCCCCACTCTAATTCAACGTAGGGAGCCATATTACGACCTGTGCCATGTTCTGCTTTTAAAGACCCTTGATATTTAACGGCAACTAAAGAAGCCACTGCATCCATGAAGTCGCCATAACGACGTATCTCGTCCTCCGTATCGAAGGATTGAGTAAATACGAAATGTAGATTTCCCTCTAGTGCATGGCCAAAAATAATAGCTTCATTGTACTGGTATTGATTGAACAACGTTTGTAAATCACGAACCCCTGTCGCTAAGTTTTCAACGGGAAAAGCGACATCTTCTATTATCACGGTTGTTCCCACTTCTCGGACGGCACCAACAGCAGGAAACATTCCCTTACGAATAGCCCATAACATAGCTACTGTCGTTGCTTCACGGGTAAAAGATATAGAATCGATTATTTGAAACTGGGTGACGGTTTGCATTATTTTCAGACATTGAAGGTTTAAATCAGTTTCATTACTTGCACGTGATTCAATTAATAAAGCACCTGCTTCAAGATCTAATTTGCTAATAAATTCAGGCATACCAGGTTCGGTCGCGACCGATCGCATTGCTCTGCCATCCATCATTTCGACGGCTGAAACCGGATCTTTTGTTAGGGCCGTAACAGCGAGACTTGCTTCTTCAATATTATTAAACACAATTAATGCGGATGCTTTAAAAGGATGTTCTATTACTGTGTTGTAGGTAATTTCAGCTATAAATCCTAAAGTGCCTTCTGATCCAATCATTAGGTGTTTTATTATCTCAATTGGATCACTGTAATCGATTAAAGCATTCAGTGAGTAGCCTGTTGTATTTTTTAAACGATATTTATGGCGAATCTTTTTTGCTAATTGTTCATTATCACTGACTTGTTCAGATAAAGACTTAATACCTGCCAGTAAGCTTGCTTGATTTTCTTTAAAGTCAGCAATACTTTGCTCACTTGCTGTATCTAATATACTGCCATCAGCGAAAACTAATTTCATGCTGTCTACTGTACGATAGGAGTTTTGTGCGGTACCACAACACATTCCACTGGCATTATTTCGTCGCAATTCCACCAATTTTACAGGTATTAATTGAGGCAGGATCTGGCCCAATTTTTCGACCAAAGGGAGCTAGATATTTATTCGCATCGGCACCAATAACACCTGGTTGCAAGGTGATTTTAAAGCCACCTTCTAAAATATTATGTTTACGCCAATCGTCACTTAGGGTGATTAATACAGAATCTGAAACAGCTTGACCTGAAAGGCTAGTACCAGCGACTCTAAAAGTACATGGAATGTGCAGAGAACGACAAGTTTTAATGGTAAAAACAACTTCATCAAGATTATTTAAACGGAGTACTATCTTCGGAATTAAACGATAAAAACTAGCATCTGTTCCGTAGGCAAGGCAGTGAGCCTCTCCTGTATAGATTTGCTCTTTTGCTAGCTGAGTTAATAATTCTTTTTCTAGTAGCTGATAATCAGGTTTCATTTTATATCCTTGTATAGCTTGCTGATAGTGACAGTATAAAAGAAGCCTTGCTTACTAAGCGCGCTTCAATTCTTATTTTTAAAATTTATATTGAAGCTAATTACGTTGAGGCATAAAGCATTGTTTAATTAGTTGTTAACAATTTGTTGGATTAATGTTGAGCACATTATATTTATCTTTATTAATGATATATGATAATAATGAATAACATTGTTTCCAAAAATGAGGTAATCATGGCAAGAGTGGATGACATAATACTATTCGTACAAGTTGTGGAAGAAGGTTCGTTTAGTAAAGTTTCTGAACTAAATTCCCTTACAAATTCAGTTGTTAGTAAGCGAATTGCAAGATTGGAAGAAGATCTTGGCGTACAATTATTGTTTCGTACAACGAGAAAACTAACACTGAGTGAAGCAGGTAAGGTATTTTATCAAGGTGCCAAAAATGTGAAGCAAAGCGCACTTGATGCGATAGATTCAGTATCAGGATTTGGAGATAGTGTCAGTGGACATGTCAAAATGTCTGTGCCATGTGTTTCTGGTGAACTACTTCTCGCAGATGCAGTGGCTGAATTTTGCGACTTTCATCCAAGCTTAACCGTAGATATGTCTTTAGATAATGCCTTCGTTGATTTAATTGAAGGTGGCTACGATTTAGTTATTCGTACTGCAGTGTTAGAAGATTCAAGTTTAATTGCAAGGCATATTATTGACTGTCATTGGGTTATTTGTGCTCGCCCCAGTTATTTCAAGCGATACGGAAGACCGGCAAAACCAGAAGATCTTAATCGTCATAATTGTCTCCAATATGCTTATCAAACTGTGGGAGCTTCTGAATGGGAATTTAAAGGCGAAAATGGAAATTACTTTTTAAATGTAGAGGGTAATTTTTCAACAGATAATTCAGTAGCCTTAAGAAAAGCCGCATTAGGTGGATACGGGTTAGTTTATGTGCCAAGGTTTTTGGTTTATGAAGATCTTTTAAAGGGGGATTTAGTTGATATATTCTCTGATAAGGTTGGAAAAGTATTAGGCTTGTATGCTGTTTATCCCTTCACTCGACAACCACCACGTAAAATTAGAATGCTGATAGAACATATTAGAAATAGGTATTTAGCGATTGCAGAGTGCTTTTAATCGATAAAGGAATATTTTATGACCCTCAAAAATAAAAATATAATGGTAACAGGTGCAACCTCTGGTATCGGTAAGTTATTAACAGAAACATTATTAGCTGAAGGTGCAAATGTCGCTTTTTGTGGTAGAAATGAAGTTAAAATGTCTAAGCTGTTAACCGAATTTCCAGCAACCAATAGCAAAATATATTATCAAACATTTGATGCTACAAACTATCAAAGCGTATCTAATTTTATTGATAATGCGATCCATAAAATTGGTGATATTGATGTTCTGGTTAACTGTGCAGGGGCAAATTCTTCGCGTAACAAGGTTTCTGATATTAGTATTGATGAACTGCAAAATATGCTCAGTATTAATATGATGTCTCCCTTTGTATTTATGAAAGACGTTTATCAAAAATCTATGTCTAGCAAACAACAGGGTAAGATTATTAATGTCTTGTCAACCGTTTGTAATTATTCAAATGAAGGGATTGGTGCTTATACTGCTTCTAAAGCTGGGTTTGATGCGCTTACTAAGGTATTTAGAAAAGAAGTCAGAGAACAAAACATTAAAATTTGTTCATTATATCCTGGTGGGGTTGATACGCCTTTTCGTGATGTTGAAAGACCACAATATTTACAGCCACAAAGTGTTGTTGAAGCTATATTATACATCTTAAATCAAGAGGCTAACATCTGTGTTGATGAATTAGTGATCAGGCCCTTAATAGAAAAAAACTATGCTTAATTAGCCTTTTTGCTAATCGAGTTAAATCACAATAAAAAATATTAAGATTGTATTTTTTTGAAAAGATTTGACTTCATTTTTAAATTCTATAGAGTTCTACTTAGCAAAAAATAAAGCCTTTTGTTTATATTCTTCATTTCGTTGTTTTATTAAATAATTCGCGCTCTGTAGTTGTTAAGTGTTAGTCTGTTTTTTACGCTATTCATGTCTGTTAAGACAATTAAAAAATTTAAGTAGGAAAATTATAATGTCTAGAGTTTTAGGTACAGTTAAATGGTTCAACGAGTCTAAAGGTTTTGGTTTTATTGAACAAGAAAATGGTCCTGACGTGTTCGCACATTTCAGCGCTATTTCAGGCGAAGGTTTCAAAACTTTAGCTGAAGGCCAAAAAGTTGAATTTACAGTAAGCCAAGGTCAAAAAGGACCAAACGCTGAAAACATCGTAGCTGTTTAAGTTAATCGATGATTTAGCTCTACGCTAGCTAGAAAATAGAAGGTAAACCTAAGGGTTTACCTTTTTTTTGCCTATTTATTATCTATTTTTACGGCTTCTTCGGCGTCGAGCTTCTTTTTTAGCTATTTTTTCTTCAGCTTGCTTAGCCATTAATTTCACTACTTCGACTTTTTCAATTTCTGCCATTTCAGGTGTTTCAACACTTAATGGGCCTAATGCACCAGAGCGTAACTCATTAAGTAAAATGGTTGAAACTTTATAGATATCAAAATGACCACCTGCACGTAAACAACCACGTCTTAAGGCAATTGCTTCCATTAATTCATGGTCAGTGTCTGGAACTGTTTCAAGCTCGTATCGTTTCTTGAGTCGCTCAGGATAATGTTTAATGAGGTATTCCGCCGCATAATAAGCAATATCTTCATATTCAATAGCAGTATCTTTAATAGCACCAGTTACAGCCAAGCGATAGCCTGAATTTTGATTTTCTATTTTAGGCCATAAAAATCCCGGTGTATCAGAGAGCATAATGCCTGATGGTAATCGAATACGTTGTTGATTTTTGGTGACGGCTGGTTCATTACCTGTTTTAGCAATAATGCGATCTGCAAGGATATTAATAATTGTAGACTTACCTACATTTGGGATGCCCATTATCATGGCACGTATTTGTTTATCTTCACTAAGTCGGTTGGGTAACATTTGCTGACAAAGGGTTGTAATTTGATGTACTTGCTCTGGCTTTGTTGTTGTGATGGCAAGTGCTTTAATACCAGATTCTTGTTCTAAATAATCTATCCACTGTTGTGTAATGATGTGATCAGCTAAATCTGCTTTATTAAGTACTTTAATACAAGGTGTTTTTTCACGGATAGAAGCGATCAATGGATTTTCACTGCTATAAGGGATACGTGCATCTACCACTTCGATAATAATGTCGACTTGAGGTAATACCTCTTTAATCTCTTTGTGGGCTTTATGCATATGCCCAGGAAACCATTGGATACTTGTACTACTCATTAATAAAAACCTTTTGTTATTTCTTTAAAAATTAATTTGTAGTTTAACTTATGCAAGGAGAGATAGACACGTAAAAGCATTAATTTCCTTTTGTAGTAAAAACAAAAATCATAAAATGCCAAATAAGCGAACAATTTAATGTAATTCACGTTAGAATTAGCGACTTAAATAAAAGGAATAATATTTTGTCAGAGTCTAATTTGCCTCCATCTAAAGAGTGTAATAATCCTCCCCTTAAAAAGCTTCCCAATCCTTTATATGGTTTAAAGCTAGATAAATTATTAACGGATATTTCTGAGCATTATACTTGGTTAAGCTTAAGTGATGTATTAAATATCGAACGTTTACAGTTTCATACTGGTCTTAAATCAACCATGAAGTTTCTACGTAATCATGAATGGGCTAAGGAAAAAGTAGAGAATTTTTATCTCTATTGCTTTAAAAATTATGCTTGGCCTGACGATAAACAATTGGCTATTCCGCCTCGAGACCGATCTGTATTTTATTTAACTGAAAATGACCATCCTGCGCCAATTAGCGATGAAATGAAATACCTGATTGAGCATGCCAGTGATGTACGTCATGTCGCTAAAAATAACAGCAGCAAAAACAAAGTGCAGAAAGAAGAGCCTGCCTACGATCCCAGCAACCCTTGGAATAAATAATAATGGCTTTAAAACCGACAATTTTTAAATTATCAGTTAACCGATGCGATTTGAATAATGATATTTACGATACCTTGTCTTTAACTGTGGCTCAACATCCCTCAGAAACCCTTGAACGTATGGTTGCGCGTATTGTTGCTTTTTGTTTGCATTCTCAACAGGAGTTTTTGGCTTTTACAAAGGGATTATCAAACGTTGATGAACCTGAAATTTGGGCAAAAAGTTTATCCGATGAACTGTTATTATGGATAGATATGGGCGAACCTTCCTTTGAGCGTGCTAAAAAAGCCAGTCGTTTAGCTGATGCAGTGAATATATATACGTTCAATAGCAAATCTGATGTTTGGTGGAAACAAGAACAGGCACAACTTTCTGGTTTAAATAACTTAGCGGTATATCAGTTTTCCTTTAAACAAATTCAGTTACTTATAAAATTAGTAAAAAGGACCATGGAATGGTCTGTCACTATTTCTGCTGATTCAATATATATTGCATCGGATTTGGGGGAATGTGAAGTAACGCTATCGGTTTTACAGCAATCACAATAGTCGGTATAATCCGCCTCCTTAATTTAACTCAACTAACTACAGTGATTTAACATGAAATTTATTGTCAAATTTTTTCCTGAAATTATGATGAAAAGCAAACCTGTGCGTAGGCGTTTCAGCAAAATGTTACAGGGAAATATCCGTAATGTCTTAACTAACTATGATCAAGACGTGAAGGTTATTTTAGAGTGGGACAAAATCATTGTACGCACTGAAAATGAAACTGTCGCAAATAAAGAAACATTGATTAAAATGTTGGCCAGTACGCCAGGTATTGCACATTTTTTAGAAGTGAAAGAAACCGAGTTTACTGATATACATAATGCTTATGAACAAACAAAAGCACATATAAAAGATGAACTTGATGGTAAGACATTTTGCGTTCGCGTAAAACGCATTGGTAAACATGATTTTACTTCTAGTGAAGCAGAACGTTATATTGGTGGCGGTTTAAATCAACACACAGAAGCATTAGGGGTTAAATTAAAAGATCCAGATGTGACCGTTAAACTTGAAATTAATAATGACAAATTATTCTTTATTGATAAACGCCATGAAGGCTTAGGTGGTTTTCCACTTGGCTCACAGGAATCAGTGCTATCACTAATCTCTGGTGGATTTGATTCAGGTGTATCAAGTTATCAATTTATCAAACGTGGCTCTCGTGTTCATTACTGCTTCTTTAATCTAGGTGGTAGTGCTCATGAAATAGGTGTTAAGCAAGTCGCTTATCGTTTATGGGAACGTTTTGGTTCTTCTCATCGTGTAAAATTTGTTTCAATTCCATTTGAACCTGTTGTTGCTGAGATTTTAGAAAAAGTCGATAACGGACAAATGGGCGTTATTTTAAAGCGTATGATGATGCGTGCTGCAAGTCTAGTTGCTGACCGATTAGCCATTGAAGCTTTAGTAACAGGAGAAGCACTAGGGCAGGTTTCTAGCCAAACTTTACGTAACTTATCAGTGATTGATAAAGTAACGGATATGCTAATTCTACGTCCGCTTATTGTAACGGATAAACAAGATATTATTGATTGTGCGCGTGACATTGGTACCGCTGAACTTTCCGAAACAATTCCTGAGTATTGTGGAGTTATCTCACAACGTCCGACCGTTAAAGCGGTAATGAAAAAAATTGAAAAGGAAGAGGCTAAATTTGATCTTTCTTTAATTGAACAGGTCGTTGAAAAATCAAATGTATTAGATATTAAAGATATTGCTAAAGCGGCACAGGAAGATGTGGCGGAAGTTGAATCAGTATCTGATTTTAAAACAGATGAAGTGGTACTTGATATTCGTTCTCCCGAAGAGGAAGAAGAATCTCCTTTAGAAATTGAAGGTGTTGAAGTACAACATTTGGCTTTTTCAAGCTTGCAAGTCAATTTGAAAAATTACCACAGGATAAAACTTACTTATTATATTGTGCGCGTGGTGTCATGAGTCAACTACAAGCATTGTATTTAAAAGAAGCAGGTTTTACTAATGTGAAAATATATCGTCCATAAGCGAGACTTAATGCACTGACTTGTTTAATAATTTGTACAAAAACGGCGCTAAATGTGCCGTTTTTTTATGCTTTGAAAGCGATAATTCACATTTTTAATGCGTTTAATTATTACTTTTGTACAATGGGCCGTATTCTATATCCATTACAAATCATTTGATAAGGAATAAATATGCCTCAACAAACAGAAAATTATAAATTAATTACAGGTAAAGATGATTCTGAATTTTGCTACCGCATTACTAAGCTTTTAGCGGAAGGTTACGAATTATATGGCTCACCAACAATGGCATTTAATGGCGAGCATATGATTGTCGCGCAGGCTGTCATCAAACAACAAACGCAGTTGGTTTAATTAAGTACTCAATTACTCAGTTAAACACTAATAATGTGAATATGATTATTAACAGGGTCTATTCACATTATTGCTTTTACCCAGTTTTGTAATTTGCCAAGATATTCATGTATCGCAACCTGGCTTTTATGGAGATGGTAAGCACTTGGAATGTAATAATAACTAGGTGTCTCACCGATTTTATTCTTGGCAAGATAGTTACTCGGCGCAGACTTTTGGTGCTGTACCATACTGGTAAAACAGATTTAGCGCTCGGTCCATATGTGTTGCTGAAGTAACTAAAACAGACTTTTTACCTCTAATAAGTTTAGACATTGCCTTTGCTTCATCGTCCGTATCTTTATTCTCACCCATTGTTATTATCTGTTTTTTAGGCACGCCCATTATTATTGCCAACTCTTGCATCATTGAGGCGTGCGATTTAATATCCCCGAATCCATTTCCTGAGACAACTAATGTTGCTCTTGGGTTAGCTCTAAATAAACGTAGTGCCTCTAAAAAGCGACTATTTGCAGTACTCGATAATTGACTGTTAACAGGTAAACTTGGGTCGGCGACACCACCGGAGCCTAGCAATAAGATGTAATCAAATTGCTGAGCAACATTTTCTTGTAAAATTGGTAAGTGAATTCGTTCTAATCGATGTGTTAGCCTTTCAGAAATAGGTAATGTACTCATTAGTGTAATGAACACAAAACTGCAGACTAACAACACTTTTGCTAATTTTTGTTTACGTGTAAATAACAGCAAAATAAGGGCGATAAGAAAAATGAGAAGAAATAAGGGGAGTGGCATCATAAAACCACTTACCCATTTTTTAATTAAAAATAACATATCGCTAATTCCTTTTAAAATAGTAACTTACTTTACTGTAATGTGTTTAATATAAAACATTTTGTTTTTATAAAAAGTGTTTTCTGAGATAAAAAATAATAAACTACCAAGCGAGTAACAGATTAATACTGAGGGCCATTTCCGTGACACATTTTTATTTTCGCATCAATATTCCTTACAACTCCTTTCAGGAACTTTATCGCACACCTAATACTGTTGTTAAAGTGCGTGAAGAAAGAGGAAAGATGTTACAAATACCGGCGTTAAAATTTGTTCCTTTCTTTTCTCAATTAGGTGTAAGAGGGCGTTTTGAGCTGACATTAGGTGAGAATAATAAATTTGTGTCATTACAACAAGTAGGGCAGTAGGATTTAATGGAGCCCGCTTTTAGTAGCAGGCAAAAAAACCTAGGATAAAGGGAGTACCTAGGTTCGGGAAACTTTTCAAAATTATAAAAATATAAATGAACACTTAAAGTTTAGTCATGTTTTAAAAATATACAAATAAAAAAGAGAAATATTTCAGATGTAAAAAAAGGATCAATGTGATCCTTTTTTAAGATTTATAATGTATTACTTTAAAAACTATTTTACTTCGATAATTTTACAAGTATTTGTATAACCCGCACCGTTTGAATCACCATGTGTCAACAGGATCAGATCACCCACTTTAATTAAATCTGAATCTTTTAATGTTTGAATCGCATTTTGCACAAATACAACACTATCTGTTGTTGTTGAATCAAACTTAACAGGAGTTACACCACGATAAAGTGCACAGTAACGTAATGTTTGCTGATTACTCGATAATGCATAAATTGGTAAACCAGAACTTAAACGAGACATTAATAAAGGAGTTGTGCCTGAATCGGTTAATGCAACAATCGCTTTTACACCTACAGTGTGGTTAGTCGCAAACATAGTTGTCATTGCTAACGCCTCAGATGGATCATCAAAGGTGTAGTTGATACGGTGATTTGAAACATTAATGCTTGGGTGTTTTTCAGCACCAACACACACATCACTCATTGCCATCACTGTTTCAACAGGGTAAGCACCGGCGACTGTTTCACCTGATAACATAACTGCATCCGTACCATCTAAAACAGCGTTTGCAACATCCATAACTTCTGCTCGTGTTGGCATTGGTGCGCTAATCATTGATTCCATCATTTGTGTCGCAGTAATGACAACACGGTTTAAACGTCGAGAAGTACGGATCATATTCTTTTGCACACCGACCAAACGAGCATCACCAATTTCAACACCTAAATCACCACGTGCAACCATAACAACATCTGAAGCAAGAATAATTTCTTCTAGTGCTTCTTGAGTTTCAACAGCTTCAGCACGTTCTACTTTAGCAACTATTTTTGCATTACAACCAGCTTCACGGGCTAATTTACGAGCATAATGAAGGTCATCGCCGTTACGCGGGAAAGAAACTGCTAAATAATCACATTGGATTTGAGTCGCTGTTACTATATCTCTTTTATCTTTGTCTGTTAGTGCAGGGGCAGAGAGACCGCCACCTTTTAGGTTAATACCTTTATTATTTGAAAGTGGACCACCAATAGTAACAATGGTATGTACTTTGTTACCTTCAACGAAGTCGACTTTCATTTGTACGCGACCATCATCAAGTAATAATACATCGCCTTGTTTAACTTCCAGTGGAAGTGTTTTGTAATCAAGGCCAACAGCTGTTTGTGAGCCTGCACCTTTTGCTAAATCACTATCAAGAATAAAAATATCGCCAACAGCAAGTTGAATTTTATTATCAGCAAAGGTTGAAATACGAATTTTAGGTCCCTGTAAATCTCCCATTATTGCAACTTCTCTACCTAAGCGAGTCGCAATCTCACGTACATCATTGGCACGTTTAACGTGGTCTGCTCGCATCTCCATGAGAAAAGTTCATACGTACCATATTGGCGCCTGCGCTAATAATTTTCTCAAGGTTATTATCACGATCCGTAGCTGGCCCTAGTGTAGTTACAATTTTCGTACGTCTTGGCATTCTAAACTCCTGTAAAATTAAAATTAAAAATAATAAAACTTGATAAATGAATAATAATTAAACTGCGTGACAATAATGTTACTCGCTAAGTTCTTCATTGAACTTATTAAAACGAGAATCCTTAATACCTTCTTTAACGTATTTTAGATTATCTCTGAATTTGGCTCCACGACGCAAAGTAAATCCGGTTGCTAGTACATCAATTAATACCAGTTGCGCAATTCGAGAGGCCATTGGCATATATATATCAGTATCTTCAGGCACACTAGAAGAAAGTACCAGATTACTGTTTTCTGCAAGTGGTGAACCATAGGCGGTTAATGAAATTACAAAGGCGTCATTTTCACGAGCAAGTCTCGCTACTTCGACTAAGGCTTTAGTACGGCCTGTATGTGAAATTAAAACAATAACGTCACCTTCACTACCATTAATACAACTCATCTTTTGCATAACGATGTCATCAAAGCAAGCAACGGGAATATTAAAACGGAAGAATTTGTTTAACGCATCGTGAGCAACACTTGAAGATGCCCCCAAACCAAAGAATGAAATCTTTTTGGCCTGTGTCAACACATCAACTGCACGATTAATAAGAGACGTATCTAAGGTGTTTTTCGCTGTATCTAAACAAGCCATAGTAGATTCGAAAATCTTCGCAGTATAAGCTTCTGGGCCGTCATCTTCATTGACGTTGCGATTAACATAAGGAGTACCATTTGCTAAGCTTTGCGCAAGATGCAATTTAAAGTCAGGGAAACCTTTTGTATCTAAACGACGACAAAAACGATTAACGGTTGGTTCACTCACATCAGCCATTCTTGCTAGTGTAGCAATGCTAGAATGAATCGCTATCTGTGGAGAAGCAATAATAACTTCTGCTACTTTTCTTTCAGATTTGCTGAAAGTATCAATATTTTTTGGATTAGCTCTAAAGTATTCATATGACTCTACTATAATTATTTTTTTGCGTTAAACTAGTTGAATTAATTACTGTATCTAACATTATCATTTTAAACTGTGTGGTTATATTTACATTTGAAAGTGAAAAATAATTACACAAATTTAAACGTACATTTGCTTATTATATGTGAATTGAAACTTAACTGTCATTTTATTACAGATTAAAACTGTTTTAGATCAAAATTTCTGTTTTTTAATTACATAAATGAGAGATTGATCGTTACATAACATCATTTAGGGAGAATACATATGTTATCTGTTGTCGCCGATGTGGGTGGAACTAATATTCGTTTAGCGGTTTGTTGCAATAAAACGGGTGATGTAAGTCACTTACGAACATTTGCCTGCGCGGAGTTTTTAACCTTAGACGCGACTTTATTCCAATATTTTTCCACTTTACCAGAAAAAGTAAGCGCTCTCTGCTTAGCAATTGCTTGTCCTGTTGAAGAGGATTTAGTTTCAATGACTAATTTAAGCTGGCAGTTTTCAAAAACCTCCTTAAAAGAAAAGTTACAACTTGATCATTTATTCGTAATTAATGACTATACCGGTATCTCATTAGCAGTGCCTTTTTTAAATGATCAGCAAAAAATTAAAATTGGTGGTGGTGAAGCGGATCCATTAGGTGTGACTGCTGTATTTGGGCCTGGTACTGGTTTAGGTGTTTCTCATATTATTCATGTAGCTAAGAAGTGGATCAGCTTAGACGGAGAAGGTGGACATGCTAGTTTTGCTCCTAATACCAGCGAACAAGCAGATGTTTTATTGCTTCTTCAAGAACAGTTTGGCCATGTTTCAGCTGAACGTTTACTATCAGGACAAGGCTTAGTAAATATTTATCATGCAATGTGTCGTTTAGAAGGAAAAGCGGTCGAATTTCATGAACCTAGACAAGTAACAGAAGTCGCATTAGAAAATAATTGTTCTATCGCAACACGAAGCTTAACCTTATTTTGTGAAGTGATGGGAGGCTTTGCTGGTAATCTTGCATTAAATCTAGCTTGTACAGGTGGTGTTTATATTGCTGGTGGCGTGGTTCCTCGTTTTATTGAGTTCTTCTCAAATAGTGAATTTAGAAGCTTTTTTGAAGCAAAAGGCAGATTTAAAACCTATCTCGAAAGTATTCCGACTTATTTGATAACTCACGATAATCCTGGATTATTAGGAGCAACGGTCTTTTTACGCCAAGAATTAGGTTATATTGAAGAATAATCTCGATTAGTGGTTGATTTAATGAGGGAGTTATCTATCATGCGCCCCGCTTAGCAGAATAACTAACATTAATTAATATGTTTATACTGTCTGTTAACCTCAATTAAGGTGACGTGTCCGAGTGGCTGAAGGAGCACGCCTGGAAAGTGTGTAAAGGGCAACCTTTCGAGAGTTCGAATCTCTCCGTCACCGCCACATTAAGTACCGAGTAGGTACGAGAAGAACCCGTAACGCCTTTGTATAAAAGGCCTTGCGGGTTTTTTTATGTCCGTAGAGTTCTGACAAGGTCGCCTAAATCCATAAAAAAATGTAAGATGATTTGTAAGACGATTCAATAATCTTAAAAAGGATCTTACAATCATGGCTAAATCACCGCTTACAAATACCCAAATCAAGCAAGCAAAAGATGTGCAAACGCTCCGTGATGGTGGGGGCTTACAATTACGCATTACTGCAAACGGTTATAAAAGGTGGCAACTTAGATTTACTAATCCTTATACTAAGAAAGTAACAGAAATGGGATTAGGCGCTTATCCAGCCGTTTCACTAGCAGAAGCCCGTAAACTTCGAGAATCTGCAAAAGAGTTATTAGCGCAAGGCTTAAATCCAAAAGAAGAACGCGACACAAAACAACGTGCCTTAGATGAATCAAATAATAACACCCTTGAGCATATTGCTTCTAAATGGTTTGAAGTAAAGAAAAGCAAAATAACAGAGGGTTATGCTAAAGATATATGGGGATCATTAACGCGTCATGTTTTTCCTTTACTTGGTGGTTACCCAATTAGCCAATTAACCGCCCCTAAAGTAATTCAGGTATTGCGACCACTTGAAGCGTCAGGTAAATACGACACCATAAAAAGAATATGTCAGCGCATTAATGAGCTAATGACTTATTCAGTTAATACAGGGGTAATAAGTGATAATCCGCTAAGTGGCATAAGTAAGGCGTTCAGTAGCGAAAAAGTAACAAACAATCCACATATAGAACCCGACGAACTACCAGAATTAATGAATGCTTTAGATATAGCTAGTATCAAAATTACAACACGCTGTTTGATTGAATGGCAACTCCATACAATGACAAGGCCAAAAGAAGCCGCAACAGCAAAATGGCAAGATATCGATTTTGATAATAATCTTTGGATTATACCGGCTGAAATTATGAAGACTAAAACAGAACATAGAATCCCTCTTACAAAACAAATGCTAAACCTCCTAGAATTATTGAAACCTTTAAACGGTGAAAGAAAATACCTTTTTCCCTCAGACTTCAAACCAAATCAACATGCAAATACATCAACGGCAAATGTCGCATTAAAAAGAATGGGTTTTAAAGGTAGACAAACGGCACACGGATTAAGAGGCCTAGCAAGAACAACACTAGGAGAAGAGGGCTTTAGTCATGAAGCTTTAGAAGCTTGTCTTTCTCATAAAGTGGACTCTCTGTAATGGTCAATAAAAACCGGACACCTTTTTAGCGACTTTATTTTCATATTGAATTGGTGATAAATACCCATTAACTGAATGCGGGCGTTTACCATTGTAATAAGCAAGATAATCTAAAATACTTAGCTCAGTTGCTTTCTTTGTTTTGAATGTTTCATAGTTCAATTGCTCATGCTTTAAACTTCGGAAGAAGCGTTCTGTCGGTGCATTATCCCAGCATTCACCTTTGCCACTCATACTCACATTCATTTTCATCGTATTTAGTAATTTTCTATAATCATCACTAGTATACTGGCTACCTCTGTCTGAGTGGTGCAACAGACCAGAAGTTGGTTTTCTTTGCCAGTAGGCCATATTCAGTGCATTACTACATAACTCAGTGCGCATATTATCTGCAATTGTCCAACCCACAATACGGCGTGAATATAAGTCCATCACGACTGCTAAATAGATAAACCCTTGATGCGTAGCGATATAAGTAATATCTGTTGTCCAAACACGATCACTCTCATTAACTGTGAATTTTCTATTTAGTTTATTCGGCTCAATTCGATTACTATGGTTGCTATCGGTGGTCGTTTTAAATTTCTTCGGATAGCGAGCGACAAGGCCCAATTTACGCATTGTAGAGCGTGCTTTAAAGCGACCAATAACAATGTTTTTCTTTGCTAGTTCAGTCACCATACGTCTGCTACCTAAAGTCATTTTATGCTCTTTGAATGTGCTTTTTACTGCGCTGTCCAAATGAAATTCTGGCGCATCAAAAGGCTTGATTGGTGCATGTATCCAATCATAAAATGCACTTGAGCTTACTTTCATCACGCGACACATTACTCTAATTGGCCAGTCTTCTTTATGTTTTAGAATAAATTGAAATCTTATTCTTTTTCGTTCGCAAAGAAGACTGTGGCCTTTTTTAGGATGTCACGCTCCATTTTTAATCGGTTGTTTTCTTTACGTAACGCCTCTAGTTCTGCTCGCTCTGATATGTTTAATGTTGATTGTTTAGAGCCTGGCTTTGAATCTGTATGAGTTTCAATTCTTACCCAACGTGTAATGGCACTCAGTGATACACCGAGATTGTTAGCGACTTCTTGCCTACTGTATCCTTGTTCAGTAACCAACTTTACTGCACTTTGTTTAAATTCTACTGTAAATACTGGACGTGTTGTTTTCTTCTTCATAATCTACCTCTACTAGACATATTAACTGAAGTCTTTAGAAGTGTCCGGTAATATTAAACCACTACACTCAGGTTAGCCAAGCTTACAATCATTCAACATACATGAGCCAACGTATTAAAATTATGGAATGGTGGAGCAATCATATTGAATCGGCTTCAATTGGCAATATCAGCCTATCAGGTAGAAAAGGTTTAAAAGCAGTAAATAGCTAATCATATTAAAAAAGCCGAAAAACCTATACCAACCTATACCAGCAACGACACAAGCCAATAAATACGGGGTTCTAGCTGGTATAGGTTACTTAATTAGTAATAATCCAGCAAATAGACCTATACCACTTAACACAAACCCAGTGATACAAAGGCTCACAGAGCTTTTATATATCTATATTATATATTTAAATTAATATAATAAAGATAAGTAATTACTCATAAAGCCCGTATTCACTGGCTTTCGGGGTAGGTGGTATTGGTCTAAAACTGAAATATCGAAACCTATACCATTTTATGGATTATAGGCACTTTATTTTTAAATGTGACCTGTCACGGTTGAGATTAATTGTTTTTATATGGATCACTGTTATTTCTGACAGCATACCTATTAACACCTCCTCGCACTGTTTAGACAAACAGGTTATTATTTAACCTTACTTACTTGGCTAGGGTAGCTCCCGAACAGCCGATAACCTAACGGCTTGCCAAGTAGTATCAATTAGGTTTTCTCAGAGGTGAGAAGATGAAAAGCTTTAAATTTATTGATATTGATGAAGATCTCCTAAATTGGGAGAATGGTAAAGGCTTAATAGATTCATTAATACGAATAGAATCTGATATACATAAATATAACAAAAACTATCAAGAATTAATTTCTAAAATAAACATCGATGAAATAAACGAAAATAAAAACGCATTTAAAATAGCTCAAGATGAAATGCTTCAATTACTAAATGTTAATAAAGATGAATTTACAACTACAGACTATGAAGAGCTTAAACGACTTTCAGCAAATTCATACAAGGCCAGTAATAAATTAGTAACGGATTTAATTAATTTAAATAACTTAAAAGATTCAAGCAATATAGAAATGAATAAAGCGGAAAGCCTTTTATCAGGGCTTGAAAATACTATGTTAAGTTTTGCTAACGAATTAACAAACTTACAAATTAAAAAAAGAAACCAAGCAGGGCCGAAAGCTCTAACGGCCAAAATGCAGGCTCAAATAAATAAAGCTACTAAAATAATTGAAGAACACGCGATTAAATTCCCTCAAGAGTTAAACAAGGAATGTAGCGCAAATAATATCAAGTCAAGACTAGATGAAGAGATCAAAGCAAAGCTAAATTTACGTAGTCTTACAACGGCAATAAAATATAGAAATTATGCTTTAAAAAACCTAGATTTCCATATCCCAGACTAGCAATAAAGTAATAATTACTATCAACCTTTAAACTTTGGTACTAAACACTAAAGGTTGATACTTTTTTAATTTGAATCCTACCTTAATAATCCCCCTTGAACTTATACGAACCTCAAGGGGCATATCATGCAAGACCACGAAAAACAGAATACTTTTAAAATATATCGTCAGCCTACTGTATCTAATTTATTTGGTATTGGTAAATCGAGCACCTATGAAAGAATTAAAAAAGGGATATTGCCTCCACCAATTTCATTAGGTGGGCGATCCGTGGGATGGGTTGCAAGTGAAGTTGAAAGCGTACTTAAGGCAATGATCAGAGGTGAAAGTGAAGCACAGCTTAAAGCTTTGGTGATTGAACTAACCAATCAACGTCAAGAACTACATTAGGAGCGCTTACGATGACCGATAATAAAAAGGTTGCTTCTACCAAAGCAGAAACAACCCAATTAAACCGCGTTAGCCCAACGCTTGACGCTAATACTAGCACCGCAAGCACTACAAATAAACCGCCTTTAATGGCTGAATATGTAGAGATTGCTTGTGATCATTTACTTCAATTAGGCACTCAAGGAATTAGCAAAACAGGGGCACATGCTTTATTCAGTGATGGCGCATTCAATACTACGGTGAGCAAATTAAAGAAGAAGTACAACATCAACTTATCACGCGAACTACGCACCAAAACTAGCAAGCTAGGTAAAAAAGTTCACCCTATGTTTTATTGGATTAAAGATAAAAACATGGCGCGTGAAGTCGTTTTATTGAGCAATCGATTAAAGCTTTTACGCAATGCTGAACCTATCAGCGCAAAGCTAGAAAGCATCTTATTAAACAACTTTCCCGAATAGCACTACCGATAGCCCAACGGAGTAAATCATGCAAACAATTACACTTAAGATAGTGGGTAATTTATTGGCCTTGATGGAATTTAGCGCCAACGATGAACCGCATCAGACCACAAAAATAGTAATAAATGAACGCCCTCGGCTCATTTCAGACTTGATAAGCCGACTCAATGCGGTTAAGCTCTTTTTAACTGGCTTAAGCAACCAGTTAAAAAGCCGGTGGATTAAGCACCCTCTAGCATTCCTAAGCGTAGGAAAATCAAACGACCTCATTTTTATTATTCGCCTTAATTGGTTAGTGATTAACTGTATCTATACAGTATGTATTCATACAGTTTTGGGGGCACGAACACGAGAGCCAAAGAAAACGCTCCCACTTTGCCGACCTACGCTGGCAATGCTTTGAGGCTACTCAGTTCATCTACCTAAAATTTTTTAGCGTAGGTAAATCACTATGAAAAATACAAACCACAAAATAGATCCCTCTATCGCTTTTTATAAAAATCAGCGACCGCCACCGCGCATAATTTCTTTATAGCTAATATACGTAGCATTTCAGCATCAACTTTAATAAGCATTAATACAAACTTTCCTTTGCGTAATGGAGATTAATCATGAGCACAACACAAATAAACCCACGTAGATTTAAAGATTTTTATGGTAATCCAATGGCTTCTATTGGCAATTACCAACAAGATTTAAAAACAGGTGAATTGTTAGCCTCGCAAATAGTTGAGGCGATACAAGCCCCTAAAGAACATCTCGAACCGATAAAAAACACGCGATTAACAGCGTTAGTGAATCGATTGCCGAAAGGAAATGATTTTAATAATAATGGTCTGATTATTGGTTTATTTGCTGGTTTATCGGCAAGCCTTGAGCCTATTTTTAAAGAGAATCCTTTACAGGGTGAACCATGTAGCCAACAAAGCTCATTAGACTTTATAAGTGAGAGCGCAGAATACGCCGATCAATTTAACGACAGAGTAAGAGTTATTATTGAGCAGTGGAGTATTAACTTTTCGTGTGCGGTTAATGATGAAAATTACCAAGGCATAGAGCGTTATCTTTTAAGTGGCTTGGTACTGGATTTACCAAAAGCTTTTGATTTTGTAAAAAGTCCTTATACCTGTTTTTGTTTTAACTTAATGCTATTGCTCAAAAAGTCACTTCCTGAGCAAGCAGTAGAATAATAAGGTGTAGGGTATGCAAGGTACAAAAAAACCGCTGAAATAGCGGTTTAATTGAATTCTAATAAGTCTTAGAAACTTAATAGAATATTCGTTTTTTCAACGGGCTAGTTGAACAACTGCAAATATTATATGAAAATTTAACCAGTTAGACAACTGCCCACAAAATAATAACGGGCTAATAATGTTTATAAACCTAAGTACACCAATAAGCACATGTAAGAAATTAACTGATACAGACAAACTTATTTTATCAGATACTATTTCATTCCAAGAAACTTACCAAAGACTTTCACAATCGGAGAAAACAAAAGATACGTATAAGGGGAAAAACGTTAAATCAAACGAGTTTTATGCCTGGCAATTAGGCAAAAGTAGAAAAACAATAAGCGACTCTATACAGAGACTTTTTAAGCTAGGGCTAATTGGCAAGTTATCAGGAGTAACGAGTACTGGAGGTTATAGGTTAATATACCCAATGATGGAAAATATTAAAATATATTTGCAAACTAATGGAGTAAGTAAACCAGAAAGCAGAAAATTTTCATTATCCATTAACAATGCAGAAACGAACAATATACCAGTTGATTTTGTCACTAGTGGCAAAGTTGACAATACCACAAATACCGAGTGTAAAAATTACTCTACCCCTAGTGTAAAACTTGCCATACCCGAGTGTAAAAAGTACTCCGTAAATAACAGTATTAAACCACAGTGTAAAAACACAGTTACTACAACTTCATTAATAAATAATGAAGAGCATAAAATTCTACATATAAAAAAGCTAATCTGTGAAGATTTAGGTCTATCCATCAATAATGAGATATTTGCCATTTACGATATTTCTCATGAATGGTCTAAAACAGTCTTAAATGTGAACATACCAAAAAAACCAAACACAACAGTAATTGAAAATTTACTTTATTCTAATTTTACGAAAGATAAAGAAGATTTATTCAATTATTTAGACAGTCGTTATCAACAACGCAATATAAAAATGCGAGATAAACAAGTTAATTTATCTTGGTTACTTGGCCTAGGTGACAACACTCTTAACGGTTCAACTTCAATTGAAGATTTGATCATTAAAGAAAATGAAACAGAGCCTCTTAAATATTGGTCAAGTAAAGAAACAGCGGAATTAAGTAATCAGCTTTTCAATTAAACAAATAGGTTTATATTTTTAACTATGGTGATAAATTTTTTATGGAGGGTATCGCTATAATTTCGATACTCTTTCTTTTAATAGTACAAAATTGTTTTTAGACTTGTTGAAAATAGATTTTTTATCAGTGGTGGTGATGCCCTATATAACCGAAAACTAGCCGACAAACGCGACTCCGCGCCCCCGTATGTATCAACCGCTCAGGAGTACCTTTTTTATTTAAAGCGCCTACTGGTATAGGTTTGTTTAAAAATCTTGGGTGATGTTAATTACTAGAAGTAAAAATGTGTTTAAAAGCGAATTGATAAGCAAATGATCCACCGTTACCACCATTCAAACACCAATCTATTTTATGCTTTCCGACTTATAGAAGTGTAAATTTCAATTTCAAAAAAAGATCCTTATTTATTGCGCGTAAAAATTACATTAGGCGGACGGTCAGGTATGCATAAGGATGTAGAGATTTACATACCCCCTTACAATGTACGCCTACTTAATCTTGATTCTGAGCTTGTCTTATCCTTATGGCATGGGATACAAAGGGCTTGAAGATTGCTTTCGCTGTTATCACCTCCAAGGCTCTTTGGTTTGATGTGATCAACTTGGTTTGCTTCAACTGCGAGGCCTTTCTTTAAGCAGTTTTGACACAAAAAACGGTCTCTTTTTAGTATTTCTTTACGTAAAACAGCCCATTTATGACCATAACCGCGTGAACTACTGGACTGTTTTGTACCATTTGAGCGAACCCAACCGCATGAATCAGTCTTATGTTCGTCACAATATCCATTTTTATTGCGTGTAATGGCTCGGCATCCTCTTTTTCTGCATGGTCTATTTGTTCTTGGTGGCATCGAAACAACCCTAAAGTGAGATGAAAGTTCTATTATCTCTAAAACCTGTCAAACAAACCAAAAATTTGATTAATATATTCCCCTATAATAAATATTATAAAGTTATGCATCCCTTGCTATTAATGGCTTTAAGAGAAGTATTAAAAACTTCCTATGTCGGGAATATGTCGGAGTGAGCTTAAAATTATGATAACTTTAATATATTGGTTGATTGATTCGATATTTAAGCTTGTACCGGTTCAATTTATTTACAATATGGTATAGGTTCAACAATTGATTATTATGATAAATATAGACCTATACCGGCTACAACCCACGTATTTAAAGGGATTCGGTCAAAATGGTACTGGTGGTAGTGGTATTTTGCGTTTTTTGGACTTGAGATAATTTAAAAACTTTATTTTCTATCAATGCTAAAAGATTCAATGGTAAAAACTATTATTTAGAGTAACAACATTTAATTGATGACTTTTACAAAATGTAAGACGATTTGTAAGACGTTCTTATGTTTGGTTATATAAATAATTTATTAATCAATTGCTTACAGTGTGAGTTTGACTGTCTCCGTCACCGCCACATTATGTACCGAGCAGGTACGAGAAGAACCCGTAACGCTTTGTAATAAAGCCTTGCGGGTTTTTTTATGCTTTATCACTTATCACTTATCACTAAGTTAACTCCATTCGTAATCATTAGCCCTCGCTGACAGAACAGGCCATATAAACAACAATTGACAGTTTAAAATACTAAATATATGATTTATATATAAACCGTATATGGAGTGTGTAATGGGAATCGTAAAAATTTCAGATGATCTACATGATGAAATAAGAAAATCGAGTAGTGTGATGTCACGTTCAATTAATTCACAAGCTGAGTTTTGGATAAAAATGGGAATGCTAGCAGAATTGAACCCAACCCTTACTTTTCATGAAATTATTAAAGAACAACTGCTAAAAGAAACCTTAACAGTCGGTGAAGTTATTAATGGATAACCGAATGATCAAAACTGAAGCTGAAATAAACTTTATGAGAGAGTCTGGAAAACTTTTAGCACAGGTATTTAAAATGTTAGATTCCTATGTGTGCGAAGGCATCACTACAATGGATATCGACACTAAAGTCGATAATTATATTGTAGATGCTCTAAAAGCTCGACCCGCGAGTAAAGGGCAGTACGGTTACCAGTTCTCTCTTAATTCTTCCGTTAACGATGTTGTATGTCATGGGCTTCCTTCTAAAACTTACCAGTTAAAATCAAAAGATATCGTAAACATAGATATTACCTTAGAGAAAAATGGATTCATTAGTGATTCAAGTAAAATGTATGTGTTGAGTACCGCAAGTTCTGAAGCGAAACGTTTAGTTAAAACGACTTATGAAGCTATGTGGCAAGGGATTAAAGCAGTAAAACCAAAAGCGAGATTAGGTGATATCGGGCATGCGATTCAAAAACATGCTGAGTCTGCTGGTTATAGTGTGGTGCGTGAATATTGCGGTCATGGCATTGGAAAAGAAATGCATGAAGATCCCCAAGTGCTTCATTATGGAAAACCTAACTCAGGATTAACGCTTGAAGAAGGAATGATTTTTACTATTGAACCTATGATCAACCAAGGTAGCTA
The DNA here is from genome assembly GCF_047323245.1 of Psychromonas sp. KJ10-10. Taxonomy (GTDB): domain Bacteria; phylum Pseudomonadota; class Gammaproteobacteria; order Enterobacterales; family Psychromonadaceae; genus Psychromonas. The sequence continues at coordinate 2,711,777 of NZ_CP178826.1, read as the reverse complement.
TAAAATTAAAACCAAAAAAGATGGTTGGACAGTTATTACTAAGGATAAAAAACTGTCAGCCCAATGGGAACATACTATATTAGTGACCAAGACAGGTTATGAGGTGTTAACACTTCGCGAAGATGAAATAGTTCTTTAACGTTATTATTTTCGTCGCGGACTAAGAGCAATTTAACAGGTGAATTAAATATTTCCCTCTAATTTTCAATAAAGAGAATTGCAAAAAAATAGCGTACTAAGGATCAAATTAATACGCTCAGGAGTTGTTGAGTAACTTTACTTAATCAACTTTAGTATTTGTTGTCCATTGCTGAAATGCTGAAAAATCCATACTACAAGGTTGTAGTGTTAAGTCTTTAATTTGATGTTGTGATGTTCCATTACGACCTAATCTTGTGGCAAGACCAGCAGTAAGACACATATCAGTTTGCTTTAACTGGGCTTATTGTCCCAGCACCGGTGAATGCTAAGTTTTGAAGCTCACTTCCATCACAAGGTGCCAGTGAAACGGTTGATCCAGCTTCTAAGCCGGTAAGTTGTGCGCACACATTAAATTCTGGCATGAAAAGGGCATTATTCTCAAAACGCGTTGTTTCAAAAATTTGATCCTTTCCTAATGCACCTTTATAGCTATAACAAGTATGCACTTGTAAACCATTTGATGTATCAATATCAGCATTACCACCTTTAATATCTAAACAGTAACCACCTAAAAAACCATCAAGGTTCTTCATTAGTGTTATTTCCGCATTTTCAGCCTTTGCGACTGTGACAAATAGCGTTGCCGTAGTAACCATTGTATAAATCAGTTTTTTATTAATCATGTTTTCACCTAGTAGTAAATTATTGCCAATACGCTCACATTATATTCATATCATTATTCAACATAATGAATTCGACTATTTTCATTTAAAAAATAGTTGGTTTTTGCATATTACGGGCTAATTTCTATTGTTACTACAATCATAAATTTGTACCTTAAATTGTAAGCATTAATAGAAAATGATGCCGTTGTTCTAATGTCTATTAATGTCTATTAAAGTCTAGTAATTATTATAAAGAATTTGAAGTAACGTAATTTTTTTATAAAAACACTGTTATGAGTTTACATATGAAGACTTAACAAAAGGAAAGGTTGTTATTAGAAAATCTTTTAAAATGTGTTGTAACTAAAACCTGCAAGAAAGTAATAAATTCGCTCGTACTGGTTAAAAATACGAACGACTTATTCGTTACTGATAGCTTTTATTAACTAGTTTGTAAGCCTGCTATTTGATGCCAGAAACCGTTACATTCTTTTTGTGCTAATTTGGTCGGCATTACGTCGTTATTGAGCGCGTGGCGATATTGCTTCAAAATATCAAAGGCTTGTTTATCGGAAGGACTAATACGTGCGACATCAACTAAGCCTTGCATTGAAGGTAAATCATTAATTAAGTTATAACAATAACCTGATTGAGTTTGAATACCATTTAATACAAATACTTGTTGGTCTTCTTGGGTGGTGGTGACTCGACCCTGTGGGTATTTAATGCAACAGAGTTCACAGTCGTCTTTTGCTTTATTTTCAGAGCGAGCGGTAAAACAACGAGCAGAATAGGCTAATGGCATATATCCCTGTGAAAACACTTCTATTTCAAATTGATCTCTTATGCCTAAATCTTCACAGTCAGTGACGATTTTAGTTAACCAATCCCGTGATAATTCTACTGGCATTACCCAACGTTGCATGCCTTTATTAACAAACATTTTGATAACAGATGCGTTATAACAATTGATTGCAGGGCCACAAACAAAGGGCACTTTCAAATTACTGAGGATTTCAATGGCACCAACATCATTGGCTTCAACACTTAATTCACCATTTTCGCAAAGCTGTTTAAGTACTTTAATTTCTGAAGGCGCTTCTAACAATGCCATGCTTGATAAGATAATTTCTTTACCTTGTCCGTTTAAGGACTTTGCTAAATTTATCCAGTCTCTTGTTTTTAATTCTCTGCGTTTACTGCAAACGGTTTCACCTAAATAAATAATATCTGCTTCGCTTTCAAGGGCTGATTGATAAAAAGACTCAACGGTTTGTTTTGGCCAATAATATAAAAGCGGGCCTAATGATAATTTCATATTGTTCCTATTGTTAGCAATTTGTATTTCGTTCAATTAAATTATGACCTTATTGCCATTCACGATGATATGCGCCTAATGTGGTTTGGCTTCCCTCAGAAACATTAGCAAGTACGCTGGTTCCATTGGTCTTTTACTTGATATTGTTCAGGGTTAGCTTTGTAACTATCAATCGCTTCTCGCCATACACGCGTAATTTGTTCGACATAGGCGGGGCTTCGTTGTCTACCTTCAATTTTGACCGAGCAAATATTTGCTTTCATCAATTCTGGCACCATAGATAAAGTATTTAAACTGGTGGGCTCTTCGAGTGCATGGTAAAGGTTATCACCGACATTAAATTTACCTTTACATAAAGTAGGGTATCCCGCTTTTTCATCTTTTTGATAACGGTCTATTAATATATCGTTTAAACGTGATTCAAGACCAGTGTCGGTTTCACTCCACCTGACGTATTTAGCTGGTGAACATGCACCGACAGTGTTAGGAGATTCTCCGGTAAAGTAAGATGACAAATAACATCTTCCTTCGGCCATTATACAAAGGCTACCAAAGGCAAAAACTTCTAGCGGAATATTCGTATTACGCGAAAGTTGTTTCACCTGTTGAATCGATAAAACGCGTGGTAATACGACGCGTTTAATATTAAAGTTTTTAGCATAAAAATCGATAGGCGCCGTGTTAGTAGCAGAAGCTTGAACACTTAAATGTAAATCAAGTTCAGGGTATTTATTGGTGGCATAATCTAAGGTTGCAATATCAGCAATGATAGCGACATTAGCACCAAGGTCGACACATTTATCAACGGCATTTTGCCAGCGTTTTTCTTCACCTGGGTGGGCAAAGGTATTAATTGCTACATGTAGATGTTTATCATGATTATGTACATATTGCGCGCCTTTGATAAGCTTTTTCATTAAAATTTAGACCAGCGAAATGGCGAGCATTGGTATCGTCTTTAAGGCCAATATAGACAGCGTCAGCACCACAATCAATGGCGGTTTTTAAGGCAGGTAAGTCGCCGGCGGGACAGAGAAGTTCCATTTGTGTTCACTATTGTCAAATAGGTTCAATTGTAGAAATATCGACAAAACATTTATTGATATAGAGCAGGGTTGAGTCATTCTTTAACATTTATACTGTTGTTTTTATTATATAAAACCATTAAAAAAGTAAGAGAATTATTATGTTAAAGCCATTACTCAATAACCTTCAACATCAGTTAGTAAAAAACGCCCCCTCAGTCTTATCTTTTCCAAGTACATTGGTACCTTTTTTTATTCAAAAGAAATTATTATCTGAATTACTAATTTGTTTGTTTAAAGAAGCAATTGAAGATGACGAGCTTGATTTTTTAGAAGATAAATGGCTGAAGGTAGAAGTTTCAGACCTAGGTTTCTGTTGGTATATTAGCTTTGAAAATAATCAATTAATTATTCAAGAGAATTGCCCTAAAGTTGATGTTACTTTTTCTGGAAATGTTAACGATTTAATTTTAATTGCAGGACGTAAAGAAGATCCTGATACATTATTTTTCCAACGCCGTTTATCTATTCAAGGTGATACAGAGCTTGGTTTAGAAGTTAAAAACCTATTAGATAATATTGATTTCGATAATTTACCAAACCTTGCTAAGCAAGCTATTGAGCACTTTTCATCCTTCATACAACAGGGTATCGATGCTCCTTTGAAAACAGCGAGTATTTAACATTCATTAATTGCTAAAAAATTCTGTTTCATGGTTTGATTGTGTTTCTAATCCTGTTATTTTAATGACTAATTTTGTTACAAAGTCTGAAATATTTTTAAGGGGTAAAATGAATCACGATAAAACAGTAAAAGTGACCTTTATACATACAGCACAGGTCTTGGTGAAGGTCTTTTCAGACTTGATTGAAAAGCACCAACTCAATATTACTGCGCAACATGTCGTTCACAGTGAATTACTTGAAAGGGCGATTAAACAGGGAATGACAACTGAACTTGCCGAGAAAATTAAAGAGACTTGTATATCCTATTCTAAAGACAGTGAATTAGTCGTTTGTACCTGCTCAAGTTTAGGAGAAGTCGCTGAAAATATAAGGTTAGAGAATGGCAAACAAGTGATCCGCATTGATCGTGCGATGGCAAATACTGCGGTACATTCAGGTGAAAATATTTTAGTGTTAGCGGCTTTAGAAAGTACCTTAGCACCCACTGCTACGGTATTAAATTCATCACAGAAAATTGAGAAAACTGATAATAATATTGAATATCATGTTGTTGAAAATTGTTGGCCATTTTTTCTAGATGGAGAAATAAATAAATATCACCAGGCGATTGCTGATGTAATTGCACAAAAACAAGATAATTATGATTGTATTGTGCTAGCACAGGCTTCTATGACAGATGCGATTTCTTTAGTTAAAGATAAAAGGGCACTTATGTTAAGTAGCCCAGACATTGGTATTCAATTATTAGCGAAGCAGTTAATACAGTAAGCTGTATAATTTTCTTCGGTATTCGCTGACTAATTTAGCATCTTCAATAGTGGCTAAAATATCCATAAAGGTTTTTTTAGTTTCACCATCTTCATAATTTAAATCAACCAATAAGATACTATAAAGCAGTGCTAATGCTTCACTGTTTCTGTTGGCTTGATTATATTGGATTGCCAATTTATGTTTGATTGGCATTTCATCTTTTGATTCTTTTTCTGCGCTTTCTAGCTCGGCTTCAAGAGATGTTATTTCTGGTGTTTGCGACGATTGTTTAGCTAATTCTAATTGTGATATCAAACTATGATAAATCATATTTTGATCCGCCATTGGAATGGATTCTAATAACGGAGATGCATTTTCAAATTCCCCTAAGGCTAAGTATATTTGTGCTAGCGCCAGTTTAATATCGTTATAATTTTCGTTTTTAACCGTGCCTTTTAGATCCGTGTCACTCTGCGCTAACTTTAATGCCTCTAATAATATTTGTTTAGCTTGCTCGATTTCACCCTGTGCAAATAAGGTTTGTCCCTGTTGCAAAAGAGTGAGTATTTGATCCGGTGTATGTTTATTAATAAATTCACTAATAAAGGCTTCGGTTTGTTCTCCAGCAAAACCATCAACTCCTTTACCATCAACAAACATAAATACACTTGGCACACTTTGAACACCAAAATGATTTACGATTTCTTGTTCTGTATCACAATTGATCCGTGCAACCACAAAGGCCTGTTCATCCTGAGCATGAATTTTATCGATGATAGGTAAAAGAGCATTACAAATTGGACATTGTTGAGACCAAAAAATGACCAGTACAGGCTTTTGCTTTGAGCCTTCTAAGATAAGTGGTGGAAAAGTAGAAACAGTAACGTCATGATTATTAACCGACATGTGTACCTCAAATATATAAATAAGTTCAATTTTGACTAGAATATCTTCTTATACGTTGAACACAAGCAACAAAGTATAAAAATTGTTGTTATAGGTATGATCTATTTGCTTTATTACTTGTTTTTAGTGCCATGCAAAAGTAACATTGAGTGACTAAAAACAGGAGACTTTGATATGTTAACAGGTAGTATTGTCGCACTAGTGACCCCAATGGATAAAACTGGCGAAATAGATTTTAATGCACTTAAAGAGCTGGTTGAATTTCATATAAAATCTGGCACTGCGACAATTGTTGCTGTGGGTACAACTGGTGAGTCTGCAACACTAAATGTTGATGATCATGTTAAGGTGGTGATGAAAGTTGTTGAATTTGCTCGCAGGAAGAATTGATATTATTGCAGGAAATGGTGCAAACTCGACTGCTGAAGCAATTACCTTTAGTAAATTATTTGCCAATAGTGGTGTAGTTGCAGGTTTAAATGTCACGCCTTATTATAACAAACCTACACAGGAAGGTTTGTACCAGCACTTTAAAGCTATTGCCGAATCCTCCGACCTAGCACAAATTCTATATAATGTTCCAGGGCGTACAGCGGTTGATATGTTACCTGAAACAGTTGCTCGTTTATCTAAAATCGATAATATTATTGGTATTAAAGAAGCGACTGGTGATTTGCAACGTCTTGCTGAAATAAAAGCATTAGTCGCTGATGATTTTCTTTTATACAGTGGTGACGATGAAACAGGTTGTGACTTTATGTTACAGGGCGGAAACGGTGTTATTTCTGTAACAAGTAATGTTGCTCCGGTTGAAATGGCTAAAATGTGTGACTTTGCACTTTCAGGCAAGTCAGATGAAGCACAAGCGATTAATCAACAATTGATGCCCGTTCATCAAAAGCTATTTGTAGAATCAAATCCTATTCCAGTTAAATGGGCTTGTGCTGAATTAGGTTTAATACCTTCTGCAGATGCACGTTTACCATTAACTATTTTAGCGCCTCAATTACAAAGTGTTGTCAGTGATGCGTTGAAAGAGGCTAAGCTTTTTTCATGAAATTAACTCTAAAACATAATCGTAGAACACTTGCTGTTATCATCGCACTTTCGCTTACTGGGTGTGTGCGTTTTGATACGCGTATGCAAGCGAATAGTGACTTTGAATATAGTGAAGCATCATTAGAAAAGCCTTATTCAACAGGTGATTTTAGCAATGATGAAGCGCGTAATACCTTTGCGATCCCAGAATTAACAGAGCAACAAAAACAAACTGGTTATACCTTATCTGACGTTGATGTGAGACCTCCGACACAATTTACCCCTGTTATTGATGGCGTCGTATTAGATTCATCCTCTACTAACGCAACTAAAATTTGGTTTAATGCATTTAAACAAAATGAAGATATTGAAGCGAGAGTTTGGAGCTTAATTAATGCTTATTTAAATGAAAATAATGTTCAAGTTGTTAACAGAAATGATGTTCTGCAAAGCATAGAAACAGGCACTTTTATTGAACAAGTGACCTTCGGTAGTTTTTTCAATACTAATTCATTAACAAGAGAGTCAAGTTATAAACTTAGTGTTGATAAATTACTTAGTGGGCACAGTGTTTCTTTAACCGTGGATGCATTAAACTACCGTGAAACCAATGAAGGTGTTGAATTAAAGTTTGACCTTGAAGGTAAACGTAAAAGTGAAATTGAAACGCGTTTTGTGAATAAACTTTTAGAGTTTGCTTATATGGTTAAAGAAAATGAGCAACTTGAAAATGCTGATAAACAACCACTGGATATTAAATTAGGCTTTGATGATAATCATCAAAATGCTTGGATAGTTGATAGTGAGTTTGTTGATACTTGGCGAAAAATTCCAACATTATTTACTTTGCTTAATTTTGATATCGTTGAAAAAGACAAAAACCTTGGCTACTTCCTATTAAAATTTGATCAACCAGATCAAGATTACTGGCAAGAAAATAATTTGAAACCTTTTGAGCTTGATGAAGCAGAATATTTTGTTCAACTTGGCGAGTTGACCGGTGGGGTAACTTCTCTTTCATGGTTAGATGAAGATAAGAATCCATTATCAGATCAAAAAATTACTGAGTTATATTTAAGTATCACTGAACATTTGCGTGATGCGTTGATTGAAAGTGAGAAACAAACAAAAGAATTCTAATTTCTTTATGTCGTTTATAGGAGCCAACTGATTACTTATCTGTTGGCTTTTTATTTTGTTGCTCATTTTGCCTTTCAAGTTCCTCTTCTTTCTTTCTTCTTTCTGCTACTTTCTTTATAACATCTTCTGGAATTTTCATTTTAGCGGTTTGTTTAAGTAGCAGTAGGTTACTTACAATAATGCCGAGTACTAATAAAATAATAAAAAATACTGTCCAACCACTCATCATTATTCCTTTGTCGTTTCAGTTTTTAGGCAAAAAAAGCAGAAACTGAATTCTGCTTTATATACCCGTTACAATCAAGATGCTTTGTTCAGTCGCTAGCTCGGATAGCAAGGCAAGGCGCAACATGATGACAATGGCTAGCCCTTATCGAATGTTGTAACGATGAATTGCTTTTCGAGCTAGCGACCCATAGAGCAAGTTTTGAAGCAAGTATCTTCGTTGTTAGAAAGTTTTGATTGAACCAGTTAGATCTTCAACTTTCTGCCTAGAATCTACTCACTTCACAACTTGCTGAACTTTGCATCTTGAATGGTAACGGGTATATTTATTCTTTTGTAACTTGAATTAATTATTATTAATCAATTAAGCCGTATTGATCACGAAGAATTTCAATTATTTCAGCTTTTGGATTTTCGCTTAATTCAATTTTCTCGCCAATAATTTTTTCTGCAATACCTGTATAGGTTTCAGAAATTTTCATTAGTACTTCTTCAGGTAACGCATTGTCTTTTGCTAATGCTTGACGCTCTTCCATACGATCTTTATTTAATAAAATATCTGGATCTGGGAAATGTTTTAGTAATAATTGACGGAAATCTTCCTTAGAGTTTTCAATAATTTTTCCTTCTCTAAAGGTCGCGCCATCCCAAATACGAGATGAATCAGGTGTACCTACTTCATCCATGTAAATCAGTTTTTCTTTACCTGCTTTATCGAAAACATATCCAAACTCAAACTTAGTATCTACAAAAATTTGATCAATTTTAGCCAGCTCAGCACTGATCATATCAAAACCTTCTTTTAATAATTTCTCATAAAAGTTAATGTCGTCAGTGTTTGTAAAGTTAAATGCTTCAAAGTTATCTTCGATATTTTTACGTGTTATATTCACATCGTCTACAGCTGGGACACCTGGGATATTTTCTAAAATACCTTTAGTAGATGGAGTAATAAGTAATTCTGGTAGCTTTTGATTATTTGATAAACCTTCTGCGATATTTATACCACAAAATTCACGCTCACCTTTTGCGTAAGAGCGCCACATAGAACCGGTAATATATTGACGAGCAATCGCTTCGATCATAACTGGTTTTGCTTTTTGAACAATCCAAACAAATGGGTGTGGGATATCCAAAATATGACTATCAGCTAAGCCTTGCTCTTTAAATAATTTAAACCAATGATTTGAAATAGCATTCAGAGCCGCACCTTTACCTGGAACACCATTCATTCCACCTTCACCATGCCAAATACAATCAAAAGCTGAAATACGGTCACTGATCACCATAATTGCAAGTGGAGCATCGGTCGCCACATCATAATTCTTTTCTTCAATAAGGCGTTTACTGTCTTCTGCTGTTAACCAATAAACGGATCTAACTTTACCACTATGTACCGGCTTATCAGTACGAATTGGAAGATCGTTATTAACGGCTAATACTTTGTTGGCAAGACTCATAGAAATTTCCTTGTTCTTCATCAAATAGAATTAATAAGCGCGCATATTAACAGATAAGTAATGACTTATCATGTCAATAATGCACAGAAAAATTAACGAAACAGGATTATAAGCGCTGTAGTTCGTTTTGAATTTCGCGGAGTTTAAATTTAATGGTTTGTAAGTTATCAGGGCCCATTCTTAGCATGAGTTTTTGTGTGTCAGGAAGATCTTCGAGACTTTGGTCTGCATATTGATACATGACAGATGGAGAGGTTAATTCTATTTTATAACGTATAACGGGTGTGTCTAATAAATGTTCGATGGCTTTAATGAAGGTTTGGTTAAAACTACCTGAAGGGTAGCCGATGTCTTGATATGCTTCGTCAATTAAAGGGCTTAATAATGCATATAAATACATAAAGTTGCTGGTATCAATATCGTCAATTGCCTGTGCATACTTGTCGTATCGATGATAACTTTCATCGTTCATCAATAAAACATTGTCTTCTTTCGCGACAGAAAATTGTTCTTCTGGTTTTTGAAGGGGACTAAATTTACTGACTAATTCTCCTCGTGCAAAATTATCAATAAACACTACAATGTTTCGAATAATGTCTAAGGAAACAAATAAAGATTTATTATCAGCAATGCTTGGGTTTTCTAGAATAAAATCATCAGAAGTGTTTAATGCAGGTAAGGTGGGTTGATCCTCTTGGCTAGTCGCAATTTCTTGTAAAGCGACTAATTGAGCACGACGAATTTCTTCTTCACTTTGAGGAGGCTGTTGTTGTTCTGATGTTTCAATAAATGTTTGAGGATTTTGCGGTAAAATTTCTTCACTGCTAATAGTTACAATATCTGATTCTTTAGGTGTTAACAAATAAGAGTTGATATAGGGAGTCATGCTGGTCGCTATCAATAACCCACCAAGAATTAAGATTGTTACTTTTAATGGTTTGTTACTACTTTTTTGTGCCAGACATATCATCTTACCTGAAAAAATTTTAATGAGATTGAAATTTATTGTGCCAAAATATGACCAATAACACCAGTATCTACAACATAAAATGTTATCTTAATTAGTTGTTTTATAATTAAAATATTTAACCTTATAATTACTATTCCTTTGGTATTCGCATAATTTTAAGAGATACTTGGGCGTCTGTACCTTAAATATAAATTTATCAGCCGTTATAAAACTGTTTTATAACGGCTGTTTTTTGATAATTAATAATAAGAGAGAACAATGAAAGCGTCTTTAAAAAATTTATCTGACAATATAGCCAAGGCTAATGATCAGTTTTACGAAAGAAATAGTAAAATTGATACGGTTATTGGCATTATGGACAAAATTTTGCGCCAACAGGGCATGCAAGCAGATGCCGTGAGTATCGAGTGTATTCCTTTGAACAAAAAGATTATATTTTTAATGCATGATGACAAACCTTTGCAAGTTGATATTGCACTGGGTAATAGGGAAGGTGACATAGTTGAATCTTCACAGTGTTTATTAAATGAATTAACAGTTGAAAAAATTGTTGCTTATATGAGTGATTATTTTAAATAATGGTTATTTATAACCAAGGGAGGTTAAGTGTTAAAAGGTATTCATCATGTTGCAATCATTTGTTCTGATTATGAAAAATCAAAACATTTCTATACAAACATTTTAAATCTGGAGATTATTGCTGAAAACTATCGGCAACAAAGAGACTCTTATAAACTCGATTTAAGATTACCTGATGGTAGCCAAATTGAACTTTTTTCCTTTGTTGATCGGCCTCCCAGACCAAGTTATCCAGAAGCCCTTGGATTAAGGCACTTGGCTTTTAGTGTTGATTGTGTTGCCAGCATGTCTGACTATTTGATTTCTCAAAATATTGAAGTTGAAGAAATTAGAGTCGATGAATATACCAATAGGAAGTTTACTTTTTTTAATGACCCTGATGGTTTACCTTTAGAGATTTACGAAAACTAATTTGTTATTGATAAATCAATTCATGTAAAATCTGCTTCCATTTTTTATAATTGTGGAGGTGTAATGACATCTGACTATATAGGTATTGATTTCGGTACCAGTAATTGTGCCGTTGCGACTTGGATTAAAGGTAAACCGACACTAATTACTGTTGATGAAAATAGTAACAACCCATATAAGATCCGTTCTGCTATTTATCTAACCAATGATCAATCTGGTGCCGTTAGCAACAACGCACAAAGCAATCAAAAAACGTTAAATGATATGCTAAATTCTGGTGAAATTCTTTTTGGTGAAGAAGGCTTTAATGCTTTTTTATTAACACCAGAGGAAGGGCGATATGTTAATAGTCCTAAAAATTTCTTAGGTGCAAAAATCCCGAAACGACTGTTAGATAATTTTGAAACTTTAGTGGTGCGCTTTCTTACTTATTTAAAACAATGTGCTGAGAAGCAAATGGGATTAAGTATTGAAAAAACAGTGATAGCAAGACCAGTTAATTACCATTCCACTATGGGAGAGTTAGGTAATCAGCAAGCTGAATCATTAATGCTACGGGTCAGCCAATAAAGCTGGTTTTACTGAAGTTGAGTTTATTCACGAACCTCTGGCCGCGGCTTATCATTTTGAACAACAAGTTAGCAAAGAGACTGACTCTTTAATTGTTGATCTAGGCGGTGGTACTTCAGATGTTACTTTTTGCCAGTTAAGTAAAGATAAAGCCAACAACCTTGATAGAAGCGCCGATATTTATGCCACAAAGGGGATTCGTCAGGGAGGAATTGTCAGCGATAAAGATTTAGCTAATGGCATTATTTCACCTTTATTCGGTCGCGGTGGTCGCACCAGTGATGGCAGAGCAATTCCTAATATGCTTTTTTTGGCGTATATGCTATTGATAACATACCTGAAATGAGTGACTTTTATTCTGAAAAACGCGCTAAAGCAATCTCTGATTACATTTTTGCTAGTGAAGATCCTATTCCACTAATGCGTTTAAAGCGTGTTCAGCAAAGAAAATTAACCCATCAAATGATGCATGCGATTGAAATGACTAAAATCGATTTAAGTGAGAAACTGCAAGCAGATCTTGCTCTTCCTTTTATTGAAACATCCTTAAACATAACATTACAACGTGAGCAGATTGCACAAACTATGAGTAATTGGTTAGAAAAAATGTTTGTAATGATTGATGATGCAATTAAAGAAGCCGGTAAAGATCCAAAAATAATTTACCTAACAGGTGGAATGGGTTTATCACCCTTGGTTCAAGAGGCTATTAAAGCACATTACCCTAACGTCGAAATTAACGTTGCAGATGCATTTAGTTCGGTTGTTTTTGGTGCATTATTAAAAGCTAAACGTTTGTATTCATAAACCTTAACTTTACTGATGATTTTTATATTTGGGTAAAGCAAATTAAAAGAAATAGTGCGAAAATAACTGTACTAATTAGTTTATTATCTATTTCTTTACCTTTTTTAACCCAATACTTTTTATCGCCGGCTGGACTTTGTTTTATTACAAGTCGTTGGCCATTGGCTTGCGAGTCATGACATATAAAACCATCAGGACAAAAGATAAGTTGCATGCTATTTGCAGGAACACCTTTCTTTAACATATGTTGTATAAAGTTTTTGGCTCGATGAAATCCTTGTTCAGTAAATGATTGGCCGTATGCAAGAGAATATTGAACGTCTTTGTAATGATAGATTTTCATATTGAAACCGAAAAAATATTTGCCTGTAAATTTATTAACCACTTAAAAGTAAAATTCTACTATAAAAAATCATTAAAACAATATTCCACAAATGAAATTTTAGTTATATTTCATCCTGTTAAGTCAATTAATGATTATTTTAAACGTTCTTTAAACAATAATTAGGCCTATTATGAAAACACCAATAAAAGTCGCATTTTTGTCTGCATTTACCTTTCCAGGAGCAGGACATTTTTTTCTAAAAAAGTATATTCCAGGTATTTTATTGGTTTTAATCTATATCCTAATTTTAGCCTTTTTATTGAAAGATTTAATGGCGGTGATGGAACCTTTAATGGTACAAATAGAAGCGGGTAATTTACCTTTGGCAATTGCATCAATGAAAGAGATATTCTTGAATCAATCTTTGTTTGCCAATGAAAATACATCAAGTGTCATTCCCTATGCTATTGGCTTACTTTGGTTGATTTCTGTGATAGATGCTTATCGTTTAGGGCTTATTGAAGATACAAATATAGAGGATCAAAAATGAAAGCATTGTTTTTATTTAGCTTATTAACATCAAGCGTTTTGGCCGACCAAGTTAAAAACGACACATTTTCCACTTCACTTGATTTTGCCCAGGTTGAATTTGTTGAAGCAAAACAATCTTCCGATAAAACTTGGTGTTTTAATACACGGGTGCGACATCAAGATGAAGGATGGGAGCATTATGCCAATGTTTGGAAAATTCATGATTTAAATGATCAGCAATTAGGGGAAAGAGTGTTATTGCATCCTCACGACACAGAACAACCTTTTACTCGTAGCTTGTGTCAGGTTGTTATTCCTGAAAATATATCTAAGGTTGTTGTCAGCGCAGAATGTAATTTACATGGTGATGGTGGGCAAGTTGTCGTGCTAGATTTAACCACCTCGAAGGGGCTTAATTATACTGTTAAGCATTATTAACAGTCTTTTACTTTCCAAAGTAAATGTCTTTTTTGTTTTCTAACCATAACTCATGATTAGCCATTACTTTGGTAAACGTTGGCCCTTGTAAATAAAACGCAAGCCATTGGCGTAATTTAGGGTAAGGGCTATTGCGATACCATTGACGTTCCACACGTGAAAATTTACGTAAAAAAGGAAATAGCGCGATATCTAAAAGGCTTTCTTTTTCGGAGTATAAAAAGGCATGGCTGGTTAACTTTTCCTCTAATGATTGAAGCGTTTTTTGACACACTTCTCTACATTCATCAAGGTTATCTTCATGATAGCGTTTTGCACAACAATAAGCCTCAAGGGCTGGAATAAAGTTTTCTTCAAAGTGTTTTATCAGAGCAATCATTTGACTCTTTGCATCTGCATTGTATTGATGAGTTAAATCTTGTGGGTCCTGTTGAGCAAAGGCCCAGAGCATGATGTCTAAGCTTTCTTCTATAATATTATAATTCTCTACGACCAAAACAGGCACGCTACCCTTCGGCGAGGCAATAAGCATTTCAGGCGGTTTATTGTTGAGTTTAACGGCTCTAATTAATACTCTTTGTTGTGCTTTGAACAATGCAAAACGAGCCCGTATCGCATAGGGGCAGTTTTGCAATGAATAAAGAATTGGCAAATTTTGTTGCATATTAAAACCCTTAAAACGTTAGAGCACAGTTTTCACTGTGCTTTTTTATCTACGAATAATAACTTGAGCTTCCATTATCACGTCGCGTTGAAGTCGCATTTCAATGTTTTCTTTAATATTATCTAAATCCAAATTAGTTAATGCGGTTGGTGTAATTAATTGGATCGACAATTCTAAGGGTCGCAGAGCATGAGCTTGAACTTGCCTTATTGTTACCTGATCAATTGTTTTACCCTCTAACTGTTGCATGATTGAAGCTTCATCAGATAAGCGCATAAAACTAAAAGCAAGGGGGACACTGACAATGATCACTGCAATTGAAGCAATAGATATACCTTTTTTAGCCCGTGTGAAAGGCGCAAACCCAAGCGTTAAAAAGGTTAATGCGCCAGCTAAGACAATGCCCGCTAAGTTGGTTAAAAATAATAATAATGCTCCCCAGGCAACATGTATATCTAACCAACCCAAACCAATACCTGTCACAGCTAAAGGAGGTACAAGTGCAACAGCGATTGCAACACCAGCCATACTTTTAGCGGCTTCTATACGGGCATGAGCATAGGCTCGCCGCAATCCCAGAAAGTACTGCTACGGCTAAATCCAGTAAACTAGGACTTAAACGGGCCGCAATTTCAGGTGTGACTGTCTCCATCGGCATTATAAAACTAGCCACTGAAGCAAAGCCAAGGGATAAAAAACAACCTGTCATTAATGTTTTAGTACTGTTCATTAATAAGTTACTGTCTTGCCGTGCAATTGCCATTGCTAAAGAAATAATAGGGGCCATTAGTGGAGCTAGTATCATTGCGCCGATAATAACCGGGGCTGAGTTGGCGAATAGGCCGACACTTACGAGTAACGTTGATAACACCATTAAGGTTAGGTAAGCAGGAGAGGTTGTCGCATTCTCACGTAATAATTGATAAAGATCCTTAAACTCATCGGTTGCGGCGATGAGTAATAAAAGGGAGCTCTTTACTAATCATTTCTTTAATTGCTTCACCCGTTGGCAAGCGTGTGATTTTACGTTGTTCTTTATGGCTCGGTGATGTTGGGAAAATAGGTAGTGCTTCACTGGCTAACAGTTTTAAAACACGTGATTCAGTGGCCAAATTGAGTTGTTCAGTTTGATAATGTTGACCATCTAATTTGTAATTTAAAGTATTGCCATTTTTCACCGTAAAGGATTTAGTTTTTAATAACCCTAAAAAATTTGGACGACTTACTATTCGATGTATTGGCGCACAAAGAAAGAATCGAAATATTTCCATTACACTTCGAGGTGCCATGATCATGGCATGACACATTCCATCGTTGATATGTGTATCGGGTAAAATATTACGTGATAATGTTGATCCATGTGCATGTTCTACAACTACTAGTCCAATGGCAGCTGTGCTAAAACTACTATCATTTCCAGTAGTGAAGGTCATTTTTTGTGGACGGATGGCGTGCATATTCTTGATGTTTGCAAAGGCTACCAGTATACGTTCTCGCCAATTTAGACTTTTAGCGGTGGGGACCAAATTAAAGCTTTCACCCAGTACGACAGTGCTTAACACAACTTGACCGTTACAGCGTAAAACATCAACGTTTCTAGGCTTTGCTGTTTCTACTGCAACAATCGCTTTTTTTAAATTGCTTTCAATGCAAAAACCACGGTTTGTGTAACGAGAATACTGGTTTGGTAAAATAGCTAATAACCATCCCCCTGAACGGTCGCTTCGATAATCGCAGGGGCATGCTTATCAGAAATAAAAGCATAAACACGACTGCCTTCATTAAATTGAGCTGGGGCATCTAGATCCCATTCTTTTGGTAATACCTTTTGTGAAAATAAAGGTAATACGCGCTCGCTTATTTCATCTTTGGTTTCGATATCAAAAAGCAAAAAACTATCAGACATATTTTATTCTCTATGTTTAATTAAATTTTATTTACATAAAAATAACATGATTATGATCACATTTTACCTGATACTCTAAAATTTAACATTAATATATAAGAGTAGAGAAATTTTAGAAAATAAACACACTATTTGAAATGTTAAAAGGATAGATTTAATTTAAATACTATCGCTTATTATAAAACTCTATAAACTCTGTTTGATAAACTTCTTAAATACTTAATAGGTTGTAAATTATGATAAAACTCATCGCCTTAGATATGGATGGCACGCTTTTAAATGATCAGAAATGTATTTCTAAAGGTAACTTTCAAGCAATACAAGCAGACGAAAAACGCGGGTATCAAAGTAGTGCTAGCCTCCGGAAGACCACTTCAAGGTTTATTACCTCATTTACAAAACCTAGGTTTAACCAGTAATGATGATTTTGTTGTTTCCTATAACGGTTCATTAGTGCAACGTGTCGGTAATGGTGAAGTCATTCATCAAACAAGCCTTAAAGGTTCTGATGCGAAGGCTATTTTACCGATTTCTAAACAGTTAGGTGTTCATATCCATGCTTTCTCTGTTAAACAAGGCCTTATTACTCATCAACATAACCCCTGGACAGATCGTGAAGCTGAAATTAATGGTATTACTGCAACGGAAATAGACTTTAATTCCTTAGATGATGAAGAAGATATTATAAAAGTTATGTTGGTTGCTGAAGAAAACGATTTAACCGTCGCGATCAGTCAGCTTCCAAAGCATTTAAAAGAACAATATACAGTGGTAAGAAGTGCGACTATTTTCTTGGAATGCTTACACCCAAACAGTAATAAAGGAATTGCGATAGAAAAACTAAGTAAATTGCTAAATATTGATGCTCAGGAAGTCATGTGTATGGGAGATGCTGAAAATGATCACGCTATGCTCAAGTTTGCCGGTATAGCTGTTGCAATGGAAAATGCTGATCCTGAAACAAAAGCGTTAGCGAATTATATCACTAAAACCAATAGCGAAGATGGTGTTGGTATTGCAATACAAGAAAAGGCACTCAAGTAAAAGTATCAAATCATTAAAATATTAAGACATATATATTATTGGTTTAGTTATTAATCGAATCGCTAATTATTATCGTTATAAATTAGCAGGGATAGTGATCTCTGCTATAGCAAAGTATAAGTTAGATTGTTAACATTCCGTCAACAAATTTAGTAACTAATAAATTCTCATTTTTTATAAATCTTTCATGGAGTTGATTGAATGTTAAAGTCGATATTTCGTAATACCTTAATAGTAGTCGCAATTGCTACTGTCAGCACAAGCGCATTAGCGACTGAAAAAGTTTACCGTTTAAAGTTAGCGCAAACCTGGGGGACTGGTACGCCGATTCTTGGTGAAGCGGTAGAAAATATGGTTAAGATGGCAGATGAAATGTCAAACGGTCGTCTTAAGATAAGAATCGATAGCGCCAATAAGCATAAAGCGCCTTTTGGTGTTTTTGATATGGTTAAATCTGGGCAATACGATCTTGGCCATTCAGCAAGTTATTATTTCAAAGGTAAAGTGCCTAATACCATGTATTTCACGACTATGCCTTTTGGTATGACTGCGATGGAACATTATTCTTGGTTCCAACATGGTGGTGGACAAGAATTGATGGATGAAGTTTATGGTGCTCATAACCTATTAACATTCCCTGGTGGTAATACTGGTGTACAAATGGGGGATGGTTCCGTAAAGAAATCAACTCAGTAGAAGACTTACAAAATCTTAAAATGCGTATTCCTGGATTTGCTGGCGAAATACTTGCAAAACTTGGTGCAACACCCGTTAACATTCCACCAGGAGAGCTTTACACAGCCTTAGAAAGAAATACCATAGATGCACTTGAGTGGGTTGGACCTGCTTTAGATATTCGCATGGGGTTTCATAAAATAGCGCCGATTTATTACATGGGATGGCATGAGCCGGGGGCTGAGTCTATGTTTATGGCTAATAAAAAGAAATTTGAAAATTTACCTGCTGACTTACAAGCAATATTAGAAGCTTCAATGCGTAAAGTCGCTTATGATATGTCTGTTCATTCTTACGCAGAAAACGCAAAGAGTTGGGAAGCTATGAAAGCAGAGTTTCCTGACATTCAAGTTAAGGCGTTTCCACCTAGTGTTATTCAAGCGATGAAAAAAGTAAATCAAGAGTTACTGGATGAAAATGCGACTAAAGATGAGTTAGCCGCTAGAATCATCAAATCTCAACGCGATTATTTGAAAACGGTACGTGTTTGGACGGATATTTCTGAGTATGGCTATTTAGAAAGCATCAAAGATTAAACTTCTTTAGTGTATTGTTTAATAAATCCCCAATTTAATTCATTTAAATTGGGGATTTTTTTGCTAGTTGATTTTATATTTCCCCAAGTAAATGCTCTTTTATCATTCCTTTTATAAATTACTAAACTCTTCTTTTTGCTGTGATCAAGTTATCAGCTTTGTTAAATAGTCTCATGATAGTGATCTATGCAACTGAAAAGCCTTAAACAGATTGTTAACATCGGCGCAACATTGAGATTACTTTAATTACAAGTAGTTAAAATGTTACCTCAAATAATTCAAGGAGTTGATAGAATGTTGAAGTCTATATACCGTAATACAATTTTAGCTGTAACGATTGCGATACGCAAGTTCAAGCGCTTTTGCTGCAGACAAAGTGTATCGATTAAAATTGGCTGAAACTTGGGGACCTAATTTCCCAATTTTTGGTGACTCAGTAAAAAACATGGTGCAAATGGCCGAAGAAATGTCTAATGGACGATTAAAAATTCGTGTCGACTCCGCAAATAAACATAAGGCTCCCTTTGGTGTTTTTGACATGGTGAAGTCAGGCCAATACGACATGGGGCATTCTGCTAGTTATTATTATAAAGGTAAGGTACCTAATACCCTTTATTTTACAACAATGCCTTTTGGTATGACTGCAATGGAACAACATGCTTGGTTTCAATACGGCGGTGGACAAGATTTAATGGATCAAGTTTATGGCGATCATAATCTTGTGGCATTTCCAGGTGGTAATACAGGTGTTCAAATGGGTGGTTGGTTCCGTAAAGAAATCAATTCTGTTGAAGATTTAAAAAATCTTAAAATGCGTATTCCTGGATTTGCTGGTGAAGTGCTAGCTAAGCTAGGTGCAACTCCGGTTAATATTCCACCTGGCGAGCTTTATACTTCTTTAGAAAGAAACACTATTGATGCATTAGAGTGGGTTGGTCCTTCACTTGATTTACGTATGGGGTTTCATAAGATTGCTCCAATCTATTACATGGGGTGGCATGAACCAGCAACAGAGCTGATGTTTATTGTTAATAAAAAGAAACTTGAGGGCATGCCTGAAGATTTACAAGCAATCTTAAAAGTAGCAATGCGAAAAGTCGCTTATGATATGTATGTACAATCCTATGCAGAAAGCGCTAAAAACTGGGAAATTATGAAAACAGAATTCCCTAATATTCAAGTAAAAACTTTTCCTCCTATGGTTATTCAAGCGATACAAAAGGCAAACGATGACATCCTAAAGGATAAAGTCGCTGAAGATGAAATGGTCGCTAAAATTATCAAATCACAACAAGATTATCTAAAATTAGTACGTGTTTGGACTGATATTTCAGAATATGGATATCTAGAAAGTGTAAAATAGATTAAAATAAATGGAATTGGGCTACTTTTTGTAGCCCTTTCTTATTTAAACTACCCCAAAAATCCCCAAAGAGTTATTTATTATGGAAAGTCTTCAAAGAGGTCTCGATAGGTTATCTGATATATTTGGCAAAATATCTACAGCGCTAATGATATTGCTTTTAATAAATGTATTTTATGATGTTATTGCCCGTTATTTTTTCAAATCCAGTTCGATTGGTATGCAGGAACTAGAATGGCACCTATTTGCTTCTATGTTTCTTATTGGTATTGCTTATACGATTAAAGAAGAAGGGCATGTTAGGGTTGATGTACTTTATGAAAAATTTAGTGCAGTAAAAAAAGCCTGGGTAAATGTATTCGGCTGTGTTTTCTTTTTACTTCCTTTTGCTGGCTTAATTATTTGGTTTGGATATGGATTTGCTTACGAAGCCTATGATTTAGGTGAAACAAGTGGTGACCCAGGAGGCCTATCGCATCGTTGGATTATTAAATCTATGATACCTATATCAGCCATTATGCTTGCATTGAGTGGTCTTGGTTTTTTAGTTAAAAATATTATTTGCATTCGTAAAGCATAGGATTAAAAGGATTTTATAATGATTGGTATTATCATGTTTATTGTTGCACTACTGCTGTTGTTGACTGGGTTTCCAGTGGCATTTATATTTGGTGGTGTTGCACTCGTCTTTGGAATCTTTGCTGAAGGCATAGATTTATTTGCTTTTATGCCATATCGCATAATGAGCATCATGGAAAACTCAGTCATGATGGCTGTACCTATGTTTATTTTCATGGGTAATGTATTACAAAAAACACGCCTTGCAGAACAGTTATTAGAAGCTATGGGTGAGCTATTTGGTAATATTCGTGGTGGTGTTGCCGTATCAACTATTTTAGTGGGGACATTACTTGCCGCTTCAACAGGCGTAGTAGGCGCGTCGGTTGTTGCAATGGGCGTTATCTCATTGCCAGTTATGCTTAAATATAACTATGATAAAAAATTAGCAACAGGTGTTATTTGTGCTTCTGGCACCCTAGGGCAAATAATACCACCTTCTATTATATTGATTATACTTGGCGATGTAATGGGTGTTCCCGTAGGAGATTTATTTAAAGCCGCGCTTATGCCTGGTGCGATGTTGGTTGGTTTATTTATATTATATGTATTAGTGTATGCATTCCTTAAACCAGGAGCGAGACCTGCCTTACCGAAATCAGAAGCGCCTGGACATGGCCGTCTTCCTTGTTTGAAAGCTCTAAAAGCGATTGTTCCACCATTGATGTTAATCGTTGCAGTACTGGGGTCAATTTTTTATGGTATTGCTACACCGACAGAGTCTTCTGCAATTGGTGGTGTTGGTGCAATCTTATTGTCAATTATTTATGGTCAATTTTCTTGGAAAATTATTTGGGAAGCGACTTCTGACACAGTAAAAGTGACAGCGATGGTTTTTGCTATTTTTGTTGGTGCAACTGCATTTTCAATGGTCTTTTCTTATACCGGTGGTGAAGAAATCATTGAAGATTTAATGTTAAGTCTTCCTGGTGAAAAATGGGGCTTTTTGATTATTTCAATGTTGGTGATTTTGGTATTAGGTTTCTTCATCGATTTTGTTGAAATATCATTTATCGTTGTGCCTTTATTGTACCCAATTGCTGAAATTTTGGGCATTGACCTTACTTGGTTTGCAATCCTAATTGCAATGAATTTACAAACTTCATTCTTAACACCTCCCTTTGGGTTTAGTTTGTTTTATTTAAAAGGAGTTGCACCACCTGAAGTTAAAACTATGGATATTTATAAAGGTGTTATTCCCTTTATTTTATTACAAATGCTAGTGCTCGGTTCAATACTTATATTTCCTGAGTTCTATGGATTTTCACTTTAGCGTTTAAGCCTCTCTTTATAAATCCCCAATCTTGTCAAAGGTTGGGGATTTTTTTACTCTTGATTTCTATTTCAATCCTTTTGATGTGTTACGCTATGTCTTTAATCACGTTATAACTCTTTGATTAAAGACATAGCCTATGAAAATCATTAGCAGTCTGATCCAATATTATTTACAGGTGAAATATCATGTTAGAAAAAGCACGTAAAGTGATCTCATACCTTAAAAAGCAGGGCGTTGAATATGCAGATATTCGACTTCATGAGTTAGATGAAGAGGAAAGCATTTCAACTTTAAATGGTGATATTGAAGATTATCAACTTAATAATAAACAGGGTTATGGCATTAGAGTACTTATGAACGGTGCTTGGGGATTTTCTTCAAGTGAAATTATGACGTTAGAAGCAATGAAATCAACGGGCGATACTGCTATTGAAAAAGCACAATCTGCTAGTGCTTTTATTAAACAACCCATCATACTTGCTAAAAAAGAAACCATTATTGACTCTTATTACTCTCCCTGTGAAATAGATCCCTTTACTATTTCAGCAGAAGAAAAAATTACACGCTTATTAACCTTAGATAAACAACTGCAACATGAGAAATTTGAATATTCAGGTGTGCATTGTCATTTTTATAAACGTCATATTTTGTATGTGGACAGTGATGGAAGCGAAATTACGCGTCATCTTATGGAAATAGACGCAGGCTTCTTTGCTGATGCGCTAGATAAAGATGGTCATAAACAACGTCGTAGTTTTAATATGCCACAGAATACTGAGGGCACTACAGGATGGGAAAATATCATAAATGATCAACAGTTTGATCATACTTTACGTATTAGAGATGAGTTATTAGGCTTATTAGATGCACCGCTTTGTGAAAAAGAGGTCTGTGATGTGATTTTGTTGCCTGAAATGATGGCATTACAAACTCATGAAACCATAGGGCATGCTTTAGAATTAGACCGCATATTAGGTTATGAGCTTTCCTATGCTGGTGGATCTCACGTTGAATTGGCTGATTTTGGTAACTTGCAGTTTGGCAGTAATAAACTCAATGCTCGGGCTGATGGTACGCTAGCTAATTCACCCGGTTCTATTGGTTTTGACGATGATGGGGTTAAAGCACGAAATGTTACGCTAATTGAAAACGGACAATTACAGGATGCAATTACTTCCCGCCAAATGATTATGGAAGCTAATGCAAAAGCCGGTAGACAGATTTTTGATTTATCGGGAGCTACCTGTCGTTCACAAAATTATAGTAATTTACCGATTGAACGTATGAACAATATTAATGTTGATTTTGGTTGTGATGGTTCGCTAGAAAAGATTATCGCCAGTACAGAAAATGGATTATTAATGGAAACACCACGTTCTTGGTCAATCGGTTCTAATCGTGAAAACTTTCATTTCGCCACGGAAATTGCCTGGAAAATAAAAGATGGACAAATTCAACATATGGTTCGAAATGCGACATATCGAGGAGATAGTCTGCCTTTTTGGCGCTCATTAGATAAAGTAGGCGATCAAAGCACATGGGAATTACAGCCCGTATTTCATTGTGGTAAAGGGCAACCCAATCAAATTATGAGATTAGCACATGGTGTTCCAGCCTGTCGCTTTAGCCAGGTTCAAGTAGGAGAATAATCATGTCATCAAATATTGATACAAGTATCAGTTTAAAAATGAAACAGGTAAAAAAGCTTTTACAAAATCTTAATCAATTTATGCAGGAACAGGATATAACTGGCACTGTTACCTATAAACATGAAGACTCACACATGGTACGTTGTGGCCGTAGTCAAATATCCTTGAATGTATCAGAGCAGGGAGAAAAGTATTTCATTGCTTTGCAGAAAGGTAAACGCAAGATAGAAGGCAGTACAACAGCACAACTTGATGAAATTGATAAGCTTAAAAGCTTTGTATTATCTCTGCAAGAGAAACTCCAGTTTATGCCTGAAGTAAATCATAGTGGGCCGTTAGAACCCATAGCAGAGGCTGAAGTTGGTGAGAAGTTAGATATTAGTAAAGTAGATCCTTCGATACTTAATATTGAATCCGCGATTATGGTTGATTTATTTAAACAGGTTGAAAACAGTTTTTCTGATCAAAATGTAGAGATATCTGGCGCCTTTTCTGCGGGTATACAAAGTTATGCGATTATTAACACCTTAGTAGAACAAGCAATCACATATCAAGGCAGTGATTACAATATCGAGTTAGTGGTACAACTACTCGATCATAATAAGAAAGAGTTACGTGTTTCTGATGTTGGTTGTTCATTGCAACAGTTTGAAAGTACGACATTAATAAATCATTTGAAAAAAATGTTTCTGTTAAAAACAAAACTAGTCCAACAGGATATTAAATCAGGTGAATACGATGTTGTGTTTTATGCCGATGCGTTTGCAGAACTAACCAATTATATGGCTTATTTGACGCTACAGGGTGAAACCTTTGAATATGGTATGGGCATGCTACAAAAAGGCAAACATCAATTGGGAGATAAAATCTTTGCAGAAGATTTAACGATCATCGATGATCCTGCTGATGAATCACTGCTGTTTAATCGTCCTATTGGCCAAAATGGTATAAAACGTAATCGCTTTCCTTTAATTACTAAGGGCGTTTTAGCTAATATGTTTTACAGTGCTAAGGAGGATTGTGATCGTTTCAACGTGCAGGTAAATAATGATGTAAATGTTGCAGGGCTTAAAGTGTTAACTGGTGACGGACCTGAGAATTTTGATGAGATGGTGAAAACGTGTATCAAGCCGACTTTATTTATTTCTTATATTCATTACATGAATTTTACCAATCCAGCTAAGGGTGAATTTACTGGTAGCAGTCGTTTTGGTACATTTTTGATTGAAAATGGAAAAATTGCTTCGCAATTAAAAAACCAACGAATTAACGATTCATATCATAACATATTCAATAATATTGAATGGTTATCAAGCACTTTAACACACATTAATACTTCTAATACTTACGATATGCGTAATGCGACTAGTATCGCCTGTCCGCAGTTTGTTAAAGTTAATAATGTGAACATAACTGGTTCAAGTCAATCAGCTTAAAGTTGATTTTTTAACCGATAACGAGGTTTAAATGAAAGCATTTGATATATTACTCGATATTGCCAAACGTAAGGCCGAGTTTGATAAAGATAATAGTTGGTCAAATGGTTCAACGACTTATCTGGCAGAAATTAAGAAAGAAGTCGATGAAGTGATAGAAGAAATCCCTAAATCTCGTTTGTGTTATTTGGAGGATGAGTTGGGTGACATTCTTTGGGATTATCTTAATATTTTAACTGCGTTACAACAGGAGAAGGGCATTGAGCCCGAAGCGGTTTTAAAAAGAGCCTGTCAAAAATATGAACAAAGAGTATCTGGTATTGAAGCTGGTCAAGCTTGGTCTGATATAAAAATTATTCAAAAACAATTACTCGAAACAGAACATCAATGTCAAATTGAAAAAGGAGTGTAATATGTTTGGACCAGATCCGGATAATAAAGAGCCCATGCAAGGATTTCCTCAGGTGGGTTATTTAAAAAATTTTATTAAAAATGAAAATATCATTGTGGGTGATTATACCTATTATGATGATCCGGACGGTCCTGAAAATTTTGAAAAAAATGTACTTTATCATTTTCCCTTTATTGGCGATAAATTAATCATTGGAAAGTTTTGCGCTATTGCAAAAAATGTCACTTTTATTATGAATGGCGCAAACCATAAAACCACCGGCTTTTCTACTTATCCCTTTCAGATATTTGCCAATGGCTGGGAAACAGCTATGCCAAAGGAAGGGGAGTTACCCTACAAGGGGGATACTGAAATCGGCCACGATGTGTGGATTGGTTATGATGTTACTATTATGCCGGGTGTTAAAATTGGCCATGGTGCAATCATTGCGAGTAAGGCCGTTGTTACCAAAGATGTTTCTGCATATAGCATTGTTGCCGGAAATCCTGCCAAAGCAATTAAAAAAAGGTTTGAACAAGTTGTGATTAATGAACTAATCGATATAGCTTGGTGGGAGTGGCCTGCAGAAAAAATAACAAATAATTTAAAAGCCATAGTTGAATGTGATTTATCAGCACTTCAAAATATTAAATGAACATTAATAAGGAATTCAAATGAGCTTCATCGAAAAATTAAATCACATTTGGCAAAAAAATGACTCTTTAGTCTGTGTCGGTTTAGATCCTGATATTAAACGTTTTCCTAATTGTTTGCTTGATGTTCCCGATGCGATTTTTAAATTTAATAAAGCAATTATTGATGCGACACATGATTTAGTTTGTGCTTATAAACCGCAGGTTGCATATTTTGCGACTGAATCAGCAGAGGATCAACTTGAAAAAACGATTCAATATATTAAAAAACAATACCCACATATTCCCATTATTTTAGATTCAAAACGCGGTGATATAGGAAGTACCGCAGAAAAATATGCATTGGAAGCTTTTGACCGTTTTCAAGCAGATGCGGTAACTATCAATCCTTATATGGGGTTTGATTCCGCTGAACCTTTTCTAAAATACAAAGATAAAGGAATTATTTTGCTCTGTCGCACTTCAAACTCAGGTGCTAATGATTTACAGGATTTGATTGTTGATGGTAAACCTTTGTATCAAAAAGTGGCTTCATTAGTCAGTAATACCTGGAATAGCAATAACAACTGTTTACTTGTCCTTGGTGCGACATGGCCATCTCAAATGTCTGAAGTTCGTTCTATAGTAGGTGATATTCCCTTTTTAGTACCTGGTGTGGGTGCACAAGGTGGTGATATTGCTTCGCTAGTAGAAGCAGGCCAAACGGCCAATGGCACAGGGTTAATCATTAGTTCATCTCGGGCTGTGCTTTATGCAAGTGCACATAATGATTTTGCGATTAAAGCAAGAGAGGTTGTCAGTAAACTTCGTTTAGACATTAATATGTATCGAAAAACAACTTAATTAGTCACATACAAACAGGTGTAAACCTAGGAATAAACAAAATGATAGATTATTTAGCCGTATTTATTACCTTTTTTGCCGTTATCGATCCTATCGGTACTGTGCCGGTTTTTATTGCGGTAACTAAAAGTTACGATCAAAAAACTAAACGTCGCATTGCTTTATTAGCCACAGTGGTTGTCGCCTTTGTATTATTATTCTTTGTTATCATCGGCGAAATTATTTTGCAGGCTTTATCGATTCCACTTTCTGCTTTTCAAATATCGGGTGGTATTGTTTTATTTTTATTCGCTTTAAATATGATTTTTGGAGACAGTAAACCAGAGGAAGAAATTAAAAGCTTACAAGTTAGCCATAAAGATACGGCTATATTCCCACTTGCAGTTCCTTCGATTGCGAGCCCAGGTGCGATGCTTGGCGCAGTACTTCTCACCAAAAACTCTGTGTTCTCTATTCTTGAGCAATTACAAACGGCGATGGTGATGCTTTCGGTGTTGCTGGTTGTTTATTTATTAATGCTATTGTCTGGACTGATTAGCAAATTTATAGGTACAAGTGGGGCAAGTGTGATCAGTCGAGTTATGGGGATCCTTCTTTCTGCCATTGCGACAACAAATATTCTAACGGGCTTGAGTGATTATTATCACGCATAATCAATAACTAAAAGCTCTCTTCGAAAATTAAGAGAGCTTTATTTTTTAGTTTTTATTGTCGCTTATCGATGATTTTTAAAGAATATAAATCATGACGACGATCTTTCATGGTATGCACGCTACCGTGGTTATGTAACGCTTTTAGTAAATCTAAATTAACATCCATAATTAAACTCATTTCAGAGTTTGGAGTTGCTTCAGCTTTTATGCCTGTGGTTGGAAATGCAAAATCAGAGGGGGTAAATAAAGCTGATTGTGCATACTGAATATCCATGTGATTTACGTTTGCTAGATTACCTACTGCTCCGGCAATCGCGACGTAGCATTCATTTTCAATTGCACGTGCCATTGCACAATGACGAACACGTGTATAACCATTTTGCGTATCGGTTAAGAAAGGAACAAATAGAATATTCATACCTTGGTCTGCGAGTAAACGCGCATACTCAGGAAATTCCACATCATAACAAATCATAATGCCAATTTTGCCACAATCAGTATCAAAGACTTTGATTTTATCGCCACCTGTCATGATCCAATTTTTCTTTTCCGCAGGAGTCATGTGAATTTTATCGTATTGTTCCCAGGTACCATCTCGGCGATATAGGAAACCAGAATTATATAACTTGCCATCTTGCATGTTAGGCATACTGCCGGTAATAATATTAATGTTATATTGAATAGCAAATTCTATAAACTTATCACGAATGGCTGTAGTGAAGTCTGCTAATTTACGAACGGTTTCTGGAATGCTTAGGTGATTGAACTGTGCCATTAACGGCGCATTAAAGAGCTCTGGAAACAGGATAAAGTCACTTTTGTAATCGGAGACAGCGTCTACGAAAAATTCCATTTGGGCAAATAATTCATCTAGGTTCGCCATTGAGCGCATTTGCCATTGAACAAGACCAAGACGCACTTCTGATTTAGGCGCATTAATCAATTTAACAGAGCGTGTATAATAAATATTTGGCCACTCAAGTAAAGTAGCATACTCCATTGATTCTACATCACCTGTTAAGTAGTTTTTAAGCAGTTTACGCACGAAAAATTCATTTGCTAATTGGAAGCTTAATACCGGATCGTAAATTTCTTTTTGTTTAACTTTATCAATGTATTCTTTGGCCGTTAATTGCTCAGCATATTTCGAATAATTAGGCATACGACCACCTGCAATAATTGATCGCAGGTTTAAGTTTTCACATAATTCTTTACGAACCGCGTACAAACGTCGAGCTAATCTTAAGCCTCTGTAGTCAGGATGAATAAAAACTTCAATACCATATAACACATCACCGTCGGGATCGTGATTAGTAAAAGCCATTTTTGATGTGATTTCATCGTAGGTATGTTCATCACCAAATGAGGCATAATCAATGATTAATGAGAAGGCACATCCAACCACTTTTCCATCAACACAGACACAAACTTGTCCATCAGGGAAGCGGCTTAATAATGCATCAAGTGTTTTATCGTCCCATGAGTTTAATTTATCTATTTGATATACATCGGCACATGCTTGTTGCAACTCTATCATATCTTTTTTGGTTAGATGTCTGACTTCAACATGGTTGGCTTCCATAAATTTTCCTTAAACTATTTATAGCCGTTATCATTCAAGACTTTACTTGTTTGCAAAAGGGCTTATTTTGATGATTTAATCACAATGATTGTTTACCTTTGCTTTATACATTGAAGTGAAAGGTTTTACATTATTAATAATTCATTTATGCTTAAAAATGTTTGAAAAATTAACTGTATAAACAGAACCTTTATTTATTTTTTAAGTGAGTATATTTGTGAACAAAGTCATTGGAATACTTTTTGCCATTACCTGTTTCGCAACTTCGACTTTATCAGCAAACATGTTAGGTATCGGTATGTGGTTTTGGGTCATTTTAATAGTGGGGGCATTTGTTGCAATTAGCCAATTTTTCCCAGTGTTGAGAGGAGCAGGCTCTGGAATTGCATTGTTAATGAGTGGCATATCACTATTAGCGGTTTTATTTGGGTTGTTAGTACGCCACGATTGGTGGCTCCTTTAGAATGGATGATAACTCGGCATTATTACTACTGTTATTTTTTATTATCAGCGTTTTTGGATTATCATTAGCGATTATGTTTAAAAAATCAATGAGACAAAAAACATTTTAAAGTAATTTTATGCTTGGGCTTTGTTATTTGGGCGTGTTAAATATTAAGGTTCTAAAAAGTCCTATTACAGGTATTAAAACAGGATTAGAAAGAAGATAATTTTTGTTGATGCCGAAAACCAGTTTTTACACAAACAATTAATGAATTAATAAAACATAAAAAAATCAGCAAACCAGTAAGAGTCGGAAAACTGGGGGCAGACTAAAGTCGCTAACTGATTTAAATGCTGAATCAATAAATTAAAATAGTCACCGTTGCATTCACAGAAAGCTTTGTGTATTTTGTATGATTAAATAAACCTTTAGCTCAGCTAATTTTTGAAAGAGAAAAATATGGAATTTTTAATCTTACTGTTTGTATTAATTTGTATCTTGTTGATTGTTAAACGCTTAATGATCAAAAAAACGGCTAAAGTGCACGCTTACATGATGTTAATCGAAAACAGTAAAAAGGACGGTAAGGATATAAGCAAAACAAAAGTTATTAATTCGTTAAATAGTCAGGTTGAAGATTTGTTTAAAAATGATTTCGAAACCTTTAAAAAGCTTGGAATTGAATATTTTGATACTTTAAAAGATCCTAATGAAGCAAAAAAACTTGTTGTTTTAGCGCGTTCTTATGGGTGGAATGGATAATTAAAGCTTTCGTTTAACGCCTACTTGCCATTAAAACCTATCACTATTTGAGCAAGAGAAGCTTTCTTTTGCTCAAATAGAAATATCTTAATTAATACAATTTTAATTTTGATATATCTATATAATTCATCATACCCAATTTAAAACCGCGCTATAATGATTATTTCAAATCATAGTATTAGGATTACGATGTTAGTTTCTCCCTTCAATAAAATGAAAAAACGTATTATTACTATTTTGTCGTTTCTTTTGATCGTAGCCTTTATTGTCATTAGTTACACAAGTTATATTGTTGCTCATAATTCACTTAGTTATCAACTTTCACATAATACGCTTCCCTTAACAGGCGATAATATTTATTCGGAAATTCAGCGTGATTTACTTAGACCTATTTTTGTCTCGTCTTTGATGGCGCAGGATACCTTTGTTCGTAATTGGGTTATTGAAGGCGAAAAAAAACCTGAGTTAATCGTTGATTATTTAAGTGAAATTCAAAAAAGCTATGGGGCAGAAACAAGTTTTTTGTTTCTGAAAATACCGCTAAATATTATCATTCTACGGGTATTTTAAAAGTAATTAGTGAGAATGATGAACAAGATAATTGGTATTATCGTGCCCGTGACCTGCCTGTCTCTGAACCCTATGAAATTAACATAGATAATGATACCGCGGATCTCAATCGTATTGTTGTTTATGTAAATTATAAAGTAATGGACTTTAATAATCAGTTTATTGGGCTCATTGGTATTGGTTTGACTGTCAATAAAGTTCGCAACTTGATCGAAAAATATCAACAAAAATATAATCGAACCGTATATTTTACTGATAAAAATGGCGCTATAACTTTAGCTGGTTCTGGTTATATGGGAGCCAAGAACTTAAATCAAAATAAAGGTCTAGTAGACTTATCAACGCAAATTTTAAAGGACGATAATGTCAGCTTTTCATATAAGGTAGAGGATCAAACGGTTTATCTTGATAGTCGCTTCGTACCAGAATTTAAATGGTATTTGATAGTTGAACAAAGCGAATTAGAGGGCCAGCAAGATTTAATGAATACCTTATGGCGGAATATTTTATTTGGCTTCTTAACTACCTTAGCATTAATGCTATTAGCTAATCGTATTCTTAGTAATTATCAACACAAAATTGAATCAATAGCGACTACGGATACCTTAACTAAAGCATCAACCCGACAAGCTTTTGATGCTTATTTCGAAGATATTATAAACCGTTCAGATGCTCCTATTGCGTTGATAATTCTAGATATTGATGACTTTAAACAAGTTAATGATAAATATGGTCACAATACGGGAGACCAAATTATCAAAACTATTTCAGATATATTATTAACCGGAAGACGTGAAAACGATTTGCTATGTCGTTGGGGCGGGGAAGAGTTTATTCTGTTATTACCTAATACAAGTTTAGATAAAGCCACTGATATAGCAGAAAGGTTAAGGGCTTTGATTGCGTCGCACATTTTAAACGTTAATGAGGTTGAATTAACGATTACTGCTAGCTTTGGTGTGGCACAAAAGCAATTAAATGAAACTAAAGCGCAGTTAATTAATCGTGCTGACTTAAGCCTATACCAAGCAAAAACATCAGGAAAGAATCGCGTCTCTATTTCTGATGGATCCTAATTTTTTCACAACGAGATATGCAATGAATTTTGAATTAAGAAATGCCACCTTAGCTGATATAGAAGAAGTTTTAATATTACATTATCGTTATCAAATCGATTCTATTAATGATGAAGATAAAGCTGATGGTTTTATTACCACAGCCTTTACTAAAGAACATCTACAAAGCTTGATTGAGCAAGAAAATGGATTATTTATCGCATCGATTGATAATAAAATAGTTGCCTATGCGATGGTCGCTTCTTGGCAATATTGGTCTCAGTGGCCGATGTTTGAGTTTATGATTAAACATTTACATGATTCTGCATGCTTAGGTGAAACCATTACAATTGATAACTCTTATCAATATGGGCCAGTTTGTGTTGATAAGTCGGTCAGAGGAAAGGGAGCTTTTGAAAGTGTATTTAATTTTTCGTTAACTGAAATGTCAAAGCGATACCCGATTATGGTCACTTTTATTAATATAATTAATCCGAGATCTTATCAAGCACATACAAGTAAAACTCCATTACAGGTAATTAAAGAATTTGATTTTAATAATAACCATTATTATAAACTAGCTTGTAAAACTCACGATAAAAATTAATCATCAGGAATACTATGACTCAACTAGAACAACAATTAGATTTTTTATCACAAATTGAACAATTAAAATCTATTTACCGACAAACAACAGTTAAGCAAGATAAAAATCGTCAAGAAAATAGTGCTGAACATAGTTGGCATATTGCTTTAGTGGCGCAGGTTTTACAACAGTATGCGCAACAGGATATAAATATACACCGTATAACATTGATGCTATTAATCCACGATATAATAGAAATAGATGCAGGTGATTTATTTGCTTTTTCTGAATCTCATCATCATGAACAACAGAGTATTAAAGAACTAGTCTCGCAGAACGTTTATTTGGTTTATTACCTGGTGAACAGGGAATACAAATGAAGAGTTTATGGCTTGAGTTTGAAAATGCTGAAACTGACGATGCTAAGTTTGCTAAAGCGATGGATAGAATTCTGCCACTATTTCAAAATATGGCGAATAATGGTGGAAGTTGGGTTGTACATTCAGTTAAAAAGCAACAGGTATTGGATCGTAATAGTTATTTAAAAGATAGCGCACCTAAGCTTTGGTTATACGCCTGTGAACAAATTGATTTAGCGGTACAGAAAGGTTGGCTAATTGCTTAAAAATAGGCTCTTTTGTATAAGAGCCTTTAACACCTTTAACTTTTTTATTAAAAAACCAGCCTATACCCAGCACCATATACAGACTGAATTAAATCTGCACCATCACTTATATCAGAAAGTTTCCGACGTAATTTTTTGATATGACTGTCGATAGTTCTGTTATTTACAATACGGTTATCAGAGTACATATTATTCATTAGCTGTTCCCTAGTAAATATTCTGCCAGGTTTGCTATATAGTGGTTTTAATAACTGAAATTCCACAGAGGTAAGTGAAATCTCATGACCGTCGTAATGAACAACTAATCTGTGTTCATCAAGCGAAAATAAACTATTTTCGGTTTCTACCTTTTGTGTTCTTCTTAGTACCGCTTTTACTCTGGCCACAACTTCACGTGGACTGAAGGGCTTACAAATATAATCATCTGCACCAAGTTCTAATCCTAATAATCTGTCTATTTCATCTACTTTAGCGGTTACCATTAAAATAGGTACATTAGAAAATTGACGAATTTCTTTACATAACTGAATGCCATCTTTTCCGGGTAACATGATATCTAACAAAATCGCATCAGGTTGGTTAGACTTAACCCAATCGATAACTTGATCACCATGATGAATTAAATTCGGTTGATAGGCTGTTAATTTGAAGTAATCCGCTAATAAATTAGCAAGTTTCACTTCGTCCTCAACAATTAGAATAGAATTTGACATTTTATGTTCCTTTTAAAGCTAAAATTTAGGCTTTAATTAATAATTTTGGGTTATTGCGAGTAAGTATTTTTTTAAAGAAATAAGCAATTTCAATCATTAAATTAGATACCTTGCTTGTTCGCATCGTTATTGTTCATATGGGATAGATATTACAATGGCTAGTCCACCCAAAGGTGACTTTTCTGCGATGATGGTACCTTGATGCGCCGCAACGATATGTGCGCAAATAGATAAGCCTAAACCAGAACCACCGGTTTTTCGATTGCGAGAATTTTCGACTCGATATAAGTATTCAAACAAATTGGCAAGGTGCTTATCAGGGACACCAACTCCATTATCTTCTACGGTAATAATTACTTTTTGATTATCAAGGGTTTTGTCGACCGTTAGTGAAATTTTAACCAAACTTGCCTGTGCGTATTTAATACAGTTATTTATTAAATTATCGAATAATTGACATAGACGCGAGGTATCTACAAAAATATTGATTGGAAGAAGATTAATATCAATTTCAAGTTTAATACCTGAATCAGCGAGATAACTATTATATTTTTTTACCTCAGTATTTAGCCATGCGGGGAAAAGTTCATTTTTTTTGCGATAATGCATTCCACCAATATCAGCGCTGGTTAGTTGGTGTAAATCATCGATTAAATATTGTAAGTGTTTAACTTCATCATTTGCTGATTCAATATTTTCTGTGCTGAGAGGGCGAACATTATCAATCATTGCTTCTAGTTCACCGCGAAGAATAGCAACTGGAGTACGTAATTCGTGTGAAATATTAGCTAACCAACGTTTTCGAGCATTTTCGTTTTTGTCTAAAGTTAAGGATAATTCATTAAAATCTCGAATTAGATCACCTATTTCATCCTTTCTTTTCAAATCTACGTGTTGATTATATTGACCTTGAGTTAATTTATGCATGCCATTCATGATTAGCTTTATAGGTAAAACTAAGTGCCGAGCGAGTGGTAATGTTAACAAGGCAACAAGCAACATAGTAATCAGTCCTATTAACCACAAATATTGTTTTTGTTGTTCAATAAAATCTAGCTCGTATCCATCTATAATTTGTTTGTGTTTAGATATTGCCAAATAGCCAACATTAACATTATCTACTTTGATCGGTGTTTTACTATACTCTCTATCTTTAATGTAGTGACCAGCGACCACTGCTTCGTTATTATCAAGTAAAGCGAAAGTAGCTTGGAATGGAGGTGGAAATGCTTCAGGGCCTTTATCAAAGGGAAGTCTTTTATCATCTTGTATTCTTGGAGGCGCAGGTCGTTTTTGTTGGAAGTTAGGGGAGGGTTTTTATTAAATTTAGTCTGTTTTTCTGGTAATACCCTGTCTATTTGAAATTCACTGCTTTGTAGCTGTTTGAATATTAGCGTACCAAATATCTTGTGCTCACCCTGTAGTTGAGACCAATCATTATCCTTTTTATACTCTTCTAACAGTTTATCCACTAATGGAGCTAATGCTTCGACTTCTTTTGTATTTACATATTCAATCATACCTCTGCCAATACTCCATTGCATTAGCATTACGAGAGCGGTTACGAGGAGTAAACTGAAGCTGAATAACATCAAAAATAATTTGTTATGAATTTTCATCTTGTGATGTCTCTTAAAGAAATTTAGTCATGAAATATAGAGTTATAATCAACCTCCAAATTAGCAAACTTTGTTTTTAGTATCTAAACCAAATTTACATTATACTGCTTAATTGTGCATGAAATGTGCATTAATTGTGAAAAGGCATGTAATAATTAGATACTTTAAAATATGCTACTTTGCACATTGTTTCTGATTTCTGTCGCAAAAAAAGTTAAGGACATCGATTTTATTATTTTCTTAGTCTATAACTAAAAGATCGTTTTATTTATAAAGTTGAAAAAGGATATTCATTGCAAAGATTAGAAGCACAGGAAAAGAAGAATGTTACTTTTTATCAATCTGTCATTGTAAAAATATTTTCTTTAGTGGGAATGAGCATCACTGGAGTAATGTCCTTAGTGGCGTTTTTTAATGTCAGCATTATATTAGGTATTGTTTTAGCTTTATCGAGTATTGTTTTCTTTGTTGGCTTTTATTCAATTAGAGTAAATAACAATCTTAAACTAAGTTCCAATATCGTTTTATATTCTCTTTATTGCTTAATGCTTTATTTAGCCTTTGATGGTGGTGTTGAAAATACTGGCCCTTTATGGATTTTTATTGTCCCACCAGTATCTCTTTTTATACACGGGTTAAAAAAAGGGATGGTCAATATTCTTATATTTATTTTTCTTGTTTCCATTATTATATATTTTCCGCAGGACATCATTGCTCATGCCTATTACTCCGACGAATTTAAGCTACGATTAATCCTATCTTTTTTAACAGTGACATTTCTTTCTGCTTTATATGAATCATCAAGGTCTCAATCCTACAAACATATTTTGGAATTAAGTAAGAAGTATGAGCAATTAGCACGTTTCGATTCTCTGACTAAATTGTCTAATAGGCGAGATGCGCTTAATATCCTAAAGTATGAACAAAAAAATGCTTCGAAGTCATCAGACAATTGGTTTGATCCTTTGTGATATTGATTATTTTAAAAAATAAATGATAAATATGGCCACAGTATGGGAGACAAAACACTTACTGAGCTATCTAAACTATTTAAAGCGCAGGTTAGAGAGCAGGATTGTATTGCAAGATGGGGCGGAGAAGAGTTCCTGTTTATCTTTCCAGAAACAACGATAGAACACACTTATATGATAGCTTTAAAAATACAAGTCGCTTTAGAGAAGCATGAAATAAAATGTAAAGATAAGCCTATTAAAGTTACTGTCAGTATGGGGATTTCAAAACTTGATAGTCACAAAACAATTGATCAAGCAATTAATACTGCTGACAAGTATCTATATCAGGCTAAAAACGCAGGACGCAATAAAATCCTTCCTCATTTTAATTAAATAACCTTATTATGTTGTCACCCTTAACTCGTTAAAGGGTGACGAAATTTTGACAGCCTTCACAAATAACCATGCATTTATATGTCAGTTAATCATTTCGATAATTAATGTTTTGTACTCAATACTCTTCTTCAACGAGAGAAAATACTATATTTCCCCTATGTTATAAGGTTATTTTCAATTAATACTATAAGTCTCTGATGTAAATCAATTTTGAAAATATTGACGCTTATTTTTCGTTCTTCTTGGCACACTATATGCTTTGTAATAACTCGCGTACTTCTGGTGTTTAAAGGAAGAATTAAAAAAACATATCGCTCATCAACAAAGTTTACTGGGCAACAGCGAAATATTTACGGAGAAATATATGATAGATAACCTAGCAAGAGTAATAAACTTTTCTGAAGATGAGCTACCACAAGTTCAATATTCTCAACTGACAACTCATTACGATGAGAAATACAAAGTGGGTTGGTATTACATGAATGCCAAACCTCGTTCATGTTTTACGTCTGTACTATTAGATGAAATTAATGATTACCAACAAAATGTTAAATCTGATATGTCGTTGAGTGGGCAGAAAAAATATAATTATTTAGTACTTGCCTCTGATGTTGAGGGCACCTTTAATCTAGGTGGAGATTTAGCTGTATTTTTTGATTTGATCAAACAAAAAGACAGAGATGGTCTATTAGACTATGCAGTGAAATGTATCAATGTTTTACATCAAAATATAACTCATCTTGACAGTGAGCTAACCACTATCGCACTTGTACAAGGTGACGCATTAGGCGGTGGATTTGAAGTCGCTCTGTCTAGTAATGTTTTAATCGCAGAGAAAGGCACTAAATTAGGCTTACCAGAGGTATTATTTAATCTTTTCCCTGGTATGGGAGCTTATTCCTTACTTAGTAGAAAGGTTAGTGTCTGCAAAATCTGAAGAAATAATATTAAGCGGAAAACTCTATACCGCTGAAGAACTCTTCGAACTTGGAATCGTTGATATTTTAGCTGAAAAAGGAGAGGGTGATCTTGCAGTATATAAATATATTAATGAAGCAAACCGTAAGTCAAACAGTTATCAGGCAATTAGAAAAGTAAGAGATATATGTGATCGTATTCCTTACCAAGAACTTTTAGATATAACTAAGGTATGGGTAGATTCAGCTCTGCAAATAACAGATAAAGATCTTCGAATGATGGAGCGCCTAGTTATGCGCCAAACTGCAAAAAACAGTAAACAGTAAACAGTAAACAGTATTTCAGGTATAAACTATGTGTTGCCTTGGGAAATAGAATCTTCCAAGGCTTGCACCGTTTTATCATAGGCATAGTTTATATCATCAACTAATGTCTTCAATTTTTTAGAACCTATATCGTATGGTTTAAATAGTTCGCCTTTATGACAAAGTTCAGAGAGTCGTTTCTGCACCAATTTCTGCTGATGAACCTTTTAATGCGTGTAAAGAGTCTCGGAGTTGTAAATAATCATTGTTTATTGAAGCTTGTATGATGTCGACATGTTTCCTTCCATCTAGTATGAAGCCTTCTACTAAGTTACGCATAAAAGTAGGATCTTTATCGAGTAAAAACAATTCATTAAGCGTGATTTTATTGCACCAATCATTGTCTACTTGAACTAAATATGGAAAGGTCTTTTTACTAGGAGTAGGTGCTCGAGAAATTGAAAAAACAGAATCCTTTGAATTACTTTTCTTTTTTGTTCTTTTAGAAATATCAGCAATTTTTTCTAATAAGCCTCGTGAGTCTATAG
The DNA here is from genome assembly GCF_047323245.1 of Psychromonas sp. KJ10-10. Taxonomy (GTDB): domain Bacteria; phylum Pseudomonadota; class Gammaproteobacteria; order Enterobacterales; family Psychromonadaceae; genus Psychromonas. The sequence continues at coordinate 2,672,947 of NZ_CP178826.1, read as the reverse complement.
GTTTGGTTAAAAATGCATCTACGCCAAGCTCCATGCTAAGTTCACGTGCCTCAAGTGTCGCATCGGCAGTTAGCATAATAATAGGAAGTTTCTCACCAGATTCCATAAAGCGAGTCGCTTTAACCACATCATCACCAGAGCAAATTGGCATATTTTTATCTAATATTAAGAGATCAATGTTGTCAAAATCACGTGCTAAAATATCTAATGCTTGCTCACCATTATCTGTGACAACGACGGAATGACCAGCATTAGTTAAAATGCCGCTGATTACCTGCTGATTAACTTTATTATCTTCAGCAACTAATATATTTAATGTTTGTGCACCAGCATGGCTAGCATAATATTCTGCGATAGAAATGATATTGTCACTATCATTAAAATTACTTTGAATCGCATGAAGTGCATTAAATAATGAACGCTTATCAGTTAAATCTTTAATGGTGGAAATGTATCCTTCATAAAGATCTTGTTCTGCCCTTGAAGAGTTATCTAAATCAATTAATACAATTGGAAGTTCATTAATTAGATTTTGCGCTCTCAACATATCTGTAAATTCAGAGGGAGAACTATCTCCTAAACTATCTTTATCGATTAGAATAATCTTATAGTTTATATTCAATGATAAAGATTGTTTTAACAATGATAATGCATGACTAGGGGATTCAACAAAGTCAGCAGTTAAATTCCAGGATTTTAAATAGGGTTTTATTGTTGTTACTGTGTCATTAGGGGCAATTACTAAAAGGTGATTATTATTAATATCTAGAAATGAATTGGGAATAACATCAAAAGTTAATTCAAACCAAAAAGTTGAGCCTTGATTTATTTTACTGTTAACACCAATTTTGCCACCCATTAATTCAACCAATTCTCTTGATATTGTTGTACCGAGTCCAGTGCCTCCTGGGTGTAATCCGGCTGAACCATTAACCTGAGTAAAACCATCAAAAACAAAGTCTATGGAAGCATCTTCAATGCCGATACCTGTATCTTTAATATCGAAACGAATGCTTGTTGAGTGTTCATTACCCTTGATAACAGAAATGTGTAAATTGATTGATCCTTGATGAGTAAATTTAATCGCATTGCCCACTAAGTTTATTAATACTTGACGAATATATTGTTGATCGCCCTTGAGCAAAAAAGGAACATTAGAGTCAATAGTTGAAGTTATGATAAGATCTTTCTTTACAGCCATTACCTTCTGAGAGGCGGTGACAGAATTGATTAAGGCATGGAGGTCAAAGGGGTCTTTTTTGATGATAATTTTTCCAGCTTCAATCTTTGATATATCCAATACTTTTTCGATAAGCCCAAGCAATGTCTTAGCTGAACTATGCATAGTTCCCACTAGGTCACGCTGTTGATTATCTAATTTTGTTTCTGTCAACAAATCACCTAAACCCAAAATTCCATTTAATGGTGTTCTTAGTTCATGTGACATATTAGCTAAAAAACGGCTTTTAGCTTGATTCGCTTTTTCAGCCATAGTGATAGTCGCATGTAGTTTATTAATTAAAAAAATTGAATATAAGGGAATAAGTGTAATTATGATTAGTAGACTAATAGAGAGAGGTCGATAAATATGCCAGTATTCTCCCCAAATAATTGCACAGGAAAAACCGATTAACCCAACAGCTAATGAAATATATAGGTATTTCACCCCGTATCTAAAACCGTTTCCTAAAATAACCCAAAGATAGAAAACAAATAAATAAATCATTCCACTTGCATCGGTATACATCAGGATAGAAAGTGAGATGAGATCTAAATTTATACCAAGTACTTTTCTAAGTGTGCTAGGTTTAGGGTTAATTGCAATTGCAATTAAGATCGTAATTGCGACAATAAAATAAATTAAAACAATAACATTAACGGTAGATATTTGATCTCCGTAAAATGGTTGTTCACTTCCCCAAGATAGTGAAAGAGCAATTCCTAAAATAATGCTGATAATAAGTCGAATGACGGCTTGTTCTGGTTCAGAATCACCAGTGTTTTTTAACTTATGTTTTATTGATACTATTTTATTTAAAACTTCTTTCATGAAGAGGTCAAATCCATTTACTGGCTTATAATTAATTATCAGTATAGTCTTTTTGTATTTCTAGTATTCTATTAAGTCGCTTACAAAAGGCATCCACACATTGTGGGTCGAATTGAGTGCCAGAATTATCTTTGATAAAACTAACGGAATCTTCAATAGACCAAGCATGTTTATATGGTCTTACTGATCGCAACGCATCAAAAACATCTGCTACGGATACAATTCTTGCTATTAATGGAATGTCAGAACCTTTTAATTTATTTGGGTAACCAGATCCGTTAAAGCGCTCATGATGATTTAGGGCGATAATAGCGCCCATTTGCATATATTTTGATTGGCTATCCGAAAGAATTTTATAACCAATTGTAGTATGAGTTTGCATAATAGCCCACTCATCTTCTTCAAAACGGCCTGGTTTTAATAAAATATGGTCAGGAATACCTATTTTACCGATATCATGCATTTGTGCTCGCATGCTCAAGGTCATCACATTGCATTTCTGTTAATCCAAGTTCTTCGGCAATTTCTCTTGAACATTTTGCCATTCTGATTACATGATTACCTGTTTCTTCGTCACGATATTCGCCTGCTTTTGCCAAACTTAATATTGTTTCTTGTTCTCTTTGTAGAATTTTCTCAGTCGCTAATTTAACTTCTTCTGATAACAAGTTAGCTTTTCGTTGAATTATTTTATGCTGATGATGTATTTTGAGTAAATTGCGACAACTGGTTCGACATTCTATTTGATCTATAGGCCGGGTCAAAAATGCAGTTGCTCCTGCTTCAAGTGCATCATAACGAACTGCTTTATCACTTATAACAGTAATCATCATTAGTGGAATGTGTTCACAGGCATCTATTTTTCGAACAGCTTGTATAAATTCAATGCCATTCAAATTGGGCATTTTATAATCTGTAATAATGAGGTCTGCTTGGTTCAAGCTGATCCAGTGAAGTGCTTCCTGAGGGTCAGAAAAATCAATAACATTGATGTCATCTGCAATTTGTTCGATGATTTTACTAAGAATCATTCTGCCTGTAGATTGGTCATCAACAATGACAACTTGTTTTTGGTTATTCAAAATTTAACTTCCCTGCTGAAATAAATACTCACATTTTCGATAGTTGTAACTAATAAAAACCGAAACCAGATTTATTACTTAAAAGATAATAGTTTTGAAAACTAGCCGATAGATTTGCTTAAAGCAAGCTAACTGAATGAGAATGAGTTTAATTATACAAACATTTCAGATCCTTAGCTGTTTTTTATTGTTGACCTTTGTAGGCTATTGAATGACCATCAATGAAAATTTAATAGGTGAAAGGGTAATTGAAATGACTGCAAAGTAGTGCTAACTCAAATTAATTAAAAAGTATAATATTAATTTACATAATTTGATTCTTTTTATTACGTAATTTCGCCATGTTAATTAACCATTAAAATCAATTGTTTATGGGGTTGTTTTTTTGATTCTAAATCATTTTTTTGTAGATGATGATATTGTCAAAAATAAAGGTTTACTTATGGTTTATGTTTTTTTTATGTTTATTGTATTTGTTTGCTGTATCCTTAAAAAAGTTTTTAACGGAATAAGGATTTTACTACAATGAAAAAACTATTAACTTCTTCATTACTACTAGCTAGCGCTACATTTTCAATGTCAGCATCTGCAAGTGAGTGTGGAACAGTGACTATTGCCGATATGAATTGGAACTCTGCTACTTTGATCGCCAATATTGACCGTTTCATTCTTGAGCATGGTTACGATTGTGATGCAGAATTAGTACCCGGTGACACTATGCCTACTGGGGTCGCAATGATCGAAAAAGGCCAACCTGATATTGCTCCTGAATTTTGGAGTAATTCAATGAAAGACGCCTTAGATAAAGGTGTTGCAGAAGGGCGTATACGTTATGCTGGAGTTACGCTAACCGACGGTGGTCAAGAGGGTTTTTGGGTACCAGAATATATGGTTAAAAAAGATCCGACATTAGCTACTATTGAAGGTATTAAAGCAAACGCTAAGTTATTTAAACACCCAGAAGATCCAGAAAAATCGGCATTCATGGGTTGTCCTGCTGGTTGGAATTGCCAAATTTCTACATCTAATTTATTCGAAGCAATGAATTTTAGCGCTTCTGGTTTTGATTTAATTGATCCAGGTTCTGGTGCTGGTTTATCGGGTTCGATTGCAAAAGCTTACGAACGTGAAGAAGCTTGGTTCGGTTATTACTGGGCTCCAACGGCTGTTTTGGGTAAATACAAAATGGTGATGGTTGACTTTGGTTCAGGAACTGATGAAAAGCATTTCCAAGAATGTATCACTCAAAACGATTGTTTAACGCCTAAACCAACTATGTATCCACCAGCTCCAGTAGAGAGTGTTGTGACTGAAGAGTTTGCAAAAAGAGCTCCTGAGGTTATGGAGTACCTTGGAAATCGTTCATTTGGTAATGCGCAGATGAATGAATTACTAGCTTGGATGGAAGATCAACAAGCTGATGGTGAATATACTGTAGAACATTTTTTAACAAATTATGAAACTACCTGGATGAAATGGGTAGATGCACCAACAGCAACTAAAATTAAAGAAGCATTAGCAAGCACTATAAGTTTTACCTTTTAAAGCCCGGGCCTTCCGGGCTTTTTCATATTTGGAAAATAAATAAATGTCAGATACATCATGGTTATCGGAAATTCCTCAACTTGACCGTCATCAGTTATTAACAATCAGAAAAACACTCGATGGTGCTTACCGTAGCTTTTCTCGTGAATATGGTGATAGCATCGAAGCTTTTTTGATCCTTTACTCTCTTTTCTTATTTGGTTCGAAAAATTACTTCTAAATTCTCCTTGGTTTCTTGTGATTGGAGCTTTAGCCGCATTTGCTTATGCGCTAAGCCGTTCTTGGAAACTCACATTTGGCGTAATTGTAGCTTTTTGTCTTATCGGCTTCTTTGGTATGTGGGACGATACCATGCGCACAATGAGTATTATTCTAGTCTCTACCTTATTAGCAATCATTATTGGTATTCCCATAGGAATTGCAATGGCACGCTCTAATCGTATCCAAACCATTGTTACGCCAATGCTTGATATTATGCAAACAATGCCAGCCTTCGTTTATCTTATCCCAGTTGTTATGTTACTTGGTATTGGTAAAATTCCAGGTGTTATTGCCGTTATTATTTATGCTGTACCGCCAGTTATACGTTTAACTAATTTAGGTATCAGAATGGTTGACGAGGAAGTGTTAGAAGTCGCAACTGCCTATGGTGCAAATCCAATGCAACGTTTATTCGGTGTTCAACTTCCTTTGGCTATGCCTAATATTATGGCTGGTATTAATCAGACTATTATGATGGCACTTGCAATGGTTGTTGTTGCTTCAATGATAGGTGTTAAAGGCTTAGGTCAACCAGTTCTAAAATCCATTACTAATCAGTATTTTACTTTAGGTTTGTTAAATGGATTAGCAATTGTCGCATTAGCGATTATTTTTGATCGAATATCTCAAAGTTATGCAAAACGTACCTTACAAAACTTCGGAGGTCAGTAAAATGAGTGACGATAAAAATGAACAAGCTTCACCATTAATTAGTATAAAACAACTTTATAAAGTTTTTGGTCCAAACGAGCACAAGGTGTTGGAGCAAGTTAAAGCAGGTAAATCTAAAAAAGAAATTTTAGAAGAAACTGGCCACACCGTTGGACTTTCTGATATCAATATTGATATTTATCCAGGTGAAATATTCGTTATTATGGGCCTATCGGGCTCAGGTAAGTCGACTTTAATTCGTCACTTTAATCGTTTAATTGAACCGACTGCTGGTGAAATTATTTTATCTGATAGTGATGTCATGAAATTGAACGAAAAGGATTTACAATCCTTTCGTCGAAATAAAATGTCAATGGTATTTCAGCGCTTTGGTTTAATGCCACACCGTACTGTGCTAGATAACATTGCTTATGGATTACAGGTACAGGGTGTTAGTAAGGATATTCGTCTGACAAAAGCAGACAAATGGTTAAAAACTGTTGGTCTTGATGGATATGCAAAACAATACCCAAGACAACTTTCTGGTGGTCAACAACAACGTGTTGGTTTAGCAAGAGCTCTTTGTACAGATGCTGAAATTTTGTTAATGGATGAAGCATTTTCTGCTCTTGATCCACTTATTCGTAGTGAAATGCAGGATCAATTAATTGAACTTCAAGAAACATTACATAAAACTATTGTTTTTATAACCCATGATCTTGATGAAGCACTTCGTATTGGTGATCGTATTGCTATATTACGTGATGGAGTATTAGTACAGCAGGGTAAACCCGTTGATATTTTGCTTAATCCCGCCGACGATTATGTAGAAGCCTTTGTAAAAGATGTTAATAGGGCACGTGCACTAACTGTTGAAACCGTAATGCAACCACAAATTTGTCGTATATCAAGTGAAACCATTGGCGAAGCTCTGATTCAAATGCGTAAATCTAAACATGATTATGGTTATGTTGTTAGTGATGATGGTTATCAAGGTGTTATTACTCAAGATACCCTAGAAAATGTAGAGAAATCAGATCGAGATAATGAAATTTGTTCTTCTTTAATTGATGATGTACCTTCTGTTCAAAATGATGCTCTATTAGAAACAGTCATCCCTGACATGCTTGATAATACTGTGCCATTGCCTGTTTCTCAATGAAGAAGGGGATATTGAAGGTAATTTATGCAGGACAACCCTAGTTGATGTTTTAACTGATCAAGTTGAAACTGAAGATAAAGGTGTTACTGAAGCAGAAAAAGCAAAATAGTATTATTACACTTACAAATAAGCATTTGCACATAAAAAGTGCAAATGCTTCTTATCTTTATTTAGCTTTAAAAACTTACAAACCATTAATATTAAAATCTTCAGCATTTTCTGGATAGGATGCAACAACATCTATAAACTACCTATTAATAATTTTCATTAAAAGGTACGATAATTATGTCTCTCATTTTGTTTTATGCTCCTGGTGCTTGTTCAGGCGTCACTATCAACGCTATTGAAGAATTGGGTTTACACTGCGAATATCGTAAAATCAATATTCGTCGCTGGAGAGCAGAAGTCCGAACAATATCTAAAGGTTAACCCCTTTGGAAAAGTACCTGCCTTATTAGTTGATGGAAAGCTTCTAACTGAAAACCCTGCTATTTTAATTTATTTAAATTCTTTACCTTCAACAAATGAAATTTTACCGAAAGCAAATGATGCTTTTCATCAATCGCAGATTTATTCTGATTTGATGTGGCTTTCAAGTACTTTGCATCCTTCAGTCCGCCATGTTTGCGTGCCGTCATATTATACAATCAGCGAAAATAAAGAAGATGTTATTGAACGTGGTCGAATTGCCTTATCTATGAATCTTAATCTTGCTGAAAAACGTCTTGTTGGATCGCAGTGGTGGTATGGTGATAAATGGTCAATTGTGGATACTTATTTACACTGGTGTTATACACGTGCAGAGCGAGGCGGTTATTCACTGGAAAATTTTCCAGCACTAGGTGCACATCAAAAACGCGTTGAAAAAATGCCAAGCTATGCAAAAAGAAAATCAATTGAAAATAATAACCTCTAATGTAAATAGAATTGAGGTTAACTAAGAATATTTAGGAAATAATGTAATGAAAATGATTAAAGGCCTTAAAGATATCATCGAAACATTTGATACTTTTATTTTGGATCAATGGGGTGTTTTACATAATGGTGGAGATGCATTTCCAGAAGCTATTGAGGCTTTAAAATTCTTAAAAGAATGTAATAAGAAAGTTGTTATCCTTTCCAATAGTGGAAAAACAGGGACATTTTCTTATCAACGTTTACATGAATCAGGTATTAGTCGTGATCTCTATTTAGATGTTTTAACCTCTGGTGATCACATGCGCCATAACTTCAAATCAGGTAAATTTAAATCACTGGGACAACGGGCTTTACATTTTACCTGGGATAATGATCACACTGTTCTTGCTGATTGTGACCTTGAAGAAGCTAATGTAAAAAGTGCTTCTTTTGTGCTCTGTTGTGGTGTGGATCGAGGTGGTGTGGAAGATTATATAGATGACCTAAAACAGGCCCGCGAAAGAGGTCTTGAGTTAGTCGTGAGTAACCCTGACTTAGTCGCTATGTTACCAAGCGGTGGCTTAAAAACTTGCCCAGGAGCAATTGCGAAAGCTTATCAAGACATGGGCGGAGTTGTGCATTGGCATGGTAAACCGCAGGCTGATATTTATAAAATGTGCAATGCATTAGTGGGTGGTTGGGATAAAGCTGTTGCAGTAGGAGATAGCCTCGAACATGATATTGCGGGAGCTAATAAAGCTTCTATCAGTAGTTTATTTATTACTAGTGGTATTCATTCAAAAAATATTAGTGATGAAAAAAGTATTCTAGATTTATCTGAGCAATATGATGTGATGCCAACTCACTATGTAGACTGGTTTAAACAATAATTTAAAAAGGATAAATAAAGTGAAAAAGAAAATCACATTAACAATATCAAGTTTAATGTTATTGATGGGGTGTTCGGGTACTAGTCCAAAACTTGGTACTGAGAATAAGCAATTATTAGCTTGCCCTAATACGCCTAATTGCGTTAGCAGTTATGAGACAGATAAAGAACATGCTATCGAATCGCTAAAATTTAAGGGTGATCAACAAGCAACACAAAGTCTTCTGTTAAAAGTTTTACAAGATTATAAGGGTGCAAAAATTATCACTAATAATGAGCATTATATTAGAGCTGAGTTTACCTCTCTTATTTTTAGATTTGTTGATGATGTTGAATTTTACTTTCCAGAGGCAAACGCAAATGAAACCATTATTCAGGTAAGATCAGCATCGCGTATTGGTCATTCAGATCTAGGTGCGAACCGCAAACGGATAGAAGCCATCCGTCAACAGCTTACCAAATAGGTTAAATGTTAAGGAAGCTCTTGTGAATGAAATATTAACTTTTAGTTTTGTCGCATTTATATTAGTTATATCGCCTGGACCAAATGGTGTGTTAATTATTAAAACTATTTCAGCAAATGGAACTAAGCCCGCCATATATAATATTTTAGGTTTATTTATTGCTACTTTTTTTCACGGAGCTTTTTCAATTCTAGGCTTGTCTGCTCTTGTATTACAATCTGCACAGTTATTTATTGTCATAAAAATTATTGGAGCATTATATTTATTGTATATCGGCCTAAAGGCGATTATTAATACTTTTAATAAACAAGTTGCCAGTAAAACAAAATCAGTGATTAATGTGAACACTACAAAAAACAAAGATTTTAACAAGAGTCATTATTTTATTGAAGGTTTTCTAACTCAACTGTTAAACCCAAAGGTTTCTATGTTTTACCTCGTCTGCCTTTCCACAATTTATATCCTTCGAACAACCTTCTGTTTTTAATGCTTTTGCATTAGTGAGTATTCATGCAAGTATTATTCTTTTATGGTTCACTGCGTTAAGTAAAACAATACACAAAATTAATTTTACTACTCGTTTACCAAATTTAGGAAAATGGGTACAAAGAATTTCTGGATCAATCATGATTTATTTTGCCGGCTTACTATTAGCTTTTAGGTAAAGGGTTTTTATGTTTACTAATTTTTCTATTAAAGTTCTGTTTCTTTTTAGTTATTTTGTCATAAATCAAGCCAACGCTGATATAAATTTAACTGCTTGGGATAAGGACGGTTTTAAGAATTGGCAGGAAAAAGAATTTTCTGGAAAAACAATTTATCAAGTTGAGAATTTTAAGGGGCGACTCGCACTTCAAGCAATCAGCAAACAAGGCGCCTCTGGTTTAGTCTTAACACAAAAAATTGATTTGCTTGAAACTCCTTTTTAAACTGGACTTGGTTGATCGAAAAGAAACTAACGGGGTTAGAGGAACGACAGAAGAGTGGTGATGATTTTGTAGCTAGAATTTATGTTGTGATAGATGGTGGTTTCTTTGTCTGGAAAACAAAATCATTAAACTATGTCTGGTCGAGTAATCAACAACAGGAAGAAGTTTGGAATAATCCTTTTGCATCCTCTAATGTTAAAATGTTATCAGTTCGTGGCGTTGAATCCGAAGTTGGTGAGTGGTACGACGAAAAACGTAATGTCTATCAGGATCTAATTGCAACGCTGGGGGATCAGGGAAGCGATAAAGCTAATCAAAATGCTTTTCAATACATAGATGTGGTGGCCATTATGACCGATTCAGATAATAGTAAACTGCAAGCTGAGTCATACTATGGTGATATTATATTTACAGCAAACTAAACAAACACTGTTACTAGTTAACAAGCTATGTAACAGTGTATTTAAATTATTTATTTAAGATTTTAGGTCCAATCTAAAATAACTTTACCAGATAAGCCTGAATTCATCATATCGAAAGCATCTTGAAAATTATCAACATTATAATGATGAGTGATAATAGGTGTTAAATCTAAACCTGATTGGATCAAGCTGGCCATTTTGTACCAAGTTTCAAACATTTCTCGTCCGTAAATGCCTTTAATGATCAGGCCTTTAAAAATAACTTTATCCCAATCGATTTGCATATCAGAAGGCGGAATACCTAACATGGCAATTTTCCCGCCATTGTTCATATTCTTTAACATGCTATTAAAGGCCATTGAATTTCCGGACATCTCTAAACCAACATCAAAGCCTTCAGTCATGCCTAATTCGGACATGACATCCTCAAGCTGTTCTGTTTCAACATTTACTGCGCGTGTAACCCCCATCTTTTTAGCGAGTTTCAAACGATATGGATTAACGTCAGTGATAACAATATGGCGTGCACCAACATGCTTTGCCACCATGCCGCCATAATACCAATAGGCCCAGCACCAGTTATTAAAACGTCTTCACCGACTAAATCAAATGAAAGAGCTGTGTGAACAGCATTGCCAAAGGGTCAAAGATAGAGGCTATATCATCTGAAATTTCCACTGGAATTTTAAATGCATTATAAGCAGGAATAACTAACAGCTGTGAAAATGCACCAGTCCGATTTACACCAACACCTGATGTGTTTCTGCAAAGGTGAGTTCGACCACAGCGACAATTTCGGCAATGACCACAGGTAATATGACCTTCGCCAGAGACTCTATCTCCTATATTAAAACCGCGTACTTCCTGGCCAATTCCAACGACTTCGCCGACATATTCATGGCCAATAACCATAGGTACTGGAATGGTTTTTTGTGACCATTCATCCCAATTAAAAATATGCATGTCAGTACCGCATATTGCAGTTTTTTTAATACGGATCAGTAAATCATTATGGCCCATTTCTGGTTTTTCAACTTCAGTCATCCAAATACCTTTGGATGACTGAAGTTTTGATAGCGCTTTAATTTTCATTATTTTATAAGCCCCATTGCTTGGCCAACTTTAATGAAGGCATCAATTGCTTGGTCTAACTGTTCTATAGAATGTGCCGCTGACATTTGCGTGCGAATTCGTGCTTGTCCCTTTGGAACAACTGGAAATGAAAAAGCAACAACATAAATACCTTCTTTAAGTGCGCGCTCTGCAAATTCTGAAGCAACTATTGCATCGCCTAACATAATGGGAATAATTGCATGATCTGCGCCACCTAGTGTGAAGCCAGCCTGTTGCATACGAGTACGAAAGTGCTCACTGTTTTTCCAAAGCTTACTTCTTAAATGTGCAGATTCAGCAAGTAAATCTAGTACCTGAATGGATGCAGATACAATTGCGGGGGCAACAGAATTAGAGAAAAGATAAGGGCGAAAACGTTGACGTAACCAATCTATGACTTCTTTTTTCCAGAGGTATAACCACCTGAAGCGCCACCCATAGCTTTTCCGAGAGTCCCTGTGATAATGTCGATACGATCCATTACATTGTGATATTGATGCGTACCAGCACCGTGGTCTCCCATAAAACCAACGGCGTGTGAATCATCAACCATAACTAGCGCTTCATATTTATCTGCTAAATCACAAATTGCTGGTAAATTAGCAACTACACCATCCATTGAAAAAACACCATCAGTGACAATTAATGAATGACGTGCTCCTGCTTTTTTGGCTTCGATAAGTTGTTTTTCAAGTTCTTCCATATCGTTATTGGCATAACGAAAACGCATTGCCTTACAAAGACGAACACCATCAATAATTGAAGCGTGATTTAACGCGTCTGAAATAATGGCGTCTTGTTTATCTAAAATCGTTTCAAATAACCCCGCATTTGCGTCAAAGCACGAGGTATAAAGAATGGTATCTTCCATACCTAAGAAATTAGATAGTTTTGTTTCTAATGTTTTATGGGAATCCTGTGTGCCACATATAAAACGTACTGATGCCATACCAAAGCCATGTTCATCCATACCATCTTTTGTCACTTGGATTAGAGCAGGGTGATTTGCTAAACCTAAATAGTTATTTGCGCAAAAATTTAACACTTTTTCTCCCGAAGAAATAGTCACTGCCGCTTTTTGCGCTGACGTGATAATACGTTCTGATTTATATAATCCTTCATTTTTAACTTCATTAATTTGATCTTGGATTTGGCTATAGAATGCAGGAGACATTATTTTTCCTCTATGATATTAAAAATTCGTTTTCTATTGAGTATCAATTCAGATGGTTAATCTGATAATAAATAGATTATAATTGAAGGTCATTACTATTATTAGATAGCAAATTGGAAAAGCATTGATGAATCATGGTCACAAATAAACTTATCACCTTACTTCCTGATCTAGCCACTTTTATTGTGGTTGTGAATGAGGGAAGTTTTACTGCAGCGACAAAAAAACTGGGTGTTACTCCTTCGGCGTTAAGTAAATTAATCACCCGTTTAGAGAGTGCCTTATCAGTAAAGCTGTTTGAGCGTTCAACACGTCGCTTATTAATTACAGAACCCGGCAAAAAAATATATCAGCAATCGACCATTATGGTCGAGGTCGCTCAGCATGCGCTTGATATTTCGAATTTAGAACATGTTGTCCCCTCTGGCACACTAACGGTTGCTGGGCCAAAAGCTTTTATGACAAACGTCATTCAGCCATTGGTAACTCTTTTTTTACATCAATACCCTAATATTGATTTAAAACTAAGAGCATCGGATGGTGAAATAGATATTATCGAACAGGGAATAGATGTGGTATTTCGCCTAACAGATAAACCCACAGAAGGTTTAATTCTCAAAGAAATAGGCAAGGTCAATCTTAGTTTATGTGCGAGCCCGGAATACTTAAAACAAAGAGGTTTTCCTGATGATCCACTACAACTAATAGATCATGATTGTTTATTCTTGGGTGAAACACCAACAGATCATATTTGGGAGTTTGTGAAAGGGGCGAAGAGTCATGTTATTTCAGTGACAGGACGTTATGCTGTAAACCACTCTCAAATGCGATTAAATGGGGTCAAGGATGGTTTTGGAATCGGTATTTTTCCTGATTTTGTTATTAAAGATGCTTTAAAAAATGAATTAGTGATACCCGTTCTTTCTGACTGGATAATAAAAGGAAATTATCAAGGTGTTATTGCGATGCAATATGCGCAAAACAAATATATGCCCACACGCTTAAAAGTCTTTACTGAGTTTGTTAAGCAACATGCAGTGACAGGTTAATCTTTCTAATATGCCAACAAAATTACTTTCATTAAAAACTCAATACCAAGATCATGGTTATTTTGTCATGAAGAATTTCTTTCAAACAGAGGAAATAAACCAGCTTCGAGACGTTATTTTAAAGTTTCATCGACTATGGAAGGAGGATAATGCTGAATTTTACCAACAAGAAGCATTTAACTCTTCGTTGATAACAGGTAGCCAATATCTTTCTGATGACCAACGACTCCACCTATTTAATTTCATCAGTTCGACCAAAATGATGCGTTTGATAGAGTCTGTGATTGATAATCAAGTCGCTTTTATGAATACGCAGTTATTTTTTAATCCCGTAAATCCTAATCAAAAAGACTTCTGGCATCGAGACTGTCAATATGACTTCGATATTGAGATGCAAAAACAAGTGATCATGGGCACACAGGTGGTTCACTTAAGAGTTCCTTATTTGATGAGCTTGGGATGGAACTTATTCCTGGTACTCATCAACGCTGGGATAATGAAGAAGAGTTTAATGTGCGCCAGGAAATTAATGGCAAACAAAGTAGTGATGATCTTTCTCAGAGCATTAAAATCGGTTTAAAAGCAGGTGATTTATTAGTTTTTTCTGCTGATATGATTCACAGAGGTTTATATGGCTTAGACCGCCTTGCATTAGATATTTTAGTATTTGATTCAGCAGGAAATTATGCAGATTATGTTGATGATGATTGCTTACCAAATGAATCAATGCTCAACAAGATTAACAATGCTGAATTATATCTTAATACCATTTCATTGAAATCTTAGTTGTAATTTAACCCTTTGGGTGTTCTTTCACATGTTCGATGACAAAGTCTCGAAATACCTGATTAGCCCGAGATAAGTAACTATCATGACGCCAGGCTAAACTAAGGTTTAAATAAAAGGGTTCAGCAAAAGGGCGAGTAACAATTTCATCATCCTCCTGAATAGCGACTTTCCACATAGGAGAAATTGCATAACCTTTGCGAATAACGGATTTTATTAATGGTAATAAATTACTGGTAAAAGCAATATTTGGTCGACATTGTTCCTGTTTACTAATTTTCTCTATCACTGAGTGTAAATAATAACCTTTTTGGAAAAGAATCAATTCGTGTGCTAAGAAATCTTTATATTGAATTGTTTCTTTTTCTGCAAGAGGATGGTCTGGCGCCATGCAAACAACTACTTCTAATTGAATTAATTTTTCACTGTCTAGCTCTGGTACTAAGTCTTTATCTGCAACGACACCTAATTCCATTTTGGCTTCTAGTAAGCGTTGGCAAATATTCTGAGTCCCTAAATCAATAATATTTAAATCTAATGCAGGATAGATATGCTTAAATGCCATTAAAATTGAGGGGAAATAATAGGAACCAAGCATGGTAGGTACGCCTATTTGTACTTCGCCATGATCTAACCCTTCAATTGCATGCATAGCTAATTTAGCATCTTTGACTTGTTGTAGAATCTGCCGGGCATGTTGTAAAAATTGCTCACCTGCTTGAGTGGCACTGACGCCTCGATCACGACGGTGTAACAAAGCAATGTTTAATTCACTTTCGAGTTTTTTAATACTTGTGCTGATGGCTGGTTGTGCAAGGTTCAGTTGTCTAGTCGCAGACAGAAATAGAACCCGTTTCTATTACAGTGACGTAATGTTTTAATTGTCTGAATTCCATTTCTCAACTCCCTGAACCATAAAAACCCTACAAAGTATAGGTATTATTTTGGTTAAGTTATCAATATAAATTTAATTTATGGATACCATAGAAATATGATAATTTATTTATTGATAATACCTCGTTATGCTTGCGCCATCCATTACTTAATACACCAAAACAATGAAAAGAATATCGCATTATAACAAGTTAGTTATTTCAGTTTGTCTTTGCTCTATCGTTACTTTTTCCAATATATATTGGTTACAAGCTGTTTTACCTCAATTACAACTATCTTTTGAGATAACCCTTCTCGAAATGAATCTTGCGATGTCAACATCTTGGTTTGGTATGGGCATTGGTTTACTGATTATTGCCTCTTGTTCCGATGCAATAGGAAGAACATCTTTACTGATTAAATGTATGCTTATTGGTTTAAGCCTTTCATTACTTTTACCATTGGTTGATAACTACAGTGTATTTTTAATCTTACGCTTTCTACAGGGCGCATTTTTAGTCGCTTGTCCTGCCATTGCAATCCCTTTATTGGGTGAGGAACTTAGAAAAAGTTGGTTACCTGCTTGCCGTTGGTTTTTATATCGCATCAAATACAATCGGTGGAATTAGCAGTCGTCTGATTAGTGGTATCGGTGGGCAATACCTTGAAAGTTGGCGTTCTGCAGGTTTGTTGATAGCCATGATTAGTTGCTTGTTATTTTGCATTGTGTTTGCTTTATTACCTAAACAACGTCATTTCATTAAACGTGAATTTAAAGTCAAACAGAGTGTTAAAGTTTTTTCCACTCATTTATTATCACCGGAATTAATGATTATTTATATTATCAGCGCGCTTGCCTTTGGTTGTTTTATGAATCAATTTAGTTATTTAATGACAGTATTAAAAGGAGCACCGTATTTATTACCGAGTAGTGTTCGTAGTTTAATGTTTATTACTTTCCTAGGGGGAACTTATAGTTCTTCTTTTGCAGGTAAATTTTCTAAAAAACATGGTCAAATTGCTGGTATCACTACAGCTATATTTATGATGTTAGGTGCTAACGTTTTGTTAAGTGAACAACATTTACCGTTAATGATGCTTGGTATGGTAATGATGGCGGCAGGTTTCTTCTTTTGCCATGCACAGGCAAGTACCTTGGTTAGTCGAAGTGTTAAAACAGGTAAAGGCAGTGCAATGGCTCTGTATAGTTTATTTTATTATAGTGGCGGTAGTTTAGGCGCATTTTATATTGATCCTTTTTACCAGCGTTGGGGGTGGCAAGGGGTTTTAGGCTGTACTAGTATGGCATTAATTATTTGTCTGACCTTAGTTTCTATTTATCAGGTTAGAGCACATCAAAGACAAAAAATACAATTACGTCCTGTGCTTTAAATATGATGAAGTTTATGATTCATTCATATCTTATCCATGATATAACTTAATTTTGAAATAAAAATTTTAGCGTTAGCATTGAAATTAAAGGAATATCATGGCACCTGTATATATTTTATCCTTTCTTGCATTTATATTACCAAGCACTGTTATTGCATCGACTATTGATACAAATAAGGTCAATACAAGTGAATTAAAAAAAGTTAACCAAACATTTTTGTATGGCAGTTGGCAATGTGCAGGTTCAATGGAGTATAAACAAATTAATATGAGTGTTACATTTGATTATAAACTCAATTTTACAAAGGATTACAAATCTTCAGGAGAAGGAATCGTTTCCTTTGGTTTTCCAAATTATTATGATATTGATTATAAGTTAACAGATAATTCAACTTGGAATATAAATAATAATGAGATTATTTATACTTCAGAGGATTTGCAGTTAACAAATTTGACTTATCCTGAACTAGAGAAAATTGTTAATTTAGAAAAAAGAGTACCAACGAGAATAAACGAGTCTTCTAAGATACTTAAATTGACTAGCACTCAACTTACAATACAAACAAAATCTGACAACAAAATTTATAATTGTTCTAAAATTTAATCATTAAGGTAAAGAAATATGTATATCCAACATTTAGATACTTTTTTAATTGCAATAACCATTTTGACTTTAACACCAGGTTTAGACACGGCTTTAGTGATAAAAAATACCAGCCGTTCAGGGGCAAAAGATGGTTGTGTAACCAGTTTTGGTATTTGTTCTGGCCTGTTTATTCATGCAGGGTTTTCTGCTGTTGGTATTTCAGCTATTTTATTACAATCTGCACAGCTTTTTCAGGTAATGAAATGGATAGGAGCGACATATCTCATTTGGCTAGGATTTAATGCGTTAATGGCAACATACCGTGGTGTTAAAGGGATCAACGTTTCGCAGGATACAAGTCATCGAGAATTTAAAATGATGCGATCACTTCGTGAAGGATTTTTATCAAACGTGTTAAACCCAAAAACAGCGGTGTTTTATCTTGCATTCTTACCACAATTTATCGATCCAAATCAGTCTTTATTTATACAATCTTTTATTATGGCTGGTATTCATTTTCTTATTGCTATGGTTTGGCAATGTGGTCTTTCAATTGCTATTAATTCGGCACAAAAATTAGTAAAAAATTCTTCTATTTTAACTTGGATGGAAGGATTAACAGGAACTGTTTTGATTGGTCTCGGCATTAAATTGTTATTAGATGATGAAAATTCGCCAACCATGTCATAAATAATACAAATAGTAAGGATATTTATAAAAACACTCCTGTAAAAATACTAATAAGCGACTATAGTTATTTTAAATAGTTGTTTGCTACTTAATTCGTTTAAATAAAAGCATTAATAATATTTGTTTAAGCGAATTAAGAAGAAGGTTCATAGATTTTTTCAAAATACTTTCCGCTCTAACTTCTATTAAAAAATTCAAAATTAACTATTAAAATATCTCTGGAGAAAACCATGCGGTTATCACTTATTCATCGCGTGTTACTTGGCTTTGCCATTGTTACATTACTTATGCTAACCATTAGTGGTTCGGCCTATTTTGCACAAATTAAAATGGCTGGCGAATTAAAGTTAACGGCCTCCACATTAACAAGCCTATTAGATAAAACTAATACTTTAATGTTGCATTTACAGGATTCAAATCGCGCCATGATGCAACATGCAAATACAGAATCTGAAACCGAACGTAGTGTATTAGCCAAAAAATTTATTAATTCTCGTGAACAATATAATCAATTATCAACGTCTTTAAACCAAGATGTTCAAGATTACCCGCAATTATTAAACGGACTAAATTCAATCGAAGAGCATGCCCAACAATTTTTGACAAGTGCAAATCAGCACCTATCGATACATGATCAACGAATAGGCGCTCGTAGTAAGTCATTCCTAGAACTTAATCAGTTTGATGAAGACTGGTTATTTTTCTCGCAGGATATATCTGATATGTCAAATACTGCGAAACAAGAAAACAATCAAAGAGTTATTTGGGAATTAAATTATATTAAAAAGCAAGGTGACGGTGCTGTCTCGTATTTACAGCGCTCCTTGGCAGTACTTAACAAAGAAAAGATTCTTGAATATGAAACAGAATTAATAAACTATTTAAAGGGGTTTACTGACAAAGCAAACATTACAATTAACCTCATGCCCAGCAGAGATGAAGATATAAAACTTTATGTGGATGCTATTACAAGAGCTATTTCAAAACCTGACGGGTTATTTCAGCAACATTTAGCATTTATCGCGCTTAACGATGAAAGTAGAGCTAATTTAGCGGCCAGTGCACAGATGATGACCGTCATCGGTGAAGAGTTTACTAATGAAATTTCTGCTATTAGAGCTCTCTCGGAAGGTGCACTTACCAATGCAGAGGAAGTTTCAGCAAACTCAATAATGATAAACTTATTATTGTCAGCTTTAGCGATAGTTGTTTCTATTACCGTTGCAACGACAGTGACGCGAGCTATAAAAGTTCCATTGACGGAAATTATGAGAGCGTTACAGCATTTATCCGAAGGTGATTTATCCTATTCAATAACCGGTAATTATCATTCTGAAATGGGCATGGTGGCAAATAATATTAACTTGCTTAAAGAAAAATTAAGCCAGGTAATATCAAAAATTCAAATTGCTTCTCACACCATTAATGATGTGGCTACACAAAGTTATTCAATGAGCGCTAAAACCAGTGATGACGTTGAACAACAAAAATCACAAACAGAATCAGTGGCAACAGCGGTAACCGAAATGGAGACCGCCGTGCAAGAGGTTGCTAACCACGCGACGGATGCAAGCCATTCTGTTTCAATGATCACCGAACAAGCTCAACATAATATGAGTAATACCCAAGAGAATTTGCATTTTATTAATGAACTTAAAATGTCACTTGATTCAGCTACAAATATAATTCAAGGGTTATCAAATGAGTCACACCAAATTGGTGAAATACTAAATGTGATACAAAGTATTGCAGAACAAACTAATTTGTTAGCATTGAATGCCGCCATTGAAGCCGCAAGAGCAGGTGAGCAAGGAAGAGGTTTTGCAGTTGTTGCAGATGAAGTGAGAACACTTGCTAATCGTACACAACAGTCTTCTAGTGAAATTAGCGAGATGATAAAAACGCTTCAGGATAAAGCGGGGCAGGCCGTTTCGATAGTTGAAAGTAATTTAATTCAAGCTGAAAAGTCAGTTAGTAAGACTGAACAAACCAATGATTCATTACAGGAAATGGTGGTTAGCCTAAAATCAGTTAACGATATGAGCCACTCAATCGCTAGCGCTTCAGAACAGCAAAGCTGTGTTGCAAAAGAAGTTGCTGAAAACATTGTCAGAATTTCTGATATGGCTGAAAGCATTGCTTCTAGTGCAGAACAATCCGCTAAAGATAGTGGAGAACTGAAAGGTCTAGCAACAGAACAAACGGATCTTGTTGCTCAATTTAAATTAAAATAATAGCTTTTAACCTCAATTTAACCTGCTCTTTTTAAATTTTTAAAGGAGCAGTGTATCTCTGATATTTTCCTGATAGTATGACGACTTAACTATTTTACATTTAGGAAACATAATGAAAAAACAAATTCTGGCTACAACTCTTCTTATTTCTTTGACAAGCGTAGCAAATGCAGGCTTCTTTGATTCTATCTTTGGTGGTGAAGAAACCACGCCAGCGACCGTAAAAGCAGAAGTAGAGAATGTGGTACCTAGTGTTGAAACAGAAAAATCATCAATGACATCAACTGCGACAAGTATGGCAACAGGTTTACTACCAACTTTGACACAACAATTAGGTGTTTCTGATGCACAGGCATCTGGTGGTTTAGGTTCATTAATGCAACTTGCACAAAGCTCTTTAAGCACTGATGAGTTTAGCCAATTAAGTGATGGTGTACCTAATATGAGTTCACTTTTATCTGCAGTACCGGCATTAACGTCAAGTTCAGATGGTGGACTTACAAATATGTTATCTCAAGCAGGTGGTGTTGCATCATCATTAGGTGGACTTTCACTATTAACACAGCAATTTGAAGCGCTTGGTTTAAGTCCGGATATGATTAGTCAGTTTGCACAAATTGCAATGACTTATTTCTCTAGTGATAATGGTACTTCAGCTTTATTACAAAAAGGTTTAGCATCAGTTTTGGGCTAATAATCCTATATAATTTATACTATCTTTAAAGCCATGTTATGAACATGGCTTTTTCAAATTATCTGTCTTATTCTTCTAATCTTTAGCCTAACTACAGAAATTACAAAGCGACACTCTCTTTAACACTCTCTATCAACATGTTAAGTTAACTTTTCATCGAATGTGATTTCAAATAAGCGTTCCGTCTTCCCGACAAAAAAGAGAGAATTATTTCGTGATAGTGACCCTTAGACCTCTTGCTCTATTACTAGCCAGTGGCTTTTTATTAATGCTTGGTTATGGACTTAGTAACATATTAATCCCGGTAAGAATGCAACATGATGGGATTAACCTTAATAATATTGGTATTGTGCTTTCAATGTTATCCGTCGGTTTTTTGATCGGCGCTTATTATAGTCGGACGTTATTGCAGCGTGTTGGCCACATTCGAATATTCGCAATGTGTGGCAGTTTAACTGCCGTCGCAATATTAGTTTCTGGGTTGTATCCAGAACCAATGATATTAGCGACAATGAGAGCACTAACAGGGTTTTGTATTGCTTGTACTAATGCGACTTTAGATAGTTGGTTAAGTCACAGTGCTAATGAAAAAAATAGAGGCCGGATACTTTCAATCAATCAAATGATGATCATGTCTGCTTTATTCTCTGGGCAATTTTTATTAAATATTGCGCCAATTGATAGTAATATTTTATTTGTTATTTGTGGCATTCTTTTTAGTTTATCGATCACTCCGATAGTTATTAGCAGACAGAAGGGGCCACAAATAGAAAGTAGTCAATCTATGTCTTTAATTACAATTTTTAAACTATCTCCCTTAGGTGTTGTTAGTCGCTTTTACTGTGGCATTCTCTATGCTGGGTTATTAAATCTATTACCTATTTTTGCCAGTAAAAATGGCATTACAGATTTAGACTTATCCATCTTCATGGGCGCCGCAATTTCTGGTGCAATCCTTTTACAATTCCCAATTGCTTATTTTTCAGATCATTTTGACCGCCGTAAAGTGATGTTATGGATGGTATCAACATTAATCATTTTAAGTTTTTTTGTTCCTTTTTTAATGAATATGGATTTATTTAAGATGACTTTAATAACTATTGCTATTATCACTGGTTTGGTTGCGTGTTTATATCCCATGAGTATGTCAGAAACCTTTGATACCGTCTTAAAAGAACAAATTTTATCGGCAATGAGTTCTCTTTTATTAATCTATGCCTTAGGCACGATCATAGGGCCTTATTTTGCTTCTATTGTAATGGAGTCTTTTGGAAGCCAAGCTTTATTCGGATTCATTAATTTAGTGGCTTTTACTCTGTTGATTTATATTATTTTGTATATGAAAAAGCATAAATCTTTACCGCTTGATGAACAAGATAGTTTTATTATGCAAACCCCAAGTGGCGTTGTTTCAGAATTGGATCCCCGTACCCATTATAATGAAGCGCAATTTGAACACACTGCAGAAGTTGAAGTCGCTATTAATCTTGCAAGTAAAAATCCATCGGTTGCTGTTAACATGGCCAAAGCCCTTATTTTAAAACATCCCGACAAGGCGTCAAATCTTGTCGTCGCATTAAGTACTATTGAATCAATTGATATAACAAAGCTATATGCTCGCAATTACGTCGGCCGCACCACAAATGAGTGTTCATATAGCAGAAGCCTTAACCAATGCCTCACCTGAAAAAGCCAATGAATTAGTTGACTGGCTCACACAGGAATATCCTGAACAATATACTCATATAGTTGTTGCAATGGCCAATGCTATGCCAGATGACGGTATTGATTTAATGGAATTAGCGACTGAAAATATGTCTCAAGAACATGCAAGTGAAGTCTTAGAAATGACCGAAGAGTATGTCAACCAACTTTCTGAATCATTAGAAGCAATGCGTCCAGTTGACAGGGTTGCGTACGCCTCTGAAAACACTGCAACTGAACTTTATAACCGACTATCAGAAGTATCACCAGAACAATCAGCAGATATTGCATTAACCGTTTCTAATGCATTACCTGAATCTTCTCATGATGTAGCAGAAGCCTATGCCAATAATTTGATTGATACTGAAAATAGCCAAGTAGATAATGCAGATGCATCAGAAAACATTGAGAATGCTATGAATGATTATATAAATCAGGTTGTTGAAAATATACCAGAAACCAGGCTGTCGAGGTTGCCAGTACCTTTGTTGATTCCGTACCTGAGGTTGCATCAAATATGCTTGAAATACTGCAAGAATCAGACTCTATTGAGGAAAGTGAGTTTATTAGTGGCGTTGATGATAAACCAGTAGATGATGAAGTTGAGCAACAGTTACAAGAAGCTGTATTAAACCAATCTAATTAATTTGTAGATAATATTTGTACATAAAAAAAGCCACCTAAAGGTGGCTTTTTGTTTAACAGCAATAATATTGTTTATTACAATTCGATAGTAACAACTTCGCCATCAATTGTTAATGTTAAGGTATTATCAACTAATGTATAAGACACGTCAGTTTTAGGACCATTAAGCTTGCTTGGTACTAATAGTGTTAAAATTTCATGCTCTTTTTTAGCTTTAAATTTTGCTTCAACATGACGATGAACTTCAAGGTCAGCATATTCAGCTGGGTCAACTTCACCAAAACCTTCAAC
The DNA here is from genome assembly GCF_047323245.1 of Psychromonas sp. KJ10-10. Lineage (GTDB taxonomy): Bacteria > Pseudomonadota > Gammaproteobacteria > Enterobacterales > Psychromonadaceae > Psychromonas. The sequence continues at coordinate 2,649,364 of NZ_CP178826.1, read as the reverse complement.
TTTATCGATTGAAAGCAGATCTGCAGTACAATCGTTAATGAAACTTACGTCTAGAAGGGCATTCTCACCAATGATTTGGAAAGAGTCAGTCGCAGTTTCTGTTTTAAAGGTAGTATGTAACAGCCAGGTTAAATCCTGTTCTGTTTTAAGCGTTGCAGTATCACGCATTACAAACACTTTACCCTTAGCAAACCAAATCTTACGCTTGTATGATTCTAAGTCTGGGTTATGGAATTGATATGAGGTAGATGCGTCACCCTCCACAAATAATACTTCAGATTCAGTATCGTAATCACTAATTTTACCACCAGCTTCGATGCAGTAACGATCTTGATGTACGCCATCAAATTTAGTGGTTGTATTCTCTGCATATTGACCTTTACCGTCAAATAAAGGTAAGTTTTTAGAGAAAGTACGACGACGCCATTTGATGTGCATATCTACACCAAAACCACCGTAATAACCTGTAATAGTCGCTAATGTGTCACCAAATGCATGTAATGTGTAAGCATTTTGATCACCATGTGAATGACTGATAGAACCAAATGGGCTACATTTGTAAACCATATGGATATGTTCTTCACGATTAGTCATATTGCTATGGAATGTCGCCCAACCCGTTACTGGGAAAACTTTAAGTAGTGGCTCATTTGAAGGTGCTACTTCAGGCATATCGTTCCATAGGTAATCAAAACGTAAATCATCGTAACCAAAGTCCCACCAACCAAAGTTGTAGAATTTTGTATGTGCTTCAGTATCACGTGCTTTAAGTTGGTTGTAGTACCAGATGTATTCAGGCTTGTTATTTACACCAGCAAAGTGTTTGATGTTGTAAGCTAATTTTAATCCTGGGAAATCACCAATACTTGATTGGTCACAGAAACTAGCACGACGAGAGTGTACAGGCATACAGTATAGTGGGAAATCACCAGTATTTTTGTAGAACTCTTTATTGAACATATTAATAGATGTATAGCTTTTTAGTAGATCAAAAGATTCACCTAGGAATGCCATTTGTGTATTCCAGTAATCAGGACCTTCAGCCCATGCACCGTCTTCACCACCCCATGGTGGGTAATGTGTTGCATAGTATTCAATACCATATTCAATGTATTCTCGAGCTTTAGGGTATTCATTATAAAGCGCGATACAAGTTGGGATCACTGCAGAACCGATACTACGAACACCGTGGCTGTTTAGCGGGTTAGCTAATAAATCAACAGTCACTTCAAGGTGATGCATAATCTCTTCTAAACGAGTAATTAGTGCTTGTTTGATCGTTTCACGTTCTTCATCTGTGAAGTAAGCATGTAACCAATCATAACCCCAAGCCATTGTCTGCAATAACACGGAAAGCCGCTTCATCGTTGTAACCGCGTGAAGTAACACCTTCAGGATCATAAGAAGCTAATTTTAACGTCCATGCTTTTGCTTTAGCAATAATTGCATCATCTTCTAAAACGATACCAGCAATAGATAAGTTACGTGTCGCATTGAAAGCTTCTTGACAGCTAACGTACATTTGACGCCAGAAAGGACGCCATAGAGAAGCTTTACCAACAGTCTCTTCTGGATAAGCTTTTGGCTCTTCATATGGCGTAGTATCTAAAAACTTGTTTGTTGAATTGTTCATGAACGCATCAAACTTGCAATAAGTTGCATCGTTTTTAAGATTTTCTTTGAATGCAGCAAGATCTTTGCTTTGAACTAAAAGGCGTGGGTGATCAACACTTAAGTTATCTAAGAAAGAAAGATCAATATCTGTTTTTTGTACTTTAACTGGCATGCAGTCAACAAGATTACCGGCAGATTTATCATTTTCTAACTTGATCGCTTTAATCGCGTCAAAAGACTTATCAGACATTTAATACCTCTAATGATTTATTTAATTTACAGTTAACTTTTTGTATGACCTTAATAAATAGGACAAACATTTTTTTATTACTCAGTATGTCGATATTTAAGCTTTTTCTTCGTTGAAAAAACGCTTTTAAACGACCAAACTGTGCTTTTTTGCCTTGGACTCAGCATAAATTACTTAGCCTTGAGCAATTTTGTAAAAAGCACTTGTTGTTTTGCTAAGAAGTTATTTGCTAAGGAAAGTGTTAACTCTCAGCTAGTAAGAGTTTTATATCATTTGTAATACAATAGCTCAAGAGTTGCAGTCTATAAGTGTTAACTATCACGTGTTTTTATAGCATTAATTTGATGTAGGTTTATTTATGATCTGAATCGAAGTGTTTTTTTCTGAAATTACTAAAATTTGTCCGACTGATTTAAAGCAACGAATATAATTTACAATTGCGATATCTGAAGTGGAATGATAATAAAGAAATACCCTGATACAGCAGACATAAAACCAAAAAAGGGCTAAGGGGGAAATATTCCCCTTTATAAAAAGGGAATATCAATATTTTAAAGTGCAACCGAATTTAATGACCAATTGTAGTCTAAAAATTCAATGTCTATTTTACCGTTAATAACATCTTCTTTTTGTTGATCGGTTAAGTTAAGGGCATTCGCGTATTTTACTAAGAATGTTGCTAATGTTTGTTGCTTTTCAAAATCGCTTTGGTACCAATCAAAAATTTTAGATACCTGTAGCTCATCATTATTTATACGATTTCGACTAGCATCAGCTAAGAATAAGTTAGTTGCTTCCTCTAACTGAGCATCAAGTTTGTCACTTTGATAAGCTTCGGCACGTAATGCAGGGCAACCAATGCTAGCGCAGTTAACCGCAAAATGGATGCGAGGCTCGTCGAAATGTCCACGAATTAAGTCTTGCTCGATATCATCCAAAGAAAGCGTTTTACCTAATAAAGGTATAAATTTTTTCTTCCATGGTGAACTAAAAAGTGAACCCAAATCTTTAATTGATTCTAAATCTGGATATTTAGTTAAAATTAATTTAACTGTCCAAGCGTTATAGGCATTAATAAGAAATGCGAGTTGCTGAGACGGTGACCATCCATCAAAGGTAGACTGTGACACGTTACTCAATACTGTTAAATAGGCTTTAAGCTGTGCTTGGTCTTGTTTCATCGCGACTGTAATTAACTTGAGTAGCGCTACCAGAATTCATTGTCACTAGGTTTTTCTTTAACAATTCATCCCATTGTTTATGCTCGAAGTCAAAGTCAGTGGCACTGGCTTGTCCTATCAGTAATAATGTAAGTAAGGTAACGTATTTTATATACTTGTTCTGAATGATTCTCATGATAATTAACCTCTACGCCAGTTATGATACTTTTCAACCCATTCTAAAACTTTCTTAGGTGAGTGATCTCGTTTCCATTCACCAGCAACATATTTATTAGCTTCTGCCATGGTAGGGTAGGTATGGATTGTACCTAAAATTTTATTAAGGCCCATGCCGTGTTTCATCGCTAATACAAACTCTGCTAATAATTCTCCTGCACCAGCACCCACGATAGTTACACCTAAGATGGTATCTTTACCCGGTTTAGTCAGTACTTTTACAAAACCTTGATCTGTTCCGTCTGCAATAGCACGATCTAAATCATCAATTCCGTAGCGAGTAATTTCATAGGCAATGCCTTGTTCTTTTGCATCCTGTTCATTTAATCCAACACGTGCTACTTCAGGGTCAACAAAAGTTGCCCATGGGATAACAGAATAATCAGCTTTGAACTTTTTAAAGGTACCAAATAATGCGTTAACCGTTGCAAACCATGCTTGATGCGCCGCTGTATGGGTAAACTGGAATGGTCCTGCCACATCACCAGCTGCAAAAATATTAGGATATAAAGTTTCTAAATAATCATTTGTTACTACAGTGCGCTCAGTGGATACGCCAATATCTTCTAAACCATAACCTGATAAGCGAGCGACACGGCCAACAGCACAAATTAAATCATCAAATTCAATACGTTTTTCTTTGCCTTCAAATTCTACGATTAGTATTTTATTTTCGCCTTCCTTTTCCAGTCTTAACGCTTTGTGTTCTGTTAATACCTGTACACCATCACTTTCTAGTGAGCGTTTTGTTAATTCAGACACTTCTTCATCTTCTCTAATCATGATGCGTGGAAGCATTTCTACCTGCGCAACATTTGAACCTAGTCGAGCGAAGCTTTGTGCTAATTCACAACCAATTGGACCACCGCCTAACACAACTAAGCGCTTTGGAGCTTCATCGCGTTTAGCAAATTCGTGCCATAGTGTATCGCTGGTTAAATAACCGACTTCTTCAAGGCCTGGAATAGGTGGAACAAAAGGCTTCGCTCCGGCCGCAATAATAATTGAACGGGCAGTTAATCTTTGTGTAGAACCATCGTTTAAGGTAATTTCAACTGTCCAAGGGTCAACAAGTTTTCCGTAACCTTGTACAACATCAACTCCTAATTCTGTATAACGTTCAACACTGTCATGTGGTTCAACAGCAAGCAATGACTTTATGAACTCTGTCCATTACATTACGAAAACTAAAGGTTGGGGTGGTTGCTTGTAAACCGTAGTGATCAGCAGTTTGCATTTGTTTCGCTATTTTTGCGCTCTTGATTAAAGCTTTACTGGGTACACAACCATAATTTAAACAATCTCCACCCATTTTGTGTGCTTCAATTAAAGTTACTTTTGCTTTAACAGTCGCGCAATATAAGAAGAAACTAAACCTGCTCGCACCACCACCAATAACAATTAAATTACGGTCAAATGTTTTTGGCTTATCCCATTTTGCATATACTTTGCGTTTGTTGATTTGTGCAATTACTTTTTTAGCGATCAAAGGAAATACTCCTAATAAAACAAATGAAATTAATAAGCCTGGTGACAAAATGCCAGCTAAACTATCGATTTGAGCTAATTGCGTACCAGCATTAACAAATACTAACGTGCCGGCTAACATACCAATTTGGCTAACAATAAAGAAAGTGGCTACTTTAATTGAAGTTAGCCCCATTAACATGTTGATTAAAAAGAAAGGGAAAGCAGGCACTAATCTAAGTGTGAATAAATAAAATGCTCCGTCTTTTTCGATACCCTGATTAATTGTTTTTAATCGGTCACCAAACTTATTTTGTATACTTTCTCTTAAAACAAAACGAGACATTAAAAAGGCAAGAGTTGCGCCGATAGAGGATGCAAATGAAACTAATACCGTTCCCCACAATAATCCAAAAAAGCACCGATCGCTATTGTCATTACTGCCGCACCTGGTAATGACAAAGCGGTAACCGCAATATAAATGGCAAAGAAAGTTAAGGTAACTAGCAATGGATTTTCTAATTGCCATTCGGCAATATCGTTTTGGCTTGCTTTGATATTTTCTAAGCTTAAATAGCTTCCTAGATCAAAGGCAAAAAAAGCAACGATAGTCGCTAGAATTGCAAAAAGAATTATTATTTTTTTCATTTGTTATCCTATTAAAAATTATTGTTTAGTGACAATCAAAAGACCCTTGACCGCTAAAAAAATTTCAATGTTTTTAAATAAATCTTAAAATATATTTATTTTTAGTGCTTTATGATGATATGAGTTTGTATAACTTAAAGTTTAGAACTAGTTAAGCAGGCTTGCTAGAAATTACTTTTTCGCGAAAGGTGTTTGCCAATTCAACGATATATTCACTCACCCAACTTTCAAATTTCCAATTTTTAATAAATGCACAATGTCCACCATATTTTTGTATATCTATGGTTAACCATTGTGAGTGATATAAATCATTTAATTGAATAGAAGGAATCATGGGATCATCCTTAGCTGTGATAATTGTGGCTGGGATAGACAAATCTTTTAAACCATCACCAAGAATAGAATAAGCATCAAAATAACTAGCCGTTGAGGTGTACTCAGTCTGATTTAGGACAAAATACTCATTCATTTCATCTAAGGACTTTAAGGTTTTTAATTTCTCGGCGTAATCAAATTCTGGATGTAGTTTTAGTTTTTTGTTTAATGAACGTTTCCACTTTTTGACAAAATATTTTTCATAGATAGGCAAACCATTATTTAATTCAAACATGGTGCTATGGGGGTGTAATAATGGACTAATTGCAATGACTTGATGTATTTGGATCTGTTGTTGTTTTGCAATATTTGCAACTCGTAAACAAAAGTTACCGCCTAAAGAATAACCACAAAGTAGGTTATGCTCTCCTCCAAATTGTTGGCAAATGTATTTAACAGATTCAGCGACTTCTTCAAGTCGACTAGAATTAAATAAAGCCTTATTCAAATGATGGCTTGGGCCATGATCACGCAGGTTAAGCCTAAAAATATCATATCCTTCGTCTAACAATTTTTGCCCACTGGAAAGAACATACAACGAATCAGAACAACCTTCCCAACCATGAATAATTATTGCAATCCCTTTGGAGTTTTGTTTTTCATTTTCTTTATAAGCTTGGTTGAATAGGGTTAATGAACCTAAAAGCTTTACACCTTGGGGAGTATTGATAATGTGTTCTTGAGACTTTTTAATTAATACTTTAGAACGGAATTTTTCAAGTATTTTACGTGGGCCAGTACTAGATAATATTGATTGTAGGTGAGAATTTCTTAACCCGACTGCGGGGATGAAACTTGTCATATTGGGCTCCTAGATGATACTCCTTAATCATTACATAAGTGATTAATCTTTAATAGGTTTAAAATTTTTTTATATTTTTATGTTTGTACATTTATGATGAACAATTTATAGAATTTGATGTCTATTTTTAAGATTACAATACATTAAAAGGCAACAAACATGCTTAAATTATACGGATTTTCTGCTAGTAACTTTTCAATTGAAATAACTTAACTACCTAGCTGGATGATAGTATTACGTCCAGCACCTTTAGCGCTATATAACGCATTATCTGCACGAAGAATTATTTCTTCAGCAGTTATATTTTGGTTAATAATTGATGATATGCCCATGCTTATGGTAACAAAAGGGCTAACTGATGAACCCTTATGAGGTATTCTTAAGGCATCTATATCTGCTTTGATATTTTTAGCTATTTGCATTGCGGTTCCAGAAATTGTATTTGGAAGAATGATTGCAAATTCTTCTCCGCCATATCTTGTCGCTAAATCACCTGGTCGCTTACAAGCTTTATTGATTGCATGGGCAATTTTTTGCAAACATTCATCTCCCTTTTGGTGCCCATAAATATCATTATAATCTTTAAAGAAATCCACATCACACATAATAAGAGAAAGTGCTTGATGCTCTCTTTTTGTCCTTTCCGTTTCTTTTTGTATAGAAATATCAAAACGACGTCTATTAGCAATTCCCGTTAAACCATCTAAATTAGAAAGGCATTGCATATCGTGAAAAATAGGCGAAATTATTTTTTGTAAAACAACAAAAATAAGTATTAAATTTAAAATGATAGCAATAAATATTGTGATTAATAACTCTAATTTTGTCTGTTGCACTAATGTTTGAGTTAATTGATTATGCCTTTTATATTCATATTCAATTTCCGCAGATATTTCCGATGCAATGTTACTAATTTGAAGTTGATAGCGATTAAGTTTTACAGCTGATTTTTTGAGTTCAATGATGGCATCATGAATCTTGATAAAGGTCTGATAATAAAGTTTTAGCTCATTTTTTGCTTTGTCTGCATTTGAGGCTATCTTGTTATTGTTGTCGATCGAGTTCAGTGCTGTACTTAAATTAGAAAAGGCTTGAGAAGCATAATTATAATTACGTTTAAACATTACAAAATACTTTTCATCGTGGCCAGAAAGATATTTAGATTGAAATAAACGCATTAATTCAAAGGCATTTCTTGCATTCCCAAAGGAAAAAAGATATCCGGATTTTGAATAATCCCTACATTAATTCTAATCGCTGATAATTGATTTTCTACTAATAGTTCTTGTTTGATAAAAAGAGTTGATAAAAGTGATTGTTGAAAAGCGATAATTTCACTTGTATGTTCAAATTCTTGTTCATATTTTTGGGTTAAGTCTTGAACCACTTTTACCATGTTGTATAAACTTGGTTCGATGACTAATTGAGCTATTTCAGCTTGTTTTTGTTTTAAATCGGTTAATTTTTCGTGGAATAAATCTAGGTCTTTTTGTAAATAAAAATGACGATATTGATCTTCATAAAAATGGGCCAATTGTACTTCACCTACAATATCCTGAGAAAGTGAACGAGTTTCTGCTAAACCGGTTGTTAATTCTTCAACAGTTGTATTAATTTTATTTAATCTAGTTAATGCTAAAAACACAATCGAAAGTGTAAATACAAGTGCTAACAAATAGCCAAGTATGACTCTGACGATAATTTTTCGCTTGTTAAAGGCTGGTGCATTATTTATTTTAAACATTGGCGTGCCGGTAAATACCATTCGGATAAGCCTGTTTGTAAATTATCAGCGACTTTGTTTTGGCGTTATTCGCTGGTTCATTAAATCTGTTGAAGCAGTTACGGTTAAATCATAAGCACTAGGTTCTCCGTCTCTAATTTCCCCCAAACAAAGCGTATATCTGTTTCAAATTGTTTATTAAAATCAAGGAACATTTGTGCATGTTCATTATTAATATCCGGAACTATTTCATGCATTGGGAAAAAACCAGGAAGATGCTCAGCAATCAAAGTAGCGAATTCATTGCTAGTCATCCATTGTAAAAATAGTTTGGCTTCCTCATTACGTGGAGTTGCACTATTTAAACCAATGCCAGCATCTGGGTGAAAGGTAATAATGTGTTTTTTACCTGCTGGTGGCGGAATTGCAAAAACTTTCCAGTCGAAATTTATATGTTGTGATTCAAAAGGAATTTCCCAGGAACCACCAAACCACATTGGCGATTTACCTTGAATAAAAAGTTGTAAACTATCTTGATATTTTAGTAAATAATGATTACTAGAGACAAAGTTAGAAATATCTTGTACTTGTTGAAAAGCTTCTATCATTTGCTCATCATTAAAACAACGCTTACCTTTGTAATAGTCTATTCGTCCTGTTTTACCGCCAATGATGTTTGCAATGACATTTTGTAATATTAAGCCATTAATGGTCCAACTATCACCTGTTGTATTCGCAAAAGGGATCATACCTTCATTTTTAAATCTTCTGGCAACTGCTAATAATTCCGGCCATGTTTTAGGAATAATAATGCCCATTTTTTCAAAAAGAGACGCATTATAATAAATGCCATGTGATACCGCCATTAAAGGCACCCCATAAATATCACCGTTATCCGCAGACCATGCTTCAAGTGTTTGGGAGGAAAAATTATTCTGAATGTCAGGTAAGTTATTTAGTGGAGCTAAATAACCTTTTTTAAATAGTTGTTTTGAATGAGAAAAAGAACGAAGATAGAATAAATCTGGAGCTGTATTACTTTCCAGTTGTGCGTTAATAACATCGTTATATTCGGAAGGAGCCGTAGGATCGAATTTTATTACAATATGCGGGTATTTTTCTGTAAATTTATCTAGGATATAATTCACTTGTTCGACATCTGCTTTTCGCCATGAACCTAAGGTGAGAATAACCTGTTGCAAAGTTTTTTGTTTTTCAGTAACACCTTGTGCATTTTCATCAGGAGCGGGTTTATGTGTCTCTACTTTAACAGTGGAATCACAACCATTTAAAAAAAGCACAAAAACAAACTGCTCAATAAAATACAAAAATATTTCATTGTGACTCCCTTGGCAATTTAAATAGATAACCATTATTGGGCTATTTCAAGATAAAGTCTTTAATTAAACTGTTAAAAAGATAACTTAATCAGTCAAATTTTGAATATTGTTAAGTGATTTTTAGCAAAGTTAGTTTACACTTAGTAAACAAACATTTTTAAAACATTAATATTATAGATTAAATTCTCAAGCTTTTATGCTTGATGCCGATAACTTCAATTAAGAATTGCAATAAATTAGGTGATTTATGACATCAATAACAACAAGTAATCATAATGTGAACCAGAATGCGTCTTCATCTGCTGTTACTCCGGCTTCAGCTGAACCTAAGCAAACAACTGTTGTAGCGAAAACAGTTGAAAGTCCAAAATCAGGCCTTACCCCAGAAGGTGAAAAACTTATTACAGCTTTAAATGAAGTGGATGAAGCGGGCCAAGAAATGATTGATGGTGACAAAAGTGTTGGTGATCATATTGAATCATTTACTTATGGTGCATTAGGCATTGATCACCCAACAGAAATAGAAAAAAGCACTGATGATAGTTATTCGGCAGGCCAATATTTAAAGGGCGCACTAACAGTTGGTGGGTTATTATTAGCTATTGTTTAAAGATAAATTCAATGATTTTTCTGTGGTTCTAATTACTTAGTGTTTTTGTCTGCAATAGATTTATCAGCTTCTCGTTTGACTAATAAAATAGTCAAATACATTTTTGTCGGCAATGAAAAAATAAATCCTAAAGCGATACAAAGCGCACTGATAATAATGCCAGTCACACCTAAGGCTTCCATTTTTTCACTAAAGTTATGTAAATAAATACCTAAAGCAATTAAACATAAACCAAATCCAATTGATATTTTTAACAGTTTTATTAGCTTTTCTTCCGACATGTAATCCCCTGCATAAAAAAACTTCGACGAAAAATGGTAAAAATATTATAAGCTCTAGAATATTTATACCATTGACTCAAATCAGTAAACAAAGATGATTAATTTATGCTTTAGGAAGTAACATTAAGATGTGTATTTATTTACTATCTTATTTTTTATCAAGAGTCCCACTGACTCGTGTTAATAGAAGGGCAATTAACACAACAACTGCACCTATCCATGGGGTATTCATTAAACCCACTTGTGCTACGATTAAACCTCCTCCCCAAGCACCAAGAGCTATACCAACATTAAATGCCGCAATATTCAAACCTGAAGCAACATCAACGGCATTGGGTGTATACTTTTCTGCTAACGTTACCACATAAACCTGTAATCCAGGAACATTACCAAATGCAAATGCTCCCCAAACTAAAATAGTGATCACAGCAGCAACAGGATTAGGAGCACTAAAGTTAAATATAAATAGTACCAATGCAAGTCCTGAAAAAATGATTGTTAATGCTTTTATTGGTCCAATTTTATCAGCCATTTTCCCCCAAAAATATTACCGATAGCAACTGAAACACCATAAACCAACATAATTAAACTAATCATAGTTGAGTCAAAGCCTGATATTTGCTCAAGAATTGGTGCTAAGTAGGTAAATGCGATGAATGATCCGCCATAACCGATTGCTGTGATAGCATAAACAAGCAATAAGCGCGGTTCTTTAAGCACACTAAATTGAGTAGACAGTTTTACTGTCGCTGACTGTTTTAAGTCATTTGGAACAAGAAGTGCACTGCCAATAAATGCAATAAGACCAAGTAATGCTACAATTAAAAACGTAGCTTGCCAGCCAAATGTTTGTCCAATAAAAGTTCCTAACGGCACACCAGTAACAAGTGCTACTGTTAATCCAGTAAACATTATTGCAATAGCACTTGCAGCTTTATCTTTAGCGACAAGCCCAGTTGCAATAGTTGAGCCAATAGAGAAGAACACACCATGTGCAAGGCCTGTTAATATACGAGCAGATATCAATGTATTGTATCCAGGTGACTGCCACGCTAATAGATTGCCTGCCACAAATAAAGCCATCACAGCAAGTAATACAATTTTGCGATTCCAGTTACCAGTGAGAGCGGTTAAAACCGGCGCTCCTATTGCGACTCCTAGTGCATACAGGCTCACCAACAAACCTGCAGAAGGTAGTGATACATTTAAATCTTCAGCCATTGTTGGAATTAACCCCACAATAACAAATTCAGTTGTTCCAATTGCAAAAGCGCTTAGCGTCAATGCGAATAAAGCTAACGGCATAATTTTTCCTTTTAATTTTTAAGTAAGATTGTTGTAACTTATGCATTATTGTTTAATCTATCGTTGTTAAAAATAGTGTTATTAACAAATTACTTTTGTTAAAATTGATAAAAAGGAAATTGTAATGTTGACCCGTTCAGACGACTTAGATATTTTACTTACTGTGATTGATTGTGGAGGTTTTTCAGTCAGCCGCTGAAACACTAGATATTCAGGTCGCGAGAGTTTCGAGGGCCGTAAGTAAAATTGAAAAGCAACTTAGGGTGACAATATTAAATCGTACCACTCGCCGAATTGAATTAACGGAAGAGGGGCGACAATTTGTTGATTCAGTGCGAGTGGGATTATTGCATATTCAACAGGCAGAAGAAGACCTAATTACACGTGGAGAATTACCCGCAGGAAAACTTCGAATTGATGTTGCAAGTCCTTTTGTATTTCATCAACTAGTTCCTTTAATACATTCCTTTAATAAAGCTTTCCCTGACATTGAATTAGAACTCACGTCAAATGAAGGCTTTGTAGATCTTCTTCAGAAAAAAACAGATATGGCAATACGTATAGGGCAACTAACAGATTCTACTTTATATGCTCGAGTATTAGGTAAAAGCCTTTTACACATAGTTGCTTCTCCTGAATACTTAACTTCAAGAGGTTTGCCACAAAAAAAGTCTGACTTAGGTAATCATCAATTAATTGGTTTTTCAGGCCCTAAAATATTAAATCGTTGGCCATTACCTGGACAAGGGTATATTGAGCCAAACTTGAAGGCAAGTAATGGTGAGACCGTCCGACAATTAACTCTCGCGGGGAATGGCATTTCCTGTTTATCCGGTTTTATGGTCAATAATGATTTGGCCTCAGGGACGTTAATTTCATTATTCGAACACGAAAAACTTTCTAATACAGGAAGAGAGCAAATTAATGCTGTTTTTTATAAGTCTTCTTCTGTCGCAAAGCGGATCACCGCGTTTATTGATTTTATTCAACCTAGATTGACATTGTGAACAATTATTCTATTAAATTTGTCTATAATAATTAGTAGAAAAAATCGATTATGATAGGGTGATTAATTAAATGATAATTACTTAGCTTTACTATTTGTTGTAATTTATAACAATAAATATAATGATATATTTAGATAGAGTATAATAAAAAACTACCTATCTCACTGATTATAATTAAGAGCACTTAAGCAATTTTAATCACCAACATTTCACTTTTACTCAAATATTTAAGTTACTGTAACAATAAAAATTTTCAAACTGGTCTATGATTTAAAGCAGATAAAGACGTTATGTAATCTGGATAAAAGGTCTAAAATGAAAAGTGTTGATATTTTTCCTTGGGATGAACATTTTAATACCGGATTAGCTTCGATAGATAAGCAACACCGTAAACTTGTAGAGATCATTAATCGCTTAGCTAGCCATGTAGCTTATGATGCAAGTGAAGAATCTCTTGCTACAATTTTTGACGAGTTGATCAGTTATACTGAGTACCATTTTAAAACTGAAGAAAAGCTTTGGCATGAATACTTACCTAACGATGATTTAGATAGTGCACATCAAGCGGTTCATCAGGAATTTGTTACAACAGTTTTAAAATTAAAAAATGCCCAACAAGGTGCACCTCTTAATGAGATTGCAGAACAAGCATTAGGTTTTTTGTCGAAATGGTTGGCTTCTCACATCCTCGATACAGATCGCCATATGTCACACATCATTTTTGCATTGCAAGAAGGGCTAGATTTAGATTCTGCTAAACAGAGAGCTAAAATTCGTATGAGTGGTTCGACTCGCCTTCTTATTGATATCATTCTCTCCATTTACAGTACATTATCGACAAATACCCTACATCTCATGAAGGAGCTTAAAGAACATCAAGTATCTGAAAAGGAAATAGATAAACACAAGCTATATAGTGATTTACTATTAGAACTTTCCACTGACTTCGTAAGCCTTCCTTTAGATGAAATTGATAACTACATTCAAAACGGACTACAAAAAATGGCTAATTATGTAGGTGCCGATCGTTCCTATATTTTTGCTTATGATTTTTCCAAAGAAGTCGCTACTAATACTTATGAATGGTGTAACGAAGGTATTGAACCACAAATTGAGACGCTAAAAAATGTTCCTATAAAAGTTTCAAAACATTGGATTGAAACACATCAAAATGGTGATTATATCTTAATCCAGGATGTATATGACCTTGAAAATATAGAACTGCGTAATATTTTGCTTCAGCAGGATATAAAAAGCTTAGTTACTTTCCCCATTTTCGGGCTGGATAAGTGCAAAGGGTTTATCGGCTTTGACAGCGTTAAAACTCACCATACTTTTTTAGATCGTGAAATCAAGCTACTTGAACTTTTTCTAAACTTCTTTTTAATATTGAAGAAAGAAGAGATAACGAGTTAGCTCTTTCTAATGAACGTACTTTCCTGAAAAGCCTGCTAAAAGAAATTCCCGATCTAGTATGGTTAAAAGATATCAACGGGGTATATCGTTTATGCAATTCACGCTTTGAAGATTTTTTTGGTGCAAAAGAAGAAGACATTATTGGAAAAACGGATTTTGATTTTGTAGAAAAAGAACAAGCTTCTTATTTTCTTGAAAACGATAAAAAAGTAATGCGAACCAATGCCGTTAATAAAAATGAAGAAGTCCTTACATTTGCTAATGATCAACGTCAAGAAACAGTTTCAACCACTAAGGTACCGATACATGATCAAACAGGTTTGGTTATTGGTGTTTTAGGCATTGCAAGAGACATTACAGAAAGAAAACAGCTTGAACGAAATTTACTCAAAGAAAGAAATCTGTTTGAGTATTACCTTAATACCGTTGAAGCAATTATTGTTTCCTTAGATTTACAAGGCAAGATTACACTTATTAATCGTAAAGGATGCGAATTATTAGGCTACACAGCTGAAGAGTTGATCGGAAAAAATTGGTTTACATTTTGTTTACCTCAACCAGAGGGAGTGCAGAAAACTTATCCTGCTTTTTTGGATATGATAAAAGGAAACCTTAAAGGAATAGAGTACTTTGAAAATTCAATTGTAAATAGTTTTAAGAAATCTCGCCTGATTGCTTGGCATAATGCCTGTCTTTATGATGAAAATAACAAAATTATCGGTACCTTAAGTTCTGGAGAAGATATTAGTGTCTTGAGAGAGCAACAAAATCGTCTCGAATATATGGCACATTATGACACTCTAACAAACCTCCCTAATCGTATGTTACTTTCCGATAGACTTCATCAAGCTATGCTGCAAATAAAACGTAATGAGTTTATTTTAGCGGTTATTTATTTAGACTTAGATGGTTTTAAAGAAATTAATGATAGCTATGGTCATAATAATGGGGATTTATTGTTAAAGTATTTATCAAATAAGATGAAACAGGTACTAAGGAATGCTGATTCTATTGGTCGATTTGGGGGAGATGAATTTGTCATTATTCTGCCTGAGTTAAGCAATGAACAGGATGCGTTTATTATGCTAAACAGAATTTTGGAGACCGTTTCACAGCCTATCTTGATAAATAATATTTCAATGCAAGTATCAGCTAGCATTGGCGTTACCTTTTATGATCATAATGATTATTTAGATGCAGATCAGCTTTTGCGTCATGCAGATCAAGCAATGTACCAAGCAAAATTATCGGGAAAAAATCGTTTCCATATTTTCGATATGAAACAAGATAAAGATATTCGTAGTCATCATGAAAACTTAGAGACCATAGAAAATGCGATAAACAACAAAGAATTTGTAATGCATTATCAGCCTAAAATTAATATGCGAAGTGGCAAAATGATAGGAGCAGAAGCCCTTATTCGTTGGAAACATCCCGAAGATGGCTTGCTATATCCTGCTGAGTTTTTACCGGCAATAGAAAATCATCAACTTTCTGTTCGTTTGGGTTATTGGGTTATTGAAGATATTTTAAGACAGATAATGCAATGGAAAAAGAAAATTTGCATATCATCGTTAGCATCAACATTAGTCCACTACAACTACAAGAAAATGATTTTATTTTAAAATTGTTACAGCTATTAGAGAAATATCCTGAGGTCAGTACAAGTGATTTCAAGTTTGAAATTTTAGAAAGTCGCGCCTTAGAAAATATAAATGATATTCTATATATTATGAAAGAGTGTAATAAAATCGGTATTGTTTTTTTACTTGATGATTTTGGAACTGGTTACTCATCGTTAACTTATCTAAAAAACCTTCCTGCAAAACAGTTAAAAATAGACCAAAGTTTTGTTCGTAATATGCTTGATAATATAGATGATATGGCTATTTTGGAAGGCGTTATTAGTTTAGCAAATGCCTTTCGTAGAGAGATTATTGCAGAAGGTGTCGAGAATGTAGAGCAAGGAAGTATGTTGTTAAGGTTAGGCTGTGAAGAAGCACAAGGTAATTTAATTGGAAAGCCTATGCCTGTAGACGATATCATTAAATGGATAAGTCAGTGGAAGCCGCCATTAGAATGGCGCGAGGCTAAAACACTTCCACGCGATGATTCAGAGTTATTATATGCAATAACTGAACATAAAGTTTGGGCTAATAAGGTTATTGCTTCTTTTCTAGGAAAAAGTGAAACGCCTCTACAGCTTGAACATAGCGAATGTCGTTTTGGGTTATGGCTACATTCCCAGCGTATAAAGCGTTATGAGAGTAGAAGTGGTTTTCAGGAGTTAGTTGAACAACATCAAAAAAACCATGACACTATTAACGCCTTTATAAAACAACATCAAAGTCGTTCCTTAGTAAATGTTGATCGCGCCATAAAAACGATAAGAATGAATAGAGATCGGTTTATAGACGCTTTTACTGAGTTATTCTTTTAGATTGGCTGATTTAAAACAATATTCATTCAAACCTATAATTATTCTTATTTATCAAATAAATTATTATCTCGGATCATTTCTCGTGGCAGGTTGTTCTTTAATCGATTGCTAACTAATTTACCTAATCCGATAATTTCATCACGGTAACTGACTAAAATCTCTCCAGAGGATCCTTTAGAAGGTGCATTTTTTGTTGAAAAATTTAACTCTCTAATATCTTTTCCTTGAAAGTATTCTTTTGCTTGTGTTGCGTTGAGTTCAATAATATTTTTATTGGCTTGTTTTGCAAAGGCAATAATAAATTCATGCTGTGTTTTAAAACCACTTTTGCGAACATTACCAAATTCTTCAGCAACCCTAATACCTAAACGTGAAAAGCGTATTTTATTCATCAAGGGTTTTATATTATCAGGGAACAGCCACAATTCTTTATCACGCTGATATAACATACCGTCAATATTTGTAATGCCAAATTGATTCTTAAAGTAGGTATATAACTCAGCTTCTTTTTGACGAGAAGGGCGGTTGAAGGGTAATTTACCTAAGCGCTTACGTGATAGTTCTGGAGAAGTTTTATTTGATTTACGAATAGTCTGCAACAAAGAAACCTTCGCTATCATATACCTGAGGCCAAATATGCAGGAACCCTTCCTCGGTAACAGTTTTATCTGCTTGTGAAAATAAATCAGTTAAAGATAGAAACTCTACTGCATCTGGATATGAACTTTTTAAAAATTGGCAGATATCTTGGTTTTCTTCATGACTTAAAGTACAGGTTGAATATATTAAAATACCATTTTCTTTTAAGGCATGAAAAGCACTTTCAATTAACCCCTGTTGCATTAAAGCAATGGAATCGATAGCTTGTTGATCCCAGTTCTTCATCGCTAATTTATCCTTGCGAACAGTACCTTCACCTGAACAGGGTGCATCGAGTAATATGGCATCAAAGGTATCTGGAATCCAACTGCCAAATACTTTGGCATCAAAGTGTGTTAAAGCTACATTTTTAATGCCACAGCGTTGTAAGTTAGCATGTAACATTTTTATACGGCTCGATGAAAACTCGTTAGCAACGATTAAACTTTTATTATTTAATTTAGCGACCATTTGTGTTGTTTTTGAACCAGGAGTGATCTGCCGCATCAAGTAATGTGCAATTTTCTGTGTTTTTAAAGTGATG
Source organism: Psychromonas sp. KJ10-10 (assembly GCF_047323245.1). GTDB lineage: Bacteria > Pseudomonadota > Gammaproteobacteria > Enterobacterales > Psychromonadaceae > Psychromonas. The sequence goes on along the minus strand of NZ_CP178826.1, from coordinate 2,631,506 downwards.
AAATAGAGCACTAACAGGTAACATTGAGCTAGCTTCTTGAATATAGAAAAGACCCGCTAAATGTTCAAAGCTATTACCTAGTGGTGTTTGTTGTTTGTTTAATTCTACACCATCAATCCAAAAACCTTCTTCACACCAAGGGATAGGAGTTAGTTTCCATTGGTGCTCAATAGCACGTTGTTTGAAGTCTTCCACTGATATTTTTAGTGTATTAACTCTTATCGCACGTCTTAATGGCTGATGACAACTGTCTACAAATGTTTGTAAATCGAGGTTTTCTGGTAAAATACCCGCCATTTTATCGATAAATGCCTGCGGTAATAATTTATTGTTTTGTACACTATTTGTCACGGATTGTCCTTTTAAAATCAGATATAAGGCTATAAGGCTATAAGGTTTTAAGGCTTTAAGGCTATAAGGCTATAAGGCTATAAGGCTATAAGGCTATAAGGTTTTAAGGCTATAAGGCTACAGGGCTTTCGAGCTTTCTACCTTTTATTTAGGTATTTCTAACTTCCATTTTAACCAATCTTCATCAAAATAAGTTTTTAGATTATACTTTGAGAAGGCTTTAGCCTTGGGTTGTAATGCTTTGTTATCTGGTGTGCTCATGTTAACACCTCCTTTTATCAAAGAGGTCAAGGAGGTTGATTTAAGGCTTGCTCCTGTAATGCCTATATCTAGGTTAAAACCTGATGCAGGCCAGAATATAGAGTTTTCTCTAATTACGTGTGTATATTTCGGATAGATATTTAGTGTTATTTCTGCGACAGAAAAAGAATCATTAAGCTGTTTATCAACTACTTCACCGATTTGAATTTGGCGATGATAAACAGGGCTTCCTATTTCTGTCGCACCGGCATTATCAGCGACTAATATAATTGGTAATCCTATTTTTTGGTTAGCAATTAATGGGGCGTTTGCTTCACCAATAAATTGTGTCGTAAGCTTTCCTTCTCCAGGTTGTACGTTTAAGTAAACACCAGTAATAATAGTAGATAGATTCTTAGCTCCCGCTAAGGATAATTCACTACGAATTATCCAGAAGCGTGTATTTTGTTTACTAACTTGTTTAATAAACTGCGCCTGAATTTCAGCTTTCGCCTGTACTTGTTGTTTGTTATTCAAAGTCAAAGAAATAATTTCTCCAACTTCTAATCCCTTAAGGCGCAACTTAGTACCTATTTGTAATTCATAGGCTTCGTCAAAGATAATCGTTATTTCTTTCGCTGGTGATGTTGCCTGTTGGTTGCTTTCAAAGAGACGGAACTCACCGCTTTCAAATCGGTTGTTTGTTGTACTGGATGCAACATCGACAGCTATGCCACCACTGATAACGGATAATAACGAATCAGCTTCAACTTTAACCCCTGATAAACCGGCATCTACTTTAATACCACTGACATTCCAAAATACACTTCTGTCTTCTATTAGGTGTTTATATTGTCCTTTGATTGCAAGCGTTGTGCGCATTAATCCATTTTTGTCCATCGCAAAATGGCTCACTTCTCCAATCGGAAACTTATGATAATAAACTGGTGACCCTTCGCTAATTGATGGAAGTTGTTTGCTTAATAAGGATACAGTGTAGGGTTCACTGAAAACATTTTTACCAATTTTAGCCATCGATTTAGAGGGATAAAGTCTAAATTTAATGTTGTCATGAAGTTTTGTGGTTTGTTGGTTTTTTCTGACGGGGAATTTATTATACAAACCAATGCCACCCGAGACTAAATTTTTAATTGGAGAGGATTGTACCTCGAAACCTTTTAAAGAGGCTTTAACGCTTATACCATTCAAAAGATAAAATTGGCTACTGCTAGTAATTAAATATTGGTATTGATGATTAATTCTTATGATAGTCTCGATGAACTGTCCGTTATCGGAAAATTTCATTACACCAATATGTCCAATTTCAAGTCCCTGATAAGAAATAGGATCTCCAATATTAAGGCCAGTTGCATCGTCTGCGAGTAATAATAGTTCTAGACCAGGTAAAGCAGGGGCTTTAATTTGCTGTACAACAAAAGTATGTTTTTTATCTGTTGATTTGTTTTTTGCTTTGTATTCGCCTTTACCTTTGCAGGAGCAAAACCTATAAAATCGCCCGTGATGATATTACCAATGTTTTCTATTTTAGAAAACGAAAATGAAGTCTTCTCTAACCAGAATTGTGCGTCTTCAGTAATTAATTCTTTAAACTGTGGGTTAATGGTCGCACTGGCGATAAAATGTTGTGCTTCCATAGAATATTGAATATCAGTTATTCGGCCAATACCATGACCTTTAAATAATATGCCAGCACCCTTAGGTAAGTTGTTTATATTATTTAAAATTAGCGATATATTTACTCCGATATTACTTTGTTCGATGCTTTTATAGAGGGTGAAGGTGTGGTCGTCAAGAAGTTGCATACTTTCATTAGGAGAACTAAAAGTAATCCCCCTGCAATCAGTGAAGTGAGGCTTTCTAATTTTATATTAACTCCCGATGGTGAAACATTTGCGGCTAATCCGCTGATATTCCAAAACTTACTATCTTCTTTGATTAAATGACTGTATTTATCATTGATAAAAGCATTAATATCTATGTGCTGGTTGTCTTTAGCTAATCTAATACGTGCGACTTCACCCACTTTTATGTTTTTGTAAAATAGTGGTGTACCAACACTTATCGAAGTAGCATCTTTACTTGTTAAGTTTACTAAAAGTGCATTATCTGGGATTGAAATTGGTTGTTCTGCGACGGCAATAAAATTTGATTCAGTATCACCTGGTTTCTGGCGTAAGGTTAATATAACTACCAGAAAATAATGTGTCTAAACCAGATATTGAAGTTAGTGAGGCCTTTGGAGACACTAACCAAAATTGAGTTCCTTGACGTAGCATAAATTTTGCGTGGGCTTCTATTTCAGCAATGACATTAACGCCACTTTCACTATCGAGTTCGACTCTTTTAACGGTACCTACAATTACGCCTTTATAACGAATACGAGTCTTATCAACGATAATACTATCAGCATGTTGAAAATGAATATTAATAGTTGTATTTGCGTTGGTTACATTTTGAAATAATATCCAAAAACCTAACATTGCGACTACTATAGGCAAGAACCAAATTGGTGAAATAGATTTTATTTTAACCGAGCTAGCATGTGTATTTGAAATTTGTTCTGTCATATTATGCTTTGTCCTGAAATTTTTTTATTCTGTCCTGTTGCTCGTCGAAAATAAGTCGTGTATCAAAACTGTTTGCTTAGCAAATAGAGTAGTGATGACTACAATTGTAAAAGATGAAGCGGCAATGCCAGGATAAACTGATAATAAATTGCCCTTATCAAAGGCTGCAACCATAATTGAGATAACAAATAAATCTAATATTGACCATTTACCAATCCAATCTACAAAGGAAAAAATCAACAATTGTTTTTTTGCCGAAAATTGCCAGCCTAATTGCACAGCAAGTACAATAAAACCTAAGGTTAAAATTTTTAAAATTGGTACTAATATAGAAGCAATAAACACTATTATTGCGATACCCTGCATATTATTTTCAAATAAATAAATGATGCCACTAAAAATAGTATCGGGTAATAAAACACTATTTTTTAATAAATATGTAATAGGATAAATATTCGCAGGCACAATAAAAATGGATGCGGTGATCAGTAACGCCCAAGTTTTTGTAAACTATGTTTTTTGCGTAATACAATCTCATTGTCGCAGGTAGGGCACTTAGAGTGGTGTTCCTTAATACTACTATATTTACCACATACTGAGCAGACTTGTAAATCTTGCTCTTTTCCTGTTTTACCAGCGATTGCTTTTAATATCATAGGTTTTGGTATTTTTCCCAATATTGATGATTACTATAGTTCGCAATAATTGTCATGTTTATGATTAATAGTACAACAAAGAAATAGAAACCAGCACCCAAATGTAAATCTGCATAGTTTTTAAGTTTAAACATAGCGACCATTAAACTCACCATATAAACTTCCAGCATTGACCAATGTACTAATAAACGCGTAATTTTAAAAATTTTAGGAAGAAAAGGTGCTTTAATTTTAAAAGTTAAGTAAGCACTACTAATGGCAATACTTAGAATCAATAAAGTTGGCGCAATCACAGCACAGAAAATAACAACAAAAGACACGATTGGTGCAATATTTATCATCATTAGAGCACCTTGAATTAGATTAGTTTCTTCGGTTATACCTAATAAATGAATGGTAATTAAGGGTAAATTGAATGCAGGAATAGTTATTATTAGCGCGGTTAAACACAGCGCCATAAATCCTGCAGGATCACACCAGCTATTTTTATAGATAACACGATCACATCTGATACATTTTGCGAGCATGGCCAGTTTTTAACTCTGGTACGATGGAAGTCATATCACAATGTCGGCAGATGATTGTTTTCATTCGATAACTTTCTTCAGTAATGGTTAAATTTAACTGCATTTGTAACCTAGTATACTAACAAAAGTTGCATTATTCACAAAAAACATTTACTGTATATAAAACCATGATTAATCAAATATAGAAGAGGCTACCGTGGCAGTCATCATTAAATACATAGTAGAACGAAAGGGTGTTGAAAAAATGACCTTTACCAGCAAAAAAGAAGCAGATGCCTACGATAAAATGTTGGATAGTGCAGATCAGCTCGCTGAATTTTTAAGTGAAAGCTCAGTGACTTTAGATGATCAACAGCTTGAAGAATTAGGGTTATATTTAGCATCAAATAAAGAGATGGTTCAAAGCTTATTCAAGGGCGGTCTTTTTTCTGAGCTTTCAGTGCCTGCTACTAAATCGACAAAATCAAAATAACGCTTTTTAGTGTTATCTTCTATTATCCATAAATCCTTTATTTTAGTGTATTAGGGCCTTTAAAAGTTTATTTATATGCTTTAGAATGTGCGGCCAATTTATGGATTAATAAGACATATGCTTCTTGGTTTGAAGCATCACTGCGAGGATAATAAAAAATGCCAATAATTACACTTCCCGACGGAAATCAACGTCAATTCGATAACACTACTTCAATCATGGAAATTGTTGCCGACATCGGTCCTGGTCTTGCAAAAGCGTGTATTGCTGGCCGAGTTGATGGAAAACTCGTTGATGCCTGCGATCCTATTGAACAGGATGCTAATATTTCAATCATCACCGCTAAGGATGATGAAGGTTTAGAGATTTTACGTCATTCATGTGCACACCTTCTAGGCCACGCTGTTAAACAGCTTTATCCTCAGGCTAAAATGGCGATCGGGCCAACCATTGATAATGGTTTTTATTATGACATTGATGTTGATGTCATTATCAATGATGAAGAATTGGCTAAAATAGAAAAACTAATGAATACGTTAGTTAAAACAAATTATTCAGTGGTTAAAAAGAAAGTTTCGGTTGATGAAGCAATTGCTGTTTTTAAAGAACGTGATGAGCCATATAAATTAGAAATTTTAGAGGGCATCGATAAAGATGATCGCCCTGGCTTATATCATCATGAAGAATACATCGATATGTGTCGTGGTCCTCATGTACCAACCATGAAATTTAGCCAATACTTTAAGTTAATGAAAGTTGCAGGTGCTTATTGGCGTGGTGACTCTGATAACAAAATGTTACAGCGTATTTATGGCACAGCATGGGCAGATAAAAAACAACTTAAAGCCTATTTGAAACGCTTGGAAGAAGTCGCTAAACGTGACCATCGTAAGATTGGTAAGCAATTAGACCTTTACCATATGCAGGAAGAAGCGCCAGGTATGGTATTTTGGCATCCAAATGGCTGGACAATATATCGTGAGCTTGAAAGTTATATTCGTCAACAAACAGTTGAATTTGGTTATCAAGAAGTAAAAGCACCACAAATATTAGATCGCTCTTTATGGGAAAAATCTGGTCATTGGGACAAGTATAAAGACGCAATGTTCTGTACTTGTAGTGAAAATCGTGACTATGCTATTAAGCCAATGAACTGCCCTGGTCACGTACAAATATTTAACCAGGGTCTTAAATCTTATCGTGATTTACCAATGCGTTTATCTGAATTTGGTTCATGTCATCGCAACGAGCCATCGGGTTCATTGCATGGTTTAATGCGAGTTCGTGGTTTTACTCAAGATGATGCGCACATATTCTGTACTGAAGATCAAGTATTAGAGGAAGTGTCTGCCTGTATTAACATGGTTTTTGAATGTTATAAAACATTTGGTTTTGAAGATATCGAAGTAAAATTATCAACTCGCCCTGAACAACGTGTTGGTGATGACGCTACTTGGGATAAATCTGAAGCGACCGCTTGCTAACGCATTAGCTGAAAATGACATCAAATTCTCTTATTTACCAGGTGAAGGTGCCTTTTATGGTCCTAAAATTGAATTTACTTTGCATGATTGTCTAGGTCGTGCGTGGCAATGTGGTACAATACAGTTAGATTTTTCAATGCCAGGTCGATTAGACGCAACTTATGTTGGTGAAGACAACGAACGTCATACACCTGTTATGATACATCGTGCAATTCTTGGTTCGTTAGAACGCTTTATTGGTATTTTAACAGAAGAATACGCAGGCATTTATCCAACTTGGTTATCGCCACAACAAGTGGTTGTAATGAATATTACTGATAAACAGTCTGATTTTGTGCATGAAGTTGTAAATAAATTGAAAAAATCAGGTATTAGAGCCATTTCGGACTTGAGAAATGAGAAGATAGGCTTTAAAATCCGCGAGCATACATTAAAGCGTGTTCCATACTTACTTGTCGTTGGTGATAAAGAAGTAGAAGCAAATGAAGTTGCTGTTAGAACACGTAAAGGTGATGATCTTGGTAAAATTAAAGTCGATGACTTTATTAACCAAATTAACGAAGAGATCAACACACGTCGATAATTATTTTGGAGGAATTTGTTATAAAAGGTGCAAGAAAAGCCCCACAACAGGGCAATAAACATCGCTTGAATGAAGAGATCACTGGAACAGAAGTTCGTTTATCAGACTCAGAAGGCAAGCCAATAGGTGTTACTTCTCTTGAAGAAGCTAAAGATATGGCGTTTCAACAAAACTTAGATCTTGTTGAAATCAGCCCAAATGCTGAACCGCCAGTTTGTCGCATCATGAATTATGGCAAATTTCTCTATGAAAAGAGCAAATCCGCTAAAGAACAGCGGAAAAAGCAAGTTCAGGTCCAGTTAAAGGAAATAAAATTCCGTCCTGGAACTGACGAAGGCGATTATCAGGTAAAACTACGCAACCTGACTCGCTTTTTAACAGAGGGTAACAAGGCTAAAGTAACACTACGTTATCGTGGTCGTGAAATGGCACACCAATCACTTGGACTAGATCTTCTAAACCGTATCAAAGCGGATTTAGAAGAGATATCAAATGTTGAGTCTTTCCCGAAAATGGAAGGTCGTCAAATGGTGATGGTACTTGGCCCTAAACGTGCTAGCTAAGGCATAAAGTAGCCGATTTTTCGGTTCGCCTTACTGGTTTATATTAACTTAGAACAATGCGGAGTTCGCAATGCCTAAAATGAAATCAAACAAAGGTCTTGCCAAAGCGCTTTAAAAAGACTGCTTCTGGCGACTTTAAACGTAAACAATCACATTTACGTCACATCCTTACTAAGAAATCTACTAAGCGTAAGCGTCACCTACGTGCACAAAGCATGGTAGCAAAAGTAGATGTACCGAGTATTAACAGAATGTTACCATTCGCTTAAGTAAGGAATAGAAAATGCCAAGAGTAAAACGCGGTGTACAAGCTCGTGCACGTCATAAAAAAGTCTTAAAACAAGCCAAAGGTTATTACGGTGCTCGTTCACGTGTTTATCGCGTAGCAGTACAAGCAGTAACTAAAGCAGGACAATACGCTTACCGTGACCGTCGTCAACGTAAACGTGTTTTCCGTCAACTATGGATTGCACGTATTAACAGCCGCATCTCGTGTTAGCGGTCTATCTTACAGCCGTTTCATCAATGGTCTTAAAAAGGCTTCTGTTGAAATCGATCGTAAGATCCTTGCTGATATTGCAGTATTTGATAAAGCAACATTTGCACATTTAGTAGAAGTTGCTAAAAAAGCATTAGCTTAATCATTACTGATTAGTATAAAAGTTGAAGGAGACATTATGTCTCCTTTTTTTTGCTCTATGTCCATATCACTAGAATAGTGTCCGTTTATGGCCAGCAGAAGCTGGTAATGGATAACGCCATCAAACGCTATTTTCCAGCGCAAGTTAATTATTTTCACCCAAAAGGTGGCATTTTCCTTTGGGTAACATTACCACAGACTTTATCTTCGATGACATTATTCAATAAAGCCATTAAACAGAATGTTGCTTTTGTTCCAAGTGATCCCTTTTACGTATCTTCGAATTGCACTAATAATTTACGTTTGAATTTTTCCAGTATTGACCCAGTTGTAATAGGGGAAGACATTAAGCGTTTAGGTTATGTGTTAAATGCAATGCTTGTTAATGATTCTATTTAAGTTTTTCACGCATATTTAATATGCATGATCTTAGTAATAAGTAGCTATTTTTTAATGGCTACTTTAATTGATATATTTTCATATTATTTCACCAATTTTCTACAATCAGTACTATTCTTATTATTTACTTAAAATTTTAATCAATATTAAAAAGACTTAGTAAATTCATGGTTATAAATTTGATGCTATATTTAGAAATAATACTCACTATGTATTATAATAAAGACTTTAAATATTCATTTTCCTCTGAAAAATATCAACAAAAAACGATATATAAATAAAGGGTTCTTTATATAAAGATTTGTTGATATCCCCCTGATATATAAAATAATTCATGGGTGTTATCTAAATTTCATTTGAATTTGTTAAATTATACCGACTACATTAAGTTCCGTTTCTGGAGAGATAGCTCATGAGTAATGAACAAAATACTAATAACAATGCTTCTACAAATACTACGATTGATGAAGATAGCAAGTTATTATATACCGAAGCTGATATTACCGATGAAAATGGGTTAATCTCCGAAGAAATTGAAAGTGATTTAGAGCTTATTGATGCTGATATTTTAAATGAAATCGAAGAAATTCAAGCACGCAATAGAAAATGCAGATGAAGATGCAATTCTCGATGAAGACACTGAAACAGTCGCCGGTAATGTTGATGGTGAAGGATATTCTTTAGCAGTTGATATCGATCGAGATGCATCAGAAACAATCAGCGCCTCTAACTTTGATACGTCTGGGTTCGATTTTCAATCAGAATTTGTTATCAACACGACAGTTACAGCTGTAAATAATATTCCTGTTGCCAATTCTGATACTGCAACTGTTTCAGAAGACGGTAGTATAATTATAGATGTATTAGCTAATGATACCGACTTAGATGGACAAATAAACCCTGCTAGTTTGGTCATTATTACTCCTCCAAGCAATGGCTCGCTATCAGTTGACTCCATTACAGGTGAAGTGACTTACACGCCAAATGCAAATTATAATGGCACAGACAATTTTTCTTACACTGTTCAAGATGACAATGATACGACCTCATCTCCAACAACTGTTACGCTGAATGTTGCTCCTGTGAATGATGCACCAGAATTAACAGTTGAAGATATTTCTACAATTGAAGATGGAAATGCTATCTCAGGCCAGGCAACTTTTACTGATATAGATTTAACTGATAGCCATACATTTTCTGTTAGTGCTTTGCAAGTAGGCCAAGGTACAGTGAGTATTGATTCTACTTCTGGTGAATATACTTATACCCCAGGTGACGACTTTCAACAGCTTGGACTTGGTGAAACTACCAATATTTCCTTCGATATTACTGTTGATGACGGTAATGGTGGAACTGATACCGAAACCGTTTTTGTTAGTATCACCGGAGCTAATGATACTCCGCAATTAACTGTTACAAATCTTGACGCTGTTGAAGATGGCGCACCAGTTACTGGCAATGTTAACTTCACTGATGTTGATTTAACAGATTCACATACTTTTTCTGTAACAGAAATGGATGCAGGTCAAGGTTCTGTCAGTATTGACCCAACAACTGGCGAATATACTTTTAACCCGGGTAGTGATTTCCAAAACCTAGCCTTGGGTGCAAGCACAGATGTTTCCTTTGATGTGACTATTGATGATGGTAATGGCGGAACCAGTACTGAGACAGTTACTGTTACAGTCACTGGTAGTAACGATGCACCAGTAGCGTCAGTTGATAGTGGGGTGGTTTCTGAAGATGATAGTGTCACTATTGATGTATTAGTGAATGACACTGACTCAGATGATGGTGATATTCTAACACTTGACTCAGTTTCTACTCCATTGGGCTCTGCAACGATTGATGCTAACAATCAAGTTGTTTTTACTGCCAATTCTGATTTTGATCATTTAGGCGCTGGTGAAACACAAGATGTTGTAGTGACTTACGTGGTGAGTGATGAAAATGGTGCGACATCCACTTCAACTGCGACTATTACTGTGACTGGAACGAATGATTCCCCTGAATTAAGTGTTGTTAATTTAAATGCAGTTGAAGATGGCGTATCAGTAACGGGTACACCAAGCTTTGTTGATTTAGATTTAACCGATAACCATACTTTTTCAGTCTCACCTATGCCAGCTAATCAAGGTGCTGTTTCTATTGATAGCATCACAGGCGAATATACTTATAACCCCGGATCGGATTTTCAAAGTTTAGCTTTAGGTGCAACTACCGATGTGAGCTTTGATGTGTCTATTAATGATGGAAATGGCGGAACAGATACTGAAACTGTGACCGTTACTATAACCGGTACGAATGATGCGCCTGCATTAACAGTTGCTGATTTAGCGATTGATGAAGATACTGCTATTTCTGGAATGCCAACTTTTACAGATATTGATTTAGGTGATTCACATACTTTCTCCGTAACTGCAATGCCTGATGGTCAAGGTACTGTAAGTATTGATGAAATTTCAGGTGAATATACTTTTGATCCAGGTGCGGACTTTCAAAGCCTTGCTATAGGTGAAACTCAGGAAGTGACTTTTGATGTTACCGTAGATGATGGCTTAGGTGGCATGGATACTGAAACGGTTACCGTTACTATTACCGGTACCAATGATGCACCTGAACTAACTGTTAGCAACTTAAATGCAATTGAAGATGGCGCTTCAGTGGTTGGTAACCCAAGCTTTACGGATGTTGATTTAACTGATTCTCATACATTTTCGGTTACTTCGATGCCTGATGGCCAAGGTGAGGTTTATATTGATAGTGGTACAGGTCAATATACTTATAATCCTGGTTCCGATTTCCAAAGCCTTGCTTTAGGGGAAACAACGGAGGTTACTTTTGATGTAACAGTAACAGACGATCAAGGTGCTATTGATACTGAAACCGTAATAGTTACCATAACAGGCAGTAATGATGCACCAATTGTTGCTCGCAGATAGAGCGACAGAAAGAGTTTTTGAAGATGGTGAGCCAGTTTCTGGTTTTGTTAGATTAGTTGATGCTGATACTACTGATGTTCATTCTTATTCAGTTACATCAATGCCAGATGGTGAAGGTTTCTGTCAGCATAGATGCAAATACGGGTGAATATATTTATGATCCTGGTTCAGATTTCCAAAGTTTAGCATTAGGTGAAACGAAAGATGTCTCTTTTGTTGTAACAGTGGATGATGGCTTAGGTGGCACGGATACTGAAACAGTTACTGTCACTATCACTGGTACTAATGATGCACCTATTGTCGCAGTGACTAATTTAAACACTATCGAAGATGGTGCTTCAGTTGTTGGTAATGCCACTTTTGCAGATGTTGATTTAACGGATGATCATACGTTCTCTGTTAGCCCGATGTTTGTAGGACAAGGAACTGTTTCGATTGATAGTGGTAATGGTCAATACACTTATTCACCAGGTTCAGACTTCCAAAGCCTAGCGCTTGGGGCAACGACCGATGTGAGTTTTGATGTGACCATTGATGATGGTAATGGTGGAGTTGATACAGAAACTGTCACCGTCACTATTACCGGTACCAACGATGCACCCATCTTAACGGTATCAGATTTAGCAACCGATGAAGAAACCAGTGTTTCGGGCACACCAAGCTTTACCGATATTGATTTAGGCGATACCCATACTTTCTCTGTCACGGCTATGCCTGCGGATCAAGGCTCGGTGAGCATTGATGCGTCAACGGGTGAATATACCTTTAATCCAGGCACCGATTTCCAAGGTCTTGGTTTAGGTGAAACGCAAGCATGTTACTTTTGATGTGACGGTAGATGATGGCTTAGGTGGCACAGATACTGAAACTGTGACAGTCACGATTACTGGGACTAATGACGCGCCTGTATTATCGGTTACTAATTTATCTGCTGATGAAGACGGTGTTTCTGTTGTTGGTACACCAAGCTTTACCGATGTTGATTTAACGGATGAACATACTTTCTCAGTCACAGCGATGCCAGTTGGGCAAGGTTCAGTGAGTATTGATCCAATTTCAGGACAATACACTTATTCACCTGGCTCAGATTTCCAAAGCCTAGCGCTTGGCGTAACGACCGATGTGAGTTTTGATGTGACCATTGATGATGGTAATGGTGGAGTCGATACAGAAACTGTCACCGTCACTATTACCGGTACCAACGATGCACCCATCTTAACCGTGTCAGATTTAGCAACTGATGAAGAAACGACAGTTTCCGGCACACCAAGCTTTACCGATATCGACTTAGGCGATACCCATACTTTCTCTGTGACAGCGATGCCTGCAGATCAAGGCTCTGTCAGCATTGATGCATCAACGGGTGAATATACCTTTAACCCTGGCACCGATTTCCAAGGTCTTGGTCTCGGGGAAACACAGGATGTCACTTTTGATGTAACAGTCGATGATGGCTTAGGGGGCACAGATACTGAAACGGTTACTGTTACTATTACCGGTACCAATGATGCACCAGAATTAACTGTTAGCAACTTAAATGCGATTGAAGATGGCGTTGCCGTGATTGGTAACCCAAGCTTTACTGATGTTGATTTAACGGATGAACATAGCTTCTCAGTAACTCCAATGCCTAATGGACAAGGTTCTGTGGCTATTGATCCAATTTCGGGACAATATACTTATTCGCCTGGTTCAGATTTCCAAAGCTTAGCATTAGGGGCGACAACCGATGTGAGTTTTGATGTCACCATTGATGATGGTAATGGTGGAGTTGATACAGAAACTGTCACCGTGACGATCACTGGCACCAACGATGCGCCAATCTTAACGGTATCAGATTTAGCAACTGATGAAGAAACCAGTGTTTCGGGTACACCAAGCTTTAGTGATATTGATTTAGGCGATACCCATACTTTCTCTGTGACAGCCATGCCAGCAGATCAAGGCTCTGTGAGCATTGACGCGACAACGGGCGAATATACCTTTAATCCAGGCACAGACTTCCAAGGTCTTGGTTTAGGTGAAACTCAGGACGTCACTTTTGATGTGACCGTGGATGATGGTCTAGGCGGCACGGATACTGAAACGGTTACCGTTACTATTACCGGCACTAATGATGCACCTGAATTAACTGTTAGCAACTTAAATGCTATCGAAGATGGTGTTGCGGTGGTTGGTAACCCAAGCTTTACCGATGTTGATTTAACGGATGAACCATAGCTTCTCAGTCACACCTATGCCTGTTGGGCAAGGTTCTGTGGCTATCGATCCAATTTCAGGTCAATACACTTATGCACCTGGCTCAGATTTCCAAAGCTTAGCATTAGGCGCAACGACCGATGTGAGCTTTGATGTCACCATTGATGATGGCAATGGTGGGACAGATACCGAAACCGTTACCGTGACGATCACTGGCACCAACGATGCACCCATCTTATCGGTATCAGATTTAGCAACCGATGAAGAAACCAGTGTTTCCGGTACACCAAGCTTTACCGATATCGATTTAGGCGATACCCATACTTTCTCTGTCACGGCTATGCCTGCAGATCAAGGCTCTGTGAGCATTGATGCGTCAACCGGTGAATATACCTTTAATCTAGGCACCGACTTCCAAGGTCTTGGTTTAGGTGAAACTCAGGACGTCACTTTTGATGTGACGGTGGATGATGGGTTAGGTGGCACAGATACTGAAACCGTGACAGTCACGATTACGGGGACTAATGATGCGCCTGAATTAATTGTTACAAACTTAAATGCGATTGAAGATGGTGTTGCGGTGGTTGGTAACCCAAGTTTCACCGATGTAGATATCACTGACTCACATACTTTCTCAGTAACGCCAATGGCAACTGGTCAAGGTTCTGTGACGATTGATCCAATTTCAGGTCAATACACTTTTTCACCTGGCTCAGACTTCCAAAGCTTAGCGCTTGGCGCAACAACAGATGTGAGCTTTGATGTCACCATTGATGATGGTAATGGTGGAGTCGATACGGAAACCGTGATAGTAACCATTACCGGCACCAACGATGCGCCAGTATTAACGGTATCAGATTTAGCGACCGATGAAGAAACCAGTGTTTCCGGTACACCAAGCTTTACCGATATTGATTTAGGCGATACCCATACTTTCTCTGTGACGGACATGCCGGCAGACCAAGGTTCAGTGAGCATTGATGCATCAACAGGCGAATATACCTTTAATCCAGGCACCGACTTCCAAGGTCTTGGTCTCGGTGAAACACAGGATGTCACCTTTGATGTAACAGTCGATGATGGCTTAGGGGGCACAGATACTGAAACCGTCACCGTGACCATTACTGGTACCAATGATGTACCGGAATTAACCGTCACCAATTTAAATGCAATCGAAGATGGTGTTGCCGTGGTTGGTAACCCAAGTTTCACCGATGTAGATATCACTGACTCACATACGTTCTCTGTGACAGCGATGCCTACAGGACAGGGAACTGTTTCGATTGATAGTGGTAATGGCCAATACACTTATTCACCTGGTTCAGATTTCCAAAGCCTAGCACTTGGCGCAACGACCGATGTCAGCTTTGATGTGACCATTGATGATGGTAATGGCGGCAAAGATACTGAAACCGTGACAGTCACAATCACCGGCACCAACGATGCACCCATCTTAACGGTATCAGATTTAGCAACCGATGAAGAAACCAGTGTTTCCGGCACACCAAGCTTTACCGATATTGATTTAGGTGATTCACATACTTTTTCTGTGACAGCGATGCCGGCAGATCAAGGTTCAGTGAGCATTGATGCGTCAACGGGTGAGTATACCTTTAATCCGGGCACCGATTTCCAAGGTCTTGGTCTCGGTGAAACACAGGACGTCACCTTTGATGTGACAGTCGATGATGGTTTAGGTGGCACAGATACTGAAACGGTTACCGTTACTATTACCGGCACTAATGATGCACCTGAATTAACAGTCACCAACTTAAATGCAGATGAAGATGGTATTGCCGTGGTTGGTAACCCAAGCTTTACCGATGTTGATTTAACGGATGAACATAGCTTCTCAGTAACGCCAATGCCTAATGGACAAGGTTCAGTGAGTATTGATCCAATTTCGGGTCAATATACTTATTCGCCTGGTTCAGATTTCCAAAGCCTAGCATTAGGTGCAACCACAGATGTGAGTTTTGATGTCACCATTGATGATGGTAATGGCGGGACAGATACAGAAACCGTGATAGTAACCATTACCGGCACCAACGATGCGCCAGTATTAACGGTATCAGATTTAGCGACCGATGAAGAAACCAGTGTTTCTGGTACACCAAGCTTTACCGATATCGATTTAGGCGATTCACATACTTTCTCTGTCACGGCCATGTCGGCAGATCAAGGTTCAGTGAGCATTGATGCATCAACCGGTGAATATACCTTTAATCCGGGGACTGATTTCCAAGGTCTTGGTCTCGGTGAAACACAGGACGTCACTTTTGATGTAACAGTCGATGATGGCTTAGGTGGCACGGATACTGAAACCGTCACCGTGACGATTACTGGAACCAATGATGTACCGGAATTAACCGTCACCAATTTAAATGCAATCGAAGATGGTGTTGCCGTGGTTGGTAACCCAAGCTTTACCGATGTTGATTTAACGGATGAACATAGCTTCTCAGTCACAGCAATGCCTGTTGGGCAAGGTTCTGTGGCTATTGATCCAATTTCAGGACAATACACTTATGCTCCAGGTTCTGATTTCCAAAGTTTAGCGCTTGGCGCATCAACCGATGTGAGCTTTGATGTCACGGTTGATGATGGTAATGGCGGCACAGATACTGAAACAGTCACTGTCACGATTACCGGCACCAACGATGCACCCATCTTAACGGTATCAGATTTAGCAACCGATGAAGAAACCAGTGTTTCTGGTACACCAAGCTTTAGCGATATTGATTTAGGCGATACCCATACTTTCTCTGTCACGGCCATGCCGGCAGATCAAGGTTCAGTGAGCATTGATGCATCAACCGGTGAATATACCTTTAATCCGGGGACTGATTTCCAAGGTCTTGGTCTCGGTGAAACACAGGACGTCACTTTTGATGTAACAGTCGATGATGGTTTAGGGGGCACGGATTTTGAAACCGTCACCGTGACCATTACTGGTACCAATGATGTACCGGAATTAACCGTCACCAATTTAAATGCAATCGAAGATGGTGTTGCCGTGGTTGGTAACCCAAGTTTCACCGATGTAGATATCACTGACTCACATACGTTCTCTGTGACAGCGATGCCTACAGGACAGGGAACTGTTTCGATTGATAGTGGTAATGGCCAATACACTTATTCACCTGGTTCAGATTTCCAAAGCCTAGCACTTGGCGCAACGACCGATGTCAGCTTTGATGTGACCATTGATGATGGTAATGGCGGCAAAGATACTGAAACCGTGACAGTCACAATCACCGGCACCAACGATGCACCCATCTTAACGGTATCAGATTTAGCAACCGATGAAGAAACCAGTGTTTCCGGCACACCAAGCTTTACCGATATTGATTTAGGTGATTCACATACTTTTTCTGTGACAGCGATGCCGGCAGATCAAGGTTCAGTGAGCATTGATGCGTCAACGGGTGAGTATACCTTTAATCCGGGCACCGATTTCCAAGGTCTTGGTCTCGGTGAAACACAGGACGTCACCTTTGATGTGACAGTCGATGATGGTTTAGGTGGCACAGATACTGAAACGGTTACCGTTACTATTACCGGCACTAATGATGCACCTGAATTAACAGTCACCAACTTAAATGCAGATGAAGATGGTATTGCCGTGGTTGGTAACCCAAGCTTTACCGATGTTGATTTAACGGATGAACATAGCTTCTCAGTAACGCCAATGCCTAATGGACAAGGTTCAGTGAGTATTGATCCAATTTCGGGTCAATATACTTATTCGCCTGGTTCAGATTTCCAAAGCCTAGCATTAGGTGCAACAACAGATGTGAGCTTTGATGTCACCATTGATGATGGTAATGGTGGAGTCGATACGGAAACCGTGATAGTAACCATTACCGGCACCAACGATGCACCCATCTTAACCGTGTCAGATTTAGCAACCGATGAAGAAACCAGTGTTTCCGGTACACCAAGCTTTACCGATATTGATTTAGGTGATACCCATACTTTTTCTGTGACAGCGATGCCAGCAGATCAAGGTTCAGTGAGCATTGATGCGTCAACGGGTGAGTATACCTTTAATCCGGGTACCGATTTCCAAGGTCTTGGTTTAGGTGAAACACAGGACGTCACCTTTGATGTAACAGTCGATGATGGCTTAGGTGGCACAGATACTGAAACCGTGACAGTCACTATTACGGGTACCAATGATTTACCGGAATTAACAGTCACCAATTTAAATGCAATCGAAGATGGTATTGCGGTGGTTGGTAACCCAAGCTTTACCGATGTAGATATCACCGACTCACATTCGTTCTCAGTAACAGCAATGCCTGCTGGACAGGGAACTGTTTCGATTGATAGTGGTAATGGCCAATACACTTATTCTCCCGGTTCAGATTTCCAAAACCTAGCGCTTGGCGTAACGACAGATGTCAGCTTTGATGTCACCATTGATGATGGTAATGGTGGAGTCGATACAGAAACAGTCACGGTGACGATCACTGGCACCAACGATGCACCCGTCTTAACGGCGTCAGATTTAGCAACTGATGAAGAAACCAGTGTTTCCGGCACACCAAGCTTTACCGATATCGATTTAGGCGATACACATACTTTCTCTGTGACGGACATGCCGGCAGATCAAGGTTCAGTCAGCATTGATGCATCAACCGGTGAATATACCTTTAATCCGGGTACAGACTTCCAAGGTCTTGGGTTAGGTGAAACACAGGATGTCACTTTTGATGTGACCGTGGATGATGGTCTAGGCGGCACAGATACTGAAACCGTCACCGTGACGATTACTGGTACCAATGATGCACCTGAATTAACAGTCACCAATTTAAATGCAATCGAAGATGGTGTTGCGGTTGTTGGTAACCCAAGCTTTACCGATGTTGATTTAACGGATGAACATAGCTTCTCAGTAACGCCAATGCCTAATGGACAAGGTTCAGTGAGTATTGATCCAATTTCGGGTCAATATACTTATTCGCCTGGTTCAGATTTCCAAAGCCTAGCATTAGGTGCAACCACAGATGTGAGTTTTGATGTCACCATTGATGATGGTAATGGCGGGACAGATACAGAAACCGTGATAGTAACCATTACCGGCACCAACGATGCGCCAGTATTAACGGTATCAGATTTAGCAACCGATGAAGAAACCAGTGTTTCCGGCACACCAAGCTTTACCGATATCGATTTTGGCGATACCCATACTTTCTCTGTGACGGCCATGCCGGCAGATCAAGGTTCAGTGAGCATTGATGCGTCAACCGGCGAATATACCTTTAATCCAGGCACAGACTTCCAAGGTCTTGGTTTAGGTGAAACGCAGGATGTCACCTTTGATGTAACAGTCGATGATGGTTTAGGTGGCACGGATACTGAAACCGTGACAGTCACTATTACTGGTACCAATGATGCGCCTGAATTAACTGTTACAAACTTAAATGCAATCGAAGATGGTATTGCGGTGGTTGGTAACCCAAGTTTCACCGATGTAGATTTAACCGATGATCATAGCTTCTCAGTAACGCCTATGCCTATTGGGCAAGGTTCAGTGACTATTGATCCAATTTCGGGACAATATACTTATGCTCCCGGTTCGGATTTCCAAAGCTTAGCGCTTGGTGCAACAACCGATGTCAGCTTTGATGTCACCATCGATGATGGTAATGGTGGCACAGATACAGAAACGGTTACTGTGACGATTACCGGCACCAACGATGCACCCATCTTAACCGTGTCAGATTTAGCAACCGATGAAGAAACCAGTGTTTCCGGTACACCAAGCTTTACCGATATTGATTTAGGTGATACCCATACTTTTTCTGTGACAGCCATGCCAGCAGATCAAGGTTCAGTGAGCATTGATGCGTCAACCGGCGAATATACCTTTAATCCAGGCACTGACTTCCAAGGTCTTGCTCTTGGTGAAACGCAGGATGTCACTTTTGATGTAACAGTCGATGATGGTTTAGGTGGCACGGATACTGAAACCGTGACAGTCACTATTACTGGTACCAATGATGCGCCTGAATTAACTGTTACAAACTTAAATGCAATCGAAGATGGTGTTGCGGTGGTTGGTAACCCAAGTTTCACCGATGTAGATTTAACGGATGCTCATAGCTTCTCAGTAACGCCTATGCCTATTGGGCAAGGTTCAGTGACTATTGATCCAATTTCGGGACAATATACTTATGCTCCCGGTTCGGATTTCCAAAGCTTAGCGCTTGGCGTAACGACCGATGTCAGCTTTGATGTCACCATTGATGATGGTAATGGTGGAGTCGATACAGAAACAGTCACGGTGACGATCACTGGCACCAACGATGCACCCGTCTTAACGGCGTCAGATTTAGCAACTGATGAAGAAACCAGTGTTTCCGGCACACCAAGCTTTACCGATATCGATTTAGGCGATACACATACTTTCTCTGTGACGGACATGCCGGCAGATCAAGGTTCAGTCAGCATTGATGCATCAACCGGTGAATATACCTTTAATCCGGGTACAGACTTCCAAGGTCTTGGGTTAGGTGAAACACAGGATGTCACTTTTGATGTGACCGTGGATGATGGTCTAGGCGGCACAGATACTGAAACCGTCACCGTGACGATTACTGGTACCAATGATGCACCTGAATTAACAGTCACCAATTTAAATGCAATCGAAGATGGTGTTGCGGTTGTTGGTAACCCAAGCTTTACCGATGTTGATTTAACGGATGAACATAGCTTCTCAGTAACGCCAATGCCTAATGGACAAGGTTCAGTGAGTATTGATCCAATTTCGGGTCAATATACTTATTCGCCTGGTTCAGATTTCCAAAGCCTAGCATTAGGTGCAACCACAGATGTGAGTTTTGATGTCACCATTGATGATGGTAATGGCGGGACAGATACAGAAACCGTGATAGTAACCATTACCGGCACCAACGATGCGCCAGTATTAACGGTATCAGATTTAGCAACCGATGAAGAAACCAGTGTTTCCGGCACACCAAGCTTTACCGATATCGATTTTGGCGATACCCATACTTTCTCTGTGACGGCCATGCCGGCAGATCAAGGTTCAGTGAGCATTGATGCGTCAACCGGCGAATATACCTTTAATCCAGGCACAGACTTCCAAGGTCTTGGTTTAGGTGAAACGCAGGATGTCACCTTTGATGTAACAGTCGATGATGGTTTAGGTGGCACGGATACTGAAACCGTGACAGTCACTATTACTGGTACCAATGATGCGCCTGAATTAACTGTTACAAACTTAAATGCAATCGAAGATGGTATTGCGGTGGTTGGTAACCCAAGTTTCACCGATGTAGATTTAACCGATGATCATAGCTTCTCAGTAACGCCTATGCCTATTGGGCAAGGTTCAGTGACTATTGATCCAATTTCGGGACAATATACTTATGCTCCCGGTTCGGATTTCCAAAGCTTAGCGCTTGGTGCAACAACCGATGTCAGCTTTGATGTCACCATCGATGATGGTAATGGTGGCACAGATACAGAAACGGTTACTGTGACGATTACCGGCACCAACGATGCACCCATCTTAACCGTGTCAGATTTAGCAACCGATGAAGAAACCAGTGTTTCCGGTACACCAAGCTTTACCGATATTGATTTAGGTGATACCCATACTTTTTCTGTGACAGCCATGCCAGCAGATCAAGGTTCAGTGAGCATTGATGCGTCAACCGGCGAATATACCTTTAATCCAGGCACTGACTTCCAAGGTCTTGCTCTTGGTGAAACGCAGGATGTTACTTTTGATGTTACGGTAGATGATGGTTTAGGGGGCACGGATACTGAAACAGTTACCGTGACTATCACCGGCACTAATGATGCGCCAGAATTAACTGTTACAAACTTAAATGCAATCGAAGATGGTATTGCGGTGGTTGGTAACCCAAGTTTCACCGATGTAGATTTAACCGATGATCATAGCTTCTCAGTAACGCCTATGCCTATTGGGCAAGGTTCAGTGACTATTGATCCAATTTCGGGACAATATACTTATGCTCCCGGTTCGGATTTCCAAAGCTTAGCGCTTGGTGCAACAACCGATGTCAGCTTTGATGTCACCATCGATGATGGTAATGGTGGCACAGATACAGAAACGGTTACTGTGACGATTACCGGCACCAACGATGCACCCATCTTAACCGTGTCAGATTTAGCAACCGATGAAGAAACCAGTGTTTCCGGTACACCAAGCTTTACCGATATTGATTTAGGTGATACCCATACTTTTTCTGTGACAGCCATGCCAGCAGATCAAGGTTCAGTGAGCATTGATGCGTCAACCGGCGAATATACCTTTAATCCAGGCACTGACTTCCAAGGTCTTGCTCTTGGTGAAACGCAGGATGTCACTTTTGATGTAACAGTCGATGATGGTTTAGGTGGCACGGATACTGAAACCGTGACAGTCACTATTACTGGTACCAATGATGCGCCTGAATTAACTGTTACAAACTTAAATGCAATCGAAGATGGTGTTGCGGTGGTTGGTAACCCAAGTTTCACCGATGTAGATTTAACGGATGCTCATAGCTTCTCAGTAACGCCTATGCCTATTGGGCAAGGTTCAGTGACTATTGATCCAATTTCGGGACAATATACTTATGCTCCCGGTTCGGATTTCCAAAGCTTAGCGCTTGGCGTAACGACCGATGTCAGCTTTGATGTCACCATTGATGATGGTAATGGCGGCACAGATACAGAAACGGTTACTGTCACGATTACCGGCACCAACGATGCACCCATCTTAACCGTGTCAGATTTAGCAACCGATGAAGAAACCAGTGTTTCCGGTACACCAAGCTTTACCGATATTGATGACAACAGTTCACATACTTATTCTGTTTCGACTATGCCAGATGGCGAAGGCTCCGTGAGCATTGATGCATCAACGGGTGAATATACCTTTAATCCGGGCACCGATTTCCAAGGTCTTGGTCTCGGTG
This sequence comes from Psychromonas sp. KJ10-10, assembly GCF_047323245.1. Taxonomy (GTDB): domain Bacteria; phylum Pseudomonadota; class Gammaproteobacteria; order Enterobacterales; family Psychromonadaceae; genus Psychromonas. The sequence goes on along the minus strand of NZ_CP178826.1, from coordinate 2,608,902 downwards.
ACACACAGGACGTCACCTTTGATGTGACAGTCGATGATGGTTTAGGTGGCACAGATACTGAAACGGTTACCGTTACTATTACCGGCACTAATGATGCACCTGAATTAACAGTCACCAACTTAAATGCAGATGAAGATGGTATTGCCGTGGTTGGTAACCCAAGCTTTACCGATGTTAATTTAACGGATGAACATAGCTTCTCAGTAACGCCAATGCCTAATGGACAAGGTTCAGTGAGTATTGATCCAATTTCGGGTCAATATACTTATTCGCCTGGTTCAGATTTCCAAAGCCTAGCATTAGGTGCAACCACAGATGTGAGTTTTGATGTCACCATTGATGATGGTAATGGCGGGACAGATACAGAAACCGTGATAGTAACCATTACCGGCACCAACGATGCGCCAGTATTAACGGTATCAGATTTAGCGACCGATGAAGAAACCAGTGTTTCTGGTACACCAAGCTTTACCGATATCGATTTAGGCGATTCACATACTTTCTCTGTCACGGCCATGCCAGCAGATCAAGGCTCAGTGAGCATTGATGCGTCAACGGGCGAATATACCTTTAATCCAGGTACGGATTTCCAAGGTCTTGGTTTAGGTGAAACGCAGGATGTTACTTTTGATGTTACGGTAGATGATGGTTTAGGGGGCACGGATACTGAAACAGTTACCGTGACTATCACCGGCACTAATGATGCGCCAGAATTAACAGTTACAAACTTAAATGCAATTGAAGATGGTGCTTCAGTGGTTGGTAACCCAAGTTTCACCGATGTAGATTTAACCGATGATCATAGCTTCTCAATAACAGCGATGCCAGTTGGACAAGGTTCTGTGGCTATCGATCCAATTTCAGGACAATACACTTATGCTCCAGGTTCTGATTTCCAAAGTTTAGCGCTTGGCGCATCAACCGATTTGAGCTTTGATGTCACGGTTGATGATGGTAATGGCGAGACAGATACTGAAACCGTGACAGTCACAATCACCGGCACCAACGATGCACCCATCTTAACCGTGTCAGATTTAGCAACCGATGAAGAAACCAGTGTTTCCGGTACACCAAGCTTTACCGATATTGATTTAGGCGATACCCATACTTTCTCTGTGACGGCCATGCCGGCAGATCAAGGTTCAGTGAGCATTGATGCGTCAACGGGCGAATATACCTTTAATCCGGGCACCGATTTCCAAGGTCTTGGTCTCGGTGAAACACAGGACGTCACCTTTGATGTGACAGTCGATGATGGTTTAGGTGGCACAGATACTGAAACGGTTACCGTTACTATTACCGGCACTAATGATGCACCTGAATTAACAGTCACCAACTTAAATGCAGATGAAGATGGTATTGCCGTGGTTGGTAACCCAAGCTTTACCGATGTTGATTTAACGGATGAACATAGCTTCTCAGTCACAGCAATGCCAGTTGGGCAAGGCTCTGTTGCTATCGATCCAATTTCAGGGCAATACACTTATGCACCTGGCTCAGATTTCCAAAGCCTAGCGCTTGGCGCAACGACCGATGTGAGTTTTGATGTGACCATCGATGATGGTAATGGCGGCACAGATACTGAAACCGTGACAGTCACAATCACCGGCACCAACGATGCACCCATCTTAACCGTGTCAGATTTAGCAACCGATGAAGAAACCAGTGTTTCTGGGACACCAAGCTTTACCGATATTGATGACAACAGTTCACATACTTATTCTGTTTCGACTATGCCAGATGGCGAAGGCTCCGTGAGCATTGATGCATCAACGGGTGAATATACCTTCAATCCGGGTACCGATTTCCAAGGTCTTGGTCTCGGTGAAACACAGGACGTCACTTTTGATGTGACGGTGGATGATGGGTTAGGTGGCACAGATACTGAAACCGTGACAGTCACGATTACGGGGACTAATGATGCGCCTGAATTAATTGTTACAAACTTAAATGCGATTGAAGATGGTGTTGCAGTGGTTGGTAACCCAAGTTTCACCGATGTAGATATCACTGACTCACATACTTTCTCAGTAACGCCAATGGCAACTGGTCAAGGTTCTGTGACGATTGATCCAATTTCAGGTCAATACACTTTTTCACCTGGCTCAGACTTCCAAAGCTTAGCGCTTGGCGCAACAACAGATGTGAGCTTTGATGTCACCATTGATGATGGTAATGGTGGAGTCGATACGGAAACCGTGATAGTAACCATTACCGGCACCAACGATGCGCCAGTATTAACGGTATCAGATTTAGCGACCGATGAAGAAACCAGTGTTTCCGGTACACCAAGCTTTACCGATATTGATTTAGGCGATACCCATACTTTCTCTGTGACAGCGATGCCTGCAGATCAAGGCTCTGTCAGCATTGATGCATCAACGGGTGAATATACCTTTAACCCTGGCACCGATTTCCAAGGTCTTGGTCTCGGGGAAACACAGGATGTCACTTTTGATGTAACAGTCGATGATGGCTTAGGGGGCACAGATACTGAAACCGTCACAGTGACGATTACTGGTGCCAATGGTCTACCTGAATTAACCGTTACCAATTTAAATGCAATCGAAGATGGTGTTGCGGTTGTTGGTAACCCAAGTTTCACCGATGTAGATATCACTGACTCACATACTTTCTCAGTAACGCCAATGGCAACTGGTCAAGGTTCTGTGACGATTGATCCAATTTCAGGTCAATACACTTTTTCACCTGGCTCAGACTTCCAAAGCTTAGCGCTTGGCGTAACGACAGATGTCAGCTTTGATGTCACCATTGATGATGGTAATGGTGCAGTTGATACAGAAACTGTCACCGTAACTATTACGGGCACCAACGATGCGCCAATCTTAACCGTGTCAGATTTAGCGACCGATGAAGAAACCAGTGTTTCCGGTACAGCAAGCTTTACCGATATTGATTTAGGCGATACCCATACTTTCTCAGTGACAGCGATGCCAGCAGATCAAGGTTCAGTGAGCATTGATGCGTCAACGGGTGAATATACCTTTAATCCGGGTACTGACTTCCAAGGTCTTGGGTTAGGTGAAACACAGGATGTGACTTTTGATGTAACAGTCGATGATGGTTTAGGGGGACTGATACTGAAACTGTGACTGTCACTATTACTGGTACCAATGATGCGCCTGAATTAACAGTCTCCAATTTAAATGCAATCGAAGATGGTGTTGCGGTGGTTGGTAACCCAAGTTTCACCGATGTAGATTTAACGGATGATCATAGCTTCTCAGTAACGCCTATACCTATTGGGCAAGGTTCAGTGACGATTGATCCAATTTCGGGACAATATACTTATTCACCAGGTTCAGATTTCCAAAGCTTAGCATTAGGCGCAACGACCGATGTGAGTTTTGATGTTACCATTGATGATGGTAATGGCGGAACAGATACTGAAACGGTTACTGTGACGATTACCGGCACCAACGATGCGCCAATATTAACGGTATCAGATTTAGCAACCGATGAAGAAACCAGTGTTTCCGGTACAGCAAGCTTTAGCGATATTGATTTAGGCGATAGCCATACTTTCTCAGTGACAGCGATGCCAGCAGATCAAGGCTCTGTGAGCATCGATGCGTCAACAGGTAAGTATACCTTTAATCCTGGCACCGACTTCCAAGGTCTTGGGTTAGGTGATACACAGGATGTGACTTTTGATGTAACAGTCGATGATGGTTTAGGGGGGACTGATACTGAAACTGTGACTGTCACTATTACTGGTACCAATGATGCGCCTGAATTAACAGTCTCCAATTTAAATGCAATCGAAGATGGTGTTGCCGTGGTTGGTAACCCAAGCTTTACGGATGTTGATTTAACCGATCAACATAGCTTCTCAGTCACAGCAATGCCTGCTGGGCAAGGTTCAGTGAGTATTGATCCAATCTCAGGCCAATATACTTATTCACCCGGTTCAGATTTCCAAAGCCTAGCGCTTGGCGCAACGACCGATGTGAGTTTTGATGTCACCATTGATGATGGTAATGGTGGAGTTGATACAGAAACTGTCACCGTCACTATTACCGGTACCAACGATGCGCCAATTTTAACGGTATCAGATTTAGCAACCGATGAAGAAACCAGTGTTTCCGGTACAGCAAGCTTTACCGATATTGATTTAGGCGATACCCATACTTTCTCTGTGACGGCCATGCCGGCAGATCAAGGTTCAGTGAGCATTGATGCGTCAACGGGTGAATATACCTTTAATCCGGGTACTGACTTCCAAGGTCTTGGGTTAGGTGAAACACAGGATGTGACTTTTGATGTAACAGTCGATGATGGTTTAGGGGGGACTGATACTGAAACTGTGACTGTCACTATTACTGGTACCAATGATGCGCCTGAATTAACAGTCTCCAATTTAAATGCAATCGAAGATGGTGTTGCGGTGGTTGGTAACCCAAGTTTCACCGATGTAGATTTAACGGATGATCATAGCTTCTCAGTAACGCCTATGCCTATTGGGCAAGGTTCAGTGACGATTGATCCAATTTCGGGACAATATACTTATTCACCAGGTTCAGATTTCCAAAGCTTAGCATTAGGCGCAACGACCGATGTGAGTTTTGATGTTACCATTGATGATGGTAATGGCGGAACAGATACTGAAACGGTTACTGTGACGATTACCGGCACCAACGATGCGCCAATATTAACGGTATCAGATTTAGCAACCGATGAAGAAACCAGTGTTTCCGGTACAGCAAGCTTTAGCGATATTGATGACAACAGTTCACACACTTATTCAGTTTCTGCTATGCCTGATGGAGAAGGCTCAGTCACTATTGATCCTGCTTCAGGTGAATATACCTTTGATCCAGAATCTGATTTCCAATATTTAGCGGTTGGTGAAAGTAAAGACGTGACTTTTGATGTGACTATTGATGATGGTGAAGGTGGTACAGATACTCAAACTGTTACCGTTACTATTACCGGCACCAACGATGATCCAACATTAAGTTATGCGCCGAATGTTGCTGAAGAAGATGGTGATGTTATTACTGGTTTGCCATCACTTGCTGATGCTGACTTCAGCGATGATCATACTTTCTCAGTATCAGACATGCCTGCAGGACAAGGAACTGTGTCAATTGATAGTGGCACAGGTCAATACACTTATAACCCAGGTGCAGATTTCCAAAGCTTGTCAGTTGGTGACTCAGAAGCAGTCAGTTTTGTGGTTACCGTTGATGATGAAAATGGTGGTGTTGTTACTGAAACCGTGAATATTACAGTGACCGGTACCAATGATAAACCTGAATTAACTGTTGTTGACTTATTAGTTGATGAAGATGCATCACCTGTTTCAGGTACAGTGACCTTTGATGATATCGATGCTAATGATACACATACTTTTACAGTCACTCCGATGACAACTGGTCAAGGTACAGTCAGTATTGATCCTAATTCTGGTGAATACACCTTTGACCCTGGTACTGATTTCCAAGGTTTAGTCGCAGGTGAAACACAAGAAGTTACTTTTGATGTGACCATTGATGATGGTGAAGGTGGTACAGATACTCAAACTGTTACTGTTACTATTACCGGCACCAACGATGGTCCAACTCTAAGTTATGCGCCGAATGTTGCTGAAGAAGATGGCAATGTTATTACTGGTTTGCCATCACTTGCTGATGCTGACTTAAGTGATGATCATACTTTCTCTGTATCAGACATGCCTGCAGGTCAAGGGACTGTTTCGATTGATAGTGGCACAGGTCAGTACACTTATAACCCAGGTACAGATTTCCAAAACTTGTCAGTTGGTGACTCTGATGTAGTCAGTTTTGTGGTTACCGTTGATGATGAAAATGGTGGTGTTGTTACTGAAACCGTGAATATAACAGTGACCGGTACCAATGATAAACCTGAATTAACTGTTGTTGACTTAGCAGTTGATGAAGACGCCGCACCTGTTTCAGGTACAGTGACCTTTGATGATATCGATGCTAATGATACACACACTTTTACAGTCACTCCGATGACAACTGGTCAAGGTACAGTCAGTATTGATCCTAATTCTGGTGAATACACCTTTGACCCTGGTACTGATTTCCAAGGTTTAGTCGCAGGTGAAACACAGGATGTGACTTTTGATGTAACCATAGATGATGGTAACGGTGGAACCGATACTGAAACTGTGACGGTAACTATTACCGGAACTAATGATGCGCCTGTATTATCGGTTACTAATTTATCTGCTGATGAAGATGGTATTGCGGTTGTTGGTAATTCAAGCTTCACCGATGTTGATTTAACGGATGATCATAGCTTTTCAGTTACTGCAATGCCTGCAGGTCAAGGCACTGTGTCAATTGATAGCGGAACAGGTCAGTACACTTATAACCCTGGTTCAGATTTCCAAAGCCTGGGTTTAGATGAAACGCAAGATGTTAGTTTTGATGTAACAGTTGATGACGGCAACGGTGGAACAGATACCGAAACTGTCACTGTCACTATTACCGGTACAAATGATGACCCAGTGTTAACTGTTTCAGATTTAGCGACCGATGAAGAAACAGCTGTTTCCGGTACATCAAGCTTTACTGAAATAGACTTAACAGATTCGCATAGCTTCTCAGTAACACCAATGCCTGCAGGTCAAGGTACGGTAAGTATTAATGCTTCAAGTGGTGAATATACCTTTACACCAGGTTCTGATTTCCAAAGCCTTGCTGTAGGCGAAACTCAGGATGTCACTTTTGATGTGACCATTGATGATGGTAACGGTGGAACAGATACAGAAACTGTGACGGTAACTATTACCGGAACCAACGACGCGCCTGTATTATCTGTCACTAATTTATCTGCCGATGAAGACGGTGTTGCGGTTGTTGGTAATCCAAGTTTCACTGATCTTGATTTAACGGATGATCATAGCTTTTCAGTTACTGCAATGCCTGCAGGTCAAGGCACTGTGTCAATTGATAGCGGTACAGGCCAGTACACTTATAACCCTGGTTCAGATTTCCAAAGCCTTGGTTTAGATGAAACGCAAGATGTTAGTTTTGACGTAACAGTTGATGACGGCAACGGTGGAACAGATACCGAAACTGTTACTGTCACTATAACTGGTACAAATGATGTGCCAGTTATTAGTGTTTCTGATTTAGTCGCTAGTGAAGACGGTTCTTCTGTACGAGGGACTGCAAGTTTCACAGATGTTGATATCACTGATAGCCATAGATTTTCAGTAACCTCATTAGCATCAGGTGAAGGCTCAGTCAGAATTAATGCAAATAACGGCAGATATACTTACAGCCCAGGTTCTGATTTCCAGAGTCTTGCTTTGGGAGTAACTGCCGAAGTCAGTTTTGATGTAACGGTTGATGATGGTAATGGCGGAACAGACACTGAAACCGTCACTGTAACAATCACTGGTACTAATGATGCACCGATTTTAAGCATAACTGATTTAGCCGCTAATGAAGATGGTGTAGCGGTAATAGGTAATGCAAGTTTTACTGATGTTGACCTTGGTGATTCACATACTTATTCGGTCACTTCTATGCCAGACGGGCAAGGTACAGTATCGATTGATAGTGGAACAGGGCAATATATTTATGATCCTGGTACTGATTTCCAAACCTTAGCAGTAGGCGAAACAACTAATGTTACTTTTGATATCACTGTTGATGATGGTTTAGGTGGTACAGATACTGAAACGGTGACTGTCATCATTACGGGTACAAACGATTCACCGGTTCTTAGCGTTGAAAATATAGCTACAACTGAAGATGGTGCGACTGTTAGTGGAAACGCAAGCTTTACTGAAATAGATATCGATCCTGATGACTTCCATATCTATTCAGTTTCTACATTACCGGCAAATCAAGGTGTTGTCACAATCGATGAATCGACTGGTGAATATACCTATAAACCAGGTAAAAATTTCCAAAGTTTATCAACGGGTGAAACTACAAATATTAGTTTCGATGTCACTATCGTTGATGGCCAAGGTGGATCAGATACAGAAACTATCACTGTTACTATCACCGGGACAAATGATGCACCAGAATTAACAGTTAATCCTATTTCTGCGACGGAAGATGGCGCTTCAGTAACCGGTAGTTCAACTTTTGCTGATGTTGATTCAAATGATGTTCACTTTTACTCTGTAAGCTTAATGCCAGATAATCAAGGTTCGGTTGGCATAGATGTTTTAACTGGGCAATACACTTATAGCCCAGATTCAGACTTTCAGTATCTTTCTGAAGGCGCAACGACCAATGTCACTTTTGATGTGACGGTTTATGATGGGCAAGGTGGTTCTGATACCGAAACAGTGACTGTTACTATTACTGGTACCAATGATGCGCCAGTGTTAACACTTGTTCCGATTGTCGCAGTTGAAAATGGAGGTTCAGTTTCTGCCACAGCAAGTTTTACAGATGTTGATACAGGTGATGCGCATTCTTATTCTGTTTCACCAATGTTAGCGGGTCAAGGTACTGTTAGTATCAATGCTTCAACGGGTGAATATACTTACAATACTGGTAAAGATTTCGAAAGCTTAGCTGAAGGCGAAACGACGACTGTTAGTTTTGTTGTGATGGTTGATGATGGCCAGGGAGGAACAGATTCTGAAACAGTGACGGTTACCATCACAGGAACCAATGACACACCAGAAATATTCCTTACGGCTACAGATCTTACAGCAACTGAAGATGGCAGTGTTGTTACAGGTACTGCAAGTTATAATGATGTTGATACAGTTGATATCCATACTTACTCAGTTACGCCAATGCCAGTTGGACAAGGGTTTGTTTCAATAGATAGTAACTCAGGCGATTATACATTTGATCCTGGCAGTGATTTCCAAAGTCTTGCACTTGGTGCGACAGCAAATGTTACTTTTGATGTCATTGCTGATGATGGACAGGGTGGTACAGACGTAGAAACAGTGACGGTTACAATAACAGGTACTAATGATGCGCCTGAATTAACTATTACTAATCTTGCAACGATAGAAAATGCTGGCGCGGTTACTGGTAGTGCAAGCTTTACAGATGTCGATACAGGTGATGCCCATATTTATTCGGTATCATCACTTCCTAGTAATCAAGGTAGTGTTTCTATCAATGCTTCAACTGGTGTTTATACCTACAACAGTGGCAATAATTTTGAATATTTGGCAGAGGGGGACACGGCTGTTGTTACTTTTGATGTCACTATTAATGATAGAAAAGGTGGCACAGATACTGAAACGGTGACAGTTACTATTACTGGTACCAATGATGCGCCAACCATAGAGGTGTCTGCTTTAGCCGTAAACGAAGATGGGATTGCAGTAACAGGTACTGCAACTTTTGATGATATCGATGTTGATGCTAGTGATACGCATACTTACTCAGTGACGCCAATGTCTGAAAACCAAGGTTTTGTAAGAATTGATGAAACAACGGGTGTGTATACTTATGATCCTGGTTCTGATTTCCAAAGCCTTGCTGTTGGGCGAACAACAACCGTTTCTTTTGATGTCACTGTACATGATAGCGAAGGTGGATCGTCAACTAAAACGGTTAATGTGATCATTACAGGAACCAATGATCTCCCTGAATTAGAAGTTACCAATATTAATGCAACAGAAGATGGGGCAAGTGTTACAGGGCTTCCTAGCTTTACTGATGTTGATACAGGGGACGCACATGCTTATTCTGTTAGCACAATGGCATCCGGAGAAGGTAGTGTTTCAATTTATGCATCAACAGGACAATATACCTACAATCCTGGAGATGATTTCCAAAGTTTAGCGGTTGGTGAAACAGCTCAAGTAAGCTTTGATGTTACTGTCACAGATACTAACTCAGGTTCAACGACTGAAACTGTTACAGTTACCATTACGGGCACAAATGACGATCCTATTTTAAGTGTTACCGATCTAGCAGTAATGGAGGATGATTCAAGTATTCAAGGTAGCGCAAGTTTTGATGATGCTGATCTCAGCGATACACATTTTTACTCTGTAACACCTATGCCTGCGAATCAAGGTATTGTCACTATTGATTCTACCACTGGAATTTATACCTATGATCCTGATTCAGACTTCCAGTATCTCGCTGAAGGTGAAACAACCCAAGTCACTTTTGATATTACCGTTGATGATGGCGAAGGCGGTACTGATACCGAAACCGTCACTGTCACGATCACTGGAAGTAATGATACGCCAATTTTAACAGTCACAGATCTTGATGTTATGGAAGACGGCGTTGCGATCACAGGCACGCCAACATTCACCGACTTGGATTTAAATGATGCTCACGCTTACTCTGTTAGCTCAATGCCTGATGGACAGGGCAGTGTCAGTATTTTAGCCTCTACGGGAGAATATACTTACAATCCTGGCAGTGATTTCCAAAATCTTGCTGAAGATGTTACTACAGAAGTGAGTTTTGATATTACTGTAACAGATGTAAATGGTGCTATTGATACTGAAACAGTAACGGTAACGATTACAGGCACTAATGATGAGCCTGAATTAAGATTGACAGAGATTGGTTTAAGCGAAGGTGGGGCGACTATCACTGGTTCAGGAAGTTTTACCGATGTTGATGATGGCGATATTCACGTATATTCAGTAACACAAATGCCTGCAGGAGAAGGTTCTGTCAGTATTGATGCTTCAACAGGGGAATATACCTATCGTCCAGGTTCAGATTTCGATGGGTTAGCGACAGGTGAAACTGCCGTCGTTACCTTTGATATCACAGTACATGATGGGCAAGGTGGCACAGATACTAGAACCGAAAGTATTACCATCACAGGACCGGATGGGGGATTATCTTTTACCGATTACAATGGAAACCATCAACCATTCTTAACCGTTGAAGACATCTCAGCCACTGAAGACGGTGGTATTATAACCGGCAATTCAATTGTATCTGATGTAGATACTGATGATGTCCACACATATACAGTTACATCAATGCCCGCAGGACAAGGGTCAGTAACAATTGATCAAGATACGGGCGAATATACCTTTGATCCAGGAAATGACTTCCAAGAATTAGCCGCAGGTGCAACCACAGATGTAACCTTTGATGTAACGGTTAATGATGGCAATGGAGGAACAGATACTGAAACGGTTACTGTTACAATTACCGGCACAAATGATGATGTTCAGCTAAACGTAACAGATATCAATGCTAACGAAGATGGAGCAAGTGTTACAGATACAGCAAGCTTTACTGATGTTGATCTTGGTGATGCACATTTCTTTTCGGTTACTGCAATGCCAGAAAATCAAGGTTCAGTGAGCATTTCTGCATCAACAGGGGAATATACTTTTAACCCTGGCACCGACTTTCAATATTTAGCTTTGAATGAAACCGTTGATGTTAGTTTTGATATCACTGTGTCCGATGGTCAAGGTAGTACGGAGACTGAAACGGTTACTGTTACTGTGACGGGTGCTAATGATGATCCAATATTAACCATAGCAGATATACAAGCCGTTGAAGATGGACCAGATATCACTGGAACAGCTACCTTTGAAGACTTAGATGTTATTGACATCCATACATTTTCAGTCTCATCAATGTTACCAGGTCAAGGTAGCGTAAGCATTGATGCATCAACAGGAGACTTTATTTATAGCCCTGGAAATGATTTCCAAAGCTTAGCGACTGGTGATACAACAGATGTTACCTTTGATGTTACTGTTGATGATGGAAATGGTGGCATAGATACACAAACTGTTACCGTCACTATTACGGGAAGTAATGAAAATGCGGTATTAACTGTTGAAAATCTTGAAGCAACAGAGGATGGTGCTTCGGTTTCTTCTACACCAACATTTACTGATACTGATTTAGGTGATGCACATTTCTACTCTGTAACCGCTATGCCAGCAGGGCAAGGTTCTGTCAGTATTTTAGCCTCAACTGGCGAATATACTTACAATCCAGGCTCAGATTTCCAAAGCCTTGCTGTTGGTGACACAGCCGTTGTGAGTTTTGATGTGACAGTGGATGACAGAGAAGGTGGCGCCGCCACTGAAACCGTTTATGTTACGATCACAGGCACAAATGATGCGCCTAAACTTTCTGTTTCTTCACTTAGTACAACTGAAGATGGTTCGGCTGTAACTGGGAATGCTACATCTACAGATGTCGATTCTGGAGATACGCATACTTACTCAGTTGAGCCAATGCCAGTGGGTCAAGGAACGGTTAGTATTGATGCCTCCTCTGGTGATTATACCTTTGATCCAGGTACTGACTTCCAATATCTTGCTGAAGGTGCAACAACCACGGTTACTTTTGATGTGAAAGTAACCGACGATAATGGTGCAACAGATACTAAAGCAGTATCTGTCACAATTACCGGGACAAATGATGCGCCTATCCTGACTATTGAGCCGATTGAAATTAGTGAAGATGAAGCTTCTGTTAATGGCACTTCAAGTTTAATTGATGTCGATTCAGATGATCTGCATTTCTATTCGGTTACGCCAGTGCTTGCAAGCGAAGGATCTGTCAGTATTCTTTCATCTACTGGAGAATACACTTATAAACCAGGCAATAACTTCCAGAGTCTTGCAGAAGGTGAAACTGCTATTGTTAGTTTTGATGTTACTGTAGAAGATGGCCAAGGCGTCACAGATACAGAAACCGTCACTGTGACAATAACCGGTAGTAATGATCAACCAATTTTGAGTGTTGTTGATTTATCAACTTCGGAAGATGGTAGTCCCGTTACTGGCTCTGTGACTTTTGAGGATATAGATACATCAGACGTGCATTCATTTACTGTCAGTGCAATGCCTGCTGGTCAAGGTACTGTGTCCATTGATTCTGTAACGGGAGATTATACTTTTGATCCAGGTACTGACTTCCAAAGTTTACCTGTCGGTGTGACAACAGATGTAACTTTTGATGTGACCATTGATGATGGTAAAGGCGGTACGGCGACGGAAACTGTCACCGTTTCTATTACCGGAACGAATGATGCGCCAGTATTGACCGTTGTTGATATTGAAGCGACTGAAGACGGTGGAGCTATCACAAATATAGCTAGCTTTGAAGGGATTGATATTGGTGATGCGCATTCATATGCAGTCACGTCAATGGATCCAGGTGAAGGCTCTGTTAGTATTTTTGCTTCTACAGGAGAATATACCTATAACCCAGGAACAGATTTCCAGAACTTAGCTGTGGGTGAGTCTCAAGTTGTTAGTTTTGATGTCACTGTTAGTGATGGAAAAGGTGGCTCTGATACTGAAACAGTCTTTGTCACTGTGACAGGAACAAATGATTTACCTGAGTTAACTGTGACTGACCTAGTCGCAAATGAAGATGGCAGTAGTGTTTCTGGTAGTGTTATTTTAGATGATCTTGATACGTCTGATGAACATACCTTTACTGTGAGTGATATGCCAGAAGGCCAAGGTTCAGTGACGATTGATTCAGTGACAGGGGAATATACCTTTGATCCTGGTTCAGATTTCCAATATCTAGCTGTAGGTGCAACTACTGACGTTAGCTTTGATGTGACAGTAAATGATGGTAACGGTGGAGTGGTAAGCGAAACCATCACTGTTACTGTGACCGGAACTAATGATACACCTGACTTAACAGTCACACCACTTGATGCGGTAGAAGACAGTGGCGTTTCGGTAACGGGTTATGCAACGCTTGATGGAATAGATGCAGGCGATGCACATTTCTATACCTTATCCTCTGTGATGCCAGCGAGCGAAGGTACCGTCACTATTGATGCAACAACAGGTGAATATGTTTATGACCTTGGTGATAACTTCCAAAGCCTTGCACAGGGTGAAACTACCGAAGTGACTTTTGATGTAACGGCGGATGATGGTAAGGGCGGTGTACAAACAGAAACCGTTGTGGTGACTATCACAGGTACTAATGATGGGCCTACTGCTTTTGCTGATACGGATGTTGTTGATGAAAACTTAACGGTTATTGTTGATGTATTAGCGAATGATACTGATATCGATATTATCGATGAATTTACTATCGATGCGGTTTCTGCGCCAAAAGGCACAGTGAGTGTGAATGCCTCAAATCAACTAGTATTTGAAGCGAATGCCACTGATTTTGATCATTTAGAAGCAGGCCAAACGGAAGTTGTTGTAGTCAGTTATGATATGAGCGACCCATTTGGCGGAACTTCAAGTAGTACAGCAACTATTACTATCACAGGTACTAACGACATTCCTGTCGCCGTTGCAGATACAGGAGCTGTAAATGAAAACGCTACTGTCACTATTGATGTTTTAGCTAATGATACCGATGCAGATGATAACCATAGCTTCTCGCTTGATTTAGTCACAGCACCTAAAGGGACGCAACGATTGTTAATAACCAATTAGTATTTGATGCCTCTGACTTTGAATACCTAGAAGCAGGTGAAACTGAAGAAGTTATTGTCACTTATACGATGAGTGATGAAGATGGAGCAGAATCCATTTCTTCTGTCACTATTACCGTTACTGGTACAAACGATGCGCCAACGGCTGTTGTTGATAGTGCAAATGTTGATGAAAATCTCAGTGTAACCCTTGATGTGCTAGCTAATGATATTGATGTAGATAATAACCATACCTTGACACTCGACTCTGTTTCGTCGCCTAAAGGCACTGCAAATATCAGTAGCAATCAACTTGTGTTCACCGCAAGTGCAACTGACTTTGATTATTTAGGTTTAGGGCAAACTGAAAATGTTGTTGTTACTTATGTCATGAGTGATGAAGATGGAGCGCAATCAACCTCAACAGCCACAATTACAATCACAGGAACTAATGATTTACCAACTGCGGTTGCTGATGTTGGTGCTGTTGCAGAAAGTACAAGTATTACTGTTGATGTACTCGCTAACGATACCGATCTAGATGCTAACCATATCTTTACTTTGGATAATGTTACTGCAGATAAAGGTAGTGCAACAATCGATGCTAACAACCAACTTGTATTTACAGCTGATAGCGCTGATTTTGAGTATTTAGCAGAAGGGCAATCGGAAGTTGTTGTAGTTACCTACGAGATGCGTGATGAATTGGGTGAAAGCTCAACAAGTACTGCGACTATTACTGTCACGGGTACTAACGGTGCACCAATTGCCGTTGCTGATGTTGACCTTGTGCAAGAAGATTCTAGTGTTACGGTTGATGTCTTAAGCAATGATTCTGATTTAGATAATAATACAACATTAACGTTAGATTCAGTTTCTACGCCAAAAGGCTCTGCAACGATTTCTGCTAATCAATTAGTCTTTACTGCTACTGATTTTGACCATTTAGATGAAGGTCAAACTGAAGATGTCGTTGTGACCTATATTATTAGTGATGAAAATGGTGCGACTGCAACAAGCACAGTTACTATTACTGTCACTGGTACTAATGATACGCCAATTGCAGTGGCAGATGCGGAAACAGTTTCTGAAAACTCAAGTGTTACCCTTGATGTGCTTACTAATGATATTGATTTAGACAGTAATCATACCTTTACACTTGATTATGTTTCATCGCCTAAAGGAACGGCAGAGATTAATGCAAATCAGTTAGTCTTTAGCGTTAGTGCCACTGAATTTGCATATTTAGGACTAGGACAATCTGAAGATGTTATCGTTACTTATGAAATGAGTGACGAAAATGGTGAGACTTCAACAAGCACAGCGACTATTACAGTTACGGGTACTAATGCTCGCGCCAACTGCGGTTGCAGATATTGATGTGGTAAACGAAGATGTTAGTGTGATTGTTGATGTTCTGGCTAATGATACTGATTTAGATGCTAATCACGCATTTACATTAGATACTGTGTCATCAGAAAAAGGCTCGGTCAGTATCAATGCTAATCAACTCGAATTTACCGCTGTTGGTTTTGATTATTTACAAGTCGGACAAACTGAAGACGTTATTGTTAATTATGAAATGAGTGATGAAAATGGGGTAACTTCAACAAGTATTGTGACGATAACAGTTACAGGCACTAATGATGCTCCGATTGCAGTCGCTGATACAGGTACTGTTGATGAAGATTCAACGGTAACACTTGATGTTCTTTCTAATGATACTGATTTAGATAATAACCATAGCTTGTCACTTGATTCAGCGACAACGCCAAAAGGCTCTGTAAGCATTAATTCAAGTAACCAATTAGTATTCACTGCAAGTGGCTTTGACCACTTAGGTTTTGGTGAAACTGAAAATGTACTGGTCACTTATATAATGAGTGATGAATATGGTGAAACATCAACCAATACAGTTACAATTACTGTCACTGGGACAAATGATGCTCCTACTGCGGTGCTTGATTCTGATGTCGTTGATGAAAATGAAATTGTCACAGTTGATCTTCTTTTGAATGATATTGACCTGGATGATAACCATGTTTTCACACTCGACTCAGTGGTAAGCGATAAGGGTGATCTAAGCATTAATAGTAATAACCAGTTAGTCTTTACAGCCAACGCGACTGATTTTGATCATTTACAACTTGGACAGACAGAGCAAGTTGTAGTTACTTATATCATGAGTGATGAAGCAAATGTTTCTTCTTCAAGTACTGTCACTATTACAGTTACTGGTACTAACGATATACCTGTTGCAGTTGCTGATACAGGAGCCGTTGTTGAGAACGAAACTGTGACGATTGATGTGTTATCTAATGATACTGATCTAGATGATAGTCATATCTTTACTTTGGTCTCTGTTACTGTTGATAAAGGGTTAGCTTCGATTGATTCAAATAATCAACTCGTATTTAGTGCCACTGAGTTTGATTATTTAGATCTTGGTGAAACAGAAGATGTCGTAGTTAGTTATATTATGAGCGATGAAAACGGAGCTACGTCGACATCTTCTGTTGTAATTACTGTCACTGGAACAGCTAATGCGCCTGAAGTCTCGACATTAACAACACAAAGCATTGCGAGTAATGACTTATTTGTAGGAGGAGATAGTTCAGATACTCTTATTGTAGGTTTAGGTGATGATACTGTTACTGGTGATTCTGGTGCCAATACCTTTGTTTGGCAAAGTGGTGACACTGGAACAGATCATATCACCAACTTTAGTGCTTCTGAAGGCGATGCTATTGACCTTAGTGATATATTACATGTTGATGATACTCATACCTTAAATGACTATTTACATCTTTCTTCAGATGGTACTAATACAACCTTAGAAATTTTTGTTGATGGTGATGCAAATGAAGAGGGCATTGTAGAACAAACCATTATTCTTGATGGTGTTAATACCGATAGCGTATTTGTTGTGAATAATTTATTTGATGGAGAAAGTACAGGACCATTGATAATAGTTGATGATCAAACAGCCGATTACAGTAATGGTGTTATTGTTCAAGTACCTGATGAACAACATTTATAATAATTACTTTTTAGCGTCAGTTAATCTTCAATACCAATAAATGCAAACATATGGGTCATCTCAGTTCTACTGTGATGACCCTTTTTCATTATCTTTTACTTTATTTTCTGTCTAATTAAGCTAACCTATTGTATAGATAACATTATATGTTCATATGCAGATTAATTAATCATTTAAAATCAATTAGTAATGATTTGATGCTCATTAGGTTAAATATGTTATCTAAATTTAAACCAGTAACATAAACCAACTAATTTTTTATAATTGGTAAAACCCTAGGAAAGTCTTAAGTGAAAGAGAATAATCAACAATTAGCATTACTTAATAAACTAGTGCACATTTTTGACTCTTCTACGGACGGGCTTTGGTACATGGGCAAGGATGATACCGTTCAATTCTATAATAGTACCTTCTATGAACAATTCGATTTACCACTAGTTAATTCAGTTTTAGAGGACTGGGTTAAATTGATGCATCCTGTTGACGTTAAAACATTCAATGCAAGAGTCAAATCACATAAAGAAGCTAATACAGAGAGAATGGTAAGCCAGTATCGAGTAAAAACCAAAGAGGGTCAATATATCTGGATTGAAGCCACTGGTATTATGGTTACAGAGAATAATGAAACTTATATGGTTGGTTGCCATCGAGATATTACTGAACAAAAGTCATTAAATGAAAATCTTTCCTATGCTATTTATCATGAAAGAGAAACGGGTTTATTTAATTGTGAAAAATGGGAATCTGATATCAGCAGATGCCACCCATTAAGCCAAGGTGTCATTTACGGTATATCCATTGAACATTTTTATCATTACCAGCGCCGTTGGGGTATTCAAGTCATACATCAAATTGTAGAAATGCTTGAATCTGGCTTACAATCGTTTCTACCAAGTGGCAGTAAACTATATCGTGTTAGTCCAAATGTATTTGTTGTTTGGTGTTTTTCTCCTCTAAGTACAGATATGACTTCTTTTATCGGCCAGTCTTTAAAAAATCTATTTGTTAATGACGAAAGTTCCGATTGCATGGTATCTGCAGATGATATTGCTATCGGTATCATTCACGAACGTGACTTTCTGGCACAGAATGCACTTAGTCTTTTGCTTAAAACGGTAAAGTATGCACGCTTAAATAAAAAAATATCAATGTATACTGGGGATGTAAAAAAGAACATTGATCGATATTTTGCCATTATTGATGCTTTAGGTGATGCAATATCTGCGGATCAAATTAGCATTGCCCTACAACCTATTGTTGATATTAATAGCAAAAAAATTATTAGTTATGAAGCCCTAGCACGTTGGACACATTCACAGTTAGGAATGGTTCGACCTGATGAATTTATTAATATTGCAGAACAACAGGGTCATATTGCGACACTTGGTTTATCCGTGTTACGTAAAAGTTGTCAGTTTTTAGTTAATTATGATCAGGCCGATGATGACCTCCCATCAATAAATATCAATGTTTCAGTTATTCAATTACTAGATGGCCAATTTGCACAACAAGCTGAATCAATTGTTCGCCTTGTAGGCTTGGTACCTGAACGGGTAATATTTGAAATAACGGAATCACACCTTTTAGATTTTGAAAAACGTGGTGTTGAACAACTACATGTATTACATAAACGTGGATTTCATTTATCCTTGGATGATTTTGGTGCTGGATTTAGCTCTCTTACCAGTTTATTCCGTTTACCATTATTGCAAATTAAAATAGATAAGGACCTAGTATGGGGAGCTTTGTCTAGTAAAGCTTGTCGTGATTTAATATTGTATTTAGTACAACACTGTCAATCACATAATATCGAGTTGCTTGCTGAGGGTATTGAAACACCAGAGATGGAGCAGGCTATGTTGGATATGGGAGTCTCATTAATTCAAGGTTTTGGTGTATATCGTCCTTCTGATGAAAGTGTTTGGCTTGAAAATAAACCTTAATAGTAAAAAAGGGATCAAAACTGCCAATAAAAACTGACACTTTTGATCCAGCTATTTAGATTTTATTTAATGTTACGAACTAACAAGGTATAGTTTTTTGTCATCACCAAATCTGTTGCATTTTCTGAAGACATATCATAATCAGATGGAACGCCTGTTTTAGGATCACTTCTTTGTGCGCCAGCACCGTGCCAGTCAAAATATTCCGTCGCTGAAGAATTCTTTTTACTGAAGGCTTTACCAAAAGAAATATAGTTAGCTGAATATTTAAAGTCTCCCTGGGTTGTGTTCGACCAAACCCATAAAGGATCATCAATTGTGTTTTCGCCTGTTAATGTGAAAATACTAATATCAATCGCAGGCCATGAACCAACTTCACCACCATATTTAACAATGCTTTGAAGTTCTTTAATATTTGGTAAACGCCAATCATCATATCCGGCAAGAGTTGATGATTGCGCATCAGCCATTGCAGTTTGCCAGTCTCTCCTATTACCATCATCTGACTGTCGCCACATGAGACCGGTTGCTTGGTCTGTTACTGTTCCGTCATTGTTTTTAACAAAGTCGTTTACACCATAAACATTTTCTTCACCACGAACACAACGAACAAAATTACCCGGTGCTTCGATACTTTGGTCATTGGTACCAAATTTAAAACCGGTTTCATAGGCTTTAATATGGCCATCGGCAAAGTTATAACCAAATGTCTGCATCAACATTCTCAGTATTATGCACAGGGCCTAATGTATATTTAGTGATTGACCAATACTGACCGATATAAGCCATTCGTTTGTCATATCGAAAATCAAAATATTCAGTATCAATGTAAGGTGTATTTTCACTTTCATTACGCGGATTAACAATTTCACCTCTAAAATCAGATAATGAATATAATTCTTTAATAGTAGGTAAGCGCCAATCGGTATAACCAGCCGTGGTTAAAACTTCACAATATCCAATTGCGTCATCATATGAATAGTGTTCATAGTCAGGTGTTTTTTGCCACATCATACCAGTATTATTATCCGTGACGGTTTTATCGCCATTATCAGTATAAGAAGCTTGTACTCCCATAAACTGAGCATCTTGGCCATACAGCGTTTCGCCTTCAGATGCACAAACCATTTCAGCACCCGCATTATCAAAACATTTTTCCTGCTGAGTATCTACAACTACAAAAGTAACTTTAGGAGTTGTTTTGTCCATTAGGTTTAGAGCAACCTCAGAACTAACAGTATTGATAGTTTCACTACACCCAGTTGCCGTTAGAACCAATAAAGACAGCGTTGATAATAAGAATTTTTTGTTGTGTCGTATTTTTTTGTTATGTAGTGATGTGTTCATTATTTAATACCTCATTGTTACTTTCAGGTTTGGATTATAGAAACGAAATTCTTAAAGCGGATTATGTATCTTTTACAGATAAATTTCGCTTAACCCGCTAAGTCCGAACCCTGTTACAAGTATTAAAACGTACAATCAAAACATAAAATTCAATTTAAAATCAGTTGGTTACCAAAACCGCTAAGTTAGAACTTTTTATTTTTATATTGAGATGGGGTCATATCGGTAATTTTTTTAAATACGACATTAAAAGTCGATTTTGAATTAAAACCAGATGCATAAGCAATATCAAGTAAGGTGAGTTGTGAATTATCGATATCGTTAATGAGCTCCTTTACATTATTAATTCGATATTCATTTACAAAAAGATAAAAGTTCTTATGCAATTGTTCATTAATGACTTGTGTTAAATAATGACGTGGAATCGTAAGTTGTTTTGACAGCTTTTCTATTGTTAGATTTGCATCTAAATAAGGTTTATCTGTTGTCATATGGTGTTCAAGCTTTTTTAGATACCTTAAAGATTGGCTTTCAGTTAAACCAGAACGTTCATATTTAGACTTTTTCTGTTGGCAGGTTACTTTTTTAGTTAATGGTTCATGTTGCGCACTAATCGCATTACTTGTCATTGTTGTTTCTGTTAAGCAATTAAACTCAATTTTTTCATCAACTGTTATATCCAGTTGTTTTTTATTTGTCTTTGATTGATGAATGTCTTTAAAAAGAGAAGGTTGCTGTAAACTAAAAAAACTTAACATAAATACAAAGATAGTTAATGAAAAACTGTGTGTGAAAATTTCAGTGGAAGATAATAAAGGTGTAACAGTTGCGATTATATAGGTACCAAGAAACCAAGCTATGATCCAATATAACCACTTTAAATTTACTTGTGTCGTTATTTCAGAAAAATGGCTGAAAACTTGTTGCCCATGTTTTCTTAAACGTAAAATAGATAGTGTCGAATAACTACTAACTGAAACAAAATTAAGGCATATAACGAATTGATCAAATAAAATAGAAACTTGGTCTTGTCTTTCTCCTGGCGGTGTAAATTTTTGTTCAAAGATAATCTGATATAAGGAGATAAAAATAAAAGGAAGAAAGTGAATGTAACTTTGTTTATCAAACTTTGTTAAATCACCAATTAAACTTTTTATATAAAGCCATAAAAAAGGGCCAAAGGTAAGAGGGTACATCAGATGCATTTCAAAAATAGGAAATGAAATATCCAACATATCAGGGGCAAAAGTACGCGACAATAGAGGAATGGTTAAAAATATAAACCAACTTATTAGCAAATATTCATGTAACTCTTTCCGTGGTCGTAATAATAATAGGCTAAGAATAAAGACAACGTGAGCAACTCCATAATTTGAAATTTCATACATAATTAAGTGAGCACCCTAAAAATTTCAAGAATAAACATCCTTATATACCCATGCTACCTCAAGATGCAAAGCCAGCAAGACAAATTGTACCGAGATGCTAGGCATAAAATTGAAGTATAGTTATTCTACATAGAGATTTTATAACAACGCAGATTGGTGCAAGTTGCCTTGCCCTACGAGGCGCAACCTCGAAAACCAGTCCTGCGTTGCAACAATCAAAAAGGGAATAACCATTATCTCATGTTGCGCCTTGCTCTGGTATCCGAGGTTTCGCCTGACAAAGCATCTTGAGGTGGCATGGGTATAGTTATTATTTAATCTTGTAATTGTATCTGAAAAGTAATCTAAGCCCAACTATAGGTAAATAACCCTTACAAACAGCTAACAAACCGTTAATAATAATATAAAACCTCGTCAAACCTAACAAAAACGGACACTGTCATATAACTGTCATAAAGCGACAATATACTCCTCGCTATCTATAATATTGGAGAGTATTAATGCACAGCGATTTATCAAACCAGTTACGCGCGAACCAAAAACGTGTAATAAAAGATAAAATAGTTAAATACAGTATCAGTAGTGGTGGGGCCTTAGTTTTAGTCACATTATTATTGATTTTTGGCTACTTACTTTATGTCGTATTCCCTATTTTTGCACCGGTAACTATCGAAGTAGAAAAACAGTTTACTCAAAAAAATAACCAGGCAATTTATGCCCTTGGTTTAGATGAGCAAAACGATATAGGTTACCAGGTAACAGAACAAGGAGAATTGTCATTTTACTCTTTGCGTGATGATGATTTAGGTGAAGTTTTATTGACAAAATCGATGTTAAATCAACCTGTTGCATTTGCAAAATCGTCACCTAGCTCAAACATTTATTTGCTTGCTAATGATATGGGACAAGTCTCTATCTTTAAGCCTGACTTTGAAACAAGTTATCCAAATAATAAACGTCTTATTAGTGCGACCATTGACTATCCTCTAGGGGAAGCTTTAATAGATATTGATCCTCAAGGTGCTTCAATTGAATCTGTTACTTTTGAAATTTCAGATGAAGGAGCCGCTATTGTTGCATTAACAAGTGATCAACGTGCTTTATTTGTTTCATTAACATCAAGTGTCAATATGATGACCGAAGAAACGACTTGGAAACAGGAGCTTTTCGAATTACCTTCATTCCCTAAAAACGTTTCACAAATGTTAATTAGCCCAAATTTAAGGCATTTATTTGTTCGCTCTGGTGATGAGTTAGTCGTTTATGACATTTCTGAAACAAATAATATTCGCATTAAATCTGCGCTTCCTATTAATGCTATAAATACCCATGTCTCTGATATGACCTTATTAACTGGAGCAAGTTCGTTAATCGTTGCTAATGAAGATGGTACTATCAGCCAATGGTTTGAAGTGTTAAAAGATAATAAAAGAAACTTTACTTTTATTCGTGACTTCGATGCGGAAATGCACGTTGGTAGCATTGTGCCAGAGTATTATCGTAAAGGTTTCTTAACCACTGATGATCAAGGTTATTTATCTGTTTTTCACACAACGGGTGATACTCGCCTTTTACATGAGAAAATTAGTGATAATGCAAAATTATCAGCTACCTTTTCTCCTCGAGCAAACTCAATCTTAGTAAAAGATGACAGTTTAATTACATTATACGAAATAGAAAATGAGCATCCTGAAATTACTTGGTCAGCATTATGGCAGGAAGTTTGGTATGAAGGTTACCCTGAACCTGCTTATTTATGGCAATCAACTTCTGCAAGTGATGACTTTGAAGCTAAAATGAGCTTAGTGCCAATTTCATTTGGTACCATTAAAGCCGCTTTTTATGCCATGTTATTTGCTGTGCCTATTGCGATTTCAGGCGCAGTATATACCGCTTACTTTATGTCTTCTTCTATTCGTTCTTATGTAAAACCAACAGTAGAAATCATGGAGGCATTACCAACAGTAATACTCGGCTTCTTAGCAGGTCTATGGTTAGCACCTTTAATTGAAAGTCATTTACCTGGCATTATTCTGCTCTTAATTGTACTTCCTTTAAGTATCTTAGCGTACCGCTTTATTATGGACTCTTTTACCGGAGAAAACTCGACAGAGTATTCCTGAGGGCATTCATCCGCTAATCTTAATACCCGTTCTATTAGTTGCTGGTTACCTATCAATGAGCTTTAGCACTACGCTAGAAATGTGGTTATTTGATGGTGATACACGTATGTATTTAACCAATGAATTAGGCATTGACTTTGACCAACGTAACTCGCTAATTGTTGGTATTGCGATGGGATTTGCCGTTATTCCGACAATCTACTCTATTGCGGAAGATGCGATTTTCAGTGTGCCAAAGAGTTTAACAATGGGCTCTCTGGCATTAGGTGCAACTCCTTGGCAAACACTTGCTAAAGTAGTTATTTTAACTGCAAGCCCAGGTATTTTCTCAGCAGTTATGATGGGAACTGGTCGTGCGGTGGGTGAAACAATGATTGTATTAATGGCGACGGGTAATACTCCTATTATGGATTGGAATATTTTTGAGGGTATGCGTTCATTATCTGCAAACATAGCCGTTGAAATGCCAGAATCTGAAGTAGGTAGTTCACATTACCGTGTGTTGTTTTTAGTCTGCATTTGTACTGTTTGTCTTCACCTTTATATTTAATACGGTGGCAGAACTTGTACGTCAACGCTTACGTGAAAAGTATTCAAGCTTGTAACGTAATTTAATGAAAACAATAATCTGCTAGTAATAACTGTAGCGTGTTAATAGGAAAAAATATGAATAAGTGGTTTAAATCTGGTACACCTTGGATATGGATGACAGGTGGTGCAGTAAGTTTAAGTTTGATCATGGTGATCGGGCTGTTTGTTCTCATCGGTTGGCGTGGCCTAAGCTTTTTTGGCCAGCCACGGTATACCAATTTGATATGGTTGACGAACAAGGTCAACACAGCAATGTCATTGGTGAAATCTACGATAGTGAAAGTGTGCTTAAGCAACAATTGCTTGATGCGGGTATTACAGGGTTAGAAAATAAACCTGATACGTTAGAACGCTATTTGATTAAAGTAGGTAACCGTGAATATGTTGATCTAGATTTCCAGTGGATTTTAGAAACAGTTATTAATGATAAACATGTTCCTGAAGACATTGTTGTACTTGAACGCGTTAAAAACGGTAACTTCTACGGCTTTATTAAAGCTATTCAAGAGAACGGCGTCGCACTTCCAATCTCTGGTGATGAACTTGAGCTTGAATTGGCAAAACGCCTAGAAGTTACACAAGCTCTCAGTGATAAAGAGAAAGATCTTTTAACGGGTGATATAGGTCGTATTAACTACGAGTTAGATAGAATTCGACTACAACAACGTAAACTTGATTTAGACGGTGAATTAACCGATGCTAAAATCGCTGAGTTTGCAAATCAAAGCCAAGCTTTGAAGGATGAATATCTGGTACTTGAAAAGACCTTATTTGCTTATCGTGATGAAGCAAAACAAGATTCAGTCGTTATTACAGATATGACTGGCCGTGATGTTGTTATGCCAATCTCATATGTGCTAGATTTTTATCTACCAAATAAAATGTCTTTTATTGAAAAAGTACAACATTGGTTTCATCAAACAGCTAAGTTTATTAGCTCTGATCCTCGTGAAGCAAATACAGAGGGTGGTGTATTCCCAGCTATCTTTGGTACTGTGTTTATGGTTATGTTGATGGCTGTTATCGTGACACCTTTTGGTGTTGTTGCCGCCATTTATTTACACGAATATGCACCTAAAAACAGCATTACTAAGTTCATTCGAATTGCAGTAATAAACTTGGCAGGTGTACCTTCTATTGTTTATGGTGTATTTGGTTTAGGTTTCTTTGTTTATATTGTTGGTGGTAGTCTTGACCAATTGTTATATCCTGAAGCATTACCATCACCAACTTTTGGTTCACCGGGGTACTTTGGTCTGCATTAACATTAGCTATTTTAACTTTACCAGTTGTTATCGTATCAACTGAAGAAGGTCTAAGCCGTATTCCAAGCTCTTTACGCGAAGGTTCGCTTGCATTAGGTGCTACAAAATCTGAAACCCTATGGCGAATTATCGTGCCGATGGCAAGTCCTGCCATTATGACCGGATTAATTTTAGCGGTTGCACGTGCAGCTGGTGAGGTTGCACCCTTGATGCTAGTTGGTGTGGTTAAAATGGCACCTACGTTACCAATAGATGGTAACTTCCCATATTTACATTTAGAAAGAAAATTCATGCACTTAGGCTTCCATATCTATGATGTTGGTTTCCAAAGCCCTAATGTTGAAGTCGCTCGACCATTGGTATATGCAACTTCGTTTTTACTTGTAACCGTTATTATCGGGTTAAATTTAACAGCTATTGCGATACGTAATAATTTACGTGAAAAATATCGCGCACTAGAACACTAATAATTTAATCGCTAAATATATTTATAGAATTTGTAGGAATAAAAAATGATCACATTACCAGAATCAAGCACAGAAGCAGACGTTTTAGAACACCTAAGCTCAGATGAAACGGCGTTAGAAGTTAAAGACTTAGACCTTTATTATGGAGACAAACAAGCGCTTTTTGATGTTTCAATGAAAATACCAAAGGGCAAAGTAACTGCATTTATCGGTCCTTCAGGCTGTGGTAAATCAACTTTATTACGTTGTATTAACCGTATGAATGATTTAGTTGATATATGTCGTGTAGACGGAAGCATTGAGCTTCAAGGTATCAATATCTATGATAAGTCTGTTGATGTAGCGACGCTACGTCGTCGTGTCGGCATGGTATTCCAACGTCCAAATCCATTCCCTAAATCAATTTATGAGAATGTTGTTTACGGGCTTCGTTTACAGGGAATTACTGATCGTCGTATTCTAGATGAAACGGCAGAAAAATCTTTAAAAAGTGTCGCATTGTGGAAAGAAGTAAAAGACAGATTACATGATAATGCTTTTGGTTTATCTGGTGGTCAACAGCAACGTCTAGTTATCGCACGCGCAATAGCTATCGGGCCAGAAGTATTGTTATTAGATGAACCAACATCTGCTTTAGACCCAATTTCAACATTAACAATTGAAGAATTGATAACAGAACTTAAAGAGCAATTTACCGTTGTGATAGTTACTCATAATATGCAACAAGCAAGACACGTGTTTCTGACCAGACAGCATTTATGTACATGGGTAAACTTATCGAGTATTCAGATACAAATACTTTGTTTACAGCACCCGTTAAGAAACAAACAGAAGACTATATTACTGGGCGTTACGGCTAGAAAGAGTAAAAGTGTTGTTTAATTTGAAAGAGTTAAACAACATGTTCTCGTAACATTTTGGATGAAACTCCAAACAACGTAAATAATATAAAAGAATTTGTTAAAAGGAAATAATAATGGAAACGTTAGATCTTAACCGTCATATATCAGGTCAGTTTAATAGTGAATTAGAAAATGTTCGCAATCAAGTCATGCAGATGGGTGGTTTGATTGAACAACAACTTAATGATGCTTTAATCGCGATGGCTGATAATAATGTTGAATTAGCGCGCCAAGTTATCGCAAAAGATAAAGAAGTAAATGAATTTGAATCTACAGTTGATTTAGAATGCTCACGTATCATCGCTAAACGCCAACCAGTCGCATCGGATTTGCGTTTAATTTTAACGATAATGAAAACGATAACTGAACTTGAACGTATTGGTGACGGTGTAACTGGTATTGCATCTATGGTTATCGAAAACCAATCTAAAAAAGATGTGCCGTCTTTAATTGGTCTTGAGAATATGGGGCAGATAGTATTAAAGATGTTACATAATTCTTTAGATGCTTTTACTCGCATGGATATCGAAGCCGCTATTAGTATTCATAATGAAGATAAAAAAGTAAATCGTCAGTATGAAAGTATTTTACGTGAATTAATGACCTTTATGATGGAAGATCCACGTTCAATTCCGTTTATTCTAAAAGTATTAAACTCAGCACGTTCAATTGAGCGAATTGGAGATCGTTGCCAAAACGTATGTGAACAAATAGTTTTCTTAGTAAAAGGTGTTGATGTTCGCCATGCTACTGAAGAAGAGCTTAATTCAATTTTAGAAGATTGAACTTCTATTCTTTAGGCGCCTTCAAAATGAGAACTTTCCGCATTAATGCTGTCTAGTTCTCATTTTATATCTTATATTCATCATATATATAGTTACCTTTTAAATTCCCTTTCGTTATAATTGATTGTCCTACATAAATTTAATCACTGGACTTTAAATAACGTCATTACCTATACCCTCGTTTTATAACGAGTTTTATAACGAGTTTTATAACGAGTTTTATAACGAGTTTTATAACGAGTTTTATAACGAGTTTTATAACGAGTTTTATAACGAGTTTTATAACGAGTTTTATAACGAGTTTTATAACGAGTTTTATAAATCTAGAAATCAGATGCTTTAACTGCATGAACAACTACTTAGCTGTCATGATGTTAGATAAAATACTTTTTGATAAGCTTTAGAGTTTCAGGGATAGAAACAATGAAATTTTTTCTGTTAAGTTTAGTAATCATCACTTTATCCTCAATGTCTAATAATGATGCCCAAGCCGAAACTGTTTTCAGTTGGTTAGATGAAAATGGCGTAATGCATTTTACAGACAAGAAACCACCAGAAGTTGAAGTACAAGGTGATAAATTAACGACGAAAACAGTCGAAGTCACTAATATTCTAGAATCAGAGAATATCACCCCTAATAATGACAATGAAAATAATAGTCCTGATCCATTGCAAAGTAACAATATGCCTAGAAATGTGATGGTAAAAGAAGATACGAATGCCATTAATTCATCAACTGATCTAAGTGTCAAACAACAACCTGCTATACAAAAAGAAAATGTACAGATGACAACAAATGAAGCAAACCAGCCTATCGCTATTTTAGAACTTTCAAAAAATCAGTAGCTGTACATTAATCCTACAAAAGAATTATGGGTATATATAAACACTACAAATGGCCTTGCTTAATTTTGCACTTTTATTGAATACGGGTATACTGCGCGTTTTATTTTGGCGTTTGCGGAATCCCCTATGAAAGTCTCTGATTTCTCTTTTCAATTACCTGAATCCTTAATTGCACGTTATCCAAAAGCTGAAAGAAGTGGCAGTCGTTTACTTTCTCTTGATGGCGTATCAGGTGATATTACTCATCTACAATTTCCCGATATTATTGGACTAATAAACAAAGACGACTTACTTATATTTAATGATACCCGCGTTATTCCCGCTCGCTTGTTCGGTGAAAAAGAAACCGGTGGTAAAATTGAAGTATTAGTGGAACGAGTATTAGATGAAAAGTGTTTTTTAGCACATGTTCGTAGTTCGAAGTCTCCTAAACCTGGATGTAAGTTACGTTTAGAAAATAGTGTTGATGCCATTATGGTACAACGTCAAGGTGCACTTTTTGAAATTCACATCGAGGATGATAAGTCTGTTTTAGAAGTGTTAGAAAATATTGGCCATATGCCTTTACCGCCTTATATTGATAGACCCGATGAAGATGCTGATAAAGAACGTTATCAAACTGTTTATAACAAAAAACCAGGTGCAGTAGCGGCTCCCACTGCAGGATTACACTTTGATGAGAATATTTTAGAGCAACTAAAGGCCAAAGGAGTTGATTTAGCCTTTGTGACTTTGCATGTAGGAGCAGGCACTTTTCAACCGGTCAAAGTAGATAATATTCTTGAACACCATATGCATAGTGAATTTGCAGAAGTGTCTCAAGAAGTTGTTGATAAAATTATTGCCACTAAAAAGAAAGGCGGAAGAGTTATCGCTGTTGGTACAACATCTGTGCGTTCTATTGAAAGTGCAGTCTGACGCAACCTTGGCGAAAGGTAAACCGTTAGCCCCTTATTTTGCAGAAACCGATATATTTATTTACCCGGGATATCAATTTCAAGTGATTGATGCAATGTTAACTAACTTCCATTTATCTGAATCAACCTTATTAATGCTGGTTAGTGCTTTTTCTGGCAAAGAAAATATTGATAATGCATATAAAATTGCCATACAAGAAAAGTATCGTTTCTTTAGTTATGGCGATGCAATGTTTTTAACTAAGCATAAATAACTTAACCCTAAACATTTACAGTTTATTTTAAGTAAAACTTACTTTGTTCAATAAAAGTATGAGTAGGCAGTATAACTTTCTAATAAATTGAACTTTTGAATCAAATTTTACACTAAACCAAACTATGTCGGACTGTTTTTCTGACGAGGAATAAAAATGAAATATGAATTATTAGGCACAGATGGTCGCGCTCGTCGTGGTCGTTTAACCTTTGAACGTGGTACCGTTGAAACACCCGCTTTTATGCCAGTTGGTACCTATGGCACAGTGAAAGGAATGACCCCGGAAGAAGTTTCTGCAACAGGTGCGGAAATTTTATTGGGTAATACTTTTCACCTTTGGTTACGACCAGGGCAAAAAGTGATTAAACAGCATGGTGACTTACATGATTTTATGCAATGGAAAGGGCCGATCTTAACCGACTCAGGCGGTTTTCAAGTTTTCAGTTTAGGGAAAATGCGTAAAATCAAAGAAGAAGGGGTTTACTTTCGTAGTCCTGTCAATGGTTCTGAAGTATTCTTATCACCTGAAATTTCAATGGAAATTCAGTACGACCTTGGATCGGACATTGTTATGATTTTTGATGAATGTACGCCTTATCCAGCCACTGAAGATGAAGCAAATGTATCAATGAAGCTATCGCTCCGTTGGGCTGAACGCAGTCGTAAACGTTTTGATGAGCAACAAAACCCAAATGCCTTGTTTGGCATTATTCAAGGTGGTTGTTACGAAAATTTACGTGATGAGTCGCTAGAAGGTCTTGAGAAAATTGGTTTTGATGGATATGCCATTGGTGGGCTTGCTGTTGGTGAACCTAAGGAAGACATGCATCGAATCTTAGATCATGTTACTACAAAAATTCCAGCTGAAAAGCCTCGTTACTTAATGGGCGTTGGAAAACCGCAAGATTTAGTCGAAGGTGTGCGTCGTGGTGTTGATATGTTTGACTGTGTCATGCCAACACGTAATGCCCGTAATGGACATTTATTCACAACAGATGGTGTAGTTAAAATTCGTAACGCTAAACACCGAGAAGATACAAGTCCTTTAGATGCAGAATGTGACTGTTATACCTGTAAAAATTATTCTCGTGCTTACCTATATCACCTTGACAAATGTGGAGAAATTTTAGGGGCGCGTTTAAATACGATCCATAACCTACGTTACTATCAACGTTTAATGAAAGGTTTGCGTGATGCCATTGAGCAAGGTACATTAGACGAATTCGTTGATACTTTTTATAAACGCATCGGTGTTGAAAAACCAGTACTAAACGAAAAGCAGTAAATAGATTAAAAAATCGTCACTTTAGGGTGGCGTTTGTAATAAACCTATAATAAAACAACATTAATTTTAATTTAAAGGAAATACAATGAGTTTTTTCATTTCACAAGCACATGCGACTGAAGCACCACCAGAGGGAAGCCCTTACCAATTTATTTTCATGATGGTTATTTTTGCTGGTATTTTTTACTTCATGATTTATCGCCCTCAAGCTCGTCGTACTAAAGAGCATAAAAACCTAATGAATAGCATGGGTAAAGGCGATGAAGTTTTAACAAGTGGTGGTTTAATTGGCCGTATCGTTAAAATCAGTGATGAAAACGATTATGTTCAAATTGAACTAAACGAAAACAACGTTATTTCGCTTAAAAAAGATTTTATCTCAGCAATTCTGCCAAAAGGCACGATGAAATCTATCTAGTTAAATGAGGTGAGACGGTCAAAAGTCTCACCTTTTTTTCATGCTGATCACAAATATCAATGTCATTGTGATTAGCAGTACATAAAGGACTGTATTGTGTTAAACAAATATCCCCTGTGGAAGTACCTGTTGCTCGGCTTCATTGTACTCTTCACATTACTTTACGCAGCGCCAAATTTATACGGCGAAGATCCCGCAATTCAAATTTCTGCAACCCGTGGTGCAAAAGTCGAACTAGCCACACTTAGTAAAGTAGAAACATTATTAAGTGAAGCGAACATCACGCCTAAAAGTACAGTACTTGAAAATGGACAAATATTAATTCGTCTTAATTCAAATGAAGATCAACTCGTTGCTAGAGAAACAATTGGTGATCAATTAGGCGACGGCTTTGTTAGTGCACTTAACTTAGCGTACCGCAACACCAGCATGGTTAGAAGCAATCGGTGGCGCTCCTTTGAAATTAGGCCTTGACCTACGTGGTGGAGTTCATTTCTTAATGGAAGTTGATATGGACGAAGCTATTGCAAAGGCGCAAGAGCAGATGGTTCAAGATTTCCGTGTCGAATTACGTGAACAAAAAATTCGTTTTCGTGGTATTCGTGAAGATAGTAGCGAAACAGGGGTTGTTTTACGTTTTACAGATCAAGCAACATTAGATGAAGCTGAAGCACATTTAAAACCACTTAACCCAGGTTTTCTTTTTACAGATACAGAAGAAAATGGTGAATTCATTTTAACCATTGCAATGGGCGAAGAAGAATTAAAAGCGACTAAAGATGATGCATTACAGCAAAACTTAAGCATTTTACGTAATCGTGTTAACGAGTTAGGTGTCGCTGAACCACTAGTACAACGTCAAGGTACAGACAGAATTGTTGTTGAATTACCAGGTGTACAGGATACTGCTCGAGCGAAAGAAATTTTAGGTGCAACAGCCACGCTTGAATTTCACGCGGTTGATTCCGACACTGATATTAATGACGCTTTAGCAGGTCGATTACCTTCTTCAAGTGTTGTTTACAAAGAGCGTAATGGTAATCCAGTTGTGGTGAAGAAAAGTATTATCTTAACCGGTAACCACATCGTAGATGCTCAATCTAGTAACGATGAATATGGTCGTCCGCAGGTAAGTATTTCTTTAGATTCTCAAGGTGGCAGTAAAATGTCTCGCTTTACTAAGGACAACATTGGTAAACCAATGGCGACTTTATTTATTGAATACTTACCAACGGGTAAAACAAAAGCAAACGGTAAAGCTGAAATCGGTAAACGTGAAGAAATTGCTAACGTTGCGACTATTCAAGCGCAACTAGGACGTAGTTTCCGTATTACTGGTTTAGATAATTCAGCAGAGGCGCATAACTTAGCTTTATTACTACGTGCCGGTGCATTGATTGCGCCTATTCAAATCGTCGAAGAACGTACCATTGGTCCAAGTCTTGGTAAGCAAAACATTGATAATGGTGTTAAAGCCATGGTTTATGGCTTACTTGCCGTTGTTATCTTTATGTTCTTCTATTACCGTAAATTTGGCTTAATTGCAGATGTTGCGTTGGTTTTAAATATCATCATGATAGTGGGTTTAATGTCTATGATACCAGGAGCAACATTAACGCTACCAGGTATTGCAGGTATTGTACTAACCGTTGGTATGGCGGTTGATGCTAATGTACTTATTTTTGAACGTATTCGAGAAGAAATAAATGCTGGTAAATCTATACAACGAGCAATTAATGAAGGTTATTCAAACGCATTTTCTACTATAGCCGATGCAAATATCACCACATTAATCACAGCAATGATCTTGTTTGCTGTTGGTACTGGACCAATTAAAGGTTTCGCAGTAACACTAATGATTGGTATTGCTACTTCTATGTTTACTTCTATCTTCGAACGCGTGCTATTGTTAACGCATTTTGGGGCGGACGTAATGATATTAAGAAACTTTCAATTTAAAACGGATTAAGGAAATATTATGTTTGAATTATTTAAAGCGAAATCTCCTATTCGTTTTATGAAATATTCAAAGCCAGCATCTTGGCTTTCAATATTATTAATTGTTGTTTCAATTGCTTCGCTTGGTATTAATCGCATTAACTGGGGACTTGATTTTACCGGTGGTACATTAATCGAAGTAGGCTTTCAGCAACCGGCGGTTTTACCTGATATACGTACAAGTTTATCGGATGCAAGCTTCCCTAACGCTATTGTGCGAGCACTTTGGTAGTAGTCATGAAATCATGATCCGTATTCCACCAAAAGATGGTGTAAAAGGTGTTGTGATTGGTACACAAGTACTAGAAGCATTACAAGTCGCTAATTACGGCGATGTTGATATGCGTCGTATCGAGTTTGTTGGACCAAATGTTGGTGAAGAATTAGCGGAAGATGGTGGTCTTGCCATTATCATTGCGCTTATTTGTATCATGATTTATGTGAGCATGCGTTTCGAATGGCGCTTAGCGGCGGGGGCGGTACTAGCACTTGCACACGATATTATTCTAACACTTGGTGTTTTCTCGTTATTCCAATTAGAGTTTGATTTAACGGTTTTAGCGGCGTTGCTTGCTGTAGTGGGTTATTCGTTAAATGATACTATTGTTGTATTTGACCGTATTCGTGAAAACTTTAGATTGATGGCAACTTCAACACCCGATGAAATCGTTGATAATTCGTTAACGCAAACGCTTAATCGAACTATGATCACTTCATGTACAACTATATTTGTATTAATTTCATTATTTGTTGTTGGTGGCGCTTTGATTCATGGATTCTCAACGGCATTATTGATTGGTATTGCTGTAGGTACATATTCATCTATATATGTAGCTAGTGCACTTGCTGTTAAATTAGGCGTTAGCCGTGAGCATATGATTCCAGAAGTGGTTGAAAAAGAAGGTGCCGATCAAGAGCCTTTGATGTAATAGATTTTTCTAGCAGTACAAATAAAAATACCACTTTAAAAGTGGTATTTTTTTGTCTTGAATTAAGAGCCTCGAGAGGCGAATAATTAGCTTCGAAAATATATTAACGAAATTCGTAGCTTATGTTTATTCGTAGCTCAAGACTAGAAGCTCGTGAATATTTAAACTACGAGCGAGCAGTTACTTCTAAAAGGTGGTAACCGAATTGTGTTTTAACAGGGCCTTGAACTTCACCGATTGGCGCACTGAAAACAACTTTATCGAATTCTGGTACCATCATACCTGGGCCAAACTCACCTAATTCGCCACCTTGAGCACCTGATGGGCAAGTTGAATGCTTTTTAGCTACTTCTGCAAAATCAGAACCCGCTTCAATTTCACTTTTCAGTGTTAAACAACTTTCTTCAGAACTAACTAAGATATGACGAGCACTTGCTAAAGCCATGATTATTTCCTTTTTATAAATAGTGAAGACGCACGATAAAGTAAAAATTGAGATCAATCAATATTTAGCTTGCAAAAAACAACAAAGGTCATATTATGTCTAAGTGAAATCACTTTTTGGTTTTATTAATTGTCTACTTTGAACAGCTTATGAACGAATAGCATTAATGAGTAGACTTGTTACATTTTGAGGTAATTATGAAACGTATTATTCTATTTTTAATGACAAACTTAGCCGTTGTATTGGTATTAGGTATTGTATTAAATATTATTTTTGCTTTTACTGGCATGAACTCTCGAAGTACAGGAGGCCTGTTAATATTAGCGATGGTGTTTGGTTTTGGAGGTTCATTAATTTCCTTAGCACTTTCAAAGTGGATGGCAAAGCGATCTACCGGTGCCATTGTCATCGAGTCTCCTCGTAGTGAAACAGAAGTATGGTTACTTAAAGTTGTTAAAGCGCAATCTCAAAAAGTAGGCATAGATTGCCCTGAAGTTGCAATTTATGACGCACCTGATGTAAATGCATTTGCTACAGGTATGAACAAAAATAAAGCACTAGTTGCTGTTAGCACTGGTCTGTTAAATAATATGACTCGTGATGAAGCTGAAGCCGTTCTAGCACATGAAGTAAGCCATGTCGCTAACGGTGATATGGTAACACTTGCATTAATTCAAGGTGTAGTGAATACATTTGTTATTTTCCTCGCACGAATTGTCGGTGGCATTATTGACAATTTCTTAAGTGGCAACCGAGATGAAGAGTCATCGGGACATGGCTTTTCTTACTTCATTATCGTATTTGTGTTAGAAATGGTGTTTGGTGTATTAGCGAGTACCATTGTTATGTACTATTCAAGAAAACGCGAATTTAGTGCAGATAAGGGCGTCTGCATCATTAGTTGG
Source organism: Psychromonas sp. KJ10-10 (assembly GCF_047323245.1). Taxonomy (GTDB): domain Bacteria; phylum Pseudomonadota; class Gammaproteobacteria; order Enterobacterales; family Psychromonadaceae; genus Psychromonas. The sequence continues at coordinate 2,572,718 of NZ_CP178826.1, read as the reverse complement.
AAAAACCAAAATGATTGTCGCTCTAGAGCGCTTACAAAAAGGGCGTGAACCAGAGCTTGAAGGTAGTTTAATGGCCTTTGGTATTTCCGGTAAACGTAGTGGTGGTTTGTTCATGTCTCATCCGCCTCTAGAAGACCGCATTGACGCATTAAAAAACATGCAAGAAACCTTTTAAGTGAAGGTTTCATTTAAAAATTTTTAACTAAACCAACCACTAATATTACTAAAAAAACCGTTATTTACTTTTAAATAGCGGTTTTTTTGTATCTGTATTTCTGTCATCATCACAACTATTTTTCAATATATTGACTACATTTTAATGTGTTAGGCTTCTATGATTCTACCAAATTTAAAATCTAAGCTTATAGCAATGCTATTTTGCTCACTGTTATTTCTCTTTGCCTGTCAGCCATATAAACAAAAATTGATGGTAGGTGCTTGCGCCTTGGCCTAATTTCGAATTTTTGTTTTTAGCGGGTGAATTAGGCTACCTGCCAAAAGATCAATACTCATTATCGGAACTACCGTCCTCAAGTAGTGTCATACAAGCATTTCAAACAGGAAAATTAGATGTTGCATTCCTTTCACTTGATGAGGTACTAACACTTGTCGCTTTGGGTATTGATTTGAGCATCATTTCAGTGATTGGACAATCAACAGGCGGGGATGCCTTGCTAGTTAAGCCTGAAATAAAAACTATCGAAGATTTAAAATGGCATTCAATAGGTTATGAAAATAAAGCGGCAGGAGCATTGTTATTAAATGAGTTATTTTCGTTGTCTAATTTGAATAATCAAACCCTACAATTGTTTGAAGTTAAACAAAGCGAAGCAAAAGATGTTTATATGCAGGGCAATATCGAAGGCTTGATTGTTAGGGAGCCTGAAAAACAGCAATTATTACAACTCGGTGCACGTGAGATACTTAATTCAAATGTATTACAACATCGAATTACACATCTTATGGTGGCACGGAAAGAAATATTACAAAGTAAAGAGTCACAATTGGTTTATTTATTAAAACGTTTTTACGATGCTTATGATTATTATTTACAGAAACCAGAAGATGCACTAACAACTATTGCTGTGCGTCTACAAATTTACCCTTATTTATTAGAAGAATCCTTTAAAGGAGCGAGTTTTATCGAACCAAAGGATGCGTTAATGAGATTATCAGGATCTCCATCGAATGTTGAATTAAAAGCAAATCAACTCAGTAAATTTATGACTGAAAAAAACATGCTTGGTAAAATCCCAAATGATTTTCATTCTATTATCTCTACACGAATTTTAGAGAGTGTTGTTTATGCAAAACCTTAATAAATTTTCGCTTAATATTATTATTCCATCGATTATATTTTTTATATTTTTGCTTTTACTTGGCACGGTTTTTTTGTGGAACAACAGACAGCACAAAAAAAGTTATATAGTGAAAAAGAACAATATATCAAAGGCATTGCAGGTAATTTACAAACAACTTTATCTAATTCCTTAATGCGTTTAGAAAAAGCTCAGGCACAAAACATAGTATCTGAAACTGCACTTGACCAAAACTTTAAGAGTATCGCGGTTGTAGACCATAACCAGCAGATTGTATTAAGTAACAATTTACGTAACAAATATATGTTTGCAAAACTTCAATTGAAGTATTACGACGGTGATTTACTTAATCAGGTAATTGAAAAAAATGAATTCATTTTTCAATACAATAAAATTTCTCAGGATTTGATTGTATATGCACCTATGCAAATGTTATCAAAAGGAAACAGTTTAAATCGAAAATTTAATGGTTTAATTTTCATTCGTTACTCATTAACCTCGGCGATTACTGATCTTAGGTATCAAGCATTATTTTCGCTAATAAAAATGACAGTGATCCTTTTAGTCAGTTTATTCGTTCTTATTTATATTATGAATAAATTTGTTGTTTTACCCTTAAACAAATTAATTCAAGCCACAAAATCTTCTGATTTAAATAACCTGACTCAAGTTAACTTAACAGCATGGGGTGAAATAGATGTTTTACAACGCACTTTTTCTAGTTTAATGCGTTCTGTTAAAAGTAATATCGAAGAAATTTCTGACAACGAACAACGACTGTTATACGCTTTAAGTGGTTCACGAGATGGTGTCTGGGATTGGGACATAGAAAATAATAGTATTTATTATTCAGATCGCTGGAAAGAAATGTTTGGTTTCAAAAATGAAGATATTAATGATGCTATCGAAGAATGGGAATATAGAATACATGAGGATGATTTAACTTCTGTTGTAATGGCTTTAAGTAATCACTTTAGTGGTGAAAACTCTTTTTTGAAAGCACACATAGAGTTCGTTGCCATAATGGAGAATATCGTTGGGTTGTTAGCCGTGGGCAAACTGTTTCTTGGGGTGGTAATGGTTTACCTTTACGTATAATCGGTACAAGCACAGATGTGAGTAACTATAAAGAACAACAGGATAAACTAATTTATCAGGCACAGTTAGATGCTGTTACTCAATTACCGAATAGAAATCAGTTACTTGCACATATAGAAAAAGTATCGTCTCGGGCTAAATACCAAAACTTATACTGTGCTATTGTTTTCATTGAGTGTAATCAATATAAAAGTATTCATGATTTTGATGGAAATTATCGAGGTGATCCGCTTTTATATGATATTGCTAGAAGAATAGAAAAGATAAAAGCAGAACATGATTTTATTGCGCACCTCTCAGGCAGTGAGTTTGTTGCTGTTTTGCCTGATTTACATAAACAACAGGACAAAGCTACTGAGGTAGCATTAGAATTTACTCAAAAACTAGACAAATCCTTAAAAGAAGTTTTTGTTATTGAAGGCAAAGAAATTATTTTATCCTGTGCCTTTGGTATTGAACTATTTCCTATGGCGGACTGTAATGCGAATGATTTATTACGTCAGTCGCAAAAGGCGATTATTTTTTCCGATGAAAATCATTTTAGTAATATCTCCTTTTTTACAAAAGAGATTGAAGAAAAAATACAAAAGCGCAAACAATTACAAAAACAAATCCATCACGGTTTAGATAATGATGAATTTAGCCTTTATTTTCAACCACGTGTTGATATTGAAGGCAACCTAATAGGCGCGGAGGCATTGATCCGTTGGATGCATGGTTCACAGGGATGGGTTAATCCCTCTGAGTTTATTCCTGTTGCCGAAGATAGCAGTTTAATTTTACCTTTAGGTGATTGGATATTAAAGACAGCCTTTAAGCAACTTGCAGAATGGCAAACAATAGGTTTACCTGATACGTTTACTCGATTATCAATTAATGTTAGCCCTAATCAGCTGTTGCAAGTGGGTTTCACTGATTTAATCAAAGAATATTTAGAATCAACAAAAGTTGACGCTAATCGTATTGAAATTGAAATTACCGAGGAAGTATTAATAAACTATAAAGCCTTAGCAATTAATAAAATTAATCGCTTACGTGAACTTGGTTTTTGTTTTGCAATTGATGATTTTGGAACAGGTTACTCTTCCTTCTCATATTTAAGTGTATTACCTGTTTCTACGCTTAAAATCGATCAATCCTTTATTGCAGACCTAATGCAAAATGAGAATCAACAGGTAATAGTGACCATGATTATTAAAATGGCGCAGTCTTTAAAACTTGAAGTTGTCGCGGAAGGTGTCGAATCACAACAACAATTAACCTTCTTAATTGAAAAGGGCTGTACACAATTCCAAGGATATCTTGTTGGTTTGCCTATGGCAAAACAGGAATTTCAAACTCTTTTATTTAAAAAAACATAGATTTTAATAAAACCAATGATAAAAAATATAATACCATTAAGCTTTTTTGTTTCTTTTTTTATTCGGCCTATAGTGTTGCTGACATTAAATATATTATTGATGGAATAAGTGGTGAAAATAAATCAAATGTAGAAATCTATCTACAGGCGTTAGATATACCTAAACAAGCTGAAAATAATGATTATTTAGATGAAGTAAAAAAATCAGCAAAATCCGCTTTGTCTGTTTTTGGTTATTATCAGCCAGAAATCAACACCAGTGTTAGCGGAGAGGCTCCACAACAAAGTGTCACATTAGAAGTTGAGCTCGGCCCACAAACCTTGATCACTTCCTCTGACATTCAAGTTTTTGGTGAAGGTAAAGACACTGCTTTTTTTAATGATCTGTTAGATTCTTTCTCTTTATCTAAAGACATGGTATTGAAACATGTTAATTATGAGTCAGCTAAAAGTAGCTTAAAAAGCCTTGCTCGACGTTATGGATATTTCGATTCAAAATTTACAAAATCTAAAGTAGAAGTAACATCTCTTAATAACAGTGCAAGTGTAGTAATTTGGTTTGATACAGGACCTCGTTACCAATTTGGTGAACTAGTATTTACTGAAATTTTACCCGTTGATAAATATGTTGAAAGTTTAAAAAACTTTAATATTGGTGACCCCTATGATGCACGCAAATTAAGTGAATTCAATGCAGATTTAAGTCAAACAGGTTATTTTAAAAGCATCACTATTTTACCTGAGTTTGCTAATAAACAAGACCTTCAAATTCCATTACAAGTACTTGCAACCATGCGTCCTGAGGACTCCTTCACTTCAGGTTTGGGTTATTCTACCGATGAAGGTGTTCGTGGAAAGTTTGGTTGGACACGCCCTTGGGTAAATCAATACGGGCATTCAGTAGAAGGTAATTTAGTTGCTTCTATTCCTGAACAGGAAGCTTCAGTAGTTTATAAAATTCCACTTGAAGATCCATTATATAATTATATGTCATTACAATATGGCTATAAAATGTTAGACCAAAATGATACTGATACCACGCAATATATAATAGGCGCGAATAGATACTGGCGTTTAGAAAATGATTGGATCCGAAGTATCTTTATTCGTTATGACCATGAAAAAGGGCAACAAGGACAGCAGGATTTTCGTAATGCTTTGATCATACCTGGTATCAGCTATAGTCGTACACGATCTCGAGGAGGTATAAATACCACCTGGGGAGATAGACTTTTAGGTTCATTTGAAGTTGCAAATGAATGGTGGTTATCGAGTGATGATTTAATCAAGGTTTATGGCGAATCTAAAATACTTCGAACCTATAATGGCCACCAATTTGTTGCTTCTGCCGAATTGGGAGCGATTCAAACAGATTCGATTTACAGTGTCCCCTCATCGATGCGTTTTTTACAGGTGGAGACCAAAGTGTGCGTGGCTTTGATTATGAAAGCATCGCACCTGAAGATGACGATGGCTTTTTAATTGGAGCTAAATACTTAACCGTTGCTAGTCTTGAATATCGTTATCCAATTACAGATAAATGGAAATTTGCTGTGTTTACTGATGTTGGTACGGCAACGGATGATTTCTCTGAAGAATTATCAAGTAGTGCCGGAGGTGGCGTTGTTTGGGCTTCTCCAGTCGGACCTATCCGTTTTTATGTCGCTAAGCCAATAACTAATGAAATTAATTCCTTTGCCATTCATTTTATGATTGGACCTGAATTATGAGATTCGAACTAAAAAATGAAAAATAAATTAATGAAAATTGTAAAATTCACTTTTATCAGCTTAGTCTCATTATTGTTTATCTTATTGCTAACTGTCAGTCTTGTATTTTTCACACATACAGGAAGCCAGTCATTGCTTTCTCTTGCTAAGCAATTTGAAACACGTTTAAACATAGAATTAGTTGAAGGCTCATTATTTAACTCACCTCGTTATGAGCAAGTCGCTTGGCGAGATGGTGAAACAAGTATCGAAATTGAATCCCTTAGTTATCAGTTTGACTGGTTATGTTTATTTAATAACCTATGTTTAGACTCTTTAAATGTTGATGGTGCAGTGATCCAATTACCAGCTACTTCAGAGCAAGTTGAAGAAGAACCGGTTGTATCGGAAGGCCCCATTGAAATAGATCTGCCTATAGATATCCATATCGATGATATTAATTTATCGCGTATTAAATTTATAATGGGTGAAATGGAAGTTGATTTAAATGAATTTTCACTACAAGCCTTTGTCGCTGGAAATAACCTTTCTTTATCATCAAAGATCAATGGTTTATTAGTCACTTTGCCTGCTTCTGTCGAAGAAAGTAATAACGGTGTTTCTACTACTACTAATAATCAAAAGAAAAAAATGGACTTAAGCATAGCGTCAATTCCTTCACTGATAACACCGGAAATGTTACCTACCGTTAAATTGCCTCTAAATATTAACCTTGAGTCATTTGTACTTGAAAGATTTAAACTTGTACAAAATACAGATACTTTATTTGAGTTAAATGCCTTTCAAACATCGTTATCTTTTAAACAAACAAAATTAGCCATTAGTAAACTTGAATTAGATATTCCAGAAACTCAATTAAACCTCGATGGTGAAATTAACTTTATTGATGACTATCCTTTATCATTAAATATTGTAGGGCAAGTTAAAAATGTTAAACAACTTCAACCGCAGGACTTACTTTCTCAATTAAATTATAAACTCAGCTCAAAGGGAGTTTATCTGATTTAAACACAGACTTAATTTTATCTAATAAATTAGATATTAAATTAATTTCTCATTTAAATTTGTTTGCGGAAAATTTGCCACATTCCGTTAGCCTAGACTGGAAAAACTTAGCTTGGCCATTAACTGGAGAGGCACAATATACGAGTAAACAGGGTAGTTTTACAAGTAAAGGTGCTTTAAATGACCAAACAATCAAGTTACAAACTGAATATGAAATTGAGACATTACCCTCAGGTACAGTGTCTTTAAGTACACAGGGCGATTTGCAACACCTAAATGTTGAAAGCCTTAAAGTAAATACCCTTGATGGTGAAATTGACTTTTCTGGACTATTAACTTGGAAAGATAAAATCGACTGGTTAGGGCAATTAAAAATAACAGACATTGATTTAAAAACCTTAGAAACTGCCTATGATGGACACTTTTCTGGCTTAATAAATCAGCAAGTAGAGGTGGTTCTTTATGAAAATAGTAAGCCAGATTGGCAGTTTGATTTCCCGACTTTACAAGTCAACGGAGAATTACTTGCTCGTCCTCTAACTCTTTCAGGACGTGTTTCCGGTAATAATCAACAGGGTATTAATTTTGATAATTTAAATCTTAACAATGCTGATAATTCATTTGTTATTAATGGATTATTTGCCGAGCAGAATAATCTTGATATTGATTTAAACATTACCGATTTAAGTCATGCTGTCTTACAAGTCGCTGGACAAATAAAGGGTAAAATCAATATTAAAGGACCTATGGATGAATTAGATATTAGCAGTGAGTTGAGTGCACAAGAACTATCTTATGAATCTTATCAAGTTGAAAAACTAGCACTACAAAGTACCGCTTTAATTACTGATAAGCCAAGTCTGTCATTAAACTTAGATGCTACAAATATCAAGGTTAATGATCAACTGATTGATGATATTGACGTTCAAGTTACAAATGCTAAAACCGCGACAGATAATATAAAACATACTATCGATTTGTTGTTAAACAGTGAATTAGTTTCAACAGACTTAACGTTAGATGTCACTCAAACTGACAAGGAATTATTAACCGAATTTAATCAGGCAGTATTTTATTTACCTGAACAGGATCTGTCTTTGTTAAAACCATTTTCTGTTACTCAGAATGGCAATAATATCAACTTAACAGCGCATTGTTGGCAAGTTCAAGCTAGCCCAGATGGCAAAAGTGCAAAACAGAACGCCGGAGACTTTTGTATACACAAATTTAATGTTGGTGAAACTGGAGACATTGTCTTTGATATCGATAAATACTTGTTAACTAATGTAAACCCATTCTTACCTGAACAATTAAGGTTGGCCGGCGCTCTTTCTGCAAGCGCAAAAATAGGCTGGGAAAAACAACAGAAACCAAACTTTACTGCGAACATTGCTTCTGAAGATTTACTTTTAATCATAAAAAGTGATTTGGAGACGAAGACAGTTAATGAATATCCTTTGCAAGCTTTTAACTTAAATGTAGCGGGAGAGGATAAAAATATAACCCTCGACGCTGATATATTTTCTGAAAGATTAGTTAATATTAAAGTAGATGCTGATGTTACGCCTTATGAGAACAGCCCTCAAATTGACTCAACAATTGATATCAATTTTCCAGATTTTGAATTGTTTTTGCCTCTTATCCCACAATTGGAAATGTTAAAAGGTCAGTTAAATAGTCAGTTAAAAGTGGCAGGCAATCTAAAAAAACCATTAGTTAATGGTGAAGTTAAAATTGAAAATGCTCTTATTAGTGCACCTAGTTTGCCGATGAAGATTTATGAGTTACAAAGTGTTGTTAATATTGATGATACCAAAGCAAGTTTGGATGGTTCCTTTAATACAAGCAGTACCAATAACACAGTTGGTGAGAAAGTTGCAAATATTCCATTGTTAACGAATACGCTTAATATCTTAGACAAATCAGTAAAGAAAATAGGTTCTCAAATTATCCCTCAAAATGAGCCAAAGGCATCAGCTTTAAATGATGCAATACCCGGACTTGCATTAATAAAAGGGGAGTTTGATTGGTCGGATAAACCAACTGGCAATGTTGTCCTATCTGGTCATAAACTTGAAGTTTATGACTATGGTAAAATCGATCTATTTCTAAGTCCTGATATTTCCGTAACAATGAATGAAAATATAATTGTTAAGGGTAATTTAGATATTGATAGAGGTAAATTAGTCATTAAAGAAGTCCCTGCAGGGGCAGTATCTGAGTCCAAAGACATTATTATTGTTGATGTAGAAAAAGAAAAAGTAGTGCCTAGTCTGCCGATGGTTATTGACCTTAATCTAGACATGGGAGATGAATTCCAATTAGTCGCCTTAGGTTTAGACACCTTTATTAATGGTAATTTGATCGTTAAGCAGGAATTAAAAAAGGATTTAACTATTAATGGTGAATTAAGTTTTGTAGATGGTAGTTATCGCTCTTTAGGACAACAATTAGTTTTACAGGATAGCCGTGTTGTTTTTCAAGGTGCACCTGATTCTCCCTACTTATCAATCGAAGCAATTAGAGACCCTGATAACGTAGAAGATGATGTGACTGCTGGTGTTCGTGTAACAGGTACGCCGGATGAATTAGAATTAGTTATTTTTTCCGATCCTGCTATGGCACAACAACAAGCTTTGTCCTATTTAACACGAGGTAAAGCGCTTGATAGTTCTTCTGAAAGTAGCTCTATGGCGAATATGCTAATTGACATTGTCGCTGGGCAATCTGACGGATTAATGAGTAGTATTGGTGAAGGCATCGGAATTAAAGATTTATCCTTATCTTCAAGTGGTAGCGGCGATGAGCAATCAGTTGGCGTTAGAGGTGAAGTTGCCCCAGGTATTGAGCTCAGTTATGGCGTCGGTGTCTTTGATAGCTTCTCAATTTTTGCTATACGCTATAAATTATTTGAGAAATTTTATATTGAAGCATCAAGTGGTATCGATCAGGCAGTAGATGCTTATTATGAATGGGATTGGGATTAGGTTTTAAATGAGATGTAGCTCCTACTTTTATCTCAACTATTACATTTCATTTAACCTATGCTTAAGTAACCTCAGTTCTGGATAATGGAAGCGAATTATCGAAGCAATAACGGGTTATTGGGAGGTGATTTAACGCAGAAATACGCGTAAATAACGGTACTGTATTGTTTTGCTTATCCAGATACTTGTTAACCACTAGTTAACTTCTATTGCTTTATACTGCATATCAATAAATTTATGTATTAATTTAGGATACTAAAAATGCGATTACCCTCAAAAACATTATCGATCAGCTTTATTTCCGTTAGTGCACTTTCTTTCTCAGGATATGCACTTTCTTCTAACCAAAGTAATTTCCCCGCCAAAGAATCATTAAAGGCTCAACCAGGTATTGATATTTCAATGTTTATTGATGGCGCCTTTAGCGAAACACCTAAAATTGTAGATTGTGTTACCACAGCTGGCACAGAAACAACCTGTTACGAATTAAAAACCTCTGGTGCACCGGCAGGTAGAATGCCTGGAGCCTTTTGTCCAAGAAATATAAGTGATGGCGCAGAGCAAGGTGGCGCTTGGTTTAGTAAAGATGGTAGTGGTGATTTAGTTGATATAACAGGACAGTTTATTTTAAAACTGGATGAATATTATGATGATGAAAAGTGGCAAGTTTACGATATAAAAACCAATAAAGTTCGTTATACAGCAACAAAGGAAGCTTGTTTAGGTGCGGCAAAACCCAATGTTGAAGCCGAATATCAACAAAACTGTATTGAATGTGAACTGTCATACCTTGATGACGATTTTTCATTAACCTATTTAATACCAACAACCCCGATTCCTGCCGCAGAAACAGGTCGAGTACGTACTGTAGGCATCGCACTTGATGGTGCAGAGTTATCTGGACCGGCGCCAATAGATGCAATTTTAGGTAGTTATACGATTGTCGCCTTTGATGATTGTGGCGGTCATATTAATGTACATCAAGGTTATCATTACCATGCTTCTACGGGATGTACTGACAAAACCTTTGAAAGTACAGATGGCCATGCTGAATTAATTGGTTACGCTACTGACGGTTATGCAATTTATGCCATGAAAGATGCACAAGGAAAGGAAGAATCCTTAGATGAGTGTCGTGGTACAACTGATGATATTCGTGGCTATCACTACCATGTTGCTAGTGCTAGTGAAAATATGTTTATAGGTTGTATGCATGGTGAAACTATAAGAAGCAATCAAGGCGCTGGCGGACCACCTCCAGGTGGTGATCATCCACCAAAGCCTGAATAATTGTTTGTTATCATTTGGTTATATCAATGACCAAGTGTTGCCTTAATTTATTTTTTAATCAAAGGAAGTTAGATACTAATGCCATTTTTTATTTCAAACAGAGCCGTATCTTCACCATTTTCTGAAAATACTTTAAAGCGAGTTTTTACAGGTATTTTTCTGCTTACTTTTATTATTTTCTATCATAATGCGCAGGCTCATTCTGGGCATCTTAATGAAAAATCTATCGCTGTTTGTGTTGATAAAGAACGTTCTAATAATTGCCAATATGAAGGAGCTCACAATGATTTATATATCGGTAGCTGTCAATATATGGTCGAAACTTTAATCTGTGTCCGTAATCAACCGATACAAAAAATATCTGTTAATCAAAGCCTGAGTCCAGCTGAATTGCTCGAAGAAGGGCACAGTCACAAAGATTAAAACAATATTTATGATGGTGAAATAGCCACTATTTCGCCATTATTGCTCATCACATCACCACATTTCCTCCCCTTGTTTGCCATTACTATTTGTTTTAATAAGCTCTTCATAAAAGGAGGGTGTATGCTTAAAATGTTAAAAAATATTAGTTATTGCGTAGCATTATTATGTAGTTTAAATAGTGTAGCTTTAGAAAAAAATCAGCCTTTAGTAGGTTTAGTTTTTAATGACCATCAGGGAAAAAGGGTGGTCGCCCCTTTATTAAATAGCGATATTAACATGCAAATTAATGGGCTCATTAATCGTGTCACCGTTAAACAGGTATTTAAAAATAAAACAGATGAATGGATTAATGCCAAATATATTTTTCCCTTACCTGATAAATCAGCGGTTGATCATCTTCGTTTGAAGATTGGTGAGCGTATAATTGAAGGTGAAATTAAACCAAAACAACAAGCAGAAAAAATTTACCAAGATGCCAAACAAGCAGGTAAAAAGGCAAGCTTACTAACACAAAAACGTAGTAATATTTTTACCACTGACGTTGCTAATATTGCTCCCCATGAAACGGTAATTGTTGAAATAGAATATCAAGATTCAATTTTATACCGTGACGGACAGTTCAGTTTACATTATCCAATGACCATCACACCTAGGTATTCGCCAGCTACAAATAGTATTGAGCAAAAGGATTTTAGTTCATATGCAAAAAAGGTAAATCAAACTCAGGACAAAGCAAACACTGAAGAATTAGAAACTTCATTAAACAATCGGCTTGTATCTGAAGAAAATAAACAACTTGCTACAATGACTACAAACTCGGTCGGATCAGTAAATAATGCCAAATTATTAATGAACATCACTGCAAACATTTCCTCTCAAGTAGCATTAAATAAAATAGCCAGCCCTTATCATAAAATCCATCATCAACGGATAAGCCAAAATCATTATCAAGTGTCTTTAACTGAGGCTGTGATAGCAGATCATGATTTTGTTTTAAGCTGGAAAACGAATAACAACGACCAAAATAAAGCGTCGTTTTATCACCAACAAACAACTAATCATCACTATGGGCAATTAATGTTTTTACCTGCCCAAAATAACCATGAACAAGACATAAAACATAAAGTATTTAATAAAGATATTTTGTTTGTTATTGATACCTCTGGATCAATGTCTGGTAGTTCAATAATTCAGGCTAAACAAGCATTGCAATATGGTATTCAACAACTCAATGACAATGACAGGTTTAATATTATTGATTTTAATAATAAAGCGAAACTTTTCTCAACAGCGTTTATGACAGCAAATCCTCTTAACAAAAGGATTGCCAATGGCTACATAGCTCATTTGAAGGCGTCAGGCGAAACGAATATGCAGGACGCATTAACATTAGCCTTAACTACTCGACCACAGAGTGAAGAAAAATTACAACAAATTATTTTTATCACAGATGCAAGTATCAGTAATGAAGACCAATTACTTGAAAAGATACAAAATGAATTAAGTCAACAGCGCTTATTTATGGTTGGTATAGGTTCCGCACCTAATCGCTATTTTATGACTAGAAGTGCCTCATTTGGAAAAGGAACTTACACTTATATTGGCAAAATAGATGAAGTAAATGAAAAGGTATCTTCCTTATTTCATAAAATTTCTTCTCCTGTATTACAGGACATTTCAATCACCTGGCAGGATGGTAGTAAGCTTGATTACTGGCCAAAAAACCTAACCGATTTATATCAAAATGAACCTTTACAATTGGTTATGAAAATCCCAGAAAACCAACAGGGCCAAAGTATCGTTATTAATGCAACTGAATTAGAAATGGGTAAAAAGACAAGCTGGTCAAAAACGGTAAATATTGATTCTAACACCAATGCTCAGGGTATCTCACAATTATGGGCTCGTGAAAAAATAGATGATATTTCTCTTAATAAGCGTTATTCAACAGAGCAAAAAAATCACTTATTACTGAGTTAGGTATAGAGCATCATTTAGTAACTAAGTACACCAGTTTAATTGCAGTTGATAAGTCACCTGTTCGTCCTATTCATCAAAAAAGTAAAGAGACACAAGTAAAAAACAACTTACCTAAAGGCGACCAACAAATTTTGCCACAAACTGGTTTTGCTAGCGATAGCTTGATTAAACTTGGTTTAACAATGCAATTATTAGCGCTCTTTTTATGGTTTTTTAAAATGAAGTTAGGATTAAATTTGAGAAGCCTGACCCATCTAAAAAAAGGAATAGCTAATATGAAAACAATAGACAAGGTTATTCCATTATTTAATAAACTGTTGAAAAAATGGTTAGGGCTTTCTTTCTTCCTTAAATTTTTACTCGTTTATTCTGTTATAGCATTATCTGTTTTTGGAAAGGGGGCTTATATCAAAGTTAAAGCTCAGGTTGCTCAGGTTCTATTAGAAGTTGCATGGCAGAAGCAACAGCAAGATTTTTTACCACATAAGGCATGGTCATGGGCGGATGGCTACCCCTTAGCTAAATTAACCATTAATCAGCATAAACCTCTGATTATATTAACCGGAGCAACGGGAAGTAATCTTGCTTTTGCTCCAAGTTGGTTAGCAAGTTCTTCTCTGTTTACAGAAGGGGGAAATAGCGTTATTTTTGCACATAATGATACTCATTTTAAGGTTCTTAAAAACATTGATATTGGTGATAAAGTTTCCATTAATACGGCAGATCAGCAACATTATCAGTATCAGGTCAGTGAAACTAAAATCATCAATGAAACTAATTTATCGGTATTAGCGCAAACAGGAGAAGAAATTGTAACGCTAATTACTTGTTACCCCTTTGATAGCTCTATTGTTAATAGTGATTTACGTTTTGTGGTGATAGCAAAACGTATTATCACTGCTTAAAAAATTAAGATTAAGAAATATAACGACTTGCCCAGCCAGAAATTGTTTGCGCAACATACTCACTATCGGCGGATTTAGATAAAAGATGGTCTGCATTATCAAGACTAACAAAACTTTTGGGGTGTTTAGCTGTTTTATAAATCTTCTCTGCATCACTAATATCAACCACAAGATCAACGGGAGAGTGAAATACTAATAAAGCTTTATCTAAGTGTTTTATATGTTCAGTTGTGTGACTACGTAAATCATCTATAAATTGTTTTTTAATGGTAAATTCCCGGGCCCCTAAATTGACTTTTGCTAGTCCATTTTTTTCAATAGTGTCAATATGCTCACCAAAATTGTGAATAACATGACTTGCTTCATAAGGAGCGACTATAGTCACCAGTGCCTTCACTTTAGGCAATTGATCAGCAATGGCCAAAATAGTCGCGCCTCCAAGGCTATGTCCAATTAATAATTGAGGGGCTTGATAATGTTGCTCTAAAAATTTGCGTACCGCTAATAAATCTTCAGTATTCGATGAAAAGTTAGTATTGGAAAAATCGCCATCACTATTTCCTAATCCAGTAAAATCAAAACGGAAAACAGCGAATCCATGTTCTACTAAATAACGACTGATGCGAGAAGTCGCTGCAATATCTTTACCGCAGGTAAAGCAGTGAGCAAACAATACATAAGCACGGATTGGTTGTTCAGGTGTTTCTAACAGAGCGGCTAACTTTTGCCCTTGGCTAGAAAATTCTAATTTTGTCTTCATGGATCTGTTACCCTTTATGTTAATCATTCTAATGTTAATAATGTAAATATTCTAAATTAGTATGTCTATTTGATATTACCTAATAGAACGATAGGTAAAAGGGCGTTTAATTATTATAAGGATTTCCAATGGTGTCATTATCAGGTGAAAACTGGTCAGGTAGTATAGTGTTTGCTAAGGTGAACAAGGCAAGAGGAAAAATTGATGGTTATTCTTGGTTTCTTCAAGCTAATGGACAGTCATTAATCATTGAAATTGCTGAAGAGCAACATATTCAACCAGATGAATTACCGCTCGTAGGTTTTGGTTGTAGTGGCTGGTTATATGAATCTGATAAAACACTTTTTTCTGAAAATGAAGATGATTTCATCATTGAAATACGACAGCAACTGTTTACGGTATTTACATTATTTAAGCAAAATAAACTTAATTATTTACCTGCAGTTTCTTGTCCCTGCAGTGAGTAGATTAAATCAAATTTAATAGGTGAATTAATGAAAAAACTTATCACAATATTAATATTAACAAGCAGTTCGGTCGCATTTTCCGTTGAAGGTTCTCGCGATATTTATCTTGATAAAAAGATGGATATTATTGTTCACGGATTAATGTGCGGAGAAGATTTAAATAACTTAAACCGTTTAAAACCGTCTGTTGTATTTACTAACACAGCAGAGATTGAAGAAGGCACATATTATTATAAATCGGCCTATGGAGAATTCTCTTATACATTTACTCCATCAGAAAACGACGCTGTAATGGTTAGAGCTTTCCAAAAGAAAGATAACAATACGCAAGCAACAAACACTAAAAGAGTTATGTATTGTCAAAGATGTTGATGGATTACCTGAGCCATTAAGAAAATATTTAAAGAAAACAACAGTAAAAGCAACGGATGATAATCGCCAACAAATAATGAAAAATTATGAACTAGTAGCAGGTAAACCAGCTTATGGTGAAGGCCAATATTAACAATATTTTGGTTTTTAATAGAGTGATTCAACAAGAATCAAATATAACGCTCAAGAAATGTAAATCAATTTTGTAATTTGCAATAGGAAAAATTGTTATGGAAGAAAGCAACAGAGAGTTTGATCCTGACTACTCAGAAAACTTACTGACACTCGAACAATTGCAAGAAATTAAGGGCAACTACCTTTTGGAATTTGGTGCTCCTTGGTGTGGACATTGCCAATCTGCATTTTCAGCGACTGAAGAATTGTTAAATGAAACCCCAGATCTGAAACATATCAAAATATATGATGGTAAAGGTAAAAAGCTTGGACGTATTTTTGGCGTTAAACTTTGGCCTACATTTATATTTATGAAAAACAACAATGAAGTTGCAAGAGTTGTTCGACCAACAAATATTCAACAATTACGTGAAATAATTAAAGTCTAAATAATTTTTTATAAGCTCTATGCATACAATTTTAAGTATAAGATTCAAATGATAAGTGCATAAAAAAATAACGCATTCTATTCTCCAATAAAAAAAGTTTCTAATAAATTTATCAGTTACCTCTATACCTTATTGTCTTTAAAGAAAAATTATCTACTCCAGTTGGATAATAATTTATTTCTCTACTATCTTAATGTAACTATAGGGAAAAAGAAGAGACTTCTATGAGCCAACTACTTAAAAAATCATATTCAATTTTAAATGTCGCTATTATTTCACTGTTATGTTCTGTGATGATTTTATTCACTACTGCTATTAATGCGGCAGAAAAACGCGAGTTAGTTTTTTATAACTGGACCGCTTATGTAAGTAAAGATGTTATAGAGAATTTTGAAAAAAATGCCAATGCAAAATAAGAGAAGAGTACTTTCAGTCATCCGATAATCGCGATGAAAATGTCATGAATAATCCTAAAAGATATGATGTGGTCATGATAAATGGTAACGATGTTGTACCTTATGCAAAGCGCGATTGGATAATGCCAATTGGGGAAAACAATGTACCTAATCTTAAGCAAATGGATAAACGCTGGGTAAATGCATGGGAAGGAACAGCTGAATACGCGGTCCCATATTTATGGGGTACCTTTGGAATAGTATATCGCTCTGATTTAATAAAAGATAAAATCACAAGTTGGATGCAATTTTATCAACCCCAAGAGGCTTGGCGTGGAAAAATGATGGTAGTTGATATCCATCGCCTTGGACTTGGTTTGGCTCTAAAAGGATTGGGACATTCGATAAATACAGATGATCCTAACGCCGTAAATGAAGCGATTGCCTTACTTAATAAACAAAGACCTTATGTGCAGACCTATGGCTATTTTAAAACTAATGCTGAATCGGGCATTGTTTCCGGTGAAACCTGGATTGGTCAAGCATGGAATGGCGATGCTTTACTGTTGCAGAAAAGAAACCCGGCAATTCACTATGTTCTTCCAAAGGAAGGAGGGGAGATATGGATGGATTATATGGTGGTTTCTAAACATACAAAATACCCTGAACTTGCCTATGAGTTTATTAATTATCTTTCAGAAGCTTCGAATAGTGCCAAAGCAAGACTTGCGCTTGAATTTGCAACACCAAATATTGAAGCACGTAAATTGCTTCCAAAAGCAATGTTAGATAATAAAATTATTTATCCAAGTGAAAAAGATCTACAAAATAGTGAAATGGTAAAAAACATTTCGCCTCGAATTCAAAGAAAAATGGTTGAAGCATGGTCGTTATTGAAACGTTAAGTTTTATTACTATTTAGGAATATATTGATGAAACTTAAGGTAAAACTACCTTTAATTTTAGTTCCCTTACTTATCGCACCGATTTTATTGATCAGTGCGCTTTCCTTTGAAAGTATGCGTAATAACTCTAAAGAAAGTTTATTGGCTCAGATGAATTCTCTCATTAATCAAATCAAGGATAATGAACAAGCGATTGAACAAACCTTAAAAGCTAATTCAATGCTTTTTTCTGGTACCAGTTTATTAAAAAACTACCTATTCACGGCGGAAGAAGATCGTTACCGATTTGCTTTATTACCCTTATTGAACCTCTTTGCTAATTATCATAATGCTTACCCTGATTATGAAGAAATTTGTGTCGTTTTACCTGATGGTTATGAAGATAGTTGCTTTATTTCAGAGGTTGGTAAGAATCGCATTGAAAACAGTGCGTCTAGCGACTGGTTTAACCAAATAAGCCAAAATAAAATGACTTCAATGACTTCCTTTGAATGGGATGAGAGTTCCAAAGAGCCAATAATGTTGGTTGCACAGCGACTGATGTTTGTTGATCCAACAAAGGAGGATTCGACTGTTATGCCTCCTTCACATCGTGGTTACTTATTAATTTCAACTTCTCTTAAACGCTTACAAAGACAAATTCAAAATACGACTATTGGTAAAATGGGAGGCGTTTTAATTATCGACAAACAGGGAAAACCACTTTACGCACAGTCGCAAAAAATCCATTTTAATGATAACAAACAATTACCAAAGGTCGCACGCTTAGCAATTGAAACACAATCTACACAAACCATTGAAGTAGATAATAATAAATTAATGTTAAGGGCAACCCAATTACCAGGAGGTCTGACACTTGTTGGTTATTTACCTGAGGTAGAATTAATTGAAGCGGGGACTTCACTTAGGCATACGATTTTAATTGTAGGTATTATCCTTGTTTTACTTTTTAGTGGATTATTAATGCTATTTCTGCAGTTTTTAATTGTAAAACCGCTTAATAAATTAGGTGAAGGTGCAGAAGCAATTGGTAGTGGAAAATTTGATACCAGAATGACTTTCAAGCAACGAGATGAAGTTGCTCTTTTAGCCTCACAATTTAATCACATGGCAAATGGACTAATGGAAAGTCGCAGATTAAAAGATGAAGCACAGGCTGAATCATTAAAACTCAAAGAAACAGCGATTGCCTCCTTAAAAGCGGCTGACAAACTAAAAGATGAGTTTTTAGCAAATACCTCCCATGAGTTACGCACGCCATTGCACGGTATTATCGGCCTTGCTGAATCTTTACAAAAAGGAGTTGCCGGACCGATAAGTAATTCAATGCGGGATAACCTAGCTTTAATCACTGCCAGTGGCCAACGTCTTTCAAACCTTGTAAATGACATTCTTGATTTTTCTAAACTCAAACATCAATCGCTAAAACTTGCACTACACCCTATCGATTTACACGGAGCCAGTGACCTTGTGCTTTCAATGATTAGAGTGATTGCGGAGCCTAAAGGGTTAAGGATTGAAAACCGAGTTGCAGTAGATTTTCCCGCCGCTATGGCAGATGAAAGCAGGTTATATCAGATACTCTATAACTTAGTAGGAAATGCAGTAAAATTTACCACGAAAGGGCATGTAGCAGTGAGTGCCTTTATCGATAATAACGACATGATTTGTATTCAAGTTGAAGACTCTGGCATTGGAATACCCGAAACAGAGATAGATACCATCTTTCGATCTTTTGAACAGTTAGACTCAGGACTTGAAAGAGGCGGAACTGGCACCGGGTTGGGTCTTGCAATTACTAAAAAATTAATTGAAAGCCATGGTGGAAGTATTGAGGTTTCAGCTAGGCAAGGAGGAGGAACTATTTTTTCCTTTACACTGCCGAAGGCATCAATCAATCAGCGTGATGAGGATATCTCAAATGCAATGCCTAATTCTATTAATGATCAAACATCCGATTTAATTGATAACCAAGCCAATTTAGAAGATGGTGCTACGGATTTAGTATTGCTAGAAAATGTAGACAAACATTTATCATATGACGAAAAACCACATATCTTAGTGGTAGATGATGAGTTGGTTAATCTACGTGTCATTGAAAACTATCTATCAATCAATGGATACTGTGTTTCTACGGCATCTTCAAGTTTTGAAGGACTTGAAAAAATTGCCACAAAAGGACAACATTTTGACCTCATTTTACTTGATGTGATGATGCCAAATGAATCTGGTTTTACTATGTGTGAGAAATTACGCAAAAACTATTCCACAGAAAATTTACCTGTTATTTTCTTAACCGCTTTAACACGTGAGGGAGATTTAAAACGTGGCTTTGAAGTTGGAGGCAATGATTATATTCCTAAGCCATTTGGTTATGCTGAGTTATTAGCAAGAATCCATTTACATTTATCGCTAAGCCAGCAAAGCCGTCATTTGCGAGATATGAATCTCGAATTAGAAAAACGAGTTAAGCAACGTACCGAGGCACTTGAAAGAGCTTACGATGATATGGAATTACTGGCAAACCTAGATGGATTAACCGGTGTAAATAATCGTCGTTCACTTGATTCTTATATTGGGAAAGCCTTTCAAAAAACCAAAAATAATAATGCTTTCTTTAGTTGCGCTATGATTGATATTGATTATTTCAAAGCGTTTAATGATCATTATGGGCATCAAGAAGGAGATGTTTGTCTGGCAACCGTTGCTCAAAACTTACGCCTAGTTGCTGAAAAACATTGCGGGTTTTTAGCCCGCTATGGTGGAGAAGAATTCTGTTTATGTTTTGATTTACCATTAACGGAAACTTTTACAATAATTCAAAAAGCATGCTCTGATATTGAAAGTTTGGGCATCGTTCATCTTGGTTCAGATAAAGGAACTGTAACCATAAGTGCTGGAGTAGCGTCAGTATCAGAAACGATACACTCAGCGACTGTTTTAATAGCAGAAGCAGATAAAGCACTTTACAAAGCTAAAGGTGCTGGTAGAAATTGTGTCAAAGTGAATAACGAGCTCGTATCAATTTAATCACTTTGTAGCTGGCTAGCATTTAGATAAATTTAAATATTTATAAGTTTCTTAGCTTGTAAGAAATTGAGCTTTTAAAATTAACAATTTAAATTCATTGTTAATTTAATTTCATATTCAAAAAGGAATTATTAATTGTTTTCAATAATCTCAATATTAGTGAATACCTCATATTGAATAATTTTTACTAAGAATATACCCTCAATATAAAATACACATAACTGCGCATAATGTATATTATGTTAAATACAGTTTTAATATATGTTTATAGGAACTCCACTTGTGAAAATGGAATTATAGATCCAGATCTGATCTCGTCTAATAATTCCATGTATTTACCATAATCCTATTTAACATAAAATGTATAACATACTGTTATCCTTAATGTTTTTTGCACTTTTCAGTTTTTCGAATTCACTTTATTGTTAATGTGCCAAAACCCATTTTGAATTATAAGACCAGATCTTTTATTTGAGTTTTTCTATTTTTATAAGCAAAATAAATCAATAAACTTTCTATTATCAACCTGTTAAATTCATTCATTCGTATAGTTAATTGCTTGAAACCCTTGCTATTGCTGACTCTAAATACCAACTTGGATAATTTGTAGGCGCTCTGTATTAAAATCTGGAGAATAATTTGGGTATTTCCCTTATTAATAAAATTTACCGTACTTAGTTTTTGGAAATTTATTTCGAACTTTTAGCTTTGTTAAAGGGTTTCTCTTAATTAATGCTGACCACCACAAACTTTTATCTTTATTAGTGAGTATTCAGTAAAGTTTAAAAACAAATTTTATCGATCGTAATAAAAGCCACATAAGTATTTCCTTTGTTTATTAATGATGCTTTATTTGTTTAACCATTTATATCGATGACCTGTTTCAATTAAGTTTTGTTTTAATTGTTTTTTCATTTCGTCACTCGCTCGTTTATAAATAGAGCGAATATCATTATCGTAAGCTTCTTGACTAAAGCCTCTTTCTTTTGCTTTTTGATACCATTCGTGACCTAAAGTAAATTCACCCGTTGATAAATATACGGCTCCTAATAATGTGCATGGTCGAAAATTTAATGGCGTTACTTCATGAGCTTCATGACCCAAAGCTAATGAATGTCGGAAATCTTTTATATCTCGGCAGACTCCGCCATAAGTGGTAAGTAATGCCGATTTTAATTTGTCATTACTATTGGCAAACTTGAATGGATATAAATCATCGAGTGTTGGCTTGATTGAATTTGCTCGTTCCAGTTTTCGATAAGTCGCACTCGCATTCACCAACTCCCAAGGTTTCTTTTTGTTTGCCAATTAAGTAAATGTTGTTTGGCAATATGCGAATTATTTTTTGTAAAAATAATTTCATTAGCAAAACCGATATCATCTAACCACTGCAAATCTTTTTCTTCGAGCACTCTCTGTCGCAGTTGGATTAACAGCTTTGCAACGCGAGAATTTTTTATAACATTAAATATTTCAAAGTCAGGGAAATCAACATGATTTTTTTGATAAGCTATTTGTTCCTGTTTTAATTTTTCTTGTAAGTTTTTCTCTCTAATCGATTTTTGTCGCTCCATTTCTATTTGTTGTTCTTTTAAAGTTGAATAGTAGCGACAACTGGATTGGCAATGTCTTTGCCAATTAAACCAAACTGCCTAAGTAAACCTAGTTTAATAAATTTATCTTTGGTTTGTTTTCTCAGTGGATCAGAAGGTACAACTATCAAGGTTCTTTTGAATTTACCCGCAACAACAATAGATAATATAGTTTCAGTCTTACCTGTGCCTGTAGGCATGACAATTGTGGTCGCCACATTTTCGTCAGATTTTTCAAACCCTAGAGTCGCAAAGATGCCACCTACCTGAGGTGGCCGTAACCCTATAATTTTGTTTGCTACATTTTCTTCTATAAATTGAAAATTAAATTTACACCAAGTTTGGTGGACTTCTTCGTAAGATTTTTGTTCGTCATCAACAGCTAGCCAACTTAATGTACTTTTACCAACTTTAGTTTCAACAAATAATCCCATTCTAACCCCTTTACTTAGATATAATTAACCGGATTTTAAAATCAAAAAAGATCAAATTAGCATCAAAATATAAATATAGCTATCAGTAATAATCATTAATATTCAATTACTAACAATTAACAGCAAGAAGTGGAACTATTACTATAAAGAATAGTTCATTAAACAATATGAAATTCCATTTACGGTGACAATCCCTGGGATATTTTCATTTGGGGCCAAATCCCGAAATATCATACATCGATGATGGGATATCAAATTCTTTAACTAAGTTATTTAAGTTTGAAGTTCACTTTCCATTTTTCTCCCTTAATAATCTGGCTACCAGGGGAATGTAATGCCTCATGTTGTATAACTGCGTTAGTAATATCCTTTGTGATATCAAATGTTTTACCATTTTCAATTAACCACATTTTCCATCGTAATTTAGTATTTATTTTTTAAAATCTGCTGAGTTAAATTCAATTATTCTCAATCTTTCTTTTTCTGTTAAAAATATACTTGAAGACTTAACTTCGACCAGAAGTAACTGGTCCCCCTCTAACGCTAGCATATCGTAACCGACACCTTCTCTTTTAGATCCGATATGAATCAGGGTATACCAATCCATTCCTGACTTTGGAATGATATCTGCTATAGGTAAGTTAATCCTCTTATATTCTTTTTTACATAGAAGAAAAATAACTCTTGTTTTTCCGCACTAAATGTATCGAATATTTCTTTTGCATATACAAGTGCTCTCTGTTTTTCAGCACCATGTCCTTTCATTGCTTTATTGCGAGCTTCCTCTAGATGTTGCTCTATAGTTTTAGCCGCGACACCATTAGATGAAGAGCTCGATTTATTCATATTTGTTGAGAATTCTAGTTCTTTTTCTTCGGGTGTACTGGAAGTAGCATTTACAAGGGCTCCATGACTTTCAATTTCTTTGTTTAACGCAATGTCAGCTCTTTCTTTCTTAAGCTTAAGCTCTTCACTACTAAGTTTAAGGTACTCTTTAATCCAGCTATTAGGAGTAAAATCAAATTGAAATAATGCTCCACTTGAGCGACTCTCATCAATAATCTTGTTAGTGCTACCAAAGAGCTCTTTCAGCCAAGAGATATTATTATTTGCCCATTCTCGTAACTCTTGTTCATTATCTTGGCTTGGATCTAGGATTGTCAAATGATCTATATAGTTAGGAAGGTGTAACTCAAGCTTTTTAAAATTAATACCGTGACCTTTATACAACTCTCTATTAGTCCAATCTTCGGCTGAAAAAGTTAATCCTGTATATTTTGATATAGATTTAGCTAGATCATAATGGCGTTCAGGTGGAAGTGTAGCTAACACTTCAATTCTTACATCTTGAATGTCTTTTAATGTTACTCCCCATTTAACTAATTTTTTTCTAGTTGTTTTGAATTTAATAACTCTACTATAGTTTCAAAATAAACTGTCAATTGCCTATTTCTAAATATTTCTGTTGAAAACCATCTTATTAATGGAGGAAGGTACTCAGGAAAACTATTTACTGGTTTTAAAAATACTTTTAAATCACCTTTATATTGAGTCGTTTTGGCTTCCCAGAGAGCTTGTCCTTGGTCTAGTGCTAATTCAATATGAAATTCAGTCGTATTCTCTAATTCCAACTGCATATAAGCTTCGTCACTGATTAGTAGTAATGACCTTTGCCAGCGCTGTATTACCGTATGTAAATCAATATTGGTTAATCCGTCTAATTGACCATAAGATGCAACACACAAAAAAATTGGCAATATTTCTCTCTCTAACCACTTACTTAGTTCTGTTGCATGAGAATTGTCTTTAGTATCGGTATGAATTTTTTCTTTAACATTGAATCGAATAACATTTGGCAAGTACTTAATTAACTCAGCGACATTGTCTCTAAGTACTAAATAAGAGGGTTTAAATTGGGAAAAATGATCTCGCCATATACGTTCTTCTTGGGGTTGGTAAAATACAGTTCTTGAATCGATTACTTTTTTTGCTCTATTATTAAATTCAATTAATATAGGTAGCTCCTCTAGGACACTCAGTTCTATCGTTGCTAACTGTAATTTATTTAGCTGTTGACAGATTGATCGATATAAAGAGATAGCATCATTTGAAATTATCTTATCATTACATACGGATTTGGCTAAATTGATTAATTTATGAGGTTCTGAACAATCATCGATTCGAAAGATATCAAGCTTTTGAAGAAAATCGATTTCTAAGTGAGTAAAATCCCTTTCGCGAATATAGTTAAATTTTTCACTTAAACTTGTTATGGGTATCGTAACTAAAAAAGTATCTTCTGGCGAAGTTCGCTCTTTATTCTTTCCATAAGGGGCAATCCACTTTGTTTTTTTAGTTGGTACTTTATTGGGTTAAGCAACGCCGGATCTAGATTACTTGTCCAGGTAAACCATGATTTGAATATCAAATTATTGGAAGAAATAGTTAAAAGTTCAGGTTTAGCAATTTTAATCCCGGTAGTAGGTCGAGTAAGCGGTAAACAATCCCAAACACCTAATTGTTTTAACGTACCCTCAACTCGTTCTTCCCCAATTATTTTAAAAATTTTAACTAAATCAATTTGATTATACTCTGAATCACTTAGCAAGATATCAAGCTCTTCATTAGGTAAATAACAAAGAGAAGCCCTTACCCATTTTCCAGATGTTGTAGGCATTAACACACGGCTATTAGTATCGCCACTGTAGTTTAGATGTTTACAGTTAGTGTATTCATTAGTTTTAGTAGGGAGTAAGTGCCATATAGCTTTAAATATTGATGCTCGAAGGGTTTCATCTGAATTATTTTTTGCTCTTCCACTAAGTGACCTAATAATTGATTGGTTGTCGTATTTATTAACATAGTTAGCTTTAATTAACTCTGTTTGAAAACCGGCGGGCTTAAATGTCCATGCTATTGTGGAAATTCCACCACAACTTGCGAGATATTTGTCAAGATTCTTATCATCGATTCGCGTATTGTCATCTTTATAAAAATAAGCTGTAGTAATTTCTTTTGAGCCATTACTGAACGGATGTGTTTCGATTAACTTCACAACTGAGTTTTCGTCTGTTGCAGATATTGGAATTATCTTTAGTTGGTTATTTAAAAAATTTGATAAATAAGGGTACAAATTATCTCGGACGTATACTGTATAATGGCCTTTATACGCTTGTTTTGGGCGATAATGCCAGATAATTCTACTTATGGTGTCACAGTGTTCTTCAGTTACTTTACCATCAAATATATTTAAAAACTGTTGGATGATTTTAAGTAATTTATTCTTGTCTTTTAGTGTTTGGTTATAAATAGATGATACTTCAATTGTCGATTTGTCTACAGGTATTAGAAAGCGCAAAGGATTAGGTAATTTCCAAATATCACTGTTTTCATCGCTATATAAATTTAAAAACCACCTTAAAGAAGACTGTAGGAGTAGTTTGTTATAAAGATTGTCAGTTATCTCTAAATGTTTTCTTGAATTATCTAAATAAAATTCACCATGGATAGGGAAATGTGTGCCTGTAGATATTTCTGTTGGTAAATAGCAATGAAAATAAGATTTAGTGTCGAAAACGTCTTTTGATTTAGGTAGAGCAAATGTTACGTATGGTCTTTTGACATTATAATCTAGCTTGATTGCGGCTTCTTCTATTTCACCCATTACATCTGTCAAGTCGGGTCTTAGAACCATCCATTGAGTGTTTGGGTAAAGATTTTTCTTTATTGTCTCGTCATCCCAGTTTAAATCAAGTTCAATTTTTGTAATAGAGCCTTTAAGGATCTCAGAAACAAATAACAAATTCTGTTTTGAAAACTCTTCTAGTTTCTTTTCTATTGCAGATATAGCTTCGTTAGTTAAGTCCAATAGAGTAATTTCTGTGGAAGCGTTTTTATTTGTAAAATCAGTTTTTGTTGTTGTTTTATATTGTGGAAAGAAAAATGAAGGAGCTTTTACGTTGTTGTCTAGACTGATGTTTTTTAATGTTTTGTATATCTCTTTTGAAAGTGATTTATCCTCCCAATTTTCAAGCTTATCTGACGTAAATGGGTAGTGTAAAATAAACCCCAAGGTTGATCTTTGTGAAAAGTTCTTATCTCAACTTTATTTGTAAATTCCCAAATCGATTTGAAACCAACACCTTTGTTTCCAATTGATTTACCGACTTCTTTATTACTAGTGTTTATGGAGCAGAGAGCGTGAAAGTCTGAACGTTTGTTTTCCTTACTAAATGGAAAAATGGACACAGGTTTTCCATCATTTGCAACAGTTAGTCTTTTTTAGTTTTATCTAGTGTGATCCAAACATTTGATTTTGCTTTATCAACAGCATTTTGAAATAACTCAAAGATAGCTCGACCACGATAATCATTACGTACACTTCGCTCTCCGTTGACAAATGATTCAAAGACTTCCGTATCAGTTTTGATTACTTTTATTTTTCTTACTATATGTTCGGCAATAATTTCTTGTGGATTGGTCATTGATTTACTTTCCTTTGAACTAAATTATTCTTAATGAATACTTTGTATATTACAATTAAAATTAAATTACCTACTGATACACTATAATCTTAGAGATTTTCTACAAAAAATTGTTAGTTAAATGGTATTGAGTCGGCACTAAGATTGAGATCATATTTTATATATACAGCATTACTTATAGCCCTTGTACAATTTCCCCAATGATTTGGCATTTTCTTTA
This sequence comes from Psychromonas sp. KJ10-10, assembly GCF_047323245.1. GTDB lineage: Bacteria > Pseudomonadota > Gammaproteobacteria > Enterobacterales > Psychromonadaceae > Psychromonas. Next base: position 2,545,396 of record NZ_CP178826.1, on the reverse strand, counting down.
AACTCTTCCCGCAGTGATACGGGTCCAATAATTTCAACATTTACCACAAAGTGAGACAACCACCATCTAAGCTGAGCGGTATTTAATACGGTTGCGGTTACTTTGTATGGTCTTGGTGATTCAGGCTCTGTTTCAACAATTTTTTGATTAATTGATAATGCTTGTTCATTTAAGAAATCAGCAACCCAATGTGCCACCATCATTTCAAGTTCAATTTCTTTTTTATTTTCGTCAACAGGGAAGCCAAAGTTTCCCGATTGCTGATATTTCCGTAAGTCAAAACCTTCAACAGTAATGATATCTTCTTCCGTATTATCAACTGAAATAAATCTATGTAATGCAAATTGGCGAATATCAGTGTATTTCCAAATAGTCCCAACAAGGTAGATAACCTCATCCACCATAACGATACCTAAGGGATGTATATTATAGTTTTTTTCTGAAGAATCTTTAGGTTGATAACAGACTGAAAGCTGTTTCTCATTTAATACACCATCGTATACTTTTGCTAATATTTCATCACCAACATCTGGCACAATAAAAGGTTGCTTACGTGAAATTATTGCTACTTTCTTATCCCAATTAGATAGTTTGTTATCTGATAATGTTTTCAAATAAGTATCCGCATTATTAAAGTACTGATTCAAATTTTTTAAAATTGAATAAGGAAATACTTTTTTAAATACAGCTCAGCCATTTTAAAAGTAAGTGCTACAGACGGGCTTATTGTTGGTAGTGTTAAACCTTTTGATTCTTTTTTCCACGACCAACCTGGTTTGTCTTTATTACCATCATTTTCAATATCAAACATGGTGGAAAGAGATTTCATGTCACGTTGAATAGTACGAATATCAACTTCAATGCCTTCATTCTTTAGGGACATGTAAATTTCTTTAAGCCCTTTCTTCTGATTGTGAAGTCCAATGAGTTTTAAAATCTCAATTCTTCTTGCAAATGTACTACTCATTAAATACTCCCCATCAAGTTTATAGTATCAGTGTAGCTTAAAACCTTTAGTAAAATAGAGATACAACATCACATTGCGACAGTTATTGTCGCGTTTAATTTTATTTAATTGATTTCCAATAATTCTGTAGCGACATTGGCTGTCGCAAGGAAACCAATGGCTCTGATAACTATTAACCTCATCGTATAAACTCCTCAATTATCGGAAAATTAAGGAAATAAACAATGGAAAATGAACCATCAGAAAAAAAGCCGTTATTTACTATTATTGAAGATTCACAAGAACAACAAGCTAAGATTAAGGTAGTTGGTGTTGGTGGAGGAGGCAGTAGTGCAATAAATCATATGATCACTAAAGGCTTAACTGGTGTTGAATTTATCGTTATGAACACTGATGCGCAAGCACTTCGTTCTTCTAAGGCAGATATACGATTACAGTTAGGAATCAATATAACAAAAGGATTAGGTGCTGGGGCTAATCCAGAAATAGGCTATCAGTCAGCACTAGAGTCTATTGATGAAATTCGTAACTCATTAACTGGTGCTGATGTTGTATTCATTGCAGTGGGAATGGGCGGAGGTACAGGTACTGGAGCGTCTCCTGTTGTAGCTGAAATAGCTAAAGAGTTAGGTGCATTAACTATAGGAGTCGTTTCTAAACCGTCTTTCTTTGAAGGAAACAAGCGAATTAATTATGCAAATAAAGGAATAACTCAACTTAGTCTTCATATCGATTCATTATTAACGATTCCGAATGATCAATTGAAGAAAGTTTTACCTAAAGGAATTTCTTTTATGGATGCACTCGCAGCGACAAATGATGTTTTATATGATGCCGTATCTGGGTTTATTTCGATAATCAATGATGAAAATGGTGTTATCAATATCGATTTTGCTGATGTAAAAACGATTATGAGTGAAGTTGGAACTACGGCAATGATGGGAACAGGTATTTCATCAGGAATTGAAAACGCTCATGATCGTGCAAACGAAGCTACGCAAAAAGCATTGAATTGCCCTTTATTGGAAGATATCGAGATATCAAATGCTCGTGGTGTAATGGGACATATAACTAGTGGCTCAACCTTCACTCTCGATGAATATGAAATTGTAGGTGATATGTTGAAGGAAATTGCTTCTCCAGATGCACGTATCATACTAGGGGTAACGATTGATCATACTTTAGAGCAATTCAACTTAAATGTGACTGTTATTTTGACAGGGATCGGTGAGTTATTACCTGATTGTACTGAAGCATCCTCCCCTAAAAAAGAGGTAATGAAGCACAACAAATTAATGAAGTTAAATTATCTATTTCAGAGAAATTAATAGAAGAAAATAACTCAGAACAAGATAAAACGTATTTCGATATTCCTGCATTTATTAGAAGAAAATCTAAATAATACTGACTGCTCTAATAAATAGGAAATTTTCATCGTTTGGTAACAATAAAAATTATATTAAATTTTATATATTTAACATGTGAAATTGGTATACAATTAGTGGCAGGAGATAAATTAAGCAACAATTTTGCTGTATATATTCAGCCATTATAAAAAGATCTTCCCTTAGAGTTCAAAATAGCTAATTGATCTTGTTTTATACTTCCAAAGTGCAATTTGTTAAATTTCTATGCCCTCTTGGAAGCCTTGAATTTACTACTCTTAAAAATGAAAAAGATCTTTTCCTATAATTCAATTATCATTGAAAATGGAATTATAGATCCAGATCTGATCTGCTCTAATAATTCCATGTATTTACCATAATTCTATTTAACATAAAATGTATAACATACTGTTATCCTTAATACCTTTTGTCAGCTTTTAAGAGCTTCAATTATTTAAGGTCTTTTTATTCCTTACAGAAAAACTATTCTTCAATATACGACAAGATCTTTTAATTTCGGCTAATTTAATGCTAAATGTGTTGAAATCTGAGATTTTGTTAAGGGATTTCCTGCTATTAAAAAAATACTACGGCAGTAAAAACTAGGCTCAGCTGATGCGACTAATAATTTTACTAAATATAATTCGTTAAAATTTTTTAGCTGACCATTCAAATTTCAAATAAAGCGATAAACATATTAAAGTCTTAACTTTTTAATATAAGTTATCTATCTTCATTTAATCTTCACTTAAGTTAAAAGTTGGATTGCTTTTATCTGCACTCCATTCATACCAACCACCATCGAATACGCTGATATTTTTCCAACCCATCACATAGGTAAAAAAGAAAACCTGTGAGGCACGCCATCCAGTGCCGCAATAAAAAGCGACTTGTTGGTCAGCGCTAATATTGGCACCTTTCCACATAGCTGTGATCAATTGTTCGCTTTTCATTGTTCCGTCAGGATTTAAAAAGTCACTGATATCATTAGAATCAATTCCTGAATGCCCCCATTTACAACCAACAATGTCGCCTTTTTCTTTTATATAACTGTAACCTGATTTTTGACCGATATGTTCATCCTTGGTACGGATGCTAACTAAAGAATATTTGTTGGGGTCTTTTGCTAATAACGCTTTCACTTCAGGAATATCAATAATATAAGCAGGATTAACTGGGATCTGCTTTACAAAGGAAACTCTTTTAGAATTACAGTTGTTAAAAGATTCTGTTGCGAACCCTGCATTCTGCCATGCTTGCCAGCCACCATCGAGTAGACGAACATCTTCAACACCGGCGTACATCATTATGCTTGCAACTCGAGAAGCTACTATATTATCTCGACCATATAAAATCACAGTTGTATCGTAGCAAATGCCAAGCTCGCTTAAGATATCAGCAATTTTTTTGTCATTAACACGGTTCCACCAAGGTTTTTCTTCAATCTTATTTGTGTCTAAATTCAATGCACCAGGTATATGAGAATCAAAATACTGTATTGCTTCTCCCCATTGTACTTCGACAATGACGTAACTATTTTTCGGACTATAAGCAGGTGTTTCATTATTAATTAGTGCATTTATCCAATGTGCTGGTACCAATTGCTTGAAGTGAGAAAGCGTTACTAATTTTTGTTGAGATTGAGATAAAGGTTGGCTAATTATAGCTAGGTTATTAAAACCTAAGTTTTTTAATACATAACTTAGTTCAGCACAAGGTTTTATTGGGTCATTGCCTGCGTATAGAAAAGTTGCCTTGTTTTTGTCTAGACCTTGGTCAACAATAAGTTGTTCAAATTGTTTGTCATCTAGTTTCTTAACCCACTGATTATCAATATTATAAGCACCAGGAAAGTGGCCTTCAATAGTTGAATTCTTTTCTGGCCAACCATTATATTGACTGCTTGGGCGACAATCGATAATTTGAACTTGTTCGGATAGCTTTCCATTTTCAATATAATTATCCGAAATATAATTAAATGTTATTGCGTCGATTGGTGAGCTGATCAAGCTTTTAGCGTTAATTATAGATGCCATTTCGTAACCATATAATGAAACAACCGGGTTAAAATTTTACTGAAAATTACACCGAACAGCTATATATTTTGAGGTTTAGTCTCGATAGTAAGAAATACAAGATTGATTAACAGTTAATATTAGGAATATGTCGCCAGTTAGTTGTATATTGTGGTGTTAGTAATTCTCGTCGCATTGACCAATATTCATTAATACCTTGCGCGACAAAAAAGGCACTATCGGTCCCATAACGCTGATTGATTTTATCAATCACCTGCATGAGTGGGATATTACCCTCTGCAGGATGAAATAAATCCCATTGTAAATGCCCTTCACTGCTTAAATTTAATAAACCAACACCGACTTTATAATATGCAACACCAGGTTGATAAAGTAAGTGAATATTTTCAGTTATCACTTTCAGCAACTGAGAAGTATCATTTGTCGGCGGGTTAAATTGTTTTAATATTTTATAACTACAGGGATTATCATCAAAAGGACTATTAGCGACAAATGCCATTAAAGTGCCACATAAAGATTTTTGTTTTCTTGCTTTAACAGCGGCAATACTGGCATGTTTAGCGAGAGCTTGATTTAGACTTTGTACATCGGTGATCCTTTTTCCCATACTTCTGGTTGAAAAATTTGTAACTTAGTTGCTCTGACAGCATCCCAATTTTTGCATTCTTCACCATTTAACTCTTTTATTGTGCGCTGTAATTCAACATTAAATCCTGCCGGTAAAAAATGATCATTTATTTGACTAAGTTGCCATGTCGTTAAAATGCCATTTTGTTTTAGTTTTTCATTGGTTTTTCTGCCAATTCCCCACACATCGATAGGCGCTAATTTCTTAAATACTTTCCTTTTAAAATTTTCATCATCAAGTACGCACACGCCATAAAAACCCGGCCATTTTTTAGCAATATGATTAGCAACCTTTGCTAAGGTAAGTGTTTTACCAATGCCAACACAAACAGGTAAACGAGTTTCTTTCCAAACAGCCTGCCGTATTTTTTGAGCATGAAGGGCTAAATCTGGTATGCTTTTATCACAGCATTTAAAACTTAAGAATGATTCATCGATTGAATAGATATGTTGTTCAGGAGCAAAGCGCCCTATTACTTGCATCATTTTGTGGGATAAATCGGCATATAGTTCATAATTTGAGGAGCAAACAATAATGCCTGCTTGCTGACAGAATGCCTTTACTTCAAAAAAGGGTTTAAATTTTTGAATACCTAATGCGATAGCTTGTTTATTAGCGACCACAATACAACCATCGTTATTGGATAAAACAACAATAGGTTTTCCTCGCCATTCAGGTCGGAACACTTGTTCTGCGCTACAGTAGAATGAATTTGCATCCACTAAAGCAAACATTAACAGTGTGTCTCTAAAATCTGGCTAGTACGATGACAACGGATTGAGCGTATAACAACTCCTTCAATGGTAAACTGATCATCTTCATTAATAGGAATATTTTTATATTGTGGATTCGCAGACAATAAAAGACGTTCTTTGATATTGATAATTTTACAAATAAATTCGCCATTTAAGTTTGCGACAATAACATCTAAGTCTTTAACCACCACATGGCGATCAACAATTAAAATATCCCCACTGAAAATACCAACACCTTGCATTGAATGTCCATCTGCTTTACCAATAAAGGTTGCACTTGGATGCTCAACAAGTAATGAATCAAGACTCAATGGTAATTGCAGATAATCACTAGCAGGACTTTCAAAGCCCGTAATACCTGCACTTGCTGTAATTGGAATAAATTTCATGATAATTTTACTGTATAAAAACACAGTTAAATTATAGATTAGTTGATATTTAACACAAGTTAAATTTAAATTGAGGTTTCTGTAACAAACTGAAGCAATTATTCTAGTGATCCAAATGCGTTATTTAACCTCAGCTCTGGATAATGGAAGCGAAATAACATTGATCTTAAAAAGTATATAATACAGTGCTGTTAGTTTTGCGTAGTTCAAGGCGAATTATCGAAGCAATAACGGGTTATTGGGAGATGATTTAACGCAGAAATACGCGTAAATAACGGTACTGTCTCGTTTTGCTTATCCAGAACTGAGGTTAGTTAACTTTCTGGGCTAAATTTTAATTTGAAAAGCACTTTGGCATAAAGGTGAAGCGAATAGCTTCACCCATTAAATTAAACACCGTAGCTAATTGTGGAAGATATATTTCTAATTGTTTTTATAATCGATAATGGTACTTCTGCACTCGTGCTTGGGTTTTCGAATGATGGCACACCTTTTAAATTAATCTCTAGCTCCCCTACTTCACTATCAAAATGAATAGCTGTATTCATGATTGAGTTTATTGGATCTGCTACCAATTTCACTTTGATATGATCTAATCCTATGGTTGCAAGCGCTAACATAGCGGTAATATTGCTACTTTTAGTGAATATATTCATCGCTTCTCTAGCGCTTCCTTCAAAAAAACAAGTGGGTGTTTTTATTGCGTTAAGATCAATAAAGGTTTCGGCAGGCGTATTTTTCCATGATTCTACGGGTTTAGTTTGTATGATAGAAATGTCATTAACTTTAGAAAATGAAGTCGCCGACATCCAATCGATACCAGGCAAAGCACCGGCAGAAAGTGACATTTTAGCACCCGTTTTTTCAGTAATTTCAATAAATTGACTAAGAATATCATCATCGGTAAAAAGACCAATACTAGAGACTAAAAGATCAATTCCTCTTGTTAATACCTGTGCACCATATAATTTTAAAATTTCTTGTCCTGCGACCTTCAATAACAATATCAGGTTTTGATTCAAAAAATTCTTCACTATTATCAGTAATAATAGATTGAAAATGTGCAGACTGATTACCGCTTAACGCTATGTGCTTTTGCTTATCTCTACATAAAAGGGAAACCAGTTCGGCACCTTTTTCATTTCCGTTATCGATATGATTTGCAACGGTTCGTCCAATGGCCCCTAAGCCAATGATAGCGACTTTTAATATGCGTTTTTGTTTCATTTAAATGCCTTTTTAGGTCTCAGAAAAACTTAATAAATAATGGTGTTGATCACTTATGAGTGAGTTGTATTTAAAATGAATAAAGCAGGCTTGGAATAGCTAAACTTAACCATGGAACGTAAGTAATAATGATAAGTCCAAAAATCATTACAAAAACAAAAGGAATACAACCCCTAAATATTTCTAATAAATTCATTTTTGAAATAGTGACAGCAACAAATAAATTTAAACCTACGGGAGGCGTTATCATGCCAACTGAATAATTAACAAGATTAATTATTCCAAAATGTACAGGGTCGATACCCACATCTGTCGCGATTGGCATCATAAGAGGAGCAAGAACAATAATTGCCGAAACACTATCAAGGAAGAAACCAGCTATTAACATAGTAATATTTAATAATGCAGTAATAACAAAAGAAGAGTCGCTAATAGAGAGTACTGAATTAGCTAAACTCGATGCAGTGCCTGTCATTGTTAATAACCAAGAAAATGCAGATGCGCCTGCTGTTATAAGTAATATTGCACCAGAAGTAACACCAGTATTTTGTAATATTTCCCATAAATCTTTGGGTGTGACTTCTTTATAGATAATTAAACCAACAATTAATCCATATGCGCAGGCAACCGCAAGCAGACTCAGTTGCAGTAAAAATACCACTATAAATACCACCTAGTAGAATAACTGGTAAACCTAAGCCCCAAGCAGAGCCTTTAATGGCTTCAATCACTTCCTTTAACGTTGGAAAAGGAGAGCTTACAAAATTATTCTTTTTAGAATAAATCATGCAATAAGCAATCAATAATCCACCCAATAAAAGCGCAGGTAAAATACCAGCGACAAAAAGCTGACCGACACTTGTCGCGGTTACCGAACCATAGATAATTAGCGCAATACTAGGTGGCACTATCGGCCCTAATGTGCCAGCAGTTGTAATTAGCCCAATAGCAAACTTTTTACTGTAACCAGCGACCACTAAAGCAGGAAACATAATACTTCCGATAGCAACAACAGTCGCAGGACTTGAACCTGATATAGAACCAAAGAACAGGCATGAAAGCACAGTCGCGGAAGCTAAACCACCAGGCGCCCAGCCAATAAGTACTTGAGCTAGTTTAATTAATCGAGCAGACAATCCACCTACTCGCATTAACTCAGCGGCTAAAATGAAAAATGGAATTGCCATTAAAGAGAAATTATTCATACCAGAAAACATTCTCATAGGCACAATAGTAGGATCCATTCTGCCTGTAAATTCCATCGCACCAACAACAGAAAAAGCGAGTGAGCCGTAGATGGGTAATCCAAGTAATAACAATATTAAGAATATTGGTAACAAAAACATTATCATTTTAAAAACCTTAATATGAAAGAAGACAGCTTATTTATTGTATTAAATACGTTTTATTTACTTTTGCATTCAGAGTAGATAATTTCGCAATAGCGAAAAATCTGCAGTAACGCAGTGACCGGAATAAATGAATAAACAACAGCAACGGGCATTCTCAGCGCGGGCGAAAGTTGGCCTCTCTCAAGCGTATTAAGGAATAAATTTCCACCGTAATAAAATAATGCAATAGCAAAAGCGATACCTATAACAGCCGAAACACAAACAAAAATTGGAGTACAAGATTTAGGAATACAAGACTTTAGAACATCAACAGTAATATGAGAGCCCTTTCGAATGCCTAGACTTGTTGAAAGAAAACTCATCGAAATAATCAGGTAAAGCACGACTTCTTCTGCCCAAAAAATAGAATCATTAAGTGCATAACGAAAGAAAACTTGTATTAAGGTAAGAAGTGAAGCGACAGCTAATATACTCGCTATTAGAAACCCTTCTATATTGTCTAAATAACCACTTAATCGTTCAAACATGATTTTCTCTTTTTGATGCAATTTAAGTTTAAATGGTAATAACTATTCATAGTTTATTAATAGTTAAATGCGTAAAAAATACGGAGGTTGGTTGATATAAGCTTGGCACTTAAGGAGTAGTTAAGTGCCAGTTTTATCTAGTTTTTAATTTCTGCGTAGACTTCATCTAACAAGTCCGACGTAATCGTTTCACGAAACTCTTCGTGCACAGGTAAGCTGACTTCAATAAAAGCATTAACTTGTTCAGGCGTTAATTCAGTTACTTGAGTATGTTTTTTAATGTTTTCAAGTGCATCAGCTTCTAATTTATCAGTCAGTTTTCGAGAAAGGTCTCTGCCATTATTAAACGCATTGGTCATCACTTCTTTTAAATCATCAGGTAAAGATGCCCAAGCTTTATCGTTAACAATCGTTGCATAACCATGATATGCATTAGAGGTTAAAGTCATATACTTTTGAACTTCATAGAAACGTTTACTGGTGATATTAGCGATAGGGTTTTCTTGCCCTTCGATAACACTTTGTTGTAAACCGTTATAAACTTCTGAATAAGCCATTGCAGTTGGGTTTGCATCAAAATTACGATAGGTACTTAATAAAATAGGAGACTGCATTGTTCTCATTTTCAGCCCTTTTAAATCTTTTGGCTCTTGAATTGGGCGAATATTATTAGTCATATGACGGAAACCAGCTCCCCAAAAATTAACTGCATGCATGCCATGGCTATCTAATGTATCCAGAATTTTACGTCCAGTTGAACCATCTAATACTTTCATCATGATATCTTTAGAAGGTAATAAAAACGGTAGGTCTAAAATCTGAACTCTAGGCTCAAAGTTACCTAAAGTTGCTGTTGGTGGAATGGCAATTTGAACCATATTCATTTGCAGTTGTTCAATAATTTCAACATCTCCCCAAGTTGCCCAGCAGGCAGAACCGTTATTTCGATTCGACCGTCAGACTTTTCATTAACTTCCTTAGCAAAAGCGATTGCGACCTGTCCATTTGGCGTTTCATCAATAAGAACATGTGCAAACGTAAAATTAAACTCTGCAGTGTAAGCAGAAGCGCTCATCATAAATGTGAATAATGCGATTATAGATTTTTTCATTATAAGTTCCCTATTGAATGTTTAGTTAATATACAAATTGTTATTAGCGGTACGTATTAGGTGATTTAAAATTAGCCTTTTAATTTTGCAGAAACAATAGAAATATATTTACAGTAGGTGTAAAAAAATGACAGATAGTATAATTTTGTTATTATTTTAACTATAAATTAAAAGTTAAACTTATTACTTAACCAATTTAAAAATAGAATTTGAAAAAACGCTTAATAAGTTGAAATAAAGACATATTTTAATTTTATAGCGACTATTTCTAATTATTCTCAAGCTTAAAGCAGAGAAATTATTAACACTTTCTTTAAAGAAATTTAATAACAACAAACATTGAATATTTATATAAATAACATTTATTAGCCTTATTGCATTAAAATGATCGATTAACTTTTAATTAGCTTCTTAAAACACATTGGTGAACACTTTGAATAACGATCCAGATTTATTATCCATAAATTGGAATGACCTAAAGTACTTTATTGCACTCAATAGATATGGAAGACATTCAAGTACAGCGAAAGAAAATTGGCTGTTCACATGTGACCATTGCTAATCGTATAGAACAATTAGAAAAGTCTATTGGCACTAAGCTTTTTTCCAAAACAATAAAGGTTTTCATTTAACTAAAGCGGGTGAAAATTTGCTTCCATATGCTGAAAAGTTTGAAAGAACACTGCTACTCGCTAATGAAAACTACAGAAATGAACAAAAAATTCGTTCAACGATTCGAATCGGTGTCACTGAAGGCTTTAGTAATTATTATTTATCTACAAGATTACCTGTATGGGTTAAAGATAAAGACATCGATATTGAGTTGATCTCTCTTGCAGGTAGTACTTTCATCACAAGTGGCAAAGTCGATATCAGCATCACAGTAGGACCACAAAAAGGTTCAAATATTATTCAGAAAAAACTATCTGATTACACATTAGGTATCTTTGCCAGTAAAGAATATATAGAAAATAATGCAAAAATTGAAAAAAGCAGATTTGAAAGACCACCCTTTTATTGGTTATATAGAAGATCAAGTTTTTTCAAATCTGTTAATGTATCAAAGTGAAGTGTCTCCAAATTCTGATTTCGTTTATAAATCAACTACCATACATACACAAAATCAGGCGATTAAAACCGGATTGGGTTTAGGCATCCTGCCTCATTTTGTTGCTTATGGAGAAAATGATTTAAGCCAGCTATTGCCTGAATTTTATCTCGAACGAGAGCTTTGGATATCGACCAGTAAAGATTTGCATCAATTTAAAGACCTTAAACTGACTTGGGATTTTATTATTAATTCATGCCAAAAAGAAAAATATATCTTTCTTGGAAATAGACAGTAAAAGCTTCATTTGATGGAGCAACAATTAGTATTAACGGTAATGAATTGATAAAACTCTTCTGCTTTAGGAGCGGGAATTTTAATTGCTCTAATTATTTCACTCTCAGCTCGATTTCCAGGAAGTTTATAAGCAATAATTAATCCTGCTCCTTGATATCCAAACAATGATTTTTGATAAAAATATTTTTGGCTAATTTCATCCGGGCAATTATTATCCACTTTTAATACTTTATATGCACAAACTTCAATATACGTAATAGATTCAAAGGGAATAGTTTGTGTCATATTTGAAGAATGATCTGGGATTTTTACACTGTATTCTAGTGCTTGGTTTATGGTAATTCGGCTACTTAGGCCTAATGTTAAGTGCACTACAAAATAGCTAATAATTAATAAACTAAAAAAAGAGGTGTAGAGGTTTTCATATGCTAAAGGAATGAAAATAATAGAAAATCCAGAAATTAATAAGCTTATCAAAAAATTAACCGCTGGTGTTCGGCGTGCTGTTTGTTTTATAACAGTTTTTGTTTTAAACATAATTTTTGATACCATTTAATCTCTTAAAGTTCTTATATTAAGATTTATTTGATAATGTATCTATGATTTTAAATAGATTGGCCTACTTCTTTTTTATTGAAAATATTTATCTATTAAAGCAATAAAAACAAACGATTTAAACTATCGAAAATAAAACTGTAAATTAAGACTTCATAATCAATGGAGGCTATATGAGCAAATCACAACAAAACCAAATAAAAAATATAAATGAATACTCTAAGCCCCCTGTTATAGAAAATACGGCATTGATTGTTGAAGGTGGAGGTCAACGAGGTATTTTTACAGCCGGTGTTTTAGATAGTTGGTTAGCACAAGACTTTAACCCTTTTTCATTACTGATTGGTACTTCAGCTGGTGCGCAAAATTTATCGACTTACATGACTCATCAACCAGGACATGCAAAACAATCAATTATGCGGCTTTCTCGTCACCCTGATTTTTTAATATGAAGCGTTCTTTTTCAGGTCGTCATGCAATGGATCTTGATTGGTATTTTAAACAATCCTGTGCGCCTGAGTTTCGTCTTAATATTGACTATGCTTTAACTCAATTAAAAGACCGCCAATTACTATTTTCTGCAACCAAAGTGGACGGACTCAGTCCAATATTTATTGAACCTACAGAGAACAATTGGTTAACAGCGTTAAAAGCATCAAGTGCAATCCCTTACTTGTATAAAAATGGAGTAGAAATAGATAACCAACATTATGTGGATGGTGGTGTTGTTTTGCCTATTCCTGTCCAAGAAGCTTATAAACGCGGAGCAAAAAAGATAATTGTCATTCGTACCACTCAATCAGCTTTAAAGGTAAGATCACCTTGGGCCCATAAGCTAAAAGAATGGGTATGTAAAAAACAAACCTGCCCTAAAGTGTTAGACATTATCACTAATCATGAAAATGCCTACAATGATGCTTTAGATTTTATTCATAACCCACCTGAAGATGCACAGGTTATTGAGATAGCACCATCTCAAAAATTGGCCAGTCGTGTACTTGGTAGCAGTGATCAAGCACTGACATCTGATTACCAGATGGGCTATGAGATAGGTCATCAATTTTTAGAGAGCGAGTTAGCAGAATTATTTAAAGCGTCATAAAAATTAGTAGTGTTATTTAATGTAACACCACTAACTTTCTATTAAGGTAAAGACTTAAGAAACAGCCATAAACGGGTAATCAGTATAACCTTCTGCACCAGGTGTATAGAAGGAATTTTGATCTGGTTGATTTAATTCAGCACCTTGTTTAATACGTTCTACAAAATCAGGGTTTGCTAAAATACCAGTACCAAAGGCAACACTGTCAGCCTGCTTATCACTAATAACTTGCATCGCTTCTTCTGCACTATAACCCATATTAACCATTAAATGACCTTTATAGTTTTTGCGTGCAATACTGATAACATCCCCTTTTTGCACAGCAAAGAAATCACCACGCATAAGATGTAAATAAGCTAGATTATATTTATTTAATTCTGTCGTTAAATAATCAATCAGTGCTAATGGGTCGCTATCCTTCATACTATTAAAACTATTTAAAGGTGAAAGACGTAAACCAACACGGCCACTGCCCATCACTTCTGTTACCGCTTCTATCACTTCTTTTAAGAAACGAGCTCGGTTTTCAAATGAACCACCATATTCATCAGTACGTTGGTTTGCACTGTCACGTAAAAACTGATCAATTAAATAACCATTGGCACCATGAATTTCAACGCCATCAAACCCTGCTTGTTTTGCATTTATTGCGACTTGACGGAAGTCATTCACAATGTCTTTAATTTCAGTAACAGTCAAAGCATGAGGAATAGTATAAGGTTTCTTTCCTTCAGGTGTATGCGTTTCATCATCAATCGCGATCGCACTTGGTGCTACTGCTTCTTTGCCACCATTTAAAAGTGGATGCGCTCGCTCTTCCTGCATGCCAAATTTGCATAAAGATACGCCCACCTGCTTTATGCACCGCATCAGTTGTTAATTTCCAAGCTTCGATTTGCTCTTTAGAATAAATACCAGGATCATGACCAAAAGAAGAAGTGCCCTCACTTACCATTGTACATTCTGTGATTAATAATCCTGTAGTAGCACGTTGAGAGTAATATTCAGCCATCAATGCATTAGGCATGTGATTTAAAGCGCGAGTTCGTGTTAACGGCGCCATAATGATGCGATTATCTAATGCGACATCACCAATAGTGACGGGTTGGAATAATTTATTTTCTGCAATGGTCATTTGTAACTCCAAAAAGTTTGATAATTAAGCATTTATTATTATTAGTTTTTAAATTTTTCTTGATACCTAGCTTAATGGTAAAAGAGAGCGACGAACAATAGAGATAATGACAAATGACTATTGCCAAAAAGTCACGCTCAATTTGATATTTAGGTCTACTATTATCAATAAAAACGATAAGGGAGAAAGTAATGTTACTTGAGATCGCAATGGCAGACGCTTATGGAGCGGGCTTTGAATTTGCCGAGCATGAATATATTAAACAAAATCACTGCTTAAGAAAATATCACCAATCTCCTTATGATAAAAAACCTGCAGGTCGTTATACCGATGATACCCAAATGACTATCGCACTTTGTGAACTAATGATTAATGAACCTGGTACATGGAATAAAGAATTAGTAGCAAAATACTTTTTAAAAGCTTTTAAACGAGATCCTCGCGATACCTATTCAAACGATTTTTACCACTTTCTAAAGGAAACAGATTGTAGTGGTTTAATATTACCGGACACTTCTAAAGACTTCAGTTAATATGTCTAGTAGAGGTAGATTATGAAGAAGAAAACAACACGTCCAGTATTTACAGTAGAATTTAAACAAAGTGCAGTAAAGTTGGTTACTGAACAAGGATACAGTAGGCAAGAAGTCGCTAACAATCTCGGTGTATCACTGAGTGCCATTACACGTTGGGTAAGAATTGAAACTCATACAGATTCAAAGCCAGGCTCTAAACAATCAACATTAAACATATCAGAGCGAGCAGAACTAGAGGCGTTACGTAAAGAAAACAACCGATTAAAAATGGAGCGTGACATCCTAAAAAAGGCCACAGTCTTCTTTGCGAACGAAAAAGAATAAGATTTCAATTTATTCTAAAACATAAAGAAGACTGGCCAATTAGAGTAATGTGTCGCGTGATGAAAGTAAGCTCAAGTGCATTTTATGATTGGATACATGCACCAATCAAGCCTTTTGATGCGCCAGAATTTCATTTGGACAGCGCAGTAAAAAGCACATTCAAAGAGCATAAAATGACTTTAGGTAGCAGACGTATGGTGACTGAACTAGCAAAGAAAAACATTGTTATTGGTCGCTTTAAAGCACGCTCTACAATGCGTAAATTGGGCCTTGTCGCTCGCTATCCGAAGAAATTTAAAACGACCACCGATAGCAACCATAGTAATCGAATTGAGCCGAATAAACTAAATAGAAAATTCACAGTTAATGAGAGTGATCGTGTTTGGACAACAGATATTACTTATATCGCTACGCATCAAGGGTTTATCTATTTAGCAGTCGTGATGGACTTATATTCACGCCGTATTGTGGGTTGGACAATTGCAGATAATATGCGCACTGAGTTATGTAGTAATGCACTGAATATGGCCTACTGGCAAAGAAAACCAACTTCTGGTCTGTTGCACCACTCAGACAGAGGTAGCCAGTATACTAGTGATGATTATAGAAAATTACTAAATACGATGAAAATGAATGTGAGTATGAGTGGCAAAGGTGAATGCTGGGATAATGCACCGACAGAACGCTTCTTCCGAAGTTTAAAGCATGAGCAATTGAACTATGAAACATTCAAAACAAAGAAAGCGACTGAGCTAAGTATTTTAGATTATCTTGCTTATTACAATGGTAAACGCCCGCATTCAGTTAATGGGTATTTATCACCAATTCAATATGAAAATAAAGTCGCTAAAAAGGTGTCCGGTTTTTATTGACCATTACAGATACAGAAATTTATTTTATCAAAAATATTAATGCAGACAGTATTAGAAATGGCTCTGCAATGCGCTCAGTACCTTTGGGTTTAATTAAAGATAAATCAGAAATGCTTGAAAAAGCAAAAATTCAAGCTTCTTTTACTCATAATACCCATGAAGGAATTGTTGCATCTCAAGCTGTCGCCCTAGGTGTTTATTATTTTATAAATAACATAGGCCCGAAAAACGGATTATTTAATTATGTTTGTGAACAAAGCATGGAGTATTTTAAGAAAGATAAGACCACTGCCACAGAATGTGATGCCATTGATACTATCGATTCTGTTTTAACCGTGTTATCAAAGTCTGAAACTTTATCAGAGGTACTGTTTAATGCAGTACAATTAGGCGGAGATACAGATAGTGTCGCTTCCATTGCATGTGGCATTGCAAGTTTCTCCGATGAATATACAAAGGATTTACCAGCATTTCTTGACCGAGATTTAGAAAATGGTAAATATGGAAAGGATTATTTAAAAGCCATAAATGCTAAATTATTAGAGCATTATGCGATATAAATATTAAGCTAGATGAAATTATAAACGGTATTCAAATATTATAAATATATCGCAAGTTTATCTATAGCCACCTATGCTTTTTAAAATACCATTTAACAAAGGGCGACATGATGATTATCGTTAAAAACCTCATATTCAACTATTTCTTCTTCAGCATTTTTTAAGTATATAGGGTTTACTAATTCATGAATGTCTAATAAAGATTTAAAGTCTCGTCGGCTATTTAATTTTGCAATCGGCACAGCTTGCATCAATCTTTTAGTATAATTATGCCGAGGATTTTGAACGACTTCCTCCGTTGGCCCCATTTCAACGATTTTTCCACAATCCATCACAGCTACCCGATGACAAATTTGCTCAATAACTGCCATATCATGTGAAATAAAGAGATAACTAATTCCTAATTTACTTTGTAGGTCTTGCAGTAATTGTAAAATTTGTGCTTGAACTGTTACGTCCAAAGCCGAAACGGATTCATCAGCAATAATTATTTTAGGTTCACAAGCAATTGCTCTGGCAATCGAAATACGTTGCCGTTGACCACCAGAAAATTGATGGGGATACCTGTCTAAAGCACTATCATTTAATCCAACTTGGCTTAATAACTCTGAAACACGTTGCCTTACTTTTTCCTTTGTTACTATTTTATGTAATATTAACGGCTCAGCAATTAAATCGACTATTCGTTTTCTAGAGTTTAATGAAGCATAAGGGTCTTGAAAAATCATTTGTATATTTTTACGATTACGGCGCAATTTTGAACCTGATAAACCATTCATTTCTAATTTATTTAATCTTACACTGCCTTCAAAATCTATTAAGTTCATAATCGCTTTACCAGTGGTTGATTTGCCACAACCACTTTCACCAACAAGCCCCAAAGTTTCTCCTGGCATTATGCAAAAATTAAGGTTGTTAACAGCCCTAACTTCATAATTTAGACGATTAAAAAATGATTTTTTTATCGGAAATCTTACATTTAAACTAGTTACTTCAAGAACTGGTTGCTTAATATCTATTTGTTTTAAGTGTTCAGCTTCACCTAACTTTGGAACTGAATTTAATAGTTTTTGTGTGTATTTAGATTCTGGGGATGAGAAAACCTTTGTGAGACTCCCTGTTTCTTCAACAATACCTTTATTCATCACAATAACATCATCAGCCATTTCAGCAACAACGCCCATATCATGAGTAATCATCAACACGCCAGTATTAAAATCCTGTTGCAACTCTCGTAATAAAGTAAGTATCTGAGCTTGGATTGTTACATCTAAAGCCGTTGTTGGTTCATCTGCTATCAAAATTTTTGGATTACAAGCTAACGCAATTGCAATCATAACTCTTTGTCTCATTCCCCCAGAAATCTCATGGGGATATTGCATAAACCTTTTCGTTGCTTGAGGTATTTTTACAGCATCAAATATCTGTAATGCTCTTTTTTTAGCTTCTGAAAATGAACATATTTGATTCGCTCTAATCGCTTCTATTAGTTGATAGCCATTTGTCATTAAAGGGTTAAGAGAAGTCATAGGTTCTTGAAAAATCATTGCAATGTCTTGGCCACGTATCTTTTGCATCTGTTTTTCTGAATAATTTAGTAAATTTTTTCCATCAAAATTGATCGCCCCTTTTGAAACATTAACTGCTTTTGGTAATAGCCCCATAATGGCAAGACTTGATAGTGATTTACCACTTCCTGACTCTCCAGCAATGCAAAGTGTTTTACCTTTTTCTAAGGTGAAATTTAAATCCTTTACAATTTCAACATGTTTGTCTTGTTGACCAACACCAATATGCAAACCTTCGACTGATAATAAGTTATTCATTAATAATGTATCCTATTATTATAGCGCACTGAACAAACAGTGCGCTTTATCATTTACTCAAAGACAATGTTAGGAAAATAGAAACTAACCACCCAATTAGGTGCATCGACTATTTCACTAATTCGTAAGTCACCACAAACAGAGCACAACATGTATGCTTGTTCCGGTGGCATATTATGCTGATGGCTCAGTAAATCGACCATTTGCATTAATGCATTACGAGCACCTTCAAGCATATCTGCACCTATGCCTGTTGTTACTTGGTAACCTTTACCATCAAGGTGCCTTGTAACAGGCCCTGGGGTTGTGAAGTATGGTGAATTAATCGATTTATTATTAACGACATCAAACTCTAAAACGACATCCATTGGACTTTCAATAGCCGTTCCACATACTTCTCCATCTCCCTGTGCAAGCATGTGTATCACCGACTGAGAATAAAGCACCTTCTACTTCAACAGGCAAATACAGTGTTGTTCCCGCACTCAAGTCTCGGATATCAAGATTACCGCCTACTCGTCTTGGAGGAACCACTGAATGTAACCCTGATTCAGCTGGAGCAAGCCCCATTGTTCCTGCAAAAGGTTTAAGTGGTACATTAGCAAATTTACCAAAAGCACTGCTTGTTGGCATATTGGCATCATAATCCCAAATATTTAATACCGGATCTTTAAACTGGTCTGAAAGTAAGCCAAATCCAGGAATATTTGCAGTCCAACCAAACCCACTTGCTTTGAATTCATGAACCGTTACTTTTAGTAAATCACCAGGTTTAGCACCATCTACATAAATCGGACCTGTCACAGGATTTATTAAACTAAAATCTAAATCCACAAGGTCTGATAAACCAGAGTTCTTATTTAATTGTCCCCCTGAACTATCTAGACATTGAAATTCTAAAGTAGTGCCTGGTGTTATCTTATGAGTAGGCTTAATACTATTATCCCAACCAAAATGATGATTTTCGCTATGAATAGTTCTTATTAAGTCATTACATTTATTGCACATCTTTCACCCACACATGATCATAGTTAACAGGAACGTGAACAGGATCCACGAAGATAGCATCTGCACCACCTAAACGCTGAGAACGTATTGTAAAGCGACGTTCATTAAATACAGGTACCCAAGGAGCATCGGCCATAACATCTAGGTATATTTCTTCCCAAAGCTTAATACGTTTTTCATGGTCTTCAGGATCTGCCATAGAGTCTGCTAATGATGCTTTCTTATCCAGCTCTTCATTACAGTACCAAGACCAATTCCAGCCACCTTCTACTGCGCCAGCACAACCAAGTATTGGTGCATAAAAGTTTGATGGATCAGGAAAGTCAGCAATCCAAGCCATACCACCAGACCAAATCATAGGAGCTTGAGATTTATCACCACCTGCTCTGCTATTACATTTGCTTGTGCTAAAGATTTGATTTCAACATTAATCCCGATTTTAGATAAGTCTTGCTGAATAGCCTGTGCAATACGAGGTTGAGGCTCTGTGTTTGCAACATATAATTGTGTGGTAAACCCTTCACTCAAACCACTCTCATTAAGTAATGATTTTGCTTTATCAATATTGTATTGATAACCTTTATAATCCTTTGAATATCCAGGCATAGCAGGAGGAAGTGGCTGATTTGCGGGTACTGCTCGACCATTAATAATTCTTACGATCCTATCTTTATTGATTGCCATATTAACTGCTTGGCGTACTTCTAGTTTATCAAAGGGAGCGATTTCAACATTCATGGTTACATAACCCGTATGTAATTGGTCTCCAACTACAATTGATTCTTTATATTTTGGATCATTTTTAAGCTGTAAGAATTTAGCTGGTGGGATACCGTCGCCGGCTAAATCTGCATCACCCTGCTCAAGTCTCAATAAAGCCACAATTGGTTCTTGACCAAATTCAAATGTAATATTATCCAGATAAGGCAAACCAGTTTTGTTATAAGCTGTATTTCGTTTTAAAGATAATGATTGTCCAGTTTTCCATTCATCAAGTGCAAAAGCACCTGTACCAACTGGATGCTTACCAAAATCTAGTCCCCATTTAAGGACTTCTTCTTTAGGTACAATTGATGAAAAATTTAAGGCCAAGACATGCAAGAAAGTGGCATCAGGCTGTTTCAATGTAAACTCTATCTCGTAATCACCAATGACTTTTATGCTATCAAGCGTTTTTACTTTCCCTTGATTAAGTTGATCAAAACCATCAATTGAACCATAAAACCCTGCACCGGGAC
Organism: Psychromonas sp. KJ10-10; assembly: GCF_047323245.1. Classification (GTDB taxonomy): domain Bacteria; phylum Pseudomonadota; class Gammaproteobacteria; order Enterobacterales; family Psychromonadaceae; genus Psychromonas. The sequence continues at coordinate 2,524,518 of NZ_CP178826.1, read as the reverse complement.
TTTGTGTGGTTGGTGTAATCGTTCTTTCAATAGAATATTTAGCATCAACCGCAGTCATTTCTCTTCCGTTGTGAAATTTAACGCCAGGTTTTAATTTGAATGTATACGTAAGGCCATCTTCTGAAATAGTATAACTTTCAGCTAAATCGAGTTCTAACTCAGTCGTGCCTGGTTTATAATCTAATAATCCATCAAAAAGACTTTTTATCATTGACCAATTTTGCCAATCATAACCAATGGCAGGATCTAACGTTGAAACATCATCTTTATAGGTAACTATCATCGAGCCACCTTGTTTGATTTCGGTTGCTTGAACAGAACTTACGCTCAAACATAAAAATAACGAATTTAATAAATGTGATTTTTTCATAGTTCTTCCTTGTTTTGAGTTTACATATTTTTAATATCGATTCTAGGGTCAATTAATGGAGCAATTAAATCAGCAATTAGATTTCCAATTACAATTGCAAATGCTGATACTAGGGTCACTGCAACTATAATTGGTGTATCTACTCTCTGAATCGCTTGCCATGCTAATTGTCCTATTCCTGGCCAGCCGAAAACTGACTCAACTACCACTAACCCGCCAACAAAAATTCCAATGTCGATACCTATCATTGATATGATAGGTAAAATGGCATTAGGAATAATATGACGAGTTATGACCTGAAAGTTGCTCAGGCCTTTTGCTCTTGCCGTCCGAACAAAATCTTGATGTAACACTTCGATCATTGAAGATCGAAACATACGTGAATACCATCCACACCCTAATACGCCTAATGTAAGTGCAGGTAAAATAAGGTTTGAAAACTCTCCATAACCTCCAATAGGAAACCATGCTAGTTTTATCGCAAAGATATAAAGGAATAACATTGCGAGCAACAAATTGTGGCGCTGACACGCCTACAAATGACGTTATCATTACCATACGGTCAATAATCGTATTTCTTTTAAGGGCGACAGAAAATTCCAAGGCTAAGCCCAATAATTAACTCAATAACGATTCCAGCCGCCATTAATTCAAGAGAAGCTGGCAAACGCGTCGCGATTAAAGTTGAAACCTCAGTTTTTGTAACCAAGAACGGCCAAAATCTCCTTATAGTAAATTCCAAAGATATTGAAAATACTGTTGATAAAAAGGAAGATCTAAACCAAGTTGATTACGTATATTTTCTACTGTTTCTGCAGTCGCACTTCTTCCTGCTATTTGTCTTGCAGGATCAGCGGGTATGAGATATAGGAGTGCATAAGTGATCATTGATACTCCAATGAGTATCAGAAAAGCATAAAGTATTCGTTTGATAAGAAATTGAATCATGCGTCATCTCTCCCATTAAGTGTTGGATCAAGTGCATCACGTAAGGCATCACCAAGAAGATTGAAACTAAGTGATAACAAAACAATGACGGCACCAGGAATAAAAACTAACCAAGGAGAAATAGTAAAATAGGTCTGATTTTCAAAAATGATATTACCCCAGCTTGGTGTTGGTGGTTGAACACCGATCCCTAAATAAGAAAGTGTTGCTTCAAGTAATACCGTTGTTGAAATACCTAAAGTAGCCCATACCAGAATAGTGGGTAAAAGATGAGGAAGAATATGAGAAAACAAGATTTTTAGTGGAGAAATACCAATTGAAATTTCTGCCATCACGAAATCTTTTGCACTAATCGCTAATGTTTCAGAGTAAATTACTCGCGCTATTTGAACCCAATTTACCATTGCTATAACCATCGCAACAATCCATATGCTTGGTGTGAAAATAGCCGCTAATGCAATAGCTAGTAATAAAGCAGGAAATGCCATTATCAGGTCAGTAAAACGCATCAATATTGAGCCTAACCACCCTCTTACATAAGCGACAATGACTCCCACTAATACACCAATAAAAATAGCAACACTATTAGCAACAATGCCAATCATTAATGACGTTTGAGAACCATAAATAATTCGCGATAATAAGTCTCGACCGAGTAAATCAGTTCCTAAAAGAAACCTAGAATTGGGAGGTAATGGCGCCCCTTCCATTGTCAGTCCATCAAAAAATTGCTCTGTTGGATCGAAGGGAGCTAACCAAGGTGCAAAAGTTGCACAACCAACCAGAATTATTACTATTAAAACAGCAAAAATATTAGAGGGCCTATTACAAAGAGTTTTTAAAAACATATTTACGCTTCCTTGTTATATACATGATGACAATTGGTATTTTTAACTAAGGACTCGCATAGCGTTTCTATTTCAATATTTTTAGACATAGAGATTGTACGGATCATCTCATAAGCTTTTTGGTCGTTTATTTTGAATTCTTCCATAAATAGAATGACCGCTTTAATCACAAAGTCGCGAGATAAATGTTTACGCTTTAAATGGTTATATTGGTTATCTTTTTCTTCATTTTTTTGAATAATATTCGAGCAACTTGCAACGTAGATAATAAAGCTAACTGATGTATCGGACGTGTTAGGACAGCATGTGCACCAAGCTCCATAGCATGTTGAATCTCGGATGGGGTAGCATGAGAAACAAGCGCAATAAGTGGCCTGTTTTGCTCAAATATAGATCTATCGTTAAATTCAAGAACAGTTGCGACATCAAATATAATGACGTTATTGTCTACAGGTAAATCTGCATTATTAAATTGAGAGGTTAAAAGCCCTAATCGATTGGCCACTTTCTCAATACTTGCTATATCTCTTTCTTTGTTAGATAAAACGTATATTTTATTATTATCAGATTTCATATGGCTTTTAATCCTTTAGAATAAGATGAAAGTTCAATCACTTTGGCTGTTACTCTGGCATTTTGAAACGACATAAATGGGTTTGGTTGTATCAGTTCTGTTTCTCGTACACTTTTAAAATAATCGTTTACTCTAAGTGCTACTGTACAAGGCAGGCTGGTATGGTGATTTTCATTTAACTTAATTAATTCACCCTTGGGGCTTAATAATTCAATTTCAGGCAATATCGATTGTATTTCTTGAGTACTTAAGGATTGACTTAATTTGACCGCCTTTGCAAAGGCAAATACTGATAAATAGGTCGCTCCAGAAATAGCCAGATCTGTTTGCTTTATTTAGGGACGATGTTTTATCAGATAATTCAGGTGTAATTGTGGATTCAAAAAATGGATTTGAACTTATCAACTCTAAATTGGGTAAATCACCTAAAACGGCTAATTCGCACTCAGTTAAATTACAACTAAGCACTCTCATTAAGGTGTTTTCTTTTATAGAATTGTTTAGTTGTTTTAGAAAAGAATAATTTGATTCACCCACTAGGTTATTAATGATAAAACTTGGGCTCTCTTTTAATATATTATTTATACATAAACTAAAATCAGTTTCTTGCATATGAAATAGTGCATCAAATACAATACTTCCTGAATTTGCCTTAACTATTTCTTTCGCAATTCGACTACTTTCCCACCCCCAAACATAATTAGAAGAGACTAAAGCAACTTTATTTCCGTATTTTGGAATCGCATAATCCATTAAAGGTAATAGATTTTGATTTGGGCAAGGCCCTAAGTAAACAACCTGCTCTTCACATTCATAACCTTCATAAGGACTACTAAACCAAAGCATCGCCTTATTTTTTTGAATTTCAGGTAATAGCACCTTCCGGGCACTAGAGGTTATTGGCCCAAAAAAATGATTAACACCTTTGTTTAAAGGTTCCTTATCGATGAAACATAACTTTCATCGATTCCTTTAGGATTTTCTGACTCTGCAATTAATTTAAAAGGATAAGATTCAATTTTATTTATTTGCTCGATTGCAAATAGAGCACCTTCTAATGCACTTTTTCCCATAAATCGATAAGAGCCGTCCGTTGAAAATAACAAACCTATTGAAATTTCCTTCATAAAATAATCCCTAAAAAAAGAAAAAAAGCCTAAAGTAAAACGTTTAAGTTTTACTTTAGGCTTCGTTACCTTTGATGCTTTTATATGAGTCTTATATCTTGCACCATTTCAGTTCTATTAATGCTTTAAACTGGTGCGCATTTTCTTAGAATGCTCATGTTTATACTTGTATATGTATTACAATGAAATTTCCGTGCCAATTTTAATTGCACTATAAATTTACATTACTGAATAGTTAATTTCGTTTCCGCATTTCTATATCTTACGCTTAGACTTATCGTTTATTTAACTACTGTTTAGTCGCGCTTCAAAAATAAGATCCATATTTTTATCAATTGATAATTAGGAATACAAGAATAAACATTTAAAAGCGTTAAATTAATAACTCTATTTGAACTAAAAAAACTATTGTTACGTATAACTGAAAATACTCAATCAAAAGGTACTCGATATGTTCTCATTTTTCAAAAAAGATCCAATTAAAAGCTTAAACAAAGACTATTTTCAAAAACTTGAACAGGCAATGAATGCACAGCGAAATGGTGATATTAAATCATACTCAATAATAACTGCTGAAGCAGAGGAAATTAGAGTTAAAATTGAAAACTTAGAAGCTTCAGAAAGTGCTTAGTTTCAAGGGTTAAGCGAATTAAAAACAGCTATTAGCTTCGAGCTGTTAGCTTTCTGTCGGATTAAAAGAAAAATAAATACATTTTTACCACAGAGGACACAGAGGTTAGGCAAAAAGATTTTGGTATTGTTTTTCTTTGTGTAATGTAATCTGACTGTGGTGAAAAATTGCTTTAATGGTTTTGTTTTTAATTCGTGTTCTTAGTGTAATTAGGTGTCCACTGTCTTTAGATTTTCTCTATAGTAATTTTAACTATTTTTTACGGCAAATAGAATGTCGCATTGCACTTTGTACGTCATTTAGTTTAGCAACAGTACAAACAATACTTGTACGTCCAATAGAGTTCGCATAATTTAACAGGTCATTACGAGACTTATTATTTCTTAAAGTTCGTTTAATATGTTCCAATCCTTCTTTGATTGGAAAATCAATTAACTGCCCCCAGTAAAGCAATTGAAACTTAGCAACTTGCAAATTTACTTCATAGGCATAGGGGCCATATTTAACCGCTTGTTTAATATAAAAATAAAAGTCTTCATCAAGTTGTTTAAGATTAGCTTTAACATTAGCCATAAAAATCCATGTCAAAGGCCATTGTTGGCGTAATTCCGTTGACCTTTGGTAATAGCTCAATGCTTGAGAAAGTGATGTTTGGTATAAATGTGTATCGCCGTAATTTGCGTAGGCCTGCCATTCATAAACCTTGGCAGCTACATTTAAATAATGCGGAAAATGACCATGTAAAAAAAGCATCGTTTGAGTTGCATTCAGTGCATCATCCATTTCAACCTGTTGTACTTGTTTGTTTTCCTGCCAGCGTATTAAATAGCTATCTACCTTTAAATAACTCAAATTTGCAAAGGCATACTTAGTAGCAAAAAAATCACCGTCAGTGCGGTTAATATCAACAAATAACGAAACAATTTTATTTTCACTGAGCAGTCCAAATAGTTGAATTTGACTGAAAAATTAAATCAGGTGTTTCCACAAACAACTTTTTAGCAACATTTTCACTGAAACGTGACTTAACGTCCTCAAAAGCCTCTTTCATTTTTGATGGTCGACGCTTCAAATTGTGCATATCTGAAGCAACAATGGTTACTTCTTGTTTTTCGATCATTTGCCAAGCCAATTGTTGCGACCGGTCACCAAAATCCCCCAATAAAGAAGAGGCTGTGATTTGAAATAAACAATCACGCTGTTTAAATGGTCGTAATAATTCAGGAAACTCCCAAAGATCACGGTTTCGTTCAGGGTGAGCAATCATAGGCTGAATATTATTTTTTAATAACCAATCTATTAACTTTTCACTACCAGGAGGAATATGACTATGTGGGAATTCAAGTAATAAAACATCATTGCCCAACCACTTCCCCATAAAAGGGAGTTGTTTTGTTTTGGCTAAAATCATAATTTCAGGACATATACGCACTTCTGCCGCATATGCTAAAGATATTTTATTTTCAGAAGTTTGTAAGTGTTCGGTTAGTTTAGTAAAAGCCCCTTTAATAATATGCATATCATTATCAAAAGTGCCTAAATGAATATGTGGTGTGGCTAATATTTTAGTGACACCACTCTCTAATGACTGATTGATCATTGTGATAGTTTCATCCATAGAAGATGCACCATCATCAATATTAACTAATATATGGCTGTGTAAATCAATCATTACAGGCTAACTAGATTTACCATTATTTTCCTGGCCATAACCGTAATAATCATAATAACCTTCATAACCGTCTTTTCCACCCTTCTTGATGTTGACTTGATTAAGCACAATCCCATCAATTTTGGCTTCAATTTCCATTAACCGCGAAATACCTTTTTTAACAATGCCTTGTTTCGTTGATTCAGAACGAACAACATAAATTACTGAATCAGACTGTTTAGCTAGTACTAATGCATCGCTCACTGCTTGTGTAGGAGCAGAATCAATAACAATACGATCATACTTATCTTTTAAAACCATCATTAAAGCTTCGAATTTAGCGTTAGATAAAAGTTCTAAAGGATTTGGTGGAATAAATCCAGCGGACAAAATATCTAAACCAGATTTTTCATCATGAATAATTGCATCAGCTAATTTCTCAGTTCCTGAAATCACATTAGATAAACCTGCTTGATAAGGTGGTAAGTTAAAAATACGCGTAAAACTTGGACGACGCATATCAGCTTCAATCAATAACGTTTTCTCCATTTGCGCCATAGCAAAAGCAATGTTAATCGACGTTGTTGTTTTACCTTCACCAGGAATAGAAGAAGTAACGACCACTACCTTATGATCATTATCAATATGTGATAAAACAAAACCAGTACGCAAAGTTCGCACCGCTTCTGCAAAGCCTTTATGTTTTTCATCAAAATAAGTATGAGAAGGTAAAGACTCTTTACGTTTATGAGGAATTAATGGTAACAAGCCAAGCAAACGAACACCTAATGCACCTTCAACTTCCTGTGCCGTTCTGAAACTGTCATTTAGTGCGTCTAACACAAAAGTTAATACCACAGCAAAACCAAAAGAGGCAACAAAGGCTAATAACACAATTAACTTTTTATTTGGCTTAACGGGATCAATAGAAATCTCAGCTTGGTCAATGACTCGAGCTTGTTGTACTTCTAAATCTGTTGTGATTTCAGTTTCTTTATAACGCGTTACAAAAGTATCATAAAGATTCTGATTAGCATCAACTTCACGTTGTAATTTCAAATAGCCCTGTTCTTTGCTAGTCACATTTTGAAATTTTGCTTTCTCAGTTTTTAACTCTTGTTCAAAACGACGCTCATTGTCTTGCGCCGCTTTTAATTCTTTTTCAATACCTTTAACCAATTTAGCGACCTGTTGTGCTAATTGCTTATTGATAGAAGTAAGCTGTGCTTTAGCCGCAATTAATTTTGGATGTTTAGGCCCATAACGAAAGCTTAGCTCTGAGACTGTTTGTTGTACCTGATTTTCAAGATCTTTTATGTTTTCAATTAATGGATGATTACTTATTTCAGGTAAACTCATTAAAGCATCAATATCATTTCCTCTAATTTTACTAACAAACAAATAAATAGTTTCTGCTTCAAAGCGTACTTTTTTAGCTTTTAAATAGCTTTCAGTAATACTTTGTAATTCATCACTAGCAATACTTCGAACACCCTTAGATTCAATATCAATAAGGTTTTCTTTTATACGGTAAGCTTCTAATGCGTTAATAGAATTTTCTAAATTCAAACGTAATTCATCTAAACGACTATTTAACCAACCAGCCGCTTTTTTGGTTGAATCAAGTTGTCCCGACATTTCCTGAGTGATATAAGTATCTGCAACCGTATTAGCCACAAGCGTCGCTAACAAAGGATCTTCCGAATCAAAGGAAATATTAACCAATTGAGTTTTACGAACCGGACTAATAGTCAATTTTTCTAAGAATGTTTCAATTAATTTAACTTTATTACGACGTTTATCAAGAATTTCGTCAGCTTGAGTATTGACCATTTCCACAGGTAAATAAGAATCTATAATAGATTTAACTTGGGCTTTGAATTGCGATACAAGATCATCTTTTTCATCAGGAAGAAATTCTTTATGTGATTCTAAATTAAGCTTATCAATAACCTGCTCTGCTACTGCTCGAGACTTAAGAATTTCATACTGGGTTAAAAAATATTCATTTCTTGAGGTATCAACCGAATAGACAGAATCGATAGAAACTGTTTTTTCAGTGTCTGCTTTAATTAATAAAGAGGCTGTAGAACGATAAATTGGGGTTAACCCCATAACAAAAATAGCAACCAAAAGTGTGGTAAAAAAGAAAAAAATAGAATTTTCCATTTTACTTTCATAATTATCTGCCAGTAAACTTTTAGGTCGATAATTTGTTCTTGTGAATCTGCAGATTGATTGTCTAGTTGCATAATGATTTAGGGTCCATTTCCTGATCAATTTTTAGCTCAAAAGAATGAGCTAAAAATTAAATGACTAAAAGTAAAACTTATTAAATATTCGTTAGATTAAAAAAGCTCTGTTCTATGGTAATAATATCACCAGGTGATACAGCATAAGTTAAATCTACCTTATCCCCTTCGTCGTTCGTGCTCTTAGAATCTTTAATATATATTTTGGATACAGAAGCTCTCTCTGTTAAACCTCCTGCTAAAGCAATAGCTTGATCAATATTTAAACCAGGTTTATAAGGGTATCCACCTGGTTGTTTTACTTCACCATGAATATAAAATGAACGGTAAGTAATAATATCTACTTGCACGGAAGGGTTTAATAAATAATCTCCCTTTAAACCATTATGAATTAATGCTTGTACTTCAGGTGTTGTTTTATTTGTGACAGAAATAAGACCTATTAGCGGAAAATTGATATTACCATCATCATTTATCGTTAATTCTAACGTTAAATCTGGTTCATCATAGACTAAAATCCTGATTTCATCGCCAGCATCTAAACGATAATTGCTAACTTCATTAGCATTAACAACTAATGAAGTTAGCATTGATAATGCAATAAAAAATAATTGCTTAAAGTTCAAATTTAATGTCTTTATCATAATGCAACCACAACCCCTAAACTAACAGCATTTTTGTCATAACTAATATCAGAAGAGTTTGAATCTTTAGTCGTATATTCATAACCAGCTTTAACTTGCATCCAACGAGTTAAATCATAATTTAAATACAACATAGCATAAGTTGTATCATCTTCACGAGTTGTACCAACATAGTCTTCGTTAGCATAAATAAATTGTAAACTTGAATCAAAATCAGTAGTCCAATCATGATTCCATGATAGAGAACCACCTACTGAATCGATGTAATCACCTACAGTATCAGAGTCTTCCGCGCTCTTATTTACATTAGCAGTAAAAGAAGTGTGTTCGACAGGCTTCCATTCAACACCAACTTCAACAGTTGCACCAGAGAAGTCATCACGGTTATCGCTGTCAAATGTTTTATATTGATAACCCGCTTTCATAATACCGGTTGTTTTAGCCAACCCATCCCATCTTGCACCGAATAGCACACGAGTATCTCTGTTATCAAGACTATCACTGCCGGTCGCTAAATAATCATATTGAGCATCTGTTGTGTTCAACTCTAAAGTTAAATAAGTCACGCTACCGATTTGGTAATCAGCATCAGTAAAGATTTTTAATTTACCAACATCTCTGTATTTAGTAGTAGATTCAAAGTTAGTAAAGGTTTTATCTGTATAAGACAAACCACCACCAACACGCATAATTGAATTTATGCCACCATATTGAAAGTAACCTTGAGCAGTCAATAAATTATATTTGATAGGTTCATCAAATGAAGAAGCATCACCCTCTGTTGTTTTACTACCTCTATCTTCATGGGTATTTTCAAAAGCCAGATTGAAATCAGTACGTTGTTTATCACTGAATTCAGTATGTCCATAAAGAGATAAATTATGATCAACAAAGTTGTCGTCACTACTGTTAGAGTAAGTACCTGAACTTAATTTATAAAGAGCACCATAACGATTAATACCATCATCAGTGCCCAACATAAAAGAAGGTGATAATAAAAAGATAGAAGAAGAAGTAACATCTGTTTCTTCATTATAAATATTATCATCATAACGAACTGTCGCTTCGATTTGAGGAATAAGAGATATTCCATCAGTTAATTCAAAGGGTGCAGGGTCAAAGTTTTCAGCACAAGCACTTGAAACACTTAATGCGGTTAGCGATAAAATAGGTAAATATTTCATTTCTTCATCCTTAAATAATTATTGAAAATTATTATTATGTTGATAATAGCGTATTAATTTTATTAAATCAGGATCCATAACACTGATTCACCTTATTATTTATACTCGTATAAAACCTTATGGTGTTTTTAAACACTACTAACTATTTGTAGCTGGTTAGCTTTATTATTTTTATAGTCGTATAATATTTATTTTTTGTAATAATCACTCACAGCCAGCAACTATCAAAACTCCATTTGCCATTAGAAATGCACAACTAGTAGCCCAAATCTTGTTACATTCCCTAAGAAGCACAACTCTTCTACCACTAGTAGCTAAAAAACCTATTTGACCTTCGTAGCTCGTAGCTCGTAGCTCGTAGCTCGTAGCTCGTAGCTCGTAGCTTAATCAGTATGCATTCTTATTCACAAAACCTTTAAAAATAGTTAAAAAAACAATTTTGATATCTAATAATAACGACCAATTACGAATGTAATATAAATCGAATTCAATACGTTTTTCCATTTTTTCTAAGGTATCTGTTTCGCCACGCCAGCCATTTATTTGCGCCCAACCAGTAATGCCAGGTTTAACCTTATGACGTAACATGTAAAAATCTATTAGGCTTCTATATTCTTCATTATGAGCAATAGCATGAGGCCTAGGGCCTACAATAGACATACGCCCTTGCATTACATTAATAAATTGTGGCAATTCATCTAAGGAGGTTCGTCTTAAAAATGCCCCTAATTTGGTAATACGTGCATCACCTTTTACTGCTTGCTTCACCACTGCGCCATTATCTTCGACTTTCATCGAGCGGAACTTCCACACATTAATCGGTTTGCCATCTAAACCATAACGTTTCTGTTTAAAAACAATCGGCCCTGGAGAATCAAGTTTTATTAAAATCGAAATAATCAACATCGGTAGTGCAATGGCAGCTAAAATACAGGTACCACCAATAATATCTTCAACTTTTTTAGCTAAGGATGATAATCCACTCAAAGGTGATTCATAAACACTGATAGTTTGTGTATTACCCACATGGGTTAAACGTGCGTTCATTAAATTAAAGGTAAAAAAGTCAGGTACTAGATGTACATCTACAGTGGTATCTCCTAGTGACCTGAGGATTTCTTCGATACGTTTTTGAGCGACTAGAGGTAAAGCAATATAAATAATATCAAACTTACCTTTTTTAGCTAACTTAACGCCTTCATCGATACCTCCAGCTAATCGGCCTTGAAACTGTTTTGGTAGTCGCTCATTTTCTCTATCATCAAAAAAGGCATCTAAGGTAAAACCAGTCTCAGGATGATTAACAAATTCCTTCGCTAAACGAACACCTGAACTGGTTAAACCAAATATCGCTACATTACGGGTATTAGCCCCTTTACGTCTACGGCTAAATAAAAATAATCGAAATAACATGCGCCAACTAACTAAAGAAACAGCACTTCCAATAAACCAAATGCCTATAACGAAACGTGATATTTCAACACTTGTTTTACTAAAGAATAAATAACTAGTTACAGCAAACGCCGCCACAGCCCAACTTAAAAAAGTATACAGAGCTAGTCGAGCAAAGGAGCCTGTCCTCCAGGAACGATATAATTGAAGGCTTTCACCAAAAAGAGAAAATGAAATAGAAGCGATTAACCCTATCATAATATAAGTATCACTCAAGGGCACAGAGTGAATTTCTGCGCAAAAATATAAAGCGAATTGTATGCCCAAAAAATCAACGATTCGGTATAAAGCAGAAAATTGATTAACATTGTCCTTAATATAACCACTCATGCTTTATGAAATCCTTTCATAGTATTAAATCAAAAATTGTCAATTTAAAAGTGTGATCATCATAACAAAGGCCATCCGAATAGACAAACAATTAGTTTACATAAAAATAACAATAATCAATTCAATAATTTATTGTAAATTAAAGATCAGATATTCAACTGTCGCTAGAGATATTAAAAAACAAAAAACACCCTAAAAACAGTTGTCACCGAATTACACGAAAAACACGAATTAAAAACCAAAAACCAAAAGACTTTGATTGTAAAACCTTAAATTCATTTCTCCGTGCTCTCTATGTCCTCCGTGGTAAAACCGCCTTTGACTTTGCTTTTGACTTTACTGATAGCTGATAGCTGATAGCTCGAAGCTAATAGCTGTTATTGTCTTTTGACAATACTGATGGTTGACAGCTCGAAGCTAATAGCTATTTTTAATCTTTACTTCTAACAGAAAAACTACAAAATAAGAGCAGGATAATCAATCCAAGCAACAAACCTAAAAAGCCCGCATAAAGATCATAAAAACTAAACTGACGATAAACATTAAATACCTGACTAAATTCATCGGCAGACAAAATCGAAGAAGATAGAATCGTAGTTAATACAAAAGTTTTAAGGTATTTACTTTCTAATATAAAAAATAACCATCGAAATACAGCTAATGTAACAACCATACCAGCAAAAAAGTGAAGTGATTTATCCGAACCAAATAAAGATTCAACATAATTTGCAGATGCCGGAAAGCCGGTAGATTTACTAAGCGAAAGAAACGCAAGAGTAATAACCAACATAATTAAAAATAAATCCATTACTTGTGAGATGGATTTTTTATTCATATATTCACCACTAAAATCTATAACCCTCGCCTCTAAATTGACGAATTTAAAACAAAAACAAAACCTTGAATATATAAGCACCTTATTACTTTTCTCCGAACTCTCTGCTATAAAGCTGTTTTTATCCTTTGACCATACTGACAGATGACAACTGCCCTTATCTTTTGTCTTTACTGATAGCTGACAGCTCGAGCTAATAGTCGCTTTTAATCACTTCCAAACAAATCTCGTGTATAAACCTTTTCAGCAACATCCTTAATTTCATCAACCATTCGATTCGCAACAATCACATCAGACAAAGCTTTAAACTCATTAAAGTCTTTAATCACTTTGGAATTAAAAAATGATTCCTCTGCCATTACAGGTTCATAAATAACAACCTCAATGCCTTTTGCTTTAAGGCGTTTCATAATGCCCTGAATACTTGAAGCACGGAAGTTATCAGAGCCTGCTTTCATAATTAAACGGTATATACCCACGACAGTTGGATTTCGTTTTAAAATCGAATTAGCAATATGGTCTTTACGTGTTGTATTAGAATCTACAATTGCATTGATTAAACAGTTAGGAACATGCTCATAATTAGCACGTAATTGTTTGGTATCTTTTGGAAGACAATAACCACCATAACCAAAGGAAGGGTTATTATAATGATCACCAATACGTGGATCTAAACCCACACCTCGAATAATTTGTTCAGTGTTTAAACCATGAGATTCTGCATAGGAATCAAGCTCATTAAAGTAGGCAACACGCATTGCTAAGTAAGTATTAGAAAATAATTTAACTGCTTCTGCTTCGGTTGAATCAGTAAATAGAATATCAATATTCTCTTTTACAGCGCCCTGCGCTAATAAATTTGCAAAGGTTTTCGCGCGTTCTGATACTTCACCAACAATAATACGTGACGGATGAAGATTATCGTATAACGCTCGCCCTTCACGTAGAAACTCTGGTGAGAAAATAATATTTGAGCAATTTAACTCTTCAGAAATTCGTTTTATATATCCAACCGGAACAGTAGACTTAATGACCATGACGGCATTTGGATTAATCTGCATAACCAACCTTATAACGGCTTCAACCGAACTAGTATTAAAATAATTACTAACCGGATCATAATCTGTTGGTGTCGCAATAATAATAAAATCAGCATTTTGATAAGCTAATTGAGTATCTAAAGTTGCAGTTAAATTAAGAGTTTTATTTTTTAAAAAATCTTCAATTTCAGTATCGGAAATTGGAGACTGCTGGTTATTAATTAAAGTAACCTTTTCTTCCATAATATCAACAGCAATCACTTCATTGTGTTGCGCTAATAAAACAGCATTTGATAAACCAACATATCCAGTCCCTGCAATGGCGATTTTCATACTGTTTCCTTATTTGATTTTTCTACAATTTTTACACTAGCTTGATAAATGATATTTATATCACACTTTTCATAGAGCTAACTATTACTTTAATGAAGACAAAACCTGTTTAACTAATTTTTCCGCTTTTAACTGACTATCACATTCAACATAACATCTTAGTTCAGGAGCATTTCCTGAAGGTCTAAGATGAACAACAACCTGGCCGGTTAAATTTAAACGTAAGCCATCTGTTTTATCACTTGATAGCACCTTAAACGAATCGAGGCCAATTTGCTTTAAAAATGAAATTGTCTGGTTTTCAGCTTTTGCTAAAATCGCTAAGCTGTCAGTTTTGCTAAAGTTTTGTAAACGATCACTTGCAGTAAAACTATCAGGCAAATCATTTAGCGAAGATAGATATAGGTTTTGAACCAGCAAAAGCTAACACAGCTAAAGCAGGTAAAAGTGCATCTCTTGTAGGTAAAGCGCTAAGAGCTTTTCCATTAACTTGAATATCTGAGCCTAATAAAAACCCACCATTGGCTTCAAAGGCGCCGATATTTTTATACTCTTGATTTAAAGTTGAAAATGCCTCAATAACATAAGGGGAGCCTATTTTAGTTCGCAATACTTGAGTAAATTTTTCACAGCTTTCAATGGCAGAATTACAACTAACCGGCACAGCTAATGCTTCTACTTGTAAATACTGTGCTCGCCAATAGACACAAAATATCGCCACGTAAATAAGTACCTGTTTCATCAGAAAGTAATGGACGGTCACCATCACCATCTGTTGAATAAATTGCATCCAATTGATATTCATTTTGCCAATGTTGCGCTTGCTTAATATCTTCTTCGGCTACTGCTTCGGTATCAATAGGCACAAAATGGTCATTACGTCCTAAGCTAACTACCTGCGCACCTAATTGAGTAAAAACGCCGGCATATAAATCACGCCCAGCACTAGAGTGTTCATAAATACCAATTCTTTTACCAGCTAATAAACCTTCATTAAAAAGCGACAAATAACGTTGCACATATTGTGTCGATGCTTTTTGATAAACAGCAGGTAATTGAAGGTTTGAAGTGATAATAGGTACGTCCACTGACGCATTTAAAATGGCTTGTTCATCCGCTTTACTTATTTCACCATCAGGGCGATAAAACTTAAGCCCATTTCTATCAAAGGGAATATGGCTACCTGTGACCATAATGGCCGCAATACCATCCAACATTGATGTGTATGCCAAAGCAGGTGTAGGAATGACACCATAATAATCGACAACAACGCCAATACTTTCTGCAGACTGAAATACAAGCTAAGGCAATTTCAGGACTACTAGGGCGATTGTCTATGGCAATGGCGACACGTTTATAATCTGAATTTGAGCTTAAAAAAGCTAAGGTAAAAGCCGCACAGGTTTGAGGGGTAAAATCTGTCACTAATCCCCTTGCACCACTTGTACCAAAAGCGATATTACTATGCTTGATTATTTTAGATGCAGGTGTTATCACCGTATTCATAGCTTAAGCCCTACCATATCTGTCTTCAAAACGAATAATGTCATCTTCACCAAGGTAACTACCAGTTTGCACCTCAATCATTTGTAATGGTATTTTTCCTGGGTTTTCTAGGGCATGAATAGCACCTAAAGGAATATAAGTAGACTCGTTTTCTGTGACTAAAAAGGTTTTATCGCCATTAGTGACACTAGCCGTACCAGAAACAACAATCCAATGTTCAGCACGATGATAATGTTTTTGAATAGATAATTTTTGCCCCGGTTTTACGGTAATGCGTTTTACATGATCACGCACCCCAGAATCTATTGAATCATACTTACCCCAAGGGCGATATACTTCACGTTGATTTTTATATTCGTATCTATCTTTAGTTTTAAGTTTGTCAACAATCGCTTTTACATCTTGAACTTGATCTTTATTAGCGACTAAAAGCGCGTCTTTTGTTTCGACAATTACCAAATTATCAATACCTACCGTCGCTACTAACTTATGACCAGCATTGATGTATGAATTGGTCGATTTATGATTGATAACATCACCTCGATTAACATTGCCATGTTCGTCCTTTTCACTCGCTTCCCATAAAGAAGAAAACGAACCGACATCACTCCAGTTTGCGTTCATAGGCACAACAACGGCTGACTGAGTTCGTTCCATTACAGTGTAATCGATTGAATCTTCAGGACATAAACTAAATATTTCTTCGCTAATACGGATAAAATCTAAATCTTGAGAGTTACTTAGATAAGCATCTTCACAAACCTTTAGCATTTCAGGGAAAACTTTTTAAGTTCTTCAAGATAACGAGAAGCTTTAAATAAAAACATGCCGCTATTCCACAAATACTCACCTGAGGCTAGATAGCCTTCTGCTGTTTCTAAATCCGGCTTTTCAACAAAGCAATCAACCGTAAAACCAATAGCTTGATCTTGGATGTGTTGTTGCCCCTGTTTAATATAGCCATAACCCGTTTCAGCTTGATGTGGCACTATGCCAAAGGTAACGAGTTTACCTTGCTCAGCAAATTTACCTGCATTTAAAACAGCTTGTTGAAAGGCTTTAACATCTTTAATGACATGATCAGCGGCAAGCACTAATAATAATGGATCTTCACCATTTTCAATGGCGCCTAAAGCGACTAAGGCAATTGCTGGCGCGGTATTTTTTCCCACCGGCTCTAAAATAATGCCACTTGAACCAGTATTGTTTTCACGTAACTGCTCAGCAACAATAAATCGATGTTCGTTATTACAAATAATCAAAGGGTCAAGGCAAACAGTGTTATCAAGACGATTAATAGTTTCTTGCAATAAGGTTTTTTCATTTAACAATGCTAAAAACTGCTTCGGATGCAAAGCACGAGATAAAGGCCACAAACGACTTCCACTGCCACCAGACATAATTACGGGTAAAATCATAAATTCATTCCTTTGATATCAAACTATAAATAAGCCACCAAATAATATTAATGACTTTAAATTGAAAACTTTATAATGGATTTATTAAAATAATTCATACAGGAGTTCTGTTGAAGTTTAATTTAATTTATTTTATTTTATTTTATTTTATTTTAACAGCTTCTATCATTCATTTGATGTTTTAAAGTCTAATTGAGCTTCACGTACTAACTGAATATATCTAGCTTTTAATAAGTCAACCGAATGATTTTGAATTAAATACTTACTAGCCATTTGAGAAAGGTTTCTTGCAAATTTATGACAATAAAAAACTTTTCTTATTTGAAATGCTATTGCGGAAGGAGCATTCTCAACTATAGCATGTACCCCATTAACCAAGTTAAGCCCTTCTGAACCTACTGTATTTGTAACTGTTGGGATTCCTAAAGCGATAGAATCTAAAACTTTTGTTTTAATACCTGTCCCAAAAGCCACGGTTGCAATAGCAATTGAATTTTTACTAACAACAGAGGCCATATCATCAACAAACCCTAATAATTCAACACGTTGAGAGAAATTAGCAATTATCTTTTCAACTCGATGATCATATTTACCAATAACTTTTAGTTTAAATTCTAGATTTAACAGATCTAATTCTTCAAATACGTCATTGACGATAAAACGTACACTTTCAATATTTTGTGCAGTGGTTAAATTTCCAACAAAAATCAAATCAATATGTGTAGTTATATTAGTATACGTTTTATGCACGTAATCGATTGCTTGAGGAATACCAACTACTTTATCTGTTGAATATGTTTCAGATAAAATGGAAGCTTCTTTTTCAGAGGTTGAAATCAACTTATTAGCCTGTGAAACAGCATTTCTTTCAGCTTCTTTTATTCTTATTTTTTCATGATTTAGTATTGACTTACGAAACCAAGACTCAACAGCCCCCATAAATTGTGGCAATCTATCAGTGTAAGTACCTAAAACTGAATGATTTGAATTACCTTGAAGCATTTTTTCGTAACGATTAGATAGAATATCATCCAAGTCAATGATCAAAGGTTTATTTCGCATTCTTATATACTGTGAAGTTCGTAACATGTCGCATATGATTACGTCTGGTGAGATATTATCAATATGTTGTTCTATAATACTTAAATTCTTATTCGAAAAATATAGGTGCTCCTGTAAAGATGCGCGCTTTCTTACAACTATATTTCTAAATAAATTAATGGCAGATGGCACTAGAATGTAATTAACACTCATCAAACCTAAATTTTTGATTTCTTTCTGGTTAAATGAATCATTTTTTCCATGAAAACAAATCAAATGAGTGTCAAACTCAGAAACTAGAAAGGATAAACTTTGTGCAATCATAAACTCTCTACCTCCTGTTTTTGGAAAAGGTGCCCTAGAAGAAATATATAAAACTTTCATTCGAATTCCTTATTATATATTTTGCAATATTTTATAAAACGCACTTGCAACGTGTTTAATATTGTATTTTAAACAATTCTGTTTACCGCTCGAAATTAAATTATCATTCGAAAATCCAAAGCCTTCAATAGCATGTCTGCCACGCTTTGGGAGTTTGGTAATTATCTATCGGTACATAACTATCACCTAAAACCTCATCGTAAACAGGTATTTTAGATGCCATTACAGGAGTGCCTCTATGTTGTGCTTCTATTACTGTTCGTCCAAACCCTTCGTGCGACAGTAGGCGAAAGGTATAGGTCTGCATGTGAGTATAATATGTTCAAGTTATCATCATCTAAATCCTTTAGAAAAAAACATTTAGTTTGTTTTTTGAGATAAAATCAATCATTTGTTTATTATTATCAGGAACCATTACGCGACCCGCTTTAATGAAGACATATTCATTTTGGTCTAATTTTGAAATTCCCTGTAAAAGAGTAAATAAATTTTTCCTACTTTCATCACTTCCGACTGTTAAAAGAATTTTTTCATTTCCTTTATAAGGAATACCATGTGATTTAAGAAAACTTTTTTTGCAATTCAACTTCGGGTCTAAAGGTAGTTCATTGAAATCAAAGCTATTATAAATTATTGAAAAACAATCATCCGATATCCCTAATTTATTCGAAATTGCAATACTTGATTCTATAGAAGGTGTAACTACTTTATCTGCTAATGTTATAAAAATAGATAATAATTTCAGATATAACAATTTAACTTTTTCAATGAAACTTTCATTTTGGCTGGCTAAAGGTACATGATGATAGATAACTATAACTTTCTTTTTAAGCAATTTTGCAATTGGCAATAAGAAAACTAAATCTTCTTGATACAACACAACTACTGAATATGAAAAAAAGTTTTATCAAAAGCCAAGGATACAATAAAAATTGATATACATATCTCATCATGCTCCTTGCTTTGTAAGGTATATATATACTGTTTATACTTAGATTTTCAGTTTTAGATAACTCATTAATTAATAACTCACTATACTTACCAACGCCATTCCAAGCACTTTCCTTCGGACCTAAAAACCAAATTATATTCATTTTGTTTACCCTTGAGCCCTTTCTAAAAATTTAATACCAAATGCATTTCTATACTTTTCAAATAAATAAACAAAGACACAAAAAATCATCGTTTTTATCCCCCAAACATACCAATACTCTCCTTGCTGAAATCCAAAAACAAACCACATAAAAATTTTACTTGCTAATAAAATGCTAATTACATCAAAACGTAAAATTGCGTTGTTTAAATAATAGATTACAGTTCCAAAAAATACTGCCGTAAAAACCAAAGGTATTACCATCCCTAAGTAACCAAACCAAAACAATAACATTGCCATTTGTCCCATAGTAAAAGTCACATTATTCTCTATATAAATATCATAAACACTAGGAACCGCATGAATAAACATTAATTCACGCATACCAAATGGTATTATTGGCTTTATAAATTCATTTGTACTTAAATGAAAAAATGAAGGTATATTTCTAACAAATGAATCTAAACCTACTAAATTATCTGATTGATACAGATCTGCAACAAACCACAACTGCCCTTGCAATAACAAGCGATTTTCAATTATATCTTCCAAATAATACCCTTGCCTCGAATAAGCTAGGGTAACTATAAAAATACCAATCACTCCCCTATAATTCCAATAATAATGATATTTTTTACAACACTTTTTCCTTTTGTTAATTCCATTAAAAATGGTGCAATAAAAAAGGCTAAAAATAAGGAAATATTTGTCATAAATTGTTCTCCATGAAGCGCAGAAAAAACAATAATCATTAATGCTATAAAAACAGCCACAAAGGAGTGCTTATTCCCTCTGGAGCCTGCAAATAAAACACCAAGTAGTGTTAAAGCAATAAACCTATTATTAAGAAAAAAGTTAGTAATACACTTCCAGAATTTTCTCTGAAAGTGAACCTATTTACTCCTTGAATCAAAGCAAAGCCATCAACTATGCCAGCTATAAATGCTGTCGTAATGAGTCCAGTTGAAAATATAACTATGGCTAAAGTCACAATAGGTTTAGTTAAAAACCTCTTATCAAGTTTTATTTTTTTGCATCAAAAAAATTGTAAGTAACACTGACAAATTCAAAAAAATAATGTAGTAAAACGTTAGCTTCATGAAAGCACCAGTTACTTCACCAAATAGTCCCGTTTCAGTTAAATATCCTCCATTCTCTATAAATATTCCAGACAATAGCTCTGTAAAACGTATAAAAATGAATCCGAGTAAGGGAATTGCAACATACGGTGACACTTTCAAAAAATGAAAGACATATCCACAAAAAATTATAAATGATAAACCACTTAAATTTAATTCATTAGAAATAGTTGCCAATAGAGTAAGGCAAAAAGTTATAAGTAGAATTAAAAATGTGAATCCCCGTCTAGGAGTTGAAATATTCATTATTTATCCATCTATTTATAGAGTGTTAATATTTTCTTTGTAAGGTATTGTTTTATAATAAAAATATATTAAACCAATTAAAGGAATCAGTGTGTACCCAACAGATAAAAACACATAAAACCAAAAAACGTCACTAATATTAACTAAATAAAACAAACTAGCTAACAACAACAATAACATCATTCTGCATATTTCAACCTGTAGTAAAAGCTTGCTTTCGGAACAAGAGTAAAATAGACAAGTTATTGGAGTCGTAATTAATAATGAACAAGCAAAGAGTCCCATTGGCAAAGCAATTAACTTAATTTTGACCCATGTTTGAAAAGAATTGAGTAAATCAAACTCTGAAATTAAATAAATAAAGATAACAAAAGAAAAACTTAAAGTAAGCGCATAATATAATGTTAATTTTAACTTACTAAAAACTTCAAAATTCATTTTTGAGAAATCAGCAATTAATAGAGGGCGTATTGTATCCACAACAACTCCAACAGGCATTTTAATTAATTTTTCCGCTAATAAAGTAGCTCCGGCAATTTGTTTACCAAAGATAAACTCTACACATATGATTAATGAGTTATTTACAATACTATTACAGATTGATTGTGGCATTTGATATCTAATATCAAAAAAACGACATTTAAATGTTCTCATCAATAACCAAGTAATAGATAATCTTTCTCGTCTCAATTTATTAAAGTAAAATACAAGTTGGGGAATTACTTTTACTAGCAATGCGAAACAAACAAAAAGAAGGCCAACAATTGAAGCTATAATTAAAGAGTCTGCTGTCCCGAATGTAATGCCAGCTATAAGTTGCATAGAAAACATAGATATACTTCTAAAAACTTTCATTATATTTAGATATGCTATTTGCGAAGTCGATATCAGATAAAAAAACATTAAATTTTGGCTCGCATGTAAACACATCAACAGAGGAATAAAAAGTATATAGTTAATATTTAATTCTGCGAAATAAAACCCTATTAAGCCAAAGGGGATAATCAAAGTAAGAAAAAACAACATATAGCTAAACCACAAATTGTATATTTTTGAAATTCAAACCTTCTTTTACTTCCTAAAACAAAAAAATCAAACCTAAACAAAATAATAGAAGATAAAATTAATGAATATGCATTAATTACTCCAAATTCTCCTAGACTCTCGAGGCCATAATAAATAGCTAATATTGGATATGCTATAAATGTAATTCCACTAGAAAAAAGTACAAAAAAATCGTGCTAAAATATTTGTTAAATCTCATTAGCCATCAAGCTCACATTCGGTTAATGTATTGTATAATTCACTATAGCTAAATGGAGAACTGACATTTTTAATTTTATAACCATCCTTTTCTATACCACTAATTTTATCTAACAATTGGTCAAACAAATCATCATCAATATCAATAATGTAATTGTCCTCAACAAGTTCAACTAAACCACCTCTATTCGAGACTAGAACAGGTGTTGAATGTGAATAAGATTCAACAACTACCCTACCGAAAGGTTCATCCCAGTCAGAGGGTACAATTAAAAGATCTATACTATTAAAAAAATGCGCTGGTTCAGTGTGACCAATAAAGTGAATATTAGGGTCAGAGTATTTTTTTCAGAAAATCAACGTATTCCTTGTCGCCATTTCCTGCAAGGTACAAAGATTTCCCTTCAGATTGAACTAGCTTCAATCCTTCTCGTAAAAATATATCAACACCTTTAGCTTCCTCTAAGCGTCCTATAAAACCAATTTTAGTTATACGCTCAACAGTTATGATACTTGAATTAGGGTTACCAGAGCTACCAGTTCGCAACATTATATACAGTAGTATTCGAGGCACCTTTTAAATAATAACCTTCAGAGATGTGTTTCACAGACATAAAATTACTAATACCGACGGGAAGGTCAACCAATCTACTCGCTTGTTGTTTAGGAAACGAAAAAATTTGACATGATAAACATTGATGCGCACATCTTTTCTTTGATTTATATCTTGTCAAAGAATTACATGATAAATAATAATCTCTCATTGTATGCACAATTGGTTTCTTAAATAATTTACATGCAACCCAAACAGCAACAGAAAATCCATGAATATTATTTGTGTGTACTAAATCAGGCTTTAATTTGTATAATTTAATCATCACTTTAAACATCATGACTACATTAAATATTTCAAAAGTATGCCAAATCAATTTTGAAATGTTTTTTCTGTTTGTAGTTTTTAAAAATGGCCAGTAAATATTTGATAATGAAAGGCGATGAACATTGACATTATTTACACATGCTTTACGGTCTAGTTCTTTACCATTCATTAGAGTCAATACATTTACTGTGTGCCCTTTTGTTGCTAGCTCTTCTGCTAGTATTTGGACAGACTTTTCAGCTCCACCTACTTTATATGGAAAATACAAAGTATTAACTAATAAAACATTCATTTATTACCTTATAGATTTTAATTTGTGTAAAGAATAAACACTCACCATATATTCATTATTGTGTACTACCCTACTTTCTTTATATTGATATTACTAATTATAAAAGGCATACACATTGCCGTTAAAAACAGCATAACAATCGCAAATTCCTGCAATACAAAATCTACCGTGGAGTGCATGATCATGCCAATACAAGCCATTAGACATCCTAGTGCTAAGCCTTGATTAAACTTTCTTTTACTTTGTCTCATTGTTTTTATTGCATTCCACATAACATAAAGTACTAAAGCAAATAAGAGTAAACTAGGTAACAAACCAAAGTCCGTTAAAAACTGTACATATTCATTATGAGCATGGTCGTAAAAGGCTTGATATTCTGTTGTTTGATATTGCAAAAAAGTTGAATAAAAACTCCCCGCGCCTGTTCCTGTTTGCCAGACATTTTTGATAAATGGTATTGAATCTCTAACTACATCATCCCGGGTTTCAGCTTGAAAAGAAGTGGCTTCTAAACGCTCTTTTACTTTTTCAACACCAAAATAGGTTCCGACTATCACTAAGTCTAAAACAATTAAACTGGCGATTAACCATTTCAGTGTATTGGGCGGACGTTTCATGATAATTAACGCTAATACACTTGAAGCTAATAATGAGATAAAAAAGGCAGAGTTGCCCATACGAGAGCGGGTCATGATCAAGGCTACGACCATTATAATAATAGCGATACGTACTAACCACTTAGGGCTTAATAAAGCTTCTATAATAGAGGCTAATTTAGCACGACGAGACACAGCCTCAACACCAGTTAATGAACCGATTAAATACCCAATAGACACACTTAAACAAAGTAATAAATAATTTGCTAGGTGATTTTGATAAACAAATGATCCCGTTGCGCGGTCACCTATTTTGAAACCTAGCAGGCTTGTTTCCCAGCCCGAATATTGTAAAAAAATGGCGTATACAGCTTGAAATAAACCAGACAACATAATTGCCCAGCAAAGTTGTTTGATTCGTTCTTGTGTTGTGAGTAATACGGCTAGATTAATAATAAATAGGCAAAAGGTTATACCCTTAATTAACGCTACTTCTGTTTGGCTTGGGTCGAGTGACATTAAAGGCGATAAATCAGGTTTAAAGGCTCCAAACCATTGCAAGAAAACCCAAACTTGAACGAGAAAGATAATTGTTAATATAACACGAACTTGTTTAAGGCGGTTAAATACTTGTTTAAAGCTATGTGTATAGCAAATTTGAATGGTGTTAATACAAATTAATACTTCGATGATTGCCCATGCCCAGGGACGATTAGCACCTAGTGGGATTGGTAAGATAAAAAGGATAAAACATAGAAGATAAAAAGCGTTCTTACTTCGCATCTGAAAATCCCTTTAAGTGCTTAATAAGCATGAAAATCAATTAACTATTATTATTTTATTAATGTTCTTAAATGAAAAAGAATAACAATTAGCGATACAATCCGTTGTATTATTTTTATAGTTTTAATTATTTATTATAGTTGCAAAGTGCAGTAAATAAGTTGATTCAAAAAATAGCGGGATATGCCCGCTATTTTTTATTTTGTTCTGTTTCTTGTGTCTTAATTCTTAAATGAAAAAACTAATGGTGCCTAATTTGGCGAAGCTGTGTCGCCACCGTTACCATTACCACCGCCTAATCCAGGGGTAGTTGGCGCATTACTGTTATTACCAAATACGTTACCGTTGTTAGTACCGTTATTACCAATTCCATTACCGTTATTTCCGTTACCATTACCACCACCGGCATTAGCATTTCCGTTACCACCTGCGACAGTTGCGGCTGATACGCTAGCGACGTCAACACCAGGTACTGATAAGGCAATCACTAACATTTGATCAGGATCGGCACCAGCGGCGATTGCTGATTCAACGATATCAGTCGCTAGCTCTGGGTTTGCTTCAATCGCAGCTTGTACGATTGTATCAACTTGATCTGGATTTGCTTCTATTTGAGCGGCCTAAATCAGCTACAATTGAATCAATTTCTGCAAGTTGTTCAGCACTCAATTCAACCGTACCTTCCACTGGCACTTCATCCGTCGCATACACATTTGCAGACAGCGCAACAAGTAAACTTGTAATTAGAATTTTTTTCATTTTATTCTCCCTGTTTAGTTTTGTTAGGACATCTGCAAATTGGGGGCAAGCAAACATTTATTTATGTTCTCATTTTATTGACTTAGATCTACTTTGTCACTTCTTTTTTAAAAAATGGCTGAATTATTTATCAAGTGAGTTTTGATAGAGGCCCTATTTACTTAGCTTCCTTTCTATTTATTGTTTAATGTGTTGAAAATAAAGATTAAAGATTTTTTATCAACTAATTACACCGATGAAGCGAATTTTAAAAAAATAAAATCAAAGACATAGGATAAAGAGCTAAAAAATAGCTATTAGCTTCGAGCTGTCAGCTATCAGTAAGGTCAAAGGAGAAAGGCTAGAATGCTGGAATGCTGGAATGCTGGAATGCTGGAATGCTGGAATGCTGGAATGCTGGAATGCTGGAATGCTGGAATGCTGGAATGCTGGAATGCTGGAATGCTGGAATGCTGGAATGCTGGAATGCTGGAATGCTGGAAAGTCAAAAGCGATTTTCCACGAAGTAAAAGTCAAAAGCTATCTCACCACAGAGGAAACAGAGAGTGCAGAGGTAAAGATTAAGACCTTACAATAAAAATCCTTTGGTTTATATTTTTAATTCGTGTTTTCAGCGTAATTCGGTGATAACTGTTTTTAGCTTTTGACCTTCTCCGTGTCCCCTGTGGTGAGATAATGTTTTAGTCTTTTAAATCTTTAATTCGTGTTTTTAGCGTAATTCGATGATAACGCTTTTCTTGCTTTCATCTTCTACGTAACCTGTGTTCTCTGTGGTGAATAAATTCATTCACACAGGTTTTGGTTTATCTATTGCGTAGCCTTGTAGTGCATCTATGTTTAAGTTTTGTAGCGTATTTAATTCAGCTTCTGTTTCTATGCACTGTGCTATGACGGTTATATCTAAGCCGTGGGCCATTCTGATAAAGGCAGATGCCATCTGTACGTTATTGAGTTTTTTATCGATATTACGTGTGTATGAAGGTGATAATTTAACTAGTGCAGGTCTTATTTCCATCATGTATTTTAATGATTCGATACTACTACCAAAGCGGTTGATACAAATAGTACATCCGGCTTGATTTAGATCTGCTATTTTTTGTTTGCTTTCTTCTAAATCACCTAGAATGGCATCTTCGGTAAAGCCAATCACTAATGCCTCTCCGTGACCACTTTGTTTGATCAATTGACAGATTTCTGTCATGCATTGATTATCGGTGAAGGTTAGCCTTGAAAGGTTGATGGCTATTTTTTTACCCTGCCAATGTAATTTATTAAACTGTGAAAGTATCAATTTAATGATGGTTAGGTCTAACCTTCCTGTTTGGTTATAAAGGCTTGCTATAGCAAATAAATCCGCAGTGTTGATACTTCTTTCTTGGTAAGTAAAAGCTGCAAATAATTCTAAATCAAAAGCTTGGCGTTCACCACAGCATAATGCAGTTTGTTGTATTAGGTTTATATGCTTGTCAGGGTAGGCTAATACTTGGTCAAAAATAGATTTTAGGTTCTTAGCACTGCCAATAAAATCAGACTCTTTTTTAGTTTCTTGTATGGTGTAACCAACAGAGTTTTCAAGTGCATTGTTAGTTGCCATATCCAGTTCAAACATTAGGTTTCCGAAGTCTTCACCACTTTCAAAATGCACTAATCCAAAGATTGTTTTTGCACCACATGATGTTGTCATTCTTGTATTTATTTGGGTAATTAACTGAGTCACATGTTCAGTTAACTTTTGTTGTTCAGTTTGTTCTATGATTAAACAAAACTCTGAACCAGAAATCCGAAACAGTTTATGTGCCTGAACATCTTTGTTTATTTCAGCATTTGAACTATTTAATTCTGTTGTTAAATGACTAACAAGTTGATTGACCAGATTATCACCGGCTTGGTAACCCAGTTCTTTGTTTAGTTCGGTTAAACCTGTGATCCTTGCCATTAATAAATGGCCTCGATGATTAGCGGATTCAGCTAAATGTGAGTCCATAGTATCGACAAAGGATCGACGATTTTCAATGCCGGTTTGTTCATCAATATAAGCTTCTCTGTGTGTTTCTGTTGTCGCTTGCGTCAATTCTTCAAAGGTATTTTTGATATTTGATATCATTTTGTTCATTGCGAGAACAAAGCTTTTTAATTCCCCTGCTACTGGTAATTTATCAATTAATATAAATTGACGTTGTTGTACCGCTTCAGCTTGTAATGAGATTTCTGCAATAGGTTTGTAGATCTGAATTAAAACTAAATATGCTAGGAATAATGCCAACATGAAAATTACGAAGGTAGCATAAGTGATATCTTTGGCGCTTTTCCATAACTGCGCATAGGCTAAACCAGTATGAGATTGTACTTTTAAAATACCACCTATTGTCCAACCTGTATCAATCATGGTTTTCTGTTCAGGTGCAGTGAGTTCAAATAGGTCTACAAACCATAATGGTACTTGCTCAGGTTGCGCATGGTTAATACGTTGGTATTCTATATTGCCATTGATATCTTCTAGGGTGATATGTTTATAGAAACCTCGGTCAAAAATGGCATTGATGGTAGCTTCTACGACAATATTTTCATCATTTAAGATTGGATCACTTAATGACAGGCCTAAACTGGTTGCCGTGTCCTGTGCATGGGAAGTCAATTGTTCGGATAAAAAATGTTGGCTATTGATAATATTTATCGAAATACTACCGATAAAACTCAGTACTAATACTGATATTATCACCGCATTCAATTGCATTCGTAGAGTCATAATTATTCCATCAATTTTTGTAATTGCTCAAAACTAAGCATTTACGTTTTATTTTGCTAATCAGTATTCATTTTTATGAAGTTGATTAGTGACTAATTTGTTTTAAATTCGTTGCGTTTCTATGCGTGTCACTATGTCTTCCCAGCTTGCAACATCGCCCTTCCCTTTTACTTGCTTACCCAAACCCTTTGCTTTCGCTATCCATAAACCATCACCATTGAAACTGTATATTGGTTTTAAATCATTACGTTGATTAGCCGGTAGGATATTATGGTTTATGTTGTCTAGTACTAAGGGTATTTGATCAATAGTTTCGGAATATATCAAAACCATGTGGGCTTCATTATATGCTAAAGCACGCACATACATTAAACGCATTTTTTCTGGTGCAACGCCCATTGCTTTTAAGGTGAAATATTTTGCTATGGCAAAGTCTTCACAATCTCCACCATTTGTGCCGATAAATTCAACGGGTGTAGCCCAATAGTCTTTTGCTTTCCAATGTACTATGTCATTAACAAAATTTATTTTTTTATTAAAAAAATGATTAACCAAGCGTATTTTTTGCCAATCATCTTTATCGTCATTTTCTTGTATTAAATCAATCCATTGGGAAAATGTGCGAGATGCTTTTGTACCATATGTTTTTTCAAAGGATTGTTTAAACTGAGGGGTAAAATAACTTATAAGCTTTTCTGGATCCTGTGAAAAAATCTGTCCGGATAATAAAAGCAAAACAATAGCAAAATGACGAAGTTGCTGTCGCATCATCGCCTGTTTTATTTTGTTGGCTTTTATTATTAGATATTTCATTGTTAAATACGTCGTTTAACAATGAAAATGTAAGAGCTTATCAAATGAGATCCTTTGAGTTTCTAACGTCAACATCAAGATAAAACAAAGATAGCATGAAGTTTACGGAGGTCAAAGGAGAAATGCTGGAATGCTGGAATGCTGGAATGCTGGAATGCTAGAATGCTGGAATGCTGGAATGCTGGAATGCTGGAATGCTGGAATGCTGGAATGCTGGAATGCTGGAATGCTGGAATGCTGGAATGCTGGAATGCTGGAATGCTGGAATGCTGGAAAGTCAAAAGCGATTTTCCACGAAGTAAAAGTCAAAAGCTATCTCACCACAGAGGAAACAGAGAGTGCAGAGGTAAAGATTAAGACCTTACAATAAAAATCCTTTGGTTTATATTTTTAATTCGTGTTTTCAGCGTAATTCGGTGATAACTGTTTTTAGCTTTTGACCTTCTCCGTGTCCCCTGTGGTGAGATAATGTTTTAGTCTTTTAAATCTTTAATTCGTGTTTTTAGCGTAATTCGATGATAACGCTTTTCTTGCTTTCATCTTCTACGTAACCTGTGTTCTCTGTGGTGAATAAATTCATTCACACAGGTTTTGGTTTATCTATTGCGTAGCCTTGTAGTGCATCTATGTTTAAGTTTTGTAGCGTATTTAATTCAGCTTCTGTTTCTATGCACTGTGCTATGACGGTTATATCTAAGCCGTGGGCCATTCTGATAAAGGCAGATGCCATCTGTACGTTATTGAGTTTTTTATCGATATTACGTGTGTATGAAGGTGATAATTTAACTAGTGCAGGTCTTATTTCCATCATGTATTTTAATGATTCGATACTACTACCAAAGCGGTTGATACAAATAGTACATCCGGCTTGATTTAGATCTGCTATTTTTTGTTTGCTTTCTTCTAAATCACCTAGAATGGCATCTTCGGTAAAGCCAATCACTAATGCCTCTCCGTGACCACTTTGTTTGATCAATTGACAGATTTCTGTCATGCATTGATTATCGGTGAAGGTTAGCCTTGAAAGGTTGATGGCTATTTTTTTACCCTGCCAATGTAATTTATTAAACTGTGAAAGTATCAATTTAATGATGGTTAGGTCTAACCTTCCTGTTTGGTTATAAAGGCTTGCTATAGCAAATAAATCCGCAGTGTTGATACTTCTTTCTTGGTAAGTAAAAGTCGCAAATAATTCTAAATCAAAAGCTTGGCGTTCACCACAGCATAATGCAGTTTGTTGTATTAGGTTTATATGCTTGTCAGGGTAGGCTAATACTTGGTCAAAAATAGATTTTAGGTTCTTAGCACTGCCAATAAAATCAGACTCTTTTTTAGTTTCTTGTATGGTGTAACCAACAGAGTTTTCAAGTGCATTGTTAGTTGCCATATCCAGTTCAAACATTAGGTTTCCGAAGTCTTCACCACTTTCAAAATGCACTAATCCAAAGATTGTTTTTGCACCACATGATGTTGTCATTCTTGTATTTATTTGGGTAATTAACTGAGTCACATGTTCAGTTAACTTTTGTTGTTCAGTTTGTTCTATGATTAAACAAAACTCTGAACCAGAAATCCGAAACAGTTTATGTGCCTGAACATCTTTGTTTATTTCAGCATTTGAACTATTTAATTCTGTTGTTAAATGACTAACAAGTTGATTGACCAGATTATCACCGGCTTGGTAACCCAGTTCTTTGTTTAGTTCGGTTAAACCTGTGATCCTTGCCATTAATAAATGGCCTCGATGATTAGCGGATTCAGCTAAATGTGAGTCCATAGTATCGACAAAGGATCGACGATTTTCAATGCCGGTTTGTTCATCAATATAAGCTTCTCTGTGTGTTTCTGTTGTCGCTTGCGTCAATTCTTCAAAGGTATTTTTGATATTTGATATCATTTTGTTCATTGCGAGAACAAAGCTTTTTAATTCCCCTGCTACTGGTAATTTATCAATTAATATAAATTGACGTTGTTGTACCGCTTCAGCTTGTAATGAGATTTCTGCAATAGGTTTGTAGATCTGAATTAAAACTAAATATGCTAGGAATAATGCCAACATGAAAATTACGAAGGTAGCATAAGTGATATCTTTGGCGCTTTTCCATAACTGCGCATAGGCTAAACCAGTATGAGATTGTACTTTTAAAATACCACCTATTGTCCAACCTGTATCAATCATGGTTTTCTGTTCAGGTGCAGTGAGTTCAAATAGGTCTACAAACCATAATGGTACTTGCTCAGGTTGCGCATGGTTAATACGTTGGTATTCTATATTGCCATTGATATCTTCTAGGGTGATATGTTTATAGAAACCTCGGTCAAAAATGGCATTGATGGTAGCTTCTACGACAATATTTTCATCATTTAAGATTGGATCACTTAATGACAGGCCTAAACTGGTTGCCGTGTCCTGTGCATGGGAAGTCAATTGTTCGGATAAAAAATGTTGGCTATTGATAATATTTATCGAAATACTACCGATAAAACTCAGTACTAATACTGATATTATCACCGCATTCAATTGCATTCGTAGAGTCATAATTATTCCATCAATTTTTGTAATTGCTCAAAACTAAGCATTTACGTTTTATTTTGCTAATCAGTATTCATTTTTATGAAGTTGATTAGTGACTAATTTGTTTTAAATTCGTTGCGTTCTCATGCGTGTCACTATGTCTTCCCAGCTTGCAACATCGCCCTTCCCTTTTACTTGCTTACCCAAACCCTTTGCTTTCGCTATCCATAAACCATCACCATTGAAACTGTATATTGGTTTTAAATCATTACGTTGATTAGCCGGTAGGATATTATGGTTTATGTTGTCTAGTACTAAGGGTATTTGATCAATAGTTTCGGAATATATCAAAACCATGTGGGCTTCATTATATGCTAAAGCACGCACATACATTAAACGCATTTTTTCTGGTGCAACGCCCATTGCTTTTAAGGTGAAATATTTTGCTATGGCAAAGTCTTCACAATCTCCACCATTTGTGCCGATAAATTCAACGGGTGTAGCCCAATAGTCTTTTGCTTTCCAATGTACTATGTCATTAACAAAATTTATTTTTTATTAAAAAAATGATTAACCAAGCGTATTTTTTGCCAATCATCTTTATCGTCATTTTCTTGTATTAAATCAATCCATTGGGAAAATGTGCGAGATGCTTTTGTACCATATGTTTTTTCAAAGGATTGTTTAAACTGAGGGGTAAAATAACTTATAAGCTTTTCTGGATCCTGTGAAAAAATCTGTCCGGATAATAAAAGCAAAACAATAGCAAAATGACGAAGTTGCTGTCGCATCATCGCCTGTTTTATTTTGTTGGCTTTTATTATTAGATATTTCATTGTTAAATACGTCGTTTAACAATGAAAATGTAAGAGCTTATCAAATGAGATCCTTTGAGTTTCTAACGTCAACATCAAGATAAAACAAAGATAGCATGAAGTTTACGGAGGTCAAAGGAGAAATGCTGGAATGCTGGAATGCTGGAATGCTGGAATGCTAGAATGCTGGAATGCTGGAAAGTCAAAGGCGTTTAACATAGAAAATCTGATTAAGGTTTTACAATCAAAGTTTTTTTGTTTTTTTGTTTTTTTTTGTTTTTAATTCGTGTTATTAGGGTAATAAGGTGACAACTATTTTTAGGTTTTGTTTTTAATTCGTGTTTTTAGCGTAATTCGGTGACACAGGTTTTAGGTTTTAACTTCTCTGTGTCTTCTGTTAATAGTGCGCATTTTACATAAAAGCATGGATGTAAACCGCGCACTATAAACTATCTAATAAACTCGAAACTCAAATCTCGAAGTTCACTTTTACTGCTTACGCCATGTTGTGCCGTTTGCGCCGTCTTCTAAGACGATGTTTAACGCGCCTAACTTATCACGAGCGTCGTCGGCACTTGGCCAGTCTTTGTTGGCGCGGGCGTCGTTACGTTGCTTGATTAATGCTTCAATCATTGCCACTTCATCATCTGATTCATCACCTTGCATGAACTGTTCAGGGTCTTGATGTAATAGGCCTAGAACATTTGCTAAAGTAACTAACAGTTGCGCTAATTCTTTTGCTTGCTCTAAGTCAGTTGCTTTTAGACGGTTAAGCTCTTTGGTTAAATCAAACAATACTGCTAAGGCTTCAGGTGTATTGAAGTCGTCGTCCATTGCTTTGCAGAAACGTTGGTAGAAAGCATTGTTTTTATCTAACTCAACAGCTTTATCCGATAAATCAAACTCACGGATCGCAGTATAAAAACGCTCTAAACTTGCACGTGCTTGTTTCAGATTATCTTCAGAGTAATTAAGTTGGCTACGGTAATGTCCTGAGATCAAGAAATAACGTACGGTTTCGCTATCGTAAACTTCTAATACATCTTTGATAGTGAAAAAGTTATTCAGTGATTTAGACATCTTCACTTTATCCACTTGTACCATACCTGAATGCATCCAGGTATTTACGTATTTTCCGTGGTGTGCACAGCATGATTGTGCAATTTCATTTTCATGGTGTGGGAAAGAAAGATCTGAACCACCGCCGTGAATATCAAACACTTCACCAAGGTGTTTATTGTTCATTGCTGAACATTCAATATGCCAACCAGGACGACCGTTGCCCCATGGCGATTCCCAGTAAGGTTCGCCAGGTTTTACCATTTTCCATAATACAAAATCTAAATCATTATTTTTGCTGTCTTTTTCTTGCTCATCAACACGAGTGCCCGCTTGAAGCATTTCTAGGTTTTGACCACTTAATTTTCCGTATTCAGAGTAGCTTTCAACGGAGAAAAGTACATCGCCGTTTTCTGAAATATAAGCATGTTTTTTAGCAACTAACACTTCAATCATTGCAATGACTTCTGGCATATGATCAGTTACACGTGGCTCGATATCCGGGCGGATCATATTTAGTGCATCAAAATCATCGTGCATTGCTTGAGTAAAGCGTTGTGTTAATTGGTCACAGGTTTCACCGTTTTCATTGGCACGTTTGATAATTTTATCGTCAACATCGGTAATATTACGAATGAAGGTTAGATCATATCCGCTAAAACGAAGGTAACGTGCAACCGTATCAAAAGCTACAAAGGTTCTACCGTGGCCGATATGGCAGTAATCATAAATGGTAACACCACACACGTACATGCCAACTTTGCCAGCAATAATAGGTTTAAACTCTTCTTTTTGTCTTGTCAGTGTGTTGTATATCTTTAACATTAGGCTTCCATCTATGTGAAATAAAAGCTGTATTCTAACCTGCTCTAACAACAAATTCACCCAATATCAGGGCAATTTTCAAGTATCAGACAAAAAAGTCATGTTAATTGAAAAGCAAGACTGCAATCAGGTATGATAGCGTTTTTTATTTATAGGTAGGATCTGGTTATGATTACGTTACACACAAATTTTGGTGATATTAAAGTTGAATTGAATGAAGAGAAAGCGCCAAAAACAGTCGCTAACTTTCTTAAATATGCAGAATCAGGTCATTATGAAAATACTATTTTTCATCGTGTAATTGATGGTTTCATGATCCAAGGTGGTGGTTTTGCACCAGGAATGGAAGAAAAAGAGACAACTAAGCCTGTTAAAAATGAAGCGAACCAACGGCCTTGTTAACAAAAAATATTCAATTGCAATGGCACGTACAATGGAACCACATTCAGCATCTGCTCAGTTCTTCATTAATGTGAATGACAATAGTTTCTTAAACTTTAAATCAGAAACAGCTGAAGGATGGGGATACTGTGTATTCGCTGAAGTTGTTGATGGCTTTGATGTGGTTGATAAAATTAAAGACGTAGCAACGGGTAACTTTGGTTTTGTACACCAAGATGTACCGCTTGAAGATGTATTAATCACACATGTGACGGTTGCTTAATATGTCGACGCTCTTCATTGCTGATCTTCATTTAAGTGAAAATCACCGACAGATTACTCAGGCTTTGTATTCTTTTTTAGATAATAGAACTAAAAACGTTGATGCATTGTATATTTTAGGTGATTTATTTGAGGTTTGGATTGGTGATGATGAGCACACGGCTTTGATGGATAAGGTTGCTAATAAATTAAAAACTTATTCCATTGAAAACAATATTAAAACCTATTTCATTCACGGTAATCGTGATTTTATGTTAGGTAAACGCTACGCTAAACAATCAGGTATGCAGTTACTTGATGAACATTATAAAATCGATTTATACGGTGAGAAAGTATTAATACTACATGGCGATACGCTTTGTTTAGCCGATAAAAATTATCAAAAAATGCGTAAGGTGATACACAACCCTGCCCTGCAGTTTGTATTTAATTTATTACCTTTACATTTTCGTAAGAAGATTGGTTGGAAAATCCGCACCGCAAGCCAATCTAAGAAAGAATATAAAAGTAATAACATCATGGGTGTTACCCAAAGTGAAGTAGAACGTTTGTTGGTTAAACACAAATGTTCAACGATGATCCACGGTCATACGCATCAAGTTGCCAAGCATGAGTTTGAAATTGCTGGACAACCTTATAAACGTTTTGATGTAGGTGATTGGTTTACGAATTTTAGTTATGTTGAAGCAGATGAAAATGGAATTGAGTTGTATATTGAGCCGATAGACACAAAAGCCTAAACATTTCTCACCACAGAGCCGTTGCACTACACAGAGGACACAGAGAAAACCTAAAAATAGTTGTCATCTAATTACACCAATAACACGAATTAAAAAAACAAAAGACTTTGTTTGTAAAACCTCAAAATCCTTTCTCTGTGCTCTCTGTGCTCTCTGTGTCCTCTGTGGTGAGATGTCTTTTGACTTTGACCCTAATTCGCTTAATCCGCGTAATTCGGTGACCAAGTCCCTTGACCTTAATTCGCTGAAAAATGTTTTTATCTTTTGAACTTGTTATATTCTTTGAGACCATTTAAAGTAAATGCGTATCTATAATGCGCACAAGGTAACTACATGAAAAATACATTTAACACCTCAGCCCCCAAAAAAGCGACTAATTTAAGCCTTAATAGTAAACTACTTTCTGAAGCTAAGCGGTTAAACATAAACCTGTCCGCAACAATGGAAAAAGCATTGGAGATAGAAGTAACACAGCGACTCAAAGCTGAATGGCTTGAGAAAAATACTGATGCCATTAAAGCCTGTAACGATCTAACCGATAAGCATGGTTTATTTTCTGATTCTTACCGAGTATTCTAATGTCACAATTTATACTTTACAAAAACAAAGATAGAAGTACAGCAAGTACTTATCCTTACTTTGTCGATGTAAAAAGTGAATTGCTGGAGTCATTAAACACTCGCTTAGTTATTCCATTAACACCACTTAAACTACTTGATCAAAAAGCCCCTAGTCACTTATGTCCAACTATTCATTTAGATAAAGGCGACTTCGTTATTTTGACACAACAAATGGCGAGTGTTCCTACAAAAGTTTTGAGTGAGTCAGTCACAGATCTTAGTACATTTAGGGATGAAATAATTGGTGCGATTGATTTCCTCATTACTGGAATATAACGCCAGCTGATAACTGTTTTCAAATCAATTTTCTGTTCATCAGGCTCATCCAGTCATTTATTAAACCTAAAGAACATTTTTTTCGCCTTATGGGCGACATTACTTTCTCTCAACAGCAAGAGAAAGTAATCAAAGAGTGCCGTTCCGAAACATTTTTTTAATCTTGCTAAATAAATCCCTTTATTACGCACCAGTTCGGACCGCACATCCTTGTGCGGAGCCGAACTTTCGGGCAAAGGACACGCAGAGCTTAGTCCGCTCATGATAATATGCTGTCACATAATTCGCTCCATGCATCTACTTGCTAAAGGAATTGATTTATCAAGAAAAACGTAAACGGAAGTTTTCTGCATACGCATTGATGTCATTTTAACTCGTTCCCACGCTTTGCGCGTGGTAATGCATAGTTTTTGTTTCAATATTTGCTAAAGAATATTATCAACGATACAGGTCGTCTGAATTCCCACGCGGAGCATGGGAACTAGATAAAATAGCTGTTTTTTCGCTTTTACTCCGTGCTCTCTGTGCCCTCTGTGGTAAATCGCTTTTGAATTTGCTTTTGACCTTAATTCGCTTAATCCGCGTAATTCGATGACAAAGTTTATTGACCCTGACTCTTTTGACTTTCCTCCGTGCTCTCTGTGGTAAATCGCTTTTGAACTTGCTTTTTATCTTAATTCGCTTAATCCGTGTAATTCGGTGACAAAGTTTTTCCAAGCAAAAAAATCCCCAAGCTGGTTACAGATTGGGGATTTGATTTTTATGCTTTATTGCCGGCTGGCGGATTACATTTTTGAATAATCTAATGTAATCGCAGCGACTTCTAATAAGAAAGCATCTAAAGGTTCGAAATCATCTGGAATATCATCTAGTGATTTCACTTCTTCTAATCCTGCTCGTTTTAAGCGCTCGTTTGTACGTGTTAAAAGATGCTCATCTTTTTCTTCGCGTAATTTAATGCGTTCACTTTCTACGAGAGTAATTGAAGTATCGTCAATCTCTGCTTGATATTGTTTAATATCTTGCTCGAGGTATGCGAATTCAACTTCATCTTTAATACGTTTTTGATGTGCTTTAGTTAATTTATTAATATTTGAATTTAAGTTTTCATATTTTTCATAATCAGCTGATTTAATATTATCCCAAGGTAATGCATTTTTTTCTAAGCTTTCACCTGTGTCTTCAGGTGCAATCGCGCTTGGGAAAAGGATATCTGGAATAACACCTCTGTGTTGTGTGCTTCCGCCATCGATACGGTAGAATTTAGCAATGGTATATTGTACCGAACCAATAGCATCAGCATCTTCATCGTAGAATCTTGAAATACGACGATGTTGTTGAACAGTTCCTTTACCAAAGGTTTGCTCACCAATGATGATCGCACGGCCGTAATCTTGTAAAGCGACAGACAAAGATTTCAGAAGCTGATGCGCTATAACGATTTACTAATACCGTTAATGGGCCGTCATAACTGATTTCTTCGTTAACATCACGATGAACTTCAATCTTATTTCGGCTATCACGCACTTGTACAACTGGGCCTTTACCAATAAATAATCCCGTTGATAATGTTGCTTCTGCTAATGAGCCGCCACCATTATTTCGTAAGTCAATAATAACGCCTTCAACATCTTGATCTTTAAGAGCTGTAAGTTCTTTATCAATATCATCACTTAAATTTACGTAAAAGCTTGGAATAGTAATAACACCAATCTTTTTACCATCAATCATTTCAACGGTAGATTTAGCTTCTCTGTCTTCAAGGTGAATTTTTTCACGCACGATTACTACAACGCGTGTTTCATCGCCCGCTTTACCTGATTGAATTTGTAACTGTACCTTGGTGCCCTTCGGTCCTTTGATAAGGTCAACAATGTCATCTAATCGCCAGCCGATAATATCTACAATTTTTTCACCGTCTTGACCAACACCTACAATTTTATCGTCTTTACTGATCAATTTTGAACGTTCAGCTGGTCCACCTGGGACTAAACTACGCACAACGGTGTAATCGTCTTCTAAGTTGTAATACTGCACCTATACCCTCAAGAGACAGGTTCATTTCCATTTTGAAACGTTTGGCATTACGTGGAGAAAGATAACTTGTATGAGGCTCTATCACATGCGAATAAGCATTCATGAAGGTTTGGAAAACGTCTTCACTTTCTGTTTGCACTAGATGTTTAATGGCACTGTTATAACGTTTAGATAATCTATCTTTAATTTCAGGCCATTCTTTACCCGTTAATTTAATCGATAAAGCATCTGATTTAACTTTTTGTTGCCATGCTTTATTTAATTCTTCAGGAGTTTTAAACCACTTTGCTTCACTACGATCGAATTGGTAACTATCTTCTTCTTCGAAGGTAATTTCCTTTTCTAATAAAGATAAAGCATAGGCATAACGTTCATAACGACGCGTTAAACTTAATTGATAAATATTGTAGGCAGGACTTACTCCTCCTGACTTGATACTTTCATCCAAGGAGAATTGATAAGCTTTTAATTTATCGATATCACTTTGTAAGAAAATTTGTTTATTGAAATCAAGTTGTTCAATATAACGATCAAATATTTTTTGTGATAAATCATCGTTTAAAGGAATAAATTTGTAATGTGAGCGACTATATAAGTCACTCACTCTTTTCACCACTTTTGCATGTTGTTCCTGCTGTGCTAGTTGCGGTATCTCTTTGATATCATAATTTGCACTGGCCGATAATACGAAGCCAGTAAAAAATGTACTGGCAATAAACAGGAAGTAGTGAAAAATTTTACTCATTAAAATACCTTTTTATACGATTAAATGCTTAGCTTTGACCTTAACAGTCATGCCTGAGTTTAATTGGACTTGAACATCATCTTTCATAATTTCAACAACAACACCAGAGACCGGTGCTTTACCCAATAACACTTTGACCGTTTGATCTAGCATAAGTTCTGAATGAGTTGCTTCTTTATAGTTACTTAAGTCTTCAACTGCTTCTTTTTTAGGCGTTAATTTTTTGCTACGTGTTGGTACATTCACTTTTTTAGGTGCACGTTTTGGTTTTTCTTCTGTTTTAGGTGCCGCATTATTAGCTTTTTTCTTGTTTGCAAAGGCTTTATCTTTGCTTTCTTTTAATGTTTTTAATGCATGTTTCTGCATGTTCTTCAGAAACTTCATCACCTTCAACACCGTCAAGGTCAACACGTTTAGCTGATGTTTTAATGCAATGAAGGTAACGCCAACTTAATGTGTACTGACGCAATGCGCCACGAAGTTGTGTTTTGCTAACACGAGGTTCTTCTTCTAAACGTGTAGCAAGTTCTTGAAACAGACCAATTTTAAGCGGTTTTGCATCAGCACTACCCGCAGTAAAACATAATGGAAATTGCTCAGTTAAAAAAGCAATGATCTGTTTGTTATTTGTAAATTTTTCTGTGTTTTCCATGTAAAACCTAAATGTTTGATGCCAGTAAGTTGACGAATGATAATTTTTAAAAACGAAATATCGCCACATTATAGTGATGCGATAGCTAAATGGGAAACTTAATTTAACTTCCCTGTTTATTTAGCAGACTTAAGTTGTCGCTTTTTATCTTTAATATACCTTCTAGACTAAAATAAGAATAAAAAATGATGCAAAACGGATGATAGAGAGATTAAAAACCTTTGTCTTGATTAATGTCATTATAATTTGCTGGTGATTGACATCACAATCCTTTCGCTTTGTAATAAAAAAGCGTAAAATTCGTCCCCCAAAAACCAACGGCTATGTCTTATTAGTGCTTTAAAGAGAAACTTTATTATGAAACCTGAACTACTTTCGCCTGCTGGCACACTTAAAAATATGCGTTATGCCTTTGCATATGGCGCAGATGCTGTTTATGCAGGCCAACCACGTTATTCTTTACGTGTTCGTAATAATGAATTTAATTTAGAAAAATTAAAAATAGGTATCGATGAAGCACATGCACAGGGTAAACAGCTATTTGTGGTTTGTAATATTCAGCCACACAACTCTAAATTAAAAACCTTTATTCGCGATATGAAACCTGTCATTGATTTAAAACCTGATGCCTTGATCATGTCTGATCCTGGCTTAATTATGATGGTGCGTGAAGCATTTCCTGAAATGGTGATTCATTTAAGTGTTCAAGCAAACGCAGTGAACTGGGCAAGTGTGAAGTTTTGGGAAGCACAGGGTATTAAACGCGTTATATTATCCCGCGAATTGTCATTAGATGAAATTGAAGATATCCGTCAACACTGCCCTGATATTGAAATCGAGGTATTTGTGCATGGCGCTTTATGCATGGCTTA
Source organism: Psychromonas sp. KJ10-10 (assembly GCF_047323245.1). Lineage (GTDB taxonomy): Bacteria > Pseudomonadota > Gammaproteobacteria > Enterobacterales > Psychromonadaceae > Psychromonas. Next base: position 2,483,521 of record NZ_CP178826.1, on the reverse strand, counting down.
CTCTGGTCGTTGTCTATTATCTGGTTATATTAATAAGCGTGACCCGAACCAAGGTACTTGCACTAATTCATGTCGCTGGAAATACGATGCACATGAGGCTACTGAAAATGAAACCGGTGACATTGTTGCGATTCAAAAACCAGAACCAACTTTAGGTTCTGGGGAAACTACAGATCAAATATTCTTATTACAAGAAGAAGGACGTCCTAACGAATATATGCCTGCCTTTGAAGATGAACATGGCACCTATATTATGAATTCTAAAGATCTGCGTGCGATTCAACATGTTGAACGCTTACTTGAAATTGGCGTAAACTCTTTTAAAATCGAAGGACGTACCAAAAGTTTTTATTATTGTGCAAGAACTGCACAGGTTTACCGTAAAGCAATGGATGATGCTATCGCTGGTAAACCCTTCGATGCTAAATTGATGGGCTCACTTGAAAATTTAGCTCACCGTGGTTATACCGAGGGTTTTTTAAGTCGTCATAGTCACGATAAATATCAAAATTATGATTACGGTTATTCGATCAGCGAAACTCAACAATTTGTTGGTGAAATGACAGGCCGAAATGAAAACGGTTTAGCAGAAGTTGCTGTAAAAAATAAATTTTTAGTAGGTGATACACTAGAATTGATGACACCTCAGGGTAATATCAATTTTCAATTGGAAGAATTACATAACCGTAAAGGTGAGCTAGTTGATGTTGCACCAGGTTCTCGGGCATGTTTTATATATGCCAATTCCCAAGGAAATCGATTTAAACCACGGATTACTGATGCGTAATCTACAAAGTGGTGCTGATACGCGAAACCCTCATAAATAATGGCGCTATTAATCAAAGACAACTGCATCAACTGCGATATGTGTGATCCAGAGTGTCCAAATGAAGCCATTACTTTTGGTGAAGAAATTTATGAAATAGATCCAGCACTCTGTACTGAGTGTGTTGGGTTTTATGATAAACCCACTTGCATTGCAGTGTGCCCAATCAATTGTATTATTGTGGATCCTGAGCACGTTGAAAGCGAAGAAGAGTTATCGGATAAATTCGTACTGTTATATCATTCTAGTTAAATAACACTTTAACTAGATTGCTATTAGCCTTTTAATGACCATTAATTAGCAGGTTCAAATGGATCAACATGCACGATTTTTAAAAGGTTCAATTCTTAAGCATGTGATCACTATGTCTGCCACTAATGCGATTGGTCTTAGCGCTATCTTTTTTGTCGATTTAATCGATATATTCTTTATTAGTTTGTTAGAAAATAGTGCTTATACCGTCTGCTATTGGTTATGCCAGCGCGATTGTTTTTTTACTACCTCTATTAGCATTGCCTTGGGTATCGCCAACAGCGCCATCGTTTCTCGATATATTGGACAAAATAAGCGTGCATTAGCTCGACAATATGTTGCGCATATTTCCTTATTCTCTGTATTCGTTAGTAGCCTGATTGCCGCACTTATTTGGTATTTCGCGCCTGATATTTTAACGATTTTAGGTGCAAAATCTGAGGGTTACACACAGGCGGTTATTTATCTACGTACTATTATTCCTGCCGTACCAATTTTAGCTCTGACGATGCAAATGAATGCAACCTTACGCAGTATAAGTGTTGCTAAACATGCTATGTATGCCACTTTATTAGGGGCTATCGTTAACGCTCTATTAGACCCTTTATTTATATTTGTTTTTTCTATGGATTTACAAGGCGCGACTATCGCCTCTGTTATCGCACGCTTAAGTGCCCTTTTATTAAGCCTTTATTATGTATTAGTAAAATATAAGATGGTTAAAGCACCAAACTTAAAAAGCTTTTTAAGTGATGTTAAAATCATTAACCAAATTGCTCTACCTGCTTCCCTTACACAAGTAGCTACACCTTTAGGCAACATTTATGTCACCTATGAAATAGCGAAATACGGTACTGAATATATTGCTGGTTGGGCGATTATGAGCCGAATAATTCCCGTGGCCTTTGCTATGATGTTTGCTATTTCCGGTGCGATTGGCCCAATTATTGGTCAAAACTATGGTCAATATAATTTTCAACGCATTCAAAGCGTTTTGAATGAATCATTAAAATTTGTCACTAGCTATTGTTTGGTAATTGCTTTGCTTTTATCCTTTGCCCAAGAACAAATCGTGCTTCTATTTAATGCAAAACAACAAGTCGCTGAGTTTATTAGGCTATTTTGCCATCAAATTTCCTTTACCTTCATGTTTATGGGCATGACTTTTGTTTCAATGGCTTTTTTGAATAACCTCGGTTATGCAAAATACGCCACATTATTAAATGTAGGAAAAATGTTACTGGGAACGATTCCCTTTGTTACAATCGGTTCCTATTATTATGGTGCAACGGGTATTTTGTATGGCCAAGCACTAGGTAGCATTGTATTTGGCTTAATTGCATTATTTTTCACGCATCGGATATTAAAAATTGTGCAGGATACAGACCATTAAACGCGATATAATCGAGATCAATTTTCAACTTATTGATCAATTTCATTAAATTTTTCAAAAAAGATTGCTTTAATAAAGCGATTCACAAACGGACTTATGATTTGATAATGCGATTTTTATTTATTTGTGCCAGCTTAAGTTTTTTAACGGGTTGTTATCAAACAGAATCAACAATAACCGATAGCTTGCTATATTGTGCCGATAAAGCCCCAACTTCCTTTAACCCACAAGTTAGCCATGACACCGCGAGTTTGGATGCAACAACGCATCAACTATATAATAATTTAATTAGAATTGACCCGGTGAGTCGTCGCTTTGTTGCCGATATTGCAAAAGGTTGGCAATCGAACCAGGATAAAACTGAATATACGTTTTATTTAAATGAACAGGTGACCTTTCACCAAACTGATTATTTTCAAGCATCACGTCACCTTAATGCAGATGATGTCATTTTTAGTTTGAAACGTTTATTGTCAACAGAAAACCCTTTTCATGACATTAATAGTGAATCTGAAAACTATTTTTTCAACCACCCTCTAACGAATATTATCAAAGATATTATTAAAATCGACGATCATACAGTACGTATTATTTTAACTAAATCTGATGCCACCTTATTAGCTAATTTAGCCGCACATTATTCGGTTATTCTTTCGCTTGAATATGCTGATGAATTATTACAGGCAGGTCACCCTGAAAAAATTGATTTTTTCCCGATTGGCACTGGCCCTTATCAATTTAAAAATTATCAAAACAATATTATTCGCTTTCAAAAACATAAAAATCCATGGCAATCCCCTGCTCACATAGATAATTTAATTTTTGATATAACTGCTAATAGCACAAAACGATACGCTAAACTTTTATCTGGTGAGTGTGATGTGATTGCCAATCCAGCACCAAGTCAAGTTGATCAAATAAGTCAAAATCCAAATGTATCTCTGAGTATTAGACCCACAGGAAATGTTGCTCTTATTGCTTTTAATAGTAAAAGTAGCCCCTTTAATGATGTTATTAATCGCCATGCTTTGAGTAATGCCATTGATTTAAACACTGTCATTCAAGCTGTATTTTTTAATAACGCCGTTTCAACAGATAATTTATTACCCGCACACTCGTGGGCCTTTAACCCACGAACCTTGAAGCATCAATTTTCACCTGAACAAAGCTTGAAAAAATTACAGGAAAATGATTTTAACTTTGAACAAACCTTGCGTATTTTGGCTCCAATTAAAAAATCTATTTATAATCCAAATTTTTATAAAACAGCGGAACTAATTCAAGCAAACTGGGCAAATATCGGCGTTAAGAGTGAAATCGTTTTATTACGTCAAACTGAACTAGACTCAGCTTTAGCCTCTGGTGATTATGATATATTTCTAACGGGTAAAAGCCCTAACATCAATGATCCTGATAACATTTTCCGGCCATTGCTAAGTTGTAAAGTGAATCAAATAGAGGGTAATACCAGTCGGTGGTGTGATCCTGATACGCAAGCTTTATTAGATTCAACATTGGTTAAAAGTAGTTTTATTCAACGCGTTAAAAACTATTACCAATTACAGGAATTAGTGCAATCACAACGTATATATTTACCAATCGCTCATCTGTTGCGTTTTGATGTGTACAATAAAAACATAACAAATATTCAAGTAGATACACTGACCGGCATTAGTTTGCATCAAGTGAATAAAGTTGCCCCTTTAAAAATGCTAGAGCTTAAATAATATGCTTAATTTTCTTATTCGGCGCATATACTTACTTTGTATCACTGCGTTTATACTTTCTTTGATTGCGTTTACCATAGATCATTTAACGGTACATAGTTTTGCTAGTGACAATGTATATATCCTTTACAAAAACTATTTGTCAGCAATTATTCAAGGTGACTTTGGCCTGTCTATTATTGACCAAAAACCCATTATCACAACAGGATTGTCAGCGTTTGCCTCTACCCTTGAGCTATGTATTTTTGCTTTTTTTATTGCTAGCACCTTTGGTGTACCTTTAGGTATTATTGCGGGGTTATTCCATACAGGGAAAATAGATTATTCCATCATGAGCATTGCGCTAATTGGTTTAGCCTTGCCGGTGTTTTGGGTTTCTATCATTTTCACTATCTTACCCAATGCGGTCGGCTGGAATATGCCGATAGATGGTAATATCAGTCCGATTTATGAAGTACCTGCAATGACAGGTTTTTTATTTATCGATAGTCTATTAGCCGAGGATACCTATGGGTTAGACGCTTTTTATAACTATATTGCGCACCTTATTTTGCCTTCATCTGTGTTGGCTATCTTTTTAACCTCTGAAATTATTCGTTTAACTCGCCATGCTATCACTATGGTAATGAAGAGTAATTATATTAAAGCGACCCATGCAAAAGGTTTAAGTCGCAGACAAATTGTTTATCGCCATGTTTTAAGAAACGCCTTACCTCCGATTATTCATCAATTAAGGGTGCAAATCAGTACTATTATTTCTTTTGCTATGGCGGTGGAGATTGTATTTTCCTACCAAGGCGCAGGATTATGGTTATTTGTTAGTATTCAGCAGGGTGATTACCTTGCACTTTCATCTGCCCTATTGATCATTTCAGGTTTCATTCTCATTTCAAGTATTCTTATCGATTTGTTATTAGTGACTATTTCTCCCACAAAACGGAAAACTTTATATGCTGATCAATAATGAGTTTAATGAACAAAAAATTCAGTCGCCATTACAGTATATTTGGACGATTTTTAAGAACAAAAATATTGCAGTCATTGCTATGTGGGCAGTTATTTTTCTGATTCTGACGGCTATTTTTGCAGATTATATTATGCCTTATCCAGCAACTATGCAAGCACCCTGATATGCTTTTATTGCCTCCCTATTGGGCAGATGGTGGACATCAAGCCTTTTTATTAGGTACTGATGATTTAGGCCGAGATACTTTTTCTCGTATGCTTAAAGGTATTCAGTTTACTTTGAATGGCGCATTGCTAATCACCTTTGCTGTTTCAATTCTAGGCTTGATAATCGGCTCAACAGCGGTATTAACTAAAGGCGTTAAAGCAAGTGTGATGCACCATCTCTTAGATGCTCTATTAGCTATTCCAACCTTATTAACCGCAATTATATTTATTGTATTATTTGGCATGAGTTACGAAAACAGTTTGATTGCAGTTTCTTTGTCTTTATTACCGCAATTCATTCGTGGTATTTATTTCGCTATTGAAAATGAATTAACTAAACAACATATCATCGCTCTTCGCCTTGATGGTGCAACAAATCATAGATTATTACGTTATGGTCTTTTTCCTAATATGATTGAGCCAATCACAACTTTGGTAAATAGAGTGTTTACCATGGCGATTTTAGAAATAACAACCTTAGGTTTTCTTGGATTTGGTGCAAACTCTGAAGAAGTAGAATTAGGATCTTTAATAGCAAAAAGTATCGAGTTTATTTATTTGTCGCCCTATTTAGTGCTAATTCCTGGTATTGCGATCTTTTTAATTATTATTGCTTTTAATATTTTTTCAGAAGGCATACGTCATGCTGTTATTGAAGGAGAAGCTTAATGGCACTACTTGATGTCCGTAACTTAAGTATTGATATACTTACCGCACAGGGGAAAGTGCGAGTTATCGATAAGGCTTCTCTAAATATATTACATGGTTCAATTCATTGTTTAATCGGTGAATCCGGATCAGGTAAAAGCCTGATTGCGAAAGCAATTTTAGGCCTCCATAACGAGAATTGGATTGTAACAGCAGATCGAATGTTTCTCGGAAATATTGATTTAAATAAACTTTCAATAAGGGAACGTCGTAAAATAATGGGCAAAGATATTGCCATTATTTTTCAAAATCCACGTTCTTATCTTGATCCCAGCAAGAAAATATTTGAACAAATGCGTGAAGTACTCCCTGCTGTAGAGTCTTCTAAACCCTGGTTTAAAAATGTATCTCTGCGTTCGCCACATCGCAAAACAATTAAAGAGCTTTTGCATAAAGTAGGCATTCAAAATGATAATGCAGTGGTAAATAGTTATCCTCATCAATTATCTGAAGGTATCTGCCAAAAAGTCATGATCGCCATGGCTATTGCTAATAACCCGCGCTTATTGATTGCAGATGAACCAACAACATCAATGGAAGCGGTCACCCAATCACAGATATTTCGATTATTGTTTAAGTTAAATCAACTGCATAATATGACCATTTTATTACTCAGTAATAATCTCGGCATTGTCAGTAACTTATCGGATCACATCTCTTTGATTTACTGTGGCCAAACCGTTGAATCTGGTACCTATAAGCAAATCACCAATAGTCCGATGCACCCTTATACTCAAGCGATGATCAAAACTATTTTGAAGTTTGATGAAAATGTGGCACATAAAAGTCAGTTATATACCTTACCTGGTGGTCTTCCTCCCGCGAATCAATTGCCAATTGGTTGTCGTCTTGGCCCTCGTTGCCCTAAAGCGCAACGTACCTGCGTGACTAATCCAGAGGCAGTAAATTATAAAGGCCATATTATTCGTTGCCATTTTCCAACTCTAGAAGAAAAATAATATGCAATCACTGTTAACCATTAATAATCTTTGCAAAAACTATCGCCGAAGCAATAGTTTATTTTCATCGAGCTTAGAAAGTGCCTATAAAAACATTAATTTTTCATTACAGGCCGGTAAAACACTGTCCATCATAGGTGAAAGTGGCTCAGGGAAAAGTACCTTAGTACAGACTATTGCCGGTCTTCGTGAACAAACCACTGGTAATATTTATTTAAATGGTAAGGAATTAACTGAGCTTACTACCCAGGAGCGTTGCAAATCGATTCGTATGTTATTTCATGCACCAAGTAATTCACTCAACCCTAAAGCAACCATAGGACGAATTTTACTTGCACCCTTATTATTAAATAGTAATCTAAATGCAGAGCAATGTGATGAACGAATCAAGAAAACGCTTAACTTAGTTGGCCTTTTACCTGATTATTTAGCATTCTATCCCAACATGCTTTCTAGCATTCAACAACACCAAGTTGCACTGGCTAGAGCTATGGTTCTTGAGCCAGATATCATAATTGCAGATGAAATACTGGCTGGCTTAGATATTTCTTTACGTTTTAAAATAGTTAATTTACTTTTGAAGATACAAGAAAAAAAGGCGTGAGTTATATTTTTGTTGCGCACAATATGAACCTTGTTAGACATATTAGTGATCACATCATCGTAATGCATAATGGAAAAATTGTAGAAAATGATACAACTGAAAACGTTTATAATTTTCCAAAATCTCAAAAAACAAAACATTTATTATTAAGTCATCAACCTGACTATAGAAAATAAATGCATAATTATCACTTTTTATATTTATATATTATATTTTTTGCTTGTTACAAGGCATCTGTAGTATAGTCATCGAAACAGCAGATTGTTGTCATTAATCAATCTATTAACAATAATAAAGTCATTTTAAAATCATGGCATCCATAAAAAAATGAACCATGGAGTGGGTTTTGTATGAATGAATATAAGAAAAGTCTATGGATAAGTAATCTTATCGTTTTGCTCTTTGTCGCTTTAGTTACCATGGCATGTAAAACAGTCATTAATCCACTGCTTATTCAACATCAAGAAATGACTGCCCAAATGGTTAATGCGTCTCTTGAAGACACGGTTGCTGACAATGCAATGTCGCAGAGTATTGTTGAACAAGATTTATTCAATTACATCAAAATTAATCAAACCGGTGTTGATTACCCTCTTGTTTATGAAAACCATCAGCTAAATGTTATTGATAAATATCTTAGCGAAATCCCTAAAACGACTTTCATCTCTGATAACCGTTCATTACATATTGAATATATAGCTAAAAACACTGGTTTATTAGACGTAATTAAAAAAATATTATTTATTTTCTATGTCTGCACTTATATTAGTAGGCGCTTTCTTTAATGTCATGTATTACCGTTCATTCAAAAAAGTTGAAGCGACTTTGATTAATGAAATTGCAGATGAGAATAAAGGAACAAGTCCATTTATTAAGGTTTCTGAGCAGTTACTTGAACAAAAACGAGTTTTTCATCGTGCTTTACAAAATCAAGAGAAACAAATTTTACAACTCGCCCATCAAGTCAATATGGATAATTTAACGGGGCTAAATAATCGCCATGCTTTCCGTAAAGAGTTAACAGATATTTTAAGTAACGAAGATGAACAGCAACATGCTATTTTATCGATTATTCGCGCTAGTGAGCTAAATACAATCAATTCACAACGTGGATTCCAACATGGTGATGAATATATTGTCAGCATTGCTAACATCATTACTAAAGTGACTCAACATCATCCTGAAACCTCCCTATTCCGTATCAGCGGTTCAGATTTTGCGTTGATTGCTCGTGACATGACAGTTAGCGATGCGCAATCAATGGCCAAAAAGTTAAAAGTGCAGTTTGACCAATACCAAGTACTCAATAAATTAGAAAGTACTGCATATAACGGTATGTCTTCAATTATTTCAGGTCAGCTTCCTGAACAGGTTTTAGCTCGTACAGATATGGCACTTGCTAAAGCACAAACTGAAGGTGTTAATAATTGGTCCTTTGAACAAAGTGATCATGAAGAAAGCAAACTAGGCCAGCAACATTGGCGTAGTATTATTGAAGAGATAATAGCAAAACGTGCATTAATGTTATTACATCAACCAATTCAAGCCATTCATCGAAATATGAAAGGTTATCAAGAAATCTTTACTCGTTTCATTGGTCAAAACAATAGTATGATCCCAACTGACACTGTATTTGCAATGGCTCAGCGTGTGGATTTAAGCGTTAAACTAGAACAACTTATTCTTGAAACGGTTGTCAGTCAGTGCCGTCATAAAACCGATGGAACAAATCGTTGGGGAGTTAACATTACCAGTGCGACCATTCAAAACAGTAGCTTTATTGTTTGGCTAGAGCGTCTTTTATTAAGAGAATCAAACATTGCAGACCTCTTTAATTTTTGAAATGCAGGAAGTAGTCTTAGACAGCAATCTAGTTGCAAGTAAACGAGTCTTTGATATGTTGAAACGAACTGGTTCTCGCTCTGCTATTTGTAACTTTGGTAAAGGTATTGGTTCATTTAGGTTGTTTAAAGAGCTTAAACCAGACTTTGTGAAAATAGACGCAAGCTTAATGGGCAATATTGAGCGAGATAGTGCAAACCAACAGTTTGTTCGTATGATTATTGATGTTGCTCATCGCATGGATTGTCGCGTGATTGCTGAAGGTGTTGAACATTTAGAACAAAAGCAAATACTAGAAAATATGTATATTGATGGTGTTCAAGGCTTCTTAATTGCACGCCCTAGCCCACTATAAATTGATTTTGCTATAAAAAAACCTATTTAGAGCCCTGTTTTATGACGGGCTTTTTGCATCTGACAATAACATTTTGTACAATGCGTTTTTTATTTTTAACAGGTTTACGCATGTCAGACTCCTTTTCTGCAAAACAGCAATTTACCCTCAAAAAGCTTAACAAAAATCTACGCCGTTTAACCGGCCAAGCTATTGCAGATTATAATATGATCGAGGAGGGAGATCGTGTCATGGTATGTCTATCTGGCGGTAAAGATAGTTTTACCATGTTAGATATTTTAATTGAGTTACGTGCGCTGACACCAATCAACTTTGATATCGTTGCAATTAACCTAGACCAAAAACAACCCGGCTTTCCCGAACATATTTTGCCCGCCTATCTCGAACAACTTAATATTGAATATAAGATAATCGAAGAAGACACCTATAGTATTGTGCAGGATAAGATACCAGAGGGTAAAACAACTTGTAGCCTTTGCTCTCGTTTACGTCGCGGTATCTTATATCGTACAGCAAAAGAACTAGGTGCAACAAAAATAGCGTTAGGTCATCATCGTGATGATATGTTGGCCACTATGATGCTAAATATGTTCTTTGGTGGAAAGTTAAAATCAATGCCTGCTAAATTAGTTTCAGACAATGGTGAGCATGTTGTCATTCGTCCGTTAGCTTATTGTAAAGAAAAAGAAATAGAACAATATGCAAGCTTAAAAAATTACCCTATCATACCTTGTAATTTATGTGGCAGTCAGCCAAATTTACAACGTCAAATAACAAAGGATCTGTTAAATAGTTGGGATGATCAATTTCCAGGAAGGTTAGAATCAATGTTTACTGCAATGCAAAATGTCGTGCCATCGCACTTAGCCGACACGTCATTGTTTGATTTTAAGTCAATTGATCAACATTCAGGCATCATTAATGGTGGTGATATTGCTTTCGATAAAGAGCAAGTAAATCATCAACCAGAAATTGAGCGCTCGATTGATGAACAATATTATCAGCAACATGAAAATCTGATAATTAAAGAATTATTGTAGAGTTGTTTTAAATCATTCTTTTATTGTTTACTGCAATGCAAGGAAGTAATTGTAATAAAGGTGATAGTTTTCACACTATAGTTATTTATAATTCACACATTAAAACATTAATCTTAAAATAAAACTGGAGAAAAACCATGAGAACACCACTAGTAATGGGTAACTGGAAATTAAACGGAACTAAAGAGTCTGTTTCTGCACTTGTTGAAGGTTTAGTTGCAAGCAATTGATTCAGCTACTAATGTAGAAGTAGCTGTTTGTCCGCCAGCAATCTTCATTGAGCAAGTTGCAAACCTAACAGCTGATAACAGCATTGAGTTCGGTGCTCAAGACGTTAGCACAAACGTTTCAGGTGCATTTACAGGTGAAACTTCACCAGTAATGGTAAAAGAATTTGGTGCTAAATACAGCTTAGTAGGTCACTCTGAGCGTCGTCAATACCATAACGAAACGGATGCAGTTGTTGCGACTAAATTCGTTGCTATCCAAGAGCACGGCTTAATTCCTGTTCTATGTATCGGTGAAACTTTAGAAGAACGTGAAACTAACGTAACGACTCAAGTTGTTGAAACACAAATTAAAGCAGTTATTGATTTAGCGGGTATTGATGCACTTGAAAACTGTGTAATCGCATACGAACCAGTTTGGGCTATCGGTACTGGTAAAGTTGCAACTTCTGAGCAAGCTCAGGAAGTTCATGCTCATATCCGTAACTGGCTTAAAGCGCAAAGCGAAGTGGTTGCTGAGAAAGTACAGATTCTATACGGCGGTAGTGTTAAAGCGGCTTCTGCTAAAGAACTATTTGCACAACCAGATATCGACGGTGGTTTAGTAGGTGGTGCCGCACTTATCGTTGAAGAATTTGTTGGAATAATCAACGGCGCTAAATAAGCCTTTCTAATTTACTTGAAATGATAAAAGGTGCTTTTTAGCACCTTTTTTTATGGGGTTAATAAATTTTAAATTTGCTATGAAGCTTTGATTTCAATCAAATAAACAATTGTCTTTCCAATCAAATGGCGTATTATGTCATTGAAGGTCACAACTAATTAGGAGATACAATGAACTCACCATTTATTCAAACGCAAACAGGTACCTCATCTGTTTCAATTAACAAAGTGCTTAAAAATACTTATATTTTATTAGGTATGACACTCGCATTCTCTGCACTCACAGCAACTATTGCAACTATGGTGAACATCGGAGGAATGGCTTCATTGGTGTTAATGTTAGTTGGGTTTGGTTTGTTGTTTGTTGTTTCAAAAACAGCCGATACTGGTAAAGGCCTTTTTTGGGTGTTTATGTTTACAGGTGTGATGGGTGCTTCTTTAGGTAATATGCTCAACCATTATCTCGCAATGGAAAATGGCGCATCATTAATTATGCAAGCGCTAGGTACAACGGCACTTATCTTTTTTGCTTTATCTGCTTACGCACTATCATCTAAGAAAGACTTCTCTTTCATGGGTGGTTTTTTAATGACAGGTATGATTGTTGTTATCGTTGCGATGATTGCAAACATCTTCCTACAAATTGCATTAATGCAAGTTGTTATCAGCAGTGTTGTGGTAATGATCATGTCAGGTTTCATCCTGTTTGATACTAGCCGTATTATCAACGGTGGCGAAACAAACTACATTCGTGCAACGGTTTCTTTATACTTAAACCTATTTAACATCTTTGTTCACCTACTATCTCTACTTGGTATTATGGATGATTAATTAATCATCCAATAAATACTAATTTTAGCGCACCTTGAGTGCGCTTTTTTATTTCTGGCTATTTTTGGTTTTGGGTAAAATATGAAAAGAATACTGCTAATACTTCCTTTGTTACTAACACTGATTGCCTGCTCCGAGAAACCCATGTTATCCAAACTTGATCAAACTGACACTATTCTTGCTTTTGGTGATAGCCTTACCTTTGGTTATGGCGCTTCAAAAATCAAAGCTACCCCGCAGTATTAAGCCAATTAAGTGGTCTAGAGGTGATTAACGAAGGTATTAACGGCGAACTTAGTGCTGAAGGTCTAAATCGCTTAGAGAAGCTTCTAGACTTACATCAGCCAAGTTTGTTGCTACTGTGTCACGGCGCTAACGATATGCTAAATAAACGTAGTTTAGATGTGATGGCATCTAACCTTGAGACAATGATTAAACTTGCTCAGCAACGCGATATTGAAGTGTTATTAATTGCCGTGCCTAATGCGACGATTTTTCTCAAACCGCTTGAACAATATCAACAGGTAGCGGAAAAGATGAAAGTGCCCTTAGACAACGACCTTATCACAGATATTCTCGGTCAACCTGCATTGCATAGCGATATCATTCACCCCAATGCAATGGGTTATCAAAAAATGGCTGAAAAGATACACCAAGATTTGATATCACTTGGTGCTTTATAAAATTTAGTGAGAATAGCCTAACTCTCGTGCAGGTTGAATATTACTTGCACTCCAGGCTGGATATAGTGTGGCAAGTACGCTCATAACAAAAGCTAACAAAGTAATAACCATAGCTTGTTGGTAATCTAACTGTGAGGGTAAAAAATCGATGAAATAAATATCGCCAGAAAGAATTTTGTGTCCAATAATTTTTTCAAACATTGTTACTAATGAGGTTAGATTTAATGCTATATAACAGCCTGCTAGTGCACCGATTAAACTCCCCACTAAACCATTAAAAGCGCCCTGCACAATAAAAATAGCACGTAAGCTCCATTGCGATGTTCCCATGGTTTTTAATATCGCGATATCGCCACGCTTTTCATTTACAGCCATTACTAAAGTAGAAACGATATTAAAACAAGCAACAGCAACAACTAATAATAAAATGACATACATAAGCGATTTAACCATCTGAATATCTTGATAAAGATATCCTTGGCTGGTGATCCAACTCTTTATATAAAGATATTCAGCAACACTATGACCAACCGCACGGGCTATGTTTTGCGCTTCTAAAATATTATCAACTTTAAAGGCGATTGCGTTGGCACTATTTAAATCCAGCATAATTTGCGCATCGTTAATATGCATAAAACCTAAGGTGCTATCTACTTGGCCACCCATTTCAAAAATACCTACCAGTGTTAATGGTACCACTTTAGGCGCTTTTAATTTATTACCACTTTGGGCATCGGGTAAAAGTAATTTTAATGACTGACCTATAGTTAAACCTAAAGTGTCAGCAACATGCTTACCTAAAATAATCTGTTGCTGGCCCGATTGTAATAACTGCCAACTGCCCTGCTGTATATATTGTTCAATCTCAGTCACATTGCTTTCTGTATCTGGATTAATCGCTCTTATCTGAAGGGCTTTCATTTTGGTATCTTTCTGCAATAAGCCACTTAAACTAATATAAGGCGTTGCACCTAACACATGTTCCGTTGCTTCAACACGCTTTATACTGGTATTGATATCTGCAAATGTGCCATTAACCATTTCCACTTCAGCATGTGGAATAACAGTCAATAATTGGTCCCTTAATGCTTTTTCAAAACCATTCATTGCAGAAAGACCAACAATTAATACCATCACACCCAGTGAAATACCTAAAATAGATGCCATTGAAATAAATGAGACAAAACTATTTTTATGCTTGGCACGGCTATATCGTAATCCGATAAATAAAGATAAAGGCCGAAACATTAATCTTGCCCCTTTAAAATACCACTGACCATCAACATTTGACGATCCAATTTGTTTGCTAAATTCTGATCATGGGTGACCACCACAAAAGCCGTATCTAATTCACTGTTTAATGTTTTAATCAGTTGATAGATACTTTCTGCACTGTTGGCGTCAAGATTCCCGGTCGGTTCATCGGCAAGTACTAATTTTGGCTCATTAATTAAAGCGCGAGCGATGGCAACACGTTGACGCTCACCTCCTGAAAGTTCTGAAGGGCGATGTGTGATACGATTTTCTAAACCCACTCTTTGTAACATTTTAGTGGCTTTTTCAGTGGCCTGTTTAATATTCATACCTGCAATTAATAATGGCATTGCAACGTTTTCTAAGGCACTAAACTCAGATAATAAATGATGAAATTGATAAACAAACCCAAGGTGTTGATTGCGCCATTTAGCCTGTTTTTTATCACTCAGTTTGTGAATATCCTGACCTTGATAATTTACGCTTCCTAATGAAGGTTTATCTAAAGCGCCCAATAAATGTAAAAGTGTACTTTTACCTGAGCCCGAACTACCCACAATGGCTAACAGCTCGCCTTCTTGTACCGCCAAATTAACCTTTTCTAATACCGTATTAGTTAATTTACCGTCTTGATAGGTTTTTCCTAAATCAGAACAGGTTAATAGTAATGTGTTCTTTGTTTCTTGTTGCAACATATTATTCATACCTTAAGGCTTCAACTGGGCTAACTTTACCTGCACGATAGGCAGGATAGAGAGTGGCGACGAGACTTAACAACATAGCACCAAACATGATAATAAATATTTGTGAAGGTTGATGCAGAACCGGCAATAATCGCGTTCCACCCGATGCATTTGCTAATAAATGTAATCCTAGAAAAGACATTACTTCATTAATATAAGTACTCAACAATAAGCCAGCTCCAGTACCAATTAAGGCACCGATAATGCCACTCCAGGCGCCTTGTATAATAAAAATAAGATTCAGATTTGTACCTGTAATCCCAAGGGTTTTTAAAATGGCAACCTCAGCACTTTTATCACTAACCACCATCACTGAGGAAGACAAAATATTAAAGGCTACTACCGCTATGATTAAACACAACAATAACCAAATCATATTTTTTTCCATTTTTACGGTCAGTGAATAGTTCTCCATGCGTACTCCGCCAATCACTGATAGTTTCATCTGTTGCTAAATCAGGTGGCGTCCAGGTTAATACATCAAAGGGATCATCAAAGGCGAAACGTAAACCGGTTATTTGATTTTCTTCAATACGAATTAATCTTGCAAGATCCTGTGCATGCATCAAAACAAGATATTTATCGACATCTGAACCAACATCAAAAAATCCAGCAATAGTGAAATTTCGCTGACTCGGTAATTGACCTAATGGTGTAAAACGCGTGCCACGCGCGGAGATAATGCGCACCTTATCACCCATTTGTACATTTAAAGTGCGAGCTAAGGAACGACCAATAATAATATGGTAAGAGCGAGAGGTTAAATTTTCTAATTTACCTGCATAAATACTTTCAGAGACTACTTCGCTAGCATAATATTCTGGATATATTCCCTCAAAGGTAATGCCTTGAAGTTGCTCTGTACTTTGTATTATCGCCTCACTATTGATTATAGGCTCGACACTTTTAACACTTTCAATTTGCAACAGAGGCGGAATTTTATTTTCCCAATCATTTAAGGTTTGATTATTGTTAGTTAACACTGCCTGTGGGATTGCCCCTAAAATACGTGTTTTTAATTCCGCCTCAAAGCCATTCATCACAGATAAAACCGTGATCAATGCTAATACACCTAAGGTGATCCCACCTGTTGAAAAAAGAGAAACAAAGGAAATAAATTTATTATTACGTTTCGATTTTGTATAACGTAACCCGATAAAAAGACTCAGCGGATAGAACATAAAGGCCCTGTTTTTATTAAATAATCTCAATGTAAAAGCTAAAATTTCAACAACTGAGAGACTTATATTTTTATTAATCTGCATTCTAATGTATCTTTATACTGGTTACCAACCTCGATATAATAATTGACCCATAAAGTAAGTTATCATTGCATGTTTATCACCTATTTCACTTTTCTAAATTGAGTAGTTGTGTTTAAACATTATCAAGGTAGTTACTTTATTTTCGAACTTAGAAATTAGGAAACACAATGACAAGCGATCAATACTTTATCGTCGAACACCAATTAAGTATCAATGTTGAAGCACTCGATGACAATGAGAAAATCCCCGACGATGCTAGTTTTGAAGCTGAAATTCCTGCCCCTTTTCGTATGGCCAGTGATCTCGCAAATATTGATTCTCACAGCTTGCAACCACTTAAACTCAATAATGAAACTACCCAGGCACTATGGGGCTATTTACAGGCACAAAATTTAAAAATTAATACCTTATTAACTTATGTGCTCAGTCAACAGGATGATAAGGCGTTTCATTTTAAAACAACGGCCTTTAGCGCAGGAAATTGTTTATTTGAACACAAACAAGCGCCTTTTTTTACAGCAAAATGTACGCTTAAAGATTTTTATTCCTGATGAATCCGCGACTGTCTATTGTTATGCTACAGTAACGGCCATTGAAAATGAGGTTGTGGAATTAAGCTATCAACAGATACGTGAAGAAGATAGAGAGTTGTTAATCCGCACCACTTTGCATATTCAATCTAAGCAACTTAAATTACGTGCACAAAAACGTAATTCGCTTTAATCATTACAGACTCAAAAAAAGAATAAGATAATAAAATGAAAAATGCTCATCTCTTAACTATTCCTGCCCTTAAAAAAATAACGACAGAATTGTTTTAGCCAACTTGCAAGGTAGTAGTCTTGCATTGACCATTAGCGAATGTGCCAAACAACAAGATGCGCCACTTATTCTTATTACTAGTGATACACCTAGCGCCCTTAAACTGCATCAAGAACTAAGTTATTTTGTTGATGATAATATTGAGATAATTAATTTCCCCGATTGGGAAACATTACCCTACGATCATTTTTCACCACATCAAGATATTATCTCAACACGTATTGAAACTTTATTTAAATTACCTTCAATCAAAAAAGGTATTTTAATTGTTCCGATTAATACTGTTTTATTACGACTAGCACCTAAAAGCTTTTTACAACAACATACTTTAATTATAAAAAGTGGTCAGGTTATTGAGTTACAAACCATTCGAGCCAATTTAGAAGAAGCGGGTTATTACGCCGTTGACCAAGTCATGGAACATGGTGAATTCTGTGCAAGAGGATCTATTCTTGATATTTTCCCAATGGGTAGCGATAAACCCTTTAGATTAGACTTCTTTGACAATGAAATTGATTCTATTCGTCCCTTTGATAGTGAAAGTCAACGTTCTTTAAAAGCTATTGATGAAATCAAACTATTACCCGCACATGAGTTTGCAACGGACAGTGAATCCATTAATCTTTTTAAAAGTAAATTTGCAACCAAATTCACTTCAGCATTATCAACCAGTAAAGATTCCATTTTTAGTGAAATAACACAACATAATTTACCTGCAGGTATCGAGTATTATTTCCCATTATTTTTTGAGGAAACATCAACTTTATTTGATTACTTCCCAAAAAACGCGCATCTAGCAATTGTTGGCGATATTAATCAAGCCACCATCGACTTTTGGCAATCATTAGAACATCGTTACCAAGATCGCAGTGTAGACTTGCTGAGACCACTTTTAACACCTAATGAGTTATATCTTCGCCACGAACAGTGTTTTGAAAAAATCAATCAATGGCCACGTTTTTACTTGCAAAATACGCCACTGACAAGTGAAAAGTTAGGGCAAGTTAATTTTGACATTAAACCGATCAATAGCATTCAAGTAGAACATAAAAAGAAACAACCCCTAGCAGGTATAGATACCTTTATTAAAAGCTTTCCCGGCAAAATTTTATTTAGTGTGCAATCAGCGGGACGTAAAGAGTCTTTAATCGATTTAATGGCGCCTCTAAAAGTATCCTTGCCAGAATTTAATAATATAGAGGATTTTCAAAAAGCTAAGGCTAAAGTCGGTATTACCATCAGTCAGGTGGAGAATAGCTTTGTAATAACCGAAAGCCAGTTTGCCTTTATTACTGAAAATGAGTTGCTTGGTTTTAAAGTAACACAAAGCCGTCGACGCAGTGACAGTACAGATGAAAATTACAGCAGTGATAATCTAGTTGCCAATTTAGCTGAATTAAAAGTTGGCCAACCAGTTGTTCATATTGATCACGGTGTCGGACGTTACTTAGGTTTACAAACGATAGAAACCGCAGGCAACATCACTGAATTTGTTACCTTAGAATATTTACGAGGCGATAAACTGTATGTGCCTGTGAGTGCGTTGCACTTGATCAGTCGTTATAGCGGACACGATGTTGAAAATGCCCCTATCAATAAGTTAGGTACAGAAAGCTGGCAAAAAGCTAAAAAACGCGCGCATTGAAAAAGTACGTGATGTGGCGGCTGAACTATTAGAAGTTTATGCACAACGTGCGCACCAAAGTTGGCCATAGTTATAAACTAAACAAAGATAACTATGCTTTGTTTAAAAACGACTTCCCCTTTGAAGAAACACACGATCAGGCCGTATCAATTAATGCGGTGATCAGTGATATGTGCTCAACTCAACCAATGGATCGCTTAGTTTGTGGTGACGTAGGTTTTGGTAAAACTGAAGTAGCAATGCGTGTCGCCTTTTTAGCCACCGACAATACGCGACAAGTAGCATTACTTGTACCAACCACCCTGCTTGCACAGCAACATCTTGATAATTTTAAAGACAGGTTTGCTAATTGGCCTGTGCGTATTGAAGTACTGTCCCGTTTTAAAACACCTAAGGAACAAAAACAAATTCTGGCGGATACTGAAGCGGGCAAGGTTGATATCATCATAGGAACACATAAGTTACTCAGCACTTCTTTGAAGTTTTCTGACTTAGGATTATTGATCATTGATGAAGAGCATCGCTTTGGTGTGCGTCAAAAAGAGAAAATTAAAGCCTTACGCGCACAAATTGATATTTTAACACTCACAGCAACACCTATTCCACGTACTTTAAATATGTCGATGAATGGTATGCGTGACCTTTCTATTATCACCACGCCACCAGCAAAACGTTTAGCAGTTAAAACCTTTGTTCAACAAAAAACAGATCAAGTTGTTAGCGATGCTATCACCCGTGAAATTATGCGTGGTGGACAGGTCTATTTTTTACATAACAACGTACAAACCATTGCAAAAGTCGCACAAGATATTCAAACTCTCTTACCTCAGGCAAAGATATCTGTTGCCCACGGTCAAATGAATGAACATCAACTTGAAAAAGTAATGAGTGATTTTTATCATCAACGTCAAAACGTGCTTGTCTGTACGACGATTATTGAAACCGGTATCGATATACCAAGTGCAAATACTATTATTATTAATCGCGCAGACCACCTTGGTTTGGCACAATTGCATCAATTACGAGGACGTGTCGGCCGCTCGCATCATCAGGCCTACGCTTATTTATTAACACCACCGAAAAAGCTGATGACCAAGGATGCTCAAAAACGTTTACAGGCAATTGAATCTTTAGATACCTTAGGTGCAGGTTTTACTTTGGCAACACACGATTTGGAAATTCGTGGTGCAGGTGAATTATTAGGAGACGATCAATCAGGTCAAATAACGAGTATTGGTTACAATCTTTATATGGAAATGCTTAATCAGGCTGTGACAGCATTACAAAGTGGTCAAGAGCCAAGCCTTGAACATTTACTTGCTAGCCAAGCCGATGTTGAGCTTCGTGTACCAGCATTAATTCCAAGTGATTTTATCCATGATGTTAACCTGCGACTGTCTTTATATAAACGAATTGCAAACAGTAAAGACACACATGCTTTAAAAGAGCTATAAGTTGAAATGATAGATAGATTTGGTTTATTGCCTTTAGCGGTTAAAAATCTTATTCAATTAACTGAAATAAAACAACGTTGTACTCCACTTGGTATCAAACGACTTGAGGCACATGCTAATGGTGGCAATATACAATTTACTGATAATACGCCAGTTGATCCTATGTTCCTCGTTTCTTTACTGCAAAAACAGGGAAATACCTTTAAACTAGAGGGGCCAACTAAACTCAAGTTTAATCTCGATTTAGAAGATATAGCAACGCGGATCAATTGGATAATACAATTACTAAATCGTTTTAAAGATAATTTAATAAAAGGATAAGACATTGAATTACAGAATATTAACAGCGCTTATTTTAAGTGTTGCCAGCTTATCAGTACAAGCTGAAACGCGTTGGTTTGAGGTTGAATTATTAGTCTTTGAACGTAATGCTAATTTACAGGAAATGAAGGAACTACTTTCCTCTGAGCAGGCAAGTGTAAATACTCAAAATAGTATTAGCATTTTAAAGAAAAATAAATCCAACACCTGTAATCAACAAGTATGTCTGTCTGAACAAAATCCATCAGTGATTTCAGGCGCAACATTTGATTCACAGGCGAATGGTTTTAAATTTCTAGGCAGTGCTGGTTTACAATTAACAGAACCAGCGCCAACGATTATCCGGTCATGCTAGCTTTAAACCTGTTTTACATATGGCTTGGCGTATGCCAGTGCTCGGACCTCAGCTATCTAAACCTTTACATTTATTTGCAGGTGAAAACTTTGCTTTTAAATATCCATCTCAAGAGCTTGGCACAGGTGCCGATAAATGGGCAATTGATGGAAATTTTAAAATCTATCTAAATCATTTTTTATATGTAGATAGTCAGTTAATTATTCGTAAAGAAATGACACAGGAAATAGTACAACCTCCGCAAGCAGTTGAAGTCATTAATGATGAAAATGGTGTACAAATTGCAAGCCCAACTAATTTACCACTTAATGACACGCCACCAGCGATCATTAAACAAAGAGTATTAAAAGAAATTCTTTTTGATCAAAATCGTCGTTTACGTAGTGAAGAAATTCATTATTTAGATCACCCGCTAATGGGTATTATTATACAAATTCGAAAAATCCCATAACCAACTGTTAAAAGACAGTTAAACAGGAATATAAATGTTAGTAGTTGATTACCAAAGTAAAAGTTATCACCGATTTTTAAGTGATATGCTCTCAAGTTGCCAAACACAAGACACGTTTTCTTATCACCCTAAATGGTGGAAATAGTGGCGAATTAGTGACTGCCGCTGAAGATATTGCTGATTTTTCTGAGAGTGACTTAAAAAACACCTCTGCAATAGAAGATAAATCGTCACCGGAAAATGTATCGAGCCTATTTACAGAAGCTCGTCAAAGTCGTGATATTTTGCTTTTTGAAAAATCTGATTTATTGTTTGATAAAAAAACCGCATTAAAAACCTCACACGAGCGTGATATTGGTTTTGATCTAAATAACTTATTTAAAAATATCGCTAAACATAACGGTATAGTTATTCTATCAACACAAAAGAAACAAACACTTAATGCCTCAATGTCAACTAAAGTAGATGTACTGATCCGCTTTAAATAAACCCCAAAAGGGGGAATATCCCCCCTTTTTAATCTCCTGTTTTAATAATCATTATCTAGCAATTTGATTAATGACCGTATCAACCCCTTCAATATTCACAGAAACCTGATCACCATTTGCAAGTGCCTGTGTACGCCCAGGAGTTCCCATATAGATAAGATCACCGGGTTTAAGTGTGAAATATTGACTCAGATAACTCACTACCTTAGCTGGTTTATGGATCATAAACTTTGTATTTTCTTGTCGCACCACTTTGCCATTAAGTTTTGTAGTGAGTAATACATTGTTATAATCGACATCTGTTGCAATGATAGAGCCTATCGGCCCAAAACCATCAGCCGCTTTTGAGCGCATCCATTGTAAGTCGGCACCTTGCCAACTTCGCTCTGTTAAATCGTTACCAACAGTGACAGCAAAAATAGCAGAGGATGCTTCAGCTTCGCTAATATTTTTAACCGTTTTACCTATTACCAATACAAGCTCTCCTTCAAAATGTACATTTCGAGCATCTGCAGGTAACTGGATCACTTCCTGTGAAGCAATCAATGAACTTGGTAACTTTAAGAATAATGGTGGAGGCTGATTAGAAGGTGAAGATAAATGACTCGCGAAATTCATACCAACAGCAAACACCTTTTCTGGTTGTGTTGGTAACAACAATTTAACTTCGGATAATGGCAATGGCTCACCATCAGGTGTTACCTGCGAATAAGGTGCTTCAACTAAAGGCTGAATACTATTACCCAGTATTTGCCCATATCTGATTTTGTCTTGATGCTCAAAGCGAGCAAAATATTGTGTTGCGCCTTGTGCTATTACAGGTAGAAACATTGTCATCAAAAAAATTAATACATTCAGTGACCTTTTCATTACTTTACCTTAGAGCATTTAATGCCCAGTTAGTGAATTTCGGAGAAATTAGTTACGTAATTGGGCTAACTTTAGATCATTTGCATAAAAATGTAGTTCGCCTATCAATTAGCAATCAATCTCATTCAAAAATAGTGAAACAGCATTTCTTTTAATATAATATAGTGGTTATTAAACAAGATGAAGTTATACATTTTGCTTAAAACAACTATAAACACTCAAACCTTTCAAAAATAGGCTTATTTCTTTGGTTTTATTATTTTTCTCGGAACATCATGCAATTATTTAAAAACTTATCCAAACAAACCCTATCTGAAATTACTGCAACAGCTTGGCCAATGGCCTTTAACGCAATATTAATACAATCGGTCACCATTATTGATTTGTTATTAGTCGCCTCTCTTGGTGATATTTCAGTTGTCGCTTTTGGTATTGCCGGAGCAATAATTGCTTTTATTATTGGCATTCAATTTGCCATCGCAAACGGAACTCAATTAGTATTATCTCGTGCCATTGGTGCAGGCAATATCAATAAAGTTGGCTTAGAAATGGCTTCAGGCTGGGTGATCAACCTAAGCTTTTCTTTGCTTGCATTGATTTTTCTATTTTTTGCTATTGAAAAGATTATTGACCTTATTACTCACACTGAAGCAGTGGCAATACAGGCGATTAGTTACGTAAATATCTCTCTTTGTTTGTTAGCTTTCTCATCCCTTTCACAGGTGATTGTGGTGTATTTTAATGCCAGTAAAAAATCACGTATCCCACTTTATGGTTTTTTAGTTGAAATACCAATTAATGTGATTTGTAGCGCGCCTTAATTTATGGTTTATGGGGCGCACCTGAAATGGGATTAGCAGGTGCGCCTTGGGGAAGTGTCATTGCTATTGCAGTTCGCTTCATATATTTATTCTGGCGATTTAATGAAGAAAAAATTAACGGTTTTGTCGCTGGCTTTAGTGTCGTTAGCCAGGCTTCAATCAAAACACATCTCGATGAAGTTGTGCCCATTGTGGCAAACTTTATTGTTTTATTAACTGGGCAAATGCTATTTCAGGTATTATTTGCACAGTTACCAGTACAATCCTACGCGGCTATTACTTTAATATTACCTTGGATTAAAATCGCTTCAATGTTTGTTAACTCGTGGGCACAGTCGAGTACTATATTTGTTAGCCAGTTCATCGGTAAAGGCGATTATAAAGCGATTCCACCCTTTGTATTACAATCAAGATTGATTGCAACCTTGATGTCAATTCTGATGGTATTTGCTTTCTATGCTTTTAGCCAAGCGATACCTTACATCTACACCAATTTATCAGCAGAAACCTTAACTGCTTTAGCTATCATGACACCTGCTTATATCTTTATTCCGCTATTTAGAACTAATAATATGTTCTGTGGCAATATGGTACGTGCAATGGGAGAGAGCTATTTAATTGTGCGCATTAATATTATTACGATGTGGGTTATTTCTTTGCCACTATGTGCCTTTTTAATCTATTTAGATGCACCTTTAGTGGTCGTGTTTGGTGTGATTTTCTTTGATGAGATATTAAAATCTTACCCCTTTAGAAAAACTCTGTTTAGAAAATTAGATAGTTATGCCAAATTATAATAGTTAAACCGCTAGATATTTCTAGCGGTTTGTCTTTGAAAGTTAATCACAGATACTGACATCATAGCCATCAGCGGTTTCATTAACAGCATCTAGTAATGAATAAAGAGGATTTTCGTAGGAATCCTGATCTAATGATTGCAACATTACCCCACCAGCATAATCCATAGCATATTCTGTTTTGCTAATCACCGTTGGAATACCGTTGTAATCGCGCCCTTCACTTTCATCAACACAGGCATAATCAGTATCGTCTTCAACGATATAATCGTAACTTCTTACTGCATCACCGGCTGAATATAATGGAATACCCAATACGAGTTTGTTTTGAATAACACAACGGCCCGTCCAGTAATCAATTGCATCAATCGCATCTTGCTCAGATGAATGAAGATCATCGCTATTTTCAGTATCAAAGGCTCTGACATTAACAAAATCGACATAATCAAAAACCGTACTATCAATGACATCACCATAGTCTTCATCATCACCGACACCAGAAATTACTGAGATGGTGAATATATAACCTTCATCCCACATTTCATCGGAAAGATCTTCAACTAACTCTTCAAACAGTTCACCTTCATCATCATCGGTAGGTGTTTGCCAGTTTAAATCAACGCCATCTAAATCATAATCTTCAATAAAATCCAGTACATTATCGGTAAAGGTATTTCTTAATGAAGAAGAATTGGCAATTGTATTTAGATTAGTATCACCAGTATCACCACCAATAGAAATAAGTACTTCTACACCTTCTCCCTGTGCAACTGCCACCATATCTTCAAAATCGTCCTCTTCATCGCCATCTAATTCAACAAGACTGCCATCGGAATTCACTTGAATATAGCCATAAATAAGGTGAGTGAGTTGGTCATAATCAGCCTCATCCATGTTATCCATGTCGTCACCATCCCAATAAGCCACCTTTTTGAAGCTAACCGAAGTAGTATCATCATCACAGACAACATCATCCTCTATCCAATTATCATCAATAAGGGCTCCAAATAGCCCTTCGCTTTCACAGGCCGTGAGGGTAAATACACTAATTAAACACAGGGCTATTAATTTATGTTTGAAAAAAGTTAAGTTAGGCAATGAAGCCTCCATTAATTATTTGTTATATCAATTAAATGTTAAAAGAAGTATTTCTAATAGAAACAAGTTGAAAGCATAAAGGTGTTTATACTGGTTTAGTTTTGTCGTTTAAATCATTTAACAGAACAAGAGTTAATCTAAAGACTCTTGGGAGAATATCAACAGAAAATGCAAACAATAAGCAAAAAATAAGAAAGTTATCTCACAGACCTGTTTGATATTTATTTCTTGTAAACTATTCACATCAATTTAAGGGAGATTATAATCGGGTAATTGTTACCAATAAGGAAACCCTTGTGCATTGTTTAATGACCGCTTGGAATGAAAATGAGCAATTAGTAAAAAACTGGTTGCTCAAACAAACAGCAGATAAAGATCTGACTCAGGACCTTTTGCAGGATTTGTTTATTAAAGCCATGAAGAATAAAGAACGTTTTTGTGAATTAGATGACGCTAAAAGCTGGTTATTTAAAGTCGCCAAAAATACGCTTATTGATGATTTTAGAAAAACCAAATTAGAAATAGGTGAGGTTTATAACGAATTTGAAGATGAAAATATTGAAACCCCTCTTGTTAACCTACAACAATGCTTAATACGAGTGATTTCTGAATTAGATGAAGAGGATAAAAATATCATTGAACAATGTGATATGTTTGGATTGTCACAACAGGAATACGCTCAGAAACATCATTTGTCTTTACCTGCTACTAAATCCAGAATACAACGTGCACGCAAAAAGTTACGCCAACAAATGGTCACCTCCTGTAACGTACAATTCTCAGAAAATAAGGTCTGTTGTTTTACGCCTCGCTAACGTTAAGGCTATAAGGCTGGAATGCTATAAAGCTGTAAGGCTGTAAGGCTGTAAAACCGGATGCTCGTAGCTCAATTTACAAATATTAAAATAATTTAAAATAATCTGCATCTTTTCTGCTCCTCATACGTGTTAATAGTAAAACAACACATTTATAAGGAGAAAGAAAATGTTTGAGATTTTCACCTACTTAGCTGATTGGCTGACATTTTCCGTATTTGGACTTACCCAAGACACACGACTAGCCAACTCAATTCACTTTTTTATAGAAGATACCAGTAAGATTTTAGTATTACTGATCCTACTGATTTATTTAATTGCCATTGTAAGAGCAACCCTTGATCCTGAAAAGGTACGTTATTACTTGCAGGGTAAAAATCGTTTTACCGGTTACTTTTTAGGATCATTTTTTGGTTCTGTCACCCCTTTTTGTTCCTGTAGCTCCATTCCTCTTTTTATGGGGTTTATTTCAGCACGTATTCCACTTGGTGTCACCATTGCATTTCTGCTTACTTCACCATTAATTAATGAAGTGGTTGTAGTGATGTTAGGTTCTTTATTAGGCCTCAAATTTACCCTTATGTATATTGCCATTGGTTTAACACTTGGTATGACAGCAGGCTTTCTAGTTGATTTTATAAAAGGTGAGCGTTGGTTGGTGGCATTTTTAGCTGAAAAATATAAACAAACAGATGACTTACCTGAAATTAAAAACACCGAAAAAACCATGACTTTAATGGAACGTCATCAATTTGCTAAAAATGAAATGTTAGAAATATTTACTCGCATATGGAAATGGGTCGTTATTGGTGTGGGCATTGGTGCCCTTATTCATGGTGCGATTCCAGCGGAATGGTTTAGCGAACATTTAGGAGCTAAACAATGGTGGTCGGTGCCTGTAGCAACGCTTTTAGCAATTCCTATGTACATCAATGCCACCGCTATTGTACCTATTCTTGAAAGCTTGTTATTAAAAGGTATTCCCTTAGGGACAACATTAGCATTTTGTATGAGTGCTGTGGCAGTGAGTCTACCTGAATTTATGATGCTCAAGCAGGTAATGAATTCACGTCTTTTAATGTTTATCGGTGCTTACCTATTACTAGCTTTAAGCTTAATGGGCTGGTTATTTAACGCAGTTAATTTTTAAAAATAACTTATATAAATCATTATCAACAATAAAAGGAAAATAAAATGAAAAACGTTATCGTATTTGGATCTGGATGTAAAAATTGTGTTACTACAGCAGATTTAATAGAAAAAACAGCTAAACGACTAAATGTTGAGGTTTCATTAACTAAACAAACTGATTTACAAGCCATTATGGAAGCAGGTGTAGTAAGCACACCGGCTATTTCCATTGATGGTGAATTATTACATTCAGGATCAGTTCCTGATAAAGCCAAGGTAGAAAGCTTGCTGATTGGCAATTAAAAAATATTCTGGGCGTTTAATAAACGCCCTTCACTCTTGATACTAAGAAGTCAGCCATGGCTTTTATTTTTGGTACTTGATAGCGCTGTTTTTGATATAGCATAAAAACACCTAAATCTTTACGTTTACTGATATCAAGACTTGGCTCTATAGTAAGCTCTTTTAATTCGCCTGAATCAAGCTGAGATTGTAGTACCCAGCGAGGCATCATCAAAATACCCTTTCCAGATATTGCCTTTTCAACCAGCCACTTGCCATTATTTGTTGATAAAACCTGTGGCGCAGAGACATCCTGACGTTGGTTATTAATTTCACAAATCCATGGTATACGCCCTGTAGGAGCTCTAAAATACAACCCTTTATGTTGCTTTAATTGTATTGCCTCTATCACTCCATGCTCATCCACGGCATTTTCCTGCAAATATTGAGGTGACGCCACGGCAATAAAGTTATTTTCCATCAGTTTTACGGCGATAACACGCTCGTCAGGCGCATAACCACCTCGAACAGCAATATCTACTTCATCGCGTGCTAGAGTCGCTAAATCATCACTTAAACTGACATTTAGAGTGATCTCTGGGTATAGCTGATTAAATTCATCTAACAGTGGTAATAATATTTTCTCACCAAAACCAACCATGGAACTGATATTTAACATACCCATGGGGGTCGATTGGTAGTTTTTAACTGTTTCATCACTCAATGACAGCAATGCCAAAACTTCACTCACTTGCTGATAATATATTTTGCCAATTTCAGTTAAGGTTACAGAGCGTGTCGAGCGTTTTAATAGTGTCGCACCTAAATTGCTTTCTAAATCAGCAATACGACGCGATAACGAAGAAGCTGGTACTGAAAATAATGTCGCAGACTTTACTGAAGCTACCTACCTCAACGACCTTTACAAAATATTTGATTGCTTTTAACTGATCCATCATTCTCTCTTTTTTATTATTATTGCCTTTTTGACAATAATCATTCGCCAATTAACCACTATATCTTACATTAAAAGCAATACATAATGCTTGCACAACCTAAAAATACAACCATTTTAAATGACAGAAATATTAAATTATTCAAAGGGAACTATTTATGACTACATACACAGCAATCAACTTGATTAAACGTCCAGGTACAGGCCCGATAACCTCAGATTTATTCTCTATCGTACAAAAAGAAATGCCAGTAATAGCCGAGGGTGAATTTCTCGTAAAACAAAACCATATGTCACTTGATCCTGCTATGTTTGGTTGGATGAGCCCGGATACTAACAGTTATATTCCACCAGTTGCATTAGGTGATGTGATGCGTAGCTCCGGTATTGGTGAAATTGTAGCAAGTAACCATCCTGATTTTAAAGTTGGTGAGAGAGTCATGGGACTAATGGGTTGGCAGGAATACTTTGTTAGTAACGGTCAAGGGCTTAATAAAGTTGCAGTGCCTCTACCAGATGAAGAAATTTTATCCGTTTTTGCGCTACCTGGATTAACAGCAACACAGGGGTTATTTAATGTCGGCAAACCCAAAAAAGGTGAAACGATTATTGTAACGGGTGCCGCGGGTTCAGTCGGCTCAATTGTTGGACAACTTGCAAAAGCAGATGGCTTAAATGTGATTGGTGTGGTGGGAAGTGACGAAAAGGCAGATTGGATTGTTAATGAGTTAGGCTTCGATGCAGCCGATTAACTATAAAAGCGATGACCTTGATGCGCGACTTGAGCGTTATGCACCTAATGGTATTGATTTGTATTTTGAAAATACCGGAGGCCCGATTCAAAATTTAATTGTAGATCGAATGAATGCGCATGGTCGCGTAGTAGTTTGTGGTTTAATTGCTGATTACGATAAAGCCGTTCCGACACCTGGCCCAAGCTGGTTAAACGTGATTAAACGTCGTTTAACGATTCAAGGCTTTACGATGCCAGATCATTTTCATGAAGTACCTGCATTACTTGAAAAACTAACACCTTACGTTATGGCTGGTAAAATTAAACATAGGTCTCATGTATTGGAAGGTTTAGAATCTGCCATCGATGGTTTAAATTTATTTTTTAAAGGCGAAAATAAAGGTAAGCTGATCGTCAAAATATAAAAACGAACGCAGAAAGGCTCGAAGGCTTGAAGGCTGGAAAGCTCGAAGCTCGAAGCTCGAAGCTCGAAGCTCGAAGCTCGAACAGACACAATAAAAGCGTTAGCCTCAAAAGGGTTAACGCTTTCTGCTTAAAATCAATAAAAGAAAAGGTAAAACATCAGTTATGCAAACATTTAAAGATTATCAACTACTGACTCAACAGGCGCTGTCTTTGATAGAAACAGAAACTGACCTGATCGCTAATTTATCTAATATCAGTGCACTATTGAATATGAATATGGGTAATATTAACTGGGTTGGATTTTATATCTTAAAAGAAAATCAACTGATATTAGGTCCCTTTCAGGGTAATGTCGCCTGTGTTCGCATAGATTTAAACAAAGGAGTCTGTGGTAAAGCCTTTAGCACTAATAGTGTTCAACGTATTGCAGATGTACATGAATTTCCTGGGCATATTGCCTGTGATGTCTGCCAGTCAATCTGAAATTGTTTTACCAATAAATGTTAACGGTAATACCGTCGCGGTATTAGACATCGATAGCCCGATCGTAAATCGTTTTTCTGAAATCGATGAGCAAGGTTTGAGCTATTTAATTGAGAACATTGAAAATAAATTAGGTTTTTAGTGAATACAAGATCACAGCTTTATCTCTTTTTGTATCGATAGCCCTAAAAATTAATGTATGCTTTCATTTCAAAATAACACTAATGGTGAATCGAATGAAAGCAATACAAGCACAAGACTATGGTGAACAATTTCAATTAAATGAATGCCCTGATCTCACAGTAGCAGATGGCCAAATCCTCATTTCAATTAAAGCCGCTGGTGTTAATCCCGTTGATACCTATATCGCAGCTGGTACTAATAATTATACAACCACTTTCCCGCATACCCCAGGTAAAGATGCGACCGGTGTTATCCTCGCGTTAGGTGCTAATGTTGATGGTTTTCAGGTTGGACAACGTGTTTATTGTGCAGGAACGTTAACAGGAGCCAGTGCCGAACAAGCACTTGCCAATCCTAATCAGGTTTTTCCACTATCAGATAAACTTAGTTTTGAACAGGGAGCTTGTTTGGGTGTGCCTTATGCAACCGCTTGGCGCTCTTTATTTGTACGTGCAAATTGTCAAGCATCAGACACAGTGTTTATACACGGAGCAAGTGGTGGTGTTGGTTTAGCGACTCTACAACTCGCCAAAGCAAAGGGTTGTAAAGTTTTTGCCAGTGCAGGCTCTGAAGAAGGTGTTGCCCTATTACAAGAGTTAGGCGCCGATATGGTGGTTAATCACCATCAAGCTGAGCATTATCAACAAATACAACAAACAGCCCCTATTGATATTATTTTAGAAATGCTGGCGAATCAAAATTTAGGTGATGATTTACCCTTACTTAATAAAGGCGGACGAGTAGTAGTGATTGGTAGCCGTGGCAATGTTGAAATCAATCCACGTGATTTAATGGCTAGGGATGCTTGTATTATGGGTATGGCTTTAGCCCAAGCGACCCTTTCGGAGTTAAAAGAAATCCATCAGGCGCTATATGAAGGAGCTCAAAAAGGTTTTATCAAACCAATCATTGCAAAATGTTTTGAACTAAATGAAATAAGCTCAGCACATAAAGCAGTAATGGAATCGGGAGCGACAGGCAATATTGTTGTTAATGTTTAAGCAGAAGTTAAACATTCAAATGTTAATTAATTGCGCAAATGTTAAATATTGTGAACTTTAACTTAACGAAGTCACTTTTGCATTATAAGCTTAAGTGACTCATACTAAGAGTCTAACAAAGGTTAAACTCACCACTACAACCATTAATAAGGATTTATATGAAGATTCTATCTAAAGTATTGTTAGTTGGTCTTGTCTCTATTAGTACGACATCAGTTTTTGCTGACGTTGCACAATCAGAAAAACATGCCATAAAAGCAACTGAATTACGTCAATCAATCTTTTCTTTAATCAGTAGTAACATGGGTTCATTAGGCGCTATGGCTAAAGGACAAATCCCTGTTGACGCGACGGTTGTCGAAAAAAATGCCTTGCGTATAAATCAATTATCTTTGATGTTAGGTGACTATTTCAAAACCGATACATCTAGTTTTAATGTGACAACCGATGCGAAAAACTCAATCTGGACAGAACAAGACAAATTTGCAACTAACATTGAAAACTTAACTTCTGCTTCTTCGGCCTTAATGGTAGCCGCACAGTCTAAAGATGAAGGTGCAATCAAAAAAGCTATTGGTGGTGTAGGTAAAACCTGTGGCGGTTGTCATGATGACTTCAGAGATTAATTCTGTTTAGATTATTCACTTCTAAAATATTAATAAGCTCTTAAAACAAAGGCCATCTGACTTAAAAGTGAGATGGCCTTTTCAATGGACAATTATTTATAGTGATTAATAATAAAACTCTTCTATAACGGGTGCATTGATTACTACCAACCAATATAGAAATACCGCAACCATAATAGCTAACAGAATGGCGAGTACGATTTTTGAATGTGGGATTTTGTCCTCTTCTCTGATTGTGTCGGCGTCTTTTTTACCCGTAATCATTGGCAACACTAAATTTTGCTTTTAGCTTTCCAATAAAAGGCGATTGCCGAAATATGAAAAACAATGGCAATTATCATAAAATCAAAAAAGTTATGATGGATAAATTTCATAACATTTTCAACACTCTTATCAAATACATCGTGATAAGGCCCTGCTGAAAACACACCATCATCGATAAATAATCCACTTACTGCTTGTAAACAGACTAATATGATCATTACAAATACCATCAAACTGCCGAGTGGATTATGCCCAGCTACATAGGGTGACTTTCCTTTTTTAATGGCAGAAATATAATTAAGTACCCTTTTAGGTGTTGGGAAAAAGAAACAAACTTTGAATGTTTCGAACCGAAAAATCCCCAAA
The DNA here is from genome assembly GCF_047323245.1 of Psychromonas sp. KJ10-10. Classification (GTDB taxonomy): domain Bacteria; phylum Pseudomonadota; class Gammaproteobacteria; order Enterobacterales; family Psychromonadaceae; genus Psychromonas. The sequence continues at coordinate 2,450,589 of NZ_CP178826.1, read as the reverse complement.
GTACTCTAAACATAACTAAACCAAGTGCAAAATATCCCAGCAACATATGATTATCAATATAGCCTTGCTCTATAGTGAACCATGAACAGAGGATGGTGGTTGCAAATAACCAATGAAAGATGCGTAAAGGTATATCCCAAACTAAACTCGTTTTTTTCATGTTTATATCCTTTAAGATTATTAGGCCTTGATTATACTGCTATTGGGTTATTGAAAATCATAGTATGAAACATAGTTAATTTAGTAAACATTATTTGTGTTTAGTTTTACTAAAAATAAATGAGAAATAATGAAAATATATTTTGTATATTATTTAAAAATAGCCTAATTTACGCTTTCCAATTAAATGTGAACAAAGGAGTTACACAAGATGGCAAAACATAAAAAAATGACTGTGGAAGCAATTCCAAATCAAATACAAAAACAAACGGATCTTGCCCGTGGCACAATTAACCATTCTGCATTGGGCGCATTAGTAACCAGTAAATTTTTTTCTATGCGAGTAGAAAAAGCTAAAAAGGCAAAGGTTCATTTAAGCGTAAAATGAAACACAAGGGGAAAGAGTGTTATCAAATGGTAGCTTAAAAGATTGCTCCTTAGCTAGAATTTGATAACACTGCTTCACTCAATCATTCTATATTAACTGGCGCTTGCAAGTGCCAGTTTAACTGCAAAGCCAATAAAACCAACTCCAACACTTCCTCCTGATATAGCGCTCACTTTCTTCCGTTTTCGAAATGCTTCTGCAAGTGTAGTTCCTGCATAAATAAGTAAAGCAAGGTATAACAAACTCATTGCTTGAATAGTTAGTGCCAAAATGAGAAAAGGGATCACGGGTTGCGCATAACTTGGATCAACAAACTGAGCAAAAAAAGAAAGAAAAATAAAATAGCTTTGGGATTTAATAAACTTACTAGTAACGCTTTTCTAAAAGCTTTACCCGCTGTTGTTTTTTTGACTTCTACTGTGGCATCTAAATTTGCTTGATCCAACTGGCGCCATGATTTAATTGCACCAGCAAGGAGATTGTAACCTATATAAATAAGGTAACCTGCACCAGCATATTTAATAAACATAAAGATGGCAGGATAAGCGGTTAGAATGGTAACAGCTCCTAATGCGGTAGCTAAAATTAAAACTGAATCCCCAACTAATACCCCCAGAACTGCCATCCAGCCAACACGACTGCCTTGATGTGCCGAAAGTGCTAAAACATATAAAGAATTAGGGCCCGGTAATAAAATAATAAAAAAAGCACCTATTAAATAAGTAACATAATTAAGGACACCAAATGATTCCATAAACTAACCCTGTCTATATTTGTTAACTAACCTTAAGAGAAGCTAACTGAAAGTGAATATGTTACTGAGCGAGTTCACTCATGTGTTTGGGTGGCAATAACCACCCTTGCCCATCGTGGGATGAATATTTGACGCCTGGGTGTTGGTGTAGAGAAAAGCAAAAAAGCTGTGCCTCAGGCAATGTTGAACGGGCTTCTAAGAAACGAGACTCGATAGTCTGCAATAATTTTTTAGCAGAATTAAGGCTTTCATCAGAGCCATAAATAAATGTTTTATAAGAAAAATCCTCCTCTACTTTCAACAAAACTTGTTCTCCAACTAATGAATCATCAAGTTGATATTTTTTCACAATGGTATCACCATAAATAAAGTAGGATTTTTCTTGTCGAACCGGATAATCACTACTGATTGCTAAATACCTAAAGTCTCTCTTTAAAGGAGGTAAAATCCTAAAATTCGTTAACATTAACTGTCGTTTATGAACTTCCACAGAATCTCCACAACTCTTATCACAAAGACTCTCCGGTAAATTTTGTGCCGTAATTATTTTGGAAATATCACGAGCAATCATTAAGCAAAGCCCATAAATTAAATCCACGACTGATTTTTTATGTATCTCTGTAAACATTTTTTCATTAAAAGCGACCTGCTCAACAATTGCCATATCCAACTTAGGATGAAAAATATCATGGCTAATTGCTTGTTTAATAAGTTTATTATCAGTATTAGCCAGATATACATTCTGTGAAAGCAATTTAGAGGCGTATTGATTTAATTTAAACTGTAAATAAGTAGCAAAAGTCTCTGGATTTGATTTTGTTACAAAAAATAGTGCAATGTCTTTAAAGTGTTGATAATCAATCAACTGCATTACCTCGGAATATAACGAGCGTGACTCCCAGTTTTGCTTACGTTGTTCTTCAGAAATAGACCTATCATTATTTAATGTTTCCATCTCAATAGATAATAAAATTAACTTTTGCGCTTCAAAGGTGCCAGGCGCGGAGAAATTAATAAAGCGCTGTTTACCACTTAACTGGTAACCGGGTTTATAGATCAAACTATCAGGGTGTTTAAAATACAAGAATGTAGTGTTTGCTTCTGAGCAATCTTTAAAGGATATATGTTGCATATTTAAAATAAAAACAGAACTTTTTCGACCAAATAAATACTTATTATTTATGCCTGACACTTTAGAGCAAATATAACCCAAGTCGATTAATCTTTGGATTTGTCCCTCTAATGCTTGTTGTTTCATACCTGTTAATTTCAACAGTGTTGCATTATCTAAGTTCTCAACAAAACCAAATTTATCTGCATGATGTAATAAAACGATTAATAATAACTTACTATCAGCTTTTAAATCGTCATTTTTATCTTCGTTAAACGCACTTAAAAGTAAATTTTTTATCTTTTCATTTGAAAAAATAATCTGCAAATTTAATGTGGCATTCAGTTCTTTATTAATTTTTCCTAGGATTATATTTTTATATTGAAAAGAGGGGCGACCTCGCTGTCCTGCCTTTTGTGGTTCAATTTGCTTTTCTAAAAATCCTGCTTCAACCAATTTACTTAAGGTCCGTTCAATCACAGCTTCGGAAAAACCATAGTCAGTGACTAATTGTTTTCTATTACCATTAATGTAGGGTTTATTATGAAAAAGCATTCCTAGAAAAATGAATCTATCTATTGCTTTAAGTTGTTTAACACAATTCAATACGTCATTTATCAAAACAGCCTCTTAACACATTAAAACCTACAAATAATGACCATTATACATAAGTTTAGTTTATTTTAACAGGCAATCACATAACAAACGCCACAATTAAAAAACATTTTCAATGGCCATTATTTGCAAGTTAAAATAAAGTTGGAATTATTATGAAACTGATACAAGCATTACTATTAAGGTATAAACTCAGTGTTATCTTCTTAATAATTAAAGTGGTAATATTTAAATAGGCGTTTAATTTTTTATGTTCAAATTTTAAAGGGAAAATAAACTATATACAAATAATAGCATTGCTTTTATAAGTTATTAGGTTAGTTTAATCCCTTCTTTCTCTGTTAAGTAATCACTTTAAAGCGACTGTTCCTATGATAATAATAATTTAACAAAGCAATCTAAGACTTTTAAAATAGATTATTAGGCCAATTTCCACAGACACTAAACATCAAATTTAAGTATAAAAACAAACTATCTATTTATATCAACTTCCTTATTATTTACGCATTTCTTACATATTTAAAATGTATCTTGTTACCCAACGATTAATCCCCTTAACACCTAAATAGAGAAATCAATATGAAAAGAAATCTAATATTAACTTCTGTCGCTTTGCTATTAACAAGTCAATTCACTTTTGCTAATCAACAAGGTCCCTCTGGAAATCCAGGTCCACCACCTGAAGCCACAACTGCTTGTGAAGATAAAAGTGAAGGTGATAGTGCGGAATTTGAAGGTCGTGATGGAGAAATCATTACCGGTACCTGTGAAGATAGAAATGGCACCCTTATTCTTCGTCCAGACAACCCACCACAACATTAAAGTAAATTAGAAAACGTGAATAAATATGGAAAGGTTATAATAACCTTTCCATTCACACTGGATATTTCATTATTAATATTGTTTTTTAGTAATTATTTTGAATTTAAATTAATAATGCTTGAAATAGGCTATTCTATTTATAATTCCTCTATCAATATATGAGATCAAGGTATCTACCCTGCTATTATATCAATTGTAATAATTAGCTGATCTGTTTTACTGATTAAAATATAGATCAAATATTTAATACAATTGCATTTAATCGCATTCTCAAAGAGGATCTTATTTCTTTAATATTGTGTGTTTAAGGGTAAAAAATGAAAAACATTTTCTCCGCTATCAAAAACCATTTTTACAAAATACAAAACTCGTTCTCTCTAACCAATAAATTACAAACGATTGTTTTTGTATTTATGTCTTTGTTTTCATTTCAATCCCTTGCAACAGTTACGGCAACCACTTTTATTGTTGGTGGCGATGATGCCGAACGAGCATATCCTTGGATGGTAGCTCTATATCAATCTGGGAATTATAGCTGTGGTGGTGTTTTAATTAGCTCACATTGGGTAGCAACCGCAGCCCATTGTGTATATGAAAATGATGATAGTTCTGGAAACGCAAGCGCTTATGATGCATCTCAATTTAGCCTTGTGATTGGAGATTCATCTCATTACTCATCAACCACTATTGCACGAAGATCTGGTGCAACAGTTCACGATGTCAACCAAGTTATCATTCACCCTAGTTATGTTGCCTCTGACAATGATGATAGCAACACCGATTATGATTATGATATTGCACTAATTGAATTGACTGATGCTTATTATCAACCTGGCCCTGCCCTTGCCACTTCAACTCAATTAAATAATATGGCAACAGGTAAAGTACTGACACTCATTGGTTATGGCTCTATGTCAGCAGATGAAGACGCCAGTAATGATGAAATTATCCCAACAACGCTACAGGAAGCAAGTTTACCCTACGTACCTAATGGCGATTGCTACTGGAACGAATCTGGTTCACTCACTGACAATATGCTTTGCGCTGGCTATTCTGATGGTACTGCTATTGATGCTTGCTCTGGTGATAGCGGAAGCCCCTTATTTTCCTCTGTTGACGGTCAACTTACATTACTCGGTATCGTCAGCTGGGGAGCCTCTAGTTGCTCTGATGTACCTGGCGTTTTTGCCAATATTAGTAACTTACGAAGTTGGATTTTGGCGCAAATAGATGGTGTTCAAGTTGTTGAAGAAGGTACTATTTATGGTACCAGCACAGGACTTATTGGTGTTTATCATTATGGAAGCAATACTAATACTGACGACGCCATCAGTATTGGTGAATTAAGCTTTGATTCTGACTACAGCAGTATCTTCACTTTATCTGATAATTGTAGCTTCACAACACTTTATGCCTCCGATACTGCTTGTTACATTGAGTTTGATTTACTTAATAGTATTGACAATGATGCTTTATTTGAAGCACAGCTGGCTGTTACTGCAAACGCCACTTCCACACTCGATGCATCCGAACAATCTTATCAGCTAAGATTTTCTGTCAGCAGTACAACCGAAGAGGTTAACGCAACAGTGTCTTCTAGTGGAGATTCAGGTGGAGGTAGTTTAGGATTTATCACATTAATATTGATTGCTCTTGCTGGTTTTAAACGATTACTTTTAAAACAAAAAACAATGTTGTGATCTAATATAATGTTCACATCAAAAATTAAATACTTATATGTGACATTTACATGACAATTGATTTTGTAAAATCTGTAATATTAACTATAGTTAATTTCATTTCAATACTAATAGTTAAATTCTTTTATGAATAATCAAATGGTTACATGGCATAGTGATAATGGTAGTTTTGAAACCTTTAATGAAGGGCTTCAACTAATTTTAGCGCAACAACCGCAAAGTATTATCATTCTGAGTTGTAGCGATAATCAATATATTGAAAGTGACATTAATAACCTATTACAAACAATAAACATACCTGTTTGTGGCGGTATATATGTCAATGTCTTTATCGGTAATAAATTATTAGAGCAAGGTGTACTGTTTATTGGATTAGACTTTGAAATAAGTAACCATCAATTTCACATTAATGATGACCATTCAGCCAATATTAGCCAACTTATAGATGATAATACCTCATTAAAACAAGAGACAAGTTGCTTGATGTTTTACGATGGATTGATGGCAAATACTGAATTTTTTCTCGAGGAATTATACAGCACATTAGACCGTGAGATGACGATTGCTGGTGGTGGAGCTGGTTATATCGACTTTGTTCAAAGACCTTGCGTATACACAAACCAAGGGCTCAAAAGTGATATTATTCAATTGATCACATTCAACCGCCCTTTATCAACAAGCATTGGTCATGGCTGGACAATACTTGATGGCCCTTTTTTGGTCACTGATTCAAATGGATCTACAATTAAAAGTTTGAATTATGAAGATGCATTTAATGTCTATAAAGAAACCGTAGAAAAACTCAGTCAATATAAATTTGACCAACATGAATTTTTTCAAATATCACGTCATTTCCCCTTTGGTATTGAAAATATTAATGGAGAACTTCTAGTCAGAGATCCCATTGTTCATTCAAACTCATCGATTCAATGTGTTGGAAATATCCCCGATAGTTCTATGTTATACATTCTAAAAGGTGAAAAAGACTCATTAATCAATTCAGCGGTTAGCGCCTTAAATAACTTAAATTCATCAGAATGTAACCTCACCATTGCCTTCGACTGCATCAGCAGAAAACTTTATTTACAGGATGATTTCACTCAAGAACTGGATATGCTTTATACACATAAGGACACGAATATCATTTTAGGTGTTTTGTCCTTAGGGGAAATAGCTAATGATCAGGGTGGAGCGATGAAATTACTTAACAAATCAACAGTGATAGGTTGTCTATAAATTATGAATAAAGCACTATTTATTATTTCACTGCAACATGAATTGGCAATGGCCGTCATCAATGATTTTGACCTTGATAAAATGTTAAAACATTTTATCAAGGTGTGTTTTACCCGTTTAAGTTTATCTAGTGCGCACGTTTACCTTCATCAAAATAGCGATGGTAGAGCAATTATCATTAGTAACGAGACGCCATACCAAACACGACATTTTTTAAGTGTTCCTAAAAATAAAGAAGGTAAAGCCTGGCAAGAAACACATATATTGCAGAATTTTTCCAAAAAGCACAGCAGACAAAAAATGATGTGTTATTCGAAGAAATAAACGGTACTTTCTTATATGCCTTTGATTTACCTAATCACGGCATTATTATTTTTGAAACTCGTGTTGAGTTTGAACCTATTATTGCAAAGGCCTTACAACCTATTTTTGTTAAACTCTCAACAAGTTGTTACAGCAATATTGTTTATAATTCCTTGTTACTTGAAATGGAAGCCAGAAAAAAAGCCGACAAACGCGCCATTTATGAAGCACAACATGATGCTTTAACAGGATTATTCAGCCAACAATATATAAAAGAATTACTTAAACAAGACTATGTCCGCGCAATTCAAGAAAAACATCACGGTTGTCTTATTTTTCTTGGTTTAAATCGTTTTAAAGCTATTAACGATGAGATGGGTCATAGTATTGGAGATAAAGTATTAATTGCACTCGCTCAACGGTTAAATGCGCTTTCCTGTGAGCACTTGAATGTGGCACGATTTGGAGGGGACGAGTTTATTTTATTGTTATCTCACTTGCCTCAGGATATGACAAAAGCACAGGAAATTGTAGATGGCATAATATTAAAAATTAACCATGCAATAAATTTACCCTTAACCTGTGAGGGTAATTTATTTAAAATTTTCTGTAGCATTGGTTATCATTTTTACCCTCAACAGCATTTTTTGAAGAACGTGCTGTTGAAAATGATGACACTCAAAACCTAGCGACTAAAAGTAGCCAATATAAAGATATCATTCCCTTTGCTAATATTGCGATGCATGAAGCAAAACGATCCAATAAAACAAAAGCACTACTTTATCAGGAATCAATGTCAGATAAGATTCATTTAAAACACGCTTATGTAAAGGAAATGAAACAGGCAATACAAAACAATGAATTTTGTTTATATTATCAGCCTCAATATAATCACAAAAAGGAAATTATTGGTGCCGAAGCCTTATTGCGCTGGCATCATCCCACACGAGAAATGGTTTCTCCAGAAGTCTATATCCCTATTGCAGAAGAAAGCAGTTTGATCCTAGATATTGGTTTATGGGTATTAGAGCAAGCCTGTCGAGATATAAAAATACTTGAGCAACGAGGCTTACCTTCGACCTTTAAAAAATTATCGATAAATGTCAGTCCTAAACAATTACAACAAGCTAATTTTAAAGATTTAGTCATTTCTAATGTTGAAAAAAATAATATTCAACCTAAGCATTTAGGACTAGAACTAACTGAAAACCTATTAGTAGAAAGCTTTGAACACAGTATTGTATTAATTGAAGATTTAAAACAGCATGGCATTGATTGTAGTATTGATGACTTCGGCACAGGTTATTCTTCATTATCATATTTAAGACGTATTCCCGCTTCTTTATTAAAAATTGATCGTTCATTTGTTATTGATATTGACCAACAAACTGAAGGTGCGAGCAATTGCTAAAATGATTATTAGTTTAGGTAAGACGCTAAATATGGAAGTATTAGCCGAAGGAGTTGAAACAAACGAAGAGCTAGCGTGTTTAGACTCTTTAGGCTGTTATCAATACCAAGGATATTTATTTAGTAAACCTGTTCCCTTTGAATCATTCTTAAAACTTTTAGATTAATTAAAGGCAATATTTATATGCTCGCCACATCAATACCTTCTCTTTTATCTTAGTTTTAGTGATTTTTATAACAATAATCTAAGATAAAATTACTAATTATTTGATTAAGAATAATATTACCTCCGATTTGGAAGCTAAAAAGCTAGACACATACAGCATTTCCTGATTTTTTTGTTAAACTGTTGAAAATTTGACGTTGAACACATTAAACCCTAGATGCTTTATTTTAAAGAGGTTTTCTGATGTTTTCATTCTTATATTGGAGGTAACATGACACGAGTAGAAAGCGGGGTTCAGGCTGTTGATTTAGCTGTTGAACCATTCGGATGGCTTTTATTAGTTATATTTGTAGTAGGATATTACTTTATTGCGGCGGAAGAAAAATATCACATTAACAAAGCGAAACCAGCCCTCTTCACTGGTACCTTTATGTTTATGTTATTAGGGGCCTATTATGCGATTAATGGCCTTAATTTTGCGACCTTTGATACTGAAATTGCTCACCTTATACTAGAAATTGCAGAAATATTCTTCTTCTTATTTGTTGCTATGACCTTTATTGAAGCCTTGATTGAACGAAATGTATTTGACGCTCTAAAGGAGAAGCTCCTCAACTCCGGCTACAACTATAAAAAATTGTTTTGGGTAACTGGTATTCTAGCCTTCTTTATCTCTCCGGTTGCAGATAACTTAACAACCGCGCTTATTCTATCGACGGTATTAATTACCATAGAGAAAAACAATAAGGCATTCCTTGTGCCGGCGACTATTAATATCGTGGTAGCGGCAAATGCGGGTGGTGCTTGGTCTCCCTTTGGTGATATTACCACTTTGATGGCATGGTCTGCTGGAAAAGGAAGCTTCGTTGATTTCCTATTTTTGTTCCCCTCTTCTATTATTGGCTGGGGTATGACAGCCTTCCTACTGTCTCGTTTTGTCCCTAAAGGCTCACCAAAGAAAATTGAAGGTGCTGAACCCGTTAAAATTCATAAAGGTGGTAAAGTCATTATCGGACTAGGTATCTTTACTATCGCTTCAGCGGTATTAGGTAAACAATTAATGCATTTACCGCCGATGTGGGGAATGTTATTTGGTTTGTCACTGTTACAACTTTATGCATACAGGTTGAAAAAACATCATGATAACGATATCCAAATTTATAAATCCGTTTCTAAAGTCGAAAATGATACCCTACTCTTCTTCTTCGGTATATTAGTCGCGGTTGGTGCATTACATTTTGCAGGTTTCTTAAGCCATGCAGTTAAACTGTATACCTTATTTGATCCTATGTACGTAAATATTGGTGTCGGTTTCTTATCTGCTATCGTTGATAACGTTCCGGTTATGTCTGCTGTATTAAAATCATCGCCAGATATCCCATTAGCACAATGGATGTTGGTAACCTTAACAGCTGGTGTTGGTGGCGGCGATGATCTCCTTTGGCTCTGCTGCAGGTGTTGGTGTGATGGGTAAACTTAAAGGTGTTTATACCTTTGGTGCGCATATGAAGTATTCATGGACAATTCTGGTGGGTTACTTTGTTTCCATCACAGTTTGGTACCTTCAATATGAAGTATTAGGCTTATATATCCAACCTGCCGTTAACGCGGTTGCAGGACACTAAGTAACACATTAAGATGTTCTCAGGGTTTACTTGAGAACATCTTTTCCTATCAAAAAACGACACTACCCAACCTCTCAATATCGCCTATTTAATATCATCATTTTTACATTAAAAAATATTAATAAGGCAATCTATTATGTCATCCTCAAAAATCAATATTGGGCTTATCGGTTTAGGTGTTATGGGAGCGTCACATGCTTCTAACTTAATGCAAATTCCTGGAGTTTGTTTAAGTGCCGTCTGTGGATTACGCAAAAAACCAACAGATGAATTTGCGGCTCGTTTTTCCGCACAGCCTTTTTACAATATTGATGAAATGATCAGTTCAGCTGATATTGATGCTCTAATCATTGCGACACCTCATTTTCAGCATACACCAATCACCTTAAAAGCTTTTCAAGCCGGTTTACATGTTTTAACTGAAAAACCTATCGCAGTTCATAAAGCTGATGCATTAAAAATGCTCCAAGCGCATCACACACAAAAACACCTTCGTTTTGCGACTATGTTTAATCAAAGAACTAATCCTGCGTTTATTAAAATAAAATCCTTAATTGACGATGGCACTCTCGGAGAAATTCGGCGCGTTAATTGGATCATTACTGATTGGTTTAGAACCGAGCAATATTACCAATCTGGCGGTTGGCGTGGCACATGGAAAGGTGAAGGAGGTGGGGTTTTATTAAACCAATGTCCGCACCAATTGGATCTTTTTCAATGGCTTTTTGGTTTACCCACAAAAGTAACCGCCTTTTGCCAAGTAGGGAAGTATCACAATATAAACGTTGAAGATAATGTCAACGCTTATTGCGAGTTTAAAAATGGTGCAACAGGTATTTTTATTGCCTCTACAGGTGAAGCACCAGGAACAAACAGACTTGAGATCACAGCTGAAAAGGGCAAGTTAGTATACGAAGATCAAAAGCTGTTATTTACCAAAAATGAACAAGCAATGACACAGTTCAGTCAAAATGCAGAACAAGGTTTTATAAAACCTGATACAACACAAATAAGCATTGCTATTGAACCACAACATGAACAAGAGCATCTCGCTATTATTAAGAACTTTTACGAATGTATCATTAACGCTAATGCTTCACTTATTGCGCCAGCAGAGGAGGGAATAAAATCCGTTGAATTAGCAAACAGCATGATTCTGTCTTCTTTTACAGGAAAAACGATAACTTTACCAATAGACGCAGAGGTTTATAGAAGGTTTTTAGCTGATAAAATAGATAATGAGCAAAATTAAAATATTGTCGGTTATTTATTCATTTTAAAAGAACTGCATATTATATGCTCTCCCGCTGTTAACTTTGTTAATAAAAAAGGAACCGCACTTCTAGGAAAGGAAACATCACTGTTTACTCGTGTGCTAACATGCGCTGATTTTTTATGAGTATCCAAACTTTTAATTGTAGTGATTCCGTTACTTCCCTGCACTGTAATCTGTAAAGCTTGTTCACCACTTGAAATAAAGACCTCTTCTTCTTGATACCATTTACCAACAGAAAAACCAGTTTCCACTACCCAAACGTCTTGATCAGTTTTAAAACGGTGGGTACGAACACAACCACCGTCTTGTTTAACCTCTATTGTGGTTAAAACTATGTACTTCCCAGAGCTCCAATTAATGATTAATTGATTTTCTAGCACTTTAACATTCAGGTTTTTCTGGCGCATTTGCCAATGGCAACCATCATCAAAACTAAATGCAAAAATGTTATCGCCAAAACTCATTTTTTCACAATACAACAAGGCATTTATATCCATTCCACCAAAGGTCGAATAGGCGAATTTGTTGTATTTATCAAGTTGAAAACCTGGATGAACCGTCGCCGCATAATGAATAATAGAATTGCCATCTATACGTTGTGCAATAGTTTTACTGGCAGGCATGGCTTTGATAACTTCTGGATAATCTATAGGCTCTTCTTTACTTGTCCAAAAAGGCGAATCATCCTCAAGCATTAAAGGTAAAAAAGCCTTGAATGCCCAATAGGGAGATGTCGGTGAATTATAGATTTCGCACATTTGTAAATTGGGATAGTCATAACCACGGGTTAAAATTCCATTATGTGTAAAAATAGGTTTATTTTTCCAACTACGAAGATGTCTGCCCCAAAGCCCCTTAATTTGCCCAGGTGTAAATTCTGTATCATCCAGTAGTGAGTAAGCCCCCCAAAAACCACAACAAGCAAAACGATAAGTTAATGAACGTCCTTGTACTAAAGTATCACCATTATCAGCAAACCAATAACTAAAGGGTTTTGCGAAGGCATCTGCTCTTAATTTAAATAACTTAGCAAGTTCATCATTTTGATGATTAAACTTTGTTGCATACAGAATGCTGTAATAATGCAAAGCAAAACCACCGTAATGATCAATAGTTTCTATAGCTCCATCACCGTACCAACCATCACCTAAATACCAATTTTTTAATTTGTTCAAAAACTTTTCTTTTAACACTAAATCAACTAATTCAAGCTGACCAACCTCTTCCAATGCTTGCTGAATAATCACAGTAAAAAATAACCAATTATTGTGAGATGTTTCCTTGTACTGAATACTGGCTAACCATGTTACTAAGTTGTTTTTTTGTTTATCTGTCAAAGGGTGCCAGGCTTGTTGTGGCAACAAAATCATAAAAAAGCCAATTGCGACCATTTCCACACTGCGTTGATCAACATCTTTTAGACTGCCCCAATACAGATCTGAATTTGGATCTGTGCCTTGTATAATAAGCGAACGTATTAGATCCCAGTGTTTAAATTGTCCACCTCCTAGTTCTAAAGGCACTAACCCCCATAAAGGTCGAGCAACTCCTTCTAAAGAACTGGCTCGCATATCAAAACATGCACCACCTTCATCAAAATCAATTTGAGCCCCTTGTGTCTGATAATAAGGAATTAATGGTTCAAATAAGTCTTTCACTAAACGTTGAAAGTCTTTTTTTGTGGTTAATGGGTTCTCAGAAAATAAGGAATATTTCATGTTTATCGCCTTTCGCCTTTAATTAATTAATCCAAAGAACTTAGGTAAGCCTAAACTCAATACAGGAATATAAGTAACCAGTAAAAGCCCAATAAATTGCACTAAGAAAATTGGTAATAATGGGCGCACTACATTAGTAATTTTTTCACCACTAATACCACAGGAGACAAATAACACTGTTCCAACAGGAGGCGTAACAATACCCATCGACAAGTTATAAATCATGATGATGCCAAAATGAACAGGATCAACACCCAATCCAATAACAACAGGATAAAGAATTGGCGTAAATATCAATTGTGCTGGCGCCATATCCATAAATACCCCAACCAGTAACAAGGTAATATTAATAACTAACAAAATGACATACTTATTATCACTAACCGCAACTAACATTTCGCCAACAATGTCAGGAATGCTTGCAAAGGTCATTGACCAACTCATTAAACCAGAACAAGAAATTAAAAATAGAATAACAGCCGTACTGAGTGCAGAATCATAGAGGGTTTTAATTAAACTTTTAAGAGTAAGAGTTCGATAACACATGGCTAATAAAAGACTATAGATAACCGCTACACCAGAGGCTTCTATCGCCGTAAACATACCGCCAATAATCCCACCAATAACAACAAAAACCAGAAACATACTTGGTAAGGCCCGCCAAATAATACTGGCAACATCTCCCATCGCATATTGGGTTTTATCTACTGGATAATTATTTTTTTAGCAAAACGATAAGCAACTAACATCACACTTAAACCAATGATCATGCCAGGCAAATATCCACCTAAAAATAAAGCCGCTATAGATGCATTTCCCCCAGTGATCATCGAATAAACAATAAAGGCGCCAGCTGGTGGGATCAACATGCCAGCAATAGATGAACTTGCATTTACAGCCGTTGAAAATGGCATATCATAATTCTTCTCTTTAGCCATTGGTGTAATGATCCCACCTATTGCAGTAGAAGCGGCAATCGCGGAACCAGACAACGAACCGAACATCATATTAGCAACAATATTTGTTTGCCATAAACTACCAGGTACTTTTTTACCAATTAACATTGCAAATACAATCAATCGCTTAGCAATACCACCTTGATTCATTATATTGCCAGCCAGTATGAAAAAAGGTAATGCTAGAAAACCAAAACTATCCAATCCACTAAATAGTTTTTCACTACTGGTACTAATAAGATCCAAAAAATCAATCTGTAAAAATAAGGTAAAAATTCCTGAAAAAGCTAACCCGACTGCAATTGAAGTCCCCATTAATAAGAAGAACAAAAATGACAAAAACAACATGAAAAAAGAAATCAATTCAATATTGTCATAGAGATAATTATCAAAACTATCCAAGCCTTTTATGTAGGTAAAAGCAAAGAATAAAATAACAGAAATAACAACATATAAAGTCAGCACAACCCCTTGCCTTGGGTGCTGTTTAATTTCTTGTATAATTTTATAAAATTGTGTGCCCGCGATAATGACACCACTAATAATAAAAACACTTTGAACAAGTCCTAAGGGAATTTGCATTGTTGGCGTTAACATGGTCAAATTTTTTGCCGATGCAACATATCCTCCCCATGTCATTACTGCACCTAGCAATACATACATGTACTTATTAAATAACTCCATTTTTGTTCGCGTTGATATATCGACATGATCTATCAATAAGGGCAAACTCAAATGTGTCGATTTAATAAAACACAAAGCGACACCTAGAATGCCTAACCAAATTAATGAGAATCGTAGTAATTCCTCAGACATAGCACTAGGAGAATTAAATACATAACGTGCTACAACTTGGTAAACTATCAACATACTCATGACAGCAAGTAGCGTTACTAAAAATACTTTTAGTGTTTTTTCTAAAAACTGGTTAAATGACCAAGACTCATTTGCCTGATTTATCTTAATCGTCTTAACTGCCTCAGTCATATTCAAATCCTAATTAGGTTTAACAAACAATAAAAAAAGCCAACAGGCACAATGCTTGTTGGCTCAATACTCTAACGCCCTTGTACTGTAAAAATAGTTTCTAAAAGTTTTGCTTTAACTGGATTTGCTAAAGCATCATCATACATAGGTTGCATACGTTCTATTAACGGACCTTTTTCAACAATGGTGTACTTAACCCCTAATTTAGATTCAGCCAAAGCTTCAGATTTTTCAATTTGAGATGCAACAGCAGACAAATGACTTTTGAGTCGTTTTTAAGAACTCTTGATTAATAATTTCTAAGTCCTCAGCACTCACTGATGTGGTAAATTTCTTACTTGCAATCAAAAAGTCTGTTAAACGCGTATGCTCAGTTCGTAAAGCATACTTAGATACTTCACCAAACTTTACCTCCCAAAGTCCAGCTAGGCCCCCTTCTGCACCATCAATAATACCTTGTTGTAAGGCCGGGTAAACTTCACCAAAATCCATAGGAGTTGGAACTGCCCCAAGTGCGCGGATCATTGTCATGTAAGTATCACTCGGTGATGTTCTTAATTTCAGGCCTTCTAAATCTTTTAACGTTGATGTTGGTTTAGTGGTATAAATACTTCTAAAACCATTACTTAAAAAACCTAAAGAAGATACATTTTTGGCAATCAATGAATCATCAATAATTTTTGAAACCTCAGGATTTAGCATAGTTGTTTCATACTCTTTTAAATCCCGAAATACATAGGGTAAATTTACCGCTGAAATTTGTGGTGCTAAGTTTTCTAATGTCGCACTATTGACCAAACCCATGTCAATCACACCACTTTGAACTTGTTGTAAATATTGTGCTTGTCCGCCTAATGTGCCATTCCAAAAGAATCGAATTTTGACTCGACCATCTGTACGTTGATTAATATTTTCACCTAACTCTGTTAACAAGGTACCAGCCGCATCTTCACTTGGAATATTAGTTGCAAATTTATATGTTTTTGCTTGTAAACCACTTGTCGCTAACATTAATGCACTAACAAGTAGTAGTTTTGATTTAAAGCCTTTCATATTTCTTTCCTTATGTTATTAATTTACTTACCAAAAAACTTGGTATGACCAGTTGCTCGTAAAGTTGCTTCAAAATAGTAATAATCTCCATAAGGAAGCATTGCGTTCGCCAAGTAAGGCAAATTTCTCTCCATCGCATGTGGTACCGATGAAGCAGAATTTGATAACAAACCTTGTGCTTTGGGATCATGGGTTAAGTCATAACCTTCACGTAATGCCAATAGCATTTGGTTTGCAATATTTTTGTAGTATTCAGACTTTTCACTTTTACCTGCTTTATCGAATACCTCCGATAAAATATAAAGGCCAGCTGAGGTTACTGAACCTGCAGAAGTATCTTTATATTGAATTTCATTTTCAGGTAATAAATAGTCCCAGATAGGCACCATATCTTCGCTTATTTTGTCCAGCATATACTCAGTAAGATTTTCACTTAGTTCTGCATAACGAAGGTTGCCAGTCATCAAAGCAAGTTGAGCAAAACCATGTATAGCCCAGGCTTGTCCGCGACTCCAACAGGATTCATCGCTATAACCTTGATGGGTACAGCCTTTAAGTGGTTTATTAGTAACAGGATCAAAATCAAAGGTATGATAAGTACTAAAATCGTCTCTTACTAAATGCTTAAGCGAAGTCTCTGCTTGTCCAATTGCGACCTGTTTAAACGACTCAATATTGGTTTCATCGTAAGCCCAAAGCAATAAAGGCAGGTTTTGCATGCAATCTATGATGATCTTGCCCTGCACACTTTCAGCATGAGCTTTATCTTCAGCTCCTGCTGTCCAGGCAACAATATATTGGCCATTCCAGTTATAACGGTTTCTTAATGCCTCAGTCGCTTTTAGTGCTAAATCACGGGCTTTTAAGTTACCAGTTAATTTATAATCCGCTACGGCAGATAAACTGAATTCAAAACCTAGGTCATGGTTTAACCAAAGAGGAGTGTCTAATATTTTTTTCAAATGCGCATAACGCATACGTGCCATATTTTTATATTCTTGTTTACCAGTGATCATATATGCGAGCCATAACTCACCAGTCCAAAAAGAATCGGTCCAAAAATATTCCTCTGGATATAACCATTGATGATCTTCTGCACCCGCCCCGACCATTGGGTTTCTCAAACCAATAATTGGTGCATTAATATCGATGCTAGTAATGATATCCCGTTTTATTTGCTCTAAGTCATGATTCATTTATTAAGCCTCAACTGTTGAAATACTTCTTTAATTGAAATGTTTCATAACAGAGTTAAATATTTCTTTCTGAAATTTTTAAACATGTCAATTACGACTGGGCACATCATATATCCTCTCCAAATAAAATTTTGTGAGCAAACTCACCACATGAAACATTTACTAAAATGAAACGTTTCATTAAATATTTTTTAAGATTATTATATTTTTTACGGGCAGGTTGTGATTAATTAGCACAATACAACTAAGGTTTAGCTTTTTTATTTGCTAAAACATATAAACACTTTTTGGAATAATTATAATTATGAAATGTTTCTTGGTGTGATTTATAACAACGCCTTTTTATATAAACAAAGTATGATTATCAGCAATACTATTAAAAATACTTTTTCTCTACTAAAACGCATATTCAAACTGGAAAAACCTTGAATAAACAACAAGTTACAAAACGAAAACCAACACTTGATCAAATAGCGCTTCTATCAGGTGTTTCAAAAGCAACGGTTTCTCGTGTATTAAATAACAATTCCCTGGTCAAACCGGAAGTCGTCGCACGCGTACAAAAAGTAATTCAAGAGCTTGGATATATAAAAAAACGAAAGAGTGTTGATATCTCATTGCCATTTACTAAGCTAACCGTAATTTGTGACGATTCAGCTGTTGCTTCTAATACTTTTTATGGAAATTTACTTAATGAATTAAAACAAGAAGCTAATAAGTTAGGAATTCAACTTGAAATGTCGATGTTTAATCAACTGACGTCACTTACTCAAGCTAACCAGAAATTAAGTAATAAAGAAGCCTTGTTAATTTTGGGTAACCCCAATAAAGATATTCTCCAGTTAGCAACACAGAATACTCTTCCTATTGTCATCATTAATGGCCTAGATCCATCCATGCAAACCCCAAGTATTTCTCCAGATTATGAATTTGGTGGTTTTATGGCGGCAGATTATTTGATTAAAAAAGGCCATCGTAATATAAAAATTCTAACAGCTAACGATAGACATTCTACCTTTCAACGCACTGATGGCTTTTTACGCGCATTAACTATGTCAGGTATTCAATATGATAAAGCAACAACTGTAATCGATTTTATTAACTATGTTGAAAGAGTCGAATCCAGTAGAAACCTTATTGGCAATGAGTTAATCACTAATCCATCAGGTGACTTTGGAGCAAGAGAAATTTTACCCTTGTTAATCAAAGAAAAGATATTTGAAGACTGTAGTGCCGTTTTCTGTATTTGTGACATGATTGCCTTATCACTCATTGAAGCGCTATCAAGTGTTGGTATTAGAGTTCCAGAGGATATATCTGTTATCGGCTTTGATAATCTAGCTATTGGTGCAATTTCAAGTCCCCCACTTACCACTATCAGTACCGATTATAATAAAATTGCACAAACGGCCTTAAATAAATTAATTTCTAATATTAATAATAACAATAAAAAAACAACAACACGTTCAAGTGTATCCGTTGAACTTATTAAACGAAACTCGGTACGAAATATCGACCAATGAATAACAAAAATGAACTAAATTCGTTTTAAAAGGAAGCATTATGTATATAGGTTTTGATATTGGAGGCACAAAAACTGAGATTATTGTGCTAGATGAAGAAGGTAAAACACACTTCAAAAAGCGTATTTTAACGGTTCATGAATATACTGAGTTTATCAATAATATTTATGCATTAATTTTAGAAGCCGAGCAAGCCGTGGGGATGACATGTAGTGTTGGAATTGGGTTGCCTGGTGTACTCGATCCTAAAACGTCACAAGTCAAAAACTCTAACTGCACTTTCCTTAATGGAAAAAATTTACAAGCGGATTTAAGTACTCGTCTTAATAAAAAAGTTTTTATTGCAAATGACGCTAATTGCTTTGCTTTATCTGAAGCTGTAGATGGTGTCATGCGACTGGAAAACCTGTTGTATTTGGCGTTATTCTTGGCACTGGTTGTGGCGGTGGAATTGTGATTAATCAACATATTATTGAAGGTTTAAATGCGAATGCTGGTGAATGGGGACACAACCCTCTTCCAAACTACTGTGAAAACATTGATGGGCTAAATCCAATCTGCTTCTGTGGTGGAGAACACTGCCTTGAACAATTTATTTCAGGCACAGGGTTAACTAGGCAATATAATCAATTAGCTCAAACAAAGATAACCGGACCAGAATTCTTTACACAACTTGAGCAATCAAATCCCTTAGCTGAAAAAGTTTATCATTTATTCATTGACCAATTAGCACGAAGCTTAGCGGTCATTATCAATATATTAGATCCAAATGCAATTGTCTTTGGCGGAGGACTTTCTAATGTTTTGCGCATTTATGAAGACGTGCGTAAAGTGATTCCGCAATATACAATTACCGCAGATATAGAAATTAACCTTTATCCTGCTAAATATGGTGATTCTTCTGGCATTCGTGGCGCGACTTGGTTAGCAAAATAATCCAAGATAGAGATTAACTCTTTTATTTTACATCGTTTTTTCATATTTCTTCTATAATCAATATATTCATAACATATTAGTTAGGGAGAAATAAAATGTATTTATGTCACCAAGGTGAGCGGGAAGCAAAGTCATTTGAAAAGTCATTTGATTTGATACTTCCCTTTGACATCAGCATTTTTTACCGTAATGCATTTATTTCATTTATCATTTTAATATTTACGGCACTCCCTTTAACATTAAAAGCCCAACAATCTGAAACCGTGGCAATTGTCGCACCTATGGTCGGACACAGTTTCTCTATAGGTATTCAATTTAAAGCTGGCGTAACAGCCGCAATAGATGCCTTACCTGATAAAAAACTATTGGGAAAATCAATTCATATTAAAACCTTTGATGATAAATGTAATACGCTGATTGCTGAAAAAATTGCTAACAATGTTGTTAATTATTCTCCAGTGGTTGTAATTGGACACTCTTGTTCAATGGCCACAGTCAAAGTCGCACCCATTTATGATCATCATAATATCCTTCAAATTACACCTTCTTCGACTCAACCTAAAGTGACTGAACTGGGTATCAACTCTATATTTAGAATGATTGGCAGAGATGATGTGCAAGGTGAAATAGCAGAGACAAAGAATAGCTCAACGCTACGCAGGTAAAAAAGTAGGTGTATTCTATTTTCCTGGTAGTTATTCAGTAGTACTCGCACAAAACGCAATTAAGTCCTTGCAAAATAAAGGCATTAAAATAGTTCATTCTGCTGTTGGCGTTGCATCCGCTTCATCCTATGTAAAGGAAATTCAAAATATTATTAATGCAGGCGTTGAAGTTTTATACCTCGTCGGTGGAGGACTCGATAGTGGCGTTTTTGTCCGTCAATCGAAACAAATGGAAGCTCCCTTTGATATTCTCAGTAGCGACACGATCGTTTCGAAAGTATTTATCGAAACCGCAGGACTTGCAGGGGAAGATATTGCATTTACATTTACGCCAGAAGCAGCAGAGTTATCAACTGCGATTGAAGCAATTGAAGCTTTAAAAAAACAAGGAGAAGAGCCTGCAGGTTATACTCTTCTTGCATATGCCGCCACTCAAACCTGGATAAAAGGCGTACAAAGAGCAAATTCTTTTGATACAGATTTAGTTGCAAGCGCTATTCGCAAGCAACCAATAGACACAATCCTTGGCACCATCTCCTTTAATGAAAAAGGTGATATCCAAACCAGTTATCCATCCTTTTCTTGGTATATTTGGAAAAGAGGTAAACGTGTCTCAGTGGATTAAAGCTTACCTTATGAAACAAATTATTTTTAATAAACCTACAGGTTTAACAATACGAAAAAGTTTATTACTTGGTTTCAGTGCAATGTCATTTATTATGATTCTTGCTACTTTAGTTGCTTTATATAGTACCAACCAAGTCAGTAAATCGATGGCGGTTATCCTTGAACAGCGACTGCCAGCTATGTTGCAAAGTTCTCAAATTGCTAAAGCAGTTAATGAATTGGCCGTCACCGGCACATCCTTTCAATCAGTAAAAAACGACAATGATTTAGCTTTTGTTGAACAGGAGTTTTTTAAAGCGGTAGAAGATTATAAACAATCATTAAAGGGTATGGATAATATTGTTAGGCAAAAAGCACATATTAGAAATTTCTCCAATGCCTTAACCGAAAATTTAGAAAAATTACGTACTTTAGCCAAGCAACAGCATTAAAATTACACAGGAAAGTCAACTTTACCGTGAAAGTCTACTTTCTAACCTACAAACCTTTAAACAACATTTAACATATAGAGTACGCATCATCGAAGCAGATAATGATCTTATTAATTATTTATTGTCTCTGCCCTCTCCTCCTATGGAGCGAATCATCAATCTCACCCAAAAATCTGCACAATGGTTTCATGTACAACGTTTTTATAGAGAAATTGAAGCACTGAGTCGTTATGCCCTTACCATCATTGAAGATCCTTCTCTTTCTAGCTTAGAAGTTTCATCGGAAATATTATCAAGTGAGCTATCAGAGGCGGCTAGCACCTTTAATAAAATACCAACAGAAATTAAAGTCAAATTAGACCATCCCTTTAAACAGTTGAAAGATATTGTTTTAGGAGAAAATGGCTTAGTAACATTGCGTAAACGGGAATTATTACTTGAAATCGTTGGTAAAAGTTTAATCAATGAGAATCAGAGATTTACATTACTGGTTGATGAAGCATCCTCAGCATTAGTAAAGCAAGAGATTCAAGAAACTCAAGAAGCGACTGCAACAACAGAATCATTAAGGCAAAAGTACATGCTTATCTTGCTGTTCGCGACAACAGTCGGGTTATTTAGCATTGGCGCTCTTATGTATTTTTATTTAATCCGAAATATCATATCGCGCTTATCATGGCTCAGTAATGCTATGCAATCTATAGCAAGCAGGTAAACTTGATACCCCTTTACCACCTGCTGGTAACGACGAAATCGGGCGCTTGAGCATCACCATTCGCCAGTTTCAAAAAACAGCCGTTGAAGCAGAGCAAAGACAAGCAGAATTACTATTAAGTAATCAAAAAGTAGAAACCTTCAACGCAGATTTAAAACAAAAAAGTTTACAATTAGAAGCAATGAACAATAAATTAGAAAAACTCTCCCTTACTGATTTTTTAACGGGTCTAGCAAATCGACGATGTTTTGATGATAACCTAGAGACGGAATGGACACGTGCACAACGAACTAATCAACCATTGGCTTTAATCATGATTGATGTTGATCATTTTAAAAAATTCAATGATAGATATGGGCATCAAGCTGGTGATAAATGCCTTAAAAAAGTAGCTAATTCATTAGCAAGTAATGCAAGTCGAGCTGGTGAACTTGTTGCTCGTTATGGCGGAGAAGAGTTTTGTATTATTTCTCCGAGTACAGATTTAAATGAAGCCTTTGAACTAGCCGAGAAAATTAGACTTGCAGTGCAATCATTATCATTAAAAAACGAAGATACAGAAATAGGTATTGTGACAATTAGCTTAGGCATCGCGGCCTGTATTCCTGATAGAAAACAAAAAACAAAAGACTTAGTTTCGATTGCCGATAAAGCACTTTATGATGCTAAATCTAGTGGCCGTAATCGCGTTGGTAAAAGTGCTGAAACTTAACCTCAGTTCTGGATAAGCAAAACGATACAGTACCGTTATTTACGCGCATTTCTATGTTAAATCATCTCCCAATAACTCGTTATTGCTTCGATAATTTGCCTTGAACTACGCAAAACTAGCAAGCACTGTATTATATATTTTTTATGCTATTGAAGTTTAATGTTATTTCGCTTCCATTATCCAGAGCTGAGGTTACTTAAGGTTTAACGCTCAGCATTAGCTGAGCTTTATCAGGAAATGATTCCAATGAAGTTATTTGCCTTTTCTCAAATCGACTAATTCATCGCTATGCCAAATTTTACGTTGAAAACGTGGGTTTTTAGATGACATATCAATTTTATAAGGGTTCGCTTCAGATTGATGTGGTAAATCTAAAATATTTGAAAGCTCCTGTGCTAACCATTTTTCAATTTTTAACACGACTAGTTTCTTACGCAAACGCCCCTGTTCATCACGATTTAAAATGGTTGGCAAGGTATTTAATGTTAAAATCTCACCAATAGCCGGATGAACCATTCTTTCACGACCTTCATCACTTGCATAAAAGTGTGATACCGCAAATACCATACGCTCAGGGTTAATTTTTTGCAGGAATTGGCAAGATTTAACAACCGTAGATCCGGTACGTACCATGTCATCAAACAAAACAATACTACAACCATCTAGGCCTTCAAATGTATGCTCACTTTCTTTATGCAGGGTAATATCCACTTTACGCTCGTTGGTACGTTCCTTATCAAGCATAATAAATTTTGCTTTAGATAAACCTAAAGTATTGTACATTTCTTTTACAAAATCACGCGCACCTTTATCTGGGGCACATAACACTAAACCTTCACCTTCTGGTCCGTAGTTTAATATATTACTGTTAAGTAAATAATGCGCATAGATTTCGTAAGGTATCAGGTTATGAAAATCACCTTCAAAAATATCAGAGAAAATTCGTTGTACTGAATATGAATGGTTATGGATGGTAAGAACCGTATCCACACCTGAAAATTTTAATAATTGTGCATATAGTTTTGCAGTAAAAGCTTGTCCATCGAACTTTTTAATATCATGAACATCACGTTCAAAATTTGTTTCACCTAAATCTTTATGAGCACCACGATCTTGAGCACTATAGAATAAATCAGGCTCGACTAGGACAACACGAGCCGCACCATTTTCCTTTGCGGTACGAGCAATTACTAAGTTAGCCATAGCTAATTCTTGTCGTGATTTAATATGGTCGCTAGTGCTCACAATCACCACAGTTTTACCCGTTAGTGTTTCACCGATCGAGTCTAAATTGAGTTCGTCAGAAATAAAGCGAGGACAGAATTCAGAGTTCATAAAAGTTTTCATACTGATCAAATCAGCAATGTCTTCGTGTTGCCCCATAGCATAGGCGATATCAATGGCAAAGGGGTTATCAGAGGTATTGCTGACAACAACGAGATTACGAGACTGGTTTACCGAAAAACTCATGAAAGATCCTTATCAAAATCGGTTAAATTGGCATTAAAAATAACAATTCCATTAATGTTAATGAGCGAACTAGTTTAAACTAAACAACAAATTTACAGTTGCAATTGCAAATAGTTAAACCACTACAAAATTTCCAACAAAAAGTTTCTATTTTAACTTAAGCTCAGTCGCTAATTAACGGGATTGGTTTAGGCGCCCTATTCTAATGATAACGCTTCCTATTCGATACTGTATATTCATACAAAATTGAAATTATTGCGTTATAAAAATACATTCTGTTATTCAAAAGAAGTTGTTTTGTACTCTTCAATAAACATAGAGAGTGCTTTTCTTATTGATTCAAAACCTATTTTTGAAATATCTACTTTATCGATATCAATCCACATAAAATCGGCAACTTCTGTTTTTTCTAAAACAATTTCTGGTTTCTTTTCAAGATGACTAATAAAAAATGCATCGGTAGTTTTATAGGTTATATTCTTATACTCATAGGTATTAGCTTGCGAAGTAAAATATTGCCATTGAGAAATATCTAAATTCAATTCTTCCTTAACTTCTCGTTGTAACGCTTGTTCTAAGCTTTCATCATAATCAACAAAACCACCAGGTAAATCAAGGCGACCTAAAGCAGGTTGCTGTGCACGTACATTAAATAGCATTTGATTATCGCAACAAATAATAGCGACCACAGCTGAAGCGCAATTATGGAAATAAGTGAAATGGCAATCAGGACATTTAATAAGAGGCAATTGAGCAGTATTAACTTTTTCTGACTTACAGATTGGACAATAATTAAACATATTATTTTACTTTTGATTTGTTGATAAAAATGAAATGTAAGTTGTCATTCTATCATCACTTTTAGTAATAATTATCAGTGTGACTAGAAACCGTGGACTAATACTCACTATTAATGAAGAAAATAAACTCCCTGTATGATGAACATTTCTTTGAAATATCTCATCCCTCTATTTAGATTTTATCTGTGCTCCAATGTCGTCATTGCGCTCAATAACAATGTGGCAGAGAATGCATATAGGAACCTAAAGACCCTATTGGCTTGGTAGTTTGTTTAATTTTTCTTTTGTCACCTTGGTTACCTCGTCACCTTTAATTATTAAACTATGCACAAAATTTTCAAAGTAGTAGTGGTGAATAAGGACTTCATTATTATGAACGTCAATAATATCATAATGATCTAATTGCTCCGTTTCATAATTAAGTTGGTTATCTGAGATAGTCTTAATATTCATAGATTCTATGTCAATTATCTTTAATTCTGAACGCTGACTATATTGATGTAAGTGGATGATTATTTGATTAAAATTTGCATGAACATCTCCAATCAACATTGGTTCTTCAGCAAATTCAACAGTCTCTTTCTTGAAATCGTCTTTAGCGTTATAAATATCGATAGTAACTTTTCTAATAGAGAGTGCCTGTACTCTCACAAGATAATCCCCTGTTAGAAATACTTTTGCATAATTTCTATTTTTAGCAGGTGAAAAGAAATCGTTTGTGAAGTAGTTGTAAATTTTAATTTGATTGTTAAATTTCTCATCTAAAATAATATTTGAGTTTAAATCTACAACTTTAAGCTCTGCTACAGCCCAATTTTTCCGACAAATATAAACTATTGTGTTGTTTATAAAGACAGCATCCGTAACACCATCCCCTTGGTAGCTCTGATCTTCGTACCCATTATCCCCTTGATTTACCAATTCTCCTACATATTCACCATTAATTAAAGAAGTACCTTTTTTTAGCAGTAATTCTTCACTTCGATCAAAACAATCAAGATTTACGACCGTATTCTTTTTCAAAATTTTTGGTCTATCAATATTATTAACTGCGCTAAGCTCTTCTCTTTTAGCACTCATTAAATTATAAATATTGCGGTTAGAATCATCAGCAGAATCTTTTGTAAAGTCCGAAAAAAGATAGTTAAAGCTAATATTTTCATCAACCTCCTCAAGTGTCATTGAAATTTTTGACTGATATTGTTTAAATTCTCTTTTTTGTTCAGCGGTAGCATTAAAAGAATCAGGTAGATTCTGCTCTGCGATATCTGTGAGTATCGTTGTCAACTCTTCGAAGCTACTGTCAAAGTCCATTTCGAAAGCGCTAAAAATATCTTTAAGTAATCTCTCTGACTGTGGTTTAAATTCACTCGTAAACCACCCGACAAAATCTTCAGCCTCATAGGCAAGCTTTTTCCACTCTTTTTCTTTTTCTACTTGAACATATTCTTGTTTTACTGCATTTAAATTATATTTAATATTTACTAATTCAACGGCAGTTATTGTTAAATCGTGAATGAAAAACTCTTTTGCTTGATCTTTGGAGAGATACTCAACATTTTCAAGCAAATTTGTATCATGAATAGTTTGTGTCACTGATAACGAAAAGATCAGTTGTTCCCATTCTTTTACTCTTGGTGTATTAAAGCTAAATTCCTCCTCAATTGAAGAAAGTACACCAGGATCTACTGCTATGAAATATTCTGCGTTATTGGAAAATGAACTGGATTTAACAGTAAGTATTAATGTCGCTTGGTAAGGATATATTTTATTTAATGCTTTAAAGCTAGGCCTTACTTTAGTGCTTTCTTTGGAGCCATATGGAGTAATACAGACATCTTTATTTAACGAATTATGCCCCCACTTTAAATGACTTTTGATTAAAGGCGACCCCATAAAACTATCGATGCTGAGATTGTACTCGTAATTAAAAGAAAAACCTTCAACAGCACTATTCGTCAGACTAAGACAGCTAAGAGTTAGGTTTGTACCTTGACCACTATAATTGTAAGCAAGCGTAACTTGAGAGAAAAATATAAAAAGTAATAAGATAAATTTTTTCATAAGTTGATACTCACAATATTTATTTATGAGCAACAACTTAACAACTAAATCACACTTTTGAAAGTTTAATGTAGAAAAAATTGACTCGACTAGTCGTTGTCATAATAAAAAATAAGCACCAAAGATTATGAATAACAAACTAAATTAGTAAATAAAGTGTTGGCTTTCCAATTCCAGATTTATCATTTATGTTTAAGGCGGAAGTTGAGCCATCAAAACAAGCATGCATAGTTGGCATACCCGTATGAACAGATTCATAACCAGTTATATACCCGTTGCCATTCAAGATGCAAAGTTCAGCAAGTTGTGTGACGTTTTTATTGCATATCAATTCATACATTTCATCAACATCGTCACTGCTTAAGTAAATATCATCCGCCTTAGCAACACTAGCGACTTCCTCCATTATTTCATATACACGCTTTGTTAGCATTGGATGAGAGGTTAATTCCCTTGTATCTAAAACAGTAAGCGCTGAAAGAGGATTAACACCGTTGTTTATTATTAAATTACGCCATAACTCTTGTTGGATGTTAGAACTGACTCGCGTAGGAATGCCTGCGTTGTTGAATGTTATAAATAATTTTTCAATTAATTGAGACCTCTGATCTAGACAATAATCTGAGTTTGGCCAAGCGCCTAACACAATCTGTGCAGGCCCTATTACTTCAATGTTGCCTAGTGAAATTATATACCCGTTACCAATCGAGATACTTTGTTCAGTCGTTGCTCTGACAGCAAGGCAAGGCACAACATGATTACAATGGCTAGCCCTTATCAGGTGTTGCAACGCTAAATTGATTTTCGAGCTAGCGACCCGAAGGGCAAGTTTTGAGGTAGCATCTTCGGTGTTAGAAAGTCTTGATTGAACCCGTTAGATCTTCAGCTTTCTGCCTAGAAACTACTCACCTCATAACTTGCTGAACTTTGCATCTTGAATGGTAACGGGTATAAATAACGGAATAGATCAAATGCCCCTAATTATGAAAAAACTTATAGAGCATGCTTTCGCATATCTCGATCATCAACTTTAACCCGACCAGTTTTTAAAGTCTCAAACATATGCTCAAATACCTTACCAATGTTGTCATCTTTATCCTCTAAGAAATATGAATGTCCTTTTGGCCAGTCATATTGATTATTAAAGTTATCACAGTCAATAGCATAAACATTGGTTGCAACCTTATTCATATCTTCAGGGCCTGTATGACCAAGTCTTCTCGAAGCAACTTTATTTTTTAAATTAGAAATTTTACTAGAGCGCAAAGCAAGGTCATCTGATGCATAATAAACCGATACATTTCTGGCTGACTGGCTAATTAAATGCCCTTTTTCGCCTTTTTCAAGTGTTTCATTCACCACATCCGCCGCCATTAAAATGGTATTTCTAAATAATAACGGAACACCACTGGCTAAATCATATTTATTCCAAGCATACAGTGTTTCTCTTAACACCCTATTACCCATAGAGTGCGCTAGAATATTAATACGTTTCAAACAAGGGTCATCCTCTTCGGCTTCATCTCGCCAGCTCATAAATTGTTGAAATACACGCGCAAAGGACATATTACTGCTATCTGCAGATTTTTGATCATCCCAATAATCCTGAACAATGCCTCTATCATTATCACAGGGCCAAATAAGAGGAACAACTTGCATTAATCCAGGTTGCTTTTCATCAAAATAAGCTTGTAGTTTTTCTGCTCTAGGGAAGATATCTGGTTCAGGTAAATTAGAAAAACCATGAATAAAAAACAAAAGCTGTTTAGCATCGCTGTTTTTTAATCGACTCATCAACTCATTTGAGCCTATTTCACGATATTCATCCTGTGCTATTCGTTCACAGTAATATACTGAACTAGAGGGAGAGTTTTTATAAAAATCAAATTTGTAAGGACGGTTTTTTTAAAGCGAATTGAACCTTGAGGCTCTCTATTAGTAATAAATAACATAACAGCACCTTTTGATTATTGAATATTTTTAGTGTTCACTTTTTAACCACAAAAGTTAACCTACACCTAAAAATTTTAACTTACAATCAAATTGCTTTATTTATGCTCGCATTTGTCAAATCTAAATATAATTAACAAAAAAATGTGAACTATTAAGTTTTATTATAACCTGCCATAAAAGCCATATTTGTTAAAACATGTTTAAAGAAATACGACAGGTTTATATTTTAACGCTGTTTATATTGGGTAGGACAATAACCTCGGGTGATTTCATCACTACGAAGTTTTAAATGCTTAGTTGCACGCCCAGTGACACGCGAACGCCATAGTTTAAAGCTACTTTGCTTTAATCTGCTACGCATAAAACGAATAACAGCAGATTCATTCAAACCGAATTGTAACTTTATAGCCTCAAAGGGAGTTCTGTCCTCCCAAGCCATTTCAATAATTCTTGATTCATTTTCTTCAGATAATTTCATGTTAATTCTCGTCATTTTTAAACACAAAAATGATTACGCATGTATTTATCTGAAGGATCACCGATTAAATGACATTATGAACTTTCAAATTAACCTATAAATTAAACTTCATACTTAGTTTTATCACCAATATCAAAGTGCAAAGGCATTCTCCATTTGGCAATGCTAACAACCAGAAACAGTAGCGAAGCCACGGAGGAAAGTATTATTGAGGTTAATTCGATGTTGAATTGAAGACTAAACCAAAGCGCGACTAAAATTACAGGCTGAAAAGGTAAGCCGGGTATCTTAAAGCAAAAGTATTCTTTATAACAAAGACCACCAAGGGTAATAAATGCACCACCTAAACCTATTTCTGGATAGCCTAATAATACACATATCAAACCTACCCAGGTCGCCATTTGCAAAAGCAAACGAAATGACTTCATATAGATATGCAGGGAAGAAGCGCACATAATCGCGCAGACAAAGACTAACTTTTCTATCAAGTCGACAGTTACAAAAGGCAGTTCAGCTTGCCATGGCAGTAACGCAATAACAGGAAAACAGAATGTAAAACCTAAACGATAAATAATAACAGTGAGATAATCTATCTTATCCATTTTCGAGCGGATATGCGGGTCTGCCATGAATAGTATTCCTTAAACATACATAATAAGATTAGAAGATTAATTCCTGAAAATTAATCGAATTTTACAACCTGATTCAATGAACAATAAAAACTAACGATTTTCTAATCGATTGTAATCAAACATCCCATGTTCGATACCACGATATGCTTTTGCGACATCATGTAAAATATCACTGTATTGCCAAAATTGTGGATGAGTCCTTCTTATCCCAAATTTACGCTTCAAAGTGGCATAATCCGTTTCAATTTTCATCTTTGTTAGTTGCTCAGAAAAAGTATTAGCTTCTTGATCATTATTTAAATACCAAATTGCATCTGGGTAATCACCAATAAAGCCAGGCACAATCGTCACGGTATCTTCATCATAGGCTCTTTGACCCGATTCATTTAATAAACTAGATATATTGAAATGTGCGTTATGATGGATAATCGTGTAACCCTGATGACTATTATCAGTTTGCTTTACCAGCACAAATGAAATTTGAGGTAATAAATTAATCGCCTTTGCTGGCATGTTATTTATCATACTTAGTTGTTGTGGTACTTCCTTGTAATCGTATCTTTCACTTAGCACGGGCGCTAACGCTTTTTTCATAATGTCATAGAGTTCATGTTGTGGATCATCGCTTTTATAAATGATCCCACTTGGCTGGCTAAATTTATCATTGTTATCAAAAAAGGTTGATAAATCAGGTGGTGAATTACGATACCAGTCTTCTTTAATTTCATTTCGTTTACCTTCGGGCAATAATGCTAAAAAGTTTTGTTCACCCTCTAAACGTAAAAAGTCCATATATAAACGTGTCACCAATTGATGACCAACATTGCCATAAACATCAAAACCAGCAACCAGTAAATAGTGGATACGCTCAAACAAGGTATAATCAAGGATCCATGTTGTTTTAGGCTCCTGACCTATAAAACCTTTGACAACCGTTGCACTGTCGAAATGACGGAAAATCGTGAGCGTCGCATTTTGATTATGGCCATCACCTTTCCAAAGTATATCGCTGGTCAAGTGTTCACCGTCTTTAAACATTTCATTAGCGAGTTCAACTTTTGCTTGTAAGTATTTATTCTCTAGCACTGAGTATTTAACCCAATTAGAAATAGGCAATGCATTACTTTCTTCAGCGACAGGAAGCTGTAATGCATCGTCTTGTTGCACAAGCATTTTCTCTACAGTAGGCGTAGCAACTTTGTTTGGGTCTGCAAAAGCGACCCAAAAATGATCATTAATAACATTTAACGCAATTTGCCCACGACAAACAGGCCCTTTTATAAAGCCCATAATAATCAGTTCAGCTTCATCAAGCATAAACTGATATTTAGCATTAATAGGTAGGGCTTCAAAAGTTTTAAACGGGTTAGAAGCTAACTCTGCTTGATAACCTGGTAATTTAGTGACTGAGTATTTGGCGGCTATAAATTGCTCATTCAAGCGCGCTAGTTTTTCATCATCAAGCTTAAGAGGTAAATGCGTTTTTGATAATATCGTAGATCTTTCTTGTAAAAATCGATAATAAACACGAGTCACCTTAGGATCACCATAAGGCCGGCGTGTATTGATAAACTGTATCTCTTCACCTGGTGGCGTACTTGAACGCACTAATTTAAAAAAGCTGTTTGGTTTTTCTGCGGTGAAATAAATATTTGCTAAAAACCAATGCTCATATATGTAACGTGCAACAAGTTGGTGCTTTAAACTATCTTGGTTTAAAAATGCTTCCCAAGTTTCCACCTGTTTCAACTCAAATTGATTAGGTGGATTAATGTGCGCTAATTTCCCACCCTTGATTAACCATTGTTGAAGTTTAATAAATTCTTCGCTTGACACACCAGGTAATCCATAGGGCATACCAGCATGAGGTTGTTGTTCTGCTAGACGATCAAACTCCCCATTGTTGCGCAGGTTTGCGCGCGAGAAAGTGAGAAATCATATTCATCACCAAGTATTGCATTTTGGGTTATTGGAGCCTTCTGTTTGAGAGTTAATGAGTTAAATAACACACTACCGACAAGGTTTGCCTGTACACTTTGGTTGCGTTCATTTAACACCGGCGTAAATCCATTATCACGCCATTCCTGAGTATTTTTTGCATCAAACAATAAACGACTCGGCATAGAAGCTAATAATCTTGCTCCGTCGTAGACCAAGTCTTTGCTTAGTCCCCGATCAATCCCTTCAGGTGAGGATAACTTCAACTGGCACGGTGCATCGTAGCAACCATGGCAGACAACACAACGGTTATCTAAGACAGGTTTTACTGCTTGTAAAAATTCAGCGCCAGCCACAGAATCATTGGCAACGATACGATCTTGGGTTTGCTCCTCACCGAATAACTCGTTGTAATGAGCATTTCCTAAATAAGCACAGCCACTAAGAAATACGCCAACTAATGTGCTTATAATAATCTTCTTCATTGTTCGTCCTTATGGCCTAATTTCAAGCTATTCCTAAATTCACCTGTTGTGATATGAATAAAATGAGCGCTTTTGTATTAAATGTTGAGCAAGCAGACCTTGGTTTATCGGCTTTTAAGCCCATATAAAATCTTATTGAATGCAAACTGACATTTCAAATGGCTTTACACTATAGCAAACAACTTATAATTAACGGCATTTATCACTTAGTTAAACACTAAATGACGATTTACATTACTAGCTTTCAACTTTTTAAGAAGCACTTCTTAAATGTTTATTTAAGGTTTATTATCACTTATTCACGCTTTAAGTTTAAATAAGGTACGAACAAAATGACTCGAAAAATTATTCTAGATTCTGATCCTGGCATAGATGACGCAATGGCAATTTTATTTGCAGAGGCAAACTCAACTATTGAT
Organism: Psychromonas sp. KJ10-10; assembly: GCF_047323245.1. Taxonomy (GTDB): domain Bacteria; phylum Pseudomonadota; class Gammaproteobacteria; order Enterobacterales; family Psychromonadaceae; genus Psychromonas. The sequence goes on along the minus strand of NZ_CP178826.1, from coordinate 2,417,266 downwards.
TTAATGGCGATTACAACAGTCTATGGTAATGCCATGATTGAAAACGCAACCAATAACGCACTCTTCTTAAAGAAAAAATTCAACCTAAAGGCAGACATTGTTAAAGGTGCGAGTAAGCCAATAACTAAAACTCCCGTTGGCCCTACTGTCATTGTTCATGGTGAAACGGGTTTTGGAGATATGCTTATTCCTAAGCAGGATGAAGCTTTAATTGATTCACGTCCTGCATATCAATACATCATTGATATGGTGAAAGAAAATCCTGGTGAAATAACACTGGTTGCGATTGGTCCATTAACAAACTTAGCGTTAGCACTTAAAGCCGCACCTGAAATTGTAAACCTAGTCAAAGAAGTCGTCATTATGGGTGGCGCATTTGGTGAAAATGGTCATCGAGGTAATGTCACCCCTTATGCAGAGGCTAATATTCATGATGACCCACATGTCGCGGATGCGGTTTTTTGTGCACCTTGGCCAGTTGTCATTATCGGGCTTGATGTTACTCAGCAAAGCTTTTTTAGTACTGACTACTTGAAATCTCTTTGTGATCAAAGCAATGAGGTTGGAGAGTTCATGTGGCAAGTAAATCAATATTATCTTCAGTTCTATTCTAAAAAGCTCAATTTAGACGGCTGTTTTGTGCATGATCCCTCTGCAATCGCCTATGTCATAAACCCTGATTTATTTACACTTCGCAAAGGTGCTGTGCGAGTTGTCACTGAAGGCCCCGCAGAAGCAATGACGATACAAAAACTAGATGATATCCGTTACCCCCATGATGAATGGTCAGATATGCCTAGCCAACAGGTTGGAATAGCCGTTAAAGATACAGAATTGCTTGATTTATTCCGTCAAGATATCATCGATTACGCAAACAACAAGGTTTAATAAACGCCTAGATCGGCTCATCTAACACATTTGATTATTAGTTGAGCCTGAATTAAAAACTACAGCACATCTGCACTATAAATAACCATTTTATTGGAAACGATGTGGCCACTCTTAATTTTTCTTTCCGCTATCGATTTAATCTTCGCTTCATTAACTTGATACTGTTGCATCGGTTCATCTTCTTGCGTGTCTAGATTAATATCTTCAAGCGCTTCAAAGGTCACAATACAAATAATTTGATTACCATTGACCATAATTGGTAAGTTAATCTCAGTTGTTTCACCAATAAAAATGTCGTTTTTAAATTCAATATTCATATAATTTCTCGTGTAGATTAATGTCTGGGGTAAATGATAATGGGAATTATGCCTGATTTTGTAAATTTCTTAAGGTTTGTTTAAAGATTGTTTTAAGTTTTTATATTTTACACAAACTCAGTCTATCAAATGAAAAAACAATTCTGGTTATATTGACCACACTCCTTAAGTTGCAACTTCCCTAATTCTGTAAGCTCATATTGTTGTAATCGACTATTCGGTTTATCAGGAATGGTCATCTTAATTACTCCCGAGCTTAATGCAGGTTTTAAATAACGCAGACTGAATGATTTTTTATCTTTTAATCCTAATAATGCCTGCAATGTTTCACGCTTAAAGTTGCTGGTTTTATGTGATTCCTTTTCAGATCGCATCACGTTTAATAGTATTAATACCTGTTCATTAACTTGGGGGCTGACTTGGGGTGTGACTTGGGGGCCAAGTCGATTAACGGGCATTTGATCACTAATTTTCTGATCTAGGTCCTATTAGCAAGAACTTTATAATACTCAGTTTGATGTGCAGTGATTAGGCTTTCTATTGGCAGGTAACGTAAAAGTGTTTAATATCTGTGTGCGTTTAAAGTGTTTTTAAGGGAAGTTGTGGATGTTCTAGGAAGTGAAAATGGTGCTCGCTACTGGACTTGAACCAGTGACCTACGCCATGTCATGGCGACACTCTACCAACTGAGTTAAGCGAGCAATATTTTCTATGCTTTGGAAGCACGGACATAATGCGTTATCAGCATAAAAGTGTCAACGACTGTTTAACGATTTAAAATCTGTTTGCTGAATTTTTACTCATAGCGTTGAGTTATTACTCAAAATCAATGACTAAGATCACATTGCGTTAGTAATAATAGATTTATCTATTTCTAAAAATTAACTTTTCCGCCCATTATTTTAAAGGCGGGTACACCACGAATAAGTGTTTCTCTAGCAAAAACACTTAAGCAATTAGGGCAAGTACAAGGCGTAGTGGTGTAATCTGTAGTGATACGCTCTATAAAGCATTTTACTAGCGCCCCTTTGCCACCCTTTCGATATTTAAAAAGAAGTGTCCTACATTTGGCACATTTAATATCGACAGTTTTAGTCGGCCCTTTCTTATTTGGTTTTGCCAAAATGAGTTTCTTTAAAACTAAGTGGATTTTTTTGGAAGGACTCTATGCAAGTCAAACAAATGCATTGTTTGTTTTTATTCTCAGAAGGTAATAATTCAATTAATGCTTTTGGGACGTGTTTAACTTGGCACCAACAGGGATTCGTTTCAGTGATTTGCTTTACGCCACATTGATTGTCTTATAGACAAAAAGGACAAGTTGTTGCACTCATTAATAACTCTTTTTTAAAATTAAAACTTAATTCTCAGAAACAAAAAAGTAGCACTTACGGGCTACTTTATAGAAAGACGTTCTGAGCACATTTTTAGATACTCATACATGAACATCAATACGAGTGCCTTTGCCCTCTTCATTATTCACAGGTGCGACAGAATCTAATAGTTGTGCCGTTTGTTGTTCAGCTTGCTCATTATTACTCTTCAGTAAATGGGTATTCACTTTTTCAAGTGTACTCACCTTGGCTTGTTGAGTCATTACTGAACCTACTACGCTCATATCCATTATCGACCTCCTAATTTAAACTACAATCTACAACCATTAATCTTAGTCCAGAATTGAATATTCTGCGACTAATCATCTTCACTTGAAAGCTTATCGGCAGTAGATCGTATTCCTTTAAATTATAAACCCTGCGTATATTGCGCTTGGGTTTTTAGTGTGACCATTTGATCTAACGCGATTTTTGACTCATCACTCCCACTTACTAATTGAGTGAAATGGTTTAATAATTCAAGCTTATCTAATTCAGCTTTTGAGCCTGCACCGATATTAGTGAGATCAATAAAGAACTCATCGAAGAGAGATGAAAACTCTTCTACAACATCTAGATTTAAAAATTGCTCATCATTGTAAATACTTGGGTAACCGCCAAGTTGCTTATCAACGGCAAAGGAGAAACCTTTTACATTAGTAATGGTGGTTGCCTTTTGACATTTAAGCATACAACCATCTTCAATGGTTGGTTTGTTACAACCAACGGTTTGTTGGAAGAAACACTGGCGACTAGTCATCATCAAAATAGGGTGATAAATACTGTACAACATTTTGAAATTCTTCGGACGTTTTATATTACGCATTTGATGACGATTTATTTCATTAGAAATAAAAGCACCTGAACAATTTAATTCTTCCTGAAGCGTTAATAATGCATAGGAGTTGGTAGAATTCAAAAATGGTCCAGCAATCCAGTCAATACCCATTTCAAAGGCTTTAAGCGCAACACCAGTATTATTTGAGACAATACGTTTAGGTTTGACGACTTCTAATAAACGTAAAGATTCATCGTAGTCTTTACCGATTAACACCGCTGGAAACCAAGGAATTAAACGCGGATTTTCTAAGAAAATATCAATATATTTGTTAGAACGTTTTTTCCAACTTTCAGGTAATTTAAAATAGATATCTGCCTGCGTGTGCTCTTTAAGGTGCAGATCTTTAACATCACTGATTAATAACGATAATGTAGGTGTTTCAGATACTTTATCAAAGCGCTCTAATTCTGGTAATTCAACAGGAGGGATCACCTCTTTGTGACCATTTAAAATGAAAGCTACTTCATTCTTCATCACAGTAATTTCTTTAAAGGGTACACTTAAGCCACTGTGTAGTGCATCAAAGTCAATTTCTTTTAATTGATAATCACCATTTTTAAAGGCTTTAAAACGCTTTTTAATGGCTTCAGGTTGAATGGCGACTTCACCTGCACTTCTTAATAAACTGCTTGAACTAACTATGTGGGTTTGATCTTCAAAGGTTAAGGTCACTTGCAATGGTTTATCTAACTCACCAGAAAAAGCCATATTCAGGATCGGTTTTTCGATACTGATATGTTTAATTTTTTCAGCAACATCAGCACTTATTGCATTCTTTTCAGAGGCAAGTTCAGTTTGAACTTCTTGGATTTGCACCACTGAAATAGCATTTTTTTCATCGTTCGCATGTTGGAAACTATTATCACGCGGATTATCGATAAACATGTCTTTACTCAAGTGCCCTTTTAGGAATGAGTTGGTAAAATCACGATTAAACACTTTATATAAATTGCTATTGTCATCAAGCAAGTCGCCTGTTTCCACAAATTTATTAATCTGTTGTCGCCAGCTATCAACCACTGTGTGTACGTATTGTGCGCCTTTTATACGCCCTTCTACTTTTAATGAATCCACGCCAGCCTCAACCAATTCAGGCAAGTCAAAATAAGCAGAGTTATCTTTTAGATTTAGTGGATATTTATTACCGGCATTAGTTTCTTCGTACTCATCTCGACAAGCTTGGCTACAACGCCCGCGGTTTCCAGAGTTACCTACACTCACAGAACTTGAGTAACACTGTCCAGAGAAAGCAATACATAATGCGCCATGAACAAATACTTCGGTTAAAACATCGTGATCATGTGCCACGGTTGATAACATTTTAATTTCTGGAAGATTCATTTCACGGGATAAATTAACGCGTGTCGCCCCCGCTTTTGCTAGGAATCTAATTTGCCCTTCATTATGCGTAGTTAACTGTGTTGATGCATGAATCAATAAAGATGGGAAATGCTTTTTAACTAGGTTAAAAATACCAAGATCCTGAACGATAATGCCATCAATTGTGGTATTCACTAATTGGTTTAATAATTTTACAATACCTTTAATTTCATGCTCTAAAATCACCACATTGATAGTCAAAAACACTTCACACTCAAATTTATGGGCCAAGCGTAGAATGCCTTTGAGTTCTTCAAAAGAGATATTAGTGGCGCGATTACGGGCGTTAAACATATCCAAACCACAATAGATGGCATTCGCTCCCGCCACAATTGTCGCTTTTATCGCATCTACATCACCACCAGGGGCTAATAACTCTATTTTTCTACTCATTTTAAATCCATTCACATCTTTTAAAAATTTGACCGCGATTCTACCTGTATCAGGTAACCATTACTAGCGCGGTTAAACCCTGTATAAACTAAGGGTAAGGGAAAGGGAAAGCTGTCAGCTATTAGCGATCAGCTTTCAGTAAATTCAAAGTCAAAGCATAAACGAAAAGTTAAAGAGTAAAGGCTGATAGCTATAAGGCTTGAAGGATAAAGATAAGAGGGAAAGGCACAATCTAGTTTCCACGGTCCTCCGTGGGAATTCATACTTTTTTATTTATTATCGTACGTTACGTATTGCTTCTATTCATTTCCACGCGGAGCGTAGGAACGAGGGAAAAGACTAACAAGATCGAAGCTATAAAACTCGGGGCTCGAAGCCCAAAGCCAATTTTTTTAGACATTCCAAGGGTTGCTTGGATCGTAGGGTGGCTCTTCGCTTTTTTCTGTGCTTTTTTCGCACGTCTGTCTTTAGGACGTTCCTGAGGGCCCGCTTGGTTATCACGGTATGGATGCTTACTTGCACCACGTGAATGACGGCTAAATTCTCTATCATCACGTTTTTGTTGACTTCTTTCTTTATGTGCAGAAGCGGCTTTTGCCTGTGATAACTCAATAGATTCAATGGTTAATTCCATTGGTTCACGTGGCACGATATGCAACGAGAAACCACGTTCACGAGGTGCTAAATCAAATTCAAAATCACGCGGTTTTGGCATACGTTTAAATCGAGAAAGATAGAAGTTTTCAAGCTTAATACGAGCCCACTCTGTTTTCTTCAAAAATTTTAAACTGCCTTCAATAGAAGGATTAACTTTAAAACAGTGGAAACGCATAGAAGCATAGAGAATTTTCCAACCGTAATGTTCGACTAATTCGGTTAGTAGTTTTTCCATACTTAATCCATGCAAAGGATTATTTCGTTGTTCTTCGACACTTGTACTCATTTTTATACCCAATCATTAAAAAAGCCTCATTTATTTGAGGCTCTATTATTTTAGCTTAATTAAATTAAATAGCTATAGATTAGCTTTCAGCCGTTAGCTATCAGCTGTCAGTAAAAAAACAAAAAGCATAACCCAACAAAGGTCAAAAGCCATTAACCACGAAGGCACGAAGGAAAAGAAGGTTAAAATTAGAAACTAATTTTTTAGGATTTCTTCGTGTCCTCTATGCAACGTAGTGTCTTCGTGGTGAGTTTGGTGTTTTATTTGTACAAGAGCAAAGCCGAAAGCATCCCCCAAATAAAGTGAACTCGGGTTTCAAAGGTTTTGACCTTACTAACAACTAATCGCTAAAAGCTAACAGCTTTCTTTTCCTGGTGTATAATTTAAAAAACTCTGCTGTAAACTAACTCCTTGCAATTTCAACTGATTAATTCGTTGTAAATAAGCGGCACCTTTTAATAAATGTAATGCTACATCAACGGCTTTGCGTTCAGTATAAGTTTCTAAATAAGTGCCTTTGACCCAACTATTAAATGCCCCGAGACTTGGACCTGCCCAAATTTGATAATCCATTTCACGGCCCTTTTCACCGGTATTAGACCAACGTGAAGACAGCCCTAAATACCAACGGAAAATAAGTGCCATTTTACGTTTAGGATTACTTTGCGCACGAGCCAGCATTTCCGGATCACGTGATTGAAAAAATTCTATCGTGCCAGCCCAAATTTCATCTAGGTTCTGACGAAACATTTGTTTCTCTATTTTTTCACGCTCAACAGCAGGAATATCTTCAATAGAATTATAGTTAACATATAACTCATATAATTTATTAGCACGCATCGCAAACATAGTGCCTCGTTTCACGACTTGTAATTTCACACCCATTTCAAACATGTCAGCGGCTGGCGCCATAGTCACATCGGCCATTTCAACACCCGCTAATAATTTGCGAGTATGTTCAGAGGCACCCGCTTCAACACAGGCTTGATTAACCGAGCCTAATACTATGTAGGCGACGCCCATGTTAAAGGCGGCTAAGGTCGCTTCAGGGGTACCAATACCACCACCAGCACCAACACGTAAAGCTGGTGAAAAGTTATACTGTGCTTGGATTTCATCACGAAGTGCAATAATAGTCGGTAACAGAGTTAAAAACGGACGATTGTCTGTATGCCCGCCAGAGTCAGCTTCTGCGGTAATATCATCGGCCATTGGCACACGTTTTGACAGTTGTGCTTGTTTTGTGGTGATTTTGCCCTGTGCTAATAGTTTATCTAAAAGCTTTTGTGGCGCAGGCTCCATAAAACGACGGCCAACTTCAGTACGTGAAACCTTAGCAATCACTTTGTTTTTGATGTTCACAGAACCATCAGGATTTTCACTTAAGCCAGCAACACGATACCAAACAATGTGCTCGGTTAAGGCAAGATAAGCAGAGGCTTCAACGGTTTCAACACCTAGTTTTAAAAATCGCTCTACCGCGCCACGCTCCAAAGCTTCTTCAGCAGGTGCATGAATTAAATTAACCGCATAGGGGCCATTTGGCAAAGCGGCTTGAATTCGTTTGATCGATTCTTCAATCACATCAGGTACTAACCCTGCGGCACCAAAGGAACAAAGAAATCCAGCTTTTCCGAGGGCGATAACCAATTCTACCGAGGCAATACCATTAGCCATTGCGCCGCCGTGATAGGCGTATTTGACGTTATGTTGTGCTTTAAAATCAGCATCACCTAGGTCTTCTGGATTAAGCGCTTGAGCAAAGGCAAGTACAGCTTCAGCTCCTGTTACACTAGTCTTGTTACAAACACCTAATTGTTGAGCGGCTTTGGCAACATAAACCGGGTTTTGTAAATCCAGCAAAGCCTCTTTAACGGCCTCTGCTGTCGTTTTAATATTTTCTGGATCAACATGCCAAGCCCAATCGATTGCTTGCTGTTTATTAACTTTTAATACATTGCTATTCATTGTGACTTCCTAGTCAGTGGAGCTAAGCCCCACTTTTGATTAATCTTTGTTACTACTTATGCTTCAACAATAGACAGTACGATTTCCTTCACTTCATAAATACGTAGGCCATCTTTAGAAAGGTTTGCATCGCCTATTAAACGTACTTCATTGTCTGTTTTGATGATCTCTGTGATATGCACATCCAAGCTCATTTGTTTATTAAGCGGTGTAATTTGACCACGATACTTCCAAACAACTTGCGTTAAAGGCGCATCAAAACGAGGATTATTAAATTGTTTACCTAAATCATTTTTTAATGCGTAGGTTTGTAACAGTTCAATAATCGCTTCTACGCCTAGAGACCCTGGCATTACCGGATCTTGATGGAAGTGATAACGGAAGAACCAATCACTAGTGTCAATGGTTCGTTCACCATAAATATATGCTAATGACGCTTTACCACCCCCTTCTACAATCGACACTGTATCAACAAAATTAAGTTGTCCACCTGCTAAACGATAATGTGGCTTATTTGCCTGTTGCTGAAATAAGGATAAGTTCTTATCAGTCAGATCAAGCTTTTCAATGTTTGTCAGCGGTGTTTGATTATCAACAAACCAAGCATTGGTAATTTTACCATTATCGATACCGAGTTGATTAGCCAATGCATCACCACCAAAGTAACCAAAAACGGCTTTACCGGTATAGAAAGGCTCATCATCCACCAATAAATCAAAGGTAAAACTCTGAACAATCATGCCCCCTGCCATTGTTGTACTTAATAAAACTGATTTATTAACAATGGTTTTACCACGTAAATCGACTTTTCTCAGCAGTTCCCCGCTACCATCAAGATTACGGAAAAACAGATCTTTTTCAGGGTAAACCAATGTGGTGCCCATATAACCAGAAATAAAGCCATTAGGTTGTAATGCAATTTCCATAATTAATGAATATGGCATCCAGTTTTCAACACTGTTTTTAGTAAAATACCAAGCATCTTCAGGTACATAATACTCGGCTGTACAACTTGCAGGTTGTTTTAGATCTAAACGTTTGCCTTTTACATCAATAACACGTGTCACTACTTGCAAATCACCACAGGGTGTACGAGGTGGAATTCGCCCTTTATAAACATCAAATTCAGGACCAAAACAATGAGAGATATTACCCGTCGCAAATTCAAACAAATGATAAGGCGTAAATGGCGTCGTATCTGGCACTCTGTTTTGTCCAGCTACCCAAGGTGCTGGGAAATGTTTTATTGGCGTAACCCCTTTTTCCTTTGGCGCAGATAAATCAGATTGCACACGCATCAAAGGACGCTCAATGTTTTTAAAGGGCTTCAAACCTCTTTCATCAACCAGCTCTTCGTCAGCAACTAGTTCACTTTCAAGTTGCTGAATATCATCAATGCTGATTTGCGCAACATGATTTTCTAGTTCGGCAAAAGCAGACTCTACTGAGACGCTTTGAGTTTTAGGTAATAACTTAACATTATCGGGCAAGGTCACGAGATAGGCAGAGTTTTCATCCTGCTCTTTAATTTCCATAGAGAGGTTTTTAAAATCAACTACGATTTTGCCATCAAGAATAATATCAATATTAGCTTTGATAAATGGACGCGGTGACATGCCCATCTCAACGACTTCTAAACGGTAAGTTAAGGTATTAGTTTGTGGCGTCACTTGTCCACGACAGCGCACTGTTTGTGCTTCGCCACGCATAGGTTGGAAACGGGCATTATTAACTGTGCCATTCATACCTAACCAGAGCATAAAAAACATCGCGACTTGACCACAACCTTCAGACATCAACGATCCCGCCATTACTTGATCACCTTTAAAGTGACAAGGGAAATACCAGTGATTAGGATCTAAGTCTTTTTGTCCTTCGATCAACCCCAGTCCCCAATGTCCACCCTGCGGGTCAATTTTAGTAATGCGTTCAATCATCAAGAATTTTTCAGATGAAAATTTTAGTGACGGATTACGGCCCTGTTGGTCATATTCAGGCCCAAAACAAGCGGCAATATCACCTTCCACCAGCTTCATCATATCAGCGTAGTTATATTGGGTTTTAGTGTTATGAATTAAGGGTTTAAAATAAGATTTTTTAGCATTCGCAAAAGCTAGCTTTATCTTTGTCGTTGTGGATCACGCCTTTACCATCCGCAAGTTCTTCATCGGTAAAGAAACCTGCACAACCATTACGCATAATTAATACTTTTTTATCCCCAACGTAACAATCGTAATGGAAGAAAAACAGTAATTGCTCGCCATTTTTGGCATAGGAATCGATATGAATTTCATAACGTAAGGTTTCACCACCAAAGGCCATATCTTCCAAGAAGGTTAATTCACAGTCTAATAAACGATAAATGCGTTCACTTTTGTTCTGAAAATCAATACCAATATAAGAAATTAACATTAAATCGCATTGACCCGATTCCACCGAAACAGACCAAGGAATATGCCCATCAATTAAAAATGGTGCATCTACCGGAATATCGTATTCTGTCACCATGGAAGATTTTTTATATTCGTTCACCGTGGCATCAAGTTCAGTGACTCGAGACACTAATAAATAATCCGTGGTAGGCAATCTCACTCGACGAGCATAACTATCAATGATTTTATATTGCTCACCAAATACCTTGCTAATATCACCCTCGGCAAATTCCACTAAATCTGCCGTATCATAAATGACTTTTTCTGGTTTATTAAAACGCTCTTGCAATTGTAAAGGAGGATAGTCATATCCCGCTGGACCTTTGATAGCAAAACCTTTTTCAGCTGGTTGCTTTATTTCTGGTTTCTTAGTTTGTTTCTTTGTTTGTAGCGACTCAACAGGCGTTGAAGTATTTACCTCAAGATTTTTACCCGCCAAAGCCTGTGCTTGCAATTTAATCAAAGCAGAAATTTGTTTTTCAGCTGCTTGTCGTGCATTGATAAAAGTAAGATGCGTCTGTGCCTGCTGGAAAATTTCACTGCTGGTTTTACTGCTCACTTTGGGCTTATTTACCGTGAATTTCTGTGAAGTACTTGAGTCTGATTGACTATTTTGATTCATGTTTATTTTCTCAGAGGAGGTATCTTGATGTGTCACCTTTAACAATGACAAATCTATCGCATTAGAAATATTGTTAATTGGTGTCGCTGTATATTGCGCTTTAATTTCACTGAATAAGCTATTTTGTTGATGCTTTAATATTGATTGCTCAATATCGTCACCACCTAAAACAATCGGTTTGATTAATGAAAATGCTTTCTTATTAGGATCTTTATTAATACTTGCTACAAAGGGATTGCTAGTTTCAGACAAAATAAGATGCGCACAGCTCATATCTTTGCCTAAGCCATTAATTGCTATTGTTTGTTTCTCTTGTGAGGTTTTATCATTCAGCATCAAGGCACTTTTAATTAAACTCATCATGCCCGATGCATTAAATAAGTGCCCCACTTGACCTTTAACACTGTCAATTTTAGCCTTTGGATAACAAACAGGAAGTGCTATTTTTTCAGCCTCATTATCAGCTCTGAAACCACTGGCAAAAGCTTCAACAGCCGTTACTTGAGAAGTATTAATAGCCGCCTGTTTACATGCAATGTCACTTACCCTTTGAATACTTTGTGAATCTGATCCCGAGACAAAACTCACGGCATCTATTTGTGCGTAACTATTACTCACTTGTTGTGATGGTTTAAGCACAATCGCACCAGCACCTTCACCCACTATCCATTGCTTATTTTGTAATGGATCATTGTCATTTTGTGCGTTTTCAGAAACCGGCCCGAAACGTTGACGTAAACTGATATTTTCAAAGGATCCCGCTAAATCAACTGCGAGCAATGACAACGGCATCTACATCAGAGGTTGCAAATAGATTTTGTGCTAGCTCTACGCGACGATAAACAGAGTTTTCTTCACTGGAAACGGTAAAAGCAGGCCCCGAGAAATCCCATAGAGCAGAGATACGCGACGCCATAATATTACCAATAAAGCTCGTATATTGATTTAACTGTGCGGCAGAGGCGATGCTCTCTTTACAAATATTGGTAAGTTCATCCTGTTGTGCAGGGGTTAAATTAATCCCCTGTGCTTTTAAACTTTCTTCGATTTGAGTGGTTAAATTAACCCGCCCACGGTATTGATGTAAATCTAACTCAAGGCCCATTGCAACTAGTACGGCAACATTACTACCTTCTACTAAACCTGCCTGTTGAACGGCATTATCGGCCACTTTCATCATCATTAATTGTTGTGGGATCAAACAATCTTTTGGATTAGGTGGCACTTTAAAGCGTAAAAAGTCGATATCAAACTGTTCAACATAACCGCCCTTTGGTGCTTTATTTAACGCTAAGGTTTGCATTATTTGTGAGTTATTTTGTAATCCTTTCCAGCGTTGCTTAGGTAATTCCCGAAAAGTATTTTTATTACTGTTCACTAACGTTGTGAAATCAGCTAAGTCAGTGCAATGTCCAACAATACAATCCATACCTATAATCGACATTGGTGCTAATGTTTTAGGACTTTTTGAAATGGCTTTCAACGGGGCTATTGCCTGCTTGTAAAACTAAATGTGCATTACTGCCACCAAAACCAAAAACGCTCACACCAGCTGTTGCTTGCTTACCTTCATTGATTGGCCAATCCAAGGTATCTATGGGCATCTGTGCGCTAGTTAAATAACCTTTTTTAGTGTTAATTGCATTTTCTAAACTGATAGTAGCGGGAATTTTTGCTTCATTTAAGGCATATATGGCTTTGGTCACTCCAGGCATGCCAGCGACCGTTAATAAGTGCCCTAAATTTGACTTAGCTGAACCCAGTATTGGTTTATGATTATACTGACTGAAAAAGGTCTCCATCGAAGACAGCTCTACTTTGTCTCCCTTAGGTGTGCCTGTGGCATGACACTCAATATAATCAACACTGCTCGGGCAAACATCTGCATCTTCATAGGCGCGTTGATAAGCAAGTACTTGTCCCTTGGTATTAGGGCTTAAAACAAATTCGCCCTTGCCATCATTAGACAAAGCACCACCTTTGATAACCGCGTGTATTTTATCACCATCTCGTACCGCATCGCTGTGACGTTTGAGCACCATCATACCGGCGCCTTCTGTCGCGAATAAGCCCTGAGAATTTTTATCAAAGGGAGCATGTTTGTTATTAGCAGGAAAGGCTTGGAAAATTGAGAATCCCATATTAACAAACATTGGATCTGCGCCAGAGATTGCCCCGGCGAGCATCATATCCACTTTACCCGTGTGTAAATAATCACAGGCAAGTTTTAAACTATAACAAGAGGATGCACAGGTCGCATCAAGAGAGAAATGTGAACCACCTAAGCCTGCTTGCTTTTGATAATAACGCAGAGGGAAAACCAGCCACTAAAGCATTGTCTGCAATACCCTTTTCAGCCTGACTAAAATTAGTAAGCTGAAAGGAGTTATCAGTTAATTGCTGTAAAGCATGTTCAACCACATGGTGATAGAAAGGTAAAAACAAGTGATTCGATGTTTTAGTTGGAAAAGATAAATTACCTAAAATCAAACCACATTGTTGAAGTTGTTCGCTCTGCCAATAACCCGCATTTTTTAATGCTTGTTCGGTGACATACAACCCCCATTTGTTTATATCGTCAAGTTGATTAAGGTATTGTGCATTTAAACCAGCCTGTGCAAAAGCACTCGCATCAAATTCAAATCCTCGTATATAACCACCGTACATACAATAAAACTTATCTGATTGGCCTTTTTGGCCTAAGTATTTTTTAGGGTCAACACCCATTTCTGCGGCTGTGATTTCTGTTCTGTTATCTTGTTTATTTAATAACTGCGCCCAGAACTCATCCGGCTGACTTGAACCAGGAAAAAGGTTAGCGATACCAACAATGGCGATATTTTCCATAAATCTCTCTATCGTAAAATACTATTAAATTTGTTTACTTAACTTTTCTGCTTAACTTGCCTAATAATTGAGCCGGTAAAAAAGCTATCGAGCTTAACCTCTACTCCAAAACTCACTAATTTTGCCATTGCACGGGCATAGGTCAGCTGATCATCTGTCCCTTTGGCATTAACAGGAACACTAATATGGTTTTTCTGAGACTGATTTTTTAGGCTATATGCTGTTAATATTTTATCTGTCCAACTGCACAAAGAACGCCCAGCCCCCATTTCAATAAACACTTGGTTTTGCTTATCCGCTAATGTTTTGATTAAACGTGGAAAATCCACAGGCTGACAAAGACATTTAGCAATGCTCACTGCAATCGCGTGTTGTAATTGAGGAATGGCTAAATAACAAGAACTAGAAAACATCTTAGTTTGAATACGCTCAGTCACAGGCATGTTATAAAGCTCAAGCATGTGATCGTATTCTTGGTAAGCTGGTTCACTATGAATGGCATTTGCCATATTCAGAGGCATAGCTCGCACACCTAAACGTTGTATCACCTTTAAACAATCTTCAGGGTAACCCGCAATCACTAAGGAATCAGGTGTATTGATGATAGTGACATAAACACGTTCATTTTCATAAATCGAAGCAGTGACTTGTTCAAGTGTGCCTTTAATACTGTAGGTTTCCCAAATGGGTTCAAATTGACCATCTTCAATATCTGGCAAATTCCACAATTTTCGTATCGAGCGTAATTCGCCAGACAGCTGATGATTAAACGTATCTGAATTAGCTAAGCGTGCGCTCATTGCTCCAGGATTCTGCCAACAACCTAAAGCGGCAAACATACTGATTTCACCCATGCTATAACCACTGGCGAAATCTGCTTTGATATTAAAGACTTGTTCAAAAATCTTAGTGAATACACAAGCGTAACCAACCCCACATTCAGCAATATTTGCCAAACTATAACGTAACTCGAGTTCTCGTTGTTGTAGTGTTTTAAAGTCTAATGAGACAATTGAGCGTGGGTTTAATAATTCATCCTTTAGGGATGTACTTATATCATCGGCAAGTGCAATAACACTTGGGTAGATTTCAGGAAACAGATGAAATAAATCACGCCCTAGCCCAATATAAGTCGCCCCTATGCCAGGATATAAAAAGGCTGTTTTCGCATTTTTTTGAGGCTGACTAGTAAAGTAACTGCCCTTAGGGGTTTTCCAATCACATTGATCATTATTTATATTAATAAAGGACTTTTTAATACCCTGTAAACTCAATAACAGTTCTTTATTTAATTCTTCAATTGATTCGGCAATCAATACCACTTTATAAATAAAATCTGACTGTTGATATTGTTTAAAAAGCGCTTCAGCAAGCGTTTTTAGTTCAGGTTTTTGCCTTAGTTTTTCAACTAATAAATCAATTTTTTTAAGCAAGTCTTGTTCATTATTTGCCCCGATAATAAACAGAGATTGCTTGCCACAACGATTAAAACCATTTTCATGAATGAAATCATCATTCACTTCAGATATTAGCAAATGACTGACGTCGTCTTCTGTTAAGACACTCAGGGCATTTATTCTTGCTTTGCCTGACACATCTGGAAAAGTGGGCGAAGCTTGGTTAAATACATAAAAAGTAGAATCTTGCCATTGCTTTAATAGGTTTTGTGAAGGAGAAAACCAATTTTTAATCGCGGGACGATAACGCTGTTGTAATGAAATAATACTTTGAATAAGTCCCATCAGCTCTGATAAACAGCCGTTCTCACCGAGCACACTTTTATGGCAACTGAGCGACGTTGTCAGAGGCTCTTGTGCAGTATAAGCCTTCAACAAAGCGTGTTGTTCTAATAAGTTGAGTTGCTGTTCCGCATTAGCAGAGACTTCTAATGTGGTTATTTGCGCAGGCGTTAGGTCTTCTAAGCATGCCTTAATCACTTGATCAATGTGTTGATGTTCACCAGTACTCATTTTATCAATAGAGGCATAAACCACACTATTATGAGCATTAACAAAACTTGCATTAGCCAATAAAATACAAGCAACACCTTGATAAGAGGCATAACCATCAAAACCACTATCAAAACTTATCGTTGCTTTAGTTGTTTGCGTTTTTTCAGAAGAGTCTGTATTAGCAATGCTCACAATTAACACTGGAGTATCATCACTCATCACTTGCTGACTTAATATTAAAGCGTCACTCAAGTGCTCTACAAAAACTATTCGACCTTTATCTTGCATTGCTATTAGTGAATGCTTTAAATCATCATCCTTGCTAATAACTATCAGCGCAACCTGCTCAATGTTTAGATTATTAGCATCAAGGACAAAACGAATACAGGATTTACAAGAAGCTAATGCATTAAACACCGTATCAGCTTGCTTTAGAGTCTCTCCACGATATAAACAAGCTTCCACTTGATCGATATCGCAGAGAGCTTGTTCATTCGCTAAGCTATTAAAAACGGCATTAAAGCCAATTACTTTGAAGGGATCATTAATTAGCCGTAACGCCATTATTGAGCCACTTTGATAAATAAATCGTTAAGGCTTTCATTTGCTGTTACCTGAGCACCGATAATCTCTGCAATGACTTTTTTGTCTTTATTAATCAATAAAACATCGGCAATAATTTTTTTATTACGTTTATTGCTAGTGACATTTAATTTTAGGTGGAAACCTTGATCAACAGGTACTTCTTGGTAAACATTCCACTGCGCAGTGGCTGTTGGTAAACTGCCTAAACCGAGCTCTTTTCTAACCCACACAAGCAAAGCTTGAAAAACAAGATCATTAGCAAAGACATTATTGATCTTAAGATCAAACTCCCTTGTTTTTCTTGCGCTGAAGATTTAATTAAACAACTTAATAATAAACTGTCATCATCACAGTGATTTATTGCAGTAATGCCCTGCAAGCTTTCTCCATGAAATAAAGTGCCATCTTCATACAATGTATGTTGCTCTGTCTTTAGACTCGGTAATTCACCTTTATACTCAGAAATATCACTTTGATGACTTCCCTTTTTAACAAGTTTTAAAATCGCACTGTAATGAAAAATAGTTTTACCCGCTTTATTGGTACTAGAAATATTGGTGCTGGATATTTTTACTTCAACATCAATGATATTCGTTTCAGATTCAGGCAATAAGTTAAGATCAATCACATAATCCTGTGCTTCACTGCCATCGAAAATAATCCCCTTGAAAAGTTTATAATCTGTTAAACCTAGGTATTGATAATCACTGTAAACAGATTGTGCACTCTCAACCATCCATGCAATCGCACAGACAGTTGGGAACACTTGATTCTCACCAATTTGATGATCTGCAAAAAAAGCATTGTTAGTCGCTAAAAGTTGTTTAGTTAAGCGACTAACTTGTGGCTTTTACTGGTGCTTCCTCAGTAACTTTTGCTTCGGTAATTTCAGCTTCTCCGCCCATATCGTTACCAACAAGAATTTGAGCACAACGGTTGCTATCGGCGACTAATTCACTGACTAATAACTCTGCTCCAGCATCCAACGGAATAATATAAACACCACGGTCATTA
The DNA here is from genome assembly GCF_047323245.1 of Psychromonas sp. KJ10-10. GTDB lineage: Bacteria > Pseudomonadota > Gammaproteobacteria > Enterobacterales > Psychromonadaceae > Psychromonas. Next base: position 2,399,708 of record NZ_CP178826.1, on the reverse strand, counting down.
AACATACGTTTCAATTCTGGAGTCACCATGCCACCATCCCAAGGGCCCCAATTAAAGCTAAGTACTTGTGTATTTGGGTTTAAGGCTTTAAATCTGAAAGCACTTTTATTAAGAATGTCATTAGCAATTGCATAATCAGATTGACCTGGGTTGCCATAAAACCCAGTCGCCGATGAAAATAAAACCAGATGTTTAATTTTATCCTGTTGCACACAAGCTAGCATTGAAGCTAAACCATCAATTTTAGTGCTGTAAACCGCTTCAAATTCAGCTAAGGTTTTCTGTTCAATAAACTTATCTGCCAGTACACCTGCGCCATGAATTAATCCGCTAATATCACCCCATAAATCAGTGATAGGAGAAATTGCATCCTGTACTTTTTCGCTATTAGTCACGTCCACACTGACATATTGTGCAATACCACCAGCGTCTTGAATAGCATTTAAGGTTTGTGTGATTTCACGATTCGCTAAGATAGGCTTGATAACGTTATTAACAGCTATTGGTGTTGGCTTTTCACCGATCGCTATTAATTGCTCCATAGCGACTTTTTTCAACTCAACTTCATTATCAATGTTTAATGCCCAGCTTGGCTCGTTACTTTCATATTGTGAACGCCCCAACAAGATGAATTTACATTGATAAGCCTGAGCAAGACGAATAACACAATGCGCAGTCACCCCTTTTGCGCCACCACTAACGAGAAACAATGAGTTTTCATCGATACTGTTACCAGCTTGTAATGCGTAACTATCTGTTTGTTCGCCAACTAAGGTTAATCGACCATTTTTATTAAAGCCAATTTCAACGGGTGAAATGCTCGTATCATTTAGTTCATCAAAGACGATATTAGCCACTTTATCAGCGACAAATTTACTCGCGACATCAATAGCACGACAGAAAACATTCGGCCACTCATGGCTTAATGTTTTCACTAAACCAGTAAGACCTGTTTGTACCAAATCGCTGTCTATTTCATTATTTTCTACACCAAAACAACCACCTTGGTGAGTTAACACTAAAAATGATGAACGGGTATCATTATTTTCAGATGCGCTATTTGAAGCAAGGCCGGTTAACTTTGCAAGCAGAAATGCAAGTTGTAAACCTTGTTTACTAGGTTGAGGATATTGCATGCCTTCAATTGTATTTTTAGCTTGCAAGTACACCACAGCGTGCCAGATTAATTGTGTTGCTAAAATCGCCTGTACTTCTTGTTCATCTAGGTTTTCTAACTCAACAATATTAACTGATTCTGAAAATGATTTAGAGCTGGTGGATTTAACCCAAGATGGTTTTAAAACGGTGACTGACCACCCCTGCTGATCTAATTTATCAGCGAGACGTACTGCACTGCCTTCACCATCATCAACTAATAATAAGTTTTCGCCATTAATGATTTTTATGTCGCTTACTACGGCATCTAAATGTTTTAGCACAACAATACTGCTTGGTGCAGGCTCAAATACGCTGTTTACTTCTTCTGTTTGTACATCATTGTTTGTTTCTGGCTTCTGTGAGTTTTGCAAGACACCCGCTTTAGATTGCATATATTCAACAATTTCACCTAAGGTACGAAGCTCAGCTAAATCTTCAGGATTCAGTTCAGGCAAATTAGTTATTTCATCTTGAACTGCGCCTAGGATCTCAACACGTTTAATCGAATCAATACCAAGATCAGCTTCCATATCCATGCTTAGTTCTAGCATTTCACTTGGGTACCCTGTTTTCTCGGCAACTACGTTCATCATGACAGATTGTATGGTTTGTAAATCAATGCCTGCAGAAACTGCTTGTGATCTTGGTGTTTCTATTGCATCTATTGCAATAGTTGCAACAGGATTTGCACCTTCACTCGCCTTAGATTTCATGTAATCAACGATTTCACCTAAGGTACGAAGCTCAGCTAAATCCTCTGGATTCAGTTCAGGTAAATCAGTGATTTCATCTTGAACTGCGCCGAGGATCTCAACACGTTTAATCGAATCAATACCAAGATCAGCTTCCATATCCATACTTAGTTCTAGCATTTCACTTGGGTAACCCGTTTTGTCAGCGACAACAGCCATCATTACAGATTGAATAGCATTTAAATCAATGCCAGTAGAAACTTCTGGTTCTACAACAGGAGCTGTAACAGGTATTGATGCATCACTTGCCTTAGATTGCATGTAATCAACAATTTCACCTAAGGTACGAAGTTCTGCTAAGTCCTCTGGATTTAACTCAGGTAAATCAGTGATTTCATCTTGAACGGCGCCTAAGATCTCAACGCGTTTAATCGAATCAATACCTAAATCAGCTTCCATATCCATGCTCAGTTCGAGCATTTCACTTGGATAACCCGTTTTGTCAGCGACAACAGCCATCATCACAGATTGGATTTCATTTACATCAATGCCTGTAGCAACTGCTTGTGAAGTTGTTGCCGGTATTGATGAATTACTCGCCTTAGATTGCATGTAATCAACAATTTCACCTAAGGTACGAAGCTCAGCTAAGTCCTCTGGATTTAATTCAGGTAAGTTTGCAATATCATCTTGAACGGCGCCTAAGATCTCAACACGTTTAATCGAATCAATACCAAGATCCGCTTCCATGTCCATGCTTAGTTCTAACATTTCGCTTGGATAACCTGTTTTGTCAGCGACAACTGCCATCATCACAGATTGAATCGCATTTAAATCAATGCCTGTTGCAACTGCTGGTTCTACGACAGGAGCTGTAACAGGTATTGATGTATCACTTGCCTTAGATTGCATGTAATCAACAATTTCACCTAAAGTACGAAGCTCAGCTAAGTCTTCTGGATTAAGTTCAGGTAAGTCTGCAATATCATCTTGAACGGCGCCTAAGATCTCAACGCGTTTAATCGAATCGATGCCTAAATCAGCTTCCATATCCATGCTCAATTCTAGCATTTCACTTGGATAACCTGTTTTGTCAGCGACAACAGCCATCATCACAGATTGAATAGCATTTAAATCAATCCCAGTAGAAACTGCTTGTGATCTTCTTGTATCTAAAACAGGTATTGATGTATCACTTGCCTTAGATTGCATGTAATCAACAATTTCACCTAAGGTGCGAAGCTCAGCTAAGTCCTCTGGGTTAAGTTCAGGTAAGTCTGCAATATCATCTTGAACGGCGCCTAAGATCTCAACGCGTTTGATGGAATCAATACCAAGATCCGCTTCCATATCCATGCTCAATTCGAGCATTTCGCTTGGATAACCTGTTTTGTCTGCTACAACAGAAAGCATCACATTTTTAATTTTATCAATATTTAAATCTGTTGTGCTTGCTGAAGAAGCAACCGGCTCAACGGATTGATTAGAACTAACAGAACTTTGCGCTACTGGCTCACTATTAGTGTTTGCTATTTGCTGACTAGCAGTCGATAGACTATTTTCCTGAGAGTTTACTGGTGCGGAATGACTTGACACTGCTTGCTTGTGCAACAGTGCTTTGCATTTGCTCAGAATCTTCTACCAACCCCTGCAACATTTTATTCATGTTGTCAGTTTGATTGTTTAGATAAGTCTCATGCACACGTAAAGTTTCAGATTGGAAGTCATGATACAAACCTAATGTTTTATCTAATGCCTCGGGTAACTCTGTGGCATTGCCCTGTGTCGCTAATACCTCTTGGAATGTTTTTGCATATTCCTTTGGCCCCTGCATGTAACTCTGATGCACATCTAATAACTGCGATTGGTGATTAACAAAGTTTTCCACACTACGCTCAATTGAACTCACTAAATCAGCGTTTTGATTTGCTGATACAGACCCATTTTGTGTATTTGTTGCACCATCTTTTTCTACATAAACAATTTTTTCCACTTCAACTACTTTCTCAACAATGACTTCTTTAATAACTTCTTTGACTACCACTTTTGGCTCAGTGTTTTGTAGTTTCCATCCGTCATTTAATGCATCGGTAAAAGCTTTTTTAGTTTTAGGATTTACATAAGTCGCGCCGGTTAATTTCATCGCTAAAGGTGATTTTTTAGGGGCTGTGATTGGTCGTTGTTGTGCTGAATAGGGATCGATATTATCCAGTTCAACACCTAATACAGCCATTTCAACAGTCGCTAAACGTAATTGTTGATCCGCTGATTTTTTAGGGTTGTTATTGACCGCAATGGTTACAACATCGTCTTTGTCTTGTAAAATATTATCTACTAAACGCGTTAATACGTTTTTAGGACCAAACTCAATGAAAATACGTCCACCAGCTTGATATAAATTTTCCACTTCTTCATTAAAATGCACAGACTGTAAAATATGTTTTTTCAGTGCCGATTTAATTTCCGTTGCATTATTAGCATATGCTTTAGCAGTGCCATTGGCAAAAACAGGCAATTGAGGTGCATTAAATTCAACACTATCAATCACATCTGCAAAAGGCTTTTGTGCATGCCCTACTAATTCAGTATGAAATGCGGCTGATACAGGAAGTTTAACAACCTTATAGCCTTTGCCTTGTAATTGTTCAACAGCCAACTCAATTTGTGGTGTCAGACCTGCAATAACCACTTGATTGTTTGAGTTATAGTTGGCAATCGAAACACCTTCGATGTTTTTAATATCTATAGCAACTTTATCCGGCGCGCCAACAACCGCGACCATTGTTCCAGGATCAAAAGAATCATTATTGTTATCTTCTGGCGCGGCCATAGCTTGACCACGAGATCGTGCAAGCAACATATAATCTTGCTCAGATAATACACCGGCGTACCCATAAAGCAGTTAATTCACCAAAGCTATGCCCTCTGTTGCAAAATCAATGTTTAAACCAGCTTGTTTAAAAGTATTAAATAAACCGACACTAAATGCGCCAATGGCTGGTTGTGCATTTTGTGTTAAACGTAATTTTTCTTCTTGCTCGCTACGCTTTTCTTTTGAGAAAACAGGAATAGGAAACACAGTGGCTGATAATTGCGCCTGACCTGCGTCGCTAAAGGATTTATCCATAGCTGTACTGGTTGCTAACATGCTAGGGAAGTTACAGGTTAAATCTCTTCCCATATTGACATATTGCGAGCCTTGTCCAGAGAATAAAGCAACCACTTTACCTTCTGTTTCAAGTGCAGACTGTCGATAATAAATACCCGTTGGTTTACTCCAGGATGTACTTTCATCATTAGCAAGTTGGCTAACAATAGCGTTTATCTGTTGTATCGCCTGAGTTGCATTTTTAGCAATAAAGCCACATCGCGCTAAAGACTTTTCTGGTGTTTTAAGTGCATATTCTTTTACTAACGCATTAAAAGCATAGGGTTGTAAATCTTCGCTGACAGATAATTTGCTTAAACAATCACTAAGTGTGTTAACTAAAGTTTGTTTATTAGTTGCACTGATCAATAAAGTTTGTGGCACTTCGTTAAGGCGATATGCTTTATCATGACTGGCTTTATATTCTTCTAAAACAAAATGGAAATTGGTACCACCAAAACCAAATGAGCTAATACCTGCTCGACGTTTAATACCATCTGCACGAGGCATCCATGGTCGTGTTTCATTATTAATATAAAGTGGAGTTTGCTCAATATCTAAATTGGGATTAGGTTGATCAACGTTAATCGTTGCCGGTAAAACCTTATGGTGCAGTGCTAAAGCTGCTTTGATTAATCCAGCAGTACCAGCGGCGACTTTAGTATGACCGATTTGAGATTTAACCGATCCCAATGCAATATGTTGTCTTTGTTCGTTGTTTTCACTAAACAGTGTATTAAGGCCACTAAATTCAGTCGCATCGCCTGCTTTAGTACCTGTACCATGTGCTTCAATTAAACCACAAGTACTCGGCTCAAAACCTGCGTCTTGATAAGCACGTTTCAAAGCTTTAACTTGTCCTGATGGACGAGGTGCATAAATAGACTTGAAACGTCCATCGGAAGAACTACCAATACCTTTAATTACAGCATAGATTTTATCACCATCACGCTCTGCATCTTCAAGACGTTTAAGCGCAATCATACCCACGCCTTCCCCAATCATCATGCCTTTTGAGTTTTCATCAAAGGGACGAATATCTTCGCCATCGGTAAAAGCCGGTGTTTTAGAAAAAGACATATACATAAAGGGAGAATTATCACAACAAACGCCACCTGAAATCATCATTTCAGAACGGTGTTCGAGTAGATCAGAAACGGCCATCTTAATAGCGACTAATGACCCAGCACAGGCGGCATCAACCACGCAGTTAGTACCACCTAAATCAAAGCGGTTTGCAATACGACCAGCAATTACATTACCTAACATGCCAGGAAATGAATTTTCTTCCCAGGGAATGTATGCTTTTTTAAATTTATCAATAATGATATTACGATCTGATTCACTTACCCCAGAAGCTTTTAAAACTTTATCTAGGACTGGGCCTTGTAATCGAGAGGTCAAAGGGCCAATTTGTTTTTGGCCACCACCAACACCTAAGGTGATACCGATTTTATCACGATCATAAGCGGCTTCATCGCTGATCCCTGCATCGGCTAATACATCACGAGCAACCACCAAAGACATTAGCTGAGTTATGTCTGTTAACTCTAAAATATTTGGTGGTAATCCAAATTCCATTGGATCAAAATCAATTTCAGGTAAAAAACCACCACGTTTACAATAAGTTTTATCAGCTTCTTTTTTATCACTTGAATAATAATCATCAACTGCCCAGCGATCTTCAGGCACTTCTTGGATACCATTGACTGATTCAACAATGTTATCCCAAAATTGCTCAAGATTTTTTGTTTCAGCAAAAACAGAAGCCATACCAACTATCGCAATCGGATTTGATTTCAAGCGAGAGTTTAGTTTTTGATCTTCTTCTGTTTCAATCACATTGTGACTTTGTGCATTTGACATTTACTACTCCGGTTAATTTTTTTCGTTTTCCGTCTCGGTTTATTTTATTAGTATTCAAGATCTTTTATTTAGATTGTGTTTGATCACTACTCGGGACTTCTTCTAATAAGCGAAAACGACTTAAAAACTCATTATAATTTTTTACTAAAACACGACGTATATGGTATGGCGCTTTGCGTAACACATAACTCAAATAACGCTGTGCGGCTTGGAAGCCATCACCTGTGTAAAGATCCACATATACCCAGTTACTTGTTAGGTCATGTGCGATTAACAGTGATGCTTGTTTTTTATTGTTTTTTTGTATGGATGTTTTTGAATCACTAGGCACTGCTGATTCAGGTAGTGCGATTAAATAAACCTGTACGACATCTAAAGGGGTTACTACTTCTAATTGTTCACCTGTTTCACCCATTTGCTGACGCATTTGGGTTAAAAAATCACTCATTGCCTGTGGCGATACCACTGAGTTAATGACTTCGTTGGATATACTTTCTTCAATAGCAAATTGCACAAACTTGGCTTCGGATTCACTATCATCAAAGGGTTGCATATCTGCTAAACGGGAAACTCCATGACGCTTTAAACAACGTTGTAAACCAGCTCGAGAGGTATTTGGATTGATAAACTCTTTGCAAACATTGAGCAATTCATCTAATGATAGTTTTAAACGCAAGCGTAGGTGAACGACGGCATATTGCTGTTCAAGTGTTAAGGTAGTATTGAGTTGTTTAGGAAGATGAGGTGCATCTTCGGTGAATTCACGTTTACGCCATTTGCGTACGGTAGATTCAGATACTTTGAGTAAACGAGCCAACACCGCAGTAGCGAGATCAGATTCGTGGATAAATGCTCTCATCTCAGGTGTCGTAGTAGCATTTTTATGTAAGCGTTTATCTGATTTAGACATTCATTATCGACTTAATTAAATGAAAAGTTGAATGATAAGTTGTATAACTAGTCCCGCAATATACACAGGTATCACACCCTATACAATCACCCGATACTTTTATTTAACATTTATACTCAGATTATGTGTGCCAAGCTGTTAGAATGATATTAAATTAGAATAAACCTTGTTTTTTGAAAATATCCCCCCTAAAAAGATTAATTTTTTCAATATATTATAAGATCTAAAAAATAATATAAAAATTTAGCTATCCAAATCGACAACTTCGCCAGTCCAGTTATCCTGTTTTTTTCTGCAATTACTAAAGCGCTTTGTGTTTCATTCAGCGACAACAAGTAGTCCTTGTTTTAACCAAATAGCACTTTTTCCAATAGGTTGCCAACCATCAGCGACTTTACCCGTTTTAGAACTATAATTGGCTAGTGCAACAAGCATATTATATTGCTCCGCATAATTTTGTAACATATCAGTATCAGCTTGATAACCAGTGCTAGAAATCATCGAACCAGCAATATAAGCAGATGCTCCTAGATTGACACATTTTAGGCAATGAATTGGATGATTTGTATCAGCACATATTGCATTGGCAATTTTTGTATTATTTAAAGTGATCAGATGGTGTTTATTACCTGGACTGAAGTAGTTTTCTTCACCACCATGTAAATGCATTTTTGAATATGTTTGCACTAGCCCATTTCTATCAATTGAGATAAGTCCTATTTTAGGCAATTTCTCTGATTTTAATGGTGCGCCTACAGCAAGGTGAATTTTATATTCTATAGCGAGCATCGATTAGGACTGCTAATCGTTCATCATCTTTTGAAAAAGCTAATTGACTTCCTAGATTTGGTTCATACCCCGTTAAGGATAATTCAGGGAAAACAAGGTAGGAAACATTTAAACGACTAGCACATTTAATTGCCTGGAGATGTATTCTAATATTTTCATCAACTTCTCCACGTTTTGAAATAATCTGTGCAACTGCAATTTTCAAGCTCATTGGCCATTTCCTTAATTATCTAATCATTTCTAGAATCGTTTGAAAAAGTTATCTATTTCTTCTTTGAATGGTTTTATCTGTATTTTTTCAGATTCAGTCAATGCTTGATAGAAACGTGGATAAGACCAACCATATCCCCAACGGAACTTAGTCGGAATATAAGGACTACCACCAACTCGAACACCCGCTAACATTAAAGTAGCAATGGCAGGCTCACCAACGCTTTCAACACAATGTTGTAATGCTTTATCAGCTATTAAGCGTTGTTCATAGGTTCCCCCTTGCCAATAGGCATAATCATGCAAAGTGCAACAGCTTAACCATAAATCTTTCTGTGCAAAGGTACCATCGGGGAAAGCGCTACAACCATCAGAGGTAAAGGGTTTTATCTCTTCTGCCAGACTACAAAGAGAAGTGAAGAATAAGGCAAGAAAAATCATACTACGCATATTTGCAAACTTCTCCGATAGATTAGTGTGATGCCTTTAGTATAACCTTAAAACAAATCAGGCCACTATATTGTGGCCCGAAGAACTAAAATCAGCATTAACTCTTAGAAAGTGAGTGCTAGATTAGTTGAAACACCAAATTGATTTTCACCTGAATAAGAACCTGCTATATCAAAGTGCACAATATCAAAAGGACTAAAACCAATACCTGCAGTAAATGCATTATCAAGTGTATCTTCTAGATCCATTTCATAACCTGCTCGTAGTTGTGCCCAACCCAATAAATTCCCCTCAACACCAATACGAACAAACTGTGTATCATCATTTAAACTTTGAAAACGTGTTTGTTGAGTTAAGTCAGCATCAAAGGCAACCGTTACGAAATCCGTTGTGTAGGCAAGACCTAATGTTGCTTGAGTATCAAGCTTATAAACATCATTAAAAGAACCATTATCTACTGTTATTTTTTGTGCTAATAGATCTTTTAGGGACAGACCTGCTCGGAAATTATCATAATGCCACACCACACCAAGATCCATATTAAATGCATTCTTTGATATTTCACTTTCATCATAATCTTCAATATCAAATTCCTCAACAGAGGTACGTTGTGCATAGGTTTTCATTTGTTGATATTTTGGAGTAAATCCAATAGAAACCTTTTGTTCAGAAATCATAAAGTCTTTTGCTAAGGCTAGGCCAACTTCGCTATAGCCAAAAGCGACTAAATCAACATATGAATTATTATAATCATTTTGAGTAATATCTGTGCTAGCTACAATTTCAATATATCCACGAGCATACAAGTTAGAGGAAACAACTTTATTTGGAACAGCGACAGCTACACCAAGGTTAGCCGAGACAGTAAGTGGGCTGTTTGCATTTAATTGATCAAGGTATGTATTGATTTCATTTAATTTATCTGAAGAATTACTATTTTCATAATCTTCAATTGAAGATTGTAAATCATCTATTAATGACAAACTATCATCACTATCTCGTGCCGAAATAGCTAAAGCAGGGAGCAAGATAGCAAAATCATCGGAAGAGTCCGCACTTGCCACTAACGCAGGATTATAAAAAGGAGCCAGTAGATAATTTGCAGAAGCAACACCGGTATTACCCATCGCATTACCACGCGCATCGGCGACCTGATTTCTTGCATTTACTTGAGAACTTAAACATGCGAAGCCAATTGTTAATGCCAATATTGTTTTTTTATTCATCTATCAAACCTTGTGTTTTTACTGAAGTAATAAGCTAAATAGCCTGGATATGTTTTAAAAAAGTATTTTAAAAAGACTAATTAACAGTAGCTTACATTTCAGAAGATACATACTTAAATTCAATATAAATATGAATTAAATATTATAGACATATGATTTGATTATAAATTAATCACTTTTACGTTCTGAATTACAATTCCAGCAGATTTCAAAGGAGGAAGCATTATTTTCGAGACAATTTTCACAGGTCCAATCTTCTTTATCACAGAGTTTTGCAGATGCTTCTAACACTTCTGTTGCACGTTGGAAATCATCTTCATTAAATAACCACACTTCAGGCCATGCATCGAAGGCAGAAATCTCGCCAATCGCCCCCTGTGAAAATTCATTTTTAATAAACACATCAATTCCCTGTGCTTCCATTATATTTTTTACATTAGTTACCATAAAAAGATTTTCATTTGAATATAAAAGCTTCATATCACCTCAGATTTAAAATACATATAGAACTAGAACGCTTTTTAAGGAATTTATTTCAAGTAATTTTAAAAAGATTGGATAAAGATAGAAAGGGAAAATCATTCTCACCTTAAATAGTGAGAATGATTTTAAAGTAGAAATTATTTATTTACGCTTGCTAGTTTATTTGCAGTCCAAACATACAACAATTCTAAAGCAATGGTTGCACCCGCTAATGCGGTTATTTCACTTTGATCATAGGCCGGTGATACTTCAACAACATCCATTCCAATTAAGTTAATGCCTTGCAATGCTCGAATAATTTTTAACGCTTTATCAGAGCTAATGCCACCACAAACAGGTGTACCTGTTCCGGTGCAAAGGCTGGATCTAAGCAATCAATATCAAAGGTCAAATAAACATGTTTATCACCCACTGTTTGTTTAATCTGCGCGACAATTTGTTCAACAGATAAATCATTCGCTTGCATAGCGTTGATAACATTAAAACCATGGCCTTGCTGTTTATATTCAGTACGAATACCAATTTGCACCGAAGACTCAGGATCAATTAATCCTTCCTTAGGAGCATGATAAAACATCGTGCCATGATCATAACGACTGCCATTGTTATAGGTATCCGTATGTGCATCAAAATGAATCAATGCCATCTCACCATATTTTTTGGCATAGGCACGCAACAATGGCAAAGTAATAAAATGATCCCCACCTAACCCAAGTAACATTTTGCCACTGTTTAGAATTTCATCCGCGACGGCTTCAAGACGAAGTGTTAAATCTTCAGCATCTCCAGAGTCAAATACTAAATCACCAGCATCAATGACTTTTGTATGTTCAAAAAGCTTAAAATCCCATGGGAATTTTTTACTTTCCCAGGCCAAATTAACCGATGCGCGACGTATCGCATCAGGCCCCATTCGGGCACCTGAACGACCTGATGTTGCCATATCAAGTGGCGCACCTAACACAACAACATCCGCATCATCTGCAATTGGGTTTTTCACTAACGGGCGACGCATAAAGGTCATTGCGTTAGAATATAAAGAATAATCTTCTTTAGTAAACAGGTCATTAAATGAATGTGTCATTTAAAAGCCCTCTAAATAAGTATAACCCGCTAACCCTTGCTCTAATTCATCGAGAATACTTTGTTGATCTTCTACAGAAACACGAGAAGAAGCTAAAGCACGGTAATTATCTCGAATTGCTTCAACATCAATATGTACGTATTTCATTACATCTTCTACGGTATCGCCTTCATTAACAGAATCAATCGTCCAGCCACCCTTTTCATCCATGTTCACCACAGCAGTATGGGTATCACCAAATAAGTTATGCATATCACCAAGAATTTCCTGATAAGCCCCTACCAAGAAAAAGCCCATTAAATAAGGTTTTTCGTTAGTCCAAGCTGGCACTGGTAAGGTAGTTTCAATACCTTGACCATCTACATACTGATCAACCACACCATCTGAATCACAAGTGATATCTAATAATACCGCACGACGTTCTCCCGCCTTATGTAAATCAGACAGTGGTAAAATTGGGAATACTTGATCAATCCCCCAAGCATCCGGTAAAGATTGAAACAATGAAAAATTAACAAAAAACTTATCCGCTAAACGTTCATTTAAATCATCTAATATTGGACGATGGAAACGATTTTTAGTGCTCATTTGTAAACTTAATTCATAATAAATACGTAAAGCTACCTTCTCACCCCAAGCTCGCTGATGAAGATTTAACACACCAGTCGCAAATTGACTGTGTATTTCTGCGATATCACTTTGCGTATCGTTATAAATTTCAATCAATGCTCGGTCATCACTGCCAGCAGATAATAAGCACCAGTTATTCCACATATTCTGTAATAATAATGAACCATTTTCGTCAGGCGCATCAAACTTCTCAGGTTGATAGGTTTCTGCACCAATTACATTGGTCATTAACACTGCGTGATGTGCTGTTAAGGAACGACCAGACTCAGAAATAATCACCGGCTCAGGTTGTTCATATAAACTACAAATATCACTAATAGTAATAATAATATTACGCGCATATTCGGCCATGCTATAATTCATTGAATTATGAGACTGACTACGAGTTCCGTCATAATCAACTGCTAAGCCACCACCAACGTCTAAATAATCAATTGGTACACCAATCGCACGTAATTCACAGTAGAAACGAGCGACTTCACTCACACCATTACGCACATCACGAATGTTGGCCATTTGTGAACCTAGGTGGAAATGTACAAGTTGTAGCGTTTCTAATTGATCTTCTGCTTTTAAGCGTTCCACAACGGTTAATACTTGTGAAGCGACTAAACCAAACTTAGATTTTTCACCACCACTTGCTTGCCATTTACCAGCACCTTGAGAAGCTAAACGGATACGTAAACCAATACGCGGTTTAACTCCTAAAGAACGCGCTTCTTCCAGCACTAAATCAAGTTCAGAAAGTTTTTCTAAAACAATAAAAACACTGTGTCCTAATTTTTCACCAATTAATGCTAAGCGAACATATTCTCTGTCTTTATAACCATTACATACAATCACTGAGCTTGCTTGATGAGCAAGTGCTAATACCGCTAAAAGCTCAGGTTTACTTCCCGCTTCAAGTCCAAGTTGTTTATGCTCTAATTCAGCTTGACTTGCTAAAATTTCGTCAACGACTTCTTTTTGTTGATTAACTTTAATTGGGTAAACCAATAAATATCGATTACTGTAATTAATTTCTTGAATCGCTTCATTAAATGCATCACAAATATTATGTACACGTTGGTGAACGATTTGTGGAAACCGAACTAAAACAGGCATGCTTAGGTCAGATTTCTCTAATTCTGTGGCGATATCAGTTAATTCTAACTGATGGTCACAATCACTGCGTGGTGAAACATACACCCCGCCTTGATCGTTAATTCCATAAAACCCTTGGCTCCAGTAACGAACGTTGTATTCCGCACGGATGCGTTCCATATCAATTGAATGTTGCAAATTTAAGTCTCACAATAATAGTTAACCTCAATAGTCTAAGCAAAACGATTTGATCGTTTCGAACTGAGATTAGTTAGATAAAAGTGATTCAGAAAGAATAAATCACAGGTCTTGTTGGGGCGGATTATTGTTGAATAAAAGTATTACGTCTAGACAATAATTTTAATCAGCTTGATAAATAAAATTGAAGTTTATTGATGCTAATATGACCAACTGAATCATACTATTAATGAAAGCATGTAAAGAATTATCAGTTGTCTTCATGTAACCTCAGTTCAAGGTAAATCGTCGTAGCAATAATGGATTATTGCTACGCAATTGAATGCAGAAATACAAGTATATAACAGTACTGTATCGTTTAGCTTATGCAGAATTGAGGTTATTTAAGTTTAGTAACCAATATTTGCTCAATACGAACACCTTCCAAATCTAATACTTCAAACTTGTATCCTTGATGAATAAAGCTGTCAGTGCGTTTAGGTAAACGTTTTAGACTATAAATCATAAAACCAGCGATAGTTTCGTATTGACTGCGGTTAGGAAAGTCATCTATTGATAAACTGCGTATTACATCATTAATTGGGGTTAAGCCCTCAATTAACCATGACTCTTCATCTCTTTTAACAATCATTTCTTCATCTTGATGAGTCAATAGTTCGCTCATAAAACTACTTAATAAATCTTTAACTGTGACTAAACCAACTACTGTGGCGTATTCGTTTACGATAATAGCAAAGGGTTGAGGGGCGACTTTAAAAGCATTTAACGCTTCAGAAAGGGTTAACGTTTCTGGCAAATAGAATAGGTCTTTATCAACTTTAGTTGCTAGCACATCCGCCAATTCACCTTTTAATACCAAACGTAAGATTTCTTTTGATTCGATACTGCCTTTAATACGATCTAAACCTTTATCACAAACCAAAAAATCATTATGAGGATGCTCAATAATCTTTTCACTTATTACTTCACTACTATCTTCTAAATCAAAAAACACAATTTGATCGCGAGGTGTCATAACGCTTCCAATGGTGCTTAATTCTAAGTCAAATACATTACCGATTAACTGATATTCCTGTTGCTGTAAACTCCCATCTTCGGCTCCTGCATCCATCATGGCAACAATATCTTCTGTTGTAACTCTGTCCGTTCTTTCTGTAGGAATATGAAATATCCTTAAGATTAAATTAGTTAAGCTATTAAAAATAAAAGTAGCGGGCAACAATAAAAAAGTTACCCAATGCATCAATGAAACAATTTTCATCGCCACTGTTTCAGGCATTATTATCGCCAAACGTTTGGGTAATAAATCCGCAAATAGAATAAACAAGGAAGTAAGACAAACAAAAGAAAGCATAAAACTGACTTCTTCTAATAATTGGCCTTGATAAAATAAGCTAATCAATTTTCTGATATAGGGTGTTAAAGCTTGTTCACCGATAATACCACCCAAGATAGAAATAGCATTTAATGCAATTTGCATCATGGCAAAGAAGTTACCAGGTTGTTGCTGTAACTTTAGTACTTCACCTGCTTTTACATTACCTTCATCTGCCATTACTTTTAGTTTTATTTTTCTAGTCATGCCACAACTGAAATTTCAGACATTGCAAAAATTGCACCTGCTACTATTAATAAAATAATGCTTAAGACATCACTCATTTACAAACCCTTTTTCGATAGTTAACTGATAGCAATGGTACTAATTAGCCGATCTATTTTTTTGATTAAAATTGCTTATTTTTTTGTTGGAAGCTTCGTAAATGGAAAAAATTTACTTCAACTTTTTCTTAAAACTAAACAACTTTTCCTGCACAAAATTCCGATCTCTTATTCAATCACATTACTATGGCACCAAATAGCACCATATTATTTAAATAATTGCCTATAAGGACATTCACTTTATAGGTTAAAAATGGCGCATTATAAAGTGACTTTGTGGTTGTACAATTGTTATTTTAAAATATTTTTAAGGAATAAAAAATGAAGATAATTATGGTGAAAAAGTTGAAATTGATTACTCCAAGATTTAGCACTTAAAGTACACTTTTAAAGTGCTTTAAGTGGCTTGAATAAGATTTTCAGTGGTTTTTAATTGCCTTGTTGTGGTAAAAAATCTTTTATAATTTCATATAAACGCGGGCGTTGTTGTGCTATTTCTTGATGGCTTAAACCTTCTAAAGAATGAGGATATTTAAGCCAAGCCGAAGTTTCATGAATAAAATAATCTGGTACACGCCCGGTTTCATTTCGCGAAGGCTTATAATAAGGAACAGCAACTCTGACGTCCTGTGCCATATTTAATCGACATTGTTTTTTTAATTCAGCAATAATAGCCTCAATTGAACGCCCTGTATCATACACATCATCAACTAATAATAATTTGTCATCACGTTTAATATTATCAACAATATATTTGATACTATGAACACGCACTTCACGCTGTTGTTGATCTATAAGCGGCGATAGGAAGAGGTTCTAATCGCAATATGATCAGCTTTAATACCATGTACTGCTAAAAACTCTTGCACAGCAATACCAATGGGTGCACCACCACGCCAAATTGCAACAATAAATGTTGGTTTAAAATTACTGTCTAAAATATTACGTGCTAACTGATAAGAATCTTGTAAAAGAGATTGCGCGCTTAAATACTGTTTTTCTGCCATTTTAATTCCAAGTAAATAGAAAGATAAAAGTACTAATTATTGAATATAAATCACTTTTATGGTGTAATTTCGAGTTCCTAATCACGCAATATAACACAGTAAATCGGTGGTTTCTTGGCTAAATATCCTGAAAAAAATTTTTAGATGAAGATTCGTTGATTGAAGAATCTTTTCAATTAGCAACTCAGATCCTAGCAAGTGGGTTTAAACCTACCTTCATTGTGGGTTTATGGCGTGGTGGTAGTTCTGTTGGTATTTATGTTCAAGAATGCTTACAAACACTTGGTGTACAAACAGATCATATTTCTATTAGAACCTCATATGCGGGTTTTGACCATTACCATCAACACGATGAAATTAAAGCACCTATTCGTGTGCATGGTTTAACTTATCTAGTTAAAAAATTAAATGTAGATGACAAACTTTTAATTGTTGATGATATGTATCGTTCCGGTAAAAACGTTGAAGTAACCATTAAAGAATTAAAAGAAGACTTAGAAAAAACATGCCAGAAGATGTACGTGTTGCCACGGTATGGAAAAAATCTGGATTAGCCGAGGGTGCTGGCCCTGATTATTGTCTGCATGAAACAAATGACTGGGTTGTTTTCCCCTATGAATTACAAGGGCTAACACTCGAAGAAATTAAACAACATAAAGCCTTTGCTTACCCTTCTATCGATCCTGAACAGTTTATTGAAAGCTAATCATGAAAATTTCAGGCAGTGGATATTGCTATTGCCTGAAAGTCTTATCGCTGATTAAGATCTATTTCTAAACACATAAAAACACTATTCATATCTTCTTTGTAGTTTGCAAAGGGCCCACAAAAATCAAAGCCATGTTTTTTATAAAGCTGGTGTGCTGGTTTAAAATAATCCATAGATCCGGTTTCTAAATATATTTCTTTATAACCACTATTTTTAGCTCGCTCGATAATGTGCGTTAACAGAAATGAAGCAACGCCTTTACCTCTAAAATCATTCGCAGTACGCATCGATTTAATTTCTACTCTGTCATCATTTAGATGCTTATAAGCGCCACAACCAGCTAATACATTACCCTGCCAAATGGTCCAAAACTTTACTGATGAGTCTTTAAGTCCTTCTAGATCTAAAGCATGCTTACTTTCAGGTGGTGAAGTTGCTTGCATATCTTCCAGATGTTGTTGCAAAAGTTGAAAAATTTCAGGCCCAGATAAGTCATCTAGTTTAATTTGAAACATTTATTCTCCAAGATCTATTAGAAAAGTTGATTAATCCATTCCTGCGCCAACGGTTTTTCTGATAGGAATTCCCGTCGCATCGAAGCCTTCTAGGCAGAATACATTAATACCATAAAAATCAGGAGTAACTCTTTTACGATGAAAGGGATAAATACCGCATTGGCGACAAAAATAATGATGAGCAGTATGTGTATGAAATTGATATTCAGAAAGGAAATCTTCACCTTTAATTAATTTAAAATCACTCTCATGAACTTTTACCATCAATGCATTTTTACGTAAACAAATCGAGCAATCACAGGTAGTCAACTCAGGAAAATTTGTGTTAATTTCAAATTCAATTTCACCACAATGACAACTGCCTTTAAATCGTTTTTTTAACATGTTATCTCCTAAATTAGGATAAATTTATTTCATCGAGTGAAATCCAATGCTATTTCCCTCTGTATCCAAGGCAATAACAATAAAACCGTAATCCCCAATTGCCATTTTAGGCACAATTAATTTACCGCCAAATTGCTCAATTCTTGCCTGTTCAACAGCGCAATCTTCGCTATCAAAATAAACTAAAGTACTATTGCCTCCTGCGAGCAACGCCTTCCATTTTACATATTGCACCACTAGCGCCGGGACGTTCTTGCATATCAAAGGCCCACATTTCAGGTTGTGGAAAATCTTTTTTCTCATCAGGCGTATCAATGCGTGTTAGTGATTGCTGTAATACCCTTTGATAAAAATCTTTTGCTCGAGGCATATCATCGACGTAAATTTCAAACCAACAGACAACATTATTCTTGTTCATGATCCTTTCTCCCTTTCAAAATCAACATTCTAATAAGAAATATAATATATGGATTCACATTTTTACTTATGAAAACATTTGTCACTGTTTATATTTTAATCTACTCAATATTACATTAAAATTAAATATTGTTTACTAAAAATAAATAACTTATGTGTAACCAGTTGCTATTTAATTTGCTAGGTTTACTTAAAAATCAAGATATTGATTAATATTAGAAATTTACGGATACAAACTGAGTTAGATCAGTATTATGTAAATCCTTTAAATGGGGAATTTCAGCTAACATAGGCGCATCTATTTTTTGCTTTAAAAAGGTAAGGTTTTGCTCATAGAAGTCCATATCAGGTTGCACTTGATTAGCAATCCAACCCGCAATCTTTAATCCTGAATTAATGATGTTTTGATAGGTTAATAACGCATGATTTAAACAGCCTAACTTCATACCAACAACCAAAATAACGGGCAATTGTTGCGCTATTACCCATTCTGAAAACACTTGTCCATTATTAATCGGTAATAACCAACCACCTGCCCCTTCAACAAGTAAAAGATCAGCCTGCTTATCCTGTAGTACCTGTAAACCTTGGCTGACCCTATCAAGATCAATAGCAGTATTTATATTTTCAGCGGCAATATGCGGTGCTATTGGCTCAACAAAAGCAATTGGATTAACCAAATCATAATCAACCTTGATGCTACTACTATTTTGCAAAATTAGGGCATCTTCATTGCGTAATCCATTGATTGTTTGTTCACAACCAGCTGACAATGGGTTTATAGGCAAGCGTAGATTTTCCCTGCTTATTAGCAGTTTGTAATAATGCATCGCAACATACCGTTTTACCGACATCAGTATCAGTACCGGTTACAAAGTAAGTTTTGTTTTGTAATTTCTTTTTTGTGAAGGTCATTTTGTTGCCTCAATATAACAAACTTGATAGGTCAGTTTAAGTCGCCCCTGTTCATCAATAAATGGTTGATAGCCAGCTTGTAATTGCTTGAGTATTTGGCGTCCTAGCCTTTGTAATGAATGATGGCCATGGACATGATTAGCACCAACTCCCTTTAAGGCACGCATCACTTCAATCACATTTTCATAATATAAAACACGTCTTTCAGTAGTGATATTTACCTGACTAAAGGGGACTTTAGCAAGCGTCTCTTTAATGTGCTTTAAACTCAAAAAAGAGTTGGTGTGTGGATTTTGATCTACTTGTTTCCACGCCTGAGTAAGTTCATCTAAAGTGCCATTAAGCAGAGTGGAAAAATAGCATCGCCCTTCTGCTTTAAGGCTTTTATGAACCTGTTGTAAGCAAACTTCTAAGTTATCACTCCATTGCACCACTAGATTAGAGTAAATAAGATCTAAGCTATTTTCGTGAAAGGGAAGATTATCTATGTCTCCCTGTTGAAAGGTAACATTATTAATATGGCGCTTTTTGACTTGATCTAACATGGTCGCTGATAAATCGAAACAAGTGATGTTGGAATGACAGAAATGGGAGCTTAGTTTTTCAGTAAAATAGCCTGTACCACAGCCTAAATCAACAATGTCATTAATCGCAAAAGAGTGTGATTCATCTTTTATGACCATGTTTAAAAGTTGATCACCTACATCCCGTTGAAGCTGAGCAAAATGATCATAATGTTTAGCTGCTTTTGAAAAAGACTCAGCTACCGCTTGTTTATTAATACTTTGTGTCGGTATGTTTTTCATTTGAGTTGGCATTAAGGTTGGCATTAATATTCGCTTAATATCGTTGAAATGGCTTTAATTAAATCACCAATATCCTGTGTTTCATGTGCGCTTGTGATAGTGATGCGAAGCCTTGAAGTGCCAACAGGCACCGTTGGAGGACGGATTGCTGTGACCCAAAATCCAAAATATTGAAGTTGTTGTGCAATCTTTAGAGCTTTTATACTATCGCCTATGATCAGTGGTTGTATTGCTGTTTGCGAGTCACTCAGTAAAATATTAAGTTGCTTAGCGAGTCGCTTAAATAAATTAATGTTTTCAAATAATTTATCTCGTCTCCATTGCTGTGTTTCTACTATTTTTGCAGAGACAACTGATTGTATGAGCCATGGCGGGCGGTAAGCCAGTTGTATAGATGTAAGGCTTGCTAAAATTATTCAAATAATCAATAAAATCTTGGCTACCT
The DNA here is from genome assembly GCF_047323245.1 of Psychromonas sp. KJ10-10. Lineage (GTDB taxonomy): Bacteria > Pseudomonadota > Gammaproteobacteria > Enterobacterales > Psychromonadaceae > Psychromonas. The sequence goes on along the minus strand of NZ_CP178826.1, from coordinate 2,378,924 downwards.
GCGACAAATGCACCACTCACTCCTAAGGCTTTACCAAAGGTGGCCATTAGGATTTGTGGCGCATTATTTTTTGCACCACTTTCAACAATACTGCCCTGACCGTTTTTGCCTAATACACCTAACCCATGGGCATCATCAATCATTAACCAACTGTTATGTTGTTTAGTTTGTTTTAGTAGTTGTGAAATTGGCGCTTTATCACCATCCATACTGAAAACACCTTCGCTAATAGCCAAAGTATTTGGGTTTTGATGTTTATCTAACAATGAAGACAAATGACCAATATCATTATGTTTAAAACGGAGCATTTTACAGGGACTTAAACTGCCTGCTTCCATCAGAGAAGCGTGATTAAGCTTGTCTTGTAAAAGTAAGGCATTTTTATCAAGTAATAATTTAATGATCGCTTGATTGGCAGAATAACCAGAGCTAAATAATGCAACTGCATCTACACCTAACCAGGCTTTTAATTGTTCACAAAGCTCATGATGCGCTTGGTTATAACCTGTTACTAGATAGGAACCTCCACTGCCCACTCCATATTTGTAAGCGCCCTCTTGCCAGGCAGTAATTAAAGCGGGATCTGAAGCTAGACCGAGGTAATCATTACTAGAAAAATTTAAATAACGTTTTCCTGCAATGTCGATATATCGGCCTTGTTTACTTTGGATGATCTGGCTTTGACGGTATAAGCCCGCTTCTTTTCGCTCGCTGTAATTGTGTTTCAATGAAGTCAAAAGCCACAATTAAAGCTTCGCAGTCGCATCGTAAAACAATTCATCTTTTTGAGCATGACGAATAATAGCGAGCATCAATATTTTGTTCTTTTTCAAAGGGAGAGAAATTCACTGCTTCTTTATTAATACCCAGTTTTTTGAATAATTTCATATCAGCACTTTCATCTGGGTTATCTGTGGTTAATAACTTACATCCGTAGAAAATTGAATTCGCACCCGCCATGAAACACAAAGCCTGGGTTTGTTCTGACATAGCATCACGTCCTGCAGATAATCGAACGTGAGATTTAGGCATCATAATACGTGCGATAGCAATAGTTTTAATAAAGGTAAATTCATCAAGATCATCAACATTATCAAGCGGCGTGCCTTTTACTTTCACTAATTTATTGATCGGCACACTTTCAGGCTGTTGTGGCATATTAGCAAGTTGAACTAACAAACCTGAACGGTCTTTTCCTTCTTCACCTAAACCAACAATCCCACCACTGCAGACTTTCATGCCAGCGCTACGTACATTGTCAAGGGTATCTAAACGTTCTTGGTAGGTACGTGTAGTAATAATTTTGTTATAATATTCTGGGGAGGTATCAAGGTTATGATTGTAATAATCAAGTCCGGCTTCAGCGAGTTGATCTGCTTGCTGAGTATCTAACATACCTAATGTCATGCAGGACTCTAATCCCAGTGATTTAACTTCTTTAATCATTTCAACTAAATAAGGCATATCACGTTGTTTAGGATTTTTCCAAGCGACGCCCATGCAAAAACGTGTCGAACCGGTCGCTTTTGCATCCTTTGCGACTTTAATAACTTTTTGTACTTCCATTAAAGTTTCTTTTTCAAGGCCAGTATCGTAACGAGCACTTTGAGGGCAATATTTACAGTCTTCCGGGCAAGCACCTGTTTTAATCGAAAGCAAAGTACTCACTTGCACTTCATTTTTAGGAAAATTAGCACGATGTACCGTTTGAGCTTCAAAAAGTAGATCCATAAAGGGTAATTCAAACATCGCCTCGACTTCATCGACAGTCCAGTTTTGACGCACTGTTGTATTACTCATAATTTTCCCTCTATTAAATTTTGTTACAAAAAAGTTGTTATATATTAAAGTTCATTGTTATCCTGTCAACTTTTATAACATTATTTCTTTACATCTGTACAAATAGCGAGCAATCATGATATCAACAACGCCTTTAGATCATCAATTTGACAAAAATCATCTTTGGCATCCTTATACTTCAATGAGTAATCCCTTGCCCTGTTACGGTGTAAAATCAGCTAATAAATGTATTTTGACGCTAGATACTGGCGAGCAACTGATAGATGGTATGTCTTCTTGGTGGGCGTGTTTATTTGGTTATAATGTTGAAGAGTTAAATCAAGCTGACTAAACACCAACTTGATCATATGGCACATGTGATGTTTGGTGGATTGACCCATCAACCCGCAATTGATTTAGGTAAAAAGCTGGTTGATATTACTCCAGAATATTTAAATAAAGTGTTTTTATGTGATTCCGGCAGTGTTGCAGTGGAAGTATCACTGAAAATGGCACTGCAATACTGGCACGCTAAAGGAACACCTCGCAGTCAATTTTTAACCATTAGAAATGGTTATCATGGTGATACTTTTGGGGCTATGAGTGTCACTGATCCTGAAGGTTCGATGCATGAGTTATATCATCACTTTTTAGCCAAACAGCTTTTTGCACCTCAACCAAGTATTAAGTTCAATGAGACTTGGGATAAAAGTGATTTACAAGCTATGCAAGTAATCATTGAAGATAATAAAGATGAAATAGCGGCTATTATTTTAGAGCCAATTGTTCAGGGTGCAGGGGGAATGCATTTTTATCACCCAGAATATTTAAAAGGTGTTCGTGCCCTCTGTGATGAATATGGTTTATTGTTAATCGCCGATGAAATTGCCACTGGGTTTGGGCGTACAGGTAAATTGTTTGCCTGTGAACATGCACAAATATCACCAGATATTTTATGTCTTGGCAAAGCCATCACAGGTGGTTATATGAGTCTTGCTCGCAACGCTTACGACACAGCATATCGCAGAAACGATCAGTAATGGTAAAGCCGGCGTATTTATGCACGGCCCTACTTTTATGGGCAACCCGCTTGCCTGTGCAGTAGCTAATGCCAATATCGATAAGCTAATGAACTCAGATTGGCAAAAAGCAGTATTAAATATTGAACATAAATTGAAGGCACTATTAGCGCCCTGTAGCAATCTAAGCTCGGTAAAGTCTGTGCGTATATTAGGCGCAATTGGTGTGGTTGAATTAAACAAAGCTGTTGATGTGGCCGTCGTGCAAAAACAGTTTGTAGACTTAGGGGTTTGGATCCGTCCCTTTGGAAAACTTGTTTATATTATGCCTCCTTATATTATTGAAGAAGCACAATTGAAGCAGTTATGTAATGCTATATATCAGGTCGCTTTAAGCAACACTTATCAAGATGGATAATAAACAAACAAATTATTAGTCATATTTACTGTTGTAACTGGCCAGTTAAACCTAAAGCTGATTAAAATGACTGAATATCAACTCATAAGCTTGTATCTGGCTACCGCCAAGGTAATATATGTGCCTATTAAAAATTTTACAAAAAACAGTTAAAACTGTGTTCATGGAGTAGTAATTCAGATGTCAAAAACAGCAATTGTTGAAATATTCAACGACAAATTTCCAGTTGGCGAGAAAGTGACTGTCAACGGATGGATCCGCACACGTCGCGATTCAAAAGCCGGTATCTCTTTTTAGCTATTTACGATGGTTCATGCTTTGATCCTATTCAAGCTGTTGTACCTGCTGATTTGGAAAATTACACATCTGAAGTACTCAATTTAACAGCCGGTTGTTCTGTGACAGTAACGGGTGAATTAGTAGAAAGCCCAGGAAAAGGCCAAAGCTTTGAAATACAAGCGACTAAGGTTGAAGTACTTGGATTTGTGCAAGACCCTGATACTTACCCAATGTCAGCAAAACGCCACAGTATTGAATACCTGCGTGAGCATGCGCATCTTCGTCCACGTACCAATATAATTGGTGCTGTTACTCGAGTACGTAACTGTTTATCACATGCTTTGCATAACTTTTTCTATGAAAAAGGTTTTAACTGGATCAGCACACCAATCATCACAGGTTCTGACTGTGAAGGTGCTGGTGAAATGTTCCGAGTAAGTACTTTAGATTTAGAGAACCTACCAAGAACAGATTCTGGCAAAGTTGATTACAAACAAGACTTCTTTGGCAAAGAAACCTTTATGACGGTTTCTGGTCAATTAAATGCTGAAACCTACGCCTGTGCTTTAAGCAACGTGTATACTTTGGCCCAACATTCCGCGCTGAAAACTCACATACAACGCGTCATTTAGCAGAGTTCTGGATGGTTGAACCAGAAATCGCCTTTGCTGACCTTGCCGATGCGGCACAACTTGCTGAAGATATGCTGAAATACGTCTTTAAAGCAGTGCTAACTGAACGTGCTGATGATATGGCTTTCTTCGCTCAACGTGTCGATAAACAAGCGATTAGTCGTTTAGAAAAGATTGTTAGTTCTGAATTCGTGCGTATGGATTACACTGAAGCGATTGAAATCTTACAAAAATGTGATAAGAAATTTGAATACCCTGTTGAATGGGGTGTTGATTTACAATCAGAACATGAACGTTACCTTGCAGAAGAACATATCGGTGCACCAATTATTCTCCAAAACTATCCAAAAGACATTAAGGCTTTCTACATGAAACTTAATGAAGACGGTAAAACAGTGGTCGCAATGGATGTATTAGCACCGGGTATCGGTGAGATTATCGGTGGTAGTCAACGTGAAGAGAACCTTGAAGCATTAGATAAACGTCTTGAAGAAATGAACTTAGACATTAGCGATTATGGTTGGTACCGTGATTTACGTAAATACGGTACAGTACCACATGCAGGTTTTGGTTTAGGTTTTGAGCGTCTAGTCTCTTATGTAACGGGTGTACAAAATATCCGTGACGTAATTGCATTCCCACGTTCACCAGGTAGTGCAGACTTCTAAGCCTAAGTTAATCAAACACAATTTTAAGCCAACTTTTTGTTGGCTTTTTTGTGCCTGTAATTTATGAGCTGGCATAAAAAAACCACCTGTTTAACAAGGTGGTTTTTAAAATATCAATCAGTTAAGAAACTAAGCCTGCTATGACTCGTTATGCATCTCTAAACTAGCAATTTCTTCTTTTTGCTCTTGAATCACTTTAGCATCTTCGTTACGTAAGCTTGCTAGATAATCAAAATATTCTTGATCAACATCGCCAGTGACATAAACACCATCAAACACTGAACATTCAAAACCATCAACTTTTGGATTTTGTTTTTTAACTGCATCCTTTAGGTCTTCAAGATCCTGGTAAATCAATTTATCAGTACCAATCGCATCGCTTATTTGTTCAACAGTACGATTGTAAGCAATGAGTTCATCTGCTGTTGGCATGTCAATACCATAAACATTTGGAAAACAAACCTGTGGTGCGACAGAAGCAAAATAAACATGTTTTGCACCCGCTTCTCTAACCATTTCAATAATTTGCTCAGAGGTCGTACCACGTACAATTGAATCATCTACTAATAAAACAGACTTACCTTTAAACTCCGCAGTAATTGCATTTAGTTTACGACGAACTGACTTACGACGTTGTGTTTGACCCGGCATAATAAAGGTACGACCGATATAACGGTTTTTTACAAAACCTTGACGGTAAGGAATACCAAGCTCAACAGAAATCTCTAAAGCAATATCGTTTGACGTTTCTGGAATCGGAATAACCGCATCAATTTCGATATCTGCCCATTCACGTTTGATTTTGGCACCTAACTTACGTCCCATTTCAAGGCGCGCTTCGTAAACTGAAATACCACTTAATGTAGAATCAGGACGTGCTAAATAAACATATTCAAAGATACAAGGATGTAAGCTCGTTTTTGCTGCACATTGCTGTGTGAACAATTGGCGATCTTCAGTGATATAAATTGCTTCACCAGGTTCAACATCACGCATTACTTTAAAACCAATTGTATCTAAACCAACACTTTCTGAGGCAACGATGTATTCCATTGAACCAGATTCTGTTTTACGAGAACCTAGTACTAACGGACGTATACCATCAGGGTCGCGAAATGCGACCATTCCATGACCGATAATTAATGAAACAACTCCGTAGGCACCACTGACTTTGTTATGTACTTCACTAACAGCATTAAAAATATTATCGGGGGTTAATGTATCATTATCGACTTTATCTAACTCAGCGACAAAAACATTTAACAGGATTTCTGAGTCAGAAGTCGTATTAATATGACGACGAGAATTTGCCACCATTTTATGTAACTTAGTTGCATTAGTTAAATTACCGTTATGAGCCAGTGCCATACCCCATGGTGAATTAACATAGAATGGTTGTGCTTCTGTCGCACTTGAACTACCTGCTGTTGGGTATCGTACATGCCCAATACCGATATTACCTTTCAAACGTTGCATATGCTTAGATTCAAAAACGTCTTTTACTAAACCATTTGCTTTTCGTTGTTTAAAATTATCATCGGAGATAGTGATAATACCAGTTGCATCTTGTCCACGGTGTTGCAATACTGTTAAAGCATCATAGATACTTTGATTAACAGGAGTTTCGCCAACGATGCCAATGATTCCACACATAAATTCACGCCTTTATTTTAGAATTAATAATTAATATTTTTCACTCAATATTGAGTGGTTGATGGAGCTTATATAAAATTTTTAAGTTGAAAGGTTTTCTAAGAAACTGGAAGAGTTTTCCAAATGACTGAAAAACCATTCGATGATAATACCAAATTCGGGAATAAGAGTAGATTCTTTCCACCAAACTGCCTCATGGAAATTGGTAAAAGAGTCAATAAAAAATAGGATTGCACTGACAATTAAAACACCACGAATGGCGCCAAAAAGCATGCCTAAGAAACGATCTGTTCCAGAAAGTCCGGTAGCTGTAACTAAACGATTAATAATATAATTGATCAAGGCGCCAAGTAATAAAACAGAGATGAATAAAATAGCAATGGAGGCGGAGTTACGTACTAAGGAGTCATTTATTTGAGTAAGGTAAGAAGAAACTTCTGGGTAAAAATTACTGGCGAGAAAAAAGCGGCGAACCAAGTTATTAAGGAGATGGCTTCCTTTGTAAAGTCGCGAATTAAACTAATTAATGCTGAAAAAGCAATAGTGCCTAATATAACTAAATCAAACCAACTCATTGTGACCCTCAATATTTGAACGTTTCAAGCGTGCGAAGTCTATCAGGAAATTAACTTTATTGCTTTCATTAATTTAAGGATTAACAGCATCAAACGGGTAAAGCTTCCCTTCAAGTTGGGTTAGCTGTTTTAAGCGAGCAAGTTGCTTTTCAAGTTTCGATTTAGAAACATCTGGCCCGACAAATACTCTTGTTAACTCACCATCAATAACTTCTTTAGGCACTGTGTGTGCTTGAAATCCTGCTTTATGCAAAGTTTTTAATAATGCGTTAATATTAGAGGCACTTTGAAACGCCCCTAATTGAATAGTCCAAGCAGTCTCTGGTAAAGACTGTTTTTTACTGACAGTCGCTTGTACAACTTCAGTCTCTTGGGGCACTGGTTGTTTTATTTCTTGCGGTACATTAGTTGTGACTTCTTTTTCTATTGTGACAGTACTAGCAACTTCTTCAACTTGCCATTTTTCTTCCGTTGGCTGAACTTCTTTAGCGGGCTCTATTGGGTTTGAAACACTCACCATTGGTTTCTCTATAACAGCAGGAGGCTCAGATAATGTTTGTGTATGCGCTTGAATTTCTGGATGAATCGGCGTAGCAACAAATTCATCTTCATAAGCTGTTTTTTTACCATCTATAATAGTTGGTAAAAAAGCACAACACAGGCAACGAGAATACTAATGCCAACTAATCTATTTTGAAACTGAGAAGCCACAATTTACCCTTGTGATAATGTTAAAAAGTCAGAAACCGTATAAAAAGAACCAAAGATGATAATAATGTCAGATTTTTCCGCTATCGTTAAGATATTTTTATAAGCATCTTTAATTGTTTCGAAACAATGTACATCAGAGCTTTGATCATTACTAGTACGATAATGCTTTAACAGGGTTTGCTGTGATGCGCCACGATAGCAATGTAGAGGAATAAAATGATATTGATCTATTTGACAATTAATCGCTGAAAATGTGCCAGCTAAATCTTTGTCTTCTAACATGCCCACGATAGCAAATATCTTCCCACCTGATTTACGTAACAATTCTAATTGGCTTGCTAAATATGTTGCTGACTCTGGATTATGTGCAACATCTAAATAGGTATCAATTGCTTTTTCTGAAAACTCCCCTTGCATGGTGACTTTTTGTAACCTACCAGCAAGTTGTGCCTGCCCTATGGCACGCACTAATAACTCATTTGAAAGATTTAGTTGAAGCGCTTCTATTACAGCTAACGCGGTGGATGCATTTTGTAAAGGCATTAAGGTTAAAGGTAAATTATCAATACGCCTTTCGCCCTGCCATGACCAAGAATTTGTTGAGATTTTGGCTTCAAAGTCTTTACCCGCATAACGGATATCTGCATTAATATTCTGCGCGTGTGCCTGCAAGGATTTAGGCGCATCTAACTCCCCACAAATAACCGGTTTATTAGCACGGAATACCCCCGCTTTTTCAAAGCCAATTTTTTCTCTGTCATCACCTAGCCAAGCAACATGATCAATGCTAATTGTGGTTACAACACTGACATCAGATTCAACCACGTTAGTAGCATCTAAGCGACCACCTAAACCAACCTCAAGTAAAATAAAATCACACTGTTGCGCCTTTAGGATTAACAAACAACCCAAAGTGACATATTCAAAATAACTGAGCGAGGTCTCACCACGGATCGACTCTATTTGTTGAAAGGCCTGACAATGTAAATCAGCAGACATTTCCTGTTTGTTAATACGAAGTCGTTCCGTGTAGCGTTGAATGTGTGGAGAGCTATATACACCTACTTTATAACCCGCTTGAATGAGAATTTCTTCCAAAAAGGCACAGGTAGTGCCTTTACCATTGGTTCCTGCAACAGTGATCACCTTGCTATCAAAATGTGTAACCTGAAGATCCTTAGCGACTTTACCAATACGTGCCAGTCCCAATTCGATTTCAGTGGGATGAAGTTGTTCAAGGTAAGTTAACCATTCGTTTAAATTATTTTTGTTCATGTTTTTCCCGACGCTATTGCACAAAGTGAAGAATCATTTAAACCTTAATCCTCAATAAACAACGGACCAATTGCAGGTCTTGGTAAATCATATTGTTCTGGATAATCAACTTCAACTAAATAAAGTCCGCCAGGCTTTGCGGTCGCAACGACTTTTGATCTGTCTTTTAAGTCTAATAAAGTAGATAACCAATCAACTGGCTGATTCCCCTTTCCTACTTCAATTAGGCTACCGGCAATATTACGTACCATATGATGTAAAAAAGCATTTGCTTTAATATCTATCATAATAAAATTACCACGGCGGGTGATTTCCAAAAATTCAATGGTACGTACCGGGCTATTAGCCTGACAATGTAATGCACGAAATGATGTAAAATCTTGCTCACCAATAATGTATTGCCCAGCGACTTGCATCAATTGTTCATTTAAGGGAGAGTGATAATGACTTAATCCGCCATGCAGAATACCAGGTCGAAATGGCGCATTATAAATAATATAGCGGTAGCGCCGAGAAGTCGCACTAAAACGTGCATGAAAGGTTTCATCTACGCGTTTCATCCAACGAACTGCGATATCGTTAGGTAAATTAGCATTAGTACCTAGCGTCCAAGCAACATCTTTGCGATCAGCTTCGGTATCAAAGTGAACGACTTGTCCTGTACCATGCACACCTGAATCAGTTCGACCAGCACAATTAATGGTAATAGGATGATTGGCAATAATGGAAAGCGCTTCTTCTAATTTTTGCTGTACAGATATTACTTCTTTTTGGCGTTGCCAACCATAATAAGCGGCCCCATCATATTCTATACCTAATGCAATGCGCATCTTCATCCACCATAACGTCACAAAAACTGAAGTATACCTTCTTTAGCATTAACCTCCAGGCTCTATTTTCAAAAAATTGTCAATCATAGCTTGAGTGACTAAAATGACACCACCTTCAGATATTTCATAATAAAGTTTGTCCACTTCATAATCAAAACCAATAATAAAGTTATCTGGAATACAGCAATCTTCTACAACAAGCACATTATATAATTGGCAATGTTTACCAATAGTCACATTTGGCAAAATCACACAGTGATCTAACATACTATGACGTTCAACTGTTACACAGGTGGATAATAGGGAGTTTTTAATTGATGCTCCTGAAATAATACAGCCAGCAGTGACCACACTATCAACGGCATGTCCACGGCACTCATCCTGGTCAAAGATAAATTTTGCGCCGGGTAATTGTTCTTGAAAAGAATAAATGGGCCAATGTTTATCATACAGATTAAGTTCTGGCTCTAATTGTACAAGGTCTAAATTAGCTCGAAAATATTGATCAATGGTGCCAACATCTTTCCAGTAAGCTTGTACATCGGCGCATCCATCATCATCAAAAATATAGGAATAGACTTTTTGTTCACTGATAGATTTTGGAATAATACTATAGCCAAAATCGTGTTTTGATGCGACTAAGGAAGCATCTTCAAGTAATAGTTTCTCAAGTATCTCAAAATTAAAAATATACACCCCCATAGAAACCAATGATTTACCAGGGATACCTGGTATTTCAGGAGGATGTTTAGGTTTCTCCACAAAATCCGTGACACGCATAGTTTGATCGACATTCAAAACACCAAAGGCGCTTGCTGTTTCACTGTTAACAGGAATAGAAGCTATGGTTATATCCGCGTTCTTTTTAGCGTGATGACGTAACATACGGCTATAATCCATTTTATAAATATGATCACCTCCCAAGATCAAAATATATTTACAATGTTGCCGGCGTATTTGTCTGAGGTTTTGATAAACCGCATCAGCTGTTCCACGATACCAAAGGTCTCCAATTTGTTGCTGAGCTGGAACGATATTTACGTATTCACCTAACTCCCAGGGCATATGCCCCCATGCCTTTTGTACATGGCATATTAGTTCAGCAGATTTATATTGTGTTAAAACATCAATACGGCGTATGCCTGAATTCATGCAATTAGATAAAGTGAAATCGATAATTTTAAAATTACCGCCAAAGGGTAAGCCTGGTTTTGCTCTTTCCTCTGTTAAGTGTTTTAGGCGACTGCCTTTTCCACCTGCAAGAACTAATGCGATAGTATCTCTGGTAATTAAACCAATATGTTGAGACATTTGACACCTCTTAATCTAACAATGCTTGACCATATTTTGCATGGCTTATTGGCGCAACCTTTAATAAATCAGCCTTATCATTATCAACAATTTGCAGAGCTGAATGTATTAAACCATTATTATTTCCAATAATATTGATGTCATAAGTGTGTTGCTTATACTCAAAGATGACACTTAAAATGCCATGCTCAAGATCCCAATAACCCTCACATTTCCCATCATCAAACAAACTATCAATAACTAAGCGATTATTGCTCTGGAAATGAAAAATAAAGGGTTTATTTTTAATTGAAGTAACAAACCAAGCATGTGAAATAATTTCACTAGCAAGTAATCTACGTTTATTTAATTCCCAGAGAATATAAGCCCCTTTGTCAGCACAAAGGTACGGTATTCTTCGCATAAAACATTTTCTAGTAACTCTGCAAATAATATGTTCTTAGATTCATTGTGTTGAGCATTATTTTGCTCATAGATAAACATGATGATCTTCCGATCTAATTCATTTAATAAAGAATACACTGGCATTATTTTTCTCAATTTTATATAAACCAATATAAAATTAGACTAAAATAGAAAAAAGATTTTAAACTAGATTTGAAAATTTGAATTGGGTCAAAGCTTGTTGAATTAGAATATTTGTTCTTTGCGATGGATCACAACCATAAGATGAAGATCAAAAAAGGTAGCCTAAGCTACCTTTTTTGGGATATTTAAGAAAATTGATTTTTATTTTTTCTTAACAGCTCTTTTTTTGGTTTGTTCTTCGACCCATTTTCCGCCAGACAAACCTTTCCCAACCATTTCACCACCAACATACTTAGCAGTCCAACCCGTTGCCTTTTTGTCAATTTCAGTCATCACATATTGTTCTTTGTTTTTACGACTGTAACGAATGATCGCAGGGTTCCCAGCCGGATCGGTTTGTGGTGCCTCAGCTAAATAATAAAACTTCTCAGAAATACGATCCTTAAAGCGTTTTAATTCAGCTACTTGTGGAGCACGCGTCTCACGTGATCGCGGGAAAGTACTAGCGGCTAAGAAAATACCTGAAGCCCCATCACGAAGAATAAAGTATGCATCACTTTGTTCACACCCTAATTCTTCTAAATGAACAGGATCTTCCTTAGGTGGTGCAACTTCTCCGTTACGAAGAATTTTACGGGTATTTTTACACTCTTCATTAGTACAACCCATGTACTTACCAAAACGGCCATCTTTGAGTCGCATATCATGGCCACATTTATCACATTCAACTAATGGCCCATCATATCCTTTAATCTTAAACTCGCCTTCTTCGACTTCATGACCATCACAAATAGGGTTATTACCACATACATGTAATTTACGCTTTTCATCGATTAGATAGCTATCCATTGCCATATCACATTTAGGGCAACGCTTTTTAGCCATTAATGCGGCAGTTTCGAGATCTTCATTGCTTAGAAGGTCTTCAACTTCCTCGCCATCCACAAGATTGATAGTAGTTTTGCAACGCTCTTTAGGCGGTAAAGCATAACCAGAACAACCTAAAAATACGCCAGTAGATGCAGTACGAATACCCATTTCACGACCACAGGTCGGACATAAAACCTCTTTGATAACCACAGGTTCATTAAGGCGCATACCACCTTCCTCTTCAGGAAGATCTGCTTTATCTAGAAGCGTAGTAAGGTCATTGTAAAAATGGTCTAATTCTGAAATCCAATCAGCATTACCCTCTGCAATGGCATCAAGTTTAGCTTCCATTTCAGCGGTGAAGTCGTAACTCATCAATTCTACGAAGTTTTCTGAAAGTCGGTCACTGACTATTTCACCCATTTTAACGGCATAAAAACGACGCTTATCAACCTTAACATAACCTCTATCTTGAATAGTTGAGATGATACTTGCATAAGTTGAAGGACGACCAATGCCTTTTTCTCTAGCTCTTTTACCAAAGCGACTTCAGTAAAACGTGCCGGGGGTTTAGTAAAGTGCTGTTTTGGATCAAGTTCGACTAAATTGAGTATTTCACCGACGGCTAAATCAGGTAGTTGTACGTCATCGACTTTATTTTTGGCAACAGGTTGTGCTTTTGTCCAACCAGCGAAACGCATAGTACGTCCCTTAGCACGTAACAGATAATCACCCGCTTCAACCACTAAAGTAGATGCATCATAAAGAGCAGGTAGCATTTGACAGGCTAAAAATTGACGCCAGATCAACTCATATAAGCGCATAGCATCACGGTCAACACCATTTAATAAAGCGGCTAATTGATTAACATCTGATGGTCGAATGGCTTCATGTGCTTCCTGAGCGCCAGATTTACTACTATATACAACAGATTCTTCTGGTAGGTAGTTTTTGCCAAATTCATTAGCAATATAATCACGAGCAGAAGCGACTGCATCTTTACTTAAATTTGTAGAGTCAGTACGCATGTAAGTGATGTAACCTGCTTCGTATAAACGTTGCGCTAACATCATGGTTTTTTTAACGCCAAAGCCTAAACGCGTGCTTGCCGCTTGTTGTAAAGTAGAGGTAATAAAAGGTGCACTTGCTTTACTTTTAGTCGGTTTATCCTCACGAGAAAGTAATTTGAATTGAGCCGTTTTTAAGGCATCGACTGCAACCGTAGTTTGCGCTTCGGTTGTTGGTTTAAAGCTATTACCATTTTCTTTAAAAACTTCTAAACGTAATGCGGTTTTGTCGTTAGTTTGCGTATCAGCGTGTAAATCCCAGTACTCATCGGGATTAAATGCTTTAATTAAACGCTCTCGCTCAACTAATAATCGCACAGCAACAGATTGTACACGCCCTGCAGATAAGCCACGTGCAACCTTTTTCCACAATAGCGGAGAAACCATAAAACCAACCACACGATCTAAGAAGCGACGAGTTTGCTGTGCTTTAACGCTATTTAAATTAAGTTCAGTCGGGTTTTTAAAGGCTTCTTGAATAGCAGATTCAGTTATCTCATTAAAAACAACTCGTTGAAATTTATCTTCATCGCCACCTAAAATTTCTTTTAAGTGCCATGCAATAGCCTCTCCTTCTCTATCCAAATCAGCGACAAGATAGATAGTAGGCGCATCTTTTGCGAGTTTTTGTAACTCACTAACTACTTTTTCTTTACCTGGTAAGATTTCATAATGTGCTTTCCAATCATTATTAGGATCAATACCCATTCTGGTTACAAGCGCTTCCTGTGCTCTTTTTGCCTTTTCTTTTTCTTTTTTTGCAGGTGTCATACCAGCAAGAGATGGTTTCTTTTTTGCATCAATTGTTTTCTTTGCACTACCACTGGTTGGAAGATCGCGGATATGGCCAATACTTGACTTAACAATGAAATCTTTGCCTAAGTATTTATTGATGGTTTTTGCTTTTGCAGGTGATTCTACAATAACAAGAGATTTGCTCATAATTCTTCTAGCCCTAAAGTAGTCATAATAGGTTGGTACGGCATTTTTTGATGATTCATCCAATGAATTCCCTTTTATATAAGCCAAAGTGTTCGAAAATAGCAACTTATATTTTCAATAAGACGTCAAAATGGCTTAAAAAAGCCAACTAAATGAGCCTTATTGTATTATTTGTTCAATAAACGCACATTTTATTTAAAAAGACGAGTCACATTTAATTGCATTAATTTTAATAAACTATTTTCTAATGCTAATGATGCATTTTGGCTCAATTTCTCTGCCAATTTTTTACGTTGTGTATATTTTATTTGCACAATATGACGTTCTTCTAGCTGTGAAATTAGATAATCATCACTAGTAGAAATACTATCAACTAAATTTAATTTAATTGCTTGTAATCCATACCAATGCTCACCAGTTGCTACTTTTTCAATATCAATTGATGGACGATGCTCACTGACAAAATGTTTAAATAAATCGTGTGTTTCCTGTAATTCTTGTTTAAATTTCTCCCTTCCTTTGTCATCGTTTTCACCAAACATAGTTAAGGTACGTTTGTAATCCCCAGCGGTTAATTGTTCAAACTCAATATCATGTTTCTTTAACACTTTATTAAAGTTTGGAATTTGAGCAATGACACCAATTGAACCAAGTATAGCAAAAGGTGCAGAAATAATTTTGTCGGCGATACAAGTCATCATATAACCACCACTTGTAACCACTTTATCAACGGCGATGGTTAAAGGAATATTTTTATCTTTAATACGTTGTAGTTGAGATGCGACTAGCCCATAACCATGTACCATGCCACCACCACTTTCAAGGCGCACAAATACTTCATCTTTTTCTGTTGCAACGGATAAAATAGCGGTAATTTCCTCGCGTAATGAGGTGACCTCTTTAGCATCTATACTGCCTTTAAAATCTAATACATATAGCTGAGGAAGAGATGATTCCTGGTTTTTCTTCTTTAGCCATTTTTTTGGCTAATTTGTCTTTTTCCTTTTTCTCTTTTTTCTTTTTTATGACGAGCTTTTAACTGTGGAGCAGTTAGTAATTGTTCTTCAATTGATTTCTTAGTCTCATTGAGTTGCTCAGAAAGATCGGTTAATTCAATCTCTCCCTTTTTAGCTTTTTGTTTGCTTGCTTAACGCAATAACAACAATAATCAAGGCGACAATCGTTACAACAAAAGTAACAGATTTAGCAAGAAATAAGCCATATTCAAATAAAAATTCCACAGTATTCGTCCTAAGTATGAGTGTAATGTGGCATATCATGACAAAAACTTGGCTCAGGTACAAAAGAGTTTGAGTCTTTTCCCTAAAAAAAGTTACTATTCGCTTAATTTAAGTTCATCCGAGATAGTATATGAAAGAATATCAGCCAAAGGCCGACTGTTTAGTAGGCAAAACGATTCTAATTACCGGTGCAGGTGATGGCATTGGTAAAACATTAGCGCTTAAATGTGCAGAGTATGGCGCAACCGTCATTTTATTAGGTAAAACAGTTAAAAAACTCGAAGAAGTTTATGATCTAATTGAACAATTAGGTAAACAACAAGCCTCTATTTTACCAGTAGATTTACAGGGCGCGACAGAATCACACTATGCTGACTTAGCGGATACCATTAAACGTGAATATGGGAAATTAGATGCTTTGGTTCATAATGCAGGCCAACTCGGTGTTTTAGGGCCCTTTGGACAAATTGAAAAATCAACCTGGGATGAAGTACTTCAGGTAAATTTAACCAGTCAATTTATGCTAACTAAAGCGTTGCTACCTGTTTTGTCACTCGCTGAAAATGCTTCTACTATCTTTACAACCTCAGGCGTTGGTAATCAGGGTAGAGCCTATTGGGGAGCTTACAGCGTTTCTAAGTTTGCAACGGAAGGTATGATGCAAACATTAGCCGATGAGTATGAAAACAGCACTCAGCGCTTTAATGCCATTAATCCAGGCGCAACTAGAACCAAAATGCGTGCGAGTGCTTTCCCCGCGGAAGATGTGTCTTTATTAAAAGGTGCAGAGGACATTATGCCGACTTATCTTTACTTGTTAAGTGATGATAGTTTAGAAGTTAATGGACAACGTTTAAACGCACAATAATAAAATAAGCACTAAAAATAAAAAACTCAGTAAATACTGAGTTTTTTATTTGAATCATAATAATAAGCTTTCTATTTTTTATGTGTAAAATTAAGATTTATACAATTACCATTAATATATATTTTGCCCTTCGACTGGCCTAGTTTTTAATAGTTTTAACGTCCACATATATTGACTTGGATCTTCATCAATCAATTTTTCAATGGCTTTATTCATAATCTGTGTATCTTTAACATCATCGCCGGTTGGAATATCAGTTAAAGGGGCATGAAAAAAGACATCAAATTTTGCGGTTTTATCGTTATATGAAGTATAAAACGGGATCACCACTGCTTTACCTAGTTTTGCTAAGCGCCCTATCATAGGTAAAGTCGCTTTTTGTGTACCATAAAAATCACAAAAGACACTATTTTCCCTACCATGGTCTTCATCGGGTAAATAATAGAAATGAGTTTTATCACGCAAACTTTTAATTGCCGGTTTAAGACCTTCGCTACGGTGATATAAAGTGCCTTTACCAGATAGATGTGTAAAACGAGTTCGATAGCGAGTCACAAACCAATCAAATATTGGATTGTTATAATCTTTAAACATACTTGAAAGCGGATAGCCACGAGCATTAATGGCGACAATACCGCCAAAATCTAACCCATAACAATGTGGCCCTAAAAAGATTATAGATTTACCTGCTTTTTCGGCCTCAATGATATGTTGCTCACCGATAATATTACTGCGACTAATAATATGTTGTCGACTTCGGAAAAACAGTTCACCTAGGGATAACGCGATTTGTGCAATTGCTTTAACATTTTTACGCATTAAGGCATCTTTATCCTGTTCACTGTATTCAGGAAAACATAAACCAAGATTAGTAAAAGCAATTTTTTTGCGTTTTTTTAAAAACTTTTTTGAATAGATAATAGAAGCAATATAAGCGAGCAAATTTATCGCGTAAACCAACAGGAAAATAAGTAAAAAGGAAAAGAATTAATAAAATAAACCATGTACCCCAATATTTAGGGTGAAAGTGTTTTATTTTTAGGGATGTATCAAAAGCAGATTTGTAAACAGTCATTTTTAGGCCTAACAAAAGCTAAGAATGAAGGTGTGGGTGGCAGACTCCCCAGCAAACCCTCGGCACTTGAATCACCTACTATGAGCCGCCGCCTTCCGGCCCTGACCAGGTTAATAAGTTATCAATGCGAGGAACCAAGAAGCCTACCATTGTCACTATTATCAAGCTATTCATGAATGACTTGATGCGGTGAATTATACGTATCTAAATGATGAGATCAACTGCTATTTACGCTTTATAATTTGAATGCTCAATTAAACAACACATCGTCTTTATTGTCAGCAGTTAAGCATCAATTAACTTTAAAAAGCATGTTAAATGATACGTTTAACTAATTTATCTACTTTGATTCGACGTAACCTCACTAAGGTTTTTTAACCGAGTCAGGATAGTCTTTTATATCATCTATTTGATTTGGACTAACAATAGCATGAGTATTTTCAAAAATCTGTGCAGATTCTTTATCGATTAAGGGTTTTAACTGTTGTTTAGGATCATCAATAAGTAGACCATTCTCAACATCTAAACGCCAAGCTCTTGGATTTAAGTTATGTCCTGTCAGCATCATAAAACGCTGATCAACATAAATGCCCTTTAAATGAAAACTATTTTGCTCATGACGCCATAGGTTGAGACTTAGTTGTTGCGTGGCTAATCTTTTTTGGTGTTTTTTAGCAAAGCGTTTTAAATTTGTTTCATAGAGATAAGGCAAGGCCCCAATAGTGCGATAGGGTTTATCCTCAGGAATATAAAAATCATTCGCTGTTTTATCACCAACAACAATCGTTAATTTGATACCACGTTTTAATAATGCACTGATATCTCGCTCAATTGCCGTAGGTAAATTAAAGTAAGGCGTAAAAATTAACACATGCTTTTCAGCACATTGTAATAACTTACGAATGGTTTTATTTAACTTGTTATTTCTAATACCTAAACCACATAGTGGTGTTACCGCCAAGCAATCCGTTGATGGTGAACCTTGATATTCAAATGTTGCTCTTCTTAAACTGCGTATTAATTTTTTGTTGGCAAACCTAAGCTCGTTCATCGGAGGAATAACATCAGCATTTAAACTCGCAACGGCATCTTTATCAATGATTTCTTTATTTAAAAAAGACACCATGGTATCAGCTAATTTAACATTATTAATAAGCCAATAACGGTCATAACGATAACGATCTGCTTGATGAAGGTAAATATTATTAAAACTGGCACCACTGTACAAAACCCGTTCATCAAAAATAAACCCTTTTAGATGTTGTACACCAAAAGCTCTTTTCGTTTAACGGAACCACCAATAATTTTAATGCCTAATGCCTCTGATTTTTCAACTTCTTGATACCAGCTCGCATTGGTTCCATCGGATTTTTTATGGCCGATAAGTCCTCGTTGTGCACGATGAAAATCAACACAAACAACAATATTCAGCGCAGGGTTTTCTCTTTTCGCCTCATATAAAGCCATTAACACTTCCCTTCCACCATCATCAGCTCTCAAGGTACAGAGCTGCAAGATAAATTCGGTATTTAGCGGCTTTTATCTGGCTTAATAGTTCTGCTTTAAAGGATTTAGATGAAAAAAGACAATCAACGGATTGCTCGGCAAGTGGAATTTTGCTGAGGCTGTTTAAAAAAGCTAAACTTGGTTTGATTCGACTATTCATGGCTCTCTTTTTTGTATATAAAAAGGGTTACCCTGAAACAACAGGATAACCCTATTTTTTTATTATTGCGATTAGATTACTTTAGCAATCGCTTCGCATAATGGTCGCATATTATCTTTAGTCATACCCGCTACTGAAATACGTCCAGAACCAACAATATAAACAGCAAACTCTTCTTTAAGACGATTTACTTGTTCAACAGTCAGACCTGAAAATGAGAACATTCCATTTTGACGGCTGATAAAGCTATAGTCACCTTCAACACCTTTTTCTTTTAATGTCGCAACAAATAAATCACGCATTTCTTGAATTCGGCTTCGCATGTCAGCAACTTCGACGTCCCATTGAGCGAAAAGTTCAGCATCTTCTAAAATAGTTGTTACAATCGGCGCACCATGAGACGGTGGATTAGAATAATTAGAACGAATACCTGATTTAATTTGGCTAAAAGCGACTTCTGCGATGTCGCTGTCTTCTGCAACAAGGGTGATCCCGCCAACACGTTCATTGTATAAACCAAAGTTTTTAGAGAATGAGTTCGCAACTAAAAGTTCTTTATTGTACTGAGCAAAAATGCGTAGACCCTGTGCATCTTCTTCAATACCCTTTGCAAAACCTTGGTATGCAAAATCAAAGAAAGGAACAGCACCTAAGTCAGCCATTAATTTTGCTAACACTTCCCATTGCTCAATTGTTGGATCAATACCCGTTGGGTTATGACAACAGCCATGGAAAAGCACTAAATCGCCAGCTTCAACATTTTGTAATGAAGCAACCATTGCATCAAAATCTAAGTCTTTTGTTTCGGCATCGTAATAATCATAACTTGCTACTTTTAAACCTGAAGTAGTAAATACATTACCGTGGTTTGCCCAAGTAGGGTTACTTACCCATATTTTTTTGATTCCTAACTTTTTAATTGCAAAGTCAGCACCTGTGCGTAAAGCACCAGTACCACCTGGAACCTGTGCTGTACGAGCACGATTAGTAGTAATAATTTCAGAATCAGCACCAAACAATAATTTTTGTACTGCAACACCATAAGCGACAATACCTTCAATTGTTAAATAGCTTTTTGTTTGTTCCGTTGCAAGTAGACGTTTTTCAGCTTCTTTTACCGTTGCTAAAATAGGGGTTTGACCACTTTCATCTTTGTAAATGCCAACACCTAAATTAATTTTTTCGCTACGTGGGTCTTTCTTAAATGCATCTGTTAACCCAAGAATCGGATCCGCAGGCGCCATACTTACTTGTTCAAACATAATTCTTCCTTTATTAACTCGCAATGGTTTTTATGCTTTTGTTGGCATAAATGGTATAAAAACAATGAATACTTTGCTTATTTTCAATAAACCTCTGATTCAGGTGTTGTTATACCATCCCTGTAGTTTATCAATCAATTTTTTCTGACAGTTTATTGTCTAAATCGGCTATTTTAGCTTTCCAAATAGCTGGCCCTTGAGAATGAACATTATTACCATCACTATCAACCGCTACAGTCACCGGCATATCTTCTACTTCAAACTCATAAATGGCTTCCATTCCTAAGTCTTCAAAGGCAACTACGCGTGCTTTTTTAATCGCTTTTGACACTAAATAAGCGAGACCACCAACGGCCATTAAATAAACAGATTTATGTTTAGCAATTGAATCAACGGTCGCTTGTCCGCGTTCAGATTTACCGATCATACCAATTAGGCCAGTTTCCTCTAACATAAAGTCGGTAAATTTATCCATACGAGTTGCCGTTGTTGGACCAGCAGGGCCAACCACTTCAGCACCGACAGCATCAACAGGACCAACATAGTAAATAAATCTTCCTTTAAAATCAACACCTTCAGGGAGTCCTTCACCAGAAGTAATTAACTCTTGAATACGTTTATGAGCGGCATCTCGACCAGTAAGAATTTTTCCTGATAATAATAAGGTATCTCCACTCTTCCAAGCTGACATATCCGCTTTACTTAGACCATCAACATTAACACGGTGAGTATTCTCCCCTGCTTCTCTTGTAATTTCAGGCCAATCACTTAATTTAGGTGTATGTAATTCCGCTTCACCGCTACCATCAAGGGTAAAATGAGTATGACGTGTTGCCGCACAGTTAGGGATCATTACAACAGGTTTAGAAGCGGCATGGGTTGGACAGCTTTTAATTTTAATATCTAAAACAGTAGTTAGTCCACCTAAGCCCTGCGCACCAATACCTAAGTTATTAACACGCTCCATGATTTCTAATCGTAATGTTTCATCAGCATTTAAAGTGTCACCCTGCGCGACTTTTGCATGTAAATCAGCAATATCTATAGGCTCCATTAAGGATTCTTTAGCCATCACAGCGGCTTTCTCAGCAGTACCACCAATACCTATACCTAACATACCTGGTGGACACCATCCCGCCCCCATACTTGGAACTGTTTTTTCTACCCATTCAGCAACAGAGTCAGAAGGATTTAACATCGCCATTTTCGATTTATTTTCAGAACCGCCCCCTTAGCGACAATCATTACTTCAACGGTATTGCCACGAACCATTTCAACGTGAACAACAGAGGGAGTATTATCCTGGGTGTTTTTACGTGCACCTGCTGGGTCACTTACAATAGAAGCACGAAGAGGGTTACTTGGATCCAGATAGGCTTGTCTAACACCTGCATCAACTAATTCCTGAACGGTTAAATCACTATCAAAACGTACATCCATCCCAATTTTAACAAAGGTAGTCACAATACCTGTATCTTGACAGATGGGTCTTTTACCTTCCGCTGACATACGTGAATTAATCAATATTTGTGCCATTGCATCTTTAGCGGCAGGATTTTTTTCAATTTGATAGGCTTTATCCATCGCCTGAATAAAGTCAAGAGGATGATAATACGAAATAAACTGTAAAGCACTTGCTACACTATTAACAAAATCTTGCTGTTTAATAACCGTCATGTAAAACTCCAAAAAGTAGCTGATATAAATTCCTTTCAATGGTAATCTCACAATCAAAAACTACAACCCATTTGTTACAAAAATGTTGCCTAAATTCGAATATATATGACTAATTTCCCTACAAATATACATTTCCAATCAATTTCACTGACACAGCTACAATTTGAGCAACTGAAAATTAACCTCAGTCAACTTGAATGGAGTGTTTTTCTTGACTCAGCTTCGGCAGATCATATTGATAGTCAATGGTCAATTTTGAGTGCAATGCCGATTGCAACATTACAATCATTTTCTGGCGTTACACTTTTAAACAGGGTGAGACAGAAGAAGAAAGTCATATTGATCCCTTTCTTTTATTAAATCAAAAACGCAAAACTATTTTTGCTGAGCAAGCATCAGCTAGCCGATTTTCCATTCACCGGTGGCGTACTTGGTTCAATTAATTATGAATTAGGTTATCAATTCGAACAAATTACAAATGCTGAAAACCCTGAAGCTTTAACACTGCCAGAATTAAGTTTAGGGTTTTATGATTGGGCATTGTTATATAAACATCATTGCAATGAATTTTCATTAATTATCTGTCAAACACAATACGATGATCGATCGCCAGAAACTGTATTGGCAACAAAGGTATGATTGGTTATTGGCACAGATAAATAATGACATCGCATTAACTTCATTTAAGTTATTAAATGAATGGCAGTCGAATATGAGCAAAGCACAATACAGTGATAAATTTAATCAAATACAAGCTTATATTCTTAGTGGCGACTGCTATCAAGTTAACCTTGCCCAGCGCTTTAAAGCAAAATACTCTGGTGATGAATATAAAGCCTATCAAGCTTTATTAGCCGATAATAGCCCACCTTTTGCGACCTTTTTACGCTTGCCTGAACAGGTTATTTTATCACTCTCGCCTGAACGCTTTTTAAAATTAGAAGCAGATATCATTGAAACAAAGCCTATTAAAGGTACTCGACCACGCTTTAAAGAACTTTCTTTAGATCAACAAAGTATGTCAGCATTACAACAATCAGAAAAAGATCGTAGTGAAAACCTCATGATTGTTGATTTACTGCGTAACGATATTGGCAGAGTTTGCCAACCAGGCAGTGTTAAAGTACCGAGACTGTTTGATATAGAAAGCTTCCCTGCAGTGCATCATTTAGTAAGTACAGTAACAGGTAAACTTGAAGACAAATACCAAGTTGAAGATTTACTAAAAGCGTGTTTTCCGGGTGGCTCTATTACTGGCGCACCTAAAATTAGAGCAATGGAAATCATTGCTGAACTCGAACCAAACCGCAGACAAAGCTACTGTGGTAGCATAGGTTACATTAGCAATAACGGAAAAATGGATACAAATATAGCGATTCGAACCTTAATTTGTACTCAAGGTGAAATCTACTGTTGGGCGGGAGGCGGTTTAGTTGCAGATTCGCAAGTTGATGCCGAATATCAAGAGTGTTTCGACAAGGTCAGTAAAATACTGCCTTGTCTAACTGACTTATAATTTAACGAGTCGGTAATTCAATATCTTCAAATAATTTATTCACTTCTTCGGTGTATTTTAATTGAATCGCTTTTTCAACAAGTGGACGCGTCAAGTGTGGCGCAAATCTAACCATAAATTCATACATATAATCACGCAAAAATGAGCCTTTTCTAAAACCAATACTAGTTGTGCTGGATTTAAAAATATGGCTCGCATCAATCACGCAAAAATCATCATCATCTTCATTCATTGCCATAGTTGCAACAACACCTACCCCTAAGCCTAGACGTACATAGGTTTTGATAACATCAGCATCTGTTGCGGTAAAAACCACATTAGGAGAATAGCCAGCGACGTTAAATGCTTCATCGAGTTCAGATCGTCCTGTAAAACCAAAAATATAAGTAACAATCGGATGTTCTGCAATATCCGCTACGGTGATGTTTTTTAATTTTGCTAAGGGATGATCCTTTAGCACAACAACACTACGATTCCAGTGATAACAGGGCAACATAATCAAATCTTGATAGAGGTGCATCGCCTCCGTTGCGATTGCAAAATCTGTTTTTCCTTTAACAACAGATTCACTAATTTGAGTTGGCGTGCCCTGGTGCATATGTAACGATACGTCAGGATATTTTTTTATGAAGCCCTTGATAACATCGGGCAAAGCATAGCGCGCTTGGGTGTGCGTAGTGGCAATATTCAAGGTGCCCTGATCTGGTTGAGTATATTGCCTTGCTACTGATTTAATGCTTTCGACTTTACCTAAAATTTCAGAGGCATAACGAATGATATCTTCACCTGCGGGGGTAACTTTGGTTAAGTGTTTACCACTTCGTTCAAATACTTGAATACCGAGTTCATCTTCTAACATGCGAACTTGTTTACTAATACCTGGTTGTGAAGTAAATAAACTCTCAGCAGTCGCTGAAACATTAAGATTATGGTTTAATACTTCAACGATATAACGTAATTGCTGTAATTTCATATATTTGCCAATAGTTATGCTATTTTTAAAGAATAATAATTTTAAGTCTATCAGAGTTATCAAAAATACACAGTGCTAGTTTACAACACTGAGGTTCAAGCGATGAATTTTAACAAAAATCATATGATGTGGAGCAAAAACTATTATGCCTGATCAAGAAAATCTAGATTTTAGTACCATTTTGGCAACCAGTGCTCATGACATGAAGAATTCTTTATTTATGGTGCTACAATCCATTGAGGTACTTGGGAGTGCGGAAAACTTAACCGATGAACAACACAAAAGCTTTGCTGATTTACATTATCAAACATCGAGAGTTAATAGCACATTAATGCAACTGCTGGCTTTATATCGTGCCGAAAATAAACAATTGCCGATTTATATCGATGAACATTATGTTAATGATATTTTCACAGAAGTGATTGATAAAAACCAAAGCTATCTTGATCATCACGATATACAGATTGAAATTGATGTCGACGATCAATTAATGGGATATTTCGATTTCGATTTAATCACCTATTTGATTGCTGATATTTTTGTTAATGCCCTTCGCCACGCACAAAAAATTATCTATTTACGCGCCTTTATTGATGATGGGTATTTAAATATTCAAGTTGAAGATGATGGAGTCGGTTATCCGGAGCATATGCTTGCCGTGAGTAATAATAACCAATCGGAATTTAATGCCAATAAAGGCAGAAGCGGTCTTGGCTTATTATTTGCTAAAAGAATAGTCGCGGAGCATAAAAACAAGCAACTATAAGGTCACATTTTATGTGAAAATAAACTACAATCACAGGGAGGCGTATTTACCTTACGTCTACCTTAATGCAAAATATGTTTTTATTGATTTTTTCTTTTACTTTTTAAATGAGAATTTATGTTATTTCCCATCATATTGTCACTCGTTGGAATGTTGTTAATTGTTACCATAGGCTATAACGTCGTACAACAATATAAACAAAGAATTGAAGCTGACCAACGCATGGCAATCAGCAAACAACGTGCGGTGATCTCTGAAGTTGATGAATTACTTTTAAATGCAACACGTATGCCCTTTAGCAAATCTTTATTACTTATTTTACAAAACCGTATACGTAATGCGTTAATAATCATGCTAAAAAGTGCGCCCAATAACCCTGCTATGCGCGAACATTTAAAAAATACCGATGCACAAATTCAACAAATTAGAACAAATTATACTCCCCCAGATGAAAGTGTTTTTCGCACCCCTGAAAATGATAGAGAAGCACTTGCATTATTACAGGTAACAAAAAAATACGTGCAGTATTACGTTCCGAACACGCAAAGGGAAAAATCACCACTGAAGTTTTTGTTGCTGAAGATCATCGCCTTGAAATCATGCAATTAAAAATTAACTTAGAAAATGGCCTCAAACGTATTAATGATGCCAAAAATTCAAAACAATTTGGCAGTGCCAATCAAATGATTAATAAATTAATCAAAGTGCTTAATGGTGTATCAGAAAAAGACAGCTACCTAGATAAAAAAATAGAACAGCTAAACCTCATTAAGGACGAAATAAAATCTTACCTGAGCCAACATAATGACCAAGAGTTAGCGACTATGAAAGCCAAGGATGACGAAAAGAAAAATGACCTCGATGTTCTCTTCCAAGATAAGAAAAAATGGTAGGTAACATGTTGTAACTGATCCATATCAATTGAATAGCATTAACCTCTAAACTTATTAACAATATTGACTTATATCATAACGAGTAAAGGCCCTTCTCACTAAGATAAATCATCACTACATAAAAGTCTGACAAAGAGTCAAAGGACTTTTGATTTATTAAAATGAGAACGGGGCAGTATGTCATACTTAAACGAACAACAATTAGCTCACTTTAAAGCAAAATTAGATGCCGAGCAGGCTAAAACCCGATCCGCTATTGACGCAATTTTCCAAGCATCTGATCATGTCAGTCATCAATTAGCTGTTAAAAAATTGGCCAGTTTATCAACTGATGAATTGATTGAATTTACACAGAAAATCGATGATAGAGAATTAAAGAGAAAAATAGATCACTTAAAAAAATCGATGCTTCATTAAATAATCTAGAGCAAGGGATGTACGGCTTATGCTCTGATTGTGAAATGGAATTATCTATTGATGTTTTAAACGATAAACCAACAACACAACGATGCCCACTCTGTGAAGCAAGGTATCAAAAACAAAGTTATAATGATTATCGATTATAAGGACTCTATTTTTCCCGAAGGTTAAAGTGTATAATTGAAGGTGTTTTTCACCTTCAATTAAATAATTTAGAGTCTGCACTTTGGCAAATAATAATTCAGTTTCAACAGCACAAGATAAAGTTAGTTTAACCCTTCAGCAGTGCACAACCGATTTTTCATCGCAACTTTCAATATCAACAATATCGGATGATAATTGGACCTCCATGTTTGCCATTACATCCGAGCGACTGAAGCATTTTTTCCAACTGCCTCAACCATTGTTACTTCTAAATGCACAGTACTGGCATGCAGAGCAAAAGACCTAGCTGAAGCCTGTAATGACCCTAAACGCCCTTTTATTGCTTTACAAAACTATGACCAAGAAACCCTTTTTGGACGAGTAAACTTACAAAATGGCGAGCAAATATCAACGCAATTAGGTGTTATTAGCAACTATAAAGATGGCACTGTAGTTTTACATATCAGTTCATTACTGGTTAACCCAAACCTTTGGTTTCTGCTTAAATCTTTTTTATTAAATCATCGTATTCCTTCTCAGGGACCAGTTAATAGCGATAAATTAAGAGGTGAAATATACACCCAGAATAATCAAATATTGAATAGTAAAATCATTCTAGTGGCCAATCGTTACCAGCTTGATGAACTAACACAAATTGATCCAGACTTTTCGCAAATAAACACCCTGTTTGCAGAGATCAGCGCAGATATAAAACGCAACGATGAAAACCTACAACATTTGTCTCAATATTGTCAGTCTTTAATCACAAGAAAAGGTCTATCTCCCTTATCTGATGAAGCATTTAATAGTTTATTCAAATACCTTGCTCGCCTATGTGATCATCAGAATAAATTGCTTTTTCTCCAAAATTGATTGAGTCCATTTTATTTTACGCGCAATTATTAAAAACAGAAAATGCACCTAACGATGAAAAGTTGGATGAAATATACATTAAGCAATCCTTAAATATTCAAGATAAATCTCAATCAAATGCGCAGGATTTTAGTGACCAGGCGTTAATCGAGAAACAATTAAAAATACAACTTCATGGAGAAATGATTGGCCAAATTAATGGCATGTCCGTTGTTGAATTAATGGGTTACCCAACTGAGTTTGGTGAAATATTTAGAATATCTGCCAGTGATATGGTCGGTGATGGCGAAATTATTGACGTCGAAAGAAAAGTGGAACTTGCTGGTAATGTCCATGCTAAAAGTACTTTGATTGTTCAAGGTTACCTGAATCACCTGTTTACACATATCGCTAACTTTCCCTTTCTTGTAATGTTGTGTTTGAACAATCCTATCAAGAAAGTGATGGAGATAGTGCGTCACTAGCCATTTTATTAGCGGTAACCTCTTGTTATTCTAAGTCTGCAATTGCACAAAACTTATTTGTTACCGGCGCATTAGACCAACATGGTAATGTATTAGCCATTGGTGGTATTAATCAAAAAATTGAATCTATAACACGCCTCTTTACATTAGGCTTATTAAAAGATCCTGTTTCAGTCATTATTCCAAAAGCAAACCAAATTAATTTAATGCTAAGTGATGAAACATTAGAATTAATAAAGGATAAGCAAATCAATATTTATGCAATCCAACATTGTTTAGAAGCTTTTCCTATTGCAATGTCACAAAGTTTTGAAAGTGTATTTGAGAGCATTAATAAACGTATTTTGTTTTTACATAAAGAAGATGATGACGAAGCCCCAAGCTTTATTACAAAATGCCTAAATTTGTTGCGATAAACCCTATAGTTAGCTAAAGTACGCGCACTATTTGCCATTGCAAAGCTAATAAAAAATTCCATTTAAAATAAGAAAGTGATTATGACAAAAACTGTATCCCAAAAAGAGTTGGGTAAAAACTCTTATACTAAAGAAGAACTTATCCAATGTGGCAACGGTGAATTATTTGGTGAAGGAAATTGCCAATTACCCGTTGATAAAATGCTAATGTTAGATCGTATCATCACAATCACAGAAGATGGTGGTGAGCATGGTAAAGGCGAATTAATCGCGGAATTAGATATCGACAAAGCACTTTGGTTTTTTGAATGTCACTTCCCTGGCGACCCTGTTATGCCTGGTTGTTTAGGATTAGATGCAATGTGGCAATTAGTTGGTTTCTTCTTAGGTTGGAGCGGTGGTCCTGGTAAAGGTCGCGCATTAGGCGTAGGTAATGTTAAATTTACAGGCCAAGTTTTACCTAGTGCTAAAAAAGTGACCTACCGTATTACCATGAAACGTTTGATAATGCGTCGTTTAGTAATGGGTATTGCTGATGGTGTTGTAGAAGTTGATGGTAAAGTGATTTACACGGCAGAAGACCTTAAAGTAGGTTTATTTATTGATACAGCAAGCTTCTAACATTCAAAATAGACTATTCTAATACCAATTGTATTAAGAATTGCATTAAAAGCACTCTCTACTATTAGTGGACAGTGCTTTATTTTTTTCAGCTAAAATAAAACTAAGGATTATCCATGGGTGGACTATTTAGATTAATTAAATTATTGGCTAAATGCCTTAATGCAACGCGTTTAATTATTATTAATATTATCTTTTTTGCCATTCTCGCGATTATCATTTTTGCATTTAATAGTGAAGAAGTAGAAGTTCAAATTGCCGACAACTCCATTTTACAACTTAATTTTAATGGCGTTATTGTTGAACAAAAACAACCAATAGATTTTTCTGGGCAACTATCTAAACAGCTATTAAGTGACGAACAACAGTTAACAGAATACCCAATTGAAGAAGTTCTACAGGTCATTTTAGCGACTAAAAACGATACCAATATTGATAAAATTCTGTTAGATCTCATTCTGGGTTACAAGCCGCTAGCTTGAATCAAATAAATAGTATTGGACAAGCCCTTAATGAATTTAAGCTAGCCAATAAAGAAGTTATTGCAACTGCAGATAACTATTCACAAATTCAATATTTACTAGCCAGTTTTGCAGACAAGGTTTACCTTGACCCTCAAGGTTTAGTTTACCTACAAGGTTTTTCTGTTTATCGTTTGTATTTTAAAGAGCTACTAGACAATTTACTCATCACACCGCATATCTTTAAAGTGGGTACCTTTAAATCCTTTGTTGAACCCTTTACTGAAAACAAAATGTCTGACGCGAGTAAACTTGCTAATTCCCATTGGCTTGACCAACTCTGGCAGGGATATATCAACACCGTACTTGAGCGACTGTCAACATACAAACATTAATAAACAATCTATCTCGCCCACTCTAGAGCAATTAAAACAATCATTACAAGAAAGTAATGGTGATACTGCCCTTTACGCACTGAATGCAGGGTTAGTTGATCAGTTGTTACCAAGGTATAAAGTTGTTGCTTCATTAGAAAGTGAGAAATATAAATGGGTCAATTATCAACGTTATCAAAGTACTTTGCCTGCACTTTATCAAACAAGCATCGATAAACCATTAATCGCATTGATCCATGGCCAGGGTGAAATACTTAATGGTTCACAAACTAGTAATGCGATTGGAGGAGACAGCTTTTCTGCACTATTAGATAAAGCGCTTAAAAGCCCTCAAATCAAAGCAGTTGTCATTCGACTTGATACTCCTGGAGGAAGTGCATTCGCTTCTGAAAAAATACGCCAACATATTTTAGATTTAAAAAGTGCAGGTAAAAAAGTTGTTGTATCAATGGCAAGTACTAGTGCCTCGGGAGGATACTGGATTGCTTCAGCGACTCGATCATATTGTAGCTTCCCTTCTACACTAACTGGCTCAATTGGTATTTTCGGTTTATTTGCAAGTGCAGATAAAGCACTTAATAAAATTGGCATATACAATGATGGTGTTGGCACAAGCCCTCTCTCTACGATAACGCCTGCTCGTGCACTTGATCCCAAGCTTGCTGATATTATGCAAATTGGTATTGAACGTGGTTATCAGCAATTTTTAACTGTTGTGAGTGAAGGCCGGAATATGAGCCTACAACAAGTTGATGCCATTGCACAGGGACGTGTTTGGACGGGGGATGATGCAAAATCACTTGGGTTAGTCGATGAATTAGGAGATCTAAAGCAAGCGATATCATCAGCCGCTTCTTTAGCCAATTTAGAAGATTATAACGTTCAACCAATTAAAGTAGCTTTATCGGCCAAACAACAATTCTTAAACGAAGTATTAACTAATGGAGTCAAGATGTCGCCTAATGGGTTATCACTTAATTCATCGCTAATTGAATCATTTTTTGATATTAAAGCACAAACCTCATTACTTACTCGTTTCAATGATCCAAAGGGACATTACTTATATTGTCCTATGTGTTTTATCAATAAATAATTAAATATGTGGCTGATAAGTTATTTCCTTCAGCTACATATTTTAAGAGACATAATAAATAAACATGGCCTTAGTAAAAATATTTCCATTACAATTTTATACGCAATCAGGGGATTTAAAGCCTCCTACTTATTTTAATTACGCTTTATTATTCTTGGCGAGAAACATGGGTACTGCTGATTATCTCATTAGCTTCGCGAGAGACAGGTAATCAATTATTAGCGCTATTTTACCCAGATAAAAGCCATTTTTATTTTGGTTTAGCATCAGGTCTAATCGCAATTATATTATTTTTCTTAGCAGGAAGAGATCACGATAAACATCCCTTGATTTGTAAACTGTGGCAAAAGGGTTATTCATTATTGTTAATTAGCGTTTTGTTTGACCTTGCTTTACAACTTTATTATCTATATTTAGACAGGTTTCAATATACTCTCGAAGCTTCTGTCCAATTAGTATTAATTTTATGGATATTACTTTTTTGTATTAAAAGCCGTCATCTTAAAGCAAGCTTTATTAGGCATCGCCAATAAAAAACCATTGAAAATTTCTTTTCAATGGTTTTTAACAACTAATTCAAAAATAAAATATTCTAATGTAATTTTAAGCGTGGACGTAAAATACGATTGATACGTTCAACAAGTGTCATCAACGCGGTTCGAACATAACCGTGTAGGGCAACCTGATGCATACGGTATAATGAAATATAAACGACTCTTGCTAAACGCCCTTCTATTTTCATTGAACCTTTCATTAAGTTACCCATTAAACTTCCTACCGTGCTGTAGTTACTTAATGAAACTAATGAACCATAATCAGTATATTTATAATCTTGTAAAGGTTTCTCTTTTAATGATGCTAAAATATTTTTCCCTACTAATGACGCCATTTGATGAGCAGATTGTGCACGAGGAGGTACAAAACCGCCATTCGGTAGTGCACAACTAGCGCAGTCACCTATTGCATAAATTGAATCATCGAGAGTTGTTTGTAAGGTTGCTTTAACGACTAACTGATTAATTCTATTCGTTTCTAGACCTGCAATGTCTTTTAAGAAATTAGCCGCTTTAATACCAGCTGCCCATACAATTAAGTCAGCTTCAATTAACTCGCCGTCTTTTGTCATCAACCCCTTTTCAGTGGCTTCAGTTACCATGGTTTTAGTGCAAACATTAACGCCTAACTTTAATAGCTCTTGATGTGCAGATGCAGAAATTCGCTCTGGTAATGCTGGTAATATTTTATCTCCCGCTTCAACTAAACTCACGTTTAAATCACTGCTATTAATATGCTCAAAACCATAGTTAGAAACCTGCTCTAAGGAGTTATAAAGTTCTGCAGAAAGCTCAACACCTGTCGCTCCAGCACCAACAATAGCAACACTTACTTGGCTAGTTTCTTTAAGGCCTAGTTGCAGGTATTTATTAAGCATTAAGTGATGAAACTTTTTAGCTTGCTGAGGACTATCTAAGAAGATGCAATGCTCACTAACACCTTTGGTATTAAAGTCATTACTGACACTACCTAATGCCATAACCAAAATATCATATTTAAGTGTGCTTTCCGGTAAGATCTCTCTTCCATCGTTATCAATAAGCTTGTCTAAAAACACACATTTATTTTCACGATCAATATCTTTTAAAGCGACCTAATTTAAAATTAAAACCATGAT
The DNA here is from genome assembly GCF_047323245.1 of Psychromonas sp. KJ10-10. Lineage (GTDB taxonomy): Bacteria > Pseudomonadota > Gammaproteobacteria > Enterobacterales > Psychromonadaceae > Psychromonas. The sequence continues at coordinate 2,345,871 of NZ_CP178826.1, read as the reverse complement.
TTTTAGCATGTGCTCGATAACTAACAGCATCAATACCATCATCTAAAGAGCCAGCAGCAACTTCATGTAATAATGGTTTCCATAGGTGAGTACTATTTTTATCAATCAAAGTGATATTTGCTTTACCCTTTCGACCTAATTTATTACCTAGTTTAGTTGCGAGTTCTAACCCACCTGCTCCACCACCTACAATAACGATATTTTTCATGATTTTTCCTTATATTTAGTTTCATTATTATTTTTAACGAAAAAATAATAATGAAACAAAACACGAGTATGTTACTTGGGTCACAAAATAAAGTAATACTAGGGTGAATGCAACTAGTTTGTAACTTAAAAGTTGATCTTTAATAAAGAATATATTTGTATGACAAGGCAACGTGATGTTGCCCCGCAAATTATGAAAAGAGAATTAAGATTCTGTTTTGAATTGTTTGATTGTTTGTAAATGATGAGAAATATCTTGGAATTTATGACCTTGGTTTTCATCAAAAATAATTTGATAATAAGCAGATAATTCATGATCACTTTTGGCTGAATCTATTGTGTCGTCTACTTTTGAGAGAATACACAAGCAATTATCTTTGTTTTTAGAGCGAAAATCACTCACACACTTAGTATTGATATCAAAATATTCCTCTGGCCATTCAATTTTACCAACCATATTGTCTTCTGGATGCAGATTAGGATTAAAAATAACCTGTTTAATACCACACAAAAAGCCAATACGTTCACTCCAAAAACCACCTAAACCCACACCACATATTAGTGGCGCTTTATCTTCACTCGATTGAATGTGTTTATGTACTTCCTTTAATATGTGGCTCATGTCATGTTTAGGATGAATAGTGCTGTAATGTACAAAGCGTACATCATCATCAATAAACTTTAATTGCATCACTTTTTCATGGTTACCCGGACTTGTTGCATCAAAACCGTGTAGATAAATGATCATTAATTGTTCCGCCTTTATTCTTATAATCGACACTTAGCGATTGTATATTTGCCTTTATTAAGCCTTTCCTATTTTATGGAAATAACGGCTAAGTGCAAGCATTGCAATGAACTTATTAGAGCGAACTCAGCAAAGTGCATGAGTTTTTGATGATTTTTTATCCAGTCAGGATTGCTACTGAGTGGCATTGAACAGTTATTACCTTGGTGACGCATTTTCTTCAAAGCATCATCATTTGCCCTTTTGGGGATTTCAAGTGCATCCAAAATTGAAATAGCACCCGCACTGTCATTACAAGCTAAAATAAGATCACAACCTGCATCGAGTGCTCGATAAGCCCGTGAAACATGATTTCCTGCAAAACTAGCGCCATGCATCGACAAATCATCACTAATGACGACACCAGTAAAGCCCATTTGTCGCCGTAGTATTTTCTGTAACCAAAAGGAAGAAAAACCAGCGGGGTCTTTATCGCATTGCTCATACACAACATGTGATGGCATCACAGCGGTCAATAATTTTTGTTCAATAAGAGCCTTGAAGGGTAATAAGTCATTGGCAAAAATAGTTTCTGGTGAACGAGAATCGACTGGCGCCGCAATATGAGAATCTGCTTTAACACTGCCATGTCCAGGGAAATGCTTACCTGTTGAGGCCATTCCCAGCGCTTGCATACCTTTAATATATTCACTTGCGAGTGTAATCACTTCATTTTTTGAAGTCGCAAAAGCACGAGTACCAATGACATCAGAAATACCATTTATATCTAATACGGGCGCAAAACTAAAATCAATATCACAGGCGATCAATTCACTGGCCATTACCCAAGCACTACAATAAGCTAATTCTTTTGCTTCTTTAATATCACAATGTTTCAACAAATCGCCGGCAACTCGGCAACTCAGTAAAACCCTCTTTAAATCGCTGAACTCGACCACCTTCATGGTCAACTGCAATAACAATTTCTTTTTTAGCATAAAGGCGAATTTGTGAAACAAGTTGTTTAAGTTGCTCAATGTTGTAAAAATTACGAGTAAATAAAATGACGCCAGCCACTAATGGGTGTGCTAATACTTCTTTTTCTTCGGCGCTTAATTCGTATCCAAGGACATCTAATATTACGGGTCTCATATTTCTCTTACTTTAAATAAAATGATAGAAGATCATACCAATTCTGTTAATTTAATGATCAAATATTACGCAACAAAAAAGAGCGAATTTAAGGCGGAAGTTGCTTAGGCGTAAATACAAGCATTTAGCACCTTTAATGACCGTTCCCTTTACAAGGCTTCAAACGCGTAAATAGCTTTTTTAACCAGTAAGATTGCTCGCTTAGTTAATGGAATTGGTATAAGACTTCCTGTTTTAATAACCACAAAAAAAGCCAGCAATGCTGGCTCTTTGAATTTTGATTGTTTAATTATCTCAATCTGCTTAACAGCTTATCAATTTCAATACGTTGAGCACCACTGCTATTATCAACAACCGATAATAAAATTTCCTTCGCACCCGCTTGATCATCGATTTCAAGATAAGCACGTGCTAAATCTAATTGCGCACCAATGCCATCTTCATCATCATCTACGTCACTACCTTCCTGTGAGCCGACAACGTCAGGGAACTCTTCTAACCCTAAATCTAAATCAAGTTCTGAATAAGGTTCATCATCATTTACACCACTATTTTCAAGCAATGTTTCTATATCGATAAAATCATCCTTTGATGCTTTATCCATCTTAGGTAATGGCACCTCTTCATTAAAGGCGACTTCACTAAGTTGCTTAGCTAGATTATCTTTTTTATCATCCTGTTTAGATTCTTCTTCATCTTTAGAATCTAATTCATCTGCACCCTGCTCAACTTCTTCTTCTATATCTAGCTCAGGATCATTATTTACTTCTTGTTGTTTTGATTCACTTTGCTCGACATCTAATTCATCTTCTGGCTCAGGCTCAGATATATCAAGTTCTTCTTTTAAATCTTCATCAAGATTATCCAGATCAACACTATCAAAAAGATCTTCATCAAGATCAATTTCTGCAACTTCCTCATCTGCGGACTCAGGATCATCTAAATTAATTTCATCAGAATCTTCTAAACTGTCTAAAGCAAGTAACTCATCATCACTAAGTATTTCACTTTCTCTTTCTTCTTCGAGTTCATCTTGTGTGTCTAATTGTTCCTTATTATCTTGAGCTTCTTCAGGTTCCTCTTCTGTTAAATCAACTTCTAATTGTTCTTCAGTATCAAGGTCAACCTCTTCAGATGAATCATTTGATAATTGTGCTTCCCATTCCGCGGCTAAATCTAAATCGGCTTGTTTCTGCCTCCGTGGGTTGTTTAGTTTCTTCTGAATCTAACTTAGCACTTTCATCTAAATCAATTTCTTCCTCTAAATTGATCTCTTTTTCTAAATCAATTTCTTGGTCTAAATTAATCTCTTCTTCGGAAGTCGCTTCTTGTTCTAAAAGTTCATCTACACCAAAGGGATCTTCAAAATCATCATCTAAATCGATGGATAACAGATCGTCTTCATCAATTTCGGTGTCTTCATCTAAATTAAGATTATCTAAATCATTCGATGAAATTAATTCTTCATCATCTGAATCTGAAATCGCATCAATGCCAAAGGGGTCATCATTATCTGTAATCAGTTCTTCATCATCTTCAGTCAGATCAACAACATCAAGGTCTAGTTCTTCGTCATCCTCATCAAGATTTATTTCTTCTAAAGTATCAACGACCTTTTCATCATGCCCCTCTGGCTCAGGCATCAATTCGTCTTCATCCTCCGAGACATCGTCAGTTAAAAGGTTATCAAACTGTCCTGGCTCTTCCATTAAGCTTGCGGTTGACTCCGCTAACTCTTGGTCTTGTTCTTCTAACAATCGCTTAGTTCGTAAACGTGACATGGTCACAAAGACTAAAGTAAGTAATAATAAAGGAGAAAGAATAACAATTAATAAATTTGTCAGTGATGAAGTGATCAGTTGTAATATTTCATTAAGTAAACCTTCACCGCTAAAAGGAGGTAACTCTACAGCATCTAATTGCGCTCGCAATTCATCAATAATACTTTGTAACTTAGCATTAATAGCGACTTCTTCAGAGAGTTGTTCCGATAATAAACTAATTTCATCTGATAAAGGCCTGCAGTTTTAATTTGAGAACCTGCGACACTTCTGTAGCAACAATAAATTGCTCATTTAAAAGGCGCATTTCTTCCTGTAATGCAGATAATTTTGCTTCACTTTCAATTAACTTTTCTGAGTCCTGATTGATTTCTTCCTTAACAACCGGTTCAACAACTTCTTCTATAATTTCTTTAGGAGCAACTTTAGGTTCTTCGGGAGTAATGACCTCAACTTTAGGTGCTACTTTTTTGACGACTTCTACTTTTGGTGTACTGTACTTACGAATTAACTCAGCGACTTCTTGATTTGTTTGTTGCGCGACATAATCATAGGAAGGAACTTGAAGCGTTGAATTAGCGATGATCCTGTTGATATTGCCATCATCAAAGGCGTTAGGGTTGAGTTTATAAAGCGCCACCATAGTTTGATGTACACTGACAGAATTATCTGGTCTTAATTGTGTAGAAATCGCCCAAAGCGTTTCAGAGCGAGAGATAGGACCATACTGCTGATAATCTGTAGCCGTCTCACCATTTGGCCCTGTTAGGTCGACACTTAAACTCATCGAAGAAACAAACAATAATGGTGTACAACAGATGAGTGAAAGTAGGAAACGCTTCATATTCAATCCTTGGAAATTAGTTTTATATAATCATTCAGTGAATAATAAACTAGGCCGATTAAAACCATAAAAGAAAAACCTAGTAGGGCCAGAATTGAGACCTAGCCCACTATAACATGCGAAAACATTCGAATATTAAAAAATACCTTTTAAAGGTACGTCGAAATTAACTTTTCTGCCACTTTGATTGCAGTTGTTGCCACACCAAAATGATAGTTATCAGCACAAACCCACATGTTCACACCACTTGCATCACAAAGGTCTTTACGTAAACGACCAACTTGAACTTCAGGGTGATTGATCACATCACTAATAATGTTAGTGTAATCACATACTGATTTCGCGAGTTTAATACCTTCACTGTGATGCAGGTATTGTGCCACTTCATCCATATCAACGGGATAATGTGTCTGTAAGTTTACTGACTGGGCGCAACCATAAAACATAGGCACAACAACCTGAGTTGAGGAAACAATAATTGAAGGATCATTTAATAAACGGCGTATTTCATTAACTAAGCGCAATTCACCAAAACTGATGCCTTCTTCATCAAATTCACCAATTTGTGGAAACACATTAAAAGCAGTTTGTTGTGCAAATATATCCGTTTTAACTTCCTTCGCATTTAATAAGCGTGCAGTTTCACCAGCCAGTGTTGTAACCCCTTCTTTGCCAGCGATAGAAACCGATTGATAACTGGACACATTAATACGGACTAGGCCAACTTCTTGGTGTAATTGGCCAACAGATAAAGCAAGTTGTGCTGTTTCACTGCTTGGGATGGCAATTTTATTAGCTTGAGAAAATGCGCCTAAATGTTGTTCATTTACATCAACCTGAACCAAGGGAACATTTTCATCTTCTAAAAATGCACCACTATTATCTATCACTACACAATGTTCACTGGCAATATCTGCCCACTGTTTTGTGGTTTCTATATCGGTCAGAAAAAGCAATATCAACCTGTTCCCAGTCAAAAGAATTAATATCTTTTACATCAACAGGTTTTCCTGAAAACATAACACTTTTTGTTTCGTCATCAACTTCATCTATAGACTCTGTTTGCAGAGGAAATATTTTGCCAACCGGAAAACTACGTGCGACTAATACTTCTAACATAATTTCTACGCAACCCTTTAGGTCACCAATAAGGGCAATATTATATTCTGATTTCATTTTTTCTCTCTTGTGCGCTATTACGTTTTGGTCGTAAAAAAGCAATATTTGCTGTTGTAACTTGATTATACCAATCGTAATAATTAGTTGAGCTATTTTACTGCTTAAAATGGCTTATTTCTTTGCTGAAAGTTTCGCAAAAGATATACTATTTACATCAACTTTTAACTTAATTTAAACAATTTTTTTGCGAAAACTTAGTTCTTATATTTAATACAATTTGGATTAATTTTTTGATTCTTCTACGTTTTGCGAATGATATCAAAACCTTCGCTTGAATCAATTCTTTATACTGATTGCAAAAAACAGTATTTCTTTAGAAAACAAAAAAGGAGCCAAAGCTCCTTTTTACTTTGCATCATGGAAACAAGATTATACTCTTATTTCCATCGGTTTTTATTTAGAGAATCGTTTAAACACTAAAGTTGCATTGGTGCCACCAAATCCAAAACTATTAGACATTACTACATCAAGTTTTGCATCCTGTGCTGTGTTAGCAACAATAGGAAGATCCTTTGCTAGTTCATCAATTTCATTAATATTAACAGATGGAGAGATAAAATTATTTTCCATCATGATCATACTATAAATAGCTTCGTGAACCCCAGCCGCACCTAAAGCATGACCAGTTTGCGATTTAGTTGCACTGATTTTAGGTGCTTTTTTGCCTTCAAAAACTTCGTTAATAGCACCAAGCTCTTTAGTATCACCAACCGGTGTAGATGTGCCGTGTGTGTTTAAGTAATCAACATCACCTTCAACTGTTGCAAGCGCTTGTTGCATACAACGTACCGCGCCTTCACCAGAAGGTGCAACCATATCGTAACCGTCAGAAGTTGCTCCGTAACCTACAATTTCTGCGTAAATTTTAGCGCCACGAGCCAAAGCATGTTCTAGCTCTTCAACGACGACCATACCGCCACCGCCAGAAATAACAAACCCATCACGATTTGCATCATAGGTACGAGATGCCTGTTCAGGTGTGTCGTTATATTTACTTGAAAGTGCACCCATTGCATCAAAGGTACAGGCTGTTGTCCAGTGAAGCTCTTCACCACCACCAGCAAAAACAATATCTTGTTTACCAAGTTGAATCTGTTCCCAAGCATGACCAATACAATGCGCACTTGTCGCACATGCACTGCTCATTGAGTAGTTAATTCCTTTAATTTTAAAAGGCGTTGCTAGACATGCTGAAGTGGTACTTGCCATAGTGCGTGGCACCATATAAGGACCAACACGACGAACACCTTTATTTTTCATTGTATCTGTCGCTAGCACTTGGTTAATTGAAGAACCACCACCAGAACCAGCAACAATACCAGTACGTACATTGGAAACAAGATCATCCGTTAAACCTGCATCTGCAATAGCTTGCTCCATTGAGATATAAGTATAAGCAAGCAAAGATCACCCATAAAACGCATTATTTTACGATCAATAAGTTCGCTAGGAACGATTTTCAAATCACCCCAAACGTGGCTACGCATCTTAACTTCAGCAAACTGCTCTGAAAACGTGATACCAGACTTACCACTTTTCAGTGACGCTAACACTTCTTCTTGATTGTTACCAATACTAGAAACAATACCAATACCTGTAATTACTGCTCTTTTCATTATAAAGCCTTTATTGCTGGGAGGACTAATCATACAATGGGAACCAAATACTTACATTTGGCTCCAACTAATTTAAACCAAAATAGTTTCGCATATAATAGGGAATATATCTTGTCTGATGACAAAAACAACCAAATTTTGCCTTCTCAAATAAACAGGTCTGATCAGTCAGAGGCATTCGTACAGGTATTAGACACACTCAATTTACTAGCAGATGAAACAGGCCAACCTTTGAAACAATGCATGATGACTAATGCCACCGTTAATTCTTACATTAATGAACAATGGCGCTCATGCCAGGAATCATTTTTTAGCATGGCTGAAATCGATTTTTGGGGCTGGTATGAATTTTTTATTAAACTGTTTGCAATTCGAACAATTTTTACAAAAAGCTCCTAACAAACAACTAAAACGGCTTTTCTTTAGCGCCTTTGAAAATAACCCTAAAACAAAAGCCGAGCTCGAAGTGTTGCTCAATAGATATGCAACATTTACTAATTCCTCAGAATTTGAAGTATTAGCAGATCAATTATTAGCACAATACCCTTTATTAGTAAGTGGTTGTCATCGGTTGCATTTTGGACACATAACTTTAGATTCTGTGGTTTGGTGATTTTAAGGAAACTCTTGCTAATATTCATATTTATCAAAACGGGCTGTTTGATTGTTGGCTGATTGATAATAACCAACATAATTCAAAAGACTTTGAGACGAATGAGCTCACACCTTTGTTATCTTGTAGTAGTAAAGCTGAAGTAAATTTAATCGTTAATAATATGATAGATGAAGATTACTCTGCTTTTAAAAAATCAGGGTTTAGCTTTGAGAAAAATACTGACACAAGTAAAAGCCCTGTGATTAATTTTGCTAAATTAAGTACTAAAAATCTAAGTAATCAGCCAAAACAATATAATAAGCAAAATAATAAAAAAGTACTGGCCAACATTATCGCTCAGGAAAAACAACAAGCAGTCTTGATATCGCTATTATCGGTGGCGGTATTAGCAGTGCCTGTTTAGCTTTAGCTTTAATTAACAGAGGTTATCGTGTCACTCTATATTGTAAAGATGAACAACTTTCCATTGGCGCATCAGGCAATCGTCAGGGTGCGTTATACCCATTATTGAATCAGCAACATGATGCATTAAGCCACTTATTCGCCAATAGTTTTTTATATGCACGCAACTATGTAGGTTATATAAATCAAACTCATCCTTTTGATTATGACTTGTCAGGCTTATTACAGCTTTATTATGATGAAAGTGCGAGCGTAAAGTTAGACAAAATTATACAAGCTAACTTACCTCTTAGCTTGGTAAAAAAAGTCACACCATTAGAAACAGATCGATTAGCTAATATTAGTATTGGCCAATCGGCACTTTATTACCCTTTAGCTGGCTGGGTAAGCCCTGCGCAAATGGTTGATGCAATCTTCAAAAAAGCACAACAAAACGGGCAATTACAAATAAAATTTAATCATTGCCTCGATGCCTTTGAAGAAACAACAGGCGGTTGGCTATGTCACTTTGGCGAGAAGACCGTCACACATAAAATTTTGGCTCTAACAACAGCAATGCATACTCTGGATTTTAAGCAATCTGAAGCCTTACCACTCTCTGCAAACGACGAGGACAAGTAACACATATTGAGAGTACGCCAAGCTTACAAGGGTTAAAGATGACACTCTGTCACGAAGGTTACTTAACGCCTTTAAATAAAGGTTTTCATTGTATGGGGGCAACCTTTAAACGTCATAATAGTAATACTGAATTTTCTCAGCAAGAACAAACAGAGAACAAACAAAAACTATCAAAATGCATTAAAAACAAACCTTGGGTGGCTGAAATAAACGACCAACAAGCGCAAGCAAATATCGGTATTCGCTGTACTACGCGAGATCATTTCCCCTATGTTGGTACCCTACCTAATTACCAACAAACCAAAATACATTATCAATCCTGCGAAAAAAATTTCCCACTGATAATGCACCTTTTCATCAAAATTTATTTGTTTTAACTGGGTTAGGTTCACGTGGAATAAACACCGCACCTTTATTGGCGGAAACACTTGCTAGTCAAATTAATCAAGAACCATTGCCTTTAAATGCATCAATATTAAATTCCCTGCAATGTAACCGTCAGTGGATAAATTACCTGAAAAAAGGCAAAAAATTGAAAATTTAAGCTTGAATGACTGAAATTCAAGCAAATTACCCAGGTAAGTGGGATAAAACAGTGTCAAAATGCCCTAAAGCTTATATTCTTTGTTCATACCCCTTTGTTAAAATAGAGAATATAAGTTAATCTACGCGCTCGATTTACGGGTTTGTTAAAGTGATTGGTTTTTAATCTTTTTTATCGCCCTTTGAATTTATTAATGAGAAACAGAACTACTTAATGAAATATTCCCGCGTTTTTATCAATAGCTTTGCTTATGAACTAGCTCCAGAAGTTGTATCTAGTCGAGATTTAGAATCTCGTCTCGCGCCCTTATATCAAAAATTAAGGATCCCGATGGGGCAACTTGCCGCATTAACGGGTATAGAAGAGCGCAGATGGTGGCCAAAGGATCATCGTTTATCCGATGGTGCTATCGAAGCGACCAAAAAGAGTATCGCAGAAACCGATATTAATATTAGTGATGTGGGAGCAGTTGTATATACGGGTGTTTGCCGAGATCAGCATGAGCCAGCAACCGCTTGTCGTATTGCCGCAGAATTAGGTGTTGATAAAAGTACAGCTATTTACGATATAAGCAATGCCTGCTTAGGCGTATTATCGGGAATTTTAGATGTTGCAAATCGTATTGAACTTGGTCAAATCAAAGCGGGTTTAGTTGTTTCCTGTGAATCAGCCCGACATATTGTCGATATCACTATTGATAATATGCTTGAAAATCAGAGTATTCAAAATTTTTCTCAGTCTTTAGCAACCCTAACAGGTGGCTCTGGCGCGGTTGCTGTATTACTCACAGATGGTAGTTTAGAACTTAAAAATGATCGCCAACATAAATTGCTTGGTGCTAGTCATTTAAGTGCCCCTGAGCATCATGATTTATGTAAATGGGGCTTGCAAGAAGTGGGTCTTAAATTACATCGAGAATTTATGCGAACCAATGCAGTACCACTTTTAAAAGAAGGTGTGGCATTAGCGCACGATACCTGGAAGCATTTCTTAGCACAGCGGGACTGGGTTGTTGAACAGGTTGATAAAGTCATTTGCCATCAAGTTGGTTCTGCTAATCAGAAACAGGTACTGAGTGCCTTAAATATTCCGGCTTATAAAGAGTTTCCTACTTTTCAAACTTTAGGTAACATGGGAACAGTTTCTTTACCCGTTACTGCGGCTATGGCGCATGACCAAGGTTTTTTACAGCGTGGAGATAAGGTGAGCTTTTTAGGTATAGGTAGTGGACTTAATTGCATGATGTTAGGACTTGAGTGGTAATGACAATGAATTTAAAAAACCTTTACCCATTCAACAGCCATTTTCTAGATCGCAACGGCCAAGAATATCATTACCTTAATGAAGGTAAAGGTGAACCTGTTGTGATGGTTCACGGTAATCCAAGCTGGTCTTTTTATTATCGAAACCTTATACAAGCGCTAAGCAAAACAAATCAGTGTATTGTGCCTGATCATATAGGATGTGGTCTTTCTGATAAGCCCGATGATGCAGACTATGAATATACACTTAAAAGCCGTATTGATGATCTTGAAGCGTTACTGGATTCATTAGACATCACTGAAAATATTACCCTTGTTGTCCATGATTGGGGCGGTATGATTGGAATGGGTTATGCGAAGACGTTACCCAGAACGTATTAAAAGCTTAGTGATTTTAAATACTGGCGCCTTTCATCTACCTAAAAGCAAACCTTTACCACTTGGACTTTGGATCTGCCGTAATACTTTATTAGGTACTTTATTAGTGCGCGGTTTAAATGCATTTTCCTCGGCGCTGTCCTATGTTGGTGTTAAAAGAAAAGCAATGCCACGTGATGTTAGAGCGCACTTATGTAATGCCCTTCAATTCTTGGAAAAACCGAATTTCAACATTACGTTTTGTGCAGGACATCCCTCTTTATAAAGGAGATAAAAGCTATCAACTGGTCTCTGATATCAGCGAAAGTTTAGAACACTTTAAAGAAACTCCAACTATTATTTGTTGGGGCTTAAAGGACTTCGTTTTTGACAAACACTTCTTAGATATTTGGAAACAAAAAATGCCCCATGCACAGGTCAATGAATTTGACGATTGTGGACATTACATCTTAGAGGATGCAAGTGATGAAGTTATCCCACTTATAGAACAGTTTATTGGATCGCATAAATAATATATGAGTTCAGAAAATCAAGCCAATCTTTGCCGCCACCTCGTTGAAGTAGCAAATAATTTTCCCTCTTCGCTAGCAGTTGCCGTTCAAAAAAACATCTTGGTAAATTGATCTATCAAGAAATGAATTTTTCTCAATTAAATAAACGTAGTGATCAAATTGCCTTTGCCTTTAACCAACATGGTTTAAAAGTAGGTGACAAAGCAGTATTAATGGTTACTCCTAGCTTAGACTTTTTTAGTCTGACGTTTGCGTTGTTTAAAGCAGGTATTGTTCCTATTCTTGTAGATCCTGGTATGGGAATTAAAAACCTTAAACAATGCTTCGCTGAGGCAAAACCGGATATATTTATTGGCATTCCTAAGGCACATATCGCACGTCGATTATTTGCTTGGGGAAAAAATACTATTCACACCAACATCACCGTGGCTGGTTCAGGTTTTTGGGGTGGCATAAGCTTATCGCGCTTAGTTAAAAAATACCCAACACAAAATCACTATGACATGGTTAAATCGGATCCAACTCAATTAGCCGCCATACTTTTTACCAGTGGTAGTACAGGCACTCCAAAAGGTGTTGCTTATAATCATGGCATGTTTGAAGCGCAAATTTCTGTTTTAAAAAACGATTACCAAATTCAACATGGTGAACGTGATTTAGCCACTTTCCCCCTATTCTCACTTTTTGGCCCAGCGCTAGGAATGGCATCCATTGTGCCAGAAATGGATGCCAGTAAACCTATCACAGCAGATCCTGAGTACTTGTTTGTGACCATTAAAAAATACCAATGTTCGAACCTTTTTGCGAATCCGGCATTAATTGAGTTATTAGGTGAGGCCGGTAATCGTAAAGGAGTGAAATTAGCTAATTTAAATCGTGTAATCTCAGCTGGTGCCCCTGCTACTTTGCCATCATTAAAGCGTTTTTCAAAGTTGCTTAACAAAGGTGTTGAAATCATCAACTCTTATGGCGCAACCGAATCCTTACCTATTAGTAAAATAGCCAGTTCAGAATTGTTAATAACTGAAGGTATTACTGATACAGGTGGTGGGATTTGTGTGGGTTACCCTGTTGAGAATACGACTATCAGTATTATTGAAATTAATGAAGAAGCGATTGAAAAATGGAGTGATTCATTAACAATTCCCGCCTACCAGATAGGTGAAATTGTTGTTTCTGGCCCGCAAGTAAGTCAGCAATATTACGCAAGAGATGAAGCAACAATCCAAGCAAAAATACCCGATGGGCAGATTGCTCGCCATAGAATGGGTGATTTAGGTTACCTTGATGATAAAGGAAAATTATGGATGTGTGGTCGAAAATCACATCGCATAGACGCTTTATATAACGATCAAATCAAGACTTACTTTTCAATCTGTAGCGAACGTATTTTTAATACTCACCCAGCAATAAAACGCAGTGCTTTAGTAGGAGTTAAATTAGAGGGGAAATTGACGCCTGTTATTTGTATAGAGCTACTCGAAAAACCAACCGAAAGCGACTTTAAAATTATTTAATGAATTACGTTTTAATGCCGACAAACATGAGCACACCCGTGGTATAAAACATTTTTTAATCCACTCAGGTTTCCCAATGGATATTCGCCATAACGCTAAAATATACCGTGAAAAGTTAGCACTATGGGCCCAAGTTGAAATTAAAAAAGAGCCAGAACAATAATATGACCAGTCATCTAAAAAAAGTAATGTTACTCCAGCATTTAACAGTTTAGATGTACAAATGCAGACGGTGTTATCTGCGTTAAAAGGAAAGTATACACGTGCATTTGTTACTGGAGCGGGCGGTTTTTTAGGCAAAGCCATCTGCTTGTTTTTACGCAGTGCTAACATTGACGTTGTCGGTTTTGCAAGAGGTGATTACCCTGAATTAAGTGCCCAGGGCGTCACTATGCTTAGGGGCGATATCTGTGATAAAGAAGCGCTTTTTAATGCCATGAAAGATTGTGATGTTATTTTTCACGTTGCCTCTAAAGCAGGTGTTTGGGGCGACAAAAGTAGCTATTTTAGTGCAAATGTTGAAGGCACAGAAAACATTATAAATGCCTGTCTGGCACATAATATTCAACACCTAGTTTATACGAGTACACCTAGTGTTACTTTTTCTGGTAATGATGAAGTTAACATTGATGAATCTGCTCCCTATGCTCATAAATTTTTAAACTTTTATGGTTTGAGTAAAGCTGTCGCTGAACAAAAAGTACTGCAAAGTAATAGTGATTTACTCAAAACAGTCGCACTTCGTCCACACCTTATATGGGGTCCTGGTGACCGCCATCTTGTCCCAAGAGTGCTTGCCCGCGCTAAGGCGAAGAAATTAAAACTAGTGGGGAAAAGCGATAAATTAGTTGATACTATTTATATCGACAATGCTGTTTATGCGCATTTATTAGCAGACTTGAACTCACTTCAGAGCAAGCTAAATGTGCCGGTAAAGCTTATTTTTTAAGTAATGATGAGCCTATTTTTATGGCAGAGATGCTTAATAATATCCTTGCTTGTGAGAATTTACTGCCTGTCACAAAGCGTGTTCCGCTCCTTTAGCTTATGCAGTCGGAAGTCTACTTGAAGGAATATATCTTGCTCTAGGCAAGCAGGATGAACCTATTATGACCAGGTTTGTCGCGAAGCAACTTTCAACATCACACTATTATGATATTAGTGCTCGCGAAAGTTGACTTAAACTACAAACCAATTGTCTCTATTAAACAAGGAATGCAACAACTGAAAGCATCACTTAAAGCCGATTCTTAAAGCTTTTTTAGCACGTTGATAACCTAATTCAATCATTTCATCGGCACGGTGAAACTCTAATGTCCCACAGGCGTTACGAGCGATCTCTATGACTACATCAGCAGGATAAGCGACTAATTTTTGTCTAGCAATGGTACTTTGCATGGCATCAAAAGCTTGGTTAGCAATATCATAAACACCCCAATCTTGACTCGTGCTGATAATATCGTCCTTGCTAAAACTATTAATAAACATTTTAATTTTTCCATGAATTGAACTATTGGGGATGATTGGTTTGAGCACCTTCTTTTTCGGTTTATCCTGTCTCATTGGACCACCTAAATTAACTGCAATAGTTAAATCTGTCATGTCTCTAAAAGTAGGTGCGATAGGTACTGGATTTAAAACACCCCCATCAATTAACAACACCCCATGACGATAGGTAGGTGTAAAAATGAGTGGTAAAGAGATAGAGGCACGAATAGCTTCAAATAAGCAACCACTGCTTATCCAAACCTCTTTTTCATTTTCAATATCAGAAGCCACTGCAGTATAATTTAAAGGTAAATCTTCAATTTGTTGATTACCTAGTAGCTTCCTCAGGGTATTAATAATTTTATCTCCATGCACTAAGCCATTAGATTTCCAGGCAATATCAAGCAATGAAAATATTTCAATTTTATCTATTTCACGTACCCAGCGTTCAAATTCATTTAATTTTCCAGCCGCATAAACGCCACCAACTAAAGCACCAATTGAAGAGCCTGAAATTGATGTGATTTCATAATCATTTTCAACCAGCCATTTAATAATACCAATATGGCTTAAGCCACGTGCCCCGCCACTTCCAAGTACTAATGAAACTTTTTTCTTATTTTGATTACTTTGTTTTTTCATACAAATTTCCATTTAAAGCACTATTGATTAAAAACAGACGGGTATCTAACTCCAATTGATGATAATCCGGCAACATATAACAACATAATTGATAAAAAGCTTTGTTATGTTGTTTTTCCTTTAAATGTGCCAGTTCATGCACCACTATCATATCTAACATCGCTTGTGGCGCTTGTTTAAACAATGTTGCAATACGAATTTCTTGTTTTGCTTTAAGTTTATTACCCTGAACACGAGACACATAAGTGTGTGTACCTAAAGCATGTTTTAGTAATTGTATTTTTGCATCGTAACTCACTTTGCTAATAGGAGCAGATTGTTTTATGAAGCGTTTTTTAATATCTAGCACATAATCGTAGAGCGCCTTTTCACTCATGATAGAATGCGCCTGAGGATATTTATTTAACAGATAATCGGATAATTGCTCCGATTCGATTAATTGTTCAACCTGCGTTTTTATCGCCACAGGATAATGATTAATTGCTTGTAATATTTTCATTGATGTCCATTCCATATAGAGTGTTATACTAACCACTTTTTAACTTAGGGATCAAGATGATCGAACGTTTACAAACCAAACAACGTATGAGCCGAATAGTCAAACATAACGGCACCATTTATTTATGTGGTCAAGTCTGTGCAGATGCAACGAAAGATATCACCGAACAAACACAAACAATGCTCGCTAAAGTAGATGAGTTATTAATTGAAGCAGGTAGTTCACGTGAAGCAATTCTTTCTGCAACTATCTATGTCAAAAGCATGAGTGAGCATTTTGCCGCAATGAATGCTGTTTGGGATGCTTGGGTACCAGAAGGTTTTGCGCCAGCCAGAGCCTGTGTTGAGGCAAGCATGGCAAGAGAAGCATTGCTTGTTGAGATATCAGTGGTAGCGACCGAAATCTAAACTAGGCCTGCATCAACTAGCCAATACCCGAGTAAAATAGTAGACTATTTTGTATTCACTATTTTACTTGAGTATTCTTATGTCATTTCAACACCTCAAATTCTGTCATCGTATTACCGAACAACTGCCTGCTGATACACAATTAGAAAATCACTGTCGCAGTGTTGAACATGCTGTTTTCTCATGGGTATCCCCCACTCCGACTTCAAACCCAAGTTTAATTAACATCAATGAAGATTTAGCAAAAACGATCGGTTTTTCTGAAGCAGACTGCGCATCCTCTTTATTTACCGATATCATGACAGGCAATGCCATAATCACGCCAATGAAACCCTATGCTCTCTGTTATGGTGGCCATCAATTTGGTGGTTGGGCAGGTCAGCTCGGAGATGGCCGTGCGATCAATTTAGTTGATGTAGAAACCTCGGAGTTAGGTTATCTCACATTACAGCTAAAAGGAGCAGGGAAAACTCCTTATTCTCGTCGTGGAGATGGATTAGCAGTATTACGATCTTCTATTCGCGAATACCTATGTTCTGAAGCAATGTTCAACCTAGGCATAGCAACAACACGTGCCCTCAGTTTATCACTTACGGGTGACCAAGTTGTTCGGGATAAAATGTACGATGGTAATGCTGAACTAGAGCCCTGTGCTGTGGTTTGCCGTGTTTCATCGTCCTTTTTACGATTTGGCTCAATTCAATTACCAGCCTCACGTGGCGATGAAGCATTAGTTAAACAGTTAGTTGAATTTAGCATTATTCATGATTACCCTAAATTGAAACCAGAAAATAATCAGTTCGACATTGAGACCTATCTAAATTGGTTTAAAGCTGTTTGTGATCAAACCTCAACTATGATTGTTGATTGGATGCGAGTCGGTTTTGTTCATGGTGTAATGAACACTGATAACATGTCTTTAATTGGTGAAACCATTGACTACGGCCCCTACGGTTGGGTTGATGATTTTGACCTTGGTTGGACACCCAATACCACGGATGAAGGACAAAAACGTTATCGCTTTGGTGGTCAATTTCAAGTCAGTCAATGGAATCTGTTTCAATTAGCAAATGCCATTTTTCCACTCATTGGTGAAGCCGAGCCCTTACAAAGCATTATGAGTGATTACGCCCTTCAATATGAAAACAAATGGCAAAAAATGATGGCTAGTAAGCTTGGCTTTAAAGATTATCAAGGAGTCAGTGATCAAACACTCTTTAAAGATTTGCAAACATTACTAAGTACAGTTGAAACAGACATGACGATTTTCTATCGACTTCTTGCAACATATCAAGCTAAAAATGAGGCATTAACACATTTTGCTGACTGTTATTATCGAGCCGATCAGTTAACTCAGGCCTACCAATTACAACTAACTAACTGGTTGAAAAGGTATCAAACGCGACTTAATTTTGATGGTTTATCTGCATTACAGCGCGAAAATAATATGAATAGTGTTAATCCAAAATATGTCTTGCGTAACTATTTGACTCAACAAGCAATCGATCTTGCTGAACAGGGTGATTACAGTGAAATCGAAAAATTAAAAATAATATTGAAAAAACCTTATGATCAACAACCAGAGTATGAAACCTGTGCGCAGAAACGTCCGGATTGGGCAAGAAATAAAATAGGTTGTTCAATGCTTTCGTGTAGCTCATAACAAAAATTGAACAAACAGGCCAATAAAAACATTTTTGGCCTTTCTTTAATTATTTCTCAGTCTATGATTAAGAATTAACGTAAAACTTGGGTAGAATCATATGGACAACAAGCAACCTCTAAGTGATAACTTATTACGCTTATCTCCTGATAAAAAACAACTTTTATTATTGATCACACCTATTAAAGAAGAAGTGACAATAAAAACCATCGCAAAATTAGTCCAAGACTCTGAGTACGCAAATTTAAAGCTTAACCCTAAGGGCATAAAGGAAGCGGTTCAACTTTTTAGTAAATTACAATCAGATGACTCTGGGCATAGTAACCTAGACTCAGTTGCTGTTGCAGACCGTATTCACGCAAAATTTACAATCGAAATTGATCCGCTCAAAATGACAGCAAAAGCAATCCTTACTAATGCCTACGGCGGATTGCCTATTACTTTAGATGGTCTAAAAGCAAAGATGGATGAACTGGAGATATCTGAAGGTATCATCAACAAAAATTTATTGTTATTAGTTAAACAGTCTAAAAAAGAAAGCCCGGGTAGTACTTATCAAGCGATTATTGCTCAGGGTACACCTGTTGTTCATGGAACAGATTCTTTATTCGAAAGTTTGGTTGAGACACCAACACAACGCCAATTAAAACCCAAAATAAATGAAGATGGCACCGTCGACATGCGCGACCTAGGGCAGTTAAATACGGTTAAATCTGATACACCTTTAATGCGCAAAATTCCCTGTACTGAAGGTACGGATGGCATTAACATCCTCGGTGAAGTTATCCCGCATACTTCTGGAAAAGACTTTAAACTTGAAGTTGGAGCTAATACTAAAATCAGTGAACAGGATGAAAATTTACTGGTATCCACTTTACCCGGCATTCCTAAACTGTTAAATACTGGTATGCAAGTTGACGATGTATTGGTGGTACAAAATGTAGATGTCGGCTCAGGACACGTTGAATATGAAGGTAATATCGTTATCAAAGGTGATGTTTGTTCGGGAATGAAAGTTAAAGCCACTGGTGATATTTCTATTTCAGGGTTTGTAGAATCAGCTTATATTGAATGTACCGGCAACCTAACGGTTGCAAAAGGTATTATTGGTCATAAAATTGAAGAAGGTAATAATAATTACTCCTGTGTCATCAAAAGTGAGGGCAATGTTTCCGCTAGCTTTAGTCAATACTCTAAAATCACAGCGGGCTCAGGCATACATATCAAAACCCAATTATTACATTGTGCAGTATCCTGTAAGGATGACATTATTGTTTTAGATACTTCAGGCATGAGAGGCACAATAATTGGTGGGGTGTTAGAAACATCAAACGGTGTTTTTACTGCATCACTAGGCTCAGTGGCAGGCTCTAAAGCCTTTATCCATTTAGGTGCTGAATACGCACATTTATTAGAAGCTAAAAAACAGATTAAACAAAAAGTTCAATTGGAGCAAGATAAGTTAAAAGATTTAATTGATGCTCAGAAAAAAGTCCACGCTCTTCCTAATTCAGAAAAGAAGCAAACCTTAGATATACGTTTAACGCTGACAATTGAAGAAACAGAGCATCACTTAACTAGCTTAAAACAAGAACTTGAAGATCATAGAAATAAGCTTATGGAAAGCCTCGAGCATACAAAAGTGGTTGCGCAAAAAGAAATGTTTAACAATATCAATGTTTCCATAGGAAAAGAAAAATTTTCCTCTAATCGCAAATATGGCCCAACTCAAATTAGCTTAGTTGATTTCAAATTAATGGCTACGCCCTACAATAAATAACCCTAGCACCTCAAGTGTAATTAAACATTTGGCGTTATCTTACTCTGTTTCTTAAGCTGTTTACTAATATGAATTAATTGTTTCAGACGTTTTTGATACGCCTTTGTAGACTGATTTGGTTGATATTTTATTTGATTATATTTTTGCGAAAAATGTTCGCATAAATTCAATGGTAAAGAAAATTGATGGCTTAAATGAGCACAATATTCACTCACTAATTGCCCACTCTGTCGTTTATAACCTTGTTTTGTAAAGTGCGCTTGTAACTGTAAATAAATCTGATCTTCTCGAGCATATTTCTTTACTTGCCAGGGTTTAAAAATAAACAATAACAGCATCAAAAATATAAACACCATCAATAATAAAATACCATAGGTTAATTTTAACCAAGGCATTTTTTCTAGCCATTTTTGCATTAATTTAATTTGCGATTGATTGTCAAAATTAACCACATAACGAGCCCATAGATAATCAACCTGTGCAATTCTTGCACGTAACTGATTGAGTAAAGCAAAGGTTTCGCCACCTTTCTAATGAAAAGTACTGACCAGCTAAAAATTCATTGCTATCTGTTAGCCCAGCTTGTAAACCAGACTCCACACGTTCAGAGGCAACATAGGCAGTTGGATCGATTCTTTCCCAAGTACCATTACGCCAAATTTCAACCCATGCATGAGCATCATATTGACGTACAATAAAGAAACCCTCTGTCTCCTGCCATTCGCCTCCTAAATACCCCGTCACCATACGAGCTGGGAATCCTAGACGCCTAGCCACATAAAGAAAACTGCTCGCATAATGCACACAGAATCCTGCCTTGCTATTAAACAAAAAATCATCAATTTGGTTTTCTGTTAATAAAGGAGGAGACAAGGTATATCTAAACCCCGTAGAAAAATCCTTGAGTAATTGTTTTAATATGTTGTCTTTACTCATACCTTGTTGCAACAGTAAATTAATCCAAGCATCGGTTTGTTGGTTATCCTGTGAAGTTAATGCACTTGGAAGCTGAGTAAATTGTTGTATTTCAGCTTCTGATAATGGTTGTTGCTCGCCTTGATTTAGTTGTAACACTGTAAGCGATTTTCTAGTCACAATAGGTTGTTGGCTACGTAATGAAAAATCAGTTAATCGAATCAACTTATCAACTGGCGAAGCATAATCTAATACTGGCACCCAATGATTATAATGAGGCTCGATAATTAATTCGTATTCAGTTTTTATTATATCACTCGAAATTTCTACCTGATTGCTCTCAAGTAACTGTGTATTTCTTGATCTTCGACGTTTCGCTCTAAACTCTTCGCGTTTTAATGCACTGCTTTGTGACCATGTCTTGCCATCAAATAAATCCAGTGTCATTGCCCGCCAATAACGATCACTTGCGCCTACAACCTCGCCTTTAAAGGTTGCCCTAAATGCTAAGGCACTTGAACGGCTTAAATTAGCAATATCACCAGGACTGACAGTATCACTGAGACCCGTTGTCGCCTGATTTTGTATTGGAACCTGCCAAAGAGCAGGCAAACGAGGCATAACTAAAAATAATAAAATAGCTAAGGGTAAACTTAATAAACTACTTTTGATTAAAATTGGCAAATAAGCACTTTTACGTATCGATTTAGCATGTAAGCTTAATAAAATAGCTAAGAGCATCAAGGCTAATATGCTAACGATAAAGGTAGCGAAAATAGAAGTGTTAAAAATAAAAAATAAGGCAATCAGAATAAAGCCAGTATTAACAAAAAATACACATCACGAACTGATTTTAACTCTAAGAACTTTAAGCTAAAGCCAAGAAATATAATATGTAACATGATGTTAAAAACACCCTGCTGAAAAACCAAAACTACGGTGAGAGCGGTTGCTATAAGGGAAACTAGCATCAACCATCTGCCAGATAATAAATTAACCCAAGCATAGAAATGTGCGCTACGCCAAAAAGCACATAACATCCCTAACAATACAATATAGGTATTTAATTGTTGAAACAGTGCCAGCACAATCGCGCTATAGGTAACTATAATTAAAGCAAGGTTAAAGCGACTTAAAAACTCATTCATAAAAACTCATTCATAAAAATTCATTCATAATTGATGCCGAGAAGATTCTGATTGAAATGCTGTATCTTGATTTTCCTTTTCACTCACATTAAATAAAGCCAAGGCTCGTAAGCACCTTTCTTTATGTGATGTTCCAAGTCCTATTTCAATATGATGCTGATTCAATGTTAGTGCGTAACGTTGTTTAATTTTTTCTAATGTCACTATCTGATATGTTAAGTAACTTAAACGCATTTCAAGCGACAAATGACCAAGGTGACGAATATCTAACAATAAATCACCACCCGCCGATTGTTCAAATTGTTTGCTTAACCACCCTCTTCCTTGAGCCAATTGTTTCCAGGCAACTGATTTTAAAGATTCACCTATTTGATAACTTTTTAAAGTAGAGAACTGCTCAACGCCTACAACAGGTTGATATAATGTATTATGTTGCGACTTATCGGCGGTTTTACTTTGTGTTAATTGATTTTCGATTGGCGAAGGGTATAAAAGCACCCTTAAGTCAAAATCCAAATGCGTCCAAACATTAAATAAACCAAAGGGGAAACTGGATTTAACCGTCACTCTTCCAGGATTAAAATATCCTCGATGCTCAGAATAACTATAAAGCACAACAGTTTCATTTTTAATGGTGCTTTCTAAATCCGATTGAGCCGATTTAAAATAAAAATTAACATCTTGCACCTGAGATTTAGGTTGTTGTAATGTCAATGTAAATCGACAGGGTGAAGAGGCAAACTGCGCTTCTGGTTGAATGGCCTTCAAACCAAGTCCTGCGATATTTTGATAGCTGAATAACAAACAAGTAAACATAAAACTACACAGAAAAAACACTAAAAATAGAATTAAGTTATTCTGATAATTAGTACCTAATAAGAATAAAATTAAACAGCTTATTAAAAAATGCAGACCTGTTTTAGAAGGAAAAATAAAGGTGTTACCACTATTTAAAGTAATTTTCCTTTGCGCAGGCATTCGCTTAACCAACCATTTATCAAAGCGTTTACGAATAAAATTATTAAACATTAGTTAAGCGGATCAATACGTTTAAGAATGGTTTCACTAAAAGCATCGTTATCAATCTTCTCACTTTGACTACCCATTAATCGATGTTCCGTAACAGCAACAAATACCGCTTGCACATCCTCTGGAATAACGTAATTGCGTTTATTAATATATGCCATCGCCTTAGAAGCCTGCAAAAGTGTTTTACTACAACGTGGTGATAAAGGATGAACAGCAAGTCCGCCATTTCGGCTTTCTGCTATTAACCTGATTAAATAATCGAGCAAGGCATCACTTGCTTCAACTTCTTGTACCGCTAATTGCATTGCTTTCAATTCATCAACTGTCACCACTTCTTCAATCGAGGTGTTGCTTTGGCGATGTTTAAGCATTTGCATCTCAGCCTCTCTACTCGGAAAACCAAGCTTTATGCGGATCATAAATCGATCCAATTGAGATTCGGGTAATGGAAAGGTCCCAACTTGATCAAGCGGGTTTTGTGTCGCGATGACAAAAAATGGACTAGGTAATGGATAGGTTTCACCATCAACCGATACTTGTTTTTCCTCCATTGCTTCTAATAATGCACTTTGTGTTTTAGGACTTGCTCGGTTGATTTCATCGGCTAATAACACTTGATTAAAAACAGGCCCTTGATGAAAACTAAACATCTGTCTTTTAGGGTCAAAAATAGACACACCAATAATATCTGCGGGTAACATATCACTGGTAAATTGAACTCGTTGATAATTAAGACCTAAGGTTTTTGCTAAGGTCGATGCTAAAGTCGTTTTACCCATACCCGGTAAATCTTCAATTAACAAATGCCCATCAGCCAACAAACATACTAAAGCAAGTTTGGTTTGAGTGACCTTACCAAGTAATACTGTGTTTAGTTGCGCTAATATTTTCTCAACTTTACTGTGCATTTTTTATCCTTTTAGAACGATGTCAGCGATTATTGCCTATTATTTTTTATCTAGCTCAATATTTATTGCTCTCACACTAGCGCACAACTGCCCTTAGGGGTAGAATTTAGCGATATTTTTTTAATTAACTTACAAAAAGAGTTTGATCCGATGGGAAGAGCATATCAAAACCGTAAAGAGTCAATGGCTAAAACTGCGGGCGCAAAAACAAAAATTTATTCAAAGTATTCAAAAGAAATCTACGTTAGTGCAAAAACAGGTGGATTTGATCCAGATGGAAATCTAGCCCTACGTCGTTTAATCGATAGTGCTAAAAAAGACCAAGTTCCAAGTCACGTTATTGATCGTGCAATAGAAAAAGCACAAAGTGGTGCAGGTGAAGATTACGAACGTGCTACCTATGAAGGTTTTGGACCGGGTGGTTGTAGTGTGATTGTAGACTGTTTAACGGATAATAATAGACGTACTTGGACTGAAGTCAGAAACTGTTTTGTTAAAACCGATGCTAAAATTGGTTCTCCCGGTTCTGTCGCACATATGTTTGAACAGCAAGCTGTGTTTGTATTTGCTGGTGAAGATGATGAAGCTGTATTAGAAGACCTTATTATGGCTGACGTTGATGTGACAGATGTAGAAACCGAAGACGGTAAAATCAGCGTTTTCTGCCCGCACACTGAATTCTACAAAGCGAAAACTGCCATTCTTGAAAGTTATCCAGACATAGAACTTGAAGTTGAAGAGGTCACTTTTGTTCCACAGACTGATGCCGATATAGCGCCAGAGCACATGGATAAATTTAATAAATTTATGGAAATGTTAGATGACTGTGATGACGTTCAAAACGTTTATCATAATGCGCTATTACCTGAGTAATTCTAGCCACCTAAAAACATGACATGCCTATCAAACCACACCTAAGGTGTGGTTTTTTTATTCCTCTCTTGATCCAAATCAGCCATTAAATCAACTGACCATTATATTGTAAATTTTATGTTAAGGCTTAACTTTTAACAAAATTTATAATAAATGGGAGATACTATGGACTTTTTTGATATGTTACTCAACGACCCCGTTGTTTATTACTCACTTATTGGCATAGGAGTCACGGCGAGTATCTTTACATTTTTAATGTTTTTCTTTATTAGAAATGTTATGAAAGACAAAACTAATAAAGACGCCGATTAGCCATTCATAATAAAATAAAGCCTTCCAAAAAAATTCCACTTTTGAAAAAATGAAGGCTTTGTATCCTTAAATCCCCCACCCGTAAATAAATAGTTTCCTGCACAGGTATCATACAAAGAAAATTTTTAGATACTTTTATTAACAATAAACGTTATAATTTTTATTTATTTAATTCTATTTGATAGATTTAAATAATTGTAATGACTTATCAAATAAATTTTATGACTTGGAATAACTATGAAAAAAATATCAGCACTACTACTAACATTAGCAATGATACCAACAAGCTTCGCACTTAATTTGCAAGGTGATACAGGTGTAGAGATTTTAATCATTGATGGTCAAGAACTAGAAACTAGATTGCTAGAGAAAAAAGAAGAAATTGACCTAAATAAAGGTAAACATCAAGTCGTAGTTCGTTATTCAACTAGATTTCATGATGAATCTCCCTTTCAAGTAACCCAACAGTTCTCACTCTTGATTTACAGGAAGATACTATTATTTCTGTAAATAAATTTAGATCTCACCGTGTTGCTAAAAGAGAAATAGAAAAGAATGTAACCTGGAAAATTATCAGTGACAGTAATGAATACCTGATTAAAAATGCAGACACACTAAAAGGTAAAGGGTTTATGCCTTTTGGTAATCTCGATAAATTACTTGCAACTTACAATCAGGAAAATAACATTATTGTTATGCCTCCTCAACCTAAACCAGTAGCAGTAACAAAACCTGCAAGTGCGCCAGTTATAATTAATGCTCCTGTTACACCTGTTATGAATACTAGTGCGCCTAGTGCTCAAGTTGAACAGAATAATGCTTTAATTTCGCTTTACCAACAAGCGTCAAAGGAACAGAAAAAGCATTTCGTTTATGGTTATTAGAACAAGACATGAAATAATTTCTCATCTGTCATTAGCAAAAAGTTGGGTAAGCGATTAGCTCTTACCCAACTTTTAATCGTTTCAATCATTAATTAACTAACAATCTAATACGCTAATTGTGTTTGTAATTTTGCTTGACGAATCTTTTTCAACATCAAGCAAACAACAGCTGTTACTACCGCACCAACCACCATACACAATAAGGCAATAATTGGTTTATTCATTGCCCCTAATAAAGCAACAATCGGCCCGCCATGTGCAACACTATTAGTAACACCAAAGGAAAAAGCCATAACAGCAACTCGCCATTGAACCAAGAAACATTAGCAGGGATCACTGAAAGTGGATCTTGAGTCGCAAATGGAATTGCTCCTTCAGAAATACCTACTAACCCCATCGCGCCGGCCGCTTTACCCGCTTCAATTTCAGAGTCTTCAAACAAATTAAGCTTACGTCCAATAA
Source organism: Psychromonas sp. KJ10-10 (assembly GCF_047323245.1). Taxonomy (GTDB): domain Bacteria; phylum Pseudomonadota; class Gammaproteobacteria; order Enterobacterales; family Psychromonadaceae; genus Psychromonas. The sequence continues at coordinate 2,319,503 of NZ_CP178826.1, read as the reverse complement.
CCGTTGCTAAACCCATTCCCAATGGTGCAACAGGAATTGCACAAGCCATCGCGCCCATAAATTGAGTTTGCCCACTGGCAATCATGCCAACAGAAAATAGAAAGGCAACTTTGTTAAAGGGTCCGCCCATATCAAAGCCAGCCATACCACCCAACACAATACCTAATAAAATAACATTGCCCGTACTCATGCTAGTTAAAAGACTATTTAGTCCTTCCATTAACCCTGCAATAGGTGCTCCTATTACAAAGATAAACAGACCAGAAATAAATAATGAACCAGCGATAGGTGCTATCATAATTGGCACCAGTGGTTGTATAAACTTATGGAAATTAATACTAGTGAGCCACTTTATAAAATAACCAACCAGTAGACCCGCCACAATCGCACCAATAAACCCAGTTCCAGCATCGGCATCGTAAAAAGAGCCATTATTAGCAATCCAACCACCAATTAAACCTGGTGCTAAGGCAGGACGATCTGCTATCGCATAGGCAATATAGCCCGCTAAAACCGGGATCATTAACGTAAAGGCAACCACACCAACATCTAATACTTTATTCCATAAGCTATCTGGTGGAATTGCCATACCGGCTTCAGTTGGTTGACCACCTAGCGCAAGTGAAAGCGCAATTAATAAACCTCCGGTAACAACAAATGGGATCATATGAGACACCCCATTCATTAGTTGGCGGTAAAGATTAGTACGTGTGTTATTCACTTTACTTTGCGATGATTTTTTATGCTTATTGTCTGCTTGATAAACAGAAGCATTGAGTGACTTAGTAATAAGCCCTTTTGCATCTTTGATTGGATCTTTTACACCAGTTTCAATTAATTTTTTACTAGAAAAGCGGGTCATTTCAATTTGTTTATCAGAGGCAACAATAATCGCATCGGCGTACCTCGATTTCTGCTCTGCTGTTGGCGAGTTTTTTACTCCAATAGAACCATTTGTTTCTACTTTAATTTTATAACCTAATTCAGTCATGGCTTTTTCCAATGCCTCTGTCGCTAGATAGGTATGAGCAACGCCAGTTGGACAACCTGTTACACCAATAATAAATCCTTTATCAGCAATAGGATTAGTGATACTCGGAGTAACCTTTTCTAGCAAAAGGTCCAAAGCTTGCTGAGCCGTTTTAGCACCTAAAAGTTTATCAATAAAGCCTTCTTCAATCAGTTTTGAAGACAGCACAGTTAGCACGTCTATATGGTGATCACTGGCATTCTCGGGAGAGGCTATCATAAAAAATAACTTTGAAGGTTTACCATCTTCAGCGCCATAATCAATACCAGATTTACTGATACCGATTGCAATCGCCGGTGTTAGCACAGCCGCACTTTTAGCGTGAGGCAGAGCAACCCCCTCTTCAAAACCTGTATTCCCAAGTTCTTCTCTCTTTTCTACATCGGCTAAGAATTGCGTTTTATCTTGTATTTTATCCTGTGCATGTAGCCTTTCTATTAATTCCTCAAAAACCTCTTTTTTGGTCTTTGCCCGAAGCTCTAAGCAAATTAGATTCTCATTAATTAAATCGGTTATCTTCATGATCGTATCTCCTTTTTATGTCTGTTTACTCTTCTTGCTTATTAATATTGTTACTTAGAGTTAACAAAGGTGATAGTGTACACAGAATGCATTTACTGGATTATTGTATCTCAATATAACAAGTGTGATTTGTAGCAAATTTTTAAATCTTTATTGAAATAGATAAAACAACAACAAATTAAAAATTAGCCTCAATTATTCAATAACTTAAAGAAATATAGTTTAAAGTAATTTTGACATTTACTTTTAACGTATTAATTATCAATAAATCATGCTGGACTTAAATAACCATCCTATAAAATTAAAAAGTGATTTTAGTCACCATTTTTTAGTTAAAAATAAGTTAATAAGGAAGAAAAATGAGCAATGTTTTCCACGATTTACTCAATAAAACCCTTTCTGAAAGAACAGATTTAAAACAAATTTTCTTTGCAGGGGATAGCTCAACACCTCCATTATTAAGTTATCAGGTTAACTTTCCGCGTTTAGAGTTAGTCGTGAGTGGCCAGTATAATAATCAAATAGAAGGTTCAAACCACGATATTATCGATATTCCACTGATTACAGGTGATGTACTTTTTATTCCCCGAATTGTTGGAATAAACCTGCCTGGAATAGTGATTGTACCGTGCTTAGTCTATTATTTGGACGCAGACAAGTAGGTTTTAGTTTAGTCAGTAAGAAAAAAGGGGAAAGTGGATTTTATAACGTTCGAAAACATAGTGTACAAACTCGAACCGGTCATGCTATTGACCATATTATTGATGCATTAAATTCTCTTGCCTTTGAACTCAATAAAAGCCCTATGGATGAATACTTATTACTTGCACTCATGAGTTACAGCAAATCGATGATCTCAACACAAGCTCAATCGATAAAAACTCACAGTGAAGATTTATACCAAGGCATTTGTATTTATATTCAAGAACATTTTCATATAGCTATCACACGAACAATTATTGCTGAGCGGTTCAATATTTCACCTAACCACCTTTCACGTTTATTTCGCCAGCAAGGACATATGACACTTTCTGATTATATTATTTGGGTACGTTTAGACAGGGCTAAATTTATGCTAAAAAAATACCCCTTTAAGCTCAATGAAATTGCTACCCGTCGCGGTTTTCAAGATGTAAATTATTTTTTTCGAGTGTTTAAAAATAAAACTGGTAAAACACCCAGTGAATATCGCAATATGAATTGAAATAACTAACCTCAGTTCTGGATAAGCAAAACTAACAGCAGTTTATTAACCGGGAAGTTTACGAGACATAAGATGAAACAAAATCGCTTTTATTGCTTCCGCATCAGTATTGGCCGCGATTAATTTACAATTATAAGAATCAATTAATGATCGTGTTAACTTGGTGATTGATTTGATCATTTCAGGAGGAGCTGGTGAAGGTATCAAGATTGCAATTATCATCTTAACGTCACCAAGGTTCGAATGCCAATTCAGAGCCCGATTTAAACGAAGTACTATGATTGAGGGTTGTGAAATATCACTTAGCATCACGTGAGGAATTGCCAACTCATTGCCTACCGCCGTCGAAGATAAATCTTCCCGCTTCATTAAAGCCTTTTCAACTACCTGAGATAACGGCCTAGTAAAAAATTGAGCAAGCTTTGAAATAACATCCTTTTTTTAATATGCTCGTCAATTTCAATAGAGTTAAAATAATAGCTAAGGGAAAAATTAAGATAAAAAATAGGATGATTCGCAATAATGGAATTGCTTTTATTTTCGTTCTTTTTATGGGAGGTATTCACAATGGTAAAGTGTTGATCAATAAAGTCTGTGAGCACCATGCAAGCCAGTTCGGCATCTGAGCCTTCAATCCATAACTGGCATAAATCATTGTTTTTACAACCAATACTTAATATTTCTAGAGTATGTGCTGTGTTGGCACTGTCAGCTATGCTGATATTTTGTAAAATAATCACAGAGCGAAAAAAGTGACTAAGTGTTTTAAGCCGGTTTATTTTCCAAGTAGCAAATCCTTCTTCACCGATAATAAAGGTAATACGTCTTTCAATTTTCATTATCTTCAACGATACATTTATCTGTTATAAACTCTGACAAAGTACTAGTACCTTATTAACGTCGGTTAAAACTTCTTCTATGCTGACTTGTTGCAATTTACAATGGCTAAAACGATCTGCGTGCTCAATGTCAATATCTGAAGCAATTAAAACAACATCTGCCCGTTCGATATCTAAATCAGTAAGAGGGTTTTCAATACCCATTGCTCCCTGCGTTTCGACTTTTATTTGGATACTCATTTTTTGTGCGTGTTTAGTTAATAAATCAGCGACCATATAAGTATGAGCAATACCTGTTGGACAGGCTGTCACAGCAACAATTTTCATTCTATTGAGACCTTTAATATCATTAATTATCCAAATAACGAAAGAAATACATTTCGACAAGATAACATAATCTCATTATAAAATATTCTATGATAATTAATACAAGACTTACCGCACGTAAAAAATAATAACTTATAGTCCCAAGGGCCTGTTGAACTTTGCCGTTTAAATTTTGTGGTAACCCGTAGGGCAACGTTTGCTGACTCTTTCTACTGCGTTTTCGCTTATTCATGTGGAATAACCACACATCACAAGCTCAGCCTTGTATAAAAAGCCAGCAACTCGTTGCAAAAATAAACTTGAAAGATCAACAGGCCCTAGCGACTAGTTTATATTCAGGTTAAAATAAATACTCTTTTAACCCTACTTAAGGAAACACGGTGACAATTGAATTAGTCGCATTGTTATTAGCATTAGGTGCGATTGTCGGCGTACTTGCAGGTTTACTTGGAATAGGTGGCGGTTTACAAGTTGTGCCTTCACTCGTATTTATTTTACCGCTTGCAGGAATAGATCCTACCCTATCAATCCATTTTGCATTAGCAACTTCATTAGCGACCATCATTTTCACCTCGGGCTCCTCTGCCATTAATCACATTAAATTAGGCAATGTAGAACTATTTATTGTTAAATGGTTAATCCCTGGCGTCATTATAGGTGGCTTTATGGGGACCTATATTGCGGAATTAATTCCTAATCAGTATTTACCAAAAGTATTTGCGATTATTGTGTTTTTTTAGCAATTCAAATGTTTTTTTCAATCAAAGCAACAAAAGTTCGTATTATGCCTAATGGTTATTTAACCTCAACAACAGGTGTTATTATTGGCAGTATTGCAAGTTTGGCAGGTATCGGAGGAGGAGCATTGACCGTCCCTTTTTTAAATCATTACGGGGTTGAAATGAGAAAAGCGATTGGTACCTCTGCTGTTTGCGGTTGCATAATTGCTCTTTCTGGTATGGTGGGTTTTATTTGGCATGGTACTCAAGTCGAAAACCTACCAGCCTATAGTGTTGGATATGTTTACTTACCGGCTCTAATTTGTATATCAATGACCTCAGTATTTACCACCAAATATGGCGCAAGATTGGCAACTACACTACCAACAAAAATTCTAAAGCGAATCTTTTCTGTTTTTTTAATGATCATTTCTATCGCTATGTTTGTTCACTAAAAAGTATTATTTTCGATATCCCTTTGGGCTCACTCCCACAAATTTTTTAAAGAAGTTAGAAAAATTATGTGCATCTGAAAAACCTAATCGCTGAGCGACTTCGTTGACAGGCCACTGTGTATCCAACAACAATTGTTTCGCTTTTTCGATGCGCATTTGTTGTAATTTTTGTTTAGGACCGACACCATATTGTTTATTACAAAGTCTAAACAAATGAGGTTCAGAGTAATGGCATAACTCTGCAATACTGGCCACTGTCCAAGGTTGATGTAAAGCTTGCTCTACTTTTGTAAAGGCATGGTCGAGACGAGTTTCTGCAACCTGTTGCTCCTGTGCAAAGTTCAATTTCAAATAACGTAAAAGTTGTCCCATGCTTGCTTGTCGAAACAAAGAATCTTTTGTCTTTCAAGCGCCAGTAGAGAAAAAATAAGATGAATACTTTCAGCATCAAAACAGGAATAAATCCGTTGAGGAAAGGATTTTTGTTTTAATAATTCATGTTTTTCTTGTAACAGGATCCAGCATAAATTCCAATGTTCTCCTTTTATCGTAAAACGGAAACTTTCTCCCGCAGGCAATATAACCAGTGAATTAGCTTCAATTATTTTTTCACCATGCTCCCACTGCAAAAAACCCTGTCCCGATTGCGTAATTAAAATAGAATGCTCTCTAGGGTTATTCCGCTCTACATGATAAGGCGGCGTTAATTTTGCAATGCCAGCCATATTGATACCAAAGTGACTCATTTCTGGTAGTTCGTCTCTTGTTAAAAAAATTTCATGACAACGCTCACCAACATTAATGTAATTAACAAAGTCTGTTTTTTTGTTCATTTTTTATTACCCTTCCCATTCAGTAGCTTTATTAAAAACACAACACAAAAAATAAAATGATAGTTTTTTACACCTTAATGATAGTTCTCTGCATAGCAAAAATCATCATAAAACCTAAAATAGCACTATAAATTTTGAGGAGAATGTGATGTTGAAAAATATTGAATGGAATAAAATATTTAAAATAGCCTTGCCTGTCGCATTGCAAAGTGTCTTAGTCAGCGTGCTCGCAATGTCGGATGTTTTTATGGTAACAGGCCTTGGTAGTAGCGCGGTAGTCGCGATTGGTTTGGCGACTAAAATGCATTTTGTGCTCATTCTCATTATGGCTAGCATTGGCACTGCCGTCTCTATTTTAGTAGCACAATACTTCGCAAGTAAGGAAAGTAGTAGCAGTCAAAGTTTTGTTGTACTTGGACTATTAGCTGGGATTATTTTATTAATTCCTATTGCAATGATATTTTTCATATTGCCTGAAACCATGGTTATGTTATTAAGTGAGGATAATCATTTAATCGATTTCACTGCTTTATATTTGCGTTTGAGCATCCCTTTACTTTTCTTAACGCATATTATAATCGTTTATGAAGGTGCATTAAGATCTCAAGCGAATACAGTACTACCATTAGTTATCGCCACTATTGCGATAGTTATTAACATCCTTTTTAATTATTTATTAATAAACGGTTTTTGGCAAATCCCCGCCCTTGGCTTAGCTGGTGTCGCTATTGCGAGCGACATTGCAAGACTGTTACAGGTGGTAATTTTATTAGCTTATTTAAAACATAAAAAACATATGTTTTCTGTTAGTGCATTAATGGTAAACATTAGCTTAATCTTCTTACATGCAAAACAGTTTTGGCAAACAACCTGGCCATTATGCATTAACTTTAGTATTTGGGGGCTTGGTACTTTTGCTTATCATGCCATTGCTTCTATTAGTGGTACCAACGCTTTAGCGAACTGTAAGTTTAGTTTCGCCGATTGAGTCCATGTACCACAGCTTATTTTTAGGTTTTGTAAATGCCTGTGCAATCTTAATTGGGCAACATTTGGGTAAGAACGAATTTTCACAAGCCAAACAGCTTGCCAAATTGTTTACCTGGGGGTTACCAATTATCTCCTTTGCAATAGGGTTACTGCTAATTGCCTTTAGTCCTTTATTTTTACCCTGGATAATAGGCCATGACATGGTAATACTTAGCCTCAGTCAGAACCTGATAGTTGTCATGGGGTTAGGTTTTTGGCTTAAAACTGTCAATATGGTGCTAATTATGGGAATACTGCGTGCTGGGGGGATAGTCGTTACGTATTATATGCCGATATGTTTGCGATGTGGGTACTTTCGCTTCCTATCACATGGACTGTAGCATCAATCTTTCAGTTACCTTATCACTGGGTATTTGCCTGTGTGCTCATTGAAGAGTTAGTCAAATTTTTACTTGTTCTACCACGTGTAAAAAAAGGATTTTGGCTTAAAAATATGACTCAAGAAAAGCAAGTATTTCAGCAACATGAAGAACATAAGTTAAGTTGTATTAAAGTTTAATTCAAGTCCCTGTCGGGTAATTTATATATGCTAGATTATCCGAATGATAGCTCCCTTCTATTAATACTATAATCCTTATTTTTTACCGTATCTTAACATCTAATATAGTAAAACATCTCCCATCAAACTATTCATAAAAACACGCTTAGTTAACCAAAACACAACAAAAAGACAACAAATAGCAAATAAATATACAATATGGTCCATAATACAAACTAAGCATAAAAATATGATGCAAGTTGAATAAGAAAAAAGAGGCCATAAAATGAAAGCACATGGTGATTACCATATAGAAGTCACTGCTAATATTGTTCAAATAAAATTTATTGGTGCTTTTAATGAACAGGGAGCAAAAGCGAGCATTTAAGGAACTAAGGCAATCAATAGAACATTTCGATGGCAATTGTTTTTTATTGTTCTGTGATTATCAAGAGTTAGAAGGTGCGACACCTGAAGCCTACAACGAAGTATGTATAAATAATAACTGGTTGATGCAAAAAAACATCGTTGCTAAAGCCATTGTATTTGCTTCTGATACAGTCAAAAACATCGGCTTTAAACACGTTCCTCAGGAAGGTATTAATAGTAAAGTTTTTAAATGTAAAGACACAGGTATGCAATGGTTAAATCAACAAATGAACCAATCAAATCAGTAATTTTATTATTAAAATTACTGATTTTTTATATAAACCATCTCTTTATCTGACAAAGTTAAATAATCTAAACTTTCAAGTTCATTGTATTTAATCATTTTTAATAGATCATCCGTATAAACTTTTCCAGTTTCAGAGTATTTATCAAGTGTGGGAGCAAGTTCTATCCCCGTGATGCGTTTATTGTTTGATCTTATTTTTGCTCTTAATTGACGCGTTTCAAGGTAAGCTTCATTAGTATTTATATTAAGCATATACCCCTCCACTGAAGCGAATGGACTGGTGAAAGTAGCAATACTGTAATTACCCAATTCTTCTCGTTGTTGAAGTGGTTTTATACCCTGACCTGTAAAGTCCCACTGGCCAAACAGTGCATTGCCTTCACGAGCAAAACGAGATGTGCCCCAGCCACTTTCCTTAGCGGCTTGCACAACTGCTAATGACGGAGGCAAAATATCAACTCGTTCTCAGTAGCAAAATACGTTGCTCCTCTGTCAAACTCATTTGTTCTACATTAGATAGAAATACGTGATATTTCACTGCAATATCAATTAAAATTTTTGAATCTAATGGCGCTGTTTCAACAATTTTACGTTCCGCTAAGATATTTTCATTTGCAATTAAAATTAAAGGTGTCATTAACCTAAAAAACAGTGATTTTTTGTTTTTAGTAGATAACTCACTTATTTTGGTTGCCCAACTATCGGTTATTCCTTCAAAAGAAAAGCGCGGTATAACTTCTTTACCTGTCTTCCAGCTTGTTTCTAAGTAACCTATTTCTTTAAAAAATACACGTAGCAGATCAATAGATTTAACCTGTACAATTTTCGGTTGTGAATTCAACTCCTGTGCTGTTGCATTAGTTGTTACCATAGAACAAACAAAAATGAATAGAGATAAAATTGAAGTAAAGGTAACACGTAAAAAAGGCGAGATTATAATTGAGTTTTTCAAAATTCTTCCAGGTAAAAAAATGCAACGATAGGTATGATTTAAAAAGCTAATAAAATGAGGAGCTTTTAACTACGTAAAAGCTTATTGAATTTCGCAATAGAAAAACCATTTAAATAATCTTCCCCAACTTTAAGAATGGGTACAGCTCTAAACCCTGTTTTAGCAAACTCTTTTTGTCCTGCAGGGCTTTTCACATTAATTAAGCGAAAGGATATTTTTTGCGATTCTAAGTAACGCTTTGCCGTTTCACAATGTGGACATTGATTTGTCGAATATAATGTTATTCGTTTCATATTTAAGTTCTAAGTATTTAAAACAATCGAGTTCATTTTATTGGTTGATTATCCCAAAAGCATAGCAGTGAACTCGGTTGAATTTTGATGAATTTATTTTTTACAACGCAAAAATATAGATAACCCATTTAATAGGTTTTCAATATTTTAATGACCACAGCCACCTTCGGCATGAATATGACCATGACTAATCTCTTCTTCAGTTGCGGGACGTACCGACATTATTTCAATTGCAAAAAAGAGTGTTTTACCTGCAAAGGGATGGTTTAAATCACAATCAGCATTAAACTTACCTAATTTAACAATAGTAACCTGTTGACGACCTTGATTAGACTCAACAAGTGCAACAGTGCCTACTTTTAATTTTTCATTTGCTTGTAGATGCTTGATAGGAATCCGTTGAATATGCCCTTCTTCACGGCGCAGTCCATAAGCTTGTTCAGGTGTTAATGTCACTTCAATTTTATCACCGATAGTTTTACCAACTAATGCTTCTTCCAATGCAGGAAAAATTCCACCATGACCATGTAAATAACCCATTGCTTTATCATTCACACTGCTTTCAATTACACTTCCTTCACTACTCAAGGTGTAATGAAACTCAACTGCTGTATTTTTATTAATGAGCATTTTATTCTCTCTATAGTTTTACGATAAGAGTTTATTTTAACATAGTAGAAGTATTATTTAGCATTTTTAATTACGTCAAAAGGACAACTTCAGAACTAAAGTTTTAATAAAAAAGGAGACCCTTGCCTAAAAGATTCAAAAAAATTCATTGTCATACAATACCATTAACAAGAGGTTGACGAACTCAGTTTGGATCAGCAGTATAAACTGCATTCGCATAATGGTTTATTTAGACTACAAATTTTAAAGGAATATTTATGAAAAAGATTTTCACCCTAGCAAACGATTATTATTAGTGCAAAGTAGTTATGCATTAGAATTAACAGGCATTAATGGTGTTAAAATTTTAGCAATTGACGGAAAAGATGTTAATTCAGAAATATTTAAGAGTCGTAGTAAACCAGAAATAGAAGCAGGTGAACATCAAATTGTGGCTCGTTTCGAAAAAGTGTTTGATGAGGGGCAAGAATTACAAGAAGTACAAAGTCGCCCTTCTATTTTTACTATAGATATTCAACAGAATACACAAATATCTGTTGATAATTTTAAAAATGAATACCAAGCGTCGCGTGCAATAGATAACGAACTTAACTGGAATATTATTTCAAAGGACAAGCAATATACAGTTGAAGATAGCGATGTATTAATCTCTAATGGTTTTTTTCCTTATGGTAATATTGAGAAAGTTGTTGCTACTTACAATCAACAAAAACTAACTGCAGATTCAGAAACAACAGAAACCAAGGCATCGAATACTGATACAACAAACATAGCTAATGTTGTTGCTTCTATGTCTGCAAACGGCGAGACAATAAAAACGATTTATAACGGTTTATCAAGCGCGGATAAAAAAGCATTTCGTATGTGGCTGATCGAACAAGAAATGAAATAAAACAGTACTTTTTAAATCCATAAATAAAGCCGTTTACCATTAGCTAAAACGGCTTTTTTATAAGTTATAATGGATTTTCCATACTCATTAAATTAATGGGAATAACTCAAGTTTAAGGTCATGCTGTAGAATATGTTCCTGCTTCAATGTTGTTTGTGTTTCTTCCATCTGTGCAAAAAGGCTTTTACAATAAGCGGGTAGCTGATCAAAATTATTTAAAAAACTTCTTGCACTCCCCTGTTTGTGCCATTCATTTTCAATACCTTGTAACTTCATTGCTATCTGACTTTTATTACTAATGCTTAACCATTGTCTCGCGCCTGAGGTCAAACAAATTTGCAAACCACTAGGATCTAAATCAGCAAAACAAACAAGTTTATGGGTTGTTGCAAAACGCCTAAACAATTTATAAGCCGTGCCAGTTTGTTTATGAGGTTGCGCGTCGCCACGGTATATCCATAAAGCATCCTGTAATTGCTCTGGTATATTTAAACGGCTTAGGTTTGCCATGACAATCAAATTTTCTACCAATACAATATACGAGTGTTCAATAGTTTCGATTTCCGTGGCACAAATAAAATGCCCTAATGCAGTCAAAGGGCTATTTGGAGTAATGTGATTATTTAAGCAAAGTGATTGTCGGCTATTTAGTAAAACAAAGTCTTCACTCACCTTAAGCGCGCCGATTTTTTCGTTGCGTTGACGTTGAGCAACTTCAGTACGGGATTGTTTACTTGGATAGGGGTCACTCAAGCGAATACCATTAAGCTCCTGAGCAACGACTTCGATAAGGTGTTGTTTGTCTCTAGCATTAAAGTGAAATAAGTTTGTATGTACATCAATAAACCCAATACTATACTTCTCAGCCAAGGTTTTTAGGCTTGCATTTGCTTTTAACTGCACCTGATTAACAGTACGCAAATGCTTTTTACAATATTCAAAGAGGGTTTTATTCACTATCAACTACCTTAACAGAATAAATAAATCACTATAGGAATAGTTATCCGTTGTTCCTGAAACACGTTCGCCTTTTGGTTTAATATCTAAGGCATCCTGTTGATCATTAGTCAGTTTACAATAACTACTAAAAACTAATTCTACCCACTCTTGAGGATCAATAAGTTGATCTTCTTTTATCCAACTTTTAAGCGCTGATTGCCAATAATACTGTGCTGATATTGGTTCACCAGATTTAATTACCTGCTCAAATAAACGTTCAGTTTGTTCTTCAAAATAGTCATGGTCTAACACCAGTTCTGGATGCTTTCAAGCTCCAGTTCGCTCTCTTCGCGTTTAATCTCATTTTCAACCGAAGCGGGTTTACGCATCGCCTGTACAATCGCGACGAGAGGTGCTTCAGTTTCACTATTACGCGTATCCACATAACTCTTTAATGCAATTGCTGGTGCAAACTTTAACGTTTGCGGTAACCTTTCGTCATCAAATAAACTATCACTGATCTCAAACTCTGGGTGCTGATGAAGGTAACGTGCCATATTTCGCAATAAACTTGCTTGTTTTTCGTCTCGACGTAAACGAAATAAACTTAACCGCATATTATCGATAATAAAACGTAATCTAGGCAGGGTTTGATTAAACCAATAAACAAAGCCACTCACCTTACGTGCAAAGTCACTCGGACATGACCAATCTGCCCATTCGTAACAACTTTCAGGATCTATCTGTTGTAATTCCGTTAATAGTTTTTGCGCATATTGTAACGCGCGTTCATTCTCACGTACTTTAGCGCTTAAGGTACTAACAAAACCAAATTGGCTAGAAATAGCATGATGCATATTATCTAAACTGACATTGAGATTGTCCTTTGCTTCATACAATAAATCATCAAGCTGATCTAAGTAATATTCCGCATCATCCTGTAAATTACTTTGTACTGATAAGCGATAATCCTTAACCATATCATCAAGGGTATCAATCACTTTACCCATATCACTTAACTGTCGATAACTACTTTGTTTACGCATTAAACGATTTAACATTCGTTTTAACTCTGCGGTCACTCGGTAATCACCTAACTCGTCATCGGGTCGTAATAAACCATCTTTATGTAAGCTGGCTATTTTTCGCGATTCTTGTTGCTCTTCAGTGATAGTGCCATACACATAGGCATCGGCAAGCAATTGATCATTTGCACCAATTTTACGTAATAGTTCGGCAACATCCGAAGCGTTATAAGCGACCATTAAAAGAGTAACTCCTCTTGAGTTTGCTCTATCACCTCAGGTAATTCAACACGCTCAGAGTCATTTAGAAATTCAATTAATAGGTAAATTAAATCAAATCGTGCTGTCGCGTAATAACGACTACTGCCGGTATTTTTTCGAACTAAATAGCCCATTTCTTCTAGCTTTTGAAAGATAAAAACCAGTTGTTCTCGTGATTCCAGTTTATTAGTTTTAAAAGGTTTGATAGAGGTTAAGCGTCTTAAATGTTCACGTAATGTTTGGTCATGTTCAAAACAATCAAACAGGCTATTAATATTCACCATAGATTTAGCACGCAGTGGTAAATCTGTTTGTGTCGCCGTTAATAGCAACTCTAAAAATTCAACTAAAGGACGGAAAGATGATCGCATTTCTAAAAACAATTGCGTTAATTCTGAGCTATTTTCCTGATCAACCTGTTGAAAAGTAACATAATAAGCATCTGCACTATCAAGATAAGTTAAATTACGATCCAAGTTAGCTAGAAAGTCTTCAACTCGTTCACGATTTTCTGAAGCGCGTAAATATTCAAATTGATCAGCAAAGGCAGTTTCACAGATGATTTCCCCGGTTAATAATTTTTGTATTGTTTGCTTAAACATGGTCAACCTCCGTAGCAATTGATTGTTGTCGCTTTGCTCGTTCTGCTAGTAATTCATCAATACGCGATAAAGGAATTTTGGCATGATAAATTTTGTTATCTTTCATTTTATAATGACGTTTATACAATGAAAGGATATGCCTGTCCGTTGAAGGAGATGCGGATAACATGGTGATATGATTATCAGAAAACATCTTCAATAGAAGATCAACATTTTCAGCCGCCAATTCACCAAGTTCATCAACAGGTAATATGATGCTTGAGGCAGATTGATTTTGACCACGCAACATACCTAAAATACCAGCAAATAACGATAACATGGCTAAATATGATAACCCTGTAGAACTGATCTTTTTCAACTGACGCGCATTTCGAGCGTATTTTAACTGCCCTTTTTCGCTAATAGAAAACTCAATATCAAAGAGATTATGATGCGCTAACACAAAACCTTCTCGGGGTAAGTAACTGGATAATTTTTGCATTGCAAAGACCAATTCATCGGGAATATCACCCATACCTTCACGTAAATCATCACGATGTAATTCAAATAATTTAGCGAACTGCTGTAAAGGCCCCCAATATTCAAGCTCTTCCTGTTTCATTACGGTATAAACATTAATATCAGCAAGTGCTTCAAAGTGCGCTAAGGCGGTAACACTTTTAGAAAGTTGTTTGCCGATACTTTTAATACGTCGCCCAAAGTTTTCAATATGCTGATAGAACTCATTAATCATGTTGGCATTTACGGTCACCAGTTGATAAGTATTTTTTTGTTTTTGTTCCGCACTGCTCAGTAAGTCCATAATGGGATCACGATACTTAAACAGGTTTCTTGCGCCTTCAAAGTTATCATTATCAGCAACCAGTTTTTGCCAGTTTTCAAACAACTCACTGCTAGCATGATGTTTTTTAAAGGTCTCATTGAATCGTTGTAATTGACCACTTAAACGTTTTTCAACTACTTCAAATTGCTTCAACCAATCAAAACAGAAACTCACAGTAAGATCCGCTTCATTATTTGGTTCAGTGTTACTTTCAATAGCAAAGAATGCCACTTTTCTCACAGCAACGCTGACTATCACTAAGTTGAGTTAACAATTCACTGGTTGTTCTAATTTGAACATTTAACTTTTTAAGTAGCTTTTGATTATCTGCAATAGCCGCATTTTTCTCTGCTTCTAAATCTTCAAGGCTATTGATAAAACCACGTTTCTCAATTTCACGGTTTTGATTGATCTCAACCAACTTATCACGATGTATATAACGCTCATTCATAAATTGTGCGTATTCTCGTGCCTTACGTGACCAAACCGCACACTCATCTAAAGCCTTCTCAAGCTCAGCACGCTGGATGGTGCGCTTATCAACTTCACCATCAGGATCTAGGTCGCTTAAGGCACTGCTATGTTGCTTTTTATAATCACGTAAACGTTCCGCAACACCAGATTCAATGGCTTGTAGCTGTTTATTCAGTTCTTCTAGTTGACTATCTCTATCAGATTCAACCACCATGCGTTGCTCTAACATGACATTATGTAATGCAAGACGTTCTTCATTTTGTTGCTCTTGAAATAAAGCTATTTTGGTTTGATTATCTTTTTGTTGTGCATAAAGTTTTTTAAGGCTATCTTCCAAGGCATCCTTAGCCACTTTTATTGCTCGAACTTTTTTATCATTGAGATGACTCTTTTGTGTTTTTAGTCGCTCAAGTTTAAGTTCATTTTGTTTACTACTTTGTTTCGCCTCAGCAATGACTATTTGTAAGGCTTTAATTTGTTTAGCACACTCGCTTAATTGCCCCTCTAGTGCATCAATATTTTCAGTCAAGTGTTGCGCTTTAAGATCTAAATCCTGTGCTTTTTCACGTAATTCATTTTCGCTAAGTTGCAGATCATTCTCCTGTAAAGGAGTAAGATCAAGTTGCACGCCATAGAAACTGTCTCTACCGCCTACCCAACTTGGCGCTAAATCAGTACGATTTAATTGCTTCATCGATAAAAGACGACCAATATTATCTTTCCAGGAAGAAGCTTCTACCTGTTGAGACAAAAAGTGCTGTAAAGACCCTTCCTGCGGCAATAATTGGCATTCAATTTCATTGCGCTGAGCATTGATTTTTTCTAGATTTCGTCCTGCTTGTTTATGCTTATCGAGTAACTGCAAACGTTGGCCTTCTAATACAGTTAATTGAGCATTCAATTCATTCTGTTTTAGCAAAATATCTGACTGAGCTTCCTGACATTGCCCTAATTGACTCTGATTTTCTTCAATTAAAGTTATTAAATCAGGATCGATTGTAGGGTAATTCTGTTGCTGTAGAAGCTGTTTAACGTCATTTTCAAGTGCTTGCTTTTGCATGTTCAATTTTAAATTAGTTGCACTTAATTGCTCATTCAAGCTAGCTAATTGAGTCTGTTGCGTTTCCGAAATTACTGAAAGTTGTATGGAAGTCGCTTCCTTAACCTTAAAAACCTGTTCTTTATTACTGGTGATATCCTGCATTTTTTGTTGTTTAACTTGGCTGATCAGCTTTTCAAATTTACTCTGAACTTTACTAATATTACCTTCAAAGGTCGCAATGATATCATTGACTTCATTGAGTTGTTGTTGGAAACGAGGTGCTTGGTCCGCTTGTAATTGAAAACTAGCCGCATCATTTTCTTCATAATTTAATTTATCTTCGTCTAATAAATCTATACGGCTTTGATCCGCTTCTATTTGTGCTGTTAGCTGACTAATATCTTTTCTAAAAGTATAAGAAGATAGCTTTAACTCTGCTTCTAAAATTTCCAGCTCTGTTTGTGTTTTTTGTTTTGATTGTTGAAAGTTTTGTTGTTTTTCCTGCGCTGTTTTTTGATGATTAATCATTTCAAAATGCAAGTGTTGTAGTTTATTAAGCAAACTATCTAAATTGGTAAAATCTGTTTGCCAAATAGCAATTTTATCAGACACCTTTTTGATCGCACGGCTAGCTTGAATATCTGCTAGCCAATGGCTGATATCTTCTTTGTTTAAGCTTATTTTTTCTTTTTCTTCAATATGTTGACGAGCTAAATGATCACTGGCAATTTCCACTAACATGCGTTTAACTGCATCAAAATCAAGATTCTTTTCGATCGTACCATTCACCACTTTATCAATATGTGGCATAGGGCTATCTGAAAAGGAAAAACGAGTTTGTAATTGACGTATGTCTTTTAACTTTCGCCCACTGCGCAGGTTTTGAATCACTTGTCGGTATTTATCAACCCCTAAATAACTAGAGCATAAGGCACCCGCGTGACGATAATTGCGCTCTATTTCACTGATAGGTAAGCGTTTATTGTCTTTCATAAATAAGGTACTGTCATAGGCCGAATCAATCAGTTTATAATTCACCGCTCGCCCATCACTGCTCGCAAGTACCATACATGTTTGACCGAAAGGACGTTTATATTCATAAACTAAAAGACTCGTTTCTCGTGGTAAGTAATAGTCTGCAAAGTTTTTAGCTTGATCAACTTTACTAACGATATCACTTGGGCGCATACCATAAAATAACGGTAATAAACGCATTAAAGAAGTCTTACCTGCTCCATTGGTTCCCTCTAACTGAGTATGCCCAGTAAGATCAAGTTCATTGACTTGTTTTTTCCAAAAGCTATCGATAATGATAATGCGGAGAAGTTGATAGGCTTGCTGGACCATAAAAGTTCCTTAATGAACGGTTTTTATACAAAATTTGAAGTAAGATTTTAGCAGGTTAATTTATAAGGATTACAGGGTTTTGTCGATCTTTTTAAGTACTGAATTATAACGTAGGAAAAAATTCACAATTGAAAATTCAATGAAATGAAGAGATTTTTAGATAAGTGATAAAATGGCAGGCTTTTTAAAAAAATAGCCCCTTAGTAACAAGGGGCTATTTACAAAAATTTTAATTTATATTAGCTGTTAGCTTTAGCGGGAGGGTTGTTTAATTCAATTTCTAACATCGCTTCAACATAACCCGGTGATTGTGTTGAACCAGAAATTAAACGGTACATCGCAGGAATCACTAATAGAGTTACCAGTGTCGCAAAGGCCATACCAAAGAAAATAACGGTTCCCACTGCTATACGGCTTTCAGCACCAGCACCGGTAGATATTAACAATGGAACTGAGCCGGCAAGCGTAGTAAAAGCCGTCATCAAAATAGGACGCAAACGACGCGCAGATGCGTCTATAATTGCTTGCTCTAAGGCAATGCCCCTATCTCTAAGTTGGTTTGCAAACTCAACAATTAAGATACCGTTTTTAGTCACCATGCCGATCAGCATGATCATACCAATTTGGCTATAAATATTGAGCCCCTGTTGCATAAAATACAAACCAAGGAATCCACCAAATACGCCCATAGGAACGGTAAACATTACAACTAATGGATTGATAAAACTTTCAAATTGCGCGACTAATACCAAATAAGCCACTAACAGTGCTAGTGCAAACACCACCAATACACTACTACTGTTTTCTTTATAATCCTTCGACTCACCTGAATAGGAAATCGCGATATCCTCTGGTAACTCATCTATCGCCAGTTGGTCTAAATAATCCAACACTTCTCCTAAAGTATAACCTTCGCCTAAACTGCCTGAAAGGGTAATCGATTTCTGTTTTTTATAATGTGATAGTCGACTTGCGGAGGCAATTTCTTCTATCTCAGTTAAGGTGTCCAAAGTGACCAAATCACCTTTTCTACTGCGCATATATATTTGGCTAAGGTCACTAACATTATTAAAGCTATTTTCATCACCACGCAGGTAAACATCATATTCAACACCACGTTCAATAAAACTAGTTTCACGGCTACCACCAAGCATCACTTCTAATGTGTTGGAGATATCTTCTACACTAATGCCTAATTCTGCCGCTCGTTGTTGATTCATTTTCACCACAAGTTCTGGTGTTTTTTCTGAATAATCAATATCTCCGGCTTCTAAATAACCTGCCTGTTCGGCTTTTTCTTTTAATAATTCAGCCCATTTTGCTAGTTCAGGATAATCTGAACCTCCTAAAACATACTGAACCGGATCCGTAGAACCTCGTCGAAATCCTGGCATCCTTGCACGGACGCGTACATCTGGAATATCTGTTAAGGCTTTATTAACAATGCCAAGCGCTTGTGCTGCCGTGACGGTTCTTTTTCCCAATCTTCCAGTACCATAATCACAAAACCTGTTTGGTCACCTGCATTACCACCAAATGCAGGTGCTTGGGTACTAAAGGATTTAATCACTCCTTGGCCAACTAAGGGCAAGATACGCGATTCAACAATATCCATATTGGCATTCATACGATTAAAACTGGTACCTTCTGCCCCCTTCACAAAGGCAAACAATACCCCTCTATCTTCACTCGGAGAAAGTTGTGAGGGAACCTGTTGCATTAAGAAGAAGCTACCGCCAACACAGGCGGCAATAACAATTGGTGCAGACAAAACGTAATTGTACTGCTTTAGTCACCAGTGCACGGTAGACGTTTTCTAATGATTTAAAAATTTGATCTACTTTTTTATTAAATCGATTCTTTTGCGCTTTCTCCGATAAAATTTTACTGGCTAATACTGGTGTCAGAGTTAAAGCAATTAACGAAGAAAAAATCACCGACATCGCTAATAAAATCGAGAATTCTGTAAATAATAATCCGACCATACCGTCCATAAAAGAAATAGGCAGGAAGACCATTACCAGTACTAAGGTAGTTGCCACAACCGCGAAACCAACTTCTCGTGTACCTTTGTAAGTCGCTAATAATGGTTTTTCACCTTTTTCCATATGATGGAATATATTCTCCACCACCACTATCGCGTCATCAACCACTAACCCGATTGATAAAATAAGTGCCATCAAGGTAATTAAGTTGATTGAAAAACCGAAATAATAAGCGGCAATAAATGATGATATTAATGAAACAGGTACTGTGATTGCAGGAATAATTGTTGCGCGTATCTGTCCGATAAAGATATACAGCACCAAAATAACTAAACCACCGGTAATAAACAGCGTGCTATAAACCTCTGAAATGGATTTTTCAATAAACACAGTTGAATCATAATCAACATAAAGCTCGGTATCTTCAGGTAGGAAGGCCTGTATTTTTTCGACTTCTTTACGAACATCAATCGCAACATTAAGTGGATTTGCATCGGACTGCGTCACAATCCCTAAACTTAAATTAACGACTCCGTTACTTTTAAATGAAGAACTTTCATTCTCTGCGCCCACAGAAACTTGAGCAACATCTTTTAAATAAATAGGCGTGCCATCATTCGCTCTTCGTACAACCAGATAATCAAAATCATCAGCTTGCGCATATAATCTTGCGGTACGTACCGACATAACGGTGGTATCATTACGTACTTCACCACCAGGGCTTTCAACATTTTCCAACTTTAAGGCATCAATAATATCGTTGCTGGTAACACCTCTACCGGCCATTAAATCAGGTAATAACTTAACGTACATTACTTTGTACAAACCACCGCTTAGATCTACAGAACTAACACCCGGGATCAAACTAAATCTATCCTCCAATACGCGTTGCGCATAATCCGTTAATTGCACACGATCCATTTTGGTGGACTTTAAGTTTATGTACATGGAAGGCTCGCCACTACCATTGTTTTTAGAAACAATTGGATCATCTGCTTGATCTGGTAGATTACGCTTGCCCTTTTCTACTGCATCACGGATATCACTTACACCTTCCGTTAAATTCCAGCTTAAATCAAAGGTGACTGTTACTCGAGACATACCATTTCGTGTTACTGATCTAATCTCATCGATACCACTTATCCCAGTGATTTGTTCCTCAATAACAGATGTCACCTGACTTTCCATAATGGATGCAACTGCACCTTCATAACGAGTTGTGACGGTAACAACCGGACTTTCTATATCCGGCATCTCGCGTACACTGAGTTTTTCAAATGAAACAAACCCAAAGACACAAAGCAATAAGCTCAGTACGATGGCCGAAACAGGCCGTTTAACCGCAGTATCAGAAAGCCACATTATTGTGCCTCCTCTTTATTAGCGCCTTTTTTATTTTTGTTGCTTGCCACATTATTTTCAGCACTTAAATCTTTTATGGATAGGCCATCTGACATATTAACTAGGCCTTGAACGACAATACGATCACCAACTTCAAGACCGGATTCGATCAATACATCGTCACCAATACGACCACCTAACATGACCTCGACGCGGCTGTACTTTATTTTTTTCAGTTACTACATATACAAAACGTTTTGTACCAGAATACTCCAATGCCTGGACTGGAATAATAGGTTCTTTGATAACAGGGAAAACTAGTTTTGCAGACATCATCATGCCAGGTTTTAAATGATTTTCTGGATTATCAAACTGCACTCGAATACGCAAATTTAACGTATCTGAATTAATTCGAGAGTCGATTGCGACGACTTCACCATTAAAGACTTCATCAGGCCAAGCTCTGCTTTTAGCTTGAACCTGCATGCCTTTTGATAACATTGACAAGTAACGTTCAGGTATTTGAAGATCCAATTGCATTACTGATAAATCATCTAGAGTCAGTAACTCAGAGCCGACAGTCACCATTTGCCCACGACTAAAATCAATTAAACCAATGGTGCCAGAGAAAGGTGCTAATAACTGATGATATTTAGCTTCAGTATCCATTGCGCTATAACGTGCCTCAGCAATATTCACTAATGACGCCTGCGTATCTAAAACAGACTGTGTTACAGCGTTACTTTTAGCTAAACGTTTATATTCATTTAATTTACGTTTTTCATCTTCTAAATAGGCACGCGCCTCGATTAGGGCGTACCTGTGCTTTTCTATCATCAAGCTTAAAGAGTAATTGTCCTTCTTTTACCACTTGATTTTCTTTTACATTAATTGACGTTACTTTTGCAGTCACTTCAGAGGCAATACTAACAAACTTATCTGACTGTAATTTTCCGATTAAGGTTAAGCTTTGAGACACCTCATGGTGCTCAACCACTTCACTATAAATAGAAGTAGCAGGTCTCGCTGGCCTGCCATTTTCAGCACCCATAACGATAGGGCTTGTTAGCACTGTAAAAATAATTAATATTGAGGGTAAAAAAGCAGGTTTATTCATTATTTTAATCTTCTAATTTATTAAGCGATGACAGATGTTAATCGCAAAGGATGACAAAAACCCATCTACCTCAATATTAATCTTTATTAAGATAAAGAGCATAAAATTCATTGTTGAAATCAAAATACCATACATTTAAATATTATCGCTACTGATTATCACTATAATATTATTATTATGTATAAGTTAATGTAATAGAATCAAAAAACTATGTCTGAAGTGTGTCAAAAATGGAAGAGTTTAGAAAAAATTGTGAATATTTGTGTCAAAATGGCATCTTGACACAATTTGACACAATTTAATTAGAAATAGCAATCTTTATCATTAAAACGCATTTCAAAAAGATTACTTAAACATACACATATAAAAAAAGGGACTACTTTATACAAAATAGACCCTTTCTCAATCAATATGAATGTGAATGTGAATGTGATTATTTAGTTAGTGAATACGTATCTTTTGCAATCACTAATTCTTCATTGGTTGAAACAACCATAGCAACTGTCGTATTTTCTTCGCTGATAATACCCTCAGTACCAAAACGACATTTCAAGTTTGCTTCATTATTTACTTTAAAACCAAGTAAGCTTAAACGTGCTAGTGTCAATTCACGAATTGGTGCAGAGTTTTCACCAATACCACCTGTAAATACAACAGCATCTAAACGTCCATCTAATGCGGCAATATAAGAAGCAATGTATTTAGCTAGACGGTAGCAATATAAGTCCATCGCACGTTTAGCAACTAATTCAGTATCATAGTTATCTTCAACAAAACGACAATCACTTGTCACTTCAGTTAAACCTAATAAACCAGACTCTTTAGTTAGCATAGTATTAATTTCTTCGATGCTGTAACCAAGCTCATCGTGTAAATGGAAAATAATCGCAGGATCAATATCACCACAACGCGTTCCCATCACTAAGCCTTCAAGTGGTGTCATTCCCATTGATGTATCAACAGACTTACCATTTTTAATGGCACATACACTACCGCCATTACCTAAATGACAGTTAATGATATTGAGTTCTTCAACAGGCTTATCTAATACTTTTGCAGCCTTCTAGGCTGATAAAGTAATGACTTGTTCCGTGCATGCCGTAACGACGAATAGCATGCTCAGAATACATTTTGTATGGTAATGCATATAAGTATGCTTCTTCTGGCATTGTTTGGTGATAAGCAGTATCAAACACAGCAACATTTTGTAATGTTGGAAATGCTTCTTGAGCCGCTTCAATACCCACAATATGCGCAGGATTATGTAATGGTGCAAGAGCGATACATTCTTTAATACCCTTCATTACATCGTCAGTGATCACAACTGATGATGTAAATTTCTCACCACCATGTACAACACGATGACCAATAGCATGTAGGCTATTTTTTAATTCTGCTTTTTCGCCAAGAATTTCATTTACGATGTAAGATAAGGCTTCTTTATGTGCGCCGCCATTACCTAAATCAGCTTTGCCTTTTACGCCTTCTAATTTCCATTTCATTGAAGCATTTTCTAAATGTAAACATTCAGCAAGACCCGATAATTTCTCATCGCCATTTTCGCTATCAATGATGGCAAATTTTAATGAAGAACTACCGCAGTTAAGTACGAGGATCAGCTTATTGCTCATATCCAGATATCCTTTATATGTATAAAAATTAAAATAAATAGGTGTAAATCACCCAAGTTCAAAAAAGTGGCAATAGACTACACATGTAAGACATTGATCACAACAACAGAATTAAATCATGGCAAAACTTATCTGATTTAGAGGCAGATCACCTTAACCTTCACTTTAATTTTTACTATATTTGATTTAAAAGTAATTTTGGTTGCTATAAGTGAAGAGTTTTAACTATTTATTTAACATACAAGTGGCTAATAAATTAGCAAAAAACGCATTACCTTTTTTATTGGCAAACTCAATGTTTCGTTCAGGAATAGCATCAACATCAGGGTGGTGATTAATCGCTAATTCCATACTTGCTTCTCGAATTATATGTAAAGTAGGATAGGGAGAACGGTTGGTATAATTAGAGGGTGCCGATTGTACTTCGTCAGCAAAACAATAATCCGGGTGAAAGTTAGCTAATTGATAGACGCCTTCATAACCTTCCATTTCCAGTAGATCATTAGCAAGATCCACTAAATCTAAAAAATCATAAAAACCTTCAAAGCCACTAGGCATGATAAATAGCGTCGTTTCTATCTCACTATTTTCATCCAATAGTCGGCATTCATCTAATAAAGACTGTAAAACGTATTTTTTCTTAGTTTGCTCTATTAACGCATAACGAATTGAACCACGTTCAACTTCTCTGCGAGCAAAGGGGCAAATATTGTATTTAACAATGACATTATTTACCCAATTTTGGGTTTCGCTAATCATCATCTGTGTTGCATCCATTATTTGCCCTTCTGATTTGTGATTAAAATTTTTGTATTTTTTCAACCCCGTCAAATACAGTTTTTTATCAAATTAGACTGTAAATGCTCAGGGCTAAGCTATTTATGCTTAGTTCAAGGAGAAAAAGCGCAGTTCAGTAGTTTAAATGAGCATTTTTTAACGATGAAATAGGCTTAAATAGCGACGGCCTGAGTAATTACACCTTTTTGACGAGATTGCCAGTATTGTGTTGCTAAAGCCAAGCATTCTGATTGTGATTTGCTGGGTTCAAACTGTCGCAACATAACCGCGATCGTGCACACAACAGTCGCATCACCATAGCTATCTTGAATGTCGCCCTTCCATACTTTTTGTAAATATTCAGCTGATACTTCAGTGTGTGCGCCACTTGCTTCGCTTAAATAAGTTGGCCACTCTTGTTCAATGTAAGTGGCTTTACCATTTATCGTCTGCACGCCACAAATATCAGTACTAACACGTGGGTTCATTTCACTTTCACCGCCCTCACCTTTAAAGGCGATCATGTTAGTTTCAGCAGTTAATAATGCCGCTTTAGCGTGTAATTTTTCATAACCTTTATGAAAAACGCCATGAATGGCATAGGGTGCTTGTGTCGGATTTAAACTACGTGCGACAGTATTAAGTGGTGTACGTAGCCCTACCTTTGCACGTAAATCAAGTAATGGTAACAATTCCGAGCAGTAGCTTTCTAAGGGTAAATAACAAATATTAGATTGGTCTAAACACTGTTTAGCTTCTTCAGGCGTATGCGCAATATTAATATCCAATAATGGGCAGGCAGTTTCAACTTGGTATTTAATGGCATCAACAGCATTATAACCATGTAATACAATACGTTTTCCCTGTTCAGCAAGTACTTTAGCGGCTAAAATTAACCAAGGTGGTTGGCGTTTTTTTCCAGCGAAACATGGCCAGTCAATATCTGCTTGCAGTGTTTTCCACTGCGGATCGATACATTCTCGTAAAGCATTAATATAACCAGTCGCTTCTTCATCAGTTTCACAGCGAACTCGTTGCAACATTAATAAAACAGCAAGTTGTAATAATTCAGCATCACCATTTAAATATGATGACAGGGCATCATATGCCTCGGTTTGTGTTAACGGGCGACGACCTTTTTCACCACGCCCTGTTAGTTTTATATATTCACTGAACATAAAGCTTAAATTCCTCGGGTAAACTATCAACTATCGCAATAGGGTTAAATTGTTTTAAAATATCATGACTGTGCACGCCATAGGATACACCTAAACAGTCAATACCAGCATTGTTAGCCATTTCTAAGTCATAACTTGTATCACCAACCATCAAAGCCTCTGAAGCATCAATATTCAATTCCTCTAGAATTCGATTAAGCATTAACGGATTGGGTTTTGAGGCAGTTTGATCAGCACAATAGGTAGCATCAAAAAGATCCCGCACCGCGCACTTATCTAATAAACGATCTAAACCATTGCGCCCTTTTCCCGTGGCAACTGCTAATAAGTACCCCTGGTTTTTCAAATCCATTAACCATGACTTTACCCCTGGGTAAAAAGGAGTTTCCTGTTTATTGTCGGTTAAATATTGATGGCGGTATGCTTCAACCATATTTTCTTGCCGCGCCTTAGTTGCGTCAGGAAAAAGTTTAGCCATGGCAATATCTAAGCTCAAACCAACGATATGACGGATAGCGTCGGTTTCAGGTATTGCTAGCTTACAATCAATGGCGACTCCCTTTACACAGGCAACAATTTTATCAATCGAGTCCATTAAGGTGCCATCCCAATCGAATATGATCACTTTATATTTCATCATATGTCTCTATTAACATTTTTGTAGTTTTTCTAATACATCAGATAATGGCTGACAAAGTGGCGCACTCACGGTCATTTTTTCCTCTAAGGCAGGATGGAAAAAGTCAGGTGAGTCGCGTGTAAAAATAAACGTTGTAAACCTAATTCTGCCATTTCATCACTGAAAGTCTTATCACCATAACGGTCATCTCCTGCAATGTTGTGTCCTTTGCAGGCAGTATGGACACGTATTTGATGCGTTCGACCGGTAACCGGGGAGGCTTCGACTAAGGTCGCACCTTGATAGCGTTGCATTATTTTAAAACGTGTTTCAGAGGCTTTGCCCTCTGAACTAACTTTCACCACTGAATTTTGTGCATCCTTAAGCAAAGGCTCAGTGACCGATCTCATCTTTTTTGTCCCAGTGACCTTTTACTAAGGCAAGATACTGTTTGTTCATTGTTTTATTACGTAATTGCTCATGCAAAGCGCGTAACATACTGCGTTTTTTAGCAATAAGTAAACAGCCAGAAGTGGCTTTGTCTAATCTATGTGCAAGCTCTAAAAACGAGCTTGCGGGCGTAAAGCTCGTAGCCCTTCAATAGCTCCAAAATCTAAGCCACTTCCTCCGTGTACTGCTAAACCAGAGGGTTTATTTAAAATGAGTAATGCATCATCTTCATAAACAATTCGCGCTTCAAGTGAAGCAATTGCATTCAATTTAGGGGATGGTAAGGAATTTTCCGAGGCGACTCTCACAGGAGGAATGCGTACTACATCCCCTTCCTTGAGTTTATATTCAGGCTTAATGCGTTTTTTATTAACACGCACTTCTCCCTTACGCACGATCCGATAGATCATGCTTTTAGGCACGCCTTTTAAATGTAGTCGAAGAAAATTATCGATTCGTTGTTGTGCATTTTCTTGAGTAACCTCAAGCATGCGTACTGAGTGATTTATCTGTTCCATTTTTAAGTTTATCACGTGTTGATCATATAATATCTAAAAATTTATATTGGCCTAACTGGCTATTAATGAGAGAATTGGTCAGTTACCGACTCGTTAACAGAATAATATACTAAATTACAATTTTGATGATAAAAAAACTGTAAGATTAACTTGTAGTCGGAACAAAAATAAAAACATAATGTTGAGCCTCTTTAATCATTAATATAAAAAGACTTATTTAAGCCTTTATTAATGAACGTTGTCTTACTTTTTAATGCACCTCTGCATATTTCCAGTCGGGAGACTGCAAAACCAGACCCGAGGTCAAGTGAAACACGATATAGCCAACAACCAAAAAATTATAAATATTATAAAAAGAGTTTAAAATGAAAAGAATGTTAATTAATGCGACTCAAGCAGAAGAGTTGCGTGTTGCCCTCGTAGATGGACAACAACTGTATGACCTAGATATTGAAAGCCCTGGCCACGAACAAAAAAAGCAAACATTTACAAAGGAAAAATTACCCGAGTTGAACCAAGTCTTGAAGCTCGCATTTATCGATTACGGCGCTGAACGTCATGGTTTCCTTCCATTAAAAGAGATTGCACGAACTTACTTCCCCGCTGGTTATTCTTTCAAAGGCCGACCAAACATAAAAGAAGTCATCAAAGAAGGACAAGAAGTTATTGTCCAAATTGAAAAAGAAGAACGTGGTAATAAAGGCGCGACCTTAACAACTTTTATTAGTCTCGCCGGTAGTTACCTAGTATTAATGCCAAATAACCCTCGTGCAGGTGGTATCTCTCGTCGTATTGAAGGTGACGAGCGAACTGAATTAAAAGAAGCTTTAAGCCACTTAAAATTACCAAATGGCATGGGGTTAATCGTTCGTACTGCAGGTGTTGGTAAAACATCAGAAGAACTAGAATGGGATTTAAATGTTTTAGTTAATCACTGGCAAGCCATTTCAGAAGCATCAGAAGCACAATCAGCGCCCTTCTTAATTCACCGTGAAAGTAATGTTATTGTTCGCTCTATTCGTGATTACTTACGTCGCGATATTGGTGAAATTGTTATTGATCATGCAAAAACCTTTGAATTGGCAAAGAGCCATATTGAAATGGTGCGCCCTGATTATGTTAACCGCCTAAAACTTTACCAGGGTGAAATTCCACTTTTCACTCATTATCAAGTTGAAAGTCAGATCGAATCAGCTTTCCAGCGTGAAGTACGCCTTCCTTCTGGTGGTTCAATTGTTATTGACCCAACTGAAGCTTTGACCTCTATCGATATCAACTCTGCACGAGCTACACGTGGCGGAGATATTGAAGAAACAGCATTTAATACTAACCTTGAAGCGGCAGAAGAAATTGCTCGTCAACTTCGATTACGTGATTTAGGTGGCTTGGTTGTTATTGATTTTATCGATATGACACCTGCTCGTCATCAACGTGAAGTTGAAAACCGTATGCGTGAATCTGTGCGCCAGGACAGAGCAAGAATTCAACTTGGACGGATTTCACGTTTTGGTTTAATGGAAATGTCTCGTCAACGTATTCGCCCTTCTCTTGGTGAATCAGCATCTCGTGTTTGTCCACGTTGTCATGGCCAAGGTACAATTCGTGATAATGAATCTTTAGCCCTTGCTATTCTGCGTTTAATCGAAGAAGAAGGCTTGAAGGAAAACACAGTACAAATTCAAGCAACTGTGCCTGTTGCAGTGGTCGCTTATCTATTAAATGAAAAGCGTAGTGATGTAGAAAAAATTGAAAAACGTCATCACTGTGAAGTTTATATTATTCCAAATGCTAATCTATTAACGCCACATTTTGAAATTAAACGTACTCGTAAAGATGGTAAAGAAGACATCAATTACGATGCGCTTGAAAAACAACATACAGTTTATATTCCAAATGTTGTTAAAGATGAGTCAAACAGAGAAACCGAACCTGTTTTATCTGGTTTTTCGAGTCCAAATAAAAATAAACAAAAAGCTCAAAACAAACCAACCGAGACTAAAAAGGAAGAAACCGTTAAACCTAGTCTTTCTTTAGTGGGACGTTTAATTGTCGCAATCAGCGCTTTCTTTAGTGGTAGCGACGAAGAAAAAGAGCCAAAACCTGAACCGAAAAAAGCTGAAAAACCGGCGCCTCGTTCTAACAATCGTAATCGTAATAATCGCAACCGTAATCGTAACCGTAATCAAAATAAATCTGATAACAACAACGATAACACAGATGAAAAACGTAACGATAACCAGGATAACAAGAAACAAAATCCTAATGAACGTCGCAATAATCGTAACAATCGCAAAGACAACCAACGTCCTGCGAAACAAGATAATAATAAAACCGATTCTGAAAAAGAAGAAGTAGTAGCAGTTCGCCGTAAACGCAGAAATATGCGCAAAAAAGTGCGTATCTCTAATAAAGCACCTGTTGAATCAAATGTTGATGAGTCAACCAATATGGAACAGGCGGCACCAGTTGAAACGGCGACAAAACCTAAAAAACCAACAAGACGTAAAGCAACCCCTAAAAAGGAAAAGAAAGTAGTAGAACCTGAAGCGGTTGTAGAGGAAAAGGTTGTTGAGGAAGCTAAAGCAACAACGGAAGAATATTCACCAGTTGCAATTCCAAGTCGCTAGTTCACGTTATTTACGTGGTAATAACCAACGTAAAAATACAGTTAAGGGTGACAATGTAACTGCTCAAAATTCAGAAAATACGGCAGATCCAGTGACTAGTCGTTACCCAGAGTCAGATGAAGCTAAACAGCAAGCTTCCGTTGCAAATGAAATCACTGATATCAAGGTTGATACTGATAGCAACAAAGTAGCTGAAAAACTTCAACAAAGTGTTAAGGAAGAACAAATTCAACCCGCAACTCAAATTCTTCCTGAGCAAGAAGCGCAAGTGGCAGAAGCATCAGCACCGGTAACAATCGTTGAAGAAGCGCCTGCTATTGCAGAGGTTTCTACTCCAGTTGAACCTGTTGAACAAACACCAGAAGTTGCAGAAACACCAGCACCTGTTGAAACTGTTGAACAAACACTAGTGAGTAATGAAACGCCAGAAGCTGTTGAACAAGCGTCAGCGACTACTGAAACCCCAGAAGCTGTTGAACAAGCGCCAGTTGCTGAAGTTGTGACAGAAACTCCTGCAGTCGCAGAAAAACCAGTGACAAATACAAAAGCAGAAACAAAAGTAAATGGCACCGTTTCGCAGGCACGTACTGCGCGCTCAGAAATGGTTAGAACAACAAGTGAACCACTCGATCTAACACGTGAACTTGTTATTAACGCGGCCACTGAACGTGAAGCAATAAACAAGTCGACACAGCAAGCGGGAAGTAGTTTTGCAACTAACCGATCTAGCAGTGTGACAGTTAAAACTTCACTATAAGTCATTAATCGGTAACGCCTATTAACCCAAACGGATATTACATTTGAATATCCGTTTTTTTTACTGTTTTTTTTGCTTAAGCCGTTTACTATACGTCGATAAATATAAAACGATTAATAGCATTAATTAAAAAGGAAATTCCATGAGCGAAGTACAACATCACAAACTACTTATTTTAGGCTCTGGCCCTGCTGGTTACACAGCCGCAGTATATGCCGCTCGCGCTAATTTACATCCGGTTATTTTAACGGGTATCCAGCCTGGTGGTCAGTTAACAACAACCACTGAAGTAGAAAACTGGCCTGGTGGTGCGACAGATATGACTGGTCCAGGATTAATGGAAGATATGAAAGCACATGTTGAACGTTTTGATGCTGAAATTATTGTTGATCATATTAATGAAGTTGAGCTAACAAAGCGCCCTTTCACACTAAAAGGTGACCAAATCTATACCTGTGATGCATTGATTATTGCAACAGGCGCCTCTGCACAATATTTAGGTTTACCGTCAGAGGAAGCCTTTAAAGGTCGTGGTGTTTCTGCCTGTGCAACCTGTGATGGTTTCTTTTATCGTAACCAAGAAGTTGCTGTTGTGGGTGGTGGTAATACTGCTGTTGAAGAAGCATTATATTTATCAAACATTGCCTCTAAGGTACATTTGATCCATAGACGTACTGGTTTCCGTTCTGAAAAAATTCTATTAGATCGCTTAAATGCAAAAGTAGAAAGTGGCAATATTGTTCTTCATACTGATCGTACACTAGATGAAGTATTAGGTGATGATATGGGCGTAACAGGTTTACGTTTAAAAGATACATTATCTGATAAAACAGAAGAATTAGCAGTTATGGGTGTATTTATTGCAATCGGCCATAAACCAAATACTGATTTATTTGCTGGTCAACTAGAAATGAATCACGGTTACCTAAAAGTGCAAACAGGTAGCGAAGGTAACGCGACTCAAACAACTATCGAAGGTGTTTTTGTCGCCGGTGATGTAAGTGACCATATCTATCGTCAAGCTATCACATCAGCAGGAACAGGCTGTATGGCCGCACTTGATGCAGAACGTTACTTAGATAACCAATAATAATATTTAGCTGTCAGTAAAATCAAACCAAGGGGCTTAATTGCTCCTTTCTTGTTTTTGAAGCTTCGAGTGTTTTAGCTACGATCTTCGAACTTCCAGTTTTCCAGCATTAAATCCTTCGAATCTTCAAGCATTACCCTCGTTCCACGCTCCGCGTGGTAATGCATAGAAGTCATGCGTACCGCATTATAGTAAATAAAAAGTATGAATTCCCACGGAGACCGTGGGAACTAGATCCGAACTTCGTATTTAGCTTTTCGTAGCTATTAGCTCGTCACTCGTTGCTCCTATTTAAATACAGCTTCAAGCTTTTTAGCTACGAGCTACGAACTTCCAGTTTTCCAGCATTCGAGCCTTACAGCATCCAACCTTAAAGCTTAGAGTTTTTTAGCTACGAGCTTCGAACTTCCCCCCCAAAAAAAAGAGCCCAAAGGCTCTTTAATGTTTTACTCGTAGCTTTTCACTAGAAGCTCGAAGCTCTCTACCCGATGTGTGTCAAACCACCCATATAAGGTTGTAATACTGCTGGTACTTCAATACGACCATCTGCTAATTGGTAATTTTCAAGCACAGCAACTAGAGTTCGACCAACGGCTAAACCAGAACCATTTAATGTATGAATAAGTTCTGGTTTTTTCTTACCAACTGGGCGAAAACGAGCTTGTAAACGACGAGCTTGGAAATCACCAACATTTGAACAAGAAGAAATTTCACGGTAACTTTCCTGCGCTGGTACCCACACTTCTAAGTCATAGGTTTTAGTTGCACTAAAGCCCATATCACCAGTACATAACACTACTTTACGGTATGGCAATTCAAGATTTTTTAAAACTTGTTCTGCGTGTGTAGTAATTTCTTCTAAGGCTTCAAAGCTTTTTTCAGGGTGTACCAACTGTACTAATTCAACTTTATCAAATTGATGCTGACGAATTAAGCCACGTGTATCACGGCCGTAAGAACCCGCTTCACTTCTAAAACAAGCTGTATGAGCAGTAATTCTAATCGGCAAGTCTGATTCATCATAAATCATATCGCGACTCATATTAGTTAATGGCACCTCTGCTGAGGGAATTAATGACATACCAATGCCTTCTTCAGTTGCAGGTTTTGTATTAAATAAATCGTCACCAAATTTAGGTAATTGCGTTGTACCGTATAAACTATCTGCATTAACTAATAATGGTACGTACATTTCTGTATAGCCATGGTTCGTTAGTATGTAAATTTAACATATATTGCGCTAATGCACGGTGTAACTTAGCAATTTGGCCTTGCATAACTATAAAACGAGAACCACTTATTTTCACAGCTGATTTAAAGTCTAAACCACCTAAAGCTTCACCTAAATCAACGTGATCCTTAACTTCGAAATCAAACGTCTTTGGTGTTCCCCAGGTTGATATTTCAACATTTTCGTCTTCATCTTTACCAACTGGCACAGACTCATGAGGTATATTAGGAATAGTGTAAGCTAGCTCTTGAATTTGTGCTGACAATTGATTGAATTCTTCTTTAGTCGCATCTAGTTGCTCACCAAAGGCATTCATTTCAGCTCGTAATGGCGCAATATCTTCACCACGTTTTGTCGCCATACCAATTTCTTTTGAGCGACTATTTCGCTCAGCTTGTAAGGATTCCGTTTTTATCTGTAATGACTTACGCTTTTCTTCTAATTCGTTTACCAGTTCAACATCTAAATTAAAACCACGCCCAGCTAATGCTTTCGCAGTCTGTTCAACATCATTACGTAAAAACTTTGCATCTAACATTTTATTTTCCTAACTCTTTAAAACTATTAATGTGCCAACGTAGGCGACCAATATACAAACAACAACATTTAAAGCAACATTAAGCATTGCTTTTATCAATTCACCCTGCTGTAACAAGAGCAAGTTATCCATAGAAAATGTTGAAAATGTGGTTAAAGCTCCTAAAAACCCAACGCCGATTAGTGGCCACCAAGGTGAAGAGGAGATTGAATTTTGTTGTACTAACTGAAAAATAATACCCATGATCAGAGAGCCCAAAACATTTACCGTAAGTGTAGCAAATGGAAAACCTTTTCCAAAGAGGCTTATCATGCCCAAACCAATTAAATAGCGTAAAGTCGCACCAAAAGCACCACCAAAAGCAACTAGGGTTATATTTGTAAACAAGTTATTCATAACGTTTATTATCGCTTTGTAGATTTAATTGATTTAAATAGTCTAATTTGTCACTGATTTGCTTTTCAAAGCCACGGTTAGTAGGCTGATAAAACACCTCATCACGCAATTCAGCAGGCAAGTAAACTTCTCCAGCAAAGCAAAAGCACCATCTTCATTATGGGCATAACGATAACCTTCATTATGTCCTAGATCCTTCATCAATTGCGTTGGTGCATTGCGTAAATGCAAGGGAACGTCGAAGTCAGGATAATCTTTTACTGCTTGCTTCGCTTTAGAAAAAGCCATATACACAGCATTACTTTTAGGTGCACTGGCGCAATAAACAATTGCTTGGGCAATCGCTCGTTCACCTTCATAGGGTCCGACACGACTAAAACAATCCCAGGCATTAATGGCCACTTGCATCGCTCTAGGATCTGCATTGCCAATATCTTCAGAGGCAATCGCAAGCAAACGTCTTGCAACATATAAAGGATCACATCCGCCTGCTAGCATACGCGCAAACCAATACAAAGATGCATCAACATCAGAGCCACGCACAGATTTATGAAAGGCTGAAATTAAGTCGTAAAACAGATCACCTTTATTATCAAAACTGACGCCTTCACGCCCTGCAATTTCCATTAATAAATCAAGCGTCACTTTGCCAGAAACCGCCATATCAGACAATATTTCTAAATAATTAAGCACCTTACGTGCATCACCCTGTACAAGTGTTGCAAGTTTTTTCTTAACCGTTTCTTCAAAATGAATACCTTTATCCGCCAAACCATCGGCAGATTCACAGGCTTGATCAATAACGGCTTCAATTTCATCATCACTGAGTTTTTTAAGTAAATAGACACGCGCACGAGATAACAAAGCGTTATTGAGTTCAAAGGAAGGGTTTTCTGTGGTCGCACCAACAAACAAAATGGTGCCATCTTCAATATAAGGTAAAAAAGCATCCTGCTGACTTTTATTAAAGCGGTGCACTTCATCAACAAATAATAAGGTTCTGATACCTGATGTTTGATTTTGTTTTGCAATTTCAATCGCGCCGCGGATCTCTTTGATCCCAGATGTTACCGCAGACAGTCGTTCAACATGTGCTTGGCAATAGGTCGCAATCAACTCTGCAAGTGTGGTTTTTCCTGTACCAGGAGGCCCCCATAAAATCATCGAATGAGCGAGCGCCCGCTTCTAATGCTTTACGTAATGGTTTACCAACCCCAACTATATGTGATTGACCAATATACTCTGCAAACCCCTTTGGACGCATACGTACTTGCCAGTGGCTGGAATTCATTACTAATATCAAACAGATCTCGCATTAGCGTTGATCATCCACTTCAACACCCTGCGGAATTTGAAACTCAAATAAAGCTTGGTCAATCATAGTGTCAGATTGTTTATTTTCTAATAAAAACTCACTACGTTGCCCCTGCTCTTCAATCACCACAAATTTGCTAACATTATCTTGTTCATCAAATTCAAAAATAAACATGCTTGCCTGAGTAGATGTAGCATGTTTTACACTAAACTGATTGCCTTTTTTGCTGACATCGTAATCTGACCATTGTGTTTCACTTGCTCCCGCTAATAACGCAAAAGGAGTTCCATCAACGGCATCGGCAAAATTAATTAAGGTGACCTGCTCAATAAAAGGACTGTAATACCAAATAGTTTCACCGTTAGATACAATCAAATCTTCATCTGGCGTTTTAATATGCCAATGAAATTTGCCTGGCCGTGAAATACTCATCTCACCACGACTTTCATTTAACAGCTTGCCTTCGGCACTGGTAATACGTTGTACAAACGTCGCATTAACATGTTCAAATAAAGCCAGTTTATTTTTTAATTGTAATGCATCCTCAGAAAGCGCAGAGGCAGACATGGATGCAGTAAAAGCAAACAGAAATAAGAAACTTGATAATAAAAGTGTTTTAATATTGTTTTTCATCTAATTTAATCCTTAACAGGTGGTGGCGCTAACACGTCACGACTACTATTCGCGCCAGATGGTGCACTAATCACCCCTTGAGCTTGCAATTGATCAACCAAACGTGCAGAACGGTTATAACCAATTCTAAATTTACGTTGGATACTCGAAATCGAAACTTTGCGTGTTTCAGTGATAAAAGCAACCACTTCATCAAACAGTGCGTCAATTTCATTGTCTCCTTCCGCTTCTTCGCCTGGTAATATAGTATCAAGTGTTAAATCACTTTCTAAAATATCCTTAATATAATTTGGCTCACCGCGTTTCTTCCAATCTGCGACCACTTTATGTACTTCATGATCATCAACAAAAGCGCCGTGCACACGTGTTGGTACCCCTGCTCCGGTGGAAGATACAACATATCACCATGACCAAGTAATGTTTCCGCACCCTGCATGCCTAAAATAGTACGAGAATCGATTTTACTTGAAACTTGAAATGCTATTCGAGTAGGAATATTAGCTTTGATTAGACCGGTAATAACATCTACCGATGGACGTTGTGTTGCAAGAATAAGATGGATACCCGCGGCACGTGCTTTTTGAGCAATACGCGTGATTAACTCCTCACATTTTTTACCGACAATCATCATCATGTCAGCAAATTCATCAACTACTACAACTATATTTGGTAATTTTTCTAAATTCGGGGCAGTCATATCCATGCTGTCGCCCTCTTTCCAGATAGGGTCAACTAATGGCTCACCGTTTTCAATCCCTTCCTTAACCTTAGCGTTATAACCCGCCAGAGTTCTTACACCAACAGCAGATAATAATTTGTAACGACGTTCCATTTCACCCACACACCAACGCAATGCGCTGGCGACCTCTTTCATATCGGTAACAACTTCTGTCAACAAATGAGGAATGCCCTCATAAACACTTAATTCCAACATTTTAGGGTCAATCAAAATCATACGCACATCTTCAGGTGCTGATTTATACAATAAGCTCACTAGCATACAGTTGACACCAACTGACTTACCCGAGCCAGTTGTACCCGCTACTAATAGATGAGGCATTTTGCCTAAATCAACCACCACAGGTTTACCTGAAATATCAGCTCCTAACACCATAGAAAGTGGCGATTTAGCATCGGTAAAGGCTTTACTACCTAATACCTGTGAAGAGTATACAATTTCACGATGCTTATTAGGTAATTCCAATGCAATAACCGCTTTACCAGGGATTTGATCCACCACACGTACACTCATTGCAGAAAGTGCTCGGGCCAGATCTTTTTCTAGACTGGTAATTGTGCTGACTTTCATGCCTGGCGCTAAGGCAAGTTCAAATCGAGTGATAACTGGCCCAGGTAAAACATTAACTACGTCGGCTTTAATTTTAAATTCTAATAATTTCGATTCCACCAAGCGAGCGTGCTGTCTGTAAATCTTCTTCAGAAACAGGGTTTGTCGCTTTATTAGGGCGATCTAATAAATCAATACTTGGAAACGGGGCCATATCTTTATCTATTTTGCGCTTGATCGCTGGACGAGCATGCTCAGGAAGGTGAGAGAAATCTGGCACAATTTCTGGTTCATCATCAACAAGACTTTCTTCAGGTTCTAAATCTGAAAAATCAATCGCCTGTATTTCTTCATCGGCTTCAAAATCATCCCCAGCAAAAACGAAGTCATCAACCTCATCTGAGTCATCATGACTAAAGGGAGCATCAATGTATTGATCGTCAATATCAGTGTCTAATGGTGAAGTTTGAATATTAATATCTTGTTGTGGTTCTTCGGGTAAAACTACCTTTGTTTTTTTAGGTTTTTTGCTTTTTTTACTTCGACTAATGGTTGTTCATCTTCAGAGTCTTCTATCTCTTCAAGTTCCTCTAACTCTTCTTTTTGTTCCTTTCGAGAAGTTAAATAGCGCTACAACGAGAAAATGCTAACAATACATTTAATTACCAAGGCGCCTAAACCATCCACTAAACGCAACCATGAAACGCCCAATAAAAGTGTTGTTCCAGAAATTAAAAGGGTTAACAATACCAAATTCACTGCTAACAAACTGAAAAAACCAAGCATGCTTTGTGCAATCACATCACCTATCAATCCACCTGAAGGATAATAGTGAAAGTCATTAAAATTTAATGAAGCCAAACCAGATAAACTAGCAATAGTAAAAATAAATCCAATGATACGTAGGCTTAAGTTTAAATAATCAATATCTAGGGTGAATTTAGGCTTCCAAAATAATACCCAAGCGAGAATTGAAACAATAAATGGTACGGTATAGGCTAATAACCCGAAGAAATAAAACAACACATCCGCAGTCCAAGCTCCAACACGCCCTCCCTCATTATGAATGGCGAGCAACCCATTGCTGTTGAGACCAGCTTGGATCAATAGGTGAAAATGAAAGCAGAGATAAAGAAATAAAAACCGCAAGAAATAGAGTTAAAATCACCCCTACCTCAAATAATTTTTGAACACCTGATAGGTGATTAATCATATTTTTTTAACAAAAGAAGCCTCAATCGGAGAATATTATTAATCAAGAAAATCAGCGGGTAATTGATGGCGCAAGCGCAACCAAATTTTACCACTGGCAAAGGCAGAATCACGTACAATTTGCATTATCTGTTGTATTTCACCTTTTTCTAATACAGCTTTAATGTCAGCATAAAAGTTAAGCGCAATCGAACGCGCCTCATTATTAGAAAAATAAAATATACCTACTTTACGATACAAATCTTGTAGCCCATTTAAAATTAACACATAAATCATATTATTTGATGACACCGCGACTTGATGATAAAAACGATAATCAAACTCTGTAAACTCTTCGCTACTAGCATCAATAGAGGGTATGTTTTCTAAAAAAGCCAATACCGTCTTATTATTGT
This sequence comes from Psychromonas sp. KJ10-10, assembly GCF_047323245.1. Lineage (GTDB taxonomy): Bacteria > Pseudomonadota > Gammaproteobacteria > Enterobacterales > Psychromonadaceae > Psychromonas. The sequence continues at coordinate 2,280,992 of NZ_CP178826.1, read as the reverse complement.
TTTTAGCCGCCATGCGTAAAATAATGCTACTTATGTTGGTGCGAACAGACATTAACTGATCGATAAAGTCACTACGTCGATTAACATCTAAACGCGTTAATGTGCTTAAAATATTTAACCCCGACGTTTCCCAGAAGTCGTTAACTTTAGTTGGCTTACCATGACGAATAGTTATCCAACCATCCTTTGATAATCGTTGTAACACTTCGCGCAATGTAGTGCGTGTTACACCTATTTTATCAGCCAAAAAACGCTCTGCAGGTAACTCCGAATTTACTTCAATTGAGCCATTCCAAATTGACTCGATTAAATATTGTTCTGCAACATCGGCGGGTCCTTTTGCTTTCATGATCATCTATCTGCTTATCCGTTTTTTATAATTAAACTACCTGTATGATAACACAGTAATCCTGAGTGAAAAGATGATATATTTCAAGGACAAATATTCTAAAATATAATGCTTAAAACTATATTAACTGACAACAATATTTGATATAAGTTTGAAATTAATACACTGTTAGTGGTACAACTAGCAATCTTCATCATTTCTAGGAAAAAATTGTGTTATCTAATTTAAAAAGCCTTTCCACACGTCGAGCGCCCTGGCTACTTCTTGCCTTTAGTGCATTTGCCTTAGAACTTTGTGCGCTTTATTTTCAACATATCATGAAACTCGAACCCTGCGTGATGTGTGTTTACGAAAGAATTACCATGCTTGGCATCGTTGTAGCAGGTTTAGTTGGCTCGATTGCCCCCCAAAACATCATCATCCGTTTACTTGCCTTTGGATTATGGGCATTAAATGCGGTTTGGGGATTGTTATTAGCAATGGAACACACTGATTACCAATTAAATCCTTCGCCTTTTGCTACCTGTGACTTTTTCCCTAACTTCCCAAGTTGGGCACCTTTACACGAGTGGCTTCCGTGGTTATTCAACCCAACTGGTAATTGTGCTGATATTGTTTGGCAATTCTTTGGTTACTCAATGCCACAATGGCTAATCGTGAGTTTTGCGATTTACTGTGTTTTATTTATTATTATTGCAGTCACAGCTCTTTTACCAGCTAAGAAGTAATTTTTACAAAGCCTAAAAAAAGGGCTTTCAAATGAAAGCCCTTTTTAAATTCAATCTAGTTCCCACAGTCTCTGTGGGAATTCATGCCTTTTACTTATTATCGTTCGGTACACATTGCTTCTATGCATTACCACGCAGAGCGTGGGAACGAGGGTAAAACATGTAAAACTAAGACTGCTGTTCTAGATAGCCAAAAGCAGTTAGCATAGCTTGCTCTTGGAATTTCTTCAATCCAAGCTCAACGGCTGTTGGCGTATTTTGTGCCTTAGACAAGCCACCTTTAATATATGCAGAAGAAATAACATGTACATTAATATCTGCTAATAACTGTAATGCCCCTTCAATTTTGAAGCTCAAAGCACTACCGGCAAATTTACCTTTTAACTCGCGTTGTTTAATAACAACAGTATCAACTTTGTAATCCGTCATTAACTGTTTAAAGTCAGATTGAAACTTCTTTAATGGAACAGTATTAATCGCATCAACTAAACTAAACTTATTTGCACGTACAACAGGTACATCATATAAACCATCTTTTAATTGCATAATTGCGATAATAGCTTCGTTACCAACTAGCTCTACGCCACATACTCTCATTTTTTTACCTTCTCTATTTTGTGTGCATTTTTAAATTGATCATACGTAATGTCGCACCAATACCTGCAAGTACTTGGTTTGCATTAACACCACGAGTTGTAATTTGTTCACCATTATCTAACCATGTCACTGTACACTCAGTCAATGCATTGGTTTTTCCGCCTGGTGGAATACGTAATTGGTAATCTATCAGCTCAGGGAAAGTGAATTTACTTTTATCTAACACTTTTTTCATTGCACGGATAAAGGCATCAAAACCACCATTACCGCTACCACTGGTTTTGTAAATTTTTTGATTAACACGCACGCGGATACTTACTGTTGACTCTAAATCTAATCCTGAGTTGATTGAACAGTTTAACAATTCAACATAGTTATATTCATTACGCTCCAACAAATCCGCAATAATGAAAGGTAAATCATCAGCGCTTATTGTGGCCTTTTGATCCCCTAGACGCACTATGCGTTGTAATAATTTTTTCTGTTGTTCTGCTGTTAAATCAATATCCATCGCCTCAAGATTTTTCGCTAATGAGGCCTTACCACTCATTTTACCTAGGGCGTAACTGCGCGAACGAGCAAAACGCTCAGGTGTTAAAGCAGAAATATATAAGCCGCCTTTTTTATCACCATCAGCATGAATACCACTGGTTTGTGTAAACACATCGGCACCAACAATTGGCGTATTATCTGCGCAACGTTTTCCTGAAAAGCTTTCAACTAATTGACTTAGTGTATGAACTTCCTTTTCATCAATATTTACCTTAACGTTCAGCTTATCTTGTAAAACAACGGCTACTTCTGCTAACGATGCATTACCCGCTCTTTCACCTAAACAATTCATCGTACAGTGGATTGAAGACACCCCTGCTTTTACTGCAAACATTGCATTAGCAGTGGCAAGCCCGTAATCATTATGTCCGTGGAAATCAAATTTTAAAGATGGAAAGCGTTCTACCATATCAGTTAAGCTATCAAAAACTTCATCGGGAGACATAACACCTAAGGTATCGGGTAACATAAAATGATCAATGCCTTCACCTTGAAGTTTAGTGATCATTTCATAAACATATTCAGGACTATCTTTATAACCGTTAGACCAATCTTCAAGGTAAATATTAACGTTTAATCCTTTTCCTTGCGCATATTTAATGGTTTCTTTCACTTCAACAAGGTGTTCATCTAAGGTTTTACCAAGTTGTTCACTACAATGCTTCAAACTGCCTTTTGTTAACAGGTTTAATACTTTGCCACCCGCTTCAACAATCCAATCAACACTACGCGTATGATCAACAAACCCTAACACTTCGATACGTTCAACCAGACCTTCCTGTGTTGCCCACTCATTAAGTTGTGCAACGGCTTCTTTTTCACCATCTGAAACACGGGCAGAAGCCACTTCAATCCGATCAACGTTTAATTTTTGCAACAATGCTTTAGCAATACTTACTTTTTCTGCGGGAGAAAATGAAACACCTTGTGTTTGTTCGCCATCACGTAAAGTGGTGTCCATTAATTCAACAGTTAATTGTCGCTCTGCCATTGTGTTACTCCGTCATTACTTTAAATAAAATTTATTGCGATTATTATTCAGCATAAATCCATATTGCAATAAGCTCTATTGATAAAAAAGGTGCACTAAGTGCACCTTTTAACAAATATTTTTTCTAGAATTAAATCAGTGTTTACAAATAACAGCGATTTAAATACTAAAAATTAAGCGCTAGGCCAAAGCCAAGGTAATTTCTTTTTGTTTGCTTCTTCGTATGTCGCGATTTTATCAACGTGAGTTAATGTCCAACCGATATCATCTAAACCTTCAACTAAAGATTGTTTACGGAAAGCATCAACTTCAAAGTTAATTTCTAAACCACCTGGTGTCGTTACTTTCTGTTCAACTAAATCAACAGTAAACTCAACACCTTCATTTGCAGAAATTTCTGCCATCAGAGTCGCTAATTCTTCTTTGCTAACAACAATTGGTAAAATGCTGTTTTTGAAGCAGTTACTGAAGAAAATATCTGCAAAGCTAGTTGAGATAATAGTGTTAAAGCCGTAATCAGCAATTGCCCATGGCGCATGCTCACGCGATGAACCACAACCAAAGTTTTCACCAGCAACTAAAATTTTAGCGCCTTGGAAAGCCGGTTTGTTTAGCTCAAAGTCAGGGTTCGGAGTGATGTTATCAGCAAGAAAACGCCAGTTATGGAATAAGTTAATACCAAAACCAGTACGCTCAACTTTTTTCATAAAGTTTTTAGGAATGATTTGGTCAGTATCAACGTTACTACGATCCATTAAGGCGACGATACTTGTATGTTTAATATATGGTTGCATTATCTAGTTCCTATTTCCAATCACGAATGTCAACGAAATGGCCTGCAATTGAAGCGGCCCCAGCCATAGCAGGTGAAACAAGGTGAGTACGACCACCTTTACCTTGACGACCTTCGAAGTTACGGTTTGAAGTTGATGCACTACGTTGTCCATCTTTCAACTCATCGCCATTCATTGCTAGACACATTGAACAACCTGGATCACGCCATTCCCAACCCGCATCAATAAAGATTTTATCTAAACCTTCTTTTTCTGCTTGTAATTTAACAGGGAAAGAACCAGGTACAGCAATTGCTTGAACACCTTCAGCAACTTTTTTACCTTTGATGATATCAGCTGTTGCACGGAAATCTTCAATACGGCCATTTGTACAAGAACCAACAAAAACGATATCAACATGAATATCAGTAATTTTTTGGCCTGCAGTTAGGTTCATGTATTTTAGTGCACTTTCACATGCTTGAGCTTTAACTGAATTATCAAAATCAGATGGTGCTGGAACCGCGCCTGTTACCGAAATAACTTGCTCAGGAGATGTACCCCAAGAAACTTGTGGTGCAATGTCTTCTGCTTTTAATACGATAGTTTCATCAAAAGTTGCGCCTTCATCGGTTTTCATTGATTCCCAATGTGCAACTGCTTGATCCCAATATTCTTCAGAAGGAGCAAATTCACGACCTTTTAAGTAATCGTAAGTCACTTGGTCTGGTGCAACAAGACCAGCACGCGCGCCCGCTTCGATTGCCATGTTACAAAGGGTCATACGCCCTTCCATCGTCAGTTCTGTAATTGCTGAACCAGCAAATTCCATCACATAACCTGTACCGCCAGCAGTACCTGTTACACCAATGATTGCTAATGCAATATCTTTTGCTGTTGAATATGCAGGTAATTTACCTTCAACTTTAACAAGCATTGTTTTTGCTTTTTCTGTTGTAATGTCTGAGTTGCCATAATATGTTCAACTTCAGAGGTACCGATACCAAAGGCTAGTGCACCAAAGGCACCATGTGTTGCTGTGTGGCTATCACCACAACAAACAACCATACCCGGATGAACAAAACCATGCTCAGGTACAACGATATGGATAACACCATTTTGGTCGCTGTCCATACCATAAAGGTTGATGTCGTTTTCATCACAGTTAGATGTCATTGTTTCAACTTGTTTTTTTGCAATAGCATCAACAATGTTATAACGATCTTTGGTAGGAACACAGTGATCAATAGTACCTAGAATGCTGTGTACGTTACGCACAGAACGATTTTGCAGGCGTAAACCTTCAAAAGCTTGTGGGCTTGTTACTTCGTGCATTAGGTGTCTGTCAACAAACAGAAGCGGTGATCCTGATTCTGGTTCATGAACTAAGTTCGCATCCCAGATTTTTTCATACATAGTTTTAGTCATTGTTTTCCTTACCATGCTAAATGCATTTAACTAATTGCTAGACAATTCACTGAATTTGATAGAAACTAAATGATAATGACTATCAAAAAGTTGCTTATGTGTCTCTAAAAGCCGATATTCTAATTGAAAGGCGACAATCTCACAAGATGGAGCCTAAAAAATCCCCTCTATTACTTCTTTTTAAGCATATTTCCTTATTATTAATAAAACATAAAGGTTATTAGTGCATCATTTATAATAATAAATGGATGATTATTTAATAATTCCGTAGTATTAAGCTTGTTGATTTTTCGAGTGTATCTTAACAACAGCCTGCTATTTTTCACACAAAACTGAGCTAATAGCATATTATCCGACATAAGCTCGTAAAAATAATCAACAAACTTTGCCCTATGGGCGGATGTAACAACATACCTTAGATTTTTCCTGGAGAAGTAATGCAATTCGAGATGATTACCCAACAAGCACAACTAAACGACTTTATTACTTCCATTGATAATACGCCAATCAGCCTTGATACAGAATTTGTTCGCACCCGTACTTTTGTTGCACATCTTGGTTTATTACAGTTTTCCCAAAACGAAAAAATCACATTAATCGATCCCATTAGCATTCCTGATTTATCTGAATTTTGGCAGGCCATTGATAACAAAGATCTGATTTTACATGCCAGCAGTGAAGATTTAGAAATCATTCGTCAGCATAAAAAAGATTTAAATTTTAACCTTTTTGATACCCAAATTGCCTGTGCATTTTTAAACTTCGGTGCCTCTCTAGGTTACGCCAACATGGTTGAGACGCTAGAGGGGATTGTTGTGGATAAGGGAGAGTCACGGACCGATTGGTGCAAACGCCCTCTAAGTGAAAAACAAGTTAACTATGCGACAGACGGATGTATTGCATTTAAAACCCTGTTTAGAAAAATTAACGGCTCAATTAATTGATAAAGGCATGTACGAATTCTTTAAAGAAGAATGTCAAACAACCTTAGATCTTAAAATGAAAAAGGTAGACCCGAATAAAGCTTATAAATCACTTAATAATTTATTTAAGCTAGACAGGGCAGGTTTGGCTGTTATTCAAAAATTAGCAAAATGGCGATTAAAAACCGCACAAGCACGTGACTTAGCATTAAACTTTATCGTCAAAGCCGATAACCTTTGGTTATTAGCACATTACAGACCAACAACTGTTGATGATCTTCGCCGTTTAAATTTACCCCATAGTGAAGTTCGTATTCATGGCAAAGCGCTTTTAAAAATAATTAATACCGTTTTAAGTCAAGATCCAGAAACATACCCTCCCCTAGTAACTCGATTAGTTGATTTTCCCGCCTATAAAAAGACGTTGAAATCAATGCGTGAAACGATTCAAGCCTGTGCCGATGAAAATCAAATTCCCGTTGAATTGATTGCCTCAAAACGTGTTATCAATGAGTATTTAAGTTGGTCATGGAAACTAACCGCAGAACAACGTAACAAAGCAGAAAAACCTAAACTATTAACAGGTTGGCGTTTAAAGTTAGTTGGTCATAAATTTAAGCAATAAGGCAAAAACATGGCACACATTCAAACCTGGTTAGAAAGTTCTAAGATTTACTTGGAAAAACGTGTAGCAATCCCTGTTCTTCCTGGGTTTTTCCGCTGGATTACCCATTCTTTTAGTTTTTTCGACACTTTCATTCTGGCTTCGAGAGTCTGGAGTGAGTCGTGCTAGCATCGGATTTTTAGCTGGATTGCACTCGCTTATGCATTCAAATGGGTATGGGCCCCCTTTGTAGACCGTTTATCCATTCCTATTCTCACCCAGTGGTTAGGTCGTCGACGAAGTTGGTTATTACTTTCGCAAACAGCGATTACTTTGGCTCTTATTGGTATGGCAATGAGTGATCCACAGATAAATCTAACTTTATTCGCTATTTTTGCCTTGATTGTGGCCTACAGCTCCGCAACACAAGACATTGTTATTGATGCCTATCGCATCGAATCCGCACCTGAAAAATTTCAAGCGACCTATGGCAGCCTTCCTACATGACAGGTTATCGATTAGCAATGATCATGGCTGGCGCGGGCTCACTGGCAATTGCCGCTTGGGCAAGCCCTACTGACGCTTATTTATTAAGTGCTTGGTCTTTGTCTTATTTTGTGATGGCCGGATGCATGTCTGTTGGTATCATTACTACCTTTATATGCCATGAACCTGAATACCAAGATAAATACCAAGAAACACAAAAACAAATTGAAAATAAACTGCAAGATCATAATTTACCAAAACTATTAGCGCGCTTTGTTGCATGGTTAGACATTGCCGTAATAACGCCCTTTAGTGATTTCTTTAAACGTTATGGTAAACATGCTTTATTGATTTTGGTATTAATTGGTACATACCGTATTTCAGACATAGTAATGGGTATTATGGCTAACCCATTTTATGTTGATATGGGATATACAAAGGGTGAAGTGGTCGCCATTTCTAAAGTGTTTGGTGTGATCATGACACTTGTTGGTGCTGGTCTCGGTGGTATTTTATTAACTCGCTACAGTACCTATTCGATACTCTTTTTAGGTGGGTTTTTAGTGGTTGTTACTAACCTTATTTTTGCCATTCTTGCTTTTGTTGGTAAAGATTTAATGTTATTAACCCTGATTATTTCACTGGATAATATGAGTGCAGGTATCGCAACCACCGCCTTTATTACTTATATATCTAAGTTAACTAATATTGAATTTTCAGCCACACAATATGCTTTATTTAGCTCCATGATGTTACTTTTCCCAAAATTTATCGCTGGTTTTTCAGGTGTATATGTCGATGGGTTTGGATATGTTAATTTCTTTATTGGCTCTGCATTAATTGGTGTTCCAGTATTAGGTTTAATCATGTTATTAAGAAAAATCATTGATGAATAGAAGCTAGATAATTCTTTAAATGACTGGATTTTTATAATTATCTAGCCAAGTAAGATAGGCATCAAAGGGAAGTGGTTTGCTGTAATAATAGCCCTGTACTATATCACAGCCACTTTCCAATAGTTTTTGCTCAATCGCTTTTGACTCCACTCCTTCAGCAACCACTTTCAGTTTTAAATTTTTTGCCATTTCAATGGTTGCTTTAACAATGGCGAGATTACGAGAGGAATGATCAAGATCTAAAATAAAGGCTTTATCTATTTTTAACTCATCAAATTTAAGCTGTGAAATATAATTTAACGAAGAATACCCCGTCCCATAATCATCAATCGCAACATTAATACCTAATTTACTCAACGAATTCATTAAGCTATCTAAGGCTCTAAAATCAGTGACCATCACTGATTCTGTTAATTCAAAGGTGATCATATTCGCTGGGATATTAAACTCTTTCAATTTCCCCTCAACATAAGGCAATAGATGAGAAAGACCAATATCTTTACCACTTATATTAACTGATATCTTTTGTGCTAAGTCAGAATGTTTTTGTAAAATTTCTACTTGCCTAAAGGCTTGTTCAATAACCCATAAAGTGAGTTCATTGATAAGTCCTGTGTCCTCTGCCACACCAACAAAAAGTTCAGGAGAAATAAAACCATGCTCAGGATGTTTCCAGCGTAATAATAATTCCGAACCGTAAATCTCTCCTGTTTTTAAATCAATCTGTGGTTGATGATAAAGATTTAATTCATTTTCACGAATCGCTTGTTGAAGATCGCAAGCAAGCTTGAGGTGCTCTTTAATATTTAACACTGCTAACTCGTGATAAAAATGAACTTTTTCCTCTTCTTTATTTTGTTCTATCGCAAGACGAGCATGCTGAATAAACTCGTTTGCAACCGTCTCTTTTATATTGTTTGTACTAAAGCAAATACCCATATTTGTTTTTAATTCAATTAATAAACCATCTAGTTGTATTTCTTTGCTAATTTTGTCTTTTAAATGTGTCATAAAATTAACGATTTCTTGCTTAGATTCGCTATCAAAAATAAACATCAGTTGTCCATCGGCAACTTTGGCAAGTTTTATCGGGTATTTTTCATTATCATTAATACTATGTACTTTCCTTTCATAAACGAGCATAGGCGTAATATCATTAATAACCTGTCGTTCTAACGTTAGCAGTGCATTGGTGGAAAGATAAGGTGCTAGTGTAGAATAATTTTTGATATCAATTAAACAACTCGAAAACACCCTCTGCGCTTTTAATAAACTTGAGATGTAGGTTTCTAATAAAGTTTGATTTGGTAACCCAACCAGTATGTCATGCGTTGCATGATAGATGACCTGTTCTTTTTGATAACGCATTCTGGCGACTAATGCCATTGCCATTAATACAATTTCAACAAGAATAGAGATCAAAAACATATGATGTGATAAGAAGCTATATTTAATTTTGCCGGTCAATACAAGTGGTTGCATAGCAACTGAAATCAGTAAAGGTACCCAAGAATAAATATATAATATTTCCCATTGCACTCCTTCACGCATTTTAGTGATAAGTAAAATAAAGCACACCGCAAGTGCTAGCGGCATTAGAATAAATAAGGTTTTTGCGCTGGCATATTCAGGTAACCACAGGCTAACAATTAACAATATTGCAAAAAGAATAATGGTGAAAATTGCCAACCAAAACTTCCATTTTTTATCAATTTGGAACTTTAAGAAATAAACAAGAAATAACAATGCAAATATCACTAAAATACAATTAAGTGCGACCACCTGTTTATGAAAAACTAACTGTAACCACTCCGGGAAAATATAAAATCCATAACCCAATACACTCCCCATCAAGGCTAAGCTGGACAGAATGTAACCATTATAAATTAAATAAACAAAATCCTTAGCGGCAAAAAATAGAACTAAATTATATAATGCAAAAATAAGAGTAACACCGATAAATCCCCCCAGAGAAGGTGTTTCTTTTGCACCAAATCGCTGAAATCATTAAGGTGATAAATATGAATCGGGGTTTTAGCAATGCCTGTCGTTGCAATACGTACATATAATGTGACGTTTTCATTTGCCTCGATATCAAAGGAATAATGTGGCGTGCTTCGTTGAGAAAAAGAAAGGCCAGCTAATACGTCGCCCAGTTGTGTTGAGGTTGCACTATTATCAGATGCTTGGAATTGAAAGATGGTCAACTCATCTAACATAACATTATCAAAATGCACAGTTAGTGGCGTAAAGCCCTGCCCTTTGTTTTTAATTTCAAACTTCAACCAATAGGCATGTTGTTCAAAACTCCAAGGAATCGCGTTTAACTCAGTATCAACAAACTGATACTGATTATTTGATAATATTGTGTTTAGGGTGTCTTCAAGCGGGCTAATTAAATAACTTTGTTTAATATTAAAATCATTATCGTTGCTAATATTTTTATTAGTAGGATCGCCAACCTGAGAAGCAAACATGGCAATTATCGCTAAAATTACCGAGAAAATAATAGCAGGAATGATTTTTTGTGGAATAGATGCTATGCCCATCAAATCACCTATTTATCAAATGATGATAAATAGCATAGCATCTATAGAGAATTTTGCGCGATTTAAATTATATTTCTATCAACATATTTTTATTAATCAACGCAGTAAAGACAGCTAACATTAAGCCTCGTAGGCATCAATCCGCTGTTGATTTTCTTCATACTCAGTACGAGTCGCATTTATCTCATCCATAATATTATCAACATCTGCGTTAGCCGCTTTTTCGCTGAATTGACCTGTTAGCTGCGTATCTGCCGATAGATTTCCTGCCTCGTAGAGACTCCATATCTCTTTACCATATTGTGTTTGTGCTAATTGAGGTGCAAATTGTGAGAAATAAGTAGTCATATTATTTACATCTCTCAACAACATGCTTTTAGCATTATTATTAGCAGAGGCATCAACAGCCTGAGGCAAGTCAATAATCACAGGGCCCCATTCATCAACTAATACATTAAATTCAGATAAGTCACCATGAACAATACCCACCGTTAGCATACGCACGATATGCTGAATAATATCTAGGTAATCTTCCACGGCTTGTTCAGCCGTCATTGACACATCATTTAACCTAGGAGCGAAGAAACCCTCTTCATCGGTGATCAGCTCCATTAATAACACACCTTCAAAGCAACCATAGGGTTGAGGAACACGTACGCCTGCCGCAGCTAGTTTATAAAGGGCATCAACTTCAGCATTTTGCCAAACTTCTTCCTGTTGTTTACGACCAAATTTTGAGCCTTTCTCCATCGCACGAGCACGACGGCCACTACGGACTTTTCTGCCCTCATTGTATAAAACAGCCTGCTTAAAACTACGTTTACTTGCTTCTTTATATACTTTTGCGCAACGAATTTCTTCACCACATTGTACGACAAAAACAGTTGCTTCTTTACCGCTCATTAGTTGGCGTAACACTTTATCAACTAAACCATCATTGACTAAGGGCTGTATTCTTTTAGGTATTTTCATATTCTCTTTTTTTGTTACAAACGCCAATTTTGGCAAATTTAGTCATGTCATCAACTTTTAATTCAAGACACAGCTTGGAAAATTTCTTATGAATGAACAATCGATAGGCTGGCATTATACCTGCAAAGCTATTAAAAACCACCTCAGTAACCTGAGGTGGTTTGTCGAAACGATTACTCTTGAGAGACCCCAATTTCTTCACTTTCAGCGGCTTCACCTTGCATAATAGTGATCTCTACACGACGATTACGACGTCTTTCAAGATTATCATCACTGTCGGTTATTGGCTTAGTATTGGCGTACCCCACTACAACTAAGCTTTTACTTCGAATTTCACGGACGGTTAACATTTCATGGGCAACGGAAACTGCTCGTTGAGCAGAAAGGTCCCAATTTGAACGATATAGTTCCGACTGTATCTGTTCATTATCAGTGTGCCCTGAAATTGTTATTACCCCAGGTACATCCACTAAAACTCTCGCGACTTTATGAATGACAGGACGGAACCTTGGTTGTAAAAAGGCGGAACCAGCAGGGAATGAGCCTTTTTCTCGCACTCGAATAATAAGTTGTCGCCCAAGGGCTTCAATTTCAATAGCCCCATCTTCAATTTCTTCTCGTAACTCCTGTGCGATTTTCTTCGCCATACCATGCTGTGCAGAAACACCAGGTTGTGGCGTATATTCTTCAAGTTGCGTTTCCTGTGATTCAGTTTGTTGCTCTTGAACAGGCGCTTCTTCTTGTTGTCCCTCGGCATCCGTTTCTGACTTCGATTCAGATTTATTTTCAGCCTCAGCGTCTACTTCTTCTGGCACAGCGACTTTACGCACTTTTATATTTTCTTGGCCACCGACACGACTTGCATCACCATCCTGAAAATCCAGTTTGGCTTGGGTCATATCAACTGTTTGTTGCATGATAACTTCAATAGGAGTTGGATCGGGCCTTCCTGGGGTAAACTCCTGTGCAATAACAGAAGTCCCCTTCGGGATATCTTTAACTTCGAGTAAAGATTGCACACCAAAGGCATATTTCATCGAACCTGCGATTTGTTTAAATTTTAATACATCCATTTCAGAGAATGAAAGTAATAATACAAAGAAACACATCAACAATGACATTAAATCCGCAAAGGTCCCCATCCATGCGGGGAGTCCCTCGGGGGCATTTACACTCTTCTTCAGCCATTATTCATCACCTTCGCCACCAACAGCACCACGTTTTGATTCAGGTAAATAATTACGTAAAACACCTTCAATTACTCGTGGGTTTTGGCCGTCTTGGATGCCTAAAACCGCATCTAGAATCAAGCTACGATTCAGTTTTTCCTCTTCTGCACGTAATGTTAATTTAGCACAAACAGGCAATGCCATCATGTTTGCAACAATAGCACCATAAAGAGTTGTTAATAGTGCAACAGCCATCGCTGGACCAATCGATTTAGGGTCATCCATGTTAGATAACATGGCAACCAAACCAACCAAGGTACCTATCATCCCCATTGCAGGAGCAACATCACCAATTGTTTTAAAAATAGAAGCGCCCAATTCATGACGTGCTGAAGTTAATTTAATATCGGTTTCAAGTGTAGAACGCACTACATCAGCATCATGGCCATCAACTAACATATCAACACCTTTTTGCATAAAAGCGTTGGTTATGGTTGCTTCTTCCAGTGCTAAAAATCCGCCTTTACGTGCGGCGTCAGCCATTTCGACAGACTTAGCAATTAACTCCTCTGGTGAATCACTTTTAAACATGAAGGCTTTCATGGCTATTTTGATCGCACCAATAAACTGGGATAAGTTATACTGCATCATTACAACAAAGGCAGTACCACCAAAAACAATTAGTACAGATACCATATCCATAAACATTTCAAGCGTGCCACCCATCAACATGGCCATAATAACAAAGCCAAAGGCACCTAAAATTCCGATTATCGTTGCTAAATCCACAAAATATTCCTTTAATTATAACTTATATCAATTCGTTTAATTTAATGACCAAATATTACCCACAGAAAAGAAGCTAGTTTAATTTGCAAGTTGCTGTAAAAGACAGTTTCCCTTTACAAGACTTTCAACACAAAGATAGTTTATTTTCACCAGTAAGATTGATCACTTAGTTATTGAAATTGGTATTATTAAACCCACTGCTGTGATTATAGCTTTATATCGTCAATTTGCAGAGAATCATTAATTTAAAACATAATAATACCTAACAATATCACTGTTTATAAATAATTTATCCTCTCTTGTTTGACTTATCACCTGTGCATAGTAGTCTTGGGAAAAATTTTAGAGATTAGACACATGGCCTTAAAAAAACCAGAAAATATGCAATATGAAGAAGCAATTAATGAGCTAGAACAAATTGTTGGTCTTCTTGAAAATGGTGAACTTCCGTTAGAGGAAGCACTAAAACAATTTGAACGTGGCATTTCATTAGCACGCAGTAACAGTGAAAAACTACAAAAGGCACAACAACAAGTGTCTATTTTAATGCAAAATGATAGCCAAGCAACGCTTCAAAATTTTAGTGAACAATAAATAATATGACACAATTATCTGAGGCTATCTCATATTACCAAGAGCGTGTAAATGAGCAGACTTAGCGATCACTTTAAAGTGGCGTACCTCAACTTCTGCAAGCTTAAACGACGCAATGAAATATGGCGCATTAATGGGTGGCAAACGTGTTCGCCCTTTTTTGGTTTACGCTGTAGGTGAAATGCTAGGTTCAAAACTTGAAACATTAGATCCCCTTGCCTGTGCAGTAGAATGCATTCATGCATATTCATTGATTCACGATGATTTACCTGCAATGGATGATGACGCCTTACGACGTGGTCAAAAAACCTGTCACATTCAATTCGATGAAGCAACCGCGATTCTAGCAGGAGATGCATTACAAGCGCTTGCCTTTGATATTATTGCAACACCGATTGAAGGCTTGACTCATCAAACTCAATTAAAAATGGTCAAAACACTTGCAAAGGCTTCCGGCGAAGCAGGCATGTGTGGTGGTCAGTCCCTGGATTTAAAAGCAGAAAATAAACAGGTTGATTTGCAAACATTAGAAAAGATACATGCGGAAAAAACCGGTGCTTTAATTAAATCAGCAGTGGAATTAGGTGCACTAAGTGATGAAAGTCTTGCCCCTGAACACTACGAGCAATTACAAAAATTTGCACAGGCAATCGGTTTAGCCTTTCAGGTACAGGATGATATTTTAGATATTATTAGTGATACTAAAACACTTGGAAAACCACAGGGTTCTGACGTTGCACATCACAAATCGACCTACCCAGCATTACTCGGTTTAGAGCAGGCGATCGCAAAAGCGCAATCCCTTTATCAAGAAGCACTTCATGCTTTGTCACAATTACCTTATAATACACAGTTACTTGAATCGTTTGCCTTATATATTATAAAACGTGATAGGTAAGAACTTCCCTTTTCCTAATAAACGCGACTGATAACTATGCCTTTAGATCTTAACAATTATCCAATACTGACTAATATAAACTACCCAGAAGATCTGCGTTTATTAAAAAAAGAGCAATTACCTGAACTGTGTGATGAATTACGTCAATTTTTATTAACCAGTGTTAGTCAAACCAGTGGTCACCTAGCATCTGGCTTAGGAGTAGTTGAGCTCACTGTAGCGCTACATTATGTTTATCACACACCCTTTGATCATTTAGTTTTTGATGTTGGTCACCAAGCTTACCCACACAAAATACTAACGGGTCGTCGTGATAAAATGCACACCATTCGTCGTTTTAAAGGCTTGCACCCTTTCCCATGGCGTGAAGAAAGTGAATACGATGTGCTAAGTGTTGGTCACTCCTCAACGTCTATCGGTGCTCGCACTTGGTATGGCAATCGCGACCGAAAAAGAGCAAAAAGGACGTAAAGTTGTTGCTGTTATTGGCGATGGAGCAATTACTGCTGGTATGGCATTTGAAGCAATGAATCACGCCGGTGCAATCCATAATGATATGTTAGTGGTCTTAAACGATAATGAAATGTCTATTTCTGAAAATGTAGGCGCTTTAAATAATCACTTAGCAAAAATATTATCCGGCGACCTTTACACACAATTACGTGAAGGCAGTAAAAAAGTACTGTCTAATATTCCGCCAATAAAAGAACTTGCAAAACGTACCGAAGAACACCTAAAAGGTATGGTTTCACCAGCAACAATTTTTGAAGAATTTGGATTCAATTACATTGGCCCTATGGATGGTCATAACGTAATTGATTCAGTCGATACACTTAAAAATATGCGTAACCATTCAGGCCCGCAGTTTTTACATATTATGACTAAAAAAGGCAAAGGGTATAAACAAGCTGAATTAGACCCTATTGGTTATCATGCTGTGCCTAAATTTACACCGGATCAAGATTTACCTAAAGTCGCGCCAAGCTCTGCGACTTTTTCACAGGTCTTTGGTGAATGGCTTAACGATATGGCCGATGAAGATGATAAATTAACAGCTATCACACCCGCTATGCGTGAAGGCTCTGGCATGGTGAAGTTTTCAAAACGTCACCCAGACAAATATTATGATGTGGCCATTGCAGAACAACACGCTGTAACCTTAGCAACAGGCATGGCTATTTCAGGGTTAAATCCTGTTGTTGCAATTTATTCGAGCTTTTTGCAACGTGCCTACGACCAAGTTATTCACGATGTTGCCATTCAAAACCAAGGTGTTTTATTTGCTATTGACCGAGCAGGTATTGTTGGTGCAGATGGGCCAACACACCAAGGCGCATTTGATTTAAGCTTTCTGCGTACTGTGCCGAATATGACGATTATGACGCCTTCCGATGAGCAAGAATGTCGAGATATGCTTTATACCGGGCATTCATTAAATACCCCAGTCGCTGTTCGTTACCCTCGTGGAACAGGCACAGGAGTAAAAATTAATAAGAAAATGCAATCTTTAAATATCGGTAAAGCAAATACCCTTCGTAATGGTGAGAAAATTGCTATTCTGTGTTTTGGTACTTTATTGCAACAGGCAATTCCAGTGGCTGAAAAACTCAATGCGACCCTAATAGATATGCGTTTTGTCAAACCACTCGACACAGCATTATTAATTGAACTTGCTAAAACGCATCAAAAGTTTGTCACCATTGAAGAAAATAGTATTGCAGGTGGTGCAGGCTCGGCAGTAAATGAATTCTTAATGGCACAGAAACTTAATCGCAGTACCCTCAATCTTGGTATTCCCGATACCTTCATTGAACAGGGTAGCCAAGAAGAAATTTACCAGTTACTTCAGTTAGATAGCAAAGGTATTGAAGAACAAATCCAAGCTTACTTCAGCTAAATCTATTCCTTACTATTGGCATCATCCTTAATAGAAAGTTGATGCCAATAAGGAATTGCATTCACAGAAAAAACCTCTGTTAAATCGAATTTTTTATCCGTTGCCCAAATTTCATTCTGAGAAAAAAGTGGCACAACATAATCCTGCGATTGGTATTGATCAAATAGCTTTATCTTTTGTTGCAAGCTTAATGGTTGCCCCTCTTCTTCAAAGCGAAAGGTAAGATAAGCAGATAGAGGACTATCTTTAAAAATATTTTGATAGATATTATCCGTATTCAATAAAGATGTATGCCAATTTGAAATGAGTAAATCATGCTCAAACTGAAATTTATTCCATCCCGCTAAAGTTTCTACCTCGGTGATCAGCAAACGGATACCTACCTTCAGAAGCATATTTTTAATAGCTAAAACAACTTCTTTGGTATGTGCATTTTCATCGGATAAGACCAATAAAGTAAGCCTTTTGGCGTGGTAAGTGTATTTAATAATAATTTAGCCAACTTAGTATCATAAACAGGCTCTTTTAATCTTAAAGCATTAAGAGTTGAATTTTGAGAGATGTTAGTTTCATTTAATGGCTCGGATTCAAAGGTTCTATTTTCATGGGCAAAGGTAGCATTAGCAAAAGTATTACCAATGCTACCAGTGCCATTAAGAATATGTCTCAACATACCTGCTTGATTCAAAGATAAATGAATAGCATTGCGTACGCTATCGTCCTTAAAAAAAGCATTACTCGATTCATTAATTATCAAAGATAATGCGTTCGTCGACCTTACCTGATAAACACGTTTATCATCCAATAAATGCACAGAGTCGATATTTTGATTAGATACCGCTTCACTAATATCAATATCGCCAGCTAACAGAGCATATAAACGTGATTCTTTAGATTTCACTTTAACAAAATTTAATGATGATAAAGCTGGCGGTGTTTGCCAATAATTCTCGTTGGCATACACATTTAAATTTACACCTGGATAAAAAGCACTTACCTGATATGGCCCTGTACCCGAAAGAGGTAATCTTGTTATTGGCGGATTGACCGCAACTTGCAGTGCATTATGATCAATATGATATTTTTTATAATATTCACTATCGAGAATAAATAAATGGGTCAAATAGTCCAGTAGTTGCGCTTGAGTTAACTGCGTTTGAATATCAAATCGGTAGTCATCAACCTTTTTTATTTCAATGATATGCTGAAGCTTTCGATGCAACTGTTTATTTTTAACCGCTTCATTAAGTGACCAAATAACATCGTTACTTGTTAAAACGTTGCCCGAATGAAAGACAATATTTTGTTTCAGATGAAATCGAGTATTATTATTTTCAAGTAATTCTAATTTCGTGATTAAACGAAACTCTATTGTTTTATCTTTTCCCCAACGTATGAGCGGATCAAAAAATAAATGATGGTACTGAGAGCGAGAGCTTCGATTAACATCAGTCATTAAACGTGAAGTCGATAATGACGCCGAAGCAAAGGGAGAAAAAGAAGCAGGTAACTCTGTCACCGCAATTTTAGCTATTTGATCACTAAATGAAGGTGAAATTACCGTAGCGACTTCCACTTTAACTATCGCGCAGACAATAAATAGCGTAATAATAAACAGTTTTTTCAGTGCCCAAAACATATCTTTAACCGTAAAAATGTATCAATATTTGTAAAACAATCGCCGCAAATATACCCGCAACAATATCGTCGATCATAATACCGAACCCACCTTGCATTTTTTTATCTAACCAACTAATTGGCCAAGGTTTCAAAATATCAAATAATCGAAATAATACAAAACCCACTAATGCCCATTGCCAACTAAATGGCACCGCCACCATAGTGATCCAATAACCGACAAACTCATCCCACACAATCGCTTTATGATCATGCACCCCCATATCACGACTGGTCACATGACAAAACCAAAAACCTAATAAGCTACTCACAATTAACACGATCACATAGGTTTCAAGCGCAAGAAAAGAAAGCAAAAAATACAATGGAACAGCCGCTATGGTACCAAATGTACCGGGCGCTTTATCAGGTAAACCGCCGCCAAATCCCACGGCGCCCAAATGTAGCGGATTAGTTAATTTTAACCCTTTTAAATCGTTACGTTTCATTAATTTATTTACCTGAAGTCATTGATTATTATTTGAAGTGATCCCAACCAATACCTTGTATTTGTACTGATTGCTGTTGATCGAACAATTGAATTTTCTGTTCATTTTTTTCTACTATTTCACCAATCGCAGTTACCTTGACCGGATTAGACGATAAATGATTATGCTGATTAATCTGATGTTGTAATTGTTTAAAAGCAGATGCTTCAAGAGTAAACAACAATTCATAATCGTCCCCACCCGTTAACGCATAACGGTAAGCTTGATCCTGTGAGAGACTATTTGCTTGTATTTCTTTTTGCATTGCCACTGACAAGGGTAATTTATCTAATTGTAACCGCGTCGCACACTGAGATTTATCCGTTATATGACCTAAGTCCTGTAATAAACCATCAGAAATATCAATACAACTAGAAGCACAAGCAGATAACAAAAGACCAAGTTCAATACGAGGTTCCGTTAGCTCTAGAGCGTCTATAAAGGGTTTTGAATAATGAAGTTTAAGGTTATCTAATTTACTGGCAAGTCCTAGGGCGCCATCACCAATAACACCAGAAACACAAATAACATCGCCCTCTTTTGCCCCACTTCGTAATAATGCTTTATTACGTGGCACAATGCCCTTTGCAGAAACGGTGATTGAAAGTGGCCCCTTGGTTGTATCTCCACCAATTAAAGTCACATTGTGCTTATTCGCGAGTTCAAAAAAACCTCGAGAGAATTCACTTAACCAGTGTTGATCTACATTAGGTAATGTAATTGCAAGAGAAACCCATTTAGGTATCGCTCCCATAGCCGCTATATCACTCAAGTTAACAGCAAGAGATTTATAACCTAACCGATAAGGACAAACATCCTCAAAAAAATGCACGCCAGATACTAAGCTATCCGTTGTCACCGCCAACTGATAACCATCGGGCACATCTAAAATAGCGCAATCATCACCAATTCCATGACTCACACCTGAATCAGCATTGTTTTTATCGGTATTTTGAAAATAACGTCTTATTAAATCGAATTCGCCTAAACTCATTAATTATTTACGCTTTAACGTTAAAACACGCTTACCTGTTTTTGGCTTAGTCGTCGAAGAGGCTTTATTATTTACGAAGACTTTTTTCGATTTACCGCTATTCTTTCCGTAAGGCGTTGCTTTTGCCGGTTTAGGTGAAGCAACATGTTTAGTCGTTTTAGGTTGGGCTGTATTAACCGCTGTTTTAGAAGAACCAGACACAGCGTCATTAATTTCCTGCATTTCCTTTGCACTTAAATTACGCCATTGGCCTGGTTTTAGATTCTCTAGAGTGACATTCATAATACGAGTTCGCACTAACTTAGTTACTTCATAACCTAAAAACTCACACATACGACGAATTTGACGATTTAGACCTTGAGTTAAAATAATAGAAAACACAAAACGACTTTCGACTTTTACTTTACAGGGCTTAGTGATTGTATCGAGAATTGGTACGCCACGTTGCATGCGCTCCACAAAGCGTTCACTGAGCGGTTTATCTACCGTAACAACATATTCTTTGTCGTGAGCATTTTCAGCGCGTAATATTTTATTCACAATATCGCCATCACTGGTCAAAAAGATCAAACCCTCAGAAGGTTTATCTAAGCGCCCAATTGGGAAGATACGCTTTTTATGGCCAATCGCATTAATGATATTGCCACGTACATCTAATTCAGTGGTACAAGTAATGCCAATAGGTTTGTTATAAGCAATATAAACACGGTCTGATTTATTTTCTTCAACGGCATTAATGCGTTTACCATCAACGACCACAATATCTCCCGGTTGTACCTTAGTGCCTAATTCGGGCACCACACCATTAATTTTGACTCGATTTTGTTCAATCAACTTATCCGCATGTCTGCGAGAACCAAACCCAGAGTCACTGATGTATTTATTGAGACGTTTTTCGTTACTTGTATCCACACTGATATCCTATTAACTTTTAGCGACAGGCATTATACTTAACTCAATACTGCTTGCCCTCTTTTTATTCACTAAATTAGAGGTAATTATATTTAATTTGAAATTATTTCTGGCTACGCCACAACACTACCTTGCATTGCGTACAGGCATGATAAAATTTATTATTTTCTGGATTTTCTTTCTTGTCTTTTAAAGTTCGTTCAACCATTTCTTGATGTCCACAATGTTGGCAACACAGTGTTCCTTCCTCATTATGTGACTTTTCTATGGCTTGATATTCTTCGAAGTTAGGTAAGCTTTCCCAATCTGTTTTGCGAACAGGTTTATTTTTGATTAATGCAAAATAAATAAACACCACAATAACGCCGAGAATAATATATTCAGTCATCACTTTTCCTTAAAATTAAAATTCGCCACATAATAACAGAATGAGTACAGAATTATTTGACCGACAATAAATAGGCGACGAAATTAGTTGTTAGTGATTGGTAATTAGTAATTAGGGTGATATGCCCCCAATACAGTAGATATGAGTCATAGTTGTTCGTGGCTAGAAGCTCAGTACTCGAAGCTTTATTATCTTTAGTAGAGAGCTACGAGCATTGAGACTCGAAGCCATTAATTATTAGCCATTAGTCTGTAACAGGGAAATAAGCGAAGATGCTGAATTTTAGGCAATAAAAAGCCCCGATAAACGAGGCTCTTTATTTTAAATATGGTGCCCGGAGCGAGACTTGAACTCGCACGCACAGAATGCACAAGATTTTAAATCTTGGGTGTCTACCGATTCCACCATCCGGGCAATTACTTTACTTGAACTTGTTTGCTCAGTGCTTAGTAAGTGACGAGTATTCTATACATTTTTAATTCAACTACAAGCGCTTAAGGGTGATTATTTTCAAAAAAACGTTTGAATGTCGATAAATTCAACAAACTAACTATTTATTAAGCAAGCGAGCATAAAAATTGACCGGCAAACTCAACATTTCTCAACTTTAGTCCCCCCACTTTTCTATCACCGTCATCGCATTGCCACGAAAATGCAATATAACTGTCATCTTTATTCGGTAAAACATGCCCAACCTAAAAACGATTCGATTCACTTAGATACAAATAAGGTAAGTCATGAAAAAGAACTTGATCACTACAATAATCCTTTCAACTGCACTGAGCGCATGTTCAACAACCAGCAATACTGAACATACTTCGATAGAATTAACGCCTCAAGGTCGCTATCACAGTAACATTTTTGATCAAAGTGCTCGCCGAAATCGTAACTTACGATAAAATGACCCAGCAAACATTTGTTGTAAATGCACAGTCTGGCAAAATTGACGTACTAAATAGTAAAGATATCCAGCACCCAACACTAAATACCTCATTAGATATCAAAAGCGATTTAAAAAAACACCTTAACGTAGATGCTGGAGCAACCAATAGCGTTGATGTAAAAAATGGCTTACTTGCCATTGCCATTGAAGCAGAAAATAAAACAGATGCTGGTTGGGTTGCATTTTATAACAGTCAAAACTTATCCTTTATTAATGCCGTTTACGTTGGTGCATTGCCAGATATGCTAACTTTCACAGCAAATGGCAAGCAACTAGTGGTTGCTATTGAAGGTGAGCCAAGTAACGATAACTATGCCATTGACCCAGATGGTGAAGTAGCAATTATTGATATTGATTGGCATAAAGGACAACTTAGCACAGAGGTGACACGTATTACCTTTGATGATTTTAACCTTGGTGCCAAACGTCATAGCGAATTACCAAAACAAGTTGTTTTAAATGGATACAATGCTTCTGTTGCACAGGACATTGAGCCTGAGTACATCGCCATTAATAACAAAGCGCGTAAAGCCTATGTCGCATTACAAGAAAATAATGCTATTGCAGTTATTGACCTAAAAACCAAGTCGATTGAAAAAATCATGGCACTAGGTTTCAAAGATCACATGCTAGCCGGTAACGAATTTGATGGAAACAACAAAGACAAAAAAGCCAATATCAAAAACGAACCAGCGCTTGGTCAATATCAACCTGACTCAATTGCAACCGTGCGCATTAAACATAATGACTATTTACTAACGGCTAACGAAGGTGATGATCGTAGTGATTGGTTGATTGAAGTACCACAAATGCAATGTGAAATGGCAAACTTCTATTACAACCTTGATGACAAAGCCTGTGCCGACGATATAAACCTTGCCGATGCTTTCGACAAAGAAGTTTATAATCCACAACGCAATAAACTTGATTTAAGCCACTTTGAAAAAGACGGTAAATATCAAGATGCCGTACAACAAGTCAAATTCTCACATTCAGCAACACAAGAGTTTGGTGATATTGATGGTGATGGCAAAATTGACCGCCTAATGACATTTGGTGGACGTTCATTCTCTATTTGGGACATGAAAACAGAAACATTAGTCTTCGATTCAGGCAGTGATTTTGAACTTATTACCGCAGAAAAATACGGTAAACAGTTTAACCAATCAAACAGTAAACTCAAAAGTGAAGACCGCAGTGATAACAAAGGCCCTGAGCCAGAAGCAATCACAACAGGTGTTATTCATGGTCAGACCTACGCCTTTATTGGCCTTGAGCGTATGGGTGGGATCATGGTTTACAATATCAGTAACCCAAGCGAAGCAAAGTTTGTACAATACCTAAATAACCGTAACCTTAATGTTGACCCTAAAGACAATAAAGATAGCAACGGTGATGGTATTGAAGAATATCAAATTGACGCTGGTGATTTAGGCCCAGAGGGTTTCAAATTTGTGTCAGCTAAAGATAGCCCAACGAATAGCCCAATTTTAATTGTTGGTAACGAAGTCAGTGGTACCACAAGCTTTTACAGCATCGACATTAAAAAATAACGAAAGCCCCTAAATTATGTTGGTAAATGTCCATCATTTACCAACATTTTATTGTAAACCCATTATTTAAACTTATCTGGCCAGTATTCTTTGTTACACTATGCTTTCAACAACATCTTAGGTAACAAAATGAATAAAGATCCACTCCACGGCGTAAAACTAGAAAACATTTTAATCGACTTAGAAAAAAAGTTCGGCTGGAAAACAATGGGTGAAACCCTAAATATTAACTGTTTCATCAATAATCCGCGTCTAAAATCGAGTTTAAAATTTCTACGTAAAACGCCCTGGGCACGTAAAAAAGTGGAGATTTTATACCTCAAAACATTCTGCAAAGATAACCCTGCAACCAGCGAATTGATTAGAAACTTTATCGAACAAAAAAATAACAGTGGTTCAGCAAAAATAAAAAGCGAAAAAGGCTTTAGTTGGCCAACAATAAAAAGCAAATAACGAAATTCCATGTTAAGATCAGCGCGAACTGAATTTCAGTACAGAATATTATTAGGAAAAAACAACAATGTCACAACAACAAAAATTCGACTTTTCTGTTAGCCAAGTTGGCGATCAATGGAATGCGGAAGTTACCCGTCGAGTTAGCTCACGCAAAACAAGCGTTACCAAACAAAAGAAAGGTTTTGCAAGTGAAGCACAAGCAACAGAATGGGCAGAAGCAAAACTAGCTGAATGTGTTGAAAACCTACAAGCAGGTAATCAACGTAAAGCAGATAAACGTCATGCTCGCACCGAATTAGCGACTAAACAAGCTTCAGAAAAAGCGCTAGCGACTGAATTATATAACAAAAAACAACAAGCTTACTTTGAGTCATTAGATGATGAAGACTTTGATGAAGATGATAGCTACGATGAAGATTACGAAGACGATTTAGAAACTCGTTAATCTTTTAAGTTAAGCAGAATCAGTACAGATTTTGCTTAACAAATATCAACCACTCTCTTTGTGCTTTTGCTGATAACAGTAAAACTGAGAGTGGTAAATTTCTGTAAATACTCACCCTATTAATTACCTAAAAAAACCACTAGTGTTTTGGCCAATTTGAATATTCTGATTTTGACTTTAATTGCCAGTCAGCAATTTTTGCATCAACCTCATCACAGCTTTCCTTAGTACGTAAAGAAATCACATTTGCTTGCTCTGTTAAAACAGAATAATTAGTACTTATACCGCATCCTCCGCCACTTCGATAAAAATCATCAACACGAATATGACCGTTAACAACATCAAAATGAAAGTTTCCTGATACAAGGGGGTCACGATATTGATAATAGCCAAAGTCGGATTTTGTTTCCAAACTAGCATCAACAGGCGCATCTTTTATCAAAGCAAATTGAGGGAAGTTAATTAGCTGATAAGAAGCATTTGATGCATTATTTTGTAAATAGAAGATTAATCCTTGCTGATAAGCACCCGTTTCACATACTACTGAAATCAGCTTTTTACCTGCAACCCAATCATAAATTTCAACGCCAACAAAACTATCATCGTATTGGGTAATATGACTCACTCCATCATCACAAAAACCAGGCCAATTCAATTTCTCTCGCCACTGAGTTCGTGTTTTCTCAGCAACAGAAGCATCAATACTTTCAAGGACAGATGGGCTAGTACAAGCGAATAAAAACGGCCATGCCGATAAAATTAATAACGCCTTAGTTGAATGATTCTTTAACCTACTTTTTAATAATAACTTGTTTTTCACGTTTTAATTTTTCACTTTAATTATCGTATTTTTAATTTAGCCAAATCACTTAATGAACAGGCCGCCAAACGTAATAAACACTCAATAGACAGCGCATATTCAGCTATCTTAGTTGCATGATCCGTTCCATTAATAATACGGCGAGCATTAAAATAATCTACATTATTTTCCGTTATATAATCCGACAATTTTTTTCCGGTAAAACGTCCATGGCGCATTCCAAAGGACATGATCTGATAAGCCATATCCGGTTCAAGTGCCGAATCAGGGTTAATATACAAATTATCGCCAATATCTAACGCCTTTCCCAGATTCTTATAATTATAATCCCAGGTAATTTGCACATAACCACGCCCATAATAGACATTTTCATATACTTTCCCAGCAACACCACGGATACCATGAGTGTCCGTCACATCAAATACCTGCGCATACTGATAACCACGCCCCTTACCCGCTTCGCTTCTTGGTAAAAATGAAAAAGTAGTTTCATGATAAGCGGTAGCCAACATATAAGCGTACCCATTCAAAGCAAATAATCTTACTATCCATTTTTATTTTATTAAAAAAACCAGCAAGATCTTCACCTTTAGAAATAGTTAATCCATGATACTGTTTAAAAAAGTCTTTAAAGCGTTTTGTCGAAATAGTATTTAATACTGTTTTTTCAAAGTCAGCAGGCTTAAAAATTGTTTTCATCAACGAAACAGGTGGCGTTTTTTGAATTTCAATAAGCTTCTTAAAAGTAAGTCCATTAGGGTCTACTCGTCCATCAGGTATCTTCATTTCCACAATATCCTGTTGGAATTGTTTGATAGCCACAATAAGCACATCAGAAATAGAACCATTAACCTCTAATAAAGAATAATCGTCATCCACATCATTGTTGCCTAAACGGAATTGCCTTCTAAGATCTAAAAAAGTTGCCTTTAACAAGGCTTGAATTAACGCCACATCTATCGCTTTATTTTTCCCACCTTTACCAACAGAATATAAAATTTCAATTGTTTGCATAATCTGTCTCCTTATACCAATGCGATTAAAAAAGTGCTCAGAATGTTGCGTAGGAAAAGGTGTTTAGCTCGAGGCGAAAGTTATTGTAAACGTCACGGAACCTTCAACAATGAAATAAGCGCTTTAACCAATAAAAAGAACAATAATTATTACGACTGGTATTAATATTCGAAAATCCCCCAACTAGGTTAACTTGGTTAACCTATCGCTAAATCACGAATAATAGATAACACGTGAAGCTAGCTAATTTATATCAAAATCATATTTAATATTAATTTATTATCATTCAAAAATCACACAAAACACAAAAATAAATTCATTATTTTGAATAAAAGAGAGGTAGGATTTAATTACAAAAGATGTAAAGAATGAAGATCAAGGAGGGACATAAAGTAAAAGCAATTCCGTTAATACATTACTAAATAACCTCAGTTCTGGATAAGCAAAACGATACAGTACCTTTATTTACGCATATTTCTGCGTTAAATCATCTCCCAATAACCCGTTATTGCTTCGATAATTCGCCTTGAACTACGCAAAACTAACAGCACTGTATAATATATTTTTTAACCTCTTGAAGTTTAATGTTATTTCGCATCCATTACCCAGAGCTGAGGTTAAATAAAAACTTCTTTTTGATCAGTAATGTATTAACGGAATTAGCATCAATTAAACAGGCATGTTTTCAAAGCAATGAACATCATTCAAGATCTTATCCCAATTGCCTTTACTATCGGTACAAAGGTGCGCCTGTGGAGATATTTCAACATCCGTATCTAAACAGCCTGCTGGTACAACAATTATTTCTCTCGCTTTTGCATCAACTGGTAAAAGCGAGCTACAAACAGAACAAAAGTTGCGCGCAAAGTTAGCCCCTTCATGTCGATAAAAAGTCACTTTATCTTCACCACTCAACCAATTTAGCTTAGCCCCTGGTGCAAATAAATTAGCACAGTGCGCAGAACCCGAAGTTTTTCGACAACGGCTACAATGGCATAAAAAGAACTTTTTAAACGCCCCTCTATTTCAAACTTTACCGAACCACATAAACAAGAACCTGCCTGTAAATCTGCCATAAATATCTCCTTATAATATTACGAATTACTTATTGAGTACTGATAACTCCAAACATTATGTTCTAAAATCAACTTGTTGAATACTGTTTAAAGCCAATAATGAGATCCTGTTTTTAGTTAAAGGGACTTGCTAGAATAGCCACTCATTATTCCCACGAGATAAACAATGGCAAACTTCAATACCCATCTTAATGTCGCGACCACCTTAACCGGACTGAGTGCGAGCAGTGCTTTTATCTGCAGAACATATCAACATAAACACAGCGGTAGGTTTATGGTTTTTAGGCACCATTGGTGGATTATTACCAGATGTCGATTCTGATAACTCCCACTCACTAGATATTATTTTTAACTTATTCGCCTTAAGTGCAGTCTTAATCTGTATCCGCTACATAACCAGTGAATGGTCGGCACAACTCAGCTTCATTGAGCTTATTGCCATCCCGCTCGTGGTGTTTTTAGTCATAAAATACCTTGTTCGACCTCTCTTTGAATATTTCACCGTACATCGAGGCAGTTGCCACTCTTTATTATTTTTAATTTTATGTGCACTAATAACAACACAAGTGATATGGAGTGTGATATCGCCAAGCACACCACAAAGCGCCCTACAGGACAAAGCACTGATTGCATGGCTTTCAGGAGGGTTTATATTATTAGGGGATTAATTCACCTTTTATTAGACGAGTTATACAGCGTCGATTTAAGTAACGTCACCATCAAACGCTCCTTTGGTAGCGCACTGAAAATAGCTGATTTTGATAATAAAATACTAACCCTAATAACCGTCGTTATCATCGCAGGTTTAGCTTATATCGCTCCATCGCCCAACGAAACTATCAACACGTTAAGTGACTGGTCAAAGTTCAAATTCAGCCCAAGTGAGTTTGGGATGAGTTTTGCTAAGATAAAAGCGCTGTTTTGATATAGGCTATTTGAATAGAGGTTTTAAGTTGGGTTTAGTTATCTTGAATATTATTATTAAGTAACAGCTTTAGCTCATCAGCAATTCTTCTAAAATCTTCATGCTGGCGACTTATCGTTTCGATTATCGGTAAAGTAATTAATTTAGCATGATTCTATTTCTTGTAGAATTTGTTCTATTTGTTTGTTTGAAAGTAAGCAATGTTGCTTAGCAAATTTGACCAAAACCTTCCATTTAGGCCATCGTTTTGACCCAGTTAAACTTAAAGCCATCGTGTCATTTTTTATATACACCACAGTACTAACAATATCAAAGACAGGAGAAAATATAACAGGTTCACTTGGCATGTTTCCTAATCGATAATCAGTAAGATGATCATAGACAACCCCATAGTTTTTTAGATGTGCATCTCCATTTCTCAACATGATGTTTAACAATGTTAGTTTGAAAAAGTCATATAAAGCAGAAGAACGATGCGCTGAAGAAACAAACTGACTAATTGTATTAGCGCATGATTCTAAACTAGCATCATATTTTTGTTTTGTAGATTTTCCCTGTAAAACACAAAAATCTTCAAAACCGATAGGTTTACCATCAGCATTAATATCAAAACGTTTCGTTATCAGTAATCGACCATTATCACTAAGATAAAAAGGGAAACAACCAAACCTGCGACTTGAGCCATACTTAAACAAATAAACTCATTACATGCTAATTGAGGGTATTCGTCTCCCCAGCTTTTAACAATATATGAATCAATTGGGTATGTGTTTTTTTGGTTTACTTGCTGTTTGAATTGTTGCTTGAACTGCTGTTTAGCATCTAATAAGACTTTAGGTTGAACACCAGCAACACCAGAAACGTAGTGCAAATCGAGATAATAATTCAGAAAACAGATCAAGGTTATCACTTTCAATCAATTGATCTAAACTCAAATCAAAATCATCATCAGTAACAAGAGGTTTGTTTTCAAGTGCATACCTCACAGAACCAATTTGATTATTACCTAACAAAGCTAAAACCGTTAAATCATCACTCCCATATTGCTTAATAGTTGCTTTTTCAATTGCTTCACGTAACCCCCTTCAGGCATATTCATTTGAAAAAAAGGATGCAAACCATCAAACGAATAAGTTTCCACTCGAATAGGCATGGTTAAAGACAAAGCGTGTTTTGCAGTTAATTCATAGCCGTAATGATGCGCTATATTTTGCTTTTGAAGTCGTCCAACTCGTTTATTGTGATTATATACATCAACATTAGCCATTATTTTGCTCTTTTAATTGATCCAAAGTAGGCAAGCCGACATCAGTAACTGCCAGAGATTTGTTAAACAAATTCAATAACCGCTCAATCTTTCTCAGACCAACTTCATCATAATCACCACGCTCAACTTTACCAATTGTAGAGCGGTTAAGTCCCGCGTAATCCGCCAATTGTTGTTGGGTCCACTTATTCTTTTTTCTTTCTACGAGAATTATCTCTGATATCTTCAATAAAGAATTCATATAAACTAACCTTTTTGATGATTATAAGCACCAATATAATATAAAACAACAATATTGGTGATTATAATCAACAAAACATTTTATCGATAAATAATTAAAATGCTGTGCATATAATATTAATGGTTCAACAAGGGTAAAATATGAACAATAATTTAATAACTTGGTTTAAACAAAAACACACTGATTACGACGGTGATAATCAGCCATTCACTGAACAAACACAGCAAGCATTACAACAACTTAATGAAAATATTATTGCACCATTGCAAGCTCAATTTGGCGAGATAAAAGTCACCTACGGATTCACCTCTTTTCAATTACTCAGTTACATTAAAAAGAATAGCCCTGGAGATATGGCACCTGAACTTGATCAACACGCGACCTATGAACTAAACAGTCGCGGGAATAGAATATGTAAACGCGATGGTGCGACTTGTGATATCTACATTAAAGGTTACGAGAACCAGATGCACATCGTTGCACAATATGTTATCAATGAGCTACCGTACGATAGATTATATTTTTATGGCTCTGACCGCCCTATTCATATTAGTTTTGGCCCCGAACACTCAAAATATTTACATGTAAAACTGCGCGATGAAAATGGCAAGCGCAATATGGGTAAAGGTGCAAAAGAAAATAAAGCATTGGCTTTATTAGAAAACTCAATCTAGTGATGGAATAAAGAAACTCATGGACGCACAACTGTTTACAAAATTAGTCAAAGAAATCAAATTTGGTAAACAATTACCCGATGCATTATACCTTCATAAAGATGCCTTTAATGCATTACCTAAAACAGCTGCAGGGTTTTATACCCGCGGTTGCTAAAGCCCTTAATATAAAAGATGAAGAATGGAATTTAGTTAAATTATTCAAAAAAGAATTCCGCTTGTCGTTACTGAATTATCCTGAATTTTATCAAGACTCCTACCCTGCATTAAACAAAAGTATTAACGTCGATTTAAACAAGTTATCACACCGAATTACCGAATACTCAAATTCAGAAAACCCGCCTATTCTGCATCGAAAAGAAACCATGATCCTGAATGATAATCCTCACTATGAACATTTCACGCAAGTAACAAGCGAAGGAGTAAATGCAGGATTATATGAAAATACGCGCATGATAGGTTTTAAACAATCTTGGCTAAACTTAATTGCGCGACATGGTTATGAATTAATCGATGGGCGGTTATTCAGAAGTAGTTCGGTAATAGATCCAACATCAGACAAAAATATTGACCGCCACAAAACAGCAATCGTACGCCATGAATTATCAGCCCCCATGAAGTCACTCGCTAAAAGTGGTTTCTTAGAAGGTGATTACACAGTCTTTGATTACGGTTGTGGCCGTGGCGATGACTTACGTGAATTAGAAGCGCACGGATTAGATGCAATAGGATGGGACCCAAATTTTCAGCCTGATAATGATAAAGTAAGCTCAGATATAGTAAATTTAGGTTTTGTACTAAATGTTATTGAAGATCAAGATGAACGTTTAGAAGCTTTATTAAAAGCCTGGGAATTAACGCAACAATTTTTAGTTGTATCAGTGATGCTTGCTAATGAAACTTATATTAGCCAATTTACTCCCTATAAAGATGGCGTCATCACCTCACGAAATACCTTTCAAAAATACTTTGCTCAAACTGAAATAAAAAGCTATATCGAACGCCATTTAGGTGAAGTCGCAGTTACGGTTGCACCTGGGATTTTTTACATATTTAGAGATAAAATAGCAGAACAAAACTATTTGCAAAGTCGCTATAAACGTCACACCCATTGGAAACAACTCAGTTCACCAGAGCCTGTAAATACACAAAAAATACAAAAAGACCAAGCTAAATTATTAATCACACAACATGAATCACTGTTTAATGATTTTTGGCAAACCTGTTTACAATTAGGCCGAATCCCTGCCAATGAAGAGTTTCAAGAAGCTGAGTCAATAAAAGCTTTAACAGGCTCTTTTAAGAAAACTTTTTCATTACTTGGAGAACTTTACGATACCTCTGAATTTGAACAAGCACAGCATAAACGAAAAGAAGATTTGCTCGCTTATTTTGCAATAAGCTTATTCGAAAAACGTAAACCCTATACGCAACAGCCCGAAGACTTAAAACGAGATATCAAAGCGCTGTTTGGTGAATATAAAATCGCGCTTAATTTAGCCACAGAACTGTTATTTGCAATCGCTGATATCGAACTGATAGAACAACAATGTTTAAAAGCACATCAAGCCCTGCCTGCTAGTGTTTTAAACCAAGGGCACTCACTGTTATTACATAAAAGCTTTTTACCTGAATTACCCTTATTATTACGAATCTACGTAGACTCTGCTCTACAAATGTACGGTGAAATTGATGATGATATCGACCTAATAAAAATTCACATCACCTCAGGCAAAGTCACCCTCACAGGTTACGATGACTTTGAAAATAAAGCTGTCCCTTTTTTAGTTGAACGCATCAAAATAAAAATGGCAGAACAAGATATCGACTTCTTTGATTACATCAATGAAAACCGAAGACCGCCACTGTTAAATAAAGGAGCTTATATTGATGGGAGTTTTGTTAACTATAAAAAACAAATTAGCTTTGATAAACGCCTGGCTAAATTGCTGAATATAAATTTAGGCGAAGATGTTTTATTGTCGCGTAATGAGTTTGAGACAAGATTACGAGAAGAAGATAAAAAGATCGTTGGCTTTATACTCAAAAATTATTCGCCTCATTTTATGAGGCAAATAATATGAATAATTGCCTCATTAACTAAATAATAATAAATTACTCTGGCTTGACAGAAATGACTGGAGGCTAAATTTACCCTATAGGTTATTGATTTTCGATTACGTCAGTGCAAACCAAGAAATCTGTATATAAAAACACCACGTTATCCAATAACGTTTAGTAACTATTAAAGTACTTAAAAACCTTAAATAATGACTTATTTAGAGAAAAACTCACCAAATAAGTCTATATCTAATAAAAATTACTAACAAATATCTTGCGGTACGTTAAATTTAACGTACCATAGTCAACTACACGTTAATCTTAACATACAGGTGTATTATGAATAACTCTCAAGATGGTTACTGTTTTTCGTTTCCTGCTGTCAGTGGTATGCAAGCAGGCAAGCCCTTCTACCTAGCAACTTGCCCATTAAGTACCATTCCTAAGATATTCGTATTCGATGAAGAAGAAGTACCACCTGAATTAAGAGCGCAACGAACGTTAAATAAATCACGTATTCCAGAAATGGCACGTTACCTTGCAGAAAATCGAAATGATTACGTATTCTCAGCGATTACAGCTTCCGTTGCTTCCTCTATAAAATTTACAGAAGCTGGTCTATCAGGTTTAGGCACATTAAGCATTCCGATGGATGCACAAATCCTTATTAATGATGGTCAACACAGACGAGCAGACGATCGAAGCCGCATTAAAAGAAAACCCAGACTTAGGACATGACAATATTGCTGTTGTATTTTTTGTCGATGAAGGTTTAAAACGTAGCCAACAAATGTTTGCTGACTTAAACAAACATGCAGTAAAACCAAGCCCTTCTTTAGGTGCATTATATGATTTACGTGATGAAAGTGCTGAATTAGCGAGATATCAAGCACAACATATAAAACCATTTATCGGTTTTACTGAAATGGAAAAATCTAATATCAGTTCAAAAAGCAGTAAATTATTTACTTTAAGTAGTTTAAAACAAGCCAATCGTGCATTACTCAGCAAAGGTATGAAAGATGGCTTTTCAGATGAAGAAAGAACGCTTTCGAATGAATATTGGCATGCAGTATTTGATGCGACACCAGAATGGCAAATGATAATAAATAAAGAGTTGTCTCCATCTCAATTCCGACAAGAATATATACATGCTCACGGCGTAGGTTTACATGCATTAGGTTCTTTAGGATGTGCCTTGTTAACAGCAAAACCCAATGATTGGAAAGAAACAATCAAGCAACTTAAAAATGTAGATTGGCGTAAATCTAACCCTCAGTGGGCTACACGCAGTATGTTACATGGCAGGCTAAGTAAAGCATCAACCAATATTATGCTGACCACTAATGCATTAAAAGAAGCATTAGGTTTGCCGTTAACTCCCGATGAACGAATCTTAGAAAATAAATACATAACTAAAAAAGAGGCATAACATGGCTGATTTATTTAGAGCCGATGGCCTAGACGAAGAGCAAGTTGATTATATAGAAAATGAGTTTTTTGCAGGTTTTAAGCGTTACAACAACCATGAAACGCTACCTGAACAATTAAACACATATAATAATCTTGCGGATGAATTGAAAAATTTGGTCAGTGCAAACCTTTGTCGTGATCTTTTACGCGAAGAAAAAATCACGAAGGTTTTGCTTTAAAGCACTTCATCAATGACGTACAAACGGTTTATTGTAGTGATAATCGACCATGGGTTATTGGTTATAGTGGTGGTAAAGACTCCTCTGCAGTTGTGACGCTGATCTCATTTAGCTTTATTAGCATTAGATGAAGAAAAACGTACTAAAAATATCTATGTGGTAGCTTCCGATACATTAGTAGAAACACCACTGGTTATTGACCACGTCAATAAATCTTTAGCAAGTATTGGAAACCAGGCAAAACGTGACAATTTACCCATCACCACACATAAAGTATTACCGAAACCAGATAAAACTTTTTGGGCTTGTTTGTTAGGTAAAGGCTACCCAGCACCGACACAAAGTTTCCGTTGGTGTACAGAGAGAATGAAGATTGACCCTGTCAGTGATTTTATAAAAGATAAAGTAGCTAAGCACGATGAAGTCATCGTTATATTAGGCTCACGTAGCCAAGAAAGTGCTTCACGTGCTCAAGTTATCGCAAAACATAAAATAGAAAATACACGTCTTGCTCGACACACTACTTTAGCCAATGCATTTATCTATACTCCTATTGATACCTGGAGCATGGACGATGTGTGGAAAATATTGCGTGCTTGCAGTTTAGAGGTAACCATCTCACCTATGGGTATTGGTAAAAAGTGGTTAAACAAATATGAATTAGAATGGGAAAATCCATGGGGTTCAAAAAATATGACCTTGTGGAACTTGTACAAAGATTCATCTGACCAAGGCGAATGCCCAATGGTAATTGATGATAGTACTCCCTCTTGCGGTAATTCACGTTTTGGCTGTTGGACTTGCACTGTCGTAAGTAAAGATCGAGCAATGGAAAGTCTAATTAAAAATGGTGAAGAATGGATGCTACCATTGTTAGAATTTAGAGAGAAGCTAGCTATAACAACTATTCCAGAAGAAAAAGCTACATATAGAAATTTCAAAAGGCGCACGGGGAAAGTTAGTTACCAACGAGCTAAAAGCGATGAAGAGCTCACTAAAGACCGTGCTCATGTTCCTGGCCCTTATATGATGAGATTCCGTAAAGAATGGCTACAAGAATTACTCAATCAAGAAAAAAATTCAATGAAGATGGTTACAAAGTTACTTTAATTACTGAGCCTGAACTTCATGCAATTCGCCAAGAATGGTTAAACGACCCTAATGAGCCAGATTGGGCAGATGAGTTACCCAAAATTTACCGTGAAATATACGGTAAAGACTTAAATTGGGTAGTCAACGACAATAACAACTTTGGTGAAATAGAAGCACAAATTTTACTCGAGCTGGGTGAAAAATACGAAGTATCAGCTGAAATGGTCCAAAAATTACTCGACCTTGAGATTTCATTAGAGGGATTAAGTCGCCGTACAGGTGTCTTTGATAAAATTGGTACCTTGTTAAAACAGGATTGGGGCACACTCGAGCAAATAAAAGAGAAACACACGAACTTGCAAAGTCGTTCAGCTTTTGACGTCCACAAAGATCAAATTGCACAATATGAAGCAGAACTTGCCAAATTAGAGCAACTAAGCAAGGTAGAAATTTAATATGATAATTAAAAGCCTGATTGTAAATAACTTCCGTGTCTTTCGTGGCGTTCACGAAATTGACCTAGCACCGCGTAGCGGAAATAAAGAAAATTTAACAAAACCAATCATATTATTTGGTGGTTTAAACGGTGCAGGTAAAACGTCCATTTTAAGTGCAGTACGTGTTGCATTATATGGACGTATTGCCTTTGGGCGCGGATTATCAACCCCCGAATACCAAAAGCAACTTGATGCACTTATTCATAATGGTGTCGGCATTTCCGATAACAGATCATCAATTGAATTAGTCTTCACTCATAGCCATAACGGTATTGAAAGTGAATATAAAATAACAAGAGCATGGGAGCGCGGTAAGCGCGATAAATTGATCCTAAAACAAAATAATGAAGAGCTAACACAACTCAGCTATGACCAATGCCAAAGTTTCTTAACTGAACTTATCCCAACCGGTATTGCTGATCTTTTTTCTTTGATGGAGAAAAAATTGCCGATTTAGCAGAAGACGAATCTGGCCAAGTATTACAAACAGCTGTCAGACGTTTATTAGGAATTGATGTTGTAGATCGTTTACGTAGCGACTTAGCTCTATATCTAAAGCGCCATGATGCGACAACTATGCCAGCAAATATTAAAGCACAAATTCAAACGTTGGATAAATCTCGCTCAGTTGCTGAAAATGAAGCTAAAGAGTTAACAAATCAAGCTTCCTTAAGTCGAGCACGAATTGATTTAGTAAAGAAAGAACTTGATAACGCAGAAGCTGAATTATCTTCACGTGGCGGTGCCTGGGCTAGTAGCAGAGAACAAGAAAAAGCAAAACAACTCGCACTAGATATAGAACGAAAAGAGCTTGAAAAAACACTTCGTAGTGAAATAGAAGGTGAACTGCCCTTCGCGTTTGCGCCTAAAACACTTCAAAGGTTATTGACACAATTAAACGAAGAGAAAGCAACTAAGCAAACAAATAGCTTTAATAAAGAACTTACCGCTTTCATGACAGAACTAAGCTGGCAATTAACTTCTGAGTTAGGAGATGCAACAACAGTTATTGAAACAATCAAAAACAGTTTAGATGAGCGAGAATCAAATCAACAAAATTCAGAAATTAAACTGGATATCTCTGATCGAGAGTTAAGCCAAATTGAAACTCAAATTAATGTTCAAACGCCTGTCACATTTAAACGATTTGATAACGCACGTAAACGCTTGGTTGAAGTTGAAGAATTAATTGCAGGGCTATCTGTCAATATTGCCCGCGCCCCAGAGCAAGAGCAATTAGAAGAGCAACTCAACAATGTGAAAGCATTAACAACAAAACGCACTAAAGCAATTTTAGAACATAAAGATAAAACTGAAAGTGCAAAACAAAAATATCGTGAAGCGATCGAAATAGCGCGTAAAATTCAAAAGCTACACGATAAACATAAAGTATCCTTTAATGCCGAAGCTTCCTTAGGTAATGCCCAAAATGCCCATATAATGCTATCCGATTTCAGTGAACAGCTGACAAAGGTACGTGTTAAACAGTTAGAAACAGAGTTTATTAAAAGCTATCAAAAGCTGGCTAGAAAAGACGATTTAAAGCTATCTGCACGCATTAATACCAAAACCTTTGATGTAGAGCTGATTGACGACAAAAAGCATGCAATTAGTCGTAAAGCACTTTCAGCCGGCGAAAAACAAATTTACGCCATTGCGATCCTTGAAGCCTTAGGTAAAACATCAGGTAAGAAACTACCTATTATTATCGATACACCGTTAGGACGTTTAGACTCAAAACACAGAGATAAACTGATTGAGCATTATTTTCCTGAAGCAAGTCATCAAGTGATCATCTTATCCACCGATACAGAGATTGATGAAAGTTACTTTAATAACACACATTTTAAAGATGAAATTTCTCACGCCTTTGAAATTCAGTTTGATGGTGCGACTAAATCATCTAGCCTTAAAGAGGGTTATTTCTGGGAACAAAAGACCAAAGCACTATTGGAGGTAAATTAAGATGCTACCCAACAGAATGAACCTAAACAGAACCACTGAAGAGCGACTAAAGAAACTTAAGCAGTTTACTGGTATTTCACCAAACGTATCTTCTCGCATTGCTTTCTATCGCTCTATTGAGTCTGATTTTAGATATTCAGCGGAAAGTGCTAAAAAGCTTGATGGTAGTTTAGTATTGGATAAAGTGACGTGGTTAGGTGATACGCAGTTAATAACAGAACTAACACTAAAACTAACCTACCCTGAGTTAGATGAAAAAGGGAAGATGGCCGCTTGGGCAAGCACATGTTGAAGATGGGATAGCTTCTTTGAGAAATCATAAAAACCTAACCGAGTTAGCTCTATCTATATAAACATCCTTCTATTATAATCCCGTTAATTCCATCATTTTTTTGTAAGCCTTTGTAAGCCCCTTCGTTGATGATGGAAATTCCTCTGAGTCACTAAAATCCTCATTTTCTTTAATTTTCTTTAAATATTGTGGAAACTTATTTTTCATTGTATCGAGTGATACCCCATCTTTAAGTAAAACTGATTTAAGAAACTTAAATACACTCGCAATACCGACCGTTTTCTTAATAAAATTATCATCATCTACTTTAACCCAAAATATTTTATCTATAGCATCTAAAGTAAATTTTAACACATCAAAAATTGCCAAATCATTTTCAGCTATATATAGTTTTCTTAAAGGGTAGTCAATATCATCAACTAATACTTTACGCCCTATAATTTCCTTATCTGATTTTTTAGTATTCATAAGGTATCGATCTTGCTTAGGGTTCTTACTTATTAAAGATAAAATGGCCTCAACAATTGATGAGGTAGAGAATCTCCATGGTGGCAAAGATTCTTTATCTTTTTTAGACAAATTACTTTCATCTGAGGTTCTATACTTGATGCGATTCAGTAGTGGATTGATCTTATTTAATTCACGAACAAAATAAACAGAAAGAGTCTCAGGTGGCCACTCTATTGGTCTACTACTTTCAATTTCATACCCAAAAGTTGGTAAGCTAAACTTTTATCAACTTTACCTTGAGTATAATTAATTGTAGAGAACAAGAATGCTTGGTATGGCATAGCTAAATCTTCGTAAATAGAACAAGATAAATCCATTTCAGTATCTGCTTGATCAAAACCATAAAGTCTATGTTGTCCATCAATTATTGACAATACTTTAGAGTTTTTAGGTATTTTTATATTATAAAGATCGTCACCTACATTTTTAAATTCTATTTTTTCTTCCTCATCAGCATAACGCCCTGTATCTTTAAAGTTAGCACCTAAAATAATGGGGTTAGGAAATGCGGCTGAATCACTATCAATAAACTGTGCTATATCCTGTAACCTTTTAGGGTTTAAAGTTCGTTGTACTCCTTGTACTACACCATTACTATTTTTAGCCTTTAATGAAAAGCTTATTTTTTTCAGTATTTTAGATGGAATTATACAAACATAATAATCTGAAAATGGTTGTAATACCTTAAATGCTTTGAATTCATAAAAATCACTCATTCCAAATTTTCTCCGCTCAAATTTGATTGTTCATCATTGGAAGTATTGTCATTAGCACCTGCTTCAATATTTTCCGGGTTTGGCTCTGGCTCTTGAAATTGTGCTTTATTATAATTGGTGCATATCCATAAGCTTACCGATATAACACTACCGAAAAGAGATAAGACACTTGTAGTAGTAGGCTCTTTTAGACCATAAAAAGATAATACAAATGCAAGTAACCAAGCAAAAAAACCAGCAAACTCGTTAATTCGCATTTTATTAATTTCTTTCTCATCAAAATTTAAATCTTCGTACTTTTTAGGTCCTTGCCCTACAAAAAATTCGAAGGCGATACCACCAAGGAGCCCCAAATTAAACATAAAAATAGCGAAACCTTGAAATAGTATTATCGGTAAAGAACTTATATATTGGCAAGAGTCATTTAATGACTTAATTAAATTTAAATCATTAATAGGTTGGGAAATGCTAGTTGATGTAGTCTCACCAATACCAATAAAATACCCACCTAACTCAACACTATTTTTTTCATTGTATTTATATAACGATAAATCATTAAAGGATTCAACTTCGGTATTACACACTGAAGAAAGGTCTATGTTAAAAGCCCAAGGCGCCCATACGCCTGAGCTTGAAATTAACATAATTATTAAAAATGAAAATACAAATTTTGGATTGCATAAAGATTTTCCAGGTACAGCTTTAACAGTTTTCTTTAAAGTTTTCCAATAATGCAAACGTTCTTTTTTTATTCAATATTATTACTCCCTTGGATCAAAAATTTATTTAAAAACTTCTTTCTGATGCCAATTCAAATGCCCTACATTTGGCATCCAGTTATCTTTCTTTGGTAACCTTATTAATTGCCCGTCAAAGTCAAAAAACAAATGCTGTGCTTGATCCCCACCATTCAGGCTATCTGACAACTTCACTTTAAAGTCTTTAGTGATTGAAAACGCACCTTTATCAAAGGCTTTATGATGTACTGCACACAGCGTTAGCCCATTGCTTACATCACAAGGGCCATGAAACTGCTTCCACTTAATATGTGCGGCTTCTAACCCTACTGAAACATCATCCATTCTTAAGTCATAACCACATACTGCACATTGATAGTTATAGGCACGCAAAACCTCTTTTCTAAATTTAGGATCACGCTTTTGGACATTACGGGTTGCTAATTCAGCGCCTAACTGAAAAGCAATATCCGGCACAATACTTTCAGGAAAACTTTCACTTAATATCAACTCAATCAACTCTAATGTTAACTGATCATTCCCTTTCAAAAGTGAATAAGCTTGGTCATTAAAGCCAGCCGTTACATTATGTTTAATTAACTCCGCTTTGGATGGATCAGTATTACTTTTACGAGATTTGCACTCTTCATCATTATTTACTATCCAAAAGCCATC
The DNA here is from genome assembly GCF_047323245.1 of Psychromonas sp. KJ10-10. Lineage (GTDB taxonomy): Bacteria > Pseudomonadota > Gammaproteobacteria > Enterobacterales > Psychromonadaceae > Psychromonas. The sequence goes on along the minus strand of NZ_CP178826.1, from coordinate 2,239,727 downwards.
GTTTTTCAAACGCCAAAAGGGATACTCAGGATGATAAACAGACCGCTGAGGCCCAAAACGTTTTAGCAGATCTTGCACCTCTTTATGAAACACTTCTTCATATAAAAAGAACTGTTCATGGCCTTGTAAATAACGAGATAAGACATACACCATCATTATCGGTTTATTCGGTGCACGTTGGTCGCTACGCGACCAACGCTTAACACTCAACACCGCTTCTTTAAGCTCAATAGGCGTCATTCATTAATTCCTTGTTGCTTTCATAGTCTTGCCTCTAATGCCGCGACTTTAACAACCTTAGCTCCCTGTTCTACTACACCATATTCATTCATATGTAGACCAACTGAAATACATTCACCTTTTCTCAATTTAGCCAATTCCTGTAGCCATACTTTTTTATTTGAAGCTGGTACCGCTTGCTCTAGTAATTTTGCATAACTATCAATTTCAGTTTCTGCAGGTGCAAAAAATAATTTGTGTGCGGCTTGAAATAAACGATCTTGTTCGTCTTTTTTTAGGTTACTTAATGTTTGGGTAGCCAGTATAAGCGATAAACCGTATTTACGACCTTCAGTTAACATTTTACCAAGTGGGCTATCTAAACGGTGGTCTAGGTTTTGTATTTCATCTAACACAACTGGTAATGGTTTATTTTTATTGCCATTAGCACAAACATAAGAATATAAATCCCATAAAATAAACTCTGTCGCTAATCGCCAAATATCTCTCGACAACGTGGCCAGCTGTATTAAACGTGTAGTAGTAGGTATTGCTTTATATATACCATCCCAGCCTTCCGTTAAATGTTTACAAGAGAACAAATTAGCTTTTACCATTGGGCTTAGTTTATTAGCTAAAGCTTCACCATGTTTGCCTGCTTCGGGTAAGTCTTTCAACATGCGTTCAAAATTATAGTCGGTACCATATAAATCAATCCCCTCTTCGATAACTTTTATCAAGGTAGGTAACTGCTGACTACCAATATCTGAATAAACAGTATTAAATACTGAAGCTATACGAGAAGCCACATCATGTGCTTTATCAGAAATTTGAATTCCAGCAACAGTTTGAAGTTGTTTTGCAAATGGGTTTAAGTCTAAAGGCTTATATACAACCAGATCTGTTTTAGGGCGTATTTTGTCTTTGAACTCTTTCTCTAGGTGTTCAGGTAAAAAGCCATTTGTATAATCTATTACCATTGAGTTTAACTGGTGTTTGGCAAGCTCCATTAACAAACCTTCAATACAATAAGTCTTTCCTTGGCCCGAACGTCCAAATACAATTAAATGCCTGTTTGCGAGTGCTTTATTGCCGTATTCCCAATAAATAGGTTTTAAATTATCAATAGCCTGTCCAATTAACACCCTACAGCCTTCAACGTTTATTGACTTTGGAGATATTGCTGAGTCATCAATTTTAATAGTAGTTTCACTAATTGAAATATCTTCAGTTTTTGTATGCTCTGATGAAATAGTTGTTGGGTATTCATTTGCTAAAGTAGGACTAACATCATGACTAACAGCCCATAAAGATGATTGGTTAAAGCAACGCGCTAAAACATGCTTATGGATACATACGCGTTCATTAACAAACGCAATAGCTTCTTCTCGAGAGGGAGAGCTATCTAACGCTGTCCTACAAATATCTGAAAGCCCACTGTATTCAATTTCAGTGTTAGAAATAAGGTTCTGAATAAAATAATAGTGCTTACCAAATCCTATAGCATGAGCTTTTAACAAGGAAATATAGAAATATTTGTTATATTCTTTGTCTAAATGCCTATTTAGGTACGACTGTATTTTTTCTCCTTCAATAATTCTAGTTTCTCTATCGATAAAAGAAAAAGCTAACTTCAATATACCTTCTATATCCACTCCAACGAATGCATTATCTATGTGTGAATAATGAACCTCATCAATCCGTACAATATTGCCTTCCGTTAATAATTTATCTAAATAAAATGACGCATGGCCGAGCGATTGGCTTCTAATTTTTGACGCAACATCTTTCTTAGATAATGGCTTCAATGAGGCTTTAAATAAATCTACCAATACCGTTTTCTGAGAAGCAAGGCTAAACTCACTGTCTAAGCTAACTGTATCAGCCCCAGATTTACCATTAAAATAAATCCCAAAAGGCTCTCCAAAAGCCCTAACAATATGCCTTACGGTAAAGTATTCATCGGAGAAACCAACAGGTTTAAATATATCTGCATGAAGGTTCACTGAATCTCTTCCCGCATGCTTATATTCACTAAGTTTAGAGTGAACTTTATCCAACGTTTGTTGCTTAGTATCTTCACTAATATTTAAATAAGAGATGTGCCTATAGGTACCACGTCCGCTCTGATATAAATACTCCTTATCAGTACGCGTAACCGTAACTGTTTTCAGGTCTATCTGCATAAAAAGCACCTGAAATAATATTTTTCTCTGTTGCATGATTTTGAATGCTTTGCCATGTCCCTCCATTTGGAAAGTCTAATAGAGCATTAGTTATTCCAGGTACTTTTGATAAAGAAAGAGGCTTAATTTCTTCTTCTTCTCTCTCAAGAATACCTTCCTGGATCCAAATAGAAATTTGGTTCTCAGCAACAGCTAATTCAATGTTCATATTCTCATGCAAATACCAAGATAAGTCTTCAATGTTTGCTGGTGATTTATTCCATACCCAAAACTCTTCAAATACCCCTTTATTAAGATTGGGAGATGTTATTTTGCTGATTTCATTTTCATTTAATGCGCAACAAACCTCTAAAAAAGCATAAAAGTTTTTATTGGTATTGAAATAATCTCTGAGTGAAGGAAATAATGGTGCTCTTAATTCACTTAAGTTTGTTTTTGTAACTGCCCAAATAACTTTTGGTGAAATACTTAGTTTGGCAATGAAATTCTTTTTAGCTTTTGATTCAATTTGCCTAATTCTTTCTCTTGTTATGTCATAACTTTTACCAATTTCTTCAAGAGTTTCACTATTACAGTTAATACCTAACCGTCTAGAGAGAATATCATTCTCTCGGGACTTTTCTTGTAGAAAATAATTTTCGAGATCCTTAATTAAATGTTTTTCAAGCTTGCCTAAAGGCAAGTCAAAATCTTCTATTTGTTGTGAGGAGTCTTCTTGGTAGTTTATTGAAAATGTATTTTGTTTTAATTGCCCAATAAATTTTAAAAATTTATCAACCTTAGCTTTACCAAAACCATTGATGTTTTCAAGTGATGAGATTGCTATTTCCATAACTTGATTTACCGTTATATTTTCACCAAACTCTTTAAGAATAATATTAATTAAAGCTCGATACTCATTAGTAATATTCACCATATTCAGCTTAGCTGAATCATCATTTACCGTAGTTTGCTCTTCTTTAGTTTCTGTTTTATCGCTTGTTAAAAATTCTTTTAAACGATAAAAAGATAATATATCTGAGGATTCAAAGTTTTCAAAACGACCTAAATCACTTTCTGTTAGTGACAAGACATCTGTAATGCTTATATCTTTTTGATACCAATTTAGTAACTTTTCTACAATATTTTCTAAGTGGTCTGGGTAATTAAATTTTGCTACGCTTTCTTGTAAAGCTCCAATACTGTCATCATCTTGAGATGCAGTAACGGTACTATCGTAAATATTTTTAGTTGATCTTACTACATCAATTCCTTTAACTTCTATCGGTTGGCTGATAAAAGTAGTCAGTTCACTTTTAAGTAAACTTAATTTACTTATTTCTGGATAATCTGACTGTTTTTGGTATTTTTTAGACAACTCTTCTATAGAGTTTTCGTGGAGCATTTTGACAAACCCTTGAGGCAAACGAAGTTTTAAAACATTAACCTCTTCATCTAAATCACTCTCAATCCGAGAACGTTCCATACCTTCATTAACTGCTAGCGCTATACCTTCCGGATAGTTAGAAAGATCACAAATCTCATAATCACCTTGCAATAAAGAGTCAGGATTATTACGTATATCAGTAAAATATCTTTCTGGAAAAACATTATATAATTCAAACTTGTCGATTTGAGTTAAAACGTGCTGAATAAAGAGTGAACGATATACTTTTCCTTTAAATGTTTTTGGCTCAAGCAATCGCTTCATATGATCTGCTAATGCTTTAGCTTGCTTTACAGCCTTAGTAAAATCAGTTCCTTTCTTTCTGGTTTTTACTTCTAGAGGTAATAGTACAAGTTGATCATTTTTTATTCCTACAAACAAAATATCGTCAGATAATGCACCTGTAGTTTTATTATGTAGTCGAGCAGAAAAATCATTATCCTTAATTTCTAAGCCGAGATTGCCAGTAACTCTGAGCATTTCACCTACCGATAGAGGAATCCAGGTAATATCGCTCGTAATAAGTAAACTAGATAAGAACTTATAAGCGACAACAATCCCTTGTTTTTCCTTTATTTGTTTCTCGGTGTTTTCTGTTTTTTTCTTACCTGCTTCTTTAACAATGCTTAATAGCCATTGACCATTTAATGCATTAAAAGAATTAATTAACTCATCAGATTGGCTTTGTAATAAATCTTTATAAAGGCCGACACGAGAAGATACTGTTATAGCATCATAGGCTACTGAGTTGGTGTATTGGTCAGCATAGTGGATTAATATTGTATCTTTGGTATCAAAAAATTCTAGTGTAACTTTAGGATCAATAATGCAAGTCCATAAACTTGAATCATATGACTTAGATAACTTATCTCTAAACGTATCTTTAACTGCAAGTACTGGTACATTGCCTTTTATATATTTAGCGGATTTATCTCGGTATGCAAAAAGTAATTGATTATATAAGGAGGCTAAGCTAACAGATATGTTTTCTGCTTTTACATTCTTCAATCCAAAACCAGTGTAGAAAACTTCATTTTCTAAATAAGAAGCTTCACCAGATAAAACACCATTACATACAATGCCTGATTTACCTTCACTTACGTTATTTGAACGTAAAGTAACTTCTTCATTATTTTTAAAAAAACTTAAATGTGCGTAATCATAATCCGTAAACTCTCTTATTTTATGGATAGTAACATTTTTTCGTATTTTGAATATTAGGTCATCCAAAACAGCTTCTTTATCAGAACTATTTAAGCGAACTAACTCACGTAGCTCTTCAATTTTTCTTGTTTCAGAAAACTCTTCAAATGCAGTAAAGTGATATTCCTCATCGTATACATTGACTTGTATCTTCTTCGCCTTAATCTTTGTTTTCTTATAGTAGTTTAAAATTCCCTTAAAAATGTGTGAGTTACTTTGATTATTAATTGAGTTTAAAATCAAAGGAGCATCCTTGCTTTGCTGAAATAACATATCAAAGCATGTTACAAAATCTTGTATTTTCTCATGTACTAAAGTTGATATGTAGTTATTTCCGGAGTCTTTTTGTTGGGTGACTTCTAGCCATAGTCTGTTATTACCCAATGCTTGTGTTCTAACAAATCCTTCGCTTTCATCAAATAATACCGGTAGTAAACCCGCAAGCATTAAATTTATCAACCGTAGTTGGTGGTACCTGACTAAAAGAATTTACCTTATCGATACTTCTTAATTTGGCAAACTCTAGGGCATATGACAAACAAATAGGATGAAAAGGACTAAAAAGTTCTTCACTTCCCTTTTTAATCATTCCTATTTGTAATAACTTACGACTTCTTTGGCTTAGTGCCTCTTGTGGAATATTATCTAATTCAGCTTTAACGTTAAGGAGCGTTGTTTCAATTAAATTAAGCAGTTCAGGTGGCCAATTAGTAATAGATAACAAAGTCTCATTTTCTGTTAACCATAAAAATAGTGCTTTATATGCTTGGGCTACTTTAGGGAAGTCGTTTTCTATATCAATTAGGTACAAAGAGTTGGAAGCTTCATCATCAAAATATAAAATACCTTCGTTGATAATTTTATGTTCATCAATACATAGCTCTTTCGCTTTAACAGAAAGCTCCTTTTCTCTTCCACTGATAATTACTCTTGAATTTGAAGGCTTGTATTTCGGTATTCTGTCATTATCGAATATGTCGTTGCTACGTTGTGTATCAAATAAACTAGGCAATTTAACGCTTTCAATATTTTTTGTTCCTGTAATGGTAATAGGCAAATGGTAGTCGTTTAAAACTAACTCAAATTCACCTAAGAAATCTTCTACACCACTTTGCCTGAAATCAATTTCTTTTATACCCTCACAATTAATCTCACTTTCTGAACCAGTAAATTTATGAATATTGATATTTTCTGGATTGAGAGTTATTTTATCTTGAATATTTTCCAGTATGAGTTTGCCTTTGTTTCTTTTTATTTCAACTTCTAGTTTTTCAAAAAAGCTTTGTAAATAGAAAGTTTCCTGTTCGACAAAGCAACAGTTGAACTGAAAGCACTCTCTTTGTGAAGGTCGTTTAAGTTTTAATTGTAGAAAAGTCGGTTTACCTTCAAAGGGTATTTTTACATTTAGCGTTGAATGTTGCTCGTGATTAGAAGTACTTATGCCAACTTGATTTTTCTTCAGATCACCATGAAGATTAATCTGGTCTTGCTTTAGTACTGGCTCTCCTCTTTTCATCCTTACCTTTAATTCAATAATGCCAGGAGCTACTTCACCTATTAAGGTAATGTTTTTTCTAGCGACTCCTGTATCAGAAAGTCGTTTCCAATCTTCGAGTTTAGATCCATTAATCTCGATATCAACAAGGTCTAAATTTCTATCTTTATTTCGTTCTATTTCAGCTTCTATTTCTGAAAAAGTTCTGTTTTTATATTCGTTTCTATTTTTACCTGTAAATTGTTCTTTAATAAAGCGCTCACTAAAGCCTTTATCTTCCAATTGTCTCTGGAGTTCAACTGGTTCTTCGCCAAAGTCATGTACTCTATCTCGGATTAATTTTGAAAAATTAGCATTTTTATCTAGTTCTTTCTTAAGCTCTTTTTCATTACTGATGTCTGATAGTCTTGGCTCTGGAAAAAGTCCGTGTTCCTTTAGGTCAATTCTTTCTTTATGAATCGATTTATAGAGAGATTCATATCCAAAAATACTTAAGTTTTGATCTTTAATTTTTTGCTCTGTGCTAGTGACTAAATATTTAAAAATTAATTCGTCTTTAATTCCTTTTCCATGTTCAATTAATGCATCATTGACATATTTAGGTGTGAATACACTATTGTTTACACTAACATCGGTAAATGTAGATGTTAGTGTCTCTAATGAGCTATTGTTTATAACAAATAAAATGGCATCTTCAATGTTGTTCAGAGCATCCCTAATACTAGCAATATAATCCTCATGATTAGAGTTACTATCTTGATCACCAAGGTGATGTAACATCACAATAATTTTTTTACCGTTGTCAGCCTCTACATAATTCAACTTAGAATTACCAACAACAAGAGGTTTAAAGTTTAAATTTTTAAACCCATTATACAACTGAAGTGATTGTGCTGGGTTAGAACTGATAAAATGATATTTAGTATCTATTGAATTTGACGTTGTTATAAATTGACAAAACAACCCAGCTAAAAACTCTTCAAATGGTAGTTTTGACATATACTGCATCCCCACTGTCACTTAATTTTTCGATATTTCCTACATTTTCGTAGAATTTTAATAATGCTTTCTTGGACATAATATCCAACCAAATACCACGTTCTTTAAAACCTTCGATTACATCATCAATAAGAAGCTGACTTTCTGATGAACCGTTTATTACTAAATTGGTAAGTAGCAGTAGCATGTTAGAATTTAAAACAAAATATTTACCTGTCGCTTTTCTATCAGTAATAAACTCTGCTGAGAATATTTTTTCAAATATTTCAACGACTTTCTTATTTGCATCTTTTCTTGATGTTTTATCGAATATTTGTTTTTGCAAATTAAGGCCAGAGTTAACTGTCTTGCCTGAAGTGAATCTTCATACCTATAACCTTCATCAAAGAGTTGTCCTATGCATTGATTAAACTGATTTACTTTAGGATACAAATTATTATCATTAATTAACATCCAACTTGGCTCTTGTGATAATTGACTCAAATAACCTAAATACGGGAAAAGATACAAAGCAATACCATTTGTTTTACTAAATAAATGGTCATACCCAAATTGATTACATTCATGTCTTTCTTTACTTGCCCTTTCTGTTTCTAATATGAAATATAGCGGTTTAGCTGTAGGTGTTTGGTATCTATTACTAGGAATACACAGGTGCTTGGTTAGTTGAGTTAAATATAAAAATGTATAAATATTTATAAAGCCTTCTAATTCACTTAAGAAGTAACTAGGATTTTTTGTTAGCGTTTTAATGTCTTTTGAAAATGCTTTAGCTAAAAATGGTAAATAGGTAACATTATCTTCATTGAAAGTTTTAGTTTTACAAAGCTGTTGAATTTTATCTATCAATAATGATTCAAGCGGGTTATTTCCACTAGATATTAACTTGTCACTTAAAGGAGATGTTAACAACCCCTGAACAATATTGATCATTGTTTTGGTTCTAGAAGTTAACGTTGCTTTGTTACTCACCAAGTAAGCCAAAGGCGTAATGTTATTTATAGCGTTGGAGGATAGGTAAAGTTGATCAAATATATCAACTAATTCTCGGGTATCTCGACTATTTCGAAAAGATTCTAATACTTCTTCTTTCAGCGACGCTCGGTCTCTTTTCCCTAATGATAATTGAAATAAATTTTCTATAAGTGATTGATAAACTCGGTCCCAATCTAGCTTATGATCTTTAAGTGTTTGAGGCCCAATAGGCAAGTACTGATCTGCGATATTGCTATATGCTGGACCATTATTCTTCTCTATAAGTTTCACAACATCTGATATAGACGATTCGATAATTTTAAGATTTACCATTCCTATACCCCAACCGTATATCTACGTCTATTTTTACTAACAGATATAGTTTTATTATTGCTTATCAATCTCATTGATTCGGTTTTTATAGTTCGGTTTACAATATGTGAAATAAGCTCATCAAATTTAGCAATAGTCTCTAAATTTTGACGGTTAGGCCTAAAACCATTCGAGATATAAACAGCTTGAATCATAGTTTTAAGATCAATATTAAATATATAAGCAGGTTCATCATTTATTATTAGCGGAATAGGGATTTTGTCGATTGATGTTAATTGATGTCTTCCTATCCAATCTAAGTCGGCTTGGATACTCACCTTGTTACAGATTGAATAATCATTTAGCCTTCTACTAACGATATAACCATCAGCCTTTGAAGGTAAAAGCCTATTAGAGTACTCCAATGCAGAATTAACTATTAACTCTTCTACAATATTTAGACATAAATCTTCGTCTTCACTAGTTAATTCATCTTTTTGAAATATACGGATTAAATTAAGGTAATTTATGAGTGATTCTTGTAAATATGATTCTTTTGAGAAATCAGCTAATAATGATTTTAGTTTTTCATTTTCTAAGAGATATGCGACTCGGACAATCCCTTGAGGAGTTAATGTGAAGTTAATCAAAGTTGCAAGAGTATTAATATCATCTTGCACTTCAGCCGATAAAGTGTGAGTAGTATATTCAAGGTAAAAAATGTCTAGCGCTTGACTGCGTATATTTATAGGGTCTACTTTAGTAAAGCACCGACTAAATTCATTATCAAATTTAGTAAAAACATTCCCAATAATGCCATCTTGATTTTTTATTGTTAATATTTGATAGATAAAATCTACAAAAATTCTAGGTATAAGGAATTGCTCTTCCATTAGTCTCGCTAGTCCAAATAATTCAATCAACTTATTTTGAAATGAAGGTAATGATAAAACTTCGAAGTTTTTTGCCAAGTAAGAACTAGCTTTATTTTCTAATTGGTAATATTTAAAAAAGGGATTATTTACTGTTTTGTCAGTCAGTTTTACTAAAAAATTAGAGATAAAATCGGAGGTGATTTTGGAATATGCGAAACTCAATCTTGGGTAACATTCGAAATCATAAAAAATAGTAGTTTTAGTTTCAAAACCTTTTATATGTCTATTTTCAAAGTATTCTTCAAAAGATTCTTTGATATCATTATGGCGCTCATTTCCTTGTTTAATGAACTTTTGTAGCATACCTATGTTTATGCCGATCGCTAAAGGTTTATTGCTTAACTTGAATTCGTCAAACTTTTCATCTAAACAATCTATCGCTGATTTATGTTGGCTATTACTGTGAGTAGCATCTAAATGAAAATCAATCGAATTATTAAACCTTTTATATAACTTTGTTAATATTTCAGATTTCCCATCTCCAGAACTGCCACATAGGCAAATAATACTATTAGGTAGGGCATTCTCAAGAGCAGTTTCAAATTCGATTTGAATATCAGGAATAATATATAAATAATCTTTAAGTGCCTGTAATTCATCTACTGTATTTCCAATGCGCAAAGTCGATACAGAATATTTTGAAGATCTTGATAAGACTCCAAGAGCATCATATAAATTCAATTTGAACTCCAGTAATTAATTCTTCATACACAGTATTACATTCTGCGTATAAGTATGGATTAAACATCAAACTAAGGGTGGTTCGAAAGTCAATCAAATGATTTTTTTCTATAGGCTTAATTTGTAGTTATTTAGGTTTAAGTGATTTTATCGATGTTAACAGATTGAAACAATAAAGATATCTAAGAAATGAACTTTGTTATACACCAATCAAAATTGACTGAAATTTAAATAGTTAATCCAATTCTCTTTACAAATCCTTACTACCCCTGCTTTATTAATTTAATTATTCAAAATCACAAACAATGCAATTAAGAAAACATCTGAAACTATTAGTTTAAGATTCTGTACATATCGTATCCTACAAGCTACATTTTATGGGATAAAAAATTTCCTTGTAGAACACCTACCTTTGATAAGTGGCTATCCGAAATGAAAGATATTGAAAAAGCTCATGAACTACTAATTGAGCTGGAGAGTTAATATGACAAATAAAACAAGCCCATTTAATCCTTTTGATTACATGGATACCCAAGATGAGATTAATGATTTTTTACGTGAATGTTTAGAAGATGATGATCCAAATGTTTTTGTTTCTGCATTGGGCCACTTAGTTAAAAGTCATGGTGTTGCTGATGTAGCAGAGGTCACAGGTCTAAGTCGTGAAAGTTTATATAAAACTTTCAACGGAAAGACTCAACCTAAATGGAGTACCATATTTAAAGTGACCAATGCCATAGGACTTCATTTAGCAGTCGCTTAATTATAAAGTTACAAATCACAGTAATATAACAAGCGACTGTTAGATATTCCTTTTTTCATTTCCACCTATCACTTTTCACTTGTAAAATCTTACCTAAAATAGTGGTAATGAATAAATTGGCCTACACGTTTTACTTGTAAATTTTCTTCTAGATTACCATTCTCTATTACTTTAATTATTCAAAATCACAAACAATGCTATGATTGATTTTCCTGCATCTTTTTCGTTTATTTAACACGGATAGACTTTACTGAGAATTTACTTATGAGTTATTTGCCATGCGTTGAGGTTGAGCCAGCGACTGAGGCGAGATCGTCGGTTATTTGGTTACATGGTTTAGGGGCGAATGGCCATGACTTTGAATCGATGGCTACAGAGTTAAAGTTGCCAAATGCTTTAGCAACACGTTTTATTTTTCCGCACTCCCCTTCTATTCCGGTAACGGTCAATTGTGGCAAGGTAATGCCTGCTTGGTATGATATTTTGGAAATGAGCTTTGAGCGTAAAATAAACTTAGAACATTTAAACAGTTCTTCTGATGCTGTGCATGCGTTAATCGACCGAGAAGTTGAACGTGGTGTTACACCAAATCGTATTGTTTTGGCGGGGTTCTCTCAAGGTGGTGCAGTGGCTTATCAAGCAGCCTTTAACTTATAACAAACCATTAGCGGGTTTATTGGCTATGTCGACTTACTATGCCACTAAAAATGTTATTGATATGACGGAAGCTAATCAGCAACTCAATATTAGTATTATGCACGGTAGTATGGATTCTGTTGTCCCCGCCCGTTTAGGTGAACAAGCTTTACAAACCTTAACAAGCATGGGACTTAATCCAAGCTTTAATCTTTATCCGATGCAACATACTGTTTGTATGGCACAGGTTAAGGATATTTCGGATTGGTTGAAACTGCGGTTAGGATGAACCAGCTGTTAGCGGTCAGCTGTCAGCGATCAGTTAAGGTCAAAAAATAAAAAAGCGACGATGAATTTCGTGGCTCGAAGCTAGTAACTGGAACTGTCAGTTTAATGTTGCCTGCTATATTTTAAGCTCATATTCGTCATCTTCTCATTCTAATCATAATGACGTTATTTTTGATTAGAATAAAGGAAACATTCTCATCATCCGTGTATTCTAATCAATAAGTGCACTTTTTTGATTAGAATAACTTCTCTATTCTCATCATTTTTATATTTACAATAAATTTTTAAAAGCGAAAGACTTAAAAACTAGCTATTAGCTTTCGGCTGTCAGCGATTCAGTTAAGGCCAAAAGACAAAAGAAGCTTTGAGTGGCGAACCTCGAGCTACGAAAAGTGAAAACCAGCCGTTAAATCTAGTTCCTACGGTCCTCCGTGGGAATTCATACTTTTTATTTGTTATTCTAGGGTACGCATTGTTTCTATGCATTTCCACGCGGAGCATGGGAACGAGGGTAAACAAGCTTCGTGTGGTGAGTCTTGAGCTGCGAAAAGCGAAAACACTTAAAAACAAGCTTGGCTCAAAGCTACCAACCTCGTAGCTCAAATCTCGTAATTCGACGCTCTCTCCTAGATTTTCAATCTTAGATTTTGGTTTATTTCTGTTATGAGTGATTTTGGGACGTTGTGTTCTTTTGCTAGGTGTTGCCAGTTTGAAACTGCTTCTATAGTTTCGTCTAGTATTGCGTTTATTTTTCGTTTGTTGAATATGGGGCTGAGTTTTTCGAAGCTGTAAAAATCTTCTCGGGTGAAGTTATCTTGTTTACCGTTTAGGGTCATCCAGTGTTTGCTTACCCAATGGCTATCAGGTTTATAACTGTAGGCTAAATCGTATGCGGGTGCGAGTTGCCAATTGTTGTTAATGTCGAGCATAAAGGCAAAGTTTTTGGCGTGATCGTCATGATTTCGTGACACCACATTAAATACCATGCGTTTAAATAACTGCATTGCTTCTTCTGGGCTTAGATTGAGTTTTCTTGCTGTGCCAAACAGTTCTGCATATGAATAAGAGCCGATTTGTTTATAACTTACATGCTCTAGGGCATTAAGTGTTTGCACGTGTCTTTTTTCATTTCCAACTCGATCAAAACGGCGCGTGACAAAGTGTCTGCGATCACCTTCATCTAATAGATGACAGGGCATCATATCTATGCCACATTGCTTGGCGAGTAAATGATAAACATATTCCATTGCGCCATAACCTAAAGGATCACCAAAGGTTTCTTGGTTTTTGTTATGTTCGCTGACGCCATCAAATTTCATTAGGTAGTGAGTAAAATCTTTTGGTGTGTCGGTTTGTCCTGAGCGTACTTGTGTAAAGTTTTTATTGAAGGCTAATACAGCTTTGGGTCTTGCTCCACCAGCACTCATACCAACAGAAAGTAATGACATCATTGAGTCGATATCTTCTTTTCTGGTTTCACTTAGATTGATTTTAAATTGTTCTCGTTTGTTTAATACATCCTGCGCGATGGCAACTAATGATTCGATCTGTATTGGCTGTGAGGCGTTGAGTTGTTTACGCTGATAAGCTGGCGTGTAAGTTAATGCGCCCATGCCACGTTTGCCAGTATATTGTAACCTTTGTAATGGCGTGATATCACTGGATGATTTACCCTGACTGGCCACCCAAGCATTCATCACTGCGTTACCAAAATCATCGGGAAGTGAATCTGCGATTAAACCAGGCAAACCTTTAAAAGTGGCGGAGTCGATATTTGGAAAGGAATATATTTTTTTTGCCAAAGGCATTTTAATCGGTGATAACTCAATCCCCTTTTTTATAAACTGGGGAGCATACTCAAAATAACCAATGCGGGTTTGGGTATCATAACTTACAGCGCCAACTTCCTCTGTATTGAGTTGAACACTAACAACTTCAGTTACCATGAGGGAGTCCTTTTCTCTGAGATTTTATTACTATTATCTTTGCTATGGTTACCGGTTGCTCTTTGTCGTTCTTTACCTTGTAATTTAGCCAGCTGGATCGGCGATAATACTTGCCTTGGTATAAAGGAATTAAGTTGGTCAGTCATGTCGAGTGCAACTAAAATGGAAACGATCGATAGTAACGTTGATTTACCTTTCTCACTATTAGTGACTGCTTTTAAGGATATACCTGCTTTTTTAGCTAATTCCTCTTGGGTCAAATCGGCATTTAAGCGAGCAGTTCTTATCCTTTCGCCTAACTCTGCAACAATGGCATGAGGCGAACCTAAATAATCACTCATAACAACTCCTTAAAGGATTCTTATAGTAAAAAATACTCAATAAAACTCTTTTAAGGAGTATTACACAACAATAAAATTATAACAATATAGATATTAAACTATCTTTAAAGGAAGATTAAAGCCATAATACACACATAAAACACCCTAAAAGGGTCGTTATAGGTTAATTATAAAAACTTCAAATATTAACTCGCTTTTATAATAAAACCTTAACCTATGAATATTACATAACAAATACCCATCTGCTTTAGATTATTAACTTTAATCTAGTTCCCACGATCCCCCGTGGGAATTCATACTTATCTTACGGTACGCATTGTTTCTATGCATTTCTACGCGGAGAAAAGAAGCTTCGAGTGGCGAGTCTCAAGCTACGAAAAGCGAAAACCAGCCATCAGCTTTTAGCTTTTAGCTTTTAGCTTTTAGCTTTTAGCTTTTAGCTTTTAGCGATCAGCCAAAGTCAAAGTCAAAGTCAAAATCAAAATCAAAATCAAAAGACTAAAACAAACTAAACACTAATGACTAACCACTACATCTGGTTTCTACAGTACGCATTGTTTCTATACATTTCCACGCGGAGCATGGGAACGAGAACAAAATCTAGTTCCTACGGTCCCCGTAGGAATTCATACTTATCTTACGATATGCATTGTTTTTATGCATTTCCACGCGGAGCATGGGAACGAGAACAAAATCTAGTTCCTACGGTCCCCGTAGGAATTCATACTTATCTTACGATACGCATTGTTTTTATGCATTTCCACGCGGAGCATGGGAACGAGAACAAAATCTAGTTCCTACGGTCCCCGTAGGAATTCATACTTATCTTACGATACGCATTGTTTTTATGCATTTCCACGCGGAGCATGGGAACGAGGGAAAAACCAGCCATTAGCTTTTAACTGTCAGCGATCAGTCAAAATCAAAATCAAAAGACTAAAACAAACTAATGACTAACCACTAACCGACTAAATATTGATTATTCCATTGGGTATTTAAGTCCCCAATCGGCACGTAGTTTATCCATGATTTGCATGACGGCCATTGAATCTTCAAGCGACATAATCTCACTTTCTTTTTTATTTTCAGCAAGTAGTGACATAACTTCTTGTGCTTCATAACAGTAACCGTTTTGTGCATGAGGCAACTCAATCACTTCATCTTCTCTTTCATCAAAATAGCTAATACGTAGTTTCTGTGATTGCCAGAAGTCATGCACTGTGATGACTCCTTTCTCGCCATAAATAACCGCTTCATTTTTTGCAAAGGTCGTAATACCACAATATAAGTTAGCCATGACGCCATTGCCGTAATCTAAAATGATTGAGGCGCGTTCATCTACACCTGTTTCACCAAGATAAGCTGTGCTCAATATCTGTTTAGGTGTATTACCCAGTATCATTGTTGCGTAATTAACCGGATAAATACCGACATCTAATAATGCACCTCCCCCTAATTCAGGTTCATAGAGTCGTCGTATTTCTTTGCTTGCATTAAAAGCAAAATCAGCCGTTAATCTGGTTATTTCTCCAATGACTTTGTCAGCTAATAATTGACGAATTTTAACTGTGGCAGGTAAAAATCTTGTCCAAACTGCCTCCATGAAAAATACGTTATTTTGCTTCGCACATTCAATCATTTCGCTTAATTCTGATTCATTCATAGCGATAGGTTTTTCACATAAAACGGCTTTACCCGCTTCTAAGCACATCATGGCAAATTCTTTATGGAACGGATGAGGCGTGGCAATGTAAATAGCATCTAACTTATCGTCAGCGAGAAACGCTTGATAATCATCGTAATATTTTTCAGCATTATGTTTTTCGGCAAACGCTTGAGCTTTGTCGATGGAACGCCCGGCAACAGAATATAAACTGGCACCTTCTACTGCTGTTAAACCAATTGCAAACTGTTGCGCGATGCCACCCGGTGCGATGATTCCCCAATGGGTTGTTTTACTCATGATGATTTCCCTTAAAAGTTATTCGAAATAGTTATACCAATTCCACTAAATAAGTGTTCAATCTTACTGGTTAAAAAAGCTATTTTTGCGTTGGAAGTCTTGTAAAGGGTAAGCAACTTCCGCCTTAAACTAGCTCCTTTTTCCTGCGTAATATTTGATCATTAAATTAACGAAATTGGTATTAAAATGATGCGCTGATTGAGCTGTTTAATGATCACTTTTAATCGTCAAAAATAAAGCCTATCAGTGACGATAGGCTTTATAAATATTGAATTAAAACACTGTAAAAGCTTTTAATACAAAACGATATTATTTTTTAAATGATCGCTTTATGTTTTTAAGTTATAGGCTTAATAAGTCGCATCTGGTGTATAAAATGCGTCTACATTATTTTTATCAACCAACTCTGCGACTAGGATCACGCGAGATGGAGAAGTATGGTACATTTTTCCTATTTTCTCTTGTTTTAGACCCGACACTGCTAATGCAATACCAGAGGCAACCATACTTGGTGGATAAGTGATCGTTGCACGCACAACCGGATCGCCATCTTTAATCATTTTAAAGATATCTTTTGATCCCGCACCACCTAGCACTGTTTTAATTTCAGTTCGACCAGACTCTTTAATCGCTTGCAATACACCTTTCAACATATCATCATCTTGACACCAAACGGCATCGATTTTTTGATGTTTTTGTAAAAAGTTTTCCATCACGGCTAAGGCTTTTTGAGTCGACCAATCTGCTGTTTGGCTATCAAGTATTTTAATGCCTTTATGTTTTGCAATTTCTTCATTAAAAGCATCTACACGTTGTTTATTGATTGGAATTGGCATGCCTTCAATAACAACGATATTACCTTTTTCATTCATTTGCTCAGCTAACCAAACACCACCTTCACGGCCTAAACCTTCGTTATCCCCGGCAATGAAAACATGTTGACTGGCGTGTTCAAGTTCACGATCAATGACCACGGTATAAATACCACTTTCATAAGCTTCTTCAATAACGTTTTGTAAGGTTGCCGGATTATGAGGCAAAATTACCAAGGCATCTAATCCACGGATCATTAAGTCTTCAACATCGCCAACTTGTTTTGAACCCGAGCTAGCAGAGCAACCACGAAAAACTCAACATCGTCATCGCTTTTTTTGAAGTCATCAACTGCTTTTTCAGCCCACCAAAGTAAACCCGCAGTCCAACCATGATCAGCGGCAGGGACAGAAACGCCAACTTTATATTTTGCGGCGAATGCGCTGTGGCTCGCTATAATGCTAAATAAACAGGCGGTCATTACCAATTTACTCAATTTTTTAAATAAACTCATTTGTCATTCTCCTTGGTTTTAGTATTTTTGTAGCTAAAGAACTAAAAGGATGATCAGTTTGCGAGTGTTACTTTTCCTGTGCAAAGGTTGATCGTTTATTTAATTCTTTTGGCATTACTCTGTTTAAAAATTTATTGCGAACGTTTGTATTGCATTAACACTGCGATTAATATCACCAGTCCTTTTACTGCTCCTTGTAGATAAGGGGAGACACCCGATAGGTTTAGCATGTTATTGATCACCCCTAAAATAATGGCACCAATAACCGTTCCCCACAGTGTGCCTTTACCACCCGATAGTGCTGTACCACCAATCACCACAGTCGCTATCGCATCCAATTCATAAAATAATCCTGCGTCACCTGGACTCACCGAATTTAATCGAGAAGACAACATCACAGCGGATATCCCTACGGTGAAACCTAATATGACAAAACTTAAAAAATAGACTTTGGAAACATTAATGGCTGAATAAGTCGCAACTTTGGGGTTTGAACCCACCGCACAAACATGACGTCCAAAGGCGGTATGGCGCAGTAAGATATGTCCAATTAAGGCTAAAAATAGAAATACCCACACTGGCACTGGTAACCCAAGAAAATAACCGGTTCCCACTTCTGAATAAGCATTGTTTTGAGACACCATTTCTCCGGCATCACTGATGTATAAAGTTAAAGACCGGAAAATAGACATAGTGGCCAGTGTGGCGACAAAGGCGGTTATTTTCCCCTTTGTTGTTAACCAACCATTCACGGCACCAAAGAATGCTCCTAACGCCATGGCGAGCACTAATAGCAATCATTACCGCCATCCAGCCATCACCTAAATAATTGAGGAGCATAATGACTAACACGCCAATCAACGCCAGCATTGAACCAACGGAAAGGTCAATACCACCAGCGATAATTACAAAAGTCATGCCAAGTGCAATAATGCCGGTGTAAGAAACCTGCCTTAACACATTGGTTAAATTACGTGGAATTAAAAAGTGTTCGCTGGCAATGGCACTAAGAATTAATAAAATAATTAACGCAATTAAAGGTGCCATGGTGGTTAAGTTAAATTGTTGTTTCCATTTCGACAGATTTAAAGTCGCGATACCTTCGCCACTTATTGGTTTATTATTCATTTTATCCCCTGCGTCGCTTATTTTTTGTCCCGTCTGAATCGTTTCGTTCATAGTATGCTTTCCATTTCAAGTTTCTTTTCTTTAACGCCAGCGACGAAGAAACATAATTTTTTGTTCCTCAATATCAGCCCCAGATAACTGCCCTGCTATTTTTCCTTCTCGTATCACTAATACGCGATGGGCCAGTCCGATTAATTCTTCCATTTCAGATGAAATAATAATGACGGCTTTACCCTGCTCAGTAAGCGTATGAATAAAATGATAAATATCTTTTTTGGTATTGATATCTACACCACGGGTTGGTTCATCGAGAATAAGTATGTCTGGTTGGGTGTCCATCCATTTAGCAAGATAAACCTTTTGTTGATTACCTCCGCTGAGAAACTGTAATTCACTGTCTAAGGAAGGTGCTTTGATAGCAAACTGCTGACTATATTGCTCTGCGGTTTGACGAGTTTGCTTATGTTGAATAAATCCTTTTATGTATTTTTTTAAGGAAATTAAGCTGATGTTTTCAGGTAAGTTAAAATTCATGATCAAACCACTGCCCTGTCTATCTTCACTGAGATAAGCGAGCCCGTGGTCAACAGCATCTTTAACGGTATTGATGATCACTTCTTGATCAAATACTTTTATTTTGCCACTGCTTTTTTTACGAAGTCCCATGACAGCTTCCGCCATTTCGGTTCTTCCACTGCCGATTAAGCCAGCAAAACCTAATACTTCTCCTCGATGAACTTTAAACTCGATATTTTCAATTAAATTGTCAATATTAAGTTGCTCAACTTGCAGTGCGATATCCTTCGACACCTGAGAATGTTCTGGAAAAATTTGGTTGAGTTCACGACCAACCATTTTGCTTGCCATGTCCTCTTCATCGAGGTTTATTACTGGTTCGATAGAGACTAAATGACCATCTCGAAGGATCATTAAACGATCGCACAATAATTTAACTTCTTTTAATTTGTGCGAGATAAAAATAATGGTCACCCCCTGCGCTTTAAGTTTGGCAATCAACTCGAATAACACACCAACTTCTTGGTTAGTGAGCACTGTTGTAGGCTCATCCATGATTAAAATGCTTGCTTGATTGACTAATGCTTTCGCAATTTCGACCATTTGTTTTTCGGCAACACTTAATGTTTCAATCAATGAATCAGGATCAAGATGTGTTTCTAATTGATTAAGTAACGCTTGAGTACGTTGGCGCATGCTGTTTTTATCAAGTAAACGGCCCTTCTTGAGTTCTTGCCCCAAAAACACATTTTCAAAAACGTTTAAAGAGGAAACAAGATTAAACTCCTGCGGGATCATCGCTATCCCGTATTTTTTTGCATCGGAAGGTTTTTTTATGTTTATTTGTTTATTATCTAAATAAACATTGCCCGATGTTGCTTCATGCAAACCACTAATAATTTTTAATAACGTGGATTTGCCCGCCCCATTTTCACCCAGTAGCCCCAACACTTCCCCACGATGAATACTGACATTGATATTATGGAGAACCTGAACACCAGAGAAGGCTTTGTTAATATTCTCTAAACGTAGGATTTCTTCATTTACAATGTTATTCATGATAATGGCTCCACAGAAACCCACTTGCCATCTTGGGTTGAAGAATCAATCACGGCTTCGATAAAACGTAAACCTTGTACTCCATCTTTTGTGCCTGGTAATAGACTTGTTGATTGTAATTGTGTCGCACTCTCTCCGGTTAGATTGGCAGTAATTAAATCAGCGACTTCAAAATAAATATTGGCAAAACCTTCTAAATACCCTTCAGGATGGCCACCCGGTGTGCGTACTAAATCTGCAGAACCTTGATAAGCATTACCCGCACGAGTGATAATTTGAGTTGCTTCTCCTAATGGACTAAATAACAAATGATTAGGGTTCTCTTGTTCCCACTCGATACCAGCCTTTTCACCATAAATACGAATTCTTAAACCGTTTTCATTTCCCGGTGCGACCTGCGAAGCCCACAATAGACCTTTCACATTATCTTCGAAACGCAACATGGCATTGACGTTATCATCGAGTTTGCGTCCACTGACAAAGGTATTTAAATCCGCACTCACCTGCGCTAATTTTAATCCACTCATAAAGGAAGCAAGATGGAATGCGTGTGTTGCAATATCGCCTAAGCAACCACCTGGGCCATTGCGTTTAGGATCGCTTCGCCATTCAGCTTGTTTATTACCTTCTAATTCAGTGGCTGTTGATAACCAATCCTGAGCATATTCAACTTGAATTAAGCGTAATTTTCCGAGTTGGCCATCGCTGATCATTTGTTTTGCTTGACGAACCAGTGGGTAAGCACTGTAGTTATGGGTAAGAATAAATAAGCAACCGCTGTCCTTTGCAATCTGTTCTAAACTTAATGCTTCTTCTAAAGTACAAGTCATTGGTTTATCGCAGATAACACTTATTCCAGCGTGCAAGAAACTTTTTGCTACGGGGTAATGTAAAAAGTTCGGAGTGACAATGGCAACGGCATCAATACCATCGTTTAACTTGCCCTCTTGTTCCGCCATTTGCTGATAGGATGTATAAGCGCGATCTGAAGCGATACCTAATGCTTTTGCTGAACTAATCGCATCTTCAGGATGAGAACTTAAAGCACCAGCGACCAATTCAAAGCGATTATCCATTCTGGTCGCAATACGATGAACTCCACCAATAAAAGCACCTGGGCCACCGCCAACCATACCTAGTTTTAAACGTTTCATAATTTGCTCCTTACTTAGTTACTTCAGGCCTAAAATGCGTAAGTTACTTTCTTGATCTGGCTCTCCACCAGCAAAGTCATCGAATGCTTTATCAGTCACTTTAATAATTTTGTCGTTAACAAACGCAACCCCTTCCTGTGCGCCCACTTCTGGGTGTTTTAAACAACACTCCCATTCGATCACTGCCCAACCTGTAAAATCGTATTGTGCTAATTTTGAAAAAATAGCGGTGAAGTTAACTTGTCCATCACCTAATGAACGGAAACGACCAGCACGTTCTACCCAACTCTGAAAACCACCATAAACGCCCTGTTGTGCTGTTGGATTAAACTCAGCATCTTTGACATGGAACATACGAATTCGGTCGTGATATCTATCGATAAACGCTAGATAATCAAGTTGTTGTAAAACGAAATGGCTTGGATCGTATAAAATATTGGCTCTTGGATGTTGGTTGACGACCTCTAAAAACATTTCAAAGGTAATGCCATCATGTAAATCCTCTCCAGGGTGAAGCTCATAACAAACATCAACTCCTGCTTCATCGAAGGCATCTAAAATAGGTAACCAACGTTTCCCTAATTCTTGAAATCCAGTTTCAACCAAACCTTCAGGACGCTGTGGCCAGGGATACATAAAGGGCCATAAGAGTGATCCAGAAAAAGTCGCATGAGCAGTGAGTCCAAGGTTTTTTGAAGCTTTAGCGGCTAATAGTAATTGTTGAACCGCCCATTGCTGACGCGCTTCAGGGTCGCCATGTAAATGCGCTGGCGCAAAACCATCAAACACTTCATCGTAAGCAGGATGCACCGCAATCAATTGCCCTTGCACATGTGTTGAGAGTTCAGTAATAACCAGTTGGTGCTTGGCTAACAACTCAGTAATTTGTTGACAATAAGCGAGATCGTTTGTCGCTTTTTCAAGATCAAAAACGCGTTCATCCCATGTTGGAATTTGTAAGCCTTTATAGCCTAGGTTGCTTGCCCAAACGGCCATATTTTCTAAGCTGTTAAAGGGTGCTTCATCCGATGCAAATTGTGCTAAAAACAAAGCTGGACCTTGGATCGTTTGCATTATTTTTCTCCTTACACTTAATCACTTTAAATGTAATCGATTACATTTTATGTGCGATAAATGTAACGTAAAGATTTTATATTGTACAAAAAACAAACTTGATAATTTGACCTTAATCATTATTTTTAAACTTTAATATTAAATATCAACAACTTAATTTGTACTATTTTATTTTGGGTTATTTGAACAGCTTGCAGAGCATTACTTATGACGTTACAATTAATGTAATATTTCTTATTTTTTGTTGATGTTATATAATCCGTTCTCTTCCTATTTAAGGGCTTTTATGGCAAATATTAAAGATGTCGCAAAACTGGCTGGGGTCTCTACAGCAACGGTTTCTCGTGCAATGACACACCCTGAAAAAGTATCAGAGAAAATGAGAAAAAAGTTGAATTAGCAGTCGCTGAATCAGGCTTTTCTCCCAACTTTGTTGCACGAAATTTAAGACGAAGTGAATCTAAAACGGTAATAGTCATCATTCCAGATATTGCGAATCAGTTTTTTGCCGATATTGTTCGAGGCATTCAATTTGTTGCAAAGAAAAATGATTACAAAGTATTACTGGGGGACTCAGTGCATGCGGTACATCAAGCCAAAGCCTATATTGATTTAGTCAAAACCAAACAAGCCGATGGCATAATATCGTTAACCTCTGAATTACCTGCAGAAGTGAAAGAAGGTATCAATATTCCTATTGTGATGGCCTGTGAGTATTTTGACAACTTTCCGGTACCCACTGTGCGAGTTGATAATTATACAGCAACGAAAAATGCAGTCGATTATTTGTTGGATATTGGCCATAAACGTATTGCTTGCATTACAGGGCCAATGGATAACCCGATTTGCGTAGCACGAAAAAAAGGATATCGACAAAGTTTAAATCAGGCATTGATTGATGTTGATGAAACGGCAATTGATAGTGGCGATTTTAGTTTCCAATCTGGCTACAGTGCTTTTCACCGACTTTACCGTCAGTATAAAATGACCGCTTTGTTTTGTTTTAACGATATGATGGCATTAGGCGCAATGCGTGCGAGCATTCGAATTAGGGCTTAATGTGCCTGAAAAATTATCTATCATTGGTTTCGATGACTTACCCTTCGCGGAATATACCACCCCGCAATTAACCACCATTAGACAGCCACAACAAAAAATTGGTGAAACAGCGATGCAAACCATGTTATCTATTTTGTTCACCGGAAAAGCGCCACAGGATACTATTTTGCCAACTCAGCTGTTAGCCAGAAGTAGCACGGCCGCTTTTAATGAAAACCAATAATAATTTTACACACTAGTTCAAAAACATTTAGCCATCACTACTACTTGTTAACAATAAAAGCGGTAGTGATGGGCGAAATATAAAAATTTCCTTCAGACTAAAATCTCCCCATTCTATTTATTTTCTTCGCAAAAGCCTTAACTTTGTGATGCGTCTCTCAGCACTTTAAATGTCTTACAAATCGCATACATGCGTAGGATCACAATAAATTAAATAAACAAAAAATGACAAATGATAAATAAAATTCAAGAAAAGATTTTAACAATTGATCAGCATAGAGTTCAGTTATTCACACTAAACGTGGATCTAAACAACAAACATAAAACATTTATATAACATTATAAAAGGACAGGATAATGAACAAAATAATCACCCTCCTATGTGTAGTTTTAATGAGTATTAGTGCGCCAATTTTTGCTAAAACAGTAAAAATAGGCATGGTCATTGACGATCTTCGTTTAGAACGTTGGCAGAAAGACAGAGATATTTTTGTAGAAAAAGCTGAAAAATTAGGTGCAAAAATATACGTCCAATCTGCAAACGGAAATGAACAAACGCAAATATCACAAATTGAAAATATGATTTCTCGTGGTGTTGATGTGTTGGTTATTATTCCGACTAACGGTGAAGTACTTTCTAACGTTATCAAAGAAGCCAAAATTGATGGTATCAAGGTACTTGCTTACGATCGCTTGATCAACAATGCGGATCTTGACTTCTACCTCTCCTTCGATAATGAAAAAGTCGGTGAAATGCAGGCTAAATCAATGCTTTCTTCAAAACCATCTGGCCGTTATTTCTTAATGGGTGGTGCGCCAACGGATAACAATGCAAAACTTTTCCGCCAAGGACAAATGAACATTCTACAACCTAAAATTGACTCAGGAGATATCAGGGTTGTTGGTGATCAATGGGTAAATTCTTGGTTAGCAGAAAACGCATTAAAAATTATGGAAAATGCACTTACAGCAAATAATAACAATATTGATGTAGTTGTTGCTTCAAATGACTCAACCGCAGGCGGTGCAATTCAAGCACTAGAAGCACAGGGTTTAGCAGGTAAAGTATTTATTTCAGGACAAGACGCTGACTTAGTCGCAATACGTCGAATCATTGCTGGCACACAAACCATGACGGTATACAAACCAATTGTTGCACTTGCACAACGTGCGACAGAAATTGCGGTCACCTTAGGTAATGGCGATTCACCAAAACAAAACGCTAAACTAAATAACGGCATGAAAGATATCCCTTCATGGTTATTAGAACCTATCGCAGTTGATGCAACAAATATTAAAGAAACTATCGTTGCAGATGGCTTCCACTCTGAAGCAGAACTTTATAAATAAATAAGACGCACATAAACGCTAAGTGAAAGCTTAGCGTTTTTAATGAGGAGTAATTTATATGTATCCACTGCTAGAGATGCGAAATATCGTAAAGTGCTTTGGTTCAGTAAAAGCCTTAGATGGCGTTAGTATTCGATTAGAAAAAGGTGAAATTTTATCATTGTGTGGAGAAAATGGTTCCGGAAAATCAACCTTGATGAAAGTGCTTTGTGGCATTTACGCGCACGGTGAATATGAAGGCGAAATCATTTACAAAGGTAAAAAAATAGAACCGAAAAAAATAGCAGATACAGAGGATTTAGGTATCGCAATTATTCACCAAGAACTGACTTTAGTAAAAGAGCTAAGTATTCTTGAAAATCTTTTCCTTGGCTCAGAACTCTGTGACTACGGCATTATGGATTTCGAACTAATGCATTACGAAGCGAAAGCTTTATTAAGTAAAGTGAAACTATCAGTTTCACCGGAAACTAAAGTTGGAGATTTAGGCGTAGGCCAACAACAACTGGTGGAAATCGCAAAGGCAATGTCTAAAAATGCCAAGTTATTAGTGCTCGATGAACCCACTGCCCCACTCACTGAATCAGAAACAGACATTTTGCTGACCCTAGTAAAAGAGCTTCGAGACTCTGGTGTTAGTTGTATTTATATCTCTCATAAACTCAGTGAAGTAAAAGAGATTTCTGATCATATTTGTGTCATTCGAGATGGCGTACCTATTGGCACTCGAGAAGCAAAGAATATGACCACCGATGACATAGTGACCATGATGGTTGGTCGAGAAATGAAACAGCTCTTTCCTCGTGAAGAGCATGATATCGGAGAAGTGGTACTTGCGGTCAAAAACGTCAATGCCTGGGACAAATCCAACTCATCCATTCCTAAGGTAAGAAATGCCAGCTTTGAACTGCGAAAAGGCGAAATATTAGGTATTTCAGGGCTTGTTGGTGCTGGTCGCACTGAATTAATGGAGTGCTTATACGGATGTTATCAAGGTAAATATGAAGGCGAATTTTATTTAGATGGAAAACAACTTATTACTAAAAATAGTCGTGATGCCCTAGAAGCTGGTATCGCAATGGTGCCTGAAGACCGCAAACAAAATGGCATTGTCCCTGTTATGTCGGTTGGACAAAACATGTCTTTAGTCGCACTTGATCAATTCACTTCTGCCGGTGTACTAAACGATACCATTGAAGCTAATACAATTGCTGAAGGTGTTAAACGATTAACGGTGAAAACCCCGAACACAGAAATCGCAATCAGTAGTTTATCTGGTGGTAACCAACAAAAAGCGATTCTTGCGAGATTCTTAATGGTCAATCCGAGTATCTTAATTCTTGACGAACCCACGCGAGGAATCGACGTTGGCGCTAAATACGAAATTTATAAGTTGATGTTTAAACTGGTCAAAACCGGGCTCAGCATTATTATGGTTTCATCTGAGTTACCGGAGGTATTAGGTATTAGCGACCGAGTATTAGTGATGCATGAGGGGATAATTAAAGGCGACTTGGTCAACGAAAACTTATCACAGAAAATAATTATGGATTGTGCATTATCCGAAGAAGGAGTAGCGACATGATGGAAAAATCAACTGAATTAAAAAAACAGGAAAGTCCGATGGGTGCGATAAATAACCTCAAAACAACAGACAGCTTAAACTTAATGGATCGACTAAAAAACATTAATATCCAGATGTTAGTCATGGTTGCGACCATTATTTTCATCATGCTTTTCTTTAGCATTATGACGGAGTGGAGTTATTTAACACCGAGAAATATTTCTAATCTTTTTAGGCAAACAGCGATCACCGGCATTTTGGCAATAGGTATGGTTTTTGTCATCATTAGTGGTGAGATTGATCTTTCCGTTGGCTCACTGATGGGACTACTTGGTGGTGTTGTCGCCATATTAGACGTCTGGTTTGGTTTGCCATTACCATTGACGATTATCATCACATTAGTCGCCGGTGTTGTTTTAGGCGCATGGAATGGTTGGTGGATCGCTTATCGTAAAGTGCCCTCTTTTATTGTTACCTTAGCCGGATATTTAGCGTTTCGCGGTATTTTAATTGGTATAACAGATGGCACCACGGTTGCACCTATTTCAGATGCAATGGGTGTTATCGGCCAAAGTTACCTGCCTAACATGGTGAGCTTAGTAATAGGTGTTGGTTGTCTAGCCGCTTATTTTGGTTGGCAACAAAAACGCAATGGTATGCGTAAAAAATACGATTTAGCAGTGCCAAGTATGCAACGCTCAATGATGAAAAACTCGCTGATCGGTATCGCTGTTTTAACGGTTATCTTTTTACTTAACGACTACCGTGGTGTACCTACACCCGTTTTACTACTCACTTTTTTTGCATTAGTTGGCACATTTTTAGCCACTAAATCACGCTTTGGACGCCGTATCTATGCAATAGGTGGCAACATCGAAGCCAGCCGTTTATCTGGTATTAATGTTGAACGCACTAAGTTATCTGTATATGCGATGAATGGATTTTTAGTTGCAGTATCCGCTTTGATTCTCAGCTCTCGTTTAGGCGCTGGTTCTCCTTCTGCGGGTAATATTGCTGAACTTGATGCGATTGCGACCTGTGTTATCGGTGGCACTAGTATGTCTGGTGGTGTTGGTACTGTGATTGGCGCTGTTATTGGTGCCTTTATCATGGCCTCACTTGATAACGGAATGAGCATGATGGATGTCCCTACCTTCTGGCAATATATCGTCAAAGGCGGTGTTTTATTACTAGCAGTATGGATGGACAGTGCAAGTAAACAGAAGCGTTAATCAAAACGCTCAATAAAAAGTAAGTCACCTTTGCCCGAGGCCTCCACCCTCGGGCTTTTTGTATTTTACGGTTTAAGAAAGGTGAAAGGTGAAAGGTGAAAGGTGAAAGGTGAATTCAATATAACGGCTTAAATATATAAACCCAGATAATTAAAAAAGAATTAAACTTGATAATAACAAGCGATCTTATTCGTATTCGATAGGTATTATCCACACCCTCATTGACTTGGTTTGGTGATACTGAAGGTTATCTTTGCAGTAAATATACTCCCTCCTAGAAAGCCTTGTAACGTAATAATCTAACTTAATAAACTACCTTCCGCTGCTCCAAAAACTCATACCCAAAAATCTTATATTACTTTGCTTAATCAAATAGCCAGCATTTGTGAAGACAAAATTAAAGGTAAGATAAACACTGGAGTATTAACTTGAACATTAGTGAAATAGTTATTTATGTTACTCATAAACTGAGTGTGACAGCCAATTTAAAGGAACTGTGTGCAACAAGTGTGAGCAACATAGGAATGAGGTAATAAGCTTTGTTAACAACGAATATAAAGCGATAATCGAAGAGATTGGTTTGATAAGCGCTGACATTCAAGGTGTGAACTTCAGCAAATTGGAAATAAAAAAGCTTTTTCTCATCACAAGAAAAAGCTTAAATTTGATTTAAATGATTAAACGTTGGAAATGAGTCTTTTATTTAAAAATAAAACCATTTACTACATTCTCTAAGTATTCTTGAGAACCAGAAACAGGTTGAGGTTGAATATTGCTATCAACAGCTTGAGCGACTAAAGAAGCTAAAGATTGTTTTCCGCTTAAAATATCTTTACCCATTTTACCGTTCCAGCCGGCATAACGTTGTGCGATATTTTTACTAAGCACGTCATTTTCAATCATAGTTGAAGCACGTTCTAAGGATAATGCCATGGTGTCCATTCCACCGATATGGCCATGGAATAAGTCAGCACCATCAATTGATGGACGACGAACTCGTGCATCAAAGTTTAAACCACCCGTTGTAAAACCGCCTGATTTAAGGATTTCGTACATCACTAAGGTATTTTCTTCTACACTGTTAGGAAATTGGTCTGTATCCCAGCCTAATTGTGGGTCACCACGGTTAGCATCGACTGAGCCAAATATGCCTAATGATGTTGCTGTTGCTATTTCATGATGAAAACTATGACCTGCAAGTGTGGCATGATTCGCTTCAATATTAACTTTGATTTCGTTTTCTAAACCATATTGTTTTAAGAATCCGTAAACCGTTGCTGTATCGTAATCATACTGATGCTTGGTTGGCTCCTGTGGTTTTGGTTCGATAAGAATTGCACCTTTAAAACCAATTTTATGTTTATGTTCAACCACCATTTGCATCATACGACCAAGCTGTTCACGCTCTTGGCGTAGGTCTGTATTCAATAATGTTTCATACCCTTCTCTACCGCCCCATAAAACATAGTTCTCGCCACCAAGACGTTGTGTTGCCCCCATTGCATTAAAAATTTGCGTCGCGACATAGGCAAATACTTCAGGGTTTGGATTAGTAGCGGCACCGTTCATATAACGAGGGTTAGAGAAAGCATTTGCAGTTCCCCAAAGTAATTTGAGACCGGTTTCTTCTTGTTTACGTTCTAGGATATCAACCATTTCTGCAAAGTTATTTTGGTATTCTTTTAATGACTGACCTTCTGGAGCAACATCGGTATCGTGAAAACAATAATATGGCACACTTAATTTCTTGAAAAATTCAAAGGCGACATCCGCTTTCATTTTTGCGACTTCCATGGCATCTGTAGGTTTATGCCATGCTCTGTCAAAGGTACCAGCACCAAAAACATCCGAACCAGGCCAACAAAAGTTATGCCAGTAACAAGAAGCAAAACGTAGGTGCTCTTTCATTGATTTACCAAGGATGATGCGTTCAGCATCGTAATGTCTAAATGCGAGAGGATTTGCTGAGCCAGTGCCTTCAAATTCGATAGGTGCTACATTTTTGAAATATTCAGTCATAATGATGATTCCATTGTTTGTTTAAAGGTTTGTTTAAAGATAAGTAATATTTTGAAACTAGGTTATCTTTTTCCTTTTCAGCAAATCATTCAATTATGAAATTTAGTAGCAGGATTCATTGATTTAGCTAATGTGCGATGCTTCACGTTTATTTTATGGTTTTTTTCTGTTTTTACCTTTTAAATTGGGACCTTCGTTGCATTAAGTGACTCACCGACTTAATGCAACGTAATGAGATATTTAAGCTAATAAATTTCTGACTCTAAATTCTTTAGGTGTCATTTTCATATCCTTTTTAAATACCGTATACATATATTGTAGTGATGGATATCCACATAAATCAGGAATTTCTGCTATTGAAATAGTCGTAGAAATGAGTAATTGGCAAGCGCGTTTAAGTTTAGCATTGTGAATTTCTTGGTGTACAGAGTGGCCACGTTCATCTTTAAAGCGTGACTCTAAATTAGATCGTGAAATCCTTAAATAATCTAATACCTGATCAACTTTAATACCGTTATAAGCATTGTTTCGAATATAATGCATGGCACGAATAACATGCGGATCTTTGACCGCTTGGAAGTCACTGCTTTGTCGTTCAAACACTTCTGAAGCAGGCACTATAATACGTGGTAGGCTTTCATCTTCTGCTAAGGGTTGCGGTTCTTTATCTAATTTTAATAAATGTTGATGAAGCATTTTGGCAGTGACGATAACCCATTGACTTACACCCTGACCAACTGAGCTCAAGGAAACACGAGTTAAATATCGAGTCAGTTCCTCATTATCAATGCCGATGATTGCAACCTGCTCTGGTACCATTAATTTGAGGTGATCACATACCTGTAATAAATGTCGGGCACGTGCATCTGTAACTGAAATAATACCAACAGGTGTTGGTAAACGTTGTAACCAGTCAGCCAAACGATTCATATCATATTGCCAGGTTTCAGCCGTGGTGATATTTCCGCTATAAATTGAATTCTGATATTGCTCTCGTTCAAGAATATTTATAAAGGCTTTTTCACGCTCTTGAGCCCAACGCATTGATGGGTTTTCAGGTAAACCATAAAAAGCAAAGTTCTCTAACCCTTTATCTCTTAGATGATTAAACGCCATTTCAACGAGATTAACATTGTCGGTTGCAATATAAGGTAGCTTGGGATAGTCCACTTCTTTTTCATAGGAACCACCAATTCCGATAACTGGAATATCTAAATCAGATAATAAAGATTCTATTTCAGGATCATCTAAATCAGCAATAATGCCGTCACCATCCCAATGTTCAATATTAGCTAAATGTGTGCAAAAGTCCTCTTCAAAAAATATGTCCCAGTCACACTGAGTTGCTTGTAAATACTCTCCAATACCTTTTATTACCTGACGATCATAGGCTTTATTTGCATTAAATAAGAGTGTAATACGGTAATTTTTTTCATGGAATAACACCTTTGCTTATATGAAATGACAATGTTAACAATTGAATATGACGATTGAGTACAACACTTTATGTCATTTATCTGAAAATAATCTGCTTCAAAGAAGACTTAGTTTGTCACTTTTTTGCTCCACAAAACAACAGCAGGATACTTTAAGGATTTATTCTGTGAGCCATAACTCAATCACTAAATCAGGGAAAAGCACTATTAAAAAACGTAATTGTTGAATTTATAAATACAGGCAAGATAAATAAAAAATTTTCATAAGACAGCAATGCCTCATTTCATTAAAAAGGAATCGCACATGTTTATTGGTATCGACCTCGGCACTTCCGGTGTAAAAGTTATTTTACTGGATAAAAATGACGTTATTTTGGGAACACAAACTGTTGCCATCGAGATTTCTCGCCCTCAACCTTTATGGTCAGAACAGGATCCTGAAGCATGGTGGAAAGCAACCGATCAAGCCATTAAAGCTTTAGCTGAAACACTGGATTTATCCAAGGTACAAAGTCTTGCTATCGCTGGGCAAATGCATGGTGCAACACTACTCGACTCAGAAGCTAATGTTCTGCGCCCCGCTATTTTATGGAATGATGGCCGTTGCGCGCAAGAGTGTTTGGAAATAGAAGCCTTAGTAACAAACAGTAGAGAAATAACAGGCAATATTATGATGCCGGGTTTTACTGCGCCAAAATTAAAATGGGTACAAAATCATGAACCTGATTGTTTTAAAAAAATAGCTAAGGTGTTATTACCTAAAGATTATTTAAACTTTCGCTTAACAGGCAACTACGCCTCTGATATGTCTGATGCGGCAGGCACTATGTGGTTAGACGTTAACAACAGAGACTGGAATGATGAGTTACTCCAGGCAACAGGTTTAACACGTGAGCATATGCCTAAGTTATATGAAGGCAATCAAATTACTGGTTATTTGAGCAAATCAATTGCTAAACAATGGGGAATGCCTTGTATTCCTGTTATCGCAGGAGCTGGAGATAATGCGACCGGCGCAATTGGTGTGGGCATTATTAACCCAGGCCAAGCAATGTTGTCTTTAGGTACTTCCGGTGTTTATTTTGCGGTTAGTGATGGTTTCCGTGCTAACCCAGAATCAGCATTACATACTTTTTGTCATGCCCTACCATCAAAATGGCATTCCATGTCAGTCATTTTAAGTGCAGACTTCCTGTTTAAATTGGGTTGCCGAATTAACCGGCGCCAAAGATGTTGCAAGCTTAATTAAAGAAATTGAAAATGAGGCTAGCAGTGATTCTAAGGTTATTTTTCTTCCCTATTTATCCGGTGAACGTACACCACATAATAACCCGGATGCAACGGGTGTGTTCTTTGGTTTAACCCATGAAACTAAACGAGCAGAATTAGGTAAAGCCGTCTTAGAAGGTGTTGCCTTTGCATTAGCAGATGGATTAGATGCATTGCATGCAACGGACGTTGAACCAGAAGAAATCACTTTAATTGGCGGTGGTACTCGTAGTGAATATTGGCGTCAAATGCTCGCTGATATTTTTAATAAGAAACTTGCTTACCGAGCAGGTGGAGATGTTGGCCCTGCATTAGGCGCTGCAAGGCTTGCTCATTTAGGCATTAATCAAGAAGCGATTATTTCTGAGGTTTGTCCTGTTCCGGCATTAATTCAAATGCACTTACCTGATCAACAAAAACACCAAAGTTATGCACTTAAACGTGAGAAGTTTCAGAAAATTTATCAACAATTAAAAGATCTTTTCTAATCATTCTTGGAAATTAATTATCTTATTCAAAGTAGGAAATAACACAATATGACTAACAAATTAAAGCAATTACAAGCTATGACAACGGTTGTTGCAGATACTGGTGATCTTGAAGCAATCATTAAATATCAACCGCAAGATGCCACTACCAATCCTTCATTAATATTACAGGCGCTGCAGAGTAATAAGTATTCACAGATTATCGATGACTCAATCGCTTATGCAAAAAACAACAGTGATAGTAAAGCGCAACAGGTGGTTGATACCTGCGACATGCTTGCAGTTAATATTGGTAAAGAAATTTTAAAAGAAATCCCCGGTCGAATCTCAACTGAAGTTGATGCTCGTCTTTCCTATGATATGGAAAAAAGTGTCAAAAAAGCACGTCAATTAGTAAAAATGTACAACGATGCAGGTATTGGCAATAATAGAATTTTAATCAAACTAGCCTCTACCTGGGAAGGTATTCGTGCTTGCTGAAATCTTAGAAAAAGAAGGCATAAATTGTAATTTAACATTGTTATTCTCTTTTGCTCAAGCACGTGCTTGTGCTGAAGCAGGTGCATACTTAATATCCCCTTTTGTCGGTCGAATTATGGATTGGCATAAGGCTAAGGAAGGAAGAGATTTTCAAGCCTTTGAAGATCCCGGTGTATTATCTGTCAGTAAAATCTATAACTACTACAAAAATCATCAATACGATACGGTTGTGATGGGGGCGAGTTTTCGTAATATCGAAGAAATATTAGAAATTGCAGGTTGTGACCGTTTAACTATCGCACCAAAATTATTGCAAGAATTAGAGAGTTCGACAGGTGAAGTTAAGCGCAAGTTAGCACCTTCAGATATCAAGTTACCTCGCCCTACCTCTATGACTCATGCACAGTTTTTATGGGAACATAATCAAGACCCAATGGCCGTAGAAAAGCTCGCTGAAGGCATACGTAATTTTGCTATCGATCAAGGCAAACTTGAAACCATGATTGAAGCAAAGTTATAAACTTTTAATAAATTGGGGAATCACATGAAACAAAATCAATTAGCAAATGCCATTCGCGCACTCAGTATGGATGCCGTTCAACAAGCAAACTCAGGTCATCCGGGTGCGCCAATGGGCATGGCAGATATTGCTGAAGTACTTTGGCGAGGTCATTTAAATCATAATCCACAAAACCCGCATTGGGCAGATAGAGATCGCTTTGTCCTATCTAACGGGCACGGTTCAATGTTACTCTATTCTTTATTGCATCTTAGTGGTTATGACTTACCCATTGAAGAGTTAAAAAATTTCCGTCAGTTACATTCCAAAACACCAGGTCACCCAGAATTTGGTTATGCACCAGGTATTGAAACGACAACCGGCCCGCTCGGACAAGGCATTGCAAACGCAGTTGGAATGGCAATGGCTGAACGTTCTTTAGCAGAACAATTTAATCAACCTGATCATGAAATCGTTAATCATCATACCTACGCGTTTATGGGTGATGGTTGCCTTATGGAAGGTATCTCTCACGAAGTCTGTTCACTTGCTGGCACGCTTGGCCTTGGTAAATTGATCGTTTTTTGGGACGACAATGGCATTTCCATTGATGGTCATGTTGAAGGCTGGTTTTCAGATGATACACCTAAACGTTTTGAAGCATATGGCTGGCATGTTATAGCCCCCGTTGATGGACATGATACCAAAGCGATTAATAGCGCTATCGAGTTAGCTAAAGCTGAAACAAACAGGCCAACTCTTATTTGTACTAAAACCATTATTGGCTTTGGTTCTCCTAATAAATCAGGTTCTCATGACTGTCATGGCGCACCACTTGGAAAGGAAGAAATTACTGTCGCCCGTGAATTTTTAGATTGGCAATATGCTCCTTTTCAGATCCCAACAGAGATCTATGAAAAATGGGATGCAAAACAATTAGGCGCTAATAAAGAAAGCGCTTGGAATGAAAAGTTCCAAGCCTACCGATCAGTTTATCCAACACTTGCAGAGGAATTTGAACGTCGTTTTAAAGGTTTACTGCCAGCGCAGTGGCAAGAAAAAAGCAACGAAATCATAAATAACCTTCAAGCTAACCCTGCTAATATTGCCTCACGAAAAGCATCACAAAATGCATTGCAAGCATTTGGCCCTATGTTACCTGAGTTAATGGGAGGATCGGCTGATTTAGCTCCTTCAAATTTAACTATATGGTCTGGTTCAAAATCAATCTGTCGTGAAGATTTCTCTGGAAATTATATTCATTATGGCGTTCGTGAATTCGGTATGACCGCTATTATGAATGGG
The DNA here is from genome assembly GCF_047323245.1 of Psychromonas sp. KJ10-10. Lineage (GTDB taxonomy): Bacteria > Pseudomonadota > Gammaproteobacteria > Enterobacterales > Psychromonadaceae > Psychromonas. Next base: position 2,204,178 of record NZ_CP178826.1, on the reverse strand, counting down.
ATTGCTTTACATAGTGGTTTCGTTGCTTATGGTGCTACTTTCTTGATGTTCATGGAATATGCGCGTAATGCTATGCGTATGGCGAGCATTAATGAAAATTCAAAATATTCAAGTCTACACGCATGATTCAATCGGCTTAGGTGAAGATGGCCCGACTCATCAACCTGTTGAACAAATTGCATCGCTGAGACTAACACCAAATATGAGTACATGGCGCCCCTGTGATCAGGTCGAAACCGCAGTCGCGTGGAAATTTGCCATAGAACGTAAAAATGGTCCCTGTGCATTGATTTTTTCACGACAAAATTTAGCCCAACAATCGCGCGATAGCGAACAGCTTTCTAACATTAATAAAGGTGGATATATTCTGAGTGATTGTGTTGGTAACCCACAGCTCATTTTGATTGCCACAGGATCTGAAGTCGAACTTGCCATGCAAGCGGCTACAAAACTGACAGAGCAAGGTAAAAAAGTACGTGTTGTTTCCATGCCTTCAACGGATGTATTTGACAAACAAAGCGTAGCTTACCGTGACAGTGTTTTACCAAATGATATCAACGCACGAATTGCCATTGAAGCTGGCATCGCTGATTATTGGTATAAATACGTTGGCTTAAAAGGGAAAGTGATTGGCATGGCAACCTTTGGCGAATCAGCCCCCGCAGAACAACTTTTTGAAATGTTTGGTTTTACCATCGACAACATTTTAGAAAATGCAAATGCGCTGATGGAATAGACCTAAACCCACTTTCCAAAATCTAGTTCCCACGGCCTCCGTGGGAATTCATACTTATCTTACGGTACACCTTGTTTCTATGCATTTCCACGCAGAACGAGGTTACTTTGACGAAACAAAGCAACAAACTCAAAAACATCCAACTGTTTTACTGCGATTATTCTTTAAATACGTTCAATAAAACCTAAAATATTGCTATCTTACTGCGACTATTTTTGTCTCTTAAATAAAACTAAGCATAAAATCGCTCATAACGTGCTAAAGGTATTTCGAAAAGTATGAATTCGCAGTATAAAAAAACACAGCCAATAAATGACTATCAAGGCACGGATATCAAATTAGATGACGTTTGCTTAAATATAGAAGGCAAGGTCATTTTAAATAAGGTTTGTTTATCTGTTAACGTCAAACGCCTGGGAATTCTTGGCCGAAATGGTTCGGGAAAATCGACGTTATCAAGAGTGCTTTCTGGGTTAATCGATGTTACTAGTGGACGAGTTGAAGTCGCAGGTATCAATCCTTTTAAAGCTCGTAAAGCCGCATTACAAGAGATTGGATTACTTTTTCAAAACCCCGATCATCAAATTATTTTTCCAACTGTATTAGAAGAGATCGTATTTGGTTTGCGCCAGATGGGCCAAAAGAAAAAAACAGCAGAAGAAAATGCATTAGTTACCTTAGCAAGTTTTGATAAAGCCCATTGGAAAGATATTCATACTTCTACGCTATCACAGGGTCAAAAACATTTATTGTGTTTGATGGCCGTAGTTGCCATGAAACCAAATTTAATTATTCTTGATGAACCCTTTGCTGGGCTGGACATTCCAACTAAAAAACAATTACAACGTTATTTAGATACTTTCCCTGGAGCATTAATTCATATCAGCCATGATCCCAATGATCTTAATAATTATGATCAATTACTGTGGATTGATGCCGGTGAAATTGTTGCAATCGGTGAGCCTGAAAGTGTTTTACCGGATTATTTAACTCAAATGCATAAAATAGGAGACAGCGATGATATCTCTCACCTCTCCGATTGAAACCGGCGCCCATCATTATAATGCGGGTTTAAAACTGCTACTTTTGTGTCTGATAACACTGGTATTGTTTTTTATCGATAACCTGATTTTCCATAGTCTTTTTTTGGTCTTTGTTGTCACTTTGTATGCTCTGCCAGGAATGCTATTTTTTAAAAGTGGCTTCAAGCACCTAACGGTATTATGGCCATTTATTTTAATTGTCGCTGTTTGGCATTTATGGACAAATGAAATACAGTTAGGCGCAGTAATCCTTATGCGTTTAATATCAGCCGTTGCTTTGGCAAACTTGGTTACCATGACAACAAGACTCTCAGATATGATTGATGTGGTGCGCTTTTTAGCAAGCCCCTTACAACGCTTTGGTATCAACACTAAGGCCTTAGAAATTTCAATTGCCCTAGTGATCCGCATGACACCTGTTTTAATTTCTAAGGGTCAAAGCCTTTCATGGGCTTGGCGTGCCAGAACTAACCGCCGTTTTGGCTGGAAAATTATTTTACCTTTTACCGTACTTGCGCTTGATGATGCTGATCATGTTGCTGAAGCATTACGCGCTCGCGGTGGCCTAACTACAACAACGACAACAACGGAGAAACCTTAAATGGAAAAGAAAATCGCCTATATTGCATTATTTGCAAGCACTCATTGCGACGCTAGGCTTAATACCTAAAATCACACTAAGCTTTGGTGTTCCAATTACCGCACAAGGCCTCGGTATTATGCTTTGTGGCACCATATTAGGCGCTAAACGAGGTGCACTTGCGGTGTTGTTATTTTTGCTTTTAGTGGCAATTGGTTTACCGCTTTTATCCGGTGGGCGTGGCGGTTTAGGTTTGTTTTTCTCAACCACTGGAGGCTTCTTGATTGGCTGGCCAGTAAGTGCTTTTGTGACAGGACTGATTGTTGAAAAATGGCGTAGTGCTTCTATCGCGATAGTGGCAACCATTGCTTCTATTATCGGTGGCATTATTGTTATGTACGCCTTTGGTATTGTTGGTATGGCAATCGTGTTAGAGAAAACATTATTAGAGTCTGCGACCTTGATGACAGTATTTATTCCAGGTGACATTATCAAAACGATTATTGCCGGCCTGTTAACCTCGGCCATTGCTAAGTCTCGTCCTGCGAGTCTTTTATCACGTTCATAAATAGAGAGCATCACTATGCAAGATGTTAGCACGCAGGAAATCTACTTGGCAGGCGGTTGTCTGTGGGGAGTGCAGGAATATATCAAACATTTACCAGGTGTTTTAGAAACTGAGGCTGGCCGAGCTAATGGTACTTCAGATAATACTTTAGGTGATTATGATGGTTATTCAGAATGCGTGCGAACTGTGTTTGATCCTGATTTAGTGTCGATTGAACAATTAATGCTTTTCTTTTTTGAAATCATCGACCCTTATAGCATCAATAAACAAGGCCAAGACACCGGTGAGAAATACCGAACTGGTGTTTATAGCCAAGATAAAAACCACCTAACACAAGCTAAAGCATTTATTGAAAGCAGAGAAGATGCAGACAAGATTGTAGTGGAAGTATTAGCTTTAACCAACTATGTAAAAAGTGACGATGAACATCAAAACCGCCTCACCCGCTGTCCTGATGATTACTGTCATATTCCAGAGAAACTATTACATAAATATAAACAAAAATCGTAATTACTCAGGCCGTAGCTATTTAAGCTTATTTATGAAGTACATCCGTGTACTTCATCGCTACGCGACTAGCTAAAGCTATGCAAATATGTTCCAGACATATTTGTCATCGTTGGAAAATGCTCACAAATTCATCGGGAATGAATTTGAACATCCACAGGATGGCCCGCAGGGCGAAGTACAGGACGTACGGAGTCTTTAAACTACTAAACTGCGCTTTTCCGCCTTGAACTAATCATAAATTGCTTAGCCTTGAGCATTTACAGCCTAATTTATTAAAAATTTCTTTTTTGAAAGAGTGCTAAATAGTTACCAATAATCTTAATTAAGCGAAGAGATTTCCCTTTAAAGAAATAATTAACTAACGCTAACAAGATACTCACTAGCATGAGCAATAATGACACCGCATTTACAACAGGTGTTGCGCCTTCGCGTAGGCGATCGTAAAGGGTAATGGTTATCGGGCTGTCTGAGCCAACTAACATTAAAGTGGTATTAAAGTTTTCAAAGGACATTAGAAAGCTTATCACTGAAGATCCAATAATAGCGGGTAGCAGATAAGGAATGGTGATGGTTCTTATCGCTTCAAACTTTGTTGCCCCTAAACTTAATGCCGCTTCTTCAAGGCTTAAATCGAAATTGCGTAATCTAGCCGCCACAATCAAAGTACAAATAGTGGTAATAAAGGCAAACTGCCCTATCACCACCAATGCCAGTCCTGGCCTTAATAACTCGATATCAATTGCCCAAACTTCATCAAAGTAATTAGCAATAGTAGAACTCATGATTAAAATCGACACCCCCAAAATAACACCGGGAATGACGAGAGGTAACAACATTAAGATGTATAAAATATTTTTTCCGGGAAATGTTTTACGTTCAAATAAAAACGCATTATTGACCGCTAATGATACCGCTAAAACAGTTGTACAACAGGCGACTAAAAAACTCGTACCCACTGATTGATATAACTGACGATCATGAAATAAACCTAATTTAGGTTCTACTTTTGAAAAAACCAATCCCAAGTAAAGCCATTCCAAGGTAACGACGGGAACATGCTGTCATTAAATGCAAACACTGCAACAACCAATAGTGGCGCCATTAGAAAAGTAAAAAATACAAGCGCATATATTTTAAAACTTGATTTAAATAATCTGGACTGAGGTATTGATGGGATCATAAAGCTCTCCTGCTCTTCTAAGACTTAACTATGACATCACTTTACTGAATGATTGACCAGTGAGTTTTAAGCCAAGCCAAACAATTAATGAGGAGATAGTTAATAATAACACGCCAAATGCTGAGCCCTGTTGCCAGTTAAAACGGGTAATAAATTGGGTAAAGATTTGCTCTGTAAACCACAGACTTGATTTGCCTCCGAGTAAAATCGGGGTTAAATAATTACCAAGCGTAAGCATGAATACCACAATACAACCCGATACAATGGCAGGTTTTGCATGGGGCACAACGATCTGCCAAAAAACAGAAAAACCATTTCCTCCTAGGTCATATCCCGCTTCAATATAACTATCATCGAGACTGTCTAAGGTTGATGTTAATGGCACTACCATAAACAACATGCTCGCTATAAACTAAGCCCAACATAATAGTGGCGTCGGTATAAAGGAACTCAATCGGGCCATCTATTAAGCCGATATATTGAAGAAAAGTGCTTATCACACCACTTTCACGTAATAAAATCATCCAGCCATAGGTTCTCGACTAATTCACTGACCCAAAAAGGGATCAAACACATTACTAGTAATAAACCTTTTGCTCGGCCTCTTAACATTTTTGCAATGTAATATGAAATTGGAAAGGCAATTATAAGGGTTAATAAGGTGGCAATGATTGACATAACAGTCGTGCGTAAAAAGTGTTCCAATATAATGGCTCAGTAAAAAATGCAATAAAATGACTAAAACCATATTCATAAACACGTGGAGCGACTCGCTCTTGCAGGGAAATATTTAACATGGTTAATTGTGGCAAAATCACTAATAACACTAACCACAATAAAATAGGACAAAGTAATAGCAATAAGCCTAATTTAAGTGATGTTCGAGAGTGTTTTTTTGCTGTCATTTTCATGAGATTTCAGGCACTTTTAAAAAGGTTTTAACTTGTTTGACTGCAAATGAGATTTGTAATTTATCGCCTTTTTGTAAATGCATAAATTCTGATGTTTGTGGCAATTTGACTTTTATTTCTTCACCACTGGTTAATTCTTCGACCAATAGTTGACTATTAGCACCATCAAATAAAATATTATTAATCTTAATATTTAAGTGATTATGTTGCTGATCTTGATTTGAATTTTGACCAATATAAACAGCCTCAGGGCGAATAAACACTTCTACTTGTGAGCCTATTACCAACACTTTATCGTCAATTTTACTTGTGTATAAGGTTAATCCCGTTGTTGTTTTTACTTTTAAAGCATCGGGTAAAATATCGATAACTTGAGCAGACCAAGTATTGCTATCACCAACAAAGCCCGCTACAAATGCATTTTCTGGCTCATAATATAACTGTTGTGGATCGCCTACCTGTTGAAATTTCCCATGGTTCATAACGGCAACTTGATCACTCATCACCAATGCTTCGGATTGATCATGGGTGATATATACAAAGGTAGTTTCGAATTCTTGCTGAAGTTTTTTTAATTCAACTTTCATGTGTTCACGTAAATTCAGATCTAAGGCACCTAAGGGCTCATCCAGCAATAATACATCCGGATTTAATACTAGGCATCTTGCGATGGCAATACGTTGTTTTTGCCCACCTGATAATTGCGATATTTTTTTATTACCACTACCAGCAAGATTAACCCGCGCTAGTACTTGTTCCACTCTTTGTTTTATCTCAACTTTATTAATGCCTTGTCGATGTAAACCATAAGCGATATTTTCAGCGACATTCATGTTTGGAAAAAGAGCAAGATGCTGGAAAACCATATTTACTGGGCGTTTATTGGGTGCAACACCCGCCATTGATTTACCTTTAATGATGATTTCACCAGATGTGGGATCATCAAAACCGGCAAGCATGCGCAATAAAGTTGTCTTACCACAACCAGATGGACCGAGAATAGAAAAGAAACTGCCTCTTGGTATTTCGAATGAGACATGGTCAACCGCAGTAAAGTCATCAAACTTTCTAACAATATCAGTGCACTGTAAATCAAAATCGATATCTTTGAGCAAATTTATTCCTAAACTAAATTTAAACTGAATAACTGAAACAAGACATAACCGTGATTATGTCTTGTTATTAATAACTTAACAGTTGAAGTTATTTAGCGACTTTAATACGATCTAGGATTTTACCTTCGATCATTTCTAGGCCTGCAGGTACCGGTGGGTACCATTTGATGTTATCAACCGCAACATGCATCAAAACTTGTTTGATATTTAGCGCGTAAAGGAGCATTAACGAATTCATCTGCGCCTTTAGAAGCAGTAAAGTTACCAGCAAGATCCGTGATCATAGCGAGCAACTTTAGGTTGCATTACAAAGTTTATCCATTTGTATGCGACGGCTTTCGTTTTTACTTTTACGAGGTATTGCAAAGGCATCAATCCAACCTAAAGCACCAGATTTAGGCGCAATAAAATTGATTGCTTTATTATCATCGTTTAGTTGCCAACCGCCTGCATCCCAAGCCATAGCCGCCACTGTTTCGCCACTACGCATTAGGTTTTTCATTGCATCGCCACCTGTCCAATAAGCTTTCACATTCGCTTTACAGGCAGTTAATTTTTCTTCAACTTGCATCATGATTTTTTCATATTCAGCCACATCATCGTAAGCGACAAGGGGTCTAATCCCATAGAGAAAGCGAAGGCGATTAAGGTAGGACGTTTTAAACGATAGGTAACTTTTCCGCTATAAGCATCATTACATAAATCACTGTAATCCGTTACATCAGCAGACTTTTTCGGAATTCACGATAAGTCCAGAGGTCCCCCAAACATGTGGAACCCCGTAGGCTTTTCCTTCATACATAGAAGATTTCATTGTCGCATCAAGCATGCTAGCAACAAACAAACTTTTATCTATCTGAGACAAATCAATGGGTTTATAAATATTAAACTCGGCATGTGCGCTAGCGATTCTATCTTGGCTAGGTTGTACTAGGTCAAAACCACCACCACGAGTCGTCGCTAGTTTCGCTATCATATCTTCGTTATTTGATTTTGTTACTTCAACATCGATACCTGTTTCAGCTTTAAACATATCAACAACTTCTTTAGGTGCATAACCACCCCAAGTTAATAAACGTAATGTTTCAGCATTGACTGATTGAGCCGTGACACAAAGGCCAAAACCTACCGCTAATAATGACCTACATTTTGAAATATGCATTATTCTCTCCATAGTTTTAGTTGAATTGAGTTGAGTTGAGTTTAAAAAGTGAGTTCCATCCGTAAGCAAATAAATATAAGTAGTGTTTGTTGCAAAATCATTACAACAGTAACATTAATGAAAAAATAAAGTATACCTAAACTTAAAATGAAAAAACAAGATGTTAAAGGTAACTGTTTTAAACTAAATTAACCTTTTCATTTAACACGTAAGGCTGACGCGATATTAATATTTTTCCTTCTCTGACAGAATACAAAACTTCACCTTGCTTCTGAATAACTTCAACATCATCACCACCTTCTACAATAATAAAGTTGGCTGGTTTGCCTACTTCAATACCATAACGATCTGCGATGTTTAATGTCTTAGCACCATTTATGGTTATCAAATCAAGTGCTGTCATTAAGTCTTCATGTCCGAGCATATGGCAGGAATGCAAACCTGAATCTAAAACACGTAATAATTTTCCATTACCAACGGGATACCATGGGTCTTGAATAGAATCTTGAGCAAAACAGACATTCATACCCGCATCGCGAATTTCTTTTACCCGTGTAATGCCTCGTCGTTTAGGGTAAGTATCAAATCGCCCTTGCAGATGAATACTTTCAGTTGGGCAAGATACAAAGTTAATTTTTGATTTTTTTAATAAACGGAAAAGTTTATAACAGTAGGCATTATTATATGAATGCATCGCTGTAGTATGGCTTGCTGTCACTCGCTCTCCCATATTTTTCTCTAGTGCAGCGGTCGCTAACACTTCAAGAAAACGAGATGCTTCATCGTCGATTTCATCACAATGGATATCCACCAACTTGTTGTGTTTTTCAGCTAAATCCATGATCCATTCAACGGATTGCACACCATACTCTCGGGTGTATTCAAAGTGTGGAATGCCACCAATAACATCAACGCCATGTTGCAGTGATTGCTCCATTAGTTCAGTTCCCTTTGGAAATGACATAATGCCTTCCTGTGGAAATGCCACAATTTGCAGATCGATATAAGGGGCTAATTTTGTTCTTAATGCATTGATAGCCTTTAATGCCACTAGGTCAGGATCAGTAATATCGATATGTGTTCGAACATGTTGAACACCATTTTCAACCAATAATTCTACTGTTTTTAATACTCGTTTTTGTACATCTTCATGACTCAGTAATACTTTACGTTTTGCCCAGATCTCAATGCCTTCAAAAAGCGTCCCACTAGCATTCCACTTAGGTTCACCAGCAGTTAATACTGCATCTAAATGAATATGTGGTTCGACGAAAGGTGCACACATCAGATTACCTTTGGCATCAATAACCTCTGCACTGGATTCAATCAATCCACTTTGCTCTGTAATTGATTCAAACAATCCGTTGCTACAGGTAATGGTAAAATAACCAAGGCTTGCACGTAATCGAGCATTTATAATTTTCATTGATTCTTCCTAGTACGTTATTTATTTAAAACTGTGACAGCTCGGTTAACTTCGATAGAGCAAAGCGTTCTGCTACTAACGCCGTTTGAATACTTAATCTTTGCTGTGCATTATCTAAACTTAAATGGGTATAGCTTTCTATTTTTTGTAATCGATTATTTAATGTATTTCGATGAATATCGAGGGCCTTTGCTGTTTGCCTTAGTTGCCCCATATTTTCAAAGAAACACACTAAGGTTTCCTTTAAAACAATCTTTTGCTTATCGCTACAATCATACAAATCACCTAGGTGCTGTTTGCAAAAATCCTTAAGCAACTTACGATCATCAATTTTTGTAAATATTTGTGAGATGCCTAAACTGTTGTAGTGAACGACCTGACAGCCTTGGTTCGTGGCACAAAACTCAGCACTTTGGTGCGCTTGTGAAGTCGCATCACTAAATTGCTTTAATCCATTCGTCTCACTAATACCAATATCACAGTTAATGCCTTGCCCTTTGATTTGTTCACCTAACCTTTCCCAACGTTTAAAGATATGGTTCACTGAATCATCAGCAATAGGGATACAAAGCAACCAACCGTTGTGATATTCAATTAAAGGTAACTCACAGCCATGTTCTGCAATAAATTTATTAAGTAAAAACTGACAACGAACAAAACCACTCGTTTGATTCAAGCATGGCTTAATAACAGCAACCGATAACAAACTGTTTATATCTATTCCAAGCTCAGTCGCTTTTATTAATGTCATTCTCGAGGGTTGGTCATTTTCCAGCAAATTTTGCATTAACCAGCGCGTCGACTTTTGTTCAAGATGAGCCATCATAATGGCATTTGATAATAGCTCGGTCACTCTTACCATTGGCAACGAATAGGGTTGCTCAAAAACTGGGAAGTCATATTCATCGGCCATTAGCAAAACTTCCTTTGGAATGACGTCTAAATATGGTGATGCTGTTAATATGACCATCCCACTTGCATTTCTATTTTTTGCCGTACGAATTAAATAACGAAAATCCTCAACCTCCCAGCGATAGTTCAAACCAGTCACAAAGATAAGTTCGCCACCTTCTATCCAATTTTCGATATCGGTGTTTTCAGCGATGTATGGCCAGCGAATAATTTTATGTGCACCACGCTGGCCAGCACGTAACTTAATTTGTTCTAATCCGGTAATTTGGGGTAAGGATTCTACTCTTATCATTGCATCATGCGCCTTTTGCAACTTGTGGTTTGAGAGAGGTTACATATAACAACAGCGAATAAGTAAGTGCTGAGACAGCAATACCAACAAGCGGTGCAATCCATGGTGAAAAGTAAGCACAGGCCGAGCCAACAACATAAGCACTAAGACCTATCATGTTATATTCAGGTAGCTCAACCTTGTCTAAAGCCGGCATATCACCACGATATTTAACCCAGTAATCAGTCATGATAATCGCACCAATTGGAGGAATAAAGGTGCCAAGAAGAATAAGGAATGGAATGAGCATATTGTACATTCCCATAATAGCCATCAATGTTCCGATAGCCGCACCAACAATGGTCACTAACCTTCTTTTATCTGTACGTAATATATTACAACCTGCTCGCGGCAAAGTTATAAATGGTATTATCTTGAGTCGTCCAAATATTAACAAACAACATCAACACGGCAACAAGCATAAAACCTTGTGCAACAAGTACATCAACAATATCAGCTTGTTGATAAATTAAAACACCAAAAGCACCGATAAACACCATTAGGCCATTACCAATAAAGAATGCGACAAGTGTACTGATCACCGCAATTTTTCCAGTTTTAGCGAATCGACTCCAATTAGTCGCCTGCGTGCCACCACTAACAAAGGTACCAAAAACAAGGGTAATAGCGGCGACCACAGACATCCCACCAGCTGCAGTTTGATCAATCAGTTCACCAATGCCACCAACATCAACAAGGCCTTTATAGAAAGTCAGACCAATAAAAAACAACATCGCGGGGACTGAAAATTTAGACAACATTTCTAATGCTTTATAACCAATTGAAGCTGTTATACAAAAGCCAAAACCAAACAATACCATCAAAGGCATCGTCCAAGACTCTGGTAATTCAAGTAATTTAACTAGGATAAGCGCAATGGTTGCGGTACCCCAGGCATACCAGCCAATTTGTGTAAAACCTAGGATAACATCGGCAAGCTTACTTCCTTTTTGGCCAAAGCTATAACGTCCAAGTAATACTGTATTAAGGCCTGTTTGACTGGCAACGTAGGCAAGCGACTGCAGAGCATAAATTCCTAACAAAGCATTACCAACAAAAATGATGCCCATTATTTCATAGAAATTAAATGCATTCCCCAGTGCGCCCCCTGCCCACATGGTTGAAGTAAAAAAGTAAAACCTAACAAAACTGACATCGTAGACCATAACCCACGTCTTTGATCTGATGGAACAGCACTTAATGGATAGTCATTTGAATTGCTCATAATATTTCCTTTTTATTAAAATCCCCGATTTTATTCCCTTTACCAATAATATTTCGCTTTGCCCTGTTGTACGAACCAGTAGTTGAACAAAGCATATTGATTGATAATGGGTAACGAGTAAAAACAGTCAATATTTATGCCATTAATCAAATACCTAAAAACAACACTAAAAACTTGGCATTGTAAACATTCACCAAGCAACAAAATGTACCAATCGCACAAATTCATTTAAAGCAGAAAATCACAAAAAATACGGTGCAATTTAATACGCACCAGCATGGCAAGCCAACTCATTATATTGGTGCGTAATTAAAAATATAATGCTTCCATTTACCAGATATAAAGCTCAATTAAGATGGCATAAAGTTTTAAAAGAGAGTGTTCAAAGACTGAGGTGTGGTACTGAGGAGTGGTAGTGAAGGCTGTATTTTTTTAGATGTAAATTAGAAAAATATAACGGCTTATCAATTGCAATGCTTTGCGCAGATAAACCGTTATCATAAAATATTAAAAGGTTAATATTTCAATTTTTTAACTAGGGAAAGCAAAACTTGCGCCCTCGCGAACACCACTTGATGGCCAGCGTTGTGTAATGCTTTTACGTTTAGTGTAAAAACGCACACCATCAGGCCCATAGGCATGTAAATCACCAAATAAGGAACGTTTCCATCCACCAAAGCTATGGTAAGCAACTGGCACAGGCAATGGAACATTGATCCCAACCATACCAACTTCGATATGATCAGAGAAATAACGAGCGGCTTCACCATCACGCGTAAAGATACAAGTACCGTTACCGTATTCGTGATCGTTAATCAGTTGCATTGCTTGTTGCATGGTATCCACGCGGATAACCTGTAACACTGGGCCAAATATTTCAGCTTTGTAACTGTCCATATCAGCCATTACATTATCAATTAAGGTCGCACCAACAAAGTATCCTTTCTCATAACCTTCAACCTTAATGTCTCGACCATCAACAACAACTTTTGCACCTTGTTGCTCAGCACTATCAATAAACCCTATCACCTTTTCTTGATGTTGCTTGCTAATCAATGGTCCAAAATCATTACTGCTATCATCAAAAGCCCCCACACTTAGGTCTTTCATCGCCACGCTCATTTTTTCGATCAATGCATCGGCGTACCTGGTCACCCACAGCAACCGCAACCGATAAAGCCATACAGCGTTCGCCTGATGAACCAAATGCGGCACCTAAAAGTTGATTCACGGCATTATCCATATCGGCATCGGGCATTATAATTGCGTGGTTTTTAGCACCGCCTAAAGCTTGACAGCGTTTACCATTAGCACTTGCGGTACTATAAATAGTTTCTGCAATCGGTGTTGAACCAACAAAACTAACGGCTTTAATACGCTCATCGGTTAATAGTGTATTAACGGTTTCTTTATCGCCATTAACCACATTTAACACACCTTTTGGTAAACCAGCTTCCTGTAATAATTGCGCGATATACAGCGTGGCACTCGGATTACGCTCCGAAGGTTTTAAAATAAAACAGTTACCGCATACGATAGCTAACGGGAACATCCACATTGGCACCATAGCAGGGAAGTTAAAAGGTGTAATACCTGCAACAACCCCTAAAGGTTGAAACTCACTCCAAGAGTCAATGTTAGGGCCAACATTTCTACTGTGTTCTCCTTTTAATAACTCTGGCGCCCCACAGGCATATTCCACGTTTTCTATACCACGTTGTAATTCACCCAGCCGCATCATGCATAATTTTACCGTGCTCTTTACCCAGCAAACGACAAATTTTGTCTCTGTTTTCTTCTAATAACTCTTTAAAACGAAACATGATACGAGCTCGTTTTAAGGGAGGCGTATTGCGCCATTCAGGAAAGGTCGCTTGTGCCGAAGCAAGCGCAAGCTCAACTGTTTCCTTTGATGCAATTGCGACTTGTGTGGCGACTTCGCCAAGTGCAGGATCAAACACATCTTGGCTACGATTATTATCAATTACAATTTCCCCATCTATCAGATGGCCTACTATTTCTGTCATAAATCTCTCCCTATGGCGATCACGCCAATTTATTAAGCTTAAATAATTTCTAAGCAATTTCGTTGAATGTTTCACCTAAAGCATTAATCAAAGAATCTATCTCTTCTTTCTCGCAGGTAAAAGGCAAACCAAGCTGTATAGTCGCCCCGCCATAACGCACATAAAATCCTTTTTTCCACATTTTCATAGCAATTTGATAAGGTCTTAAAGCAGGCTCTCCTGGAAATGATTCAATGGTAAAACCAGCAGACAAAACCATAGTTTCTGATGTCGCTGACATATTTGCACCCTTTCAAGCTATGTACTGCACTTTCAAAATAAGGGCTAAGCGTTTTTACTCTTTCGATAAGTTTTTCTTGTTGCAGAATATCTAAGGCGACTAAACCAGCGAGACAGGCAATTGGATGAGCTGAATAGGTGTAACCATGAGGAAATTCAATCATATATTCAGGACCACTATGCTCCATAAACGTATCATAAATTTCTTGTTTAACAATCACTGCCCCCATCGGCACACAACCATTGGTTAATTGTTTTGCGACATTAATGATATCTGGTGTCACGCCAAAGGCTTCTGCGCCTGTATTTGAACCCATTCGGCCAAAACTACAAATGACTTCATCGAAAATAAGCAAAATATTATTTTCGTCACAAATTTCACGTAAGCGATTTAAATAACCAACTGGTGGAGGAATAACACCGCCAGATCCAGATAACGGCTCAACAATAACAGCGGCAACATTAGAGGCATCATGTAGGGTAATAAGGTCTAATAATTCGTTAGCAAGTTCAGCACCTGCTTTAGGTTGTCCTTGACTAAAAAGATTTTCAGACAGCATAGTATGGCGTAAATGATCCGTTTCGACCGCAGGACCAAATAAGCTTTTATTACCACCAATACCACCAACTGAAATGCCACCAAAATTGGCTCCGTGATAACCTAAGCCACGGCCAATTAACTTGGTTTTACTGGCTAAACCTTTTTTACGCCAATATCCTCTGGCCATTTTTAGTGAAGTTTCTACCGCTTCAGAACCCGATCCTGTATAAAAAACACGATTAAGGCCCTGTGGCATAAAATCTGTAATTTTTTCAGCAAGTTGAAATGACTTAGTATGACCAAATTGAAAACCTGGTGAGTAATCTAAGGTCTTCATTTGTTGGTAAACTGCCTCGGAAATTTCTTCTCGGCCGTGTCCTAACCCACAGCACCAAAGTCCAGATAGCCCATCAAATATTTTTCGTCCCTCTGCATCGGTATAATATTTACCCTGTGCAGAAGTGATAATACGCGGATCTTTTTTAAACTCGCGATTACCGGTATAGGGCATCCAGTGTGTATCAAGTTGATTTTGGGTTAGCTGATTACTTGTAAATTGACTATTCATATTCCGCCTCATAAAACACAAGGTAAACACGTAGTTAACCTTGTATTAAAATTCCATTTATTAAAGAAATTAAATGTCCTATCCAAGCCCGCAAAGCCAAAACATTGAATGAACATTTACACTTAATACTGTCGCTTAAACTTCTTTATGGGGATTACGTGAATCTTGAGTCCAGTTCATATATGGCTGGCCAGCACTGCGTTCATCCATAGTGATACAGTCATCAACAGGACAGGTGATTTCACATAAATTACAGCCAACACACTCCTCCTCAATCACTTCAAAACTATTTGTTCCATCATCACAGGCAGTGACATTTATCGCTTGATGTGATGTATCTTCACAGGCTTGGTAACAACGCCCACAACCAATACATTTATCTTCATCAATACTCGCGACAACCTTGTAATTCATATTTAGGTATTTCCAGTCCGTAGTATTTGGAACCGCTAAACCTTGAAAATCTTCAATCGATTTGTACCCTTTACTGTCCATCCAATTAGAAAGACCCTCTTGCATTTCTTTAACAATGTTAAAGCCGTATATCATGGTGACGGTACACACTTGTACCGATCCAGATCCTAATGCAATAAACTCAGCGGCATCCTTCCAGTTACCAATTCCGCCAATACCAGATATTGGTATGCCAGCTGTTTCAGGGTCACGGGAAATCTCGCCAACCATATTTAAAGCAATAGGTTTTACCGCTGGACCACAATAACCACCATGGGTACTTTTTCCATCTACGATAGGACGCGCAACCATATTATCGAGATCAATACCGGTAATAGAATTGATTGTATTAATCAATGAAACTGCATCTGCACCACCATTTTTAGGCGCACGAGCAGGTGCTCGAATATCAGTAATATTAGGTGTTAGCTTAACGATAACCGGCATATTGCTATGGGTTTTACACCATTTAGTCACCATTTCTACATATTCTGGCACTTGCCCAACTGCCGCTCCCATACCTCGTTCGGGCATGCCATGTGGACAACCAAAGTTAAGCTCAATACCATCGGCACCGGTTTCTTCTACTAGCTTCAGGGTGGTTTTCCATATTTCTTCTTCACAGGGCAACATCAATGAAACCACTAATGCGCGGTCTGGCCATCTTTGTTTTACTTCTGTAATTTCACGTAAATTAATTTCTAAACTACGGTCAGTGATTAACTCAATGTTATTAAAACCTGCAACTTCACCATTGTGATCGTAAAGTGCTGAATAACGTGAGGATACATTTACCGCGACAGGATCTTCACCTAAGGTTTTCCAAACAACACCGCCCCAGCCAGCTTCATAAGCACGCTCGACGTTATACGCTTTATCTGTTGGTGGCGCCGAAGCTAACCAAAATGGGTTGGGAGATTTAATTCCTGCGAATTCAATTGATAAATCAGCCATATTATTTTCCTCCAAAGCATTAAGCTCTTGTTGAATAGCCAATGCGGCTAACTTTCCTTGTTGAACAGCTTCCACGGTGAGGTCTTGGCCCACACCGGTACAATCACCACCAGCAAAAACCATATCGATACTGGTAAGCTGATTTTGGAATGTGGTTATTTTTCCATTGCTGATCGTTGGTATCAGTTGTTCTGTTTCTGGGTAACTCATTTTTTGTCCAACGGCTTTAAATACAGCACTACAATCGATATCAAATTGTTCGGGGCTCGCTTTAAGTTTTCCATCTTCTAAATAAGTTTTACTAAAGGTCAGGCTTTTCAACTTATCATCAGCATCAAGATTGATCTTTTCCGGTTGACTCCAGGTCTTAATTCTTACTTGATGATTTTTAGCAATCTGTTGTTCATGGCCCGTCGCACTCATATGCTCTTCACCACGACGGTAAACTAAAGTAACTTCTTCAGTCCCTAAGCGTTTTAACTGACAAGCAATATCAATTGCCGTGTTTCCTGCACCAATCACAATTGCACTGTCTTTAGGGATCATTAAGTGGTCTAAATCTGTCGCTTGTCGTAACTCTTTGATGTAATCAACAGAATTAATCACCATGTCGTTATCTTCGTTAGCTAATCTTAATGAAGCTGTATCTTGTAAACCTATGCTCAAAAATACGGCATCAAAGTCTTCTTTTAACTTCTCTAAACTAATATCTTTACCTAAAGCGGTATCGCAATGTAAGGTAATACCACCGATACTTAAGATAAAATCAACTTCTTTTTGGGCAAAATTTTCAGTTAATTTATATTTAGCTATACCATATTCATTTAACCCACCCGCTTTAGATTGCGCTTCAAAAACCTCTACTTCATTACCTAATAATGATAAACGGTGTGCACAACTCAACCCCGCAGGACCCGCTCCCACAACAGCAATTTTCTTACCTGTTGATGCTTGCTCTTTGGAAAGGATGCCCTTTAAATTCAGCATTGTCCGTTGCGTGTCGTTGCAATAAACCAATTTTAACCGGCGCTTTCTCTTCTTCTTTGTTTCTCACACAGGCTTGTTCACACAAGATTTCTGTCGGACAAACTCTGGCACAACTGCCTCCCATAATATTTTCTTGATAAATGGTCTTAGCGAGCACCTGTTAAATCATCAGCATGAATACTTGCAATAAAGCTAGGAATATTTATTTTTGAAGGACAAGCCTTAATACAAGGTGCGTCATAACAGTAATAACATCGAGAACTTTCAATCCCTGCCTGGCGCGCACTTAGGGCAGGATTAATATCCTTAAACATCTGGTCTAGTGCGAGTTGTTGCTTTGAATAGCCTTCGGCCTTTTCTATACTAGTTATCACCATGGTATCTCCTTATTTATTACCAATAACCTGCCTGAGTCACTTTCAGTTGATACTTAGTCATTGCAATCATCAGGCCACATCCTGACCGCGGGGTCAGGAATGTTTTGTATTTTAATTGTTCAATCAGTAACCTTTTGTTTTGTAATGAATAAAATAAAACATAAACTTAAAAAAATTTATTTATGAAATAATTTAATGGAGATAGCACTACGTAAGATTATAAAAGTATGGGATAATAACGCACCATCCAAGGGCAGTTGCGACATGAGAGTGCAGAGAAATCAGACATGACAAAAAAAGAAAGAGCAAACGTTAAACCTCGTAAATCAGCTGATATTCGCCAAAAAAACTTAGAAACGATCCTATTTGTTGCAGAACAACGTTTTGCTCAATATGGTTATAACGGCACTAGTATTTCTTCAATAGCAGAACAGGCCGAATTACCAAAAGCTAATATCCTCTACTACTTCAAAACCAAAGAAGCTTTATATAAAGGAGTATTAAGTAAATTATTAGTTATTTGGATGGATCAGATGGATGATATGGATCCTGACAAGCATCCCCGTGACGCCCTTCGCCATTATATATTGCAAAAGATGAAACAATCTAAAGAACACCCTAACGCATCACGTATCTTTCTCTGCAGAGATCCTTCATGGAGCGCCATATTTAAAAGAACAGCTTCAAACTGATTTAAAAGAACAGTTTGTTAAAACTTGCCAAGTATTTAGAGTGTGGATAGCAAAACAGTGGATGGACCCAATCAACCCTGAACACCTTTTATTTATGATTTGGTCTTCCACTCAAGCCTATGCAGACTATGCATTACAAAGTAGTTTATTAATGGATAAAGCGGCACTTGAGGATGATGATTTTGAAGCAGGTGTTGAGCTGATAACCCGCTTAGTTTTAAAGGGGTGTGGTATTAATTTATTGTAAATTTGTAATTACTTAGGTTGTCGCTATTTAATGTTAATCACCCACTTTAACGCTTGATGCAAAGTGGGCAATAAACCTACTAATTAAACAACATATTGCTAAACAGCTTCAGCCATCGTAAGCATCGCATTTAATAATACTGAACAACCTGCCTCACATTCTTCTTGAGTTGTACTTTCAATTTCATTATGACTAATACCATTTAGGCAAGGTGTGAAAATCATGCTAGTTGGAGCAAAGTCTGATACATAGCAGGCATCATGTCCAGCACCTGCGATAATATCCATATGACTATAACCTAAAGCAACAGTCGCCTTGCGTACAGCATCTATGCAGGCACTATCAAAGTGGATAGGTTCATAATACCAGAAAGGGTCTAAATCAATTTCAACGCCTTGCTTTTCTATTTCCGTCACGGCGGCTTTTAATTCCGCATCCATTAAAGTTAATTCTTCATCGATAGGATGGCGCAAATCAATACTCATGGAAATTTCACCAGGAATGGTATTTCGAGAATTAGGTAAGACTTGCATAAAACCAACCGTTCCGCACCCTGGAGGGTGAGCCTTGGCAATCTCTTCTACTTTTAATACCAGTTGTGAGCTGGCAATTAATGCATCATTACGTAAATGCATAGGTGTTGTACCCGCGTGTGACTCACGCCCTTTTAATTTCGCATTAAACCAACGTTGACCTTGCCCACCAGTTACGACACCAATTTCTTTTTCTTCTGCTTCTAAATAAGGCCCTTGCTCGATGTGAGTTTCAAAAAAGCATGGAAAGCTCGCCCTGTTACCGGATAAGAGCCTGCAAAGCCAATACGTTCTAACTCGTCACCTAAACGTAAACCATCCACGTCAGTTGTATCTAAAATTTCCTCTAAGGTAAAACGGCCAGAGACAACACCAGAGCCCATCATAGCAGGTGCAAATCGTGAGCCCTCTTCATTAGTCCAAACTGAAATTTCAACAGGATGCTTGGTTTTAATACCATGATCATTAAGAGAACGAACTACCTCTAAACCCGCTAACACACCAAATACACCATCAAAC
Organism: Psychromonas sp. KJ10-10; assembly: GCF_047323245.1. Taxonomy (GTDB): domain Bacteria; phylum Pseudomonadota; class Gammaproteobacteria; order Enterobacterales; family Psychromonadaceae; genus Psychromonas. Next base: position 2,184,302 of record NZ_CP178826.1, on the reverse strand, counting down.
TTACCACCTGAAGGTTGCGTATCAAGATGACTGCCGGTACCGACAGGCGGAAGGCTCATATCCTCACCAGGCCGAGTACACAAAATATTTCCCACTGCATCAACTTCAACTGAACAGCCTGCTTCTTCTGCCCAGCTAATATATAATTCACGGCCTTGTTTATCTAAATCCGTTAACGCTAAACGACGACAGCCCCCTTTTGCTGTGGCACCAATTTTTGCCATTTGCATTAAACTATCCCACAGGCGATCACTATTAATTTTTAAAGCTTCCATGATTGACTCCACTAAAGGCGAATTAATTTACTAATTAATCTCAAACGAGAAAAGAAAACGACATTTCTAAATGGCTTTAATATAAACAATTTGTAATTTATTCGTTTACTGTTTCGTTATTTCGAATTGAATTAATAACAACAAACTATTTATCGCCATGCAATTAACTGACCAAAAGGACAAGAACAGTTTAAATTTAAAAATTAATAAGAGTTATCATCTACTTACTTGATTGTTATGTATAAATTCCTATAAATCGATTAATCACAATTGCTTTTGCACAAAAATTGCGCACCATTATGGTGATCAAATGCTCCGACATTGAGCAACACTTGACTATCCGCTCCTCATGGTAAAGTGTTACCTTTAGCTTTAAATCGGAATTAATATCTTTATTTTCAATTAGATAAAAATAAACCTGTCCGCTGGGTCAGCATCTGGCCTACTCCTTGCAATCAAGTCATCATAACTAAACATAATCGTTGCTACGTATATCATCCAAGTGCCAACCTATAATGTTTGCATTTTTGTTATTTCGGTGGCCCCACAGGGACTAACACTATAAGGACTATTGACCATGAGTTTATTAATTAAAGGTGGCAAACTTGTCAATGCAGATCAGACTATTGAAAGCGATATTTATTGCGAAGACGGAATCATTAAAGCAATAGGAAATCATTTAGACGTTCCTGAAGATACGGAAATTATTGACGCCACAGGAAAGTTAGTGATGCCAGGAGGCATTGACCCTCATACACATATGCAACTTCCTTTTATGGGAACCGTCGCCAGTGAGGATTTTTATTCAGGCACAGTCTGCTGGATTAGCTGGCGGCACAACAATGATCATCGATTTTGTTATTCCTAATCCTCAACAACCTTTAATGGAAGCCTTCGAAACGTGGAAAGAATGGGCATCTCGCTCTGTTTCTGATTATTCTTTTCATGTGGCAGTTACTTGGTGGGATGAAAGTGTTTCGCAAGATATGGGTAAATTAGTTGAACAGGAAGGAGTTAATAGTTTCAAACATTTTATGGCCTATAAAAATGCAATTATGGCGCCAGATGAAACATTGGTAAATAGTTTTAGCCGATGCTTAGAACTAGGTGCAATGCCAACCGTTCACGCTGAAAATGGCGAGCTTGTTTATCATTTGCAACAAAAATTACTGGTCGCAGGTATCACAGGCCCAGAAGCTCACCCTCAATCTCGACCCACTGAAGTGGAAGGAGAAGCGACTAACCGTGCTATTCGTATTGCCCAATCAATCGGTATTCCTCTGTATTTAGTGCATGTTTCCTGTAAAGAAGCGATCGATGAAATCGCTCGAGCAAGACAAGAAGGTCAACGCGTTTATGGGGAATGTTTAGCAGGACATTTAGAGTTAGATGACAGTGTTTATAAACACCCAGATTGGGCAACAGTCGCGACCCATGTAATGAGCCCTCCTTTTAGACCTAAAGGTCATCAAGAAGCACTTTGGAAAGCATTACAGGGAGGTACCATTCAAACGACTGCTACCGACCATTGTTGTTTCTGTGCGGATCAAAAAGCGACCGGTAAAGATGACTTTAGCCAAATACCTAATGGTACAGCGGGTGTTGAAGACAGATTAATGGTGTTGTGGGACTCAGGCGTAAACAAAGGTCGTTTAACAGAAAATGAATTTGTCGCTGTAACCTCAACAAATAGTGCCAAAATTTTCAATTTATACCCTCAAAAAGGTCGCCTAGCAGTAGGCTCTGATGCTGATATTGTTATCTGGGATCCTAAAAAAGAACATACGCTTTCAGCTAAAACACATCACCAAAAAATAGACTTTAATATTTTTGAAGGACGCACTGTTCTCGGCGCACCAGAAATTACCATCAGCCAAGGAAAAGTCGTATTCAAAGATGGCAAATTAAATGTGGTAGAAGGTGCTGGTCGTTATATTAAACGCCCTGCTTTCCCAACGATATTCGACGCAGTAAAAAAATATAACCAAGATCATGCACCTTATACGATTGAGCGTTAATAGATAAAGTTTGAATAGATAAGAGAGGGAATATGCTAGCAATGAAGGAACAAACATCAACGGTCGAATCGATGACACCTAAACGTGAAATGATTTCGGTGGAAGACTTATCTTTAGTCTTCCCAAGTAAAGACGGTGATATAAACGCTTTATCTAATATTAATTTAAGTATTAAAAAAGGTGATTTTGTCTCATTTATCGGTCCATCGGGCTGTGGCAAAACCACTTTATTACGTGTTATTGCTGATTTAGAAACACCGACATCAGGTAAGTTAAAAGTAAATGGCACTGATGCGCAAGATGCACGTTTAAACAGATTATATGGTTATGTATTTCAAGCTCCGGCGTTATTACCTTGGCGTAGTATCGAGCAAAACTGTGCATTACCAATGGAAATATCTGGTCAATCTTCAGAGTTTCAAAGCAAACAAATCAATAAATATTTAAAAATGGTTGGTTTGCAAGAATTCCATAACAAGTACCCTTGGCAACTATCAGGGGGAATGCAACAACGCGCCTCAATTGCTCGTGCGTTGTGCTTAAACCCAGACTTGTTATTAATGGATGAGCCCTTTGGTGCACTTGACGAAATCACTCGTGATCATATGAACATGGAGCTATTGCGTATTTGGAGTGAAACACAAAAAACAGTGGTATTTGTTACTCACTCTATTGATGAAGCAGTATTACTTTCGACTCATATTGTGGTCATGTCACCGCGACCTGGGCGAATTCTTAAAGTCATTAAAAGTCCTTTACCAAGGCTTAAAACACTGGCTTTACGAGACCAAGCTGAATTTCATGCCTTAGCTAGCGAAATACGTTCCGCTTTAGCTAACGAAGCACGCGATAGATTAACCACAAGCAGAAAGGAGTCCGCATGAAATCTAATACATGGACAAAAAAGGCGTTTTCTTTAATTAGTTTACTAATTATCGTACTCGCTATTTGGTACCTAGTCGCATTGGTAATGAATAGTAACCAACTGATTAATAATCTTGAGCGAAAAAAACAAGAATGGAGCTACCTACAAGTATTTTCTCAAGCTTATGAGGTAAAGCGCCCGATGCTACCTGCTCCTCACCAAGTAGCACAGGAGTTAAGTCGTTCGATACTTGATAAACCTATCACCTCAAAACGCTCACTTATCTATCACGCACAAATCACTCTTAATTCAACCTTATTAGGCTTTGTATTTGGCTCAATATTGGGGATTTTAATTGCCATAGGCATTGTTCATAATAAAACCTTGGAAGCCAGTCTAATGCCCTGGGTGATTGCTTCTCAAACGATCCCCATACTCGCAATAGCGCCCATTATTGTTGTGGTGCTAGGCGCTATTAATATTACAGGAGTCGTGCCTAAAGCGATTATTTCTATGTATTTGTCTTTTTTCCCCGTCACGATTGCAATGGTAAAAGGATTACGTTCTTCTGATCGATTGCTCGAAGAATTAATGCATACCTACAGCGCAACATCGAAGGAAATATTCTGGAAACTGCGTTGGTATTCTGCCCAACCTTATTTATTCGCTAGCTTAAAAGTTGCCATCGCAGTCGCATTAGTTGGTGCAATTGTTGCTGAACTACCAACAGGTGCACAGGGCGGATTAGGCTCAAGATTATTAAGTGGATCTTATTATGGTCAAACTGAGCAAATTTGGGTCGCCCTAATTGTTGCGACAACACTTGGTTCATTATTAGTTTGGTTAGTTGGTTTAGCTGAAAATGCGTTATTGCGTCGACGAGGAGAATCTACTAATGCCTAATAAAATGAAAAATATTATCTATATTGCACTGATTTTGTGCCAGTTTTTGCTTGTTTTACTCAGTGAATCGGGATTTTATAACGAGTTGTCGGTATTGATCTGTTTATTGTTTGCAGTGGCCTACGCGGTATCTAAGCTACTTAGCCAATTAACAATAGTCGCGATGAAAAATACCTTATACAAACCTGTAGTGCCTGCTATTTTTGCTTTTCTTTTATTGCTAGCCTGGGAAAGTATAGTTAAAGGCTTTGCTATTTCTCCCATATTATTACCTTCACCTTCGAATATTTTTTACGCACTGATAACCAATATTCCCATGCTTTGGGCTGATTTTAAACAGACTTATTTAAAAGCTGTTTTAGCCGGTTATATCATGGGTTGTTTATCAGGGTTTATCGTTGCTCAATGGGCAGTTAAAAACGAGGTGTTACGTAATAGCTTGCTACCTTTAGGTAACTTTATGTCTGCCATTCCAATCGTTGGTATCGCCCCTATCATGGTGATGTGGTTTGGTTTCGATTGGCAATCTAAAGCGACTGTTATTGTTATAATGACTTTCTTTCCAATGTTTATTAATACATTGGCGGGTTTACAGTCGACCGATAAACTTCATAACGATTTAATGCATACCTATGCGACCAAAAAATCTCAAATTTTGTTAAAGAACCAATTACCCCATGCCCTACCATTTATTTTTAATGCCTTAAAACTTAACTCAACCTTAGCGTTAATTGGCGCAATTGTTGCGGAGTTTTTTGGTACACCCATTGTAGGCATGGGATTTAGAATTTCGACCGAGGTTGGTCGAATGAATATGGACTTAGTGTGGGCCACTATTGTGGTGGCGACTATCGCGGGTTCATTGAGTTATGGGGCATTAGCCTTATTAGAAAAATCATTGTTGTTTTGGCACCCCTCGTACCGAGATGGTAAGAACAACAGTTAATGTCGATTACTTAATAGAAAAGGGAATAAACTATGAAAAGAACTCTAATATCACTCGCTAGTGGCGTGGCTTTCATTGCGACCAGTTTCACTGCTAATGCGGCTGAAAGCCTAACTTTACAACTAAAATGGGTTACTCAAGCACAGTTTGCAGGCTATTACGTGGCATTAAACAAAGGCTTCTATAAGGATGAAGGTGTCGACCTGACCATCAAACCCGGTGGTCCTGATATCGCCCCTGCTCAGTTATTAGCAGGCGGAGGCGCTGACGTGATCGTTGATTGGATGCCTTCAGCATTAGCAACTCGCGAAAAAGGATTACCACTGGTTAATATCGCACAGGTTTATGGTGAATCTGGCATGATGCTAACTTGTTTGAAGTCTAGTGGCATTACAAGCCCAGCTGACTTTAAAGGTAAAACATTAGGTGTTTGGTTCTTTGGTAACGAATATCCTTTCTTAAGCTGGATGTCTAAACTAGGTTATTCTACCGCAGGCGGAAAAGACGGTGTTACGGTACTTAAACAGGGCTTTAATGTTGATCCTATTTTCCAAGGTCAAGCAGACTGTGTATCAACCATGACATATAACGAATACGGCCAAATTTTAGATGGTGGTTTAAGCGACGATGAGTTGATTCTATTTAAATATGAAGAAGAAGGCGTTGCAACACTTGAAGATGGCTTATATGTATTAGAAGACACTTTAAAAGATGCTAAAAAAGTTGAAACCTATGCGAAGTTCTTAAAAGCATCAATCAAAGGCTGGGAATGGGTCGCTGAACATCCTGAAGAAGCGACTATGATTGTTCTAGATTATGATGATACTGGTGCTCAAACCGAATCTCATCAAATCAGAATGATGACGGAAGTTTCTAAATTATTAAGTACTAATGATAAAGGTATTGGTTATCTAGAACCATCAGCTTACGAACGTACGGTTAATATTTTACTTGATAGTGATTCAGCACCCGTGATCACTAAAAAGCCTGAAGGCGCTTATTCGCACATAGTGTTTGATAAACTCAAAGATCTTTAATTAACTAATTTTAGCTAATCAATCGCCACCAGCTTAAACGGTGGCGATTACATCAACCACCCTTTCATGCATATAGACTTCCAATTTACTTATTTACCTGTTTATTACCTAACACTATCACTACTTCCACTTTAACGACTCAGAGTAATATGTCATGATTTTCAGCAAGTACCTGAATTTTTCCAAGACCAATAAAGGCATTATTGCGTCAATATGTGCTTCTTGCTTATTTGCATTTTTACCTATGTATTTACAACTGCAAAACCAAATGTCACTGGAAAACTTATCTTCATCGGGTAACTGGTTAGCGATCCAGCGCATATTATGGAGTGTGGTTTTAATGCTCTTTATTTTATTGCAAATGGGACACATGAAATTATTTTGGTGCGAACTAAAAAAGTTGAGATTGTGGCCAAGATATTTCATTTCTGCGTTATTAATTGGCCCTCAATTTTGGATATTTTTTGGGCACCTGTAAATGGCGAAACGCTGTCCGTCGCCTTAGGTTACTTTGCACTGCCCTTAGTTTTAGTAGCGATTGGAAAATTAATTTATGGTGAAAAATTAACACGTATGCAAGTGATCGCCTGTGTTATTGCAAGTGTTGCGGTTATATATGCTTACATCATCGCCGATGGTTTATCCTGGGTAGTATTTGTTATTGCCTTGGGTTATCCCCTGTATTTCATTTACAGACGCCGTTACCCAATGGAAAGTGATATCGTTTTTTGTCTAGATAATTTATTTTTATTACCCATCGCCATTCCAGCGCTGTTATATCTTTATCCGTTGTCTAATTGGCCCGATATTGAAGTTTTATATTGGCTCTATTATATAGGGCTAGCACTCGCAGGCACTTTGCCTATGTTATTGTTTTTATATGCCTCTCAAAATTTACCAATCAGTATTTTTGGTTTACTAAGCTACCTTGAACCAGTCTTAGTCTTTATCGTTGCCCTGTTAATCGGGGAACAAGTCAGCATTATCGAAATACCCATCTATGCAACCATTATGGTCGCCCTAGTATTTATAGGCATTGATACTTTTAAAAGGGTTAAATAAAGCGGTTAAACGAGAAGAAAACTTAAAGGCTCTAAACTTTTATAAGCATAGGTTTTATAAAAGTTTGTACTAATTAACTTATCGCTTTTTACCTTTATGCCCAAACCTTCAACATTTATTAATACTCTTGATATAACCCTAAGCCATTTTTAGAAAAAGAGATCACTTTAAAATCTTTATATTCTGCTCCAGGTTTTGCCATTCCTGGCGAATGTTGTGGCATGCCTGGCGTCGCAAGCCCAGATATGTCGGCTGGACGTTCCTTAAGTAAACGAGCAATATCAGACTCAGGTACATGTCCTTCTATCAGGTAGCCATCAATTACTGCACTGTGACAAGATTGTAATTGCTGTGGCATACCAAACTCTTTTTTACCCCGGACCAATCACTTTGATGGTGCACATGCACTTCATAACCTTTCTCTTCCATTATCTCTGCCCACTCACTGCAACAGCCACAAGTCGGAGATTTATATAACTCAATACTCGCCTTAGCAAAAACAGAAAAACTTGCCATGGTTAAAGAAAATGCTAATACTTTAGTTGTTAGTTTCATAATAAATATCCTCGCTAATTAATTTCGATAATAATTTTTTCATTTTTAAAAAATAATGAGTAACGGCCTGCTTTGGCTAACCAGGTGATTGCTTGAGTATCGTAGGGAGAAATATGATAGTTATTCGAAGCTTCTATACTAGATAAGTCTAGTGTCAAAGTATCAAAAGTACCATTAAACAAAACTAATTGGAGCACAGTTCCCACTTGTGCTTTAATAGTTTGCATCGTCGCCGACTCACCAAGTCGCCACTCTATTAATTGCATTTCGCCAAGCGATGTTAAATGATCTACCAACAAATTACGTTTATTGTCATCGAGCACCTTTGCCAGTAATAACATAGTTGGTTCTCCCTTTAGAGCCGAATCAAGTTGCTCTCTTGTCGCTCCTCTAATATTTCCACCAACAAATCCCCCACCATGAGCATATTTACCGTGGCATGCACCGCAACCATATCCACCAGCAGTTTGAAAAAGATTTTCAGGTGATACTTCCTCTGCAAAAACGGGCATTAATGCAAATAGAAATAAGCATAATGGAGTAAATAATACCCCTCTAATTATTATATATTTCATGCTCCCCCTCTTCATTGATAGCAAATAGAAGTAATATGCTATTTGCTATCTTTTAATTGCTATTTAGTGACACTTATTAGTAAACATTTTATGTTGTTTACTGTGTTCTTTTACTTTACCTAGAATCGCTTTAATTTCTGCTTTATCTTGCGTATTCGCAAGTTGCTTGAATAAATCATTTAACCCGTTAACACCTTGCATGTGCATCATGTGCTGATGATCTTCATCACTCATGCCTTGCATCTTTGAATGATCCATATTAGCCATGTCTTTCATGTCCATTTTCGAATGATCCATATTAGCCATGTCTTGCATGTCCATTTTGGAATGATCCATATTAGCCATGTCTTGCATGTCCATTTTGGAATGATCCATATTAGCCATGTCTTTCATGTCCATTTTCGAATGATCCATATTAGCCATATCTTCCATATCCATTTTTGAATGATCCATACCGGCCATGTCTTTCATGTCCATTTTGGAATGATCCATATTAGCCATGTCTTTCATGTCCATTTTCGAATGATCCATATTAGCCATATCTTCCATATCCATTTTGGAATGATCCATATTAGCCATGTCTTTCATGTCCATTTGCGAGTGGTCCATATTAGCCATTTCTGCGGTTGCTTTTTCACTCAATTGTAAAAGTGCATTAATATGTTGCTTGCGTCTTCTTTACATCATTCGCTTTAATGCTTTTTACATACTCACTCAACTCACTTTTGATCGATGCCATATTAGTATCCATTTCACAGTGTTCGTCGCTCTGCAAAGGCACTTGAAAGTGGTGCAGATAAAAATAATAGGCCACTCAGTGTTAATGCGATTTTACTTTTTTTAATATTCATTTTTTTGTTCCTTTTGTATTTAATTAAATTACTGTTTAACTACTTTTATTTTCCGCTTTCTAACATTAAGAAAGAAAGCGAGCCTAACTTGATTGATTACTATTAAATTGTTTACGCAAAGCTATTTTTTTCCATTGGAAATACACCGCTGGTAAAATAAGTAAGGTTAAAATAACCGCGCTCACCATACCGCCTATCATTGGCGTCGCAATACGTTGCATTACCTCTGAAACCTGTACCATCACCATACATAATCGGTACTAATCCCATCACAACGACAGCAACCGTCATCATCACAGGACGCACACGTAATCCTGCTCCCTCTGTCACTGCGTCTTTTAAATCTTCAATATTAAAAAGTCTAAGACGTTGATCTCGCTTGGCTTGTAAGGATTGATTTAAATAGATAAGCATGATCACACCAATCTCTATCGACACGCCTGCAAGGGCAATGAAACCAACACCAACTGCCACTGAAAAATTGAAACCAAGCAGAAACATCAACCAAACGCCCCCCATTAATGCAAAGGGTAAGGTAGATAAAATTAGTAACACTTCACCCACTCGACGAAATGCTAAATAAAGTAAAATAACGATAATCGCGAAAGTCACAGGAATTACTTTTGCTAAACGCGCATTAGCTTTTTCCATGTATTCATATTGACCTGACCAAGCCAATGAGTAACCACCAGGTAAAATTATTTGCTCATTCACAATACGTTGTGCATTTTTAACATAACTACCTAAATCGACATTTTCGATGTCCACATAAATCCAACCGTTAAGGCGTGCATTTTCTGTTTTTATCATCGGAGCACCCGCTTCGATATAAACGTTGGCAACATCAGCTAAGCTAATATTCATTTTGCTTGGTGTCACAATAGGCAGGCTTTTCAGCGCAGTAACTGAGTCACGATAATCATTGGGGTAACGTAAATTCACCGGGTAACGCTCTAAGCCTTCGATGGTTTCGGTAATGTTTTTACCACCAATGGCAACAGCAACAAGCTCTTGAATTTCAGCTATGTTTAATCCATAACGCCCCGCTTTCTCGCGGTTGATATCGACTTTTACATAACGCCCTCCTGTCACACGCTCTGCGTATACAGAGGTTGTGCCCTCAACATCTTTTAAGATAGTTTCAATTTGCTTACCTATTTTTTCAATTTCACCGAGATCAGCCCCCGCTATTTTGATACCAATCGGGGTTTTAATACCCGTTGCCAGCATGTCAATACGGGTTTTAATTGGCATTACCCATGCATTTGTTACTCCTGGAAACTGAATGAGGCTGTTAAGTTCATCAGTTAACATTTTCTTGGTCATGCCAACTCGCCATTGCTCTTTTGGTTTAAATTGAATGGTGGTTTCAATCATGGTGAGTGGCGCAGGATCGCTTGCAGTCTCTGCTCTGCCTATTTTTCCCCAGACTGTTTTTACTTCAGGCACAGTTTTAATCAGCTTATTAGTTTGCTGCAATAACTCACGTGCCTTACCGATAGAAATACCAGGGTAAGTGGTTGGCATATACATGAGATCACCTTCATCCAATGGCGGAATAAACTCACTACCGATTTTACTTACAGGATAAAAACCCACTGCTAGGACGACTAATGCAAAGCAAATTGCAAGTTTTGGAAAACGCAGGCTAAAAGCCAACACCGGTTTATATAATGCAACTAAGAATCTATTTAATGGATTTTTATGCTCAGGCATTACTTTTCCACGAATAAAATAGCCCATTAATACAGGGATCAAAGTTATCGCAAGCCCTGCGGAAGCGCCCATTGCATAGGTTTTTGTAAAAGCTAATGGAGAGAACATTTTTCCTGATTGCCCTTCTAAGGCAAACACAGGTAAAAAACTAAAAGTGATAATTAATAATGAGAAAAACAGTGCAGGCCCCACTTCAAGCGTCGCTTTACTAATGATCTGCCAGCGATTTTCATCAGTGAGTTCGACCTTTTCCATGTGTTTATGCACATTTTCTATCATCACAATAGCACCATCTACCATCGCACCGATGGCAATAGCAATACCTCCTAATGACATGATATTGGCATTAATCCCCTGCCATGACATGATGATAAATGCGACAAAAATACCAACAGGTAAACTGAATAACACCACGAGGGATGAACGAAAATGAAATAAGAAAGCGACACACTAAAATCACCACGATAAATTCTTCGAGTAACTTAAGGTATAAATTGTCAACAGCATTATTGATTAATTCAGAGCGATCATATGTTGGAATAATTTCAACACCATCAGGCAGGCTTTTTTGTAAATCTTTGAGTTTGTTTTTGACAGCAGAAATAACACCCTGTGCATTTTCACCAAAACGCATCACAATCACACCACTGACCACTTCACCTTCACCATTAAGTTCAGTGATACCACGACGCATTTGTGGACCCAAATTAATAGTGGCAACATCGCCTAACAATAATGGCGTACCCTGCGCGTTAACATGCAAGGGAATAGATTTAAGATCATCAATCGAAGAGATGTAACCGGATGTACGTACCATATACTCCGCTTCACCCATCTCGATAACACTAGCGCCTCTTTCTTGATTTGCATTTTGAATCGCTTTGCTGATTTGATTGAGCTGACATGTTATAAGCACGTAATTTATTAGGATCAACACGTACTTGATATTGTTTAACCATACCACCCACCGTCGCCACTTCAGAGACGCCGGCAACCGTTTGTAATTCAAATTTTAAAAACCAATCTTGTAAACTGCGTAATTCACTTAAATCATGTTTCCCGCTCTTATCAACTAAGGCATAACTAAAGATCCAACCAACACCTGTCGCATCTGGCCCTAATGCTGAACGCGCCTCTTTAGGTAAATCAGGTGCTACCTGTGAAAGGTACTCAAGCACTCGTGAACGCGCCCAATACATATCGGTATTATCATCAAAAATGATATACACATAGGAGTCACCAAAAAATGAATAACCGCGTACTGTTTTTGCACCAGGTACTGATAACATTGCAGTGGTTAAAGGGTAAGTGACTTGATCTTCAACCACTTGCGGTGCTTGCCCTGGATAACTCGTTTTAACAATTACTTGTACATCTGACAGGTCTGGAATCGCATCGATGGGTGTTTTTTGAATAGAAAACACCCCATAAGCGACAATCGCAAAGGTGATCAATAAAACCATAATGCGGTTTTTAATTGACCAATTAATGATGTGAGCAATCATAGTGTCACCTCTTTAGACACGATCTCGAAACGTGGTTTTTGTGACAAATGAGAATTAAAGTCTGCACCTAGATCTAACCAATCCAGATCATCTTCTTCTTGCACTGGTTGCATTTCTTTATTTTTTTCTATCTCTAACATACGATCAAAATCCGCATTGATACTAGATTCCGAATCTAATAAGAACTGTGCAGAAGTAACAATTTTTTGACCTTCAGTTAAACCCGATAACACTTCTACTGAGGTTTTATTTTCTAACCCTAATTTAACAATCACTGATTTAAACTGACCATCACCTTTCGCTAATACAACACGGTTCATATTACCGGTATAAATCACCGCTTCACGTGGGATTTGTAAACGTTTTTGGCTCATATCAGGGCTCAAAACAATACTCGCAAACATGTTAGGTTTCAGTTGTGCAGTAGGATTATCGAATTGCACTCGCACTCGTAAAGTACGATTATTTGCATTCATTTCAGGGTAAATAAAATCGACCTTTCCATCCCACTGTTGGCCAGGAAAATAATCTAATGTCATGCTGGCTACATCATTAAGCTTAATCAATGAAACTTGTGCAAGCAAACACCTCAACATCTACCCATACGGTGTCTAAATTAACCGCTTTAATCACTTGTGTTGCAGGTGAAATAAATGCACCTTCATTTAATTTTAGCTCTGAAATAGTGCCTTTTTGTGGTGCAAAAATAGTGATATTTTGTAATACTTTTTTATTTTTAATGATGCTTTTAATTTGCCCACTGCTCACCCCTAATACTTCTAAACGTGCTTTAGAAGAGCTGATTAACGCACTACGATTGAGGTTAATAGCATTAAATAAAGACTCTTGTGCTTTCACAAGTTCCGGTGAATAAAGCTCAAAAAGTGGCTGTCCTTTTTGAACTTCAGTTCCAATAGAGCGCACATAGAGTTTTTCAATCCAGCCAGATACACGACTATTGATTTGCCAAACGGCATCATCGTTAGCTTGCACTGTGCCTAATGTATGAATTGGAATGTGAAAATCTTCTTTAACCACTGTACCAGTTCGTACACCGAGATTATTTTCTACGGCGGCAGAAATAGTGACCAATCCAGCTTCAGTCTCGCCACCTTCTTCCTCATAGACAGGCACCAAATCCATGCCCATTGGTGATTTACCTGGTTTATCTCGTTGGTAGTTAGCATCCATCGGCGCAACCCAGTATAAAATTTTTGGCTCAGCTTTTTCTGCTTCCGCATCGGTTTCTGCATAAACAGGTACTAAGTCCATACCCATGGGGGATTTCCCTGCTTTATCTCGACGATAGTTGGCATCCATTGGCGCAACCCAATACAAGATTTCAGGCTCTGACCACGCTTCTTTTCCAACTAATAAACGATTGATTCTTTCATTCTGAGTGGCGAAGAAGCCCACTACTAAACCCAAGATTAAAACTAATAAATAACGCATGATAATTTCCTATTAAAGTGCCTGAAAGTAACGGATATTAGAAAGGCTTTTAAGTCCATCAAAATATAGCTGTTGATATTCTAAAGAGAGGTTTTGCTCATGAATGTAAGCATCAATAACCTCCTTAAAGGAACGCGTATTTGATTGATAACTTTGCTCTAATAAGGTGGTATGTAGGTTCGCTTGCTTTAATAAGCTTTCTTGATAGCGTGTGATACGCGCTGTTAATTGCTGAAAATTACTAATTTCTGCATTTAAAGATGCATTTAAGCGTCGTAGTAATAAACGATGTTCAGCTTGTTTCTGACCTTTAATTTGTTGCGCAGAAATAAGTGTTTGATCCTGTCGCTTATCAGTAAACAACGGAATATCCATGGTCACAAAGCCACTTAATAAATCAGCTCTATCACCCTGTCTATGCCCATAACCAACTTCAACTTTAAACTGCGGTTTATAAGCTTGTTTTGCAAACTCAATACTATTGTCAGCGACTAAAATACTTTGTGATAACATTTTCGCTTGAGGGTGATTAGCAAGTAACAGGTAATGTTCATTATTATTCTTTTGTGCATTAATGTAGGCACTAGTTTCAGACCATTGAGGCGACTCATTTGGCAATTCTTGATAAGCGTGCTCGCCAATATACTCCCTAAGCAAATTTCGATAATTGAATGAATTCTGATTTAAGGCAGACAGCTTTTCATCGAATTTATTAATTTCTATTTCGGCTAATATGAGGTCTTCATTCTCAGCTAAACCTAAAGCAAATTTCGATTCTAAATCTCGATAAAAACTTATAAACAAAGTTTTATTTTCTTTTACAATCTCTAAAGATTTATCAATTAGCAGAATGTTCAGCCATAACCCTCGCACCATTTTTTTAACATTTAATTGACGATCTAAACCTTGAAATACAGCAATTTCAGAGCGTTGATTAAACCCTTTTTGAGCTAGTTCAGGTTGTGCTCCACGACTAAATTGTTGTGCAAGACCAACCGTCATTTGCGTCATGGCCTCTTGATCTAAGCGAAAGCTATCCGTAGGTACATTAGCAATACCTAGTTTAACCATCGGGTCTGCAAGTGTTGAGACGGCGACTCCTTGAGAAATTAAACTAGTTTTCTGGGATAGATATGCTTTTTGAGCGGGATCAGATTCAACGGCTAAAGTCTCAGCATCGCTAAGACTGATACTTTGAGCGAAAAGGTTAAAACTAAATAATAGTGTGAAACTAAATAATAGTGTGAAACTAAATAAGCCATTTAGGGCTATTTTAGGTATTAATAGTGACTGCACTAAAACAGATTGGGTGATTTTCATCATCACTTTCCTTGACTCGTACGCCTTAAAAATAAAACCAATAGACAGTTTTTAAGAACGTTTGAGAAATAAAATTAATTTTGATTTTCAGCGCTTTAAAAAATTAAAACGCAACAAGATTTTCAGCTCATCTCAGATAATTTATTAAGAGGAATGAACTGCGATTAAAATTAATTTAAAAAAGGAGGGCGATACAAAGATTCTGGGAAATAATAAGGTGAAGCAGTAATATTCGTTTGGTAAGCAAGTTGCGATTTGATTTGATGCACAGTATAAAAGTGTTCATTAAAATAAAGTACAGACCCCATGCTCATCAGGTCACAATCATTCTGACAACCCATAGACATTGATGTATTTTCATTTTCACAATCTACCATCATACCCATTTTCATGTGTGAAATATCTGAGCTCTTGGGCATTGAACAATGACTCATAGAAGACGTTTCATTTACCAACAGATGTGGGAAAGCCGTTGCTTTCTGAGTGAAAGTAACAAGCATTGCAAACATCAAAATTAAAGTAATAAATCGTTTCATATTTTTATATCAATAATCACAGCTAAGTGTTTTAGTTTCAAACAATCAAATGAATTAATAATAACTTTAACCTATGACCTAAGGGAAGGGTCAAGTTTTTTATTAAAATAATTAAAAGAAATCGACTTGACCTTTACCCAAGGGGAAGGTTTAAACTTACTGTTAAATGACGTAGTTCATAAAAATTAATACACACTCCATCACTTAAAGCTCAAAATTGATAAAGGTATAAGGAGAAAAGTATGTCTTTACCTAAACATTTCACATCGTCAATTTATGGTATGTCCTGTAATGGTTGCGCGAATCGATTACAAACAGCATTCAATGAAATAGAAGGCGTAAGTGCCACAGTCGACTTTTCATCAAGTAGGGCCGAACTCACGATCAATGAAAGTGTCGATTATGAAGACACCATAAAATCTGTACTAAAGTTAATTGACCAAAAAGGATATAAAACCTTTTTAGAGACTGATCTCGATGGCAAAAGTAACGCTGACGCTATTGTTAATGAAATTGATAACGAAACAGAAAATATCGCCAAATCCAAGCCAGAGCTTCCCGTCGATAGCCCAATTGCATCAGTTTCTCAAATTCATACCCAAGAACTGCTAATAGAAGGCGCAACCTGTGCAAGTTGCGTGAGCAAAATAGAAAAGGCTTTAAATATACTACCTGGGGTGCAACATGCTCAAATGAACTTTGCACTTCGCACCATTTCTGTTACTGGCAATATTAAAGAAGAAGCTATTATCGAAACCATTGAAGCGACAGGTTATCACGCCAAAAGTACAGGCAATGCCAGCGATGAACAACTGCTTGATGAAAAAGACAAAACAGAGCAAAAATATTACCAAAAGCTGATATTACAAATGTGGATTGGCTTGGGCTTAGGCATGCCCTTAATGGTTTATAGCCTACTGGGTGGACCAATGACAGTGAACTCAAATGGTGAACGTGCCATCTGGTTGTTGGTGGGATTAATTTGCGTAGCAGTCATGTACTTTGCGGGTAAGCATTTCTATATCGGAGCTTGGAAAGCTTTTGTAAATCATAATGCCAATATGGATACTTTAATTGCCTTAGGTACCGGGACAGCTTGGTTATACTCAATGGTAGTGGTTATTTTCCCACTCGCTTTACCTGAAATGGCGAGACATGTTTACTTTGAAGCCAGCGCCATGATTATAGGGTTAATTAATTTAGGATTAGCATTGGAAGTGAAAGCCCGTGGCCGAACAAGCGAAGCAATACAGCGATTAATTGGATTACAACCTAAAACAGCACGTGTGATTCGTGAAAACAAAGAAATTGATATCCCCATTGAAGAAGTATTAATCAATGATTTACTGCGTGGTTCGCCCAGGAGAGTGCATCTCTGTGGATGGTATAGTTAGTGAAGGAAAAACAAGTATTGATGAATCAATGCTCACGGGCGAACCCATGCCAGTGACAAAAATAGTCGGTGACGATGTCGTTGCTGGTACCATTAATAAAAGCGGTTCTATTATTTTTAAGGCAACACGAATAGGCAAAGATACCGCTCTCGCAAAAATCATTAATATGGTTAAACGGGCACAAAGTTCTAAACCACCAATAGGACGTTTAGCTGACGTTATTGCGACCTATTTTGTACCAACTATTATGATCATTTCAATTGCTAGCGCTTTGGTATGGTTAAATTTTGGCCCCGAGCCAAGCCTTGCCTTTGCAGTAGTCTCTGCGACAACGGTACTGATTATTGCTTGCCCCTGTGCCCTAGGATTAGCGACTCCTATGTCCGTGATGGTTGGTGTGGGCAAAGCCGCCGAAGCTGGCGTGTTAATTCGCAATGGTGAAGCGCTACAAAGTGCATCAAAAATATCCGTCATGGTATTGGATAAAACCGGCACTATAACCTTGGGCGAACCAAAAGTGACTGATATTCATAGCGTCAATACAATGGATAAAAATCACATATTGCAACTTGTAGCCAGCTTGGAAATTGCCTCTGAACATCCATTAGCAGAAGCGATAGTAGAATCGGCAAAGGAATTAGATTTAAAAATGGATAAAGTCGCAAAATTTAATGCCATTGTAGGTCAAGGCGTAGAAGGTGTTGTTCACCATCAACAGCTATTTTTCGGGAACCAAAAGCTGATGATAGAGCAAAGTATCAGTCTTGATAAAAGTGACTTAGATATCAGTCAAGCAATGGCAAGCGACGCTAAAACACCCATGTTTTTTGCTATCAACGGTAAATTAGAGGCTATTATTGCAGTTGCAGATCCGATAAAAGAAGATTCAATTTCAGCTATCCAGCGATTACAAAAAAATGGTATTCGTGTGATCATGTTGACCGGTGATAACCAAGCAACCGCAAAAGCAGTGGCAGAAAAAGTAGGCATAAAAGAGTTCTTTGCAGAAGTGTTACCTGAAGAAAAATCACAAAAAGTAGCTGAATTACAAGCTCAAGGAGAGATCGTTGGAATGACCGGAGATGGCATCAATGATGCTCCCGCACTCGTGTTGGCTGATGTCGGTTTCGCTATTGGTACTGGGACCGATATCGCCATCGAAAGCGCTGATATCACTTTAATGCGCTGGCTCTTTACATGGTTTAGCCGATGCGATTGCAGTGAGTAAAGCCACGTTAACTAACATCAAACAGAACCTATTCGGCGCCTTTATTTATAATGTGGCAGGCGTGCCTTTTGCGGCCGGGTATTTTATTCCCATTCTTTGGGATATTACTCAGCCCCGTTATTGCAGGCGGAGCAATGGCGCTTTCTTCATTAACGGTAGTCAGCAATGCTAATCGTTTACGTTTATTTAAACCACAGGATCATTAGGAGTGAATTATGTTTCTTACTAACCTTATTGGTATCAGTTTAATTGCATTAATTATTTGGTGGTTTTGGCTTTACCCTTCTAATAAAAATAAAAAAGGGGAATAGAGATATGCTCACAATTAGCCAAGTTGCTAAAGCAACCGATTTATCAATAAAATCGATTCGTTATTACGAACAAATAGGACTTATATCTGCGCCTCCAAGAACAGAGAATGATTACCGCTACTACCCTGACTCGCTTATTAATCGCCTACGTTTTATTAAAAAAACCAAAGATGCGGGATTTAGCTTAAAAGAGAGTAAAGAGTTATTGGCCCTGGCAGATAATCACAATAGAAAAAGTACTGACGTCAAAGCAATACTCTCGCTGAAAATAGAAGCGTTACAAGCGAAAATTAACAGAGAACTCGTATTGTTAGAAAGCTTAAAAAATATTACCGATAAATGTTGCGGTGATGATAAACCGGACTGTCCTATTATTGATGCATTTTCAAACTGATCTGCTTCAATTAAACAAGACACTTTTCTTAAGTTTTTTAATTCTGTGACAATTTAGACGAATATTACTTAGCTAGTTTTACATGCTTCTGAGGAAGTGAGTTTGTGAGCGGAAGCGAGCTACGAAAGCAAATTGCTAATTCTCCCTTTACTAATTGAAACATACAAACCAGCGACCAATATTACTCAGTCACAACAGTTTAGGATGTACCTAGTCATAGGTTAACGCATTATCAAAAGCAATTAATGTCATTTGAGTCAGTGCCGATATATCACCCCACTCACAAAATTATATTTAGCTCTCATTTTTCGCTTATTGCGCAGTTTACCCTATGATGAGGAGCACCGAGTTTAAATAACTAGCGATAACGAGCGACTATATCCTGGACCTGTTTACGAAACACTTCATTTTTCAGCACAACATCAACCTCTTCAGTAAGTTCTCTAGCAAAAGGGTGAGATTGACGCACTCCAAGATGAAATGGGATCTGGGAGTCGTTGATAAAGTCGACATGGCGGTAAGCAATCAAATGTTGATAACCGAACTTTTTAGCAAGGTATTTAGCTTGCTCAGGTATCGCAATTAAAAAGTCCCCCTGCTCTCTTCGCAGTAACCAATGAAGCATCGTGTACAGATTATTTGCTTCAAGCTTTTGCATAAATTCAGGAATATTATCGGACTCCCACTCAGCCCCTTTTTGAGTAATAATTTTTAGATTTCCTAAATCTTCAAAGCTGTTTGCTGATTCAATGATAGAGCGGTTAGTATTGTTTTTATGGTAAATAAGAAATCCAAAGTCTAACTTATAAGCATGGCTTGACGTAAAGTGCGAATACTGTTTCCGTCTTTTCGATGGGTACGTCAAAAAACCATCTGCTTTATCATACTCCACCTGAACTTGAGCTCGGCTCCAAGGATATGACTTTAGCGTTACTTGGTGACGAGGCAAATAACTAAAAATCAACGTGATTATTTCAGGAATAATACCCGTGACGATACCCTCCTGTTGATAACTTAAAGGAGCTTCGTTTTCAGCAACCGCAAAAGTAAACCTTTCCGCTTGTGCGTTAACAGAAAATAAAAATAACCAAAAAACGTATAGGAAAAATAAACTTAGCTTCATTCTTATTTCCTTTATTTAAAATGATTTCTAGTCTCTTTGTAGTGTTTAAGTAATTTTGGACACTAGTTTTAGAGTATAGCAAGTAATATTATTTATCTCATAATGTGCCGTTTAATGTATAGAAAAAACATAATCGGATCAGTATTATATTAGCTAGAAAAAATCCAGATAAAAATATAAGAGTAATAACCGAGATATATTAATTTTTTAATAGATCAAAGGCTGTTGAAATACAATTGCAGGTAGTTCCCATTAAGGGTGTCATGAAGCCTGAAGAATTAAAAGCAATGGCTTGGGAAGATATTGATTTAGATAATGTCCTAATACATGGTGAAATATAATATTGGTCATCGTAAAGGAAATTTGAAACCTCCTAAAACATTTACATCAATTCGAACAATTGAATTAATGCTAAAGGCAATGGGAGTAATAATGCGCCAATTTAATAAACCTACGCTTTTAGAAACTGTGTATTATAAATATGAAAAAACTAAAATAGTTGAAAGACATAGAGTATTGTTAAGTCGAGCAGACACACCATATTTAAGGCCCGAACTAACTTCAGTTTCCAAAAAATGGGAGAGTTGGTTAATAGTGGCTAATTTAACACAAGACCTCAATATCATTCACATCACACATTTGCGAGTTAAATGTTAATGGCCGGAGCAGATATTATTTGGTTAGCTGGGCGGTTAGGAGATTGGAGTGCGATCCAGAAAATATAAGGGAAGTGGACTCCTAATTAAAAACCAGATTATCGAAATGAGCTTGCTAAAAAATTAAATAAAAATCCGTTGTAATACATCGCAATATATCTTTTTCAAAAACAGTCATCATTATTGTTCGGCTGTTTTTCTTTTTTAATAAATTGAAAATGATAATGTCTTGCCCCCTATATGTCCCTCAACTGAGAGTAGGAATTCAAGACATTGATTTTATTTTACTTAATTACTAAAAAGGCATTTTGAAGCCTGGCGGTAAATCCATACCACCTGTTAAGCCACTCATTTTAGATTTGTTGACTTCTTCGACGCGACGAACTGCATCGTTCATAGGCTGCCGCGATTAAGTCTTCTAGCATCTCTTTATCATCAGCCATTAATTCAGGATCTATTTCAACGCGACGTACATTGTGATTACCTAATAAGGTAATTTTAACGAGACCAGCACCAGACTCACCAACCACTTCTGTGTTAGCAATTTCTGCCTGTGCTTTTTGCATATTTGCTTGCATTTCTTGGGCTTTTTTCATTAAATCGCCCATGCCACCTTTACCATTGAACATATTCTTTCTCACTGTTATAAATATATATTGCTTATTATTATTTTTAAATTAGAAACCAATCATTAATGATAAGCAATCTTGTTTTGATTTAGATAATCACTATTATAGTGGTATCACGCTATTTTCATAGACTTTTGCACCACAGTTATTAACTAAGGCTTTAATATTTTCGTCTTCAATAATAGCGTGCTTGGCATTAATCAGATATTGCTCATAAAGCGCTTCCTCTGATTCAAAGGGTGTTAACTGCCCTTCAACATTGCCCACTTCAATATACATATTATATTGGGCTCCAAAATGATTTTTCAACTGTGCCTGAAGCTCTTCGCACAATTTTCCATCACTAAGTAAATGTTGTTGCGAAGCTTTAAGCGTTAAGATTATTTGATCATGTGTTTTTTTCATCACACTATGCTTAGCTAAAAGCTTAGCAAAACCTTGTATTTGCATTTGTTGAATCGCTAATGACCAAGGATCAGTTAATTTATCCTCTACATATTTAGCTTTATCTATATCTACACTTTCCACTTCCTGAGCACTAAAAAATGGGTGTTTACCTAAGGGAGTATCATTAAGCTCAACAGGTGATTTTGCTGTTATTGCTTTAGGCTCAGGTAAAGGAGGTTCTATAATCGGTTCAAGAATAGATTCAGTAAGAGGTTTTGTTAAGATTTCAGGTTCTACTACCTTTGATAATTTATCTTGAGTTGGTGCCTGTTCGGATCTTTCCTGTGGTTGCGCTACAACACTTTGCATTTCTTCTGGTGGAATATAGGGGTCATAATCATTGCCTGAATAAGCATCCTGATAGGAATCACTAAACTGATCCATATAAGAATCTTCAAAGGAATAATTGGCCTGATCATCTGGTTGCTTTTCAGGTTGCTCCACCAGCTGATTGGTGAATTTCTCTTCTGACTGACTGCTTAATGCTTCCTGTTGCGGATTAAATGTAGATGCTTCCTGGTGTGTTTGCTTAATAGGCGCTTGTACATTAGGAATAGACTCGACAACTACATCGGAGGCAAAAGTCTGTTGTTCTTTGATTGAATTGTCAGAGCTATTTTTTTCATTTTCAGGGCGAGTCTGCGACAACAGGCTCATCTTTGCTAAGATCAGTCCCCGCTGTCGCCTGTAACTTTTTATTTCATTTCGCTTTAAACGATGACTGCGTAACATATTACGGGAGCTAGTAAGTTGTTTCACTGATTGTTGAGGATCAACTTGAAGTGGCACTTCTTTTGTAATATCGACTTGCTCAGGCATGCTTTGCTGTGGCGCTTGCACTTCTTCTTGAATAGGTGCCGATGGAGGCATACTTTGAAGTGGTTCTTGTACTTCTTCTTGAATAGGTGCCGATGGAGGCATATCAGGTATTGTTGGCTGAAAGCTTTGTTCAGGAATTTGTGCATCTAATACAACAGGCTCAGTGATCTCTTCCTTCACCGGTTGACTAACTGGTAATTCTGCTGATAATTGCTCACTTGCAGGCTGTACTTGGTTTATATCAACGGGAGAAGTTTCACGAATAGGACTCGCGACGGGTTCAGTTGTTACTTGAGAAACAGGATCATGCGGTGCTTTAGTCGCTGATACTGTTTCATCTTGTTCAGTGCTTTTACCTAATTGTGTCTCATCCAGTTCAATATAATTGGCTGGTTTAAAAGCCAGTAAACGCATCACTGTCATTTCAAGAGCGACTTTGCCATTTGGTGCAAAGCGGTAATCTTTATATCCTTCTAATGCGATTTGATAATAAAGTTGCACTTCTTCGGGGCTTAGGCGTTCACTTAATAGTTGAATCGCAGACTTTTCACCGCTTGATGTATTTCTTTGTAATTGCTTTGCAGAGCTATTTGATGACAGAGTCCCGCCAATTCTTGATGCAATTTTGCAAAATCAGCACCTAATGATACAAACTCTTCTATTTTCTGAAATACCTTAACTACATTTCCTGACGCAATAAAATGCAACAAATAGTGCAGATGGCTATTATCAAGCGTACCCAGCATTTTTAGTACTGCTTGATATTCTATATTACCTGCGCCAAATGCTAAGGCTTGATCCGTTAAACTTAATGCATCACGCATACTGCCATCAGCGTACCTTAGCAATAATATTAAGTGCTTGATGCTCAAAGGTCGCTTTTTCATGTTGTAATATATGCTCTAACTGCCCTTCTATCTGTTCAGGCAGAATAGCTTTTAGATGAAATTGCAAGCAACGCGATAAAACTGTAATAGGCAGTTTTTGCGGATCAGTGGTCGCCAGTAGAAATTTTACATATTCAGGCGGTTCTTCTAGGGTTTTTAATAACGCATTAAAACTATGCTTAGAAAGCATGTGTACTTCATCGATTAAGTACACTTTATAGCGCCCTACTGCGGGTTTATATTGTACGTTATCCAGTAATTCACGGGTATCATCAACTTTAGTCCGAGAAGTCGCATCGATTTCTAATAAATCAACAAAGCGTCCTTGATCAATAGCGACACAGTGTTCGCATTTTCCACAGGGAGTTGCAGTGACTCCCTGTTCACAGTTTAGACTTTTTGCCAGAATACGTGCGATGGTAGTTTTACCTACACCTCGAGTACCACTAAACAAATAAGCATGATGCACTCTATTTTGTGCTAAACCATTGCTCAAGGCTGTTAATACATGTGGTTGCCCAACAACTTGCGAAAAGTTCTGCGGGCGCCATTTTCGGGCTAAAACTTGATAACTCACTAAGATTACTCGCCTTCGAAGCTAATTAAGGAAAACAGCGGGACACCTAATTGTTTTAGTTTTTCCGCACCATTTAAAGCTGGTAATTCAATTACGAAAGCTGATTCTAGCACAATGCCGCCTAAACGTTGGATCAGTTTAACAGAGGCTTCTGCAGTACCACCCGTTGCTAATAGATCATCCATTAATAAAACGGTTTCACCTTCTTTAATAGCATCGGTATGAATTTGTAAAGTATCAACACCATATTCAAGGGTGTAGTCTTCTTCAATGGTATTTCTTGGTAATTTTCCAGGTTTGCGAACTGGCACAAAACCAGCCCCAATAGCGCTAGACTAATGGTGCACCAAAAATAAAACCACGGGCTTCAGTACCAACTACTTTATCAATTTTCATGTCTTTATATCGAGCTACGAATTCTGAAATAGTAGCGACGAAAGCTTCTCCATTTTCAATCAGGCTAGTGACATCACGAAAAATAATGCCTTCAATTGGGTAATCAGGGATACTTTTGATGCTATTTTTGATTAATTCTTGTGCGCTTACGTTCATTACTTTTACTCATATTATGATTCAGCCCATAGGGTAAATAGTCAGAGAATGATGTGCAAGGATTTGCATCAATTATTGATCGATAATATCTTTTTTGTTTACTCAAGGTATACTACGCTCCTTTTTATTTTGAGTAGCTATTTATATGAAAGTCACCCTTGCTCCCATGGAAGGTGTTATGGATCATCACATGCGCCAATTATTAACCTCTTTGGGAGGGATCGATCTTTGTGTGACGGAATTTGTTCGTGTTATTGAGCTAAGATTACCAGCCAAAGTATTTCGCCGTTTAAGTCCTGAACTTTATAATGACAGTAAAACGGCGTCTGGTACCCCAGTGCGCATTCAATTATTAGGACAAAACCCACGTTGCCTTGCTGAAAATGCCAGTAAAGCACTGCATGTTGGCTCTGATGGTATTGATCTTAACTTTGGTTGTCCTGCAAAGGCCGTTAATAAAAGTAAAGGGGGAGCTGTCTTATTAAAATGTCCAGAAACGCTATATAGCATAGTTAAAGAAGTTCGTGAGATTATGCCTACTAATCAAATTTTGAGCGCCAAAATTCGTTTAGGTTATGAAGATAAATCCCTAGCAATTGAAAATGCACAGGCGATTGCAGAGGCTGGTGCCGATGAATTAGCCGTTCACGCGCGAACTAAAGAAGAAGGCTACCGACCTCCTGCTCACTGGCATTGGATAGCAAAAATACGTGACGCAATAAATATTCCAGTAACCGCTAACGGAGATATTTTTAGCCTTGATGATGCCAAACGTTGCATGGAAATAAGTGGTTGTGAACGCTTGATGATTGGACGTGGCGCATTGGCAATGCCAAACCTAGCCCAAGTTATCAAGGAAAAAGAAGCACCGTATACCTGGGCTCAAACTTTGGATTTAATGATTGAATATCTGTTTATTCAAACCCACGGTGACAAAGAAAAATATTTACCTAACCGTATTAAGCAATGGTTAACTTTTATGCGTTTACAACAACCGCAAGCATTAACATTTTTACACCAAGTACGAAAGATAACGACGACAACAGAAATGCTTGAAGCCATTCGCCATGAACGCTCACATGCTTAACTTAACCTCAACTTATTAATTTAAGTCGTGAGGATATTTGTTCACTTAAATCTATATTTCGTTGCGAGCACCTGCTACGGCGGCTTTAGTGTCCTCTGATATTTTTTCTACTTTTGGCACGATTTCATCTACAAGAGTAAGCTGACTATTAGCACTATCAGACATTTGATTAATATTATCAAGTAGTGCGTCTATTGATGCCATTACTTCCTCTTTGTGACTATTATCCTGTTGCAAAATTAGCTTACTCATTTGCTCTGAAAAACTACTCACCTTGTTGGATAATTCATGACTTGCATCTGATAAGGAAGCTACTAATTGATTTATCTCCCCGGCATGAGTGCCAGATTTGTTAGCTAAACTCTTTACTTCATCGGCAACAACAGCAAAACCTCTTCCTGCTTCGCCAGCACGCTGCGACTTCAATCGATGCATTTAATGCTAATAAATCAGTTTGTGATGAAATGGCTGTGATGGTTTTGGCCATTGTTTCAATTTTTTTAAATTCTTCAGCAAAGGATTGTGTTTCACTTAATAGTTCCTTCGCCCAGTTTCCCGCTTGTTTGAACTCATTCATAAACTGAGCTTGCTGTGCATCAAGTGCAGAAAAGCTTTTGTTAACCGACTCAATTCCCGCTAATGATTGCGCAGACAATGTAACCACGGAATGTGATTCATTAGCCATCGATTTAACCTCAATTAAGGTTTCATCAACAAAACTAACACGAGACTTAGCCCTATGATGAACATCACCAGCATTAATTGCTATCTCTTGTGTTTGCTGATAAGCCTCTTTAGCAAGTTGTTTGAATTCCATTAGGGGATCACTTGACTGTGTTGGTCGCTCAGCTTGGTTATTAGTATTTTTATTTATGGCACTTCTTGCGCTAAAAAATGAAACTAAGTAAGGCACTGAATAGGTAAAAATGACTTGATACCAATTAATCGAATTTTCAGAAATAATCTGCGGATATTGATTGATTAAGTTCAAAATACTGCCAACAATTAATGCTACTAACAGTGCTTTTTTATGTAACATGGACATATTCAGGAATTCCTTTTATTTAACTGATTTTATTATTAGCCATAAATAAGATTTAAGAACAATACACATCACAAAAAAATTTTATGTGAAATTAATGTTAATGCGCTAAAATAATCAAACAAAATATGATTATTGTTCTATTCTAAAGCAATAGACAACTTTTAATTTATTCTTATTTTCAGGACTCTTATGTCATTACCCGTATTAATTTGTGACGATTCAGCATTAGCGAGAAAAGCAATTGCCCGCTCTCTTCCTAAGGATTGGGATATTTCTATTTCCTTTGCGGAAAATGGAGAACTCGGCCTTGAAGCCATTCGTCAAGGAAAAGGCGATATTGTTTTTCTAGATTTGAATATGCCTGTTATGGATGGTTACGAGGTATTAAAAGCTATTTGTCAAAATGATTTACCCGCTATCGTCATTGTTGTTTCAGGTGATATTCAGCCAGAAGCTCATAAAAAAGTACGTGAAATGGGCGCCATTGATTTTATCAAAAAGCCCATAGATCAAACGGGATTAGTTACACTACTAGAATCCTATGGTATCTATAAAGCAAGCGATCAAATACCAGTTAAAGAAGATGAGCCACAGGCAAACATTGGCCTACGAGATGCACTACAAGAGGTTTCCAATATAGCCATGGGTCGTGCAGGTGATTTATTAGCGCGATTATTGGATGTATTTGTACTATTACCTATTCCCAATGTTAATACGCTGGAAACCAGTGAATTACATATGGCGATATCATCCATTGCAAATAACGATAATGCATCAGCAGTTTCCCAAGGTTTTATTAGTTCAGGGATTAGTGGTGAAGCGCTGATCATTTTTCACGACTCTAGCTTTAAAGATATGGCTAAACTTTTAAAATATAATAATGAGGTTGATGACCAAATAGAGATAGAAGTAATGAATGATATCTCTAATATTTTAATCGGTGCATTTTTAAATGGTCTGTCACAACAACTGGATATTCACTTTAGCCAAGGCCAACCAAATGTTTTAGGGCAACATTGCCCAATATCAGAACTCATTTCTAGCCGACAAACACATTGGCAAAAAACACTTGCGATTGAAGTTAATTATGCGATCGAAAATTACGATATTAAATGTGATCTTTTATTACTTTTCACAGAAGATTCTATTGATACCCTCACTAATAAAATAGGATACCTAATAAACTAATGAGCACAAAAATAGAGCTTAAAGATATCCATTGGCTGATCGATATGATTCAAAATATCGATGTCGGATTAGTGGTTATTGACTTAGAAATGAATGTTCAAGTGTGGAATGGTTTTATGGAAAATCATTCTGGTTTACTGACTGCTCACGTAGTTGATAGAAAACTAAATGAACTATTTAGCGAAATACCACAGGACTGGTTACAGCAAAAATTAGATACTATCTGCGTACTAAAGAATAAAGCCTTTACGACTTGGGAACCAGCGCCCTTATCTTTTTAAATTTAAAAGTTATCGCCCTATCACTAGTAATGCAGAGTTTATGTATCAGAATGTCACCTTTCTTCCTTTATCTGATATTACTCAAAAAGTAACACAGGTTTGCATGATTATTTATGATGTCACTGATATTGCCTTAAATAAACAAATGGCATCGGAGGCAAACCAAAAATTAGAAAGATTAAGTCATACAGATTTTATGACTCAATTAAATAATCATGGTTATTGGTTAGAATGCTGTCAACATGAATATAAACGTCATACTAGAACGCAACAACCCGCCTCTTTGATCATGTTAGATATTGATCATTTTAAAAACGTCAACGATACCTATGGGCACCCTTTTGGCGATAAAGTGATTAAAAAGGTAGCGGATTGCATTCGAGAGAACATGCGTGAAACCGATATTGCAGGCCGATATGGTGGTGAAGAATTTACTTTGATCCTCATTGATACAGAGTTAGAAAATGCCAAAATTGTTGCAGAACGTATCCGACAAAGCATTGAAAATGTGGCCTTTGATTTTGAAGGGACAGAGGTTAAAGTAACTTCAAGCTTCGGAGTCGCTCAAATCACTGGCAACATACCAAATTATAAGAGTTGGGTAAAAACGGCAGACTTAGGCTTATATATCGCGAAGGATACTGGTAGAAACAAAGTATCTGTGAGCCCGCATTAATACTAATTGCTTTAACAAACTAAAAAGCCCTTAAAGAAAAAATCTTCAAGGGCTTTTTTAATGCAATACATATTATTTGATTAAGTCGATTAACTCACTGAAATCTGGTCGTAACCAGAAGACTTAGCATCACTTAATGCACTATCGACTTTTTTCATTAAAGACTTCATAGAGTTATCTTCGTCAGGGAAAATACTCGATAAACCTAAACTCATAGTGATATTGTCACTCACAGGAGATGTAGGATGCTCCATTTCAAGGTCGTGTATTGATTGATGTAATGCTTCAGCAATTTTTAATGCTTTGGTTGCATTACCATCTTTGATTAATACTACGAATTTAGAACCTTCGAGATGAGCCACGAAACAGCTTAATTCTTCACATTTATTCTGTAAGGTAGAAGCAATAATTAACAGAATATCTTCACTAATTTGTTGGCTGTAGTGTCGCGTATATTCATCAAAGAAATCAAGTTCACAAATTACCATCGATAATAAATCTTTGTCTCGTTTAGACTCTTTCCAAGCACAAACAAAATAACTATTGAAATCAAGGCGATTATAAATTTCTAATTCAGAGAGCATTCTTTCAAAGTCACTTTGTTCATGATTTTTTAACAGAGCTTCATTATCAATTTCTCTAGCAATCGTTTCTTCATTGATAATGCTATCATCTTGTGCGACTAAACCACTTTCAAGATTTTTTAAATCCGCACCACCACTGATTCGATTTCTTCCTGCTTTTTGAGCGGAGGAAAGCTCAGCAACAGAGTTTTGCATAAGCACTTTCATAGACGTTGGAAAAACACTTGAAAGACCAATACTTAAAGTTACAACATCACTTACTTTAGAATATTTATGCTCGGTACGTGATTGTTCAACAGCTGACCTTAATAGTTCCGCTATTTCCTGTGCAAGCATCAACTGTGCCACCCTTAATTAAAATAGCAAATTCATCACCACGATAATGTGCAAGATAACAGCCAAATTTTTCACAGGTATTTTTAAGAGCAAGGCCAATCACTAACAGCATAAATGCAGAACCTTGCTGACCATAATGCTCTTTATAATTATCAAAATAATCAATTTCACAAATCAAAACAGACAATAATTCACCTTTGTCGCTCGCTTGTTGCCAATATTTCTCGTATTGCACATCAAATGCGTCCGATCAGCAATGTTCATTTGAGACATTACTTGCTCAAAAGCAGAGCTTTCCGAAGGCGTTTTGTCTTCAGTATTTTTATATTTAGCAATATCAACAACACCTTCGTTGTTTTTAGCTTCATATTCGCGCCCAGGCATACCTTTTTGATCATGTTGTGGCATCAGTTATTCCTTTATCTTGAGTTTTACCCTTATTGAAATTTATCATGGCTGAAAATAGACTCATTTAATTTTAAGTATTTTGATTATTAACAAATTTCAGTTTTATATACTAAACTATTTTCAACACCTAAACCTATCAAGAAATTTGCTTGCCTTCACATTTTTTCGATTAACTATGGAATTTATTGCAAGCAAATAGTGTATTTTCAATTAAAGTGGCTACGGTCATTGGGCCTACTCCACCTGGTACAGGCGAGATCCATGAAGCACGTTGTTTTGCGACCTCAAATTCTACATCTCCAACGATTTTGCCAGATTCTAAACGATTAATACCCACATCTAAAACGATTGCACCTTCCTTTATCCACTCTCCAGGAATAAAGTTAGCTTTACCGCGTGCAACAACCAATATATCCGCACGTTCAACATGACTTTGTAAATCCGTTGTAAAACGGTGGCAGGTAGTTGTTGTGCAACCAGCAAGCAATAATTCCAAAGTCATTGGACGACCAACAATATTAGAAGCACCGACAACAACAGCGTTTTTGCCGCGGATGTCAACACCAATAGATTGCAACATGCTCATCATGCCACAGGGTGTACAGGAGCGTAATAATGGAATACGTTGTGCTAAACGACCTACATTATAAGGATGAAAACCATCAACATCTTTATTCGGATGAATACGTTCAATCACGGTTGTTTCATCTAAACCATCTGGTAATGGAAATTGTACTAAAATACCGTCAATGCTTGGGTCAGCATTTAAATCATCAATTAATAATAACAACTCATCTTGAGTCGTAGTTGCAGGTAAATCAAATGCCTTTGATGTAAAACCAACTTTTTCGCAGGTTTTACGTTTACTACCTACATATATTTGTGAAGCGGGATCTCCGCCAACCAGCACAACAGCAAGCCCTGGAGCACGTAATCCCTTCGCAACATGTCGCGCGACGCCCTGAGCTACTTTATCGGTAATTGCGATACGCAATTGCTTTTCCATCAATGATTTGTGCTGACATGTTTCATTCTCTGTATGTTTAAGTAAAAATGAGGTTAAATAATAGGTACTAATGCCCTTTTCAATTAACACAGTATCGCAAAACTGTGCTTTGATGTCACATAATTCCCATGAGATAAGACGGTAATTAAGCAAAATAAAATTTTTTATTCACTAAAGCATAAGATTCAGATCAAAGGTTTATAGTATAGTATTAATATACTGCTCTCATTTTCTGAGGAATTCTATGAACGTCGCATTAGTAACATTGCTACGCAAACTGATCTCCGATTCCAATATTCATACTGGCTTTCGTGTATTTGTCGCCATGGTCATCACTTTTATCCCGTTTTTATTGGAAATGACCTTTCCACTTTTTGATCAATCAACACTCAATATTTCAATTTCGCTGTGTTTAGGCGTAATGGGTCGCGCCATTGTAGAAAATGATGATAATCATAAAGGCAGACGAAAATATATGCTGGCGATTCTAGCCTGCTTTTTTACTGCTGCGGCAAGTGTTGAAATACTAATGCCTTATCCCATCATTTTTGCGTTAGGGTTATTATCATCAAGCTTTATTTTCATGATGCTTGGAGCATTAAGCCCCTATTATAGTCGTGTCGGTTTTGGCTCTATTCTTGTGTCTACTTATACCATGTTAGGTTATGAACACGGTATTGGTTGGTACGAACCAGCCACTTTTATTAACAATAGGGGCATTTTGGTACAGTATTTTTTCTATTATCTGGAATTATTACAATCCAAACCGCTCCTTAAGAGAACAACTTGCACAGTTATTCTTTGCTTTAAGCCGTTACAAACGTCAAAAATCGGCTCTGTTTAATGAACAACAGGGTTATAACCAAAAAGCGTTATATGCCATTAGACAACAATTAGCGATTCAAAACATCTCAATAATGGCTCGCCTACAACAATCCAAAAATATCATTAAATCACGGTTTAACGTCTATTCAAGACAAAGTGAATTACAACAACTTAACCATTTTTATGTTATTGCAGAGCAGATACATGAGCGAATTAGTGCCAGTCAGTATCTATATAGTCAATTAGAAAACAGCTTCGGTAAAAGCCAAATTTTAGAAGGTTACCATCAACTCCTATTGCAACTCAGTGAAGACTGTTATCAATTTGGGGTAACGATTAATGACAAGAAACCCTATCAACATTCTCGTCGCTTAACATGGACGGTGAATGCTCTTTCTGATCAACTGGTTTTACTTAAACAACGGGCTGAGTTTGAAGGAGATGATAATGAAGCCGTGCTCGCCTTACAGGCAATCTATGACAATATAAAAGGCATTGATGACTTATTAAAATCTGTCAGCACACAAAGTGAGTTACCAGCTATTGTCATTGATAACGAAAAAGTTGCCAAACCTGATTGGAAAAAATCATTTATCAATGCCCTTTCACCTAATAACAGTACCTTCAAACATGCTCTACGTATTAGTGTGAGTTTACTCGTTGCTTATATTATTCAACAGTATTTTCAACTTGATAAAGGTTTTTGGATCCTTTCAACCGTATTGTTTGTTTGTCAACCTAGCTTTAGTGAAACTCGCAAACGTCTGATGCAGCGTACATTAGGCACACTCGCAGGGGTATTACTCGGATTTCCAGTGCTTTTTTTAGTCGATAATACGTTCATAGAAGTGTTTTTTATGATCCTCAGTGCGTTTTTCTTCTTTAACTATTTACGCACCAACTATGGATTGGCAGTTGTTTTTATTACTTTATTTGTCATGTTTGCTTTCAACTTGCTAACAGGTTCAGGGATCGATATTTTAGCGGAACGTATTATCGAAACCTTGCTCGGTAGTTTATTAAGTGCATTAGCCATTACCTTCATTCTCCCTGATTGGCAATTTCAGCGCTTCCCGGTATTGGTTAAGGACCTTTTATTATTAAGTAATCGTTATTTCAATGTTGTCAGCCAACAATACCAATTCGGACGCAGTGAAAACTTTAATTATCGTGTTACCCGCTTTCAGACTTTTCAAGCCGATGCAAAACTAACCAGTGCCTGGCAGAGCATGCTTTTTGAACCATCATCAAAACAAAAGCTCAATAGTGAAGTGTATGCTTTAGTGAATCGTTGTGATGCGCTCGTTTCTTACATTGCTTGCACTGGCATCTCATCGTCACAAAATGGAAGGTTTCGAAGAAAATACTGCACTGCAGGGATTAATTAAAGCAACCGGTAAACAAATCGCCTTAGCCCATAACCCACAACAGGGTGATGAAGACAATCTTTTTATTGCAATTGAGGAGTTTGAATATTATAAACCCATGCAAACAGGTGAAGCATTATTAATTGTTGAACAGCTACGTTTAATCGCATTTACAGCACTAGATATACAACAGCTTTTACAACAGGTAAACTTCAGCAACGAAAAAGAATGAAGGCAGAAAAAACGTGTTATTTAATGGACAAGAGTACCCAACTGATAGCCAAGGTTATCTATTAGATTCAACCCTTTGGAGCGAAGAGTTAGCCCTAGAAATTGCTAAACTAGAATCCGTCGAGTTAACTGAAGAACATTGGCAAGTGGTATTTTTTGTTCGTGAGTTCTATTTAGAGTTTAATACGTCACCCGCTATTCGTGCACTCGTGAAAGCGATGCAAAAAAATGGGAGCTGATCTCGTGAATAGCCGCTATCTCGCTCGATTATTTCCAAATGGTCCAGCCAAACAAGCAACAAAAATAGCTGGCCTACCAAAACCAGCACGCTGTATTTAGTGCACATTATTATGAAAGGAACAAAGTAATGCCAAAAGCAAGTGATGTTAAAAAAAATAGCGCAATTGAGTATAACAATGGCGTTTATCTGATTAAAGATATTGAACGTTCAGTCCCTCAAGGACGTGCGGGTGGTAGTTTATACCGTATGCGTATGTACAATGTTGTCACTGGTGCTAAAGCAGATGAAACATTCAAAGACAGCGATATGTTAACCATGGCTGACTTAATCCACCGTGATGTCATGTATTCTTATGCTGACGGTGATGAGCGTATCTTTATGGATAATGAAGATTACACGCCATATAACTTTAATATTGAGCAAATTGAAGAAGAATTACTTTTCATTACTGAAGAAACACAAGGCTTACAAGTATTAGTTATCGATGGTCAAGCCGTGGCATTGGAATTACCACAGGCGGTTTCTTTAAAAATTATTGAAACAGACCCATCAATTAAAGGCGCTTCTGCAAGTGCTCGTACTAAACCAGCCACATTAGAAACAGGCTTAGTGGTACAAGTACCTGAATATATTGCTTCAGATGAAGTGATTAAAGTGAACACTACTGAAAAACGTTTCATGAGCCGTGCTTAAGCACACCGCTTAAAATAGGGAGTAATTTTTCTTACTCCCTATTTTTTAGAAACTAAAGCCTGCCAACAAAATAATCAAATTATCATAAAAAAGCAGATATTTATTCCTACCTGTAAAAACAAACATTATCTTCACTGTTATTGATTTTTCAATCTAAAATAATTTTCCTAGAATGTTACTAACATCAATATTTAATAAAAAATATTGGCTACATCAACCAATCAAGTGTTTGAATTAGTGCTTTAACCCGTTACTATCAATCTATCACTTTACTCTGGAGTTCAAAATGGAAATCTTATTCCAATATATTTTAAACATACAATTCTTTATCCTTGTGTTAGTTATTGTAATATTAAAGAAATCAATCATATTTGTGCCACAAAACCGCGCTTTTCTGATTGAACGATTTGGTAAGTATCAATCAACACGCGAAGCAGGATTAAACTTTCTTGTGCCCTTCATTGACCGTATCGGCGCTGATCGTTCTTTAAAGGAACAAGCTGTTGATGTACCAAGTCAAAGTGCCATTACAAGAGACAACATTTCATTAAGTGTTGATGGTGTTTTATTCTTCAGAGTATTAGACCCTTACAAAGCAACCTACGGTGTTGATGATTACGTTTTTGCCGTGACTCAACTTTCTCAAACCACCATGCGTTCAGAACCGGGTAAAATGGAACTGGATAAAACCTTTGAAGAGCGTGATGTATTGAATACCAATATTGTCGCTTCTATTAATGAAGTCGCCGGCCCTTGGGGAATTCAGGTTTTACGTTACGAAATTAAAGATATCGTGCCTCCAACCACTGTTATGGAAGCAATGGAAACACAAATGAAAGCCGAGCGTGTTAAACGTGCACAGATCTTAGAATCTGAAGGTGATCGCCAAGTCGCAATTAACGTTGCAGAAGGTCAAAAACGTTCAGTGGTATTACAAGCAGAAGCCGAAAAAGAAGAACAAGTATTACGTGCCCAAGGTGAAGCAGAAGCGATTATTGCAGTTGCCGATGCACAGGCACAAGCATTAACAAAAGTTGGTGAAGCGGCTAATACCGATGAAGGTCAAAAAGCAGTGCAACTAGACTTAGCAACTAAAGCTATTCAAGCGAAAGTCACGATTGCTAAGGAATCTTCTGTTGTTTTATTACCAGACAATGGCACTGATGCATCATCGATGGTGGCACAGGCAATGACAATCATCACAAGCTTAAATAACAAAGGCTAATTATGGATTATATTGTTTCACATTTTCCACAAACATTAATTGTTATTGGCCTTATATTATTGGCTATCGAAGTCATGGTTTTAGGTTTCTCAACTTTTGTTTTATTTTTTGTCGGTCTTGGCACCATTATCACCGGTGCTTTAATGGCGATGGGATTAATTCCTGAAACCTTATTGATGGCATTATTATCGACTGCAGTGATCTCAAGTTTTATTGCGATATTTGCTTGGAAACCAATGAAGCGTATCCAAAATAAAGTCGAAGTTAAACAAATTGACAATGATATGATCGGACATCAATTTTATTTATCTGAAGAGTTAGCCATAGGTAAAACGATTACTCACCATTATTCAGGTATTACTTGGCAAGTAAAAGCAAAAGAAGCTTTACCTGCTGGCACTGAAGTTAAAATAGTGAAGATGGAAGTCGGGGTATTAACCGTAGAGCAAGTCTAGACCTAATATTAGGGGCTAATTTAATAACAATTACCCCTATTTTCTATCACAGTTTAGCTTCTAACAACCAACAATCCTGTATTGCTACTTCCCCACTTATACTTATTTTAGTAGCCATTGCTTCAGTAAAAATACGTGCAGACATAACAGCTTCACCACCATTGATAAAAATCTCTACTGAAGAAGAATCAGAGAAAATTTGTAATGCGACAGACTCACAGTCTTCAAGTCGTAATTCACGTATACTGTCTCCTTCACGCATTAAGGTTTTTGATCTCATCTAAAAATAATGTACGAGTAGTTTTATCTAAACGAATTTCACAATAACCAGCTTCTGATTCATGTAAGCGCAAAACGCTTCCCAGTACATATTTATATTTAACTCAAATGACTTACTGCCGATATCGAATCTGTGTTGATCCTTTGCAATTAAAATAGTTTGTTGGCGTAACAACTGTAATTCTCGAAGCGGTTTCTGTAGCAATTTGCCATTTTCGAAAGATAATTCTCGACAAGTAGTTAATTGATGCACCCAGCCATTATCGGCACTTGGATGATTTATCTCATCAGGTAATCCCATCCAAGCAATCATTACTCTTCGTCCATCTACAGTTTGTAAAGACTGTGGAGCGTAGAAATCAAAGCCATAATCTAAGTTTTGAAAATCCGACAGTTTTGCTTTGCCTGTATTATCAAGACGAGCTTTAACAATGCCATTATGGTGAGGAATAGTATGATGTTTACTTTCTGACTGAATACCTTGTGGGCCAATCACAATAAAATCTTGATCATTTAAAGTAAAAAAGTCAGGACATTCCCACATATAACCAAAGTCACCTAATTCATCACCGCATAAAGCTAAAAAGTCCCAATCTTTTAAGTCCATTGAACGATAAATAGCTAAACGCCCTACTTCGTCATCTCGCTGAGCACCAAGTAACATTAACCAATGGTCATCATGACGAATGACTTTAGGATCTCGGCAATGAGGTGTGACACCGGGCGGTAATTCAGGTACAACAGGGCCTTCTTTAGTAAAGTTAATACCATCCTTCGAACTTGCAACACACTGTGTAGTATGGCGCTCTCGTTGTTCATCTATGCGTACATTACCCGTGTAAAAGAGCTTCAATTCATCACCTTGACTCAATGCATGCCCAGAAAAAACGCCATGTGAATCAAACCAATCTGAGGGAGTCAAAGCAACAGGTTGCCAATCCCAGTGAATTAAGTTATCGCTGGTTAAATGTGCCCAGTACTTATCTTTATGCTCGCAAGCATAGGGTGACCATTGATAAAAAAGATGATATTTCCCTTGATGATAAATAAAACCATTCGGGTCATTTAATAAGCCCTGAGGCGGAGAAACATGCCAGGTAGGCCTATGCGGGCATGCAACAATTTTTGTATATGGATGTAACTGTTGTGACTGTTGCTCACTGATTAGTTTTCCTATTTCTAACAGCTGGTTTCTTTTAAAGACGTTTTGTCTTCGACAATACTTTTATCAAAAGTAAGTCGCTTTAAGTTCTGATTATATGGCTGAGTCCTGGCCCTATCTAATAATAACGCAACATCTTTAATCTCAATTAGAATGCGAGAATCGGCTTGCAATACACGCAGGACATTTGCAATTCCCCCACACATTTGAATAATAGTTAATAACGACATAAAAAACCTTTTATTGGGCACAACATTGGGAACGTTTGCAATAAAATAGGTTAAATTGTTTCTGTTTGCAATAAAAAGAAATATTTAAATTTAAATAATGTGCTCTATTAACAAGCTTTTACTCAAACACTAACAGGTTTGACGATAAATATTTTCAAATCCCATGACCAATTTACTCACATCTGCCTGTTTATTTTCAATCAATTCCAGCAACATATAGGCGACCTTCTTTCCTGTTAAATCAAAAGCATAATTAAATGTTGATAAACTTGGTGTTGATAAACCTGCAAGTTCATCGTTGCCCACACCGAGGATCTTGATTTCATTCCCGGGTGTACGGTTCGATTCAGTAATAGCTTTCATTGCGCCAATTGCAATTTTATCCGTAGCACAAAACAAACCATCCAATTGTGGCCAATCTTTTAATAATTGTAGTGTCTGAATATAACCAGATTCTATACTGAACTCACCTCGGCTATGAAATAAAGGATCACTTTGCAAAGTTTGTTGTAAACATTGTGCTAAACCTTGATAACGACATTGGTCAACGGCAATATCTTGGCTATTCACACCAATAAAACCGATATTTTTGGCACCAGATTCAATAAGCCTCAGACCCGCACTATAACCGACGCTGATATCATCATAAATGATACTAGGAATATTAAATAATGAGCCATCTTGACCAATTAATACGACCGGCACTTCTGATTGATTAATCGCATCCACCAAGGTTTTATCAAGATGTGTTGCATAAAGTAATATGCCCTCTACTCGCTTTTGATTGAAACGCCTAATATATTCAATTTCTTTATCATTATCTTGGTTACTGTTAGCCAATAAAACATGTTTACCGGCTTCTTCAATAACAGGACTTAATCCATCTAAGCCCCTAGCTGTAGCGTTTGAAGCTATTCGAGGGACAATAACACCTATCAAGTTCGTTTTTTGTGATTTTAAATCTCTTGCCACTTGATTAGCAACATAACCACATTCTTCAATGGCTTTTTGCACTTTTTCTTTAGTGCTTGCTTTTACACCGTACTCATTATTAATCACACGAGAAACGGTTGATTTGGAAACTCCGGATAATTTTGCAACTTCATGCAATCCAGCCATAAATGACGTCCTATATGTATATTGGGAATGTTTGCAATTATTATATCAAGATCTCTGTGATTAGCGGCTAATAATTATAAAGAATGATACATAATAGCGAGACAAAGGAGATCTAAATCACAACTAAATGAGTTATCACTTGATAAAGCTTCTTAAGTAATCAAAAATTCTTTTTGCAAACGTTCCCAATAAATTCAAAAGTAATATTAATACGCACTATTAAATACAATCTTCACTTGGAGGAAGTTATGAATTATCCGAAAGTTGTCGCTCAGCTTATTGAAAAACTTGGCGGTAAAAACAATATTAAAGCTCTAGCGCACTGTGCTACCCGCTTACGTCTTGCGATAGAGGACGAATCATTAATTGATGAGGAAGCAATTGGTGACCTTGAAGGGGTTAAAGGACAATTTAAAGTTGCTGGCCAATATCAAATTATCTTTGGTTCTGGGATCGTCAACCAAGTCTATACTGAAATGGCAAAATTGACTGGTATTGAAGATATGAATACTAGAGATGTTGCTTCAGCAGGAGCTGAAAAACAAAATATTATTCAGCAAGCTGTTAAAGGTTTATCTGATATTTTTGTACCTATTATTCCTGCCATCGTTGCAGGTGGTCTATTAATGGGACTTTTCAACGTATTAGTCGCTCAGGGTTTATTTATTGAAGGTAAATCATTAGTTGATGCAAACCCGGGGCTTGCTGATCTTGCTTCAATGATCAACACCTTTGCTAATGCACCTTTTGTTTATTTACCCATTCTATTAGCATTTTCGGCCAGCAAAAAATTTGGCGGCAATCCTTTCTTAGGCGCGACTTTAGGTATGTTGATGGTTCACCCTGATCTGTTAAATGGTTGGGGATTTGGTGGCGCGAGCAGTAGCAGGTAATATTCCTACTTGGAATATTCTTGGCTTTGAAATTGAAAAAGTGGGTTACCAAGGTTCAGT
This sequence comes from Psychromonas sp. KJ10-10, assembly GCF_047323245.1. Lineage (GTDB taxonomy): Bacteria > Pseudomonadota > Gammaproteobacteria > Enterobacterales > Psychromonadaceae > Psychromonas. The sequence continues at coordinate 2,144,278 of NZ_CP178826.1, read as the reverse complement.
ATTACCGGTATTAGTAGCGACTTATATTCTCGCCAAAGTAGAAAATGGTTTACGTAAATTTATTCCCTCTATACTTGATAACTTGTTAACTCCAGCGCTTGCTATCTTTATTACAGGCGTGATCACCTTTACCATTGTTGGTCCTTTTACCCGCGATATTGGTTTCTTATTAGGTGATGGTCTTAACTGGTTATATGATTCAGCTGGTTTTATTGGTGGTGCACTGTTTGGTTTTATCTATGCTCCTTTTGTTATAACGGGTATGCATCACAGCTTTATCGCCATTGAAATCCAATTATTGGCAGATATTGCTATAACAGGTGGAACATTTATTTTCCCAATTGCGACCATGTCTAATATTGCACAGGGTGGCGCGACACTAGCTGTTGGTTTCTCTACAAAAGACGCTAAACTAAAAGGAATTGCGATGCCATCAGGCGTAACTGCTTTGCTCGGTATCACAGAACCTGCATTGGTTCGGAGTTAACTTAAAACTTCGCTACCCGTTTGTTCATTGCTATCGTGGCAGTCGCCGTATCAAGTGCATTCATAACCTTATTTAATGTTAAAGCAAGTGCATTAGGCGGTCGCGGGTTTACCTGGTATTATTTCAATTAGAAACGGTGATGTCACACCATACATTATTGGTATGATTGTTTCTTTTGCATTGGCGTTTGCATTAACCTTAGTACTTGGAGCTCGCAATAAAAAGAAAGCTAAATCAGTTGCAAATGTTTCACAGCAAGCCACAGCTTAATAAACTAAAATAATAGCAACGAACAAACCAGTATTGAGTCTTTAATACTGGTTTATTTGCTTAATGTAGAAGGAAGATTTTTATGAATAAAGTATGGGTGACAGGTGATGCTGTGGTTGATCTTATTCCTGAAGGTGAAAACTGTTATTTAAAATGCCCAGGTGGAGCGCCTGCAAATGTCGCGGTTGCCGTGTCTCGTTTAGGTGGTGAAAGTGGATTTTTTGGTCGTGTTGGCCAAGATCCACTGGGGCGTTTTATCAAACAAGTATTAACAGATGAAGGCGTTGATACCCAAAAGATGCATCTTGATGACATGCAACGTACCTCGACGGTCATTGTTGATTTAGATGAACATGGCGAGCGAAGCTTTACCTTTATGGTAAAACCAAGTGCAGATCAATTTTTACAAGAAACGGATATACCCGTTTTTACTGCAAACCAGTGGTTACATGTTTGTTCAATTGCACTAGCTAACGAACCAAGTCGAAGTAACACCCTACTTGCTATGCAACAAATCAAACAGCTAGGTGGCTTCGTGAGTTTCGATCCTAATTTACGCCATGAAGTATGGCCTGATCAAAATGAAATTAAAGCTATCGTTTTACAAGCTGTTGCATTAGCTGACGTGGTCAAATTTTCTGATGATGAACTACTTTATTTAACCGAAACAGATAACTTAGATGATGGTTTAAAAGCTATCAAACAATATGCTAATAAGTTAGTTTTGATCACTCAAGGAGCTAAAGGTGCATTAGTTATCACACAGGGTAAACAGCAACTAATAACAGGTAAAGCGATAAAACCTGTTGATACAACAGGAGCGGGAGATGCTTTTGTAGGTGGTTTGCTTGCTTATCTTGCACAAAGTGCGAAGTGGGAAAACATCGAATATATTTTCCAAGCAGTGCGTTGGGCAAATAGCTGTGGCGCATTAGCTACATCGCAAAAAGGGGCAATGACAGCCCTACCTAACAAAAATGAACTCAGTCAATATTTATCAAATTTATAAATCTTGAAAATAGGGAGCAAATTGTTCCCTATTTCCTACTATTTTGTCATCATACTTTGTGTGCCAAGTGACAACCTGCTATGGTAGCGTTTTTCAAATTTATACTATTCAGGAGTTCAATTTTGAGCCAACAATCTTTCTCATCACTTTCCTTAAACAGTGACCTTTTAAGCAATCTTGAATCGCTCGGTTACCATGAAATGACTGAGATCCAAGCACAAAGCTTACCAGTTATTTTGGATGGGAAAGACATTATCGCTCAGGGTAAAACAGGCTCTGGTAAAACCGCGACTTTTGGTTTAGGTTTATTGCAGAAACTCGATGTAAAACGCTTTCGAGTTCAAACACTGATCCTTTGTCCTACGCGCGAACTTGCTGATCAAGTCGGTAAAGAAATCCGTCGTCTTGCACGCAGTATTCATAATATAAAAGTATTAACACTTTGTGGTGGTATGCCCTTTGGCCCACAAATTGGCTCTCTTGAACATGGTGCTCATATTATTGTTGGTACGCCAGGACGCATTGAAGATCACCTTCGTAAAGGTACATTAAATTTAGATAATGTCGAAACACTAGTACTTGATGAAGCTGATAGAATGTTAGATATGGGCTTTCAAGATGCCATTGATAACATCATCGAGCAAGCACCTAAAGAACGTCAAACTTTACTTTTCAGTGCCACCTTCCCTGAGCAGATTGAATCAATTGCAGGTCGTATTTTAACAAACCCGGTTACCATCAAAGTTGAATCGACACACGATGATCAAATGATTAACCAATACTTTTATAAAGTATCTAATCATGAAGATCGTATGTTGGCATTACGTTTATTACTTTTACATTATCAACCAGAGTCCTCGGTGGTATTCTGTAATACCAAACGTGAAGTGCAGGAAGTGAATGATGAATTAGTCAATCGAGGGTTTGGTTCTATTGCTTTACACGGCGATTTAGAACAAAAAGACCGCGACCAAGCTTTAATTCGATTTGCTAATAAAAGTGCTACTATTTTAGTCGCAACTGATGTAGCGACTCGTGGATTAGATATTGATAACCTAAGTGCTGTGTTTAACTTTCATATTGCCCATGACCAAGAAGTACATGTTCACCGTATTGGCCGAACAGGACGTGCCGGTAATAAAGGTTTAGCTTTCTCTTTTTATAATCAAAAAGATGCTAACCGTATCATTGCTCTTGAAGATTACTTAGACCGCACTATTTCTGAAGATGCTTTACCTTCTGAATCGGTTTTAGACATGCTTCCGCCACAATCAACCATGATCACAATACGTATCGAAGGTGGTAAAAAGCAAAAAATTCGCCCAGGTGATATCGTCGGCGCATTAACCGCAGACAGTGGCATTACTTTTGAACAAATAGGTAAAATTCAAGTATCAGCGAATTGGTCTTATATTGCCGTTCAACGTGAAGTGATTAAAGTTGCTTTCAAAAAACTCAGCGAAGGTAAACTAAAAGGCCGTAAATTCCGTGTAATGGTTGTGCGTGGGTAAATTTTAGTTATCAGTTTCAGTCAGTTTATTCAGAGAATAAGCTGGCTTTCTATCCCATTTCCTCTTTCATAGTGCTTAAAAAACACCTTCAATACAACGAAAAAACGTAACATTCAAACTACAACTTGTAACATAAAGTAACAATAAAGCCCCACCTTGTAAGTAAAAGTAACTTATTTTTAAACATGACTTTGCTACCATTCTTTTTACTTTTACAGATATATACTCCTGCCATCTGAACAAGATCATTCATTAAAAACTATATGTGGAGAACATTATGAATATATTTGGAAATTTACAAAAAGTTGGGAAGTCTTTAATGCTTCCTGTATCTGTACTACCAATCGCGGGTATTTTACTCGGTGTCGGTGCGACTAAATTTAGCATCCTACCTGATGTTGTTTCTTTATTAATGGAACAAGCAGGTGGTGCTGTATTTGGTAACATGGCATTACTCTTTGCAATTGGTGTTGCACTTGGTTTTACTAAAAATGATGGTGTTGCTGGTCTTGCGGTATGCTGTTGGTTACTTCATTATGATGAAAACAATTGAAGTATTAGCACCGGGTGCAAATACTGGTGTATTAGGTGGTATCGTTGCCGGTGGTATTGCGGCGACTATGTTTAATCGCTTCTATACAATTAGCTTACCTGACTATTTAGGTTTCTTTGCCGGTAAACGTGCTGTGCCAATCATGACTGGTTTTGTTGCCATTCTGATGGGCGCTGTACTTGCTGTTGTTTGGCCACCAATTGGTGCTGGCATCGCAGGTTTCTCTCACTGGGTCGCTAACCAAAACCCAACTGTAGCATTTGGTATCTACGGGGTTGTTGAACGTTCATTAATTCCATTTGGTTTACACCATATCTGGAACGTACCTTTCTTCTTTGAAGCGGGTTCATGTGTTAATCTTGCTGGTGAGCAATTAAACGGTGTTTTAACTTGTTACCTTTCTGCTGATGAAGCAAGTCGTCTTGCAGGTAATGGTTTTGGCCAATTAGCCGGTGGTTACATGTTCAAAATGTTTGGTTTACCTGTTGCGGCTATCGCGATTGCACATTCAGCTAAACCAGAAAACCGTGCAAAAGTAATGGGTATCATGGTATCTGCTTTGCCTTAACATCATTCTTAACAGGTATTACTGAACCAATCGAGTTTGCTTTCTTATTCGTAGCACCTGCTCTTTATGCGGTACATGCTTTACTTGCGGGTTCTGCATTTGTAATGACAAACCTACTTGGAATGGTACACGGAACTTCATTCTCACACGGTTTAATCGATTTCTTAGTACTTTCTGCTAACGCACAAAAAATGATCATGTTTGTGATTATGGGTCTTGTTTACGGCGCAATTTACTACACTGTATTCCGTGTAATGATTAAAGCACTTAACCTTAAAACACCAGGTCGTGAAGATGAAGAAGCAAAAGAAACTGTTAAATTAAACAACGAAGAAATGTCTCTTCGCTTTAGTTGTCGCATTTGGTGGCAAAACAAACATCGAAAATCTAGATGCTTGTATTACACGTCTTCGTATCTCTGTTAATGAGATCGAAAAAGTTGACCAAGCTGAACTAAAACGCATTGGTGCTTGCTGGTGTGGTTGTTTCTGGTAACGGTGTTCAAGCTATCTTTGGAACAAAATCAGACAACTTAAAAACAGATATGGAAGCTTACCTAGCTAAATAATATCTTCTGTTAAAATATTAATTATCGAAAGTCGAAATAGTGTTAATGCTATTTCGACTTTTTTATTATAATACTTTAACCATTCCAAAACCTTTCACAACATTTGTCACTATTTCATTCCCTCTATCTATCTGTAATAGCCATCATAATAATTAACCGTTCTATTTTACTGGTTAAAATTATCGTAAATTGAACAAGTACTTATACCTCAAAGCAAAACTGTTTTACTGCGCAAAATTAATCTCACATATTCAGCACAATCGGTGCTATTAAAAATAATTTATTGATCTAATCATCTGGTTCTCAATATAAAAAAGGTATAGTTTAACCGCCAAGAAAAGCGGTTAAATAACCAGTTAATAGGGAGTCTTAAGTGAATATATTTGGGAATTTACAAAAAGTTGGAAAGTCTTTAATGCTTCCAGTATCTGTATTACCAATCGCGGGCATTTTACTCGGTGTCGGTGCGGCCAAATTTAGCATCTTACCTGATGTTGTTTCTTTATTAATGGAACAAGCAGGTGGAGCAGTATTTGGTAACATGGCTTTACTATTTGCAATTGGTGTTGCACTTGGTTTTACTAAAAATGATGGTGTTGCTGGTCTTGCTGCTTGCTGTTGGTTACTTCATTATGATGAAAACAATTGAAGTATTAGCACCCGGTGCAAATACAGGTATCTTAGGCGGTATCGTTGCCGGTGGTATTGCAGTACGCTATGTTTAATCGCTTCTATACTATTAACTTACCTGATTATTTAGGTTTCTTTGCCGGTAAACGTGCTGTACCAATCATGACTGGTTTTGTTGCTATTCTTATGGGCGCTGTACTTGCTGTTGTTTGGCCTCCAATTGGTGCTGGCATCGCATCTTTCTCTCACTGGGCGACTAACCAAAACCCAACTGTAGCATTTGCTATCTACGGCGTTGTTGAACGTTCATTAATTCCATTTGGTTTACACCATATCTGGAACGTACCTTTCTTCTTTGAAGCGGGTTCATGTGTTAATCGTTGCTGGTGAGCAATTAAACGGTGTTTTAACTTGTTACCTTTCTGCTGATGAAGCAAGTCGTCTTGCAGGTAATGGTTTTGGCCAATTAGCCGGTGGTTACATGTTCAAAATGTTTGGTTTACCTGCATGTTGCTATCGCAATTGCACATTCTGCTAAACCAGAAAACCGCGCTAAAGTAATGGGTATCATGGTATCTCTTTGCCTTAACGTCATTCTTAACAGGTATTACTGAACCAATCGAATTTGCTTTCTTATTCGTTGCACCTGCTCTTTATGCAGTACATGCTTTACTTGCGGGTTCTGCTTTTGTAATGACAAACCTACTTGGAATGGTACACGGTACTTCATTCTCACACGGTTTAATCGATTTCTTAGTACTTTCTGCTAACGCACAAAAAATGGTCATGTTTGTGATTATGGGTCTTGTTTACGCTGACAATTTACTACACTGTATTCCGTGTTTTGATTAAAGCATTTAACCTTAAAACACCTGGTCGCGAAGAAGAAGAGAAACAAGTAGTTAAAGAAGTTGAAGTTAACCCATCAGAAATGTCTATCCTACTTGTTGATGCCTTTGGTGGTAAAGACAATATAGAAAACCTAGATGCCTGCGTTACTCGATTACGTGTATCAGTTAAAGATATTTCTTTGGTTGATAAAACCCAATTGAGAGCGCTGGGAGCGGCAGGAACATTAGTTTCAGGTAATGGTGTACAAGCAATTTTCGGTACAAAAGCGGATAATTTAAAAACGGATATGGAAGTATATTTAGCTAAATAAGAACTAAATGCTGAAAGCCGTAAGACTGAAATGCTGAAAAGCTGGAAAGCTGAAAAGCCGTAAGGCTGGAAAGCCGTAAGGCTGGAAAGCCGTAAGGCTGAAATGCTGAAAAGCTGGAAAGCTGAAAAGCTGGAAAGCCGGAAAACTGGAAAGCCGGAAAGCTGGAAAGCTGGAAAGCCGGAAAGCTGGAATGCTGGAATGCTGGAATGCTGGAATGCTGGAATGCTTAAAGCCTTAAAACCCTAAAGCCTTAAAGCCAGCCCTAAAGCCTTATAGCCCTACAGCCTTAAAACCCTAAAGCCTTATAGCCCTGCTGACCTTAAAGCCTTAAAGCCTTAAAGCCTTAAAGCCTTAAAGCCTTAAAGCCTTAAAGCTATTTATTAACCGCTCTTATCGCCACAGCAAGTTGTTTAATCACTTGCTCTGCTGTCATGTTTTCGGTATTAAAATAAGCACTTATAATTTTGCTCATTTCGGTTTGTAAATAACTGCCGGTAGACATGTTTTGTGAAAAAGAAGGTACTAACTGTCCGCTATTAAAATCTGCATAGGACTTTTTAGCACAATCATCAAAGGAGTGCATATCGGTATTGATACGAACAGGAATGGAGCCTTTATTAATATTAAAGTCCTGTTGAAACTCATTGGAAAGTAATGTTTCAATAAATAATTTTTTATTAAACTCTTGATTGATAGCGTTATTTTTTTAAAAAAGACAAAGCTATCAATGTTATAACTAAATAAATGTTTACTCTCAGGAACGTCTACACAAAGATAATCTTGCATAGCAACCTTGCCCTCTGCTTGCCACATTCCCTTTGCCCAATCGCCCATAAATTGCATAGCCGCTTTTTTATCACTTAACATGCGACTTGCGGTAACCCAATCTTTACCTTGTAATTCTTTACTGATATACCGATTAAGCACTTTAAATTGTTTAAAAACAGCTAGCATTTGTTGTGATGTTAAAATGGATTCATCAAAATCAACAAAGGCTTTTTTATATTTTTCAGCGCCTAATAATGACAGTGCAACAGATTCAAATAACAGGCTGTCCTGCCAAGTTGTTCCACCATGTGCCAGAGGTATATAACCCGCTTTTTTTATTTTTTCTGCCACTGCAATAAATTGAGACCATGTTTGTGGTGCTGTTAAATTTAACTCTTCAAATATCGCCTTATTTAACCATAACCAATTAACACGATGTACATTAAGTGGCAATGCCATGTAGTGGCCTTTGTAACTGATAGTTTCACGTACTATTTCTGGTAAGTATTGTTCCCATAAATTAGCGACAACAATATTGTCAACTTCGGTTAACATTCCCATTTTAGCCCATTCAGCGATATCAGGACCTTTGATTTGAGCGACTTCTGGTGGATTACCCGATAATGCTCTCATTTGTAATACACGTAATGCACTGTTTCCGCCACTGCCTACAATCGCAAAGTTTTTCCACTCCACACCTTGTTTTGATAGGGCATCTTTTAACACAGCCTGCGCTTCAATTTCGCCCGGCGCAGTCCACCAATGTAAAACTTCAATTGAATTTGCAAACACCTGAAAGGTGCTTAATTGCATAAATAGAATGAATGATTTTATTATTTTAGTCGGTGTTTTTAACATAGCGCTTATTGGCTTTTATAAATACGGGGAAAACAACAATCACTTCTAATCCACCTTCTTTACGATTAATTAAATAAAGATCTCCATTGTGCGCATGAATAATATTACGCGCAATACCTAGACCTAAACCATGTCCTTCTGAGTCATTATGCAACCGAGTATAAGGGTGAAAAATTTGTTCCATTTTATCTTCGGGAATACCTGGCCCATTATCTTGAATAACGATTTTCAGCTCTTCGGTACTGTCAGTGACAAAAATATTCACTCGACTGCCATATTTAACACCATTGAGAATAAGGTTTGATAAACAACGCTTGAGTGCTAAGGGTTTTCCTCTGAAGGAAGCAATGATGCCACTGTGTATTTTTATTTTATCCTTTTGATGCTCACTGATTTGCACCAATATTTTAAGAATATTAACAGCCTGAATATTCTCATGAATATCGGTTTCTTTTACGCTTTGCAAAGCGCCTTTTACTAACATCTCTAAGTCATCGAGATCTTGATTAAATCTATCTGTCTGTTTCTCATCATCTAATAATTCAGCACGTAAACGTAATCGTGTGATCGGCGTTTTTAAATCGTGAGAGATGGACCTAAATAGAATTTCTCTATCCTGTATATAACGTTGTAATTTCTGTTGCATACGATTAAAGGCTTGGGTGGCGAGCAACAATCTCTAAGGCCCCCTTTTCTTTTAATGGTGCTTGATCCAAGTCGATACTCATTTCTGATACCGCATTAGCTAAATTTTGTAGGGGTTTAGTTTGCCATCTAAATAACAAATATATAAACAATAATAAAAGTAAGGTGGTAAAGGTTAACGTGGATATTTGTTGCCCTGAAATAATCGGGTTATTCGAGAGTAAATATGGTGGAGGTAAAATGGTCGCAAGATAAAGCCATTCATGCTCTGCTATCTCAATTTGTAATACTAGAATCGGCGGTTTAGCGGTCGGTATAATTAAAGAATATGATCCCCATGATGGCGGTAGATCCTTTAATAAAATATCATTCTTTAACACATGTAAGTCATCAGGCGCAGAGAATTCAATTTCCAGGTTTTGTTGTTCTGACAAAGCACTCGATAAAACCTCCCCTACAGTCTCAATCACTTGAGATTTCAATTGGCTATCGGCAATAGGGTTAATAATAATTTTTTCACTATTTAAAGACACAAAGAAACGACTTCCGCCCATTCCTCTTAATTGCTCTAACACAAGGTGGCGATATTGGAGCGGTAAGTCCTTAAAAAAGGTAACCGTGCTTAATGCGCCTTCCGCTAAATGCTTAGCATTAAGAATAACTGATTTTTTTCATTTTCTGTAAATTGACTTACCCAAAAGAAACTACTGATTGTTTGAGCAACCACCACTGATACCATAGTCAGTAATAACATGCGCGAAATCAGTGAGCGAAACAGTAGTTTGAAATAAGACATTAATTTTCCGTATGGATAGGCGCGATAAACAGGTAACCTTTACCTCGCACCGTTTTAATCATGCTAGGTGCTTTAGCATCATCGCCTAAAAAATGGCGTAAACGACTCAAATGCACATCAATACCACGTTCATTAGCAAAGGCGTCGCGTCCATGTAATGATTGACAAATTTGATCCCGAGAAATTGGTTTTTCACCACTTTCTAAAAACAACATCAGTAATTGATAATCCGCCCCTGTCAAAGGAAAAACGGTATTGTCAGTATCTAATAAAACATGCTGTTGTGTATCAAGTTTCCAATTCGCGAAACACAAGTATCTCGCTTTTTCTTTATCTTGGATTTCCTGAGCATGTTTAGCAACAAATTGTGTACGTCTTAGCAAAGCCTTAATACGAGCTAATAATTCACGTGGGCTAAAGGGTTTTGCAATATAGTCATCTGCACCGATCTCAAGACCAAGCACACGATCCATTTCATCAGAGTTGGCCGTTAACATAATGATAGGCACATCTGAAGTTTGTCTGATCCGCTGGCATAAAGTAAATCCATCATCGCCGGGTAACATGATATCTAAAATGATCAAATCAGGCATGGATACCTTTAATTTCTGGTTCATCTCAATACCATCTTCAGCAGTGATCACATCAAAACTATTTTTAGTCAGGTACTCAGCCAAAAGCTCACGAATATCTTGATCATCATCAACTACCAATACCTGTTTTACATTAGTCACAATTTCGCCTTTTCATTTTTATTCTTGATGGAGAAGAATAGCGAAACTCTACTAAGTTGTGTAGTAATAAAACTCGGAAAGATCGACTCGGTAACAAGTGTTTATTAATTCATCACAAAACAAAATATAATAATACATAACAAACACTTACGAAAAACATTAAGGTTTTGATATAATTTACACTTGTCAGCAATAAAAACGATGCTAAAATGCGCGCGTTTTATAATGCAAATCCCCCCAATTTTAAACTGAAAAAGGAGCACGATATGACAGTTCAATCTAGTTACACATATTGTAGCTCTAAACCTAAGCGCAAATTTACAAAATGCGCCTTAATCACAGAACCTTGAGCCCTAGCGCTTCACCTTTGTTAAACCTTTAACCTTGTTAATCAGGGTAAAAACCATTTTTTAAGTTGCATTTTTGGCAACCCTTTAACTATTTTAAGGATTTTGTTATGCAAAATGTCCTCAATCTTGCGCCTGATATGGTGTTGACTAATTACCAAGAGACACCCGTTGTTAATGCACCTTATGACTTGGTACCCGATGAAGTGTTACTAAGCCAAGAACATTATGAATCTGAAGTGCGTTCATATCCGCGTCGTATTCCGATTGCAATTCAATCAACACGTGGCGTGATTGTTGAAGATACTAAAGGGCAAACTTATGTTGACTGTTTAGCCGGCGCAGGCGCGTTACCACTGGGTTATAATCACAGTGAAATTAATCAAGTAATGATCACTCAGTTAAATGAAGGTGTTCCTTATCAAACACTAGATTTAACTACGCCAAGCAAAGATGCATTTATTAAAGCTGTGATGCAGTTTTTACCTGCTAATTTTGCCAAAACAGCACGTATTCAATTCTGTGGCCCTTCCGGTGCAGATGCTGTTGAAGCCTCAATCAAATTGGCTAAGTTATATACCAAACGTAACACTATGGTGTCTTTCCACGGTGCTTATCACGGCATGACAAATGGTTCATTAGCATTAACGGGCAGTTTAAGCGCTAAAAGTCGTCGCACGGGTTTGATGTCAGATGTACACTTTTTCCCATTCCCATATAGCTATCGTTGTTCTTTTGGTTTAGGTGGTGAACAAGGTGCAGTACAAAGCATTCGTTATATTGAATCAGTATTGTGTGATGACGAAAGTGGTATTACTAAACCGGCGACTATTATCGTTGAACCAATTCAAGGTGAAGGCGGCGTTATTCCAGCACCTAAAAAATGGCTTCAAGAATTACAGCCGCATCACAAATGAACATGGCATTCTGCTAATTTTTGATGAAATCCAATGTGGTATTGGCCGCTCGGGTGATAACTTCGCCTTCGAAGCGTCAGGCATAGAACCTGATATTTTGATTTTATCAAAGGCAGTTGGTGGCGGTATGCCAATGTCTATTATCCTTTACCATGAAAAATTTGATTGTTGGAATGCAGGTGAGCACACAGGCACTTTCCGTGGTAACCAATTAGCGATGGCAAGTGGTGCTAAAACCCTAGAAATTATCAAACGTGATAATTTAACGGATAATGCACGTTTACGTGGCGAGCAACTGCGAAATGGCCTTAGTGCGTTACAACAAAAATTCCCTGAAATTGGTGAAGTACGCGGTCGTGGTTTAATGAATGCGATTGAAATCATCAATCCAAACAGCATTAATGCACTTGGTCAAGCCGAAGGCGCGCCAGAACTAGCCGCTAAAGTTCAGCGAGCGACATTAGAGTTGGGTTTGATCATTGAAAAAGGTGGGCGTAAAGGAGCCGTATTACGCTTTTTACCGCCACTTATTATTAGTGAAGTTCAAATCGATTTTGTTATTGCAACACTTGAAAAAGCATTTGTAAATGTATTAGGAAATGGTTCATGAACCACTCTCAATATTTTATGCATTTAGGGGCAAATAATCGCCCCTTTGAATATGCGACTGATTTAACGCAAAAGAGTATTAACAGTCTTTTTCAAGATATCACTAAACCCTATTCAGGACTAGATCCTGAACAGTTAAAAGCGCAACTTGAAAACGTAGATTTATCAAAAAAAGAGCCCTTAGTGGATGTGATCGCTTGTGTGAATAAACTGATCGCAAAAAACTCTGTGATAGTTCAGCATGCGCATACCCTAGCGCATCTGCACACACCACCATTAATTGCTTCCGTGGTAGCCGAACACTTTATTGCGACCTTAAATCAATCTATGGACTCTTGGGATCAAGCACCCGCGACCACCTATGTTGAGCAGTTATTAGTGGATTGGTTATGTGATACCTACCAATTAGGTGCGCAATCCGATGGGGTGTTTACCAATGGTGGCACACAAAGCAATTTGATGGGCTTATTACTAGCACGCGATTGGTTTGCTCATAAGCATTCAGGCCATAATATTCAACAGGATGGTTTACCAGAGTACGCACATAAATTTCGTATTCTTTGCTCCGATAAAAGCCATTTCACCATTCAAAAATCAGTCGCTTTAATGGGCTTAGGTGAACGTTCTGTTGTGACTGTCAAAACCAATATTCAAGGCCAGATAGATTGTACTGACTTGCAATTAACTATCGATGCTTTAAAAGCACAGGATCTACTTCCTATTGTTATTGTTGCTACCGCAGGTACAACAGATCACGGCGCAATTGATGACTTACAACAGGTTGTTAATATCGCCAAACATCATGGGTGTTGGTCACATATTGATGGTGCTTATGGTGGCGCGTTAATGCTTAGTGAAAAACATAAAGGCCGTTTGCAAGGCATTGAATCAGCTGACAGTGTTAGCGTAGATTTTCACAAATTGTTTTACCAAACGATCAGCTGTGGCGCTTTATTAATTAAAAATAAAGAACACTTTAATAGTTTGTTACACCATGCAGATTACCTTAATCGTGAAGGTGATGAACTACCAAATTTAGTGGATAAAAGCATTGCAACAACAAAGCGTTTTGATGCATTAAAAATGTTTATGACCTTAAAAGCCGTTGGTGCTGATACCTTAGGTAATATGTACGATGACTTACTTGAGTTAACCCAACAAGTCGCAGAATTAGTTAAACAGAATGAAACCTTTGAACTGTGTTGCGAGCCATTATTATCAACGGTTTTATTCCGACTTCAGGATCAAGGTGATTTATCTGAGCAGGCCTTTAATCAGCTACATCAAACATTACGTTTACAATTATTAACAACGGGTGAAGCTGTTATTGCGGAAACCAAAGTTGATGGCAAATTATTTTTAAAATTTACATTACTTAACCCATGCTTGAAGATTGAAGATTTTGATGCGCTATTTATTAAAATTGAAACAATGGCAAATCAACTACTTTCAGAAGCTAAAATGGATGTATTCAGCACCCCTTCAAAGTGAAGGAGTCTTTATTAAATTAGGGTGTAAATGCTCAGGGCTAAGCTATTTATGCTTGGTTCAAGGCGGAAAAGCGCAGTTTAGTGGTTTAAATGAGCATTTTCCAACGATGAAATAGGCTTAAATAGCGACGGCCTGAGTAATTACGCTAAAATTAACAATCAGGAAACTTTATAATGTCTGTATTACAAATCGGCGCCGGTGGCGTAGGTTGGGTTATTGCCCATAAATGTGCTCAACATAATGATGTTTTTGGTGACATCACTATCGCATCACGCACCCTTTCAAAATGTGAAAAAATCATTACCTCAATTAAAGGGCGTAATAATTTAAAAGACACAAGCAAATCTATTAACGCTTCAAAGGTTGATGCAGATAATGTTGAAGCACTGATCGCACTGATTAATGAAGTAAAACCAGACTTATTAATTAATGCAGGACCTCCTTGGGTCAACGTAACAATTATGGAAGCCTGTGTGCAAACCAAAACTGCTTACTTAGATACATCGGTTGCGACAGATTTATGCGACCCAGGACAACAAGTACCTGAAGCTTATGACCCGCAATGGGCCTTTGCAGATCGTTTCAAAGAGGCTGGCATTACTGGTATTTTAGGTGCTGGCTTTGATCCAGGCGTAGTGAGTATTTTTGCTACCTACGCACATAAACACCTGTTTGATGAAATGGATAGCATTGATGTCATGGATGTAAATGCCGGTGATCATGGTCAAAAATTTGCGACTAATTTTGATCCTGAAACTAATATGCTTGAAATTCAAGGCGACTCTTTCTATTTTGAGAATAATGAATGGTTTCAAGTGCCTTGCCATAGTCGTATGATGGAATTTGATTTCCCTGTTGTTGGTAAACAAAAAGTGTATTCAATGGCACACGATGAAGTACGTTCAATGGCTGAATTTTTACCAGCGAAACGTATCGAATTTTGGATGGGCTTTTCTGATACCTATTTAAATTATTTTAACGTGATGCGCGATATTGGACTATTAAGTTCAACACCTGTAACCACAACGGATGGCATTACTGTTGAACCATTAAAAGTGTTAAAAGCAATTTTACCAGATCCAACCTCATTAGCCCCTGGCTACACAGGCCAAACCTGTATCGGCACATGGGTACGTGGCAAAAAAGATGGCAAAGCAAAAAGCGTCTTTATTTACAATATTTGCGACCATAAAGAATCTTATATTGAAGTTGAGCATCAAGCGATTTCTTACACTACGGGTGTGCCTGCTATCACTCGTCGCACTTTTATACTTCCAAGGAAAATGGAGCGATAAAGGTTTATACAATGTTGAGCGACTAAACCCCGATGACTTCCTTGAGTTAATGCCAAAAATTGGTTTAACTTGGCAAGTACAAGAACTAGAAGCTTAAAGGCTATAGAAAGCTGGAAGGCGAGAAGGCTTTAGGGCTTAAAGGCTTGAAGCTGGAAAGCTGAAAAGCTGAAAAGCTGAAAAACTGGAAAGCTGAAAAACTGGAAAGCTGAAAAGCTGAAAAGCTGAAAAGCTGGAAAGCTGGAAAGCTGGAAAGCTGGAAAGCTGGAAAGCAGGAAAACTGAAAAGCTGAAAAGCTCGAAGCTGACAACTGATTCTGGGGCTTTTTGCCCCTTTTTACATTTTAAAGTGCAAAATAATGAACAAAGATAATCTGCAAACACCCTATTTCTTAATAGATGAAAATAAGCTTATCGATAATCTCGAAAAAGCAAAATATTTAAAGGATCTTTCAGGTGCAAAATTAGTGCTTGCACTAAAATGTTTTTCTACCTTTGGCACCTTTGACACTATCAAACCTTATCTTGATGGCACAACCAGCTCTGGTCCTTTTGAAGTGAGATTAGGTTACGAAGAGTTTGGTGGTGAAACACATGCCTATAGCGTGGGTTATTCAAATGCAGATATTGATGCCGTTAAAGAGATGTCTGATAAAATTATCTTTAATTCATTATCACAACTTAATAGCCATTACGATGATTGTAAGGATCATGCCTCGATTGGTCTGCGTATTAATCCAGAAACGCGGCATGGCAGGACAAGACCTCGCTAACCCAACGCGCGCATATTCTCGCTTAGGTGTGAAACAAGACTTATTAGACTTATCTGTACTGGAAAAAGTCGAAGGTTTTATGTTTCATATGAACTGTGAAAACAAGGATGTTGATGCCTTTATCGCGATTCTGGATCATATTTCAGCCACTTTTTCTGATTACTTAAACAGTCTGAAATGGCTTAGTTTAGGTGGTGGTATCTTTTTTACTTACCCAGATTATCCGATACAAAAATTAGCTAATGCGCTTAAAGCATTTAGTGAAAAACATGATATTCAACTATATCTTGAGCCTGGTGAGGCGATCATTACTAATACTGCGGATTTAGTGGTGAGTGTTATTGATATTGTTGAAAATGAGAAAAAAACAGCCATTGTAGACAGCGCCACTGAAGCACATCGTTTAGATACCCTCATCTATCAAGAGCCTGCTTCAATTCGTGAAGCATCTTCAACAGGTAATTATCCTTACATAATTGGTTCATGCTCTTGCTTAGCTGGCGATCAATTCTGTGAAACGCAATTTGATGCGCCATTACAAATAGGCCAGAAGTTGCATATTATGGATAGTGCAGGTTATACCATGGTGAAATTAAACTGGTTTAATGGTTTAAAAATGCCAAGTATTTATTATCAAAGAAGCACTGGTAACATTGAATTATTAAACGAATATGGATACCAAGACTTCAAAACCATGTTGGGTCAAAAATAATATTCCTCCGTTGTTGCGTGGGAAATCAGTTTTTCCCACTATTCTTTTCCGATTTTTCACCAGTTTTATCAAATCTACATCACAAATCATTATCAAAACACATTAAAAGTTGATTTATACCTCTTTACGAACAACACTTTTGTAATACAATACCACAACAAGTTTTAGTTGTGGTTATTTTTCAATCAAATTAAAACTACAAACCAAACAATAATTTAGGGAACTATTCATTTTTCTGTTTGGAATATCTTTTAACTAATCAATGAGAATATAAACATGTCTAAAAAAATTGCTTTAATCACTGGTGCGACTGGTGGGATCGGTTTTGCTGTTGCTAAACGTCTTGGTCAAGATGGTTATACAGTTGTTCTTAATGGTATCGAAGATAAAGTCGGTGCAGAACGTGTTGCAGAACTAACAGCAGAAGGTATCGAAGCTGAATACTACGGTTTTGACGTGACTAACGATGTTGCTGTTACTGAAAATGTAAACGCGATTGGCAACAAATATGGTCAAATTGATGTTGTTATTAATAACGCAGGTGGTTTAGGTGGCCGTAGTTCAATCGAAGAAATGACCACTGAATTCTTCCGTTTTGTTATGGCACTTAATCTTGATAGTGCATTCTTCGTTTCCCGTCGTCGCTATTCCATTTATGAAGAAAACTGAAGGTGGTTCTATTATTAACTACACTTCAAACGCGACTTGGAATGCCGGTGGCCCAGGTGCAGGTATCTATGGTACTTCTAAAGCGACTGTTCACACATTAACCCGTGCCCTTGCTAAAGAACTTGCTCCTGCTGGTATCCGTGTTAATGCGGTTTCTCCTGGTACAATCGATACACCATTCCATCAACAAATTAAAGATACTAAACCAGAAGTATTTGCTTCTTGGAAAGACAGTATCATGCTTGGCCGTTTAGGTGAGCCTGAAGATGTTGCAGGTGTTATCTCTTTCTTAGTAAGTAAAGATGCTTCATTTATTACAGCTGAAACAATTCAAATTGGCGGTGGTCAAGCATTAGGTATCTAGGTATCTAATATCTAAACGTTAAGAAAGTAAGATGCTTTACTGCATAAATTCAAAAGCGACATAAGTAATTATGTCGCTTTTTATTTGTCTATTCAAATGCCCTACCTAACATATCTTGTAAAATAACCACTTAGCAACAAAGTTGTGTTTAATTGCATTAGCATGTTATAAAGTTAAAGTATTATCACAGTATAAGTTTATTCCTATTGAATTTAGCAAAAATAAAATGGAAATTTATGACAGATAAAAGCTTACAGATAGATAAAAAGTGGTTACAACGCCTCAGCGATGAACCAGGAAAAAAAGACTCTTAGATAAACGCTCCCCCTTTCAGCGTGATAAAGCACGTGTATTACATTCGGTCGCCTTTCGAAGACTACAATCTAAAACACAAATTCATAATAATGGATTAAGTGACTTTTACCGTACACGCTTAACCCATTCCTTAGAGGTTGCCCAAATAGGCTCAGGTATTGTCGCTCATCTTTCTCTAACGCAACCTGAATTTGAGCCAATATTACCTAGTAATAACTTAATTGAAACTATCTGTTTAAGCCATGATATCGGACATCCACCCTTTGGTCATGGTGGCGAAACAGCTTTAAATTATATGATGATTAAAGATGGTGGGTTTGAAGGCAATGGTCAGACATTCCGTATTTTAACGCAACTTGAACCTTACACTGAATTCAACGGTATGAACCTTACCCGCCGTAGTTTATTAGGTCTATTAAAATACCCAGTGTGCTTAAGTGAAATCAGTGCACCTTATCCTGAAGATACTAGTCGTAACTTTCGTGAATTAAAAACTGAAGAATGGATGCCTGGTAAAGGCATTTATGATCATGATAAATCCTATCTTGAAGCAGTATTATCGCCCCTATGCCCTTCCGACAAAGCACGGTTCCACACCTTACGAGCTCAAGAAAAAGGTGGCACTAAACATAAAAAATCACGTTATAAATCCTTTGACTGCTCTATCATGGAAATTGCAGATGATATCGCCTATGGAGTACATGATTTAGAAGATGCTATCGCAATGGGTATAGTTAGTAAATCCCTGTGGCAGGAAGAGGTTGAAACACAGCTTAACAATATTAAAGGTTTTTGTTTAAGTACCCAACTTGCTAACCTCACTAACAACCTATTCTCAAGTCAGCATTTCAAACGCAAAGATGCCATTGGCGCACTGGTTAACGCGTTAATTACTTCCATTGAAATCGACAAGGTAGATGATGAATTTATTGATCCACTTTTGGCTTACAATGCAAATTTAGCACCATCGATGTTTACTGTACTAGAAATACTCAAGGGATTTGTTTTAAATTACGTGATCAAAAGCCCTGACCTGCAAATATTAGAGTACCGTGGACAGCAAATTGTGATGGAATTATTCGAAGCATTTAATGCAGGGCCAACGCGCTTTTTACCAAAACACATTAAAGCGGTATATCTACAACAAACCGACCCATCGCGTAAAAAGCGTGTCATTGCCGATTATATTTCCAGTTTAACGGATAATCATGCATTACGTTTGCATGCAAGTTTATTTAGTAGTAATCAAACTAGTCCAATGATTGGGCAACATGCTTTTTAATGCACACTAAAAAATTAAAAACACCAACTGATGCAACACTAACTTCGCATCAGTTGATCATTAGTTTTTAAACTTCTTTCAGTTTCACATTACAGCTTGCTAAAGAGATGGGATATTGCCTTTCTTTACATAGGCGTTGGGCATAACTTTCAATCTCAGGTTCAGCGACTAAAGCAGAGAAATTAAAGTTTCTTCGCCCTCTTTTCCAGTCTTCAAGATACCCTAGTGCACTCAATTTCTCGGTGATATCATCGGCGACTTTAAGAGCAGATGAAGCCTTAACTATTTCACAGCGAGCGTAATGTGTACCAACGAAGGAAACACCTGCGAGACGTAAATCTGCATCATCGCCTGGGATTTGTTGTGCACCATAAAGCGGTTTAGCACCAATAATCGCTGATTTTGCAAACTCAGGAATAAAGCGACCAACATGATTGATAGCACTTTGACTTCTTAAGGTTACTTCCTCTGCAGGCCAACCTTTATCAATTTTATCGGTAAAAGTTGGATCCAATTTAGGTTGGGCACTATTCTCTGAATTTTTTACTAAGCCGTTATCAAACAAGGTAATGCTTTCAGTCATACCATGCAATTGGAAATAACCATCAGGATAAGGCGTAAATTGTGCCATTCCCTCAGGGGTACCTCTATCACCAAAAAAGATCACTTCAGGCCATATCGTAGAACAACCTGGCCACTGTGTTACATAGGCGACTTTAAATTCAACTAAACGTTTACGTTCAAAGCCCAACATATCATCAATTAACCCACTTCTAAAACCAGCGGCATTAATTAAATAATCAAATTCTTCACTGTGTTGCTTTTCACCATTTTCGTAATTAACTTTCCAACGCTCCTGCGTTGACTCAACATCAGTGACTTTACTATTGGTTAAAACTGAGCAGTTAGACATTTTTTGCAGTGTTAATTCTGCACTTGTCGCTAGTCTAAATAAGTTTAAGCCATACTCTTGAATTAAAATAACTGGAAATTTAAGCTGGTCGAGGTCAACATGATGCGCTACAGGGATCAGCCACTCAGTTAGAGTACTTGGTGAATCTACTATAGGTTGATGTTTTAACGCTTCAAGGTCTTCACGTTCAAATAGTTTAAAATAATGTTCAGGTTTACTTAATACTTCATTCTGCGCATCATTAGCAATTAATTGCTGATATTCCGCACGAAGTTTTTCTAAACGTGGTAAAAGATCAAGTGGCTCACCTTTATCATGTTTAGGCACAGCAACAAGTGTAGGTCGATAATCGACAGCATTTGGGTATAAGCGTAATAATTCAATTGATTCATGTAAAAGCGTTATACATTGAGCTTCTGATATCTCACGGTATAAGTTACCGCCAGCATGCAAATGACAAATAGGCGGACCATTCACTAAGGATGGCCCCTTTTCTATTAGCGTCACATCAAGACCTAGTTCACCAAGGCACAAAGCAACAGTAGCACCCGCAATGCCACCTCCAATGATGGCAATACGTGCTTTTTCTTTTGTTAATTGAATATCATCTTTCATTGACGATTAGTCCACCAAATCATATTGGTTGGTTACAGAAAAGGTAGCAAGAATATCAGCGAAGTCATCAAAAACTACGTCAGGGTTATGTTCACCAATATCTTCACCATAGTTATAACCATAGGTTAGGCCAATGCTCTGCATTTTCGCCGCATTTGCCGCTAGAATATCATTTTTAGAATCCCCTACCATCACACATTGCTCAGGTGTTACTGATAATTTTTCACAGGCATGTAATAAAGGTAATGGTGAAGGTTTGCGCTCAGGCAAGCTATCGCCCCCTAGGCATAATTCAAACAGTCCTGTTAGTTCAAGCCCAACAAGAATAGGTTCAATAAAGTCAAAGGGTTTATTAGTAACAATGACTAATCGGTACCCCTGTGCTTTAAGCACTTTTAATGTTGAGCGAACCATTAGGATAAGTAACGGTATCAACACAAAGATTGTTCGCATAAAAGGTAAGAAATATATCCAATGCTTTTTCAAACAAAGCTGGATCTAAATCTTCATCATAATCAGCCTTACCCGATAAACCACGTTTAACAATAACTTGAGCACCATTACCAACCCATGAACGTATTAAATCATCACTAAAGGTTTCTCGCCCTAATGTCGTTAACATGTGATTGATTGCCAGCGCTAAATCAGGTGCACTATCAATTAATGTTCCATCGAGATCAAATAAAATGGCTTGTTTGTTATTAAATTTCAAATTGTTACCTTTAGCGTTTAATTAAGTATGGCAGGTATTATTATCTTACCTAAATTAATTATCTTTTTCTAGAAAACAAAGTGCCCATAACTCATTGATATAAGTAAAGACTTGAAAATATAAATCACACTGTTTTTGTAAGGAATCAAAAGTTTGTAGCAAAGCTTTACAATTCTTCTGATAATAAAGGGAAATAAGCTTGTTCGATTGATCAGGAGTGAAGGCGTTAATACAACAGCAAAAGGCCAAATCGTAGGCGAGACAGGCAATCACCGCATATTCCCAATCTAAGGCATAAAGCTGTTTATCACTTCCTATCAGGACATTATTAAGGGATAAGTCACCATGACACAGGGTATCCATTGGGCAAGATTGATCCAATTGTTCAGCAAGCGCTAGCATTTTTTCAAATACAGCGTTATCAACCGTCCCCTTTAACTGTTTATGAAGTCTAAGTAACTCCAAGGCCAATCGTTGTTTAGGAGCGTACAATGTAGGTAATTGATGAATACGTGAGAGTTGATTAATCAAACATTCAAATAAATTATCAGCATCCTTAGAGATTAACTCCCCTTCTATAAATTGCTGTAATTTATATTTTTCATTATGCGCTAGCACATCAGGAGTCAAATGATGCTGACTCGCTAGCTCTTGTACTAAGAATTCAGCTTGACGATCCTCATTGCTTCGCGCATTTTGATTAAGACGTTTGAAAATATAATGTGTTGCATCACTATTAGTTATCAAAAACACTTCATTAGTTAAGGCATTATTAAACTTTTCAGTGTTAACTATATTACTAACGCCTTGCTTCTTTAACCAACAAAGCTCTGCCTTTAACAACAAGTTATCTCACCCATTTTTAATTAAACTTTATTCACCAATCCATGGTGAAACACGATTTACATCAAAGGGTAATAGTTCACTTCCCTCGGTTTCCATTAAAATTTTATTAGAAACTAAAATATCGCCATTATCAGCAAGCGTAAAACCCTTCTGTAGTGCAATTTCTGTGGCTAGAGGAGAATCCACTTTAAAACGCAAACCATTATAATTAGGCAAGAAATACTTTCCTATCATACCTGCATTTTTGCGTAACACGCCTTCGAGCTCTGTACTAATGGTGGTTAATCGTTGGAAGGACAGTTTTGATAATTCTGATTCTTTAGCCGTCAACCTTACCTGCAAGGCACAGGCGACATTATCGACTGTTTTAACTTCTATCATCGCGCCATCTTTTCGGTGGTTCGTCGGAATAAAAGGTAAAAGCTTTCCTTGTTTTTCAAAGTCGATTGCTTCTCTTTTTTGATCAACAACCATTTCAGCCTGATCAATTAAACAAGCGTCACCTGAAGATTCTTCAACTAAATAAAAACCTGTAGTGACATGCTGATAATCTAATTTGTACATGGTTTTCATATAACCAAAGAACAATGAATAGTTTAATTTGAGAGTAGAAGCCAATAAATTTTGGCTAAATATTAATGTTAAAAATAATATTAAAATACGCATTTTAAGCCTCAAACCCAGCATCATGTTTATCATCATCATTCGAACCATTATTGGAATCATCGTTATCTGAATCGTCATCTTTTTTGACAATTTCCGTGGCAACCACACCCACCCCACAAATTTGACGATACACTATGCCCATCACATTAAAGTAAAAAGGAACGAATAAAAATAAGCCTAACCCAGAGGGTAAAATTGAAATAACAGCAAGTAAGGTTAAGAAAACAAATAATAAAGTAAACTGTAGTAAGTTTTTGTTTATCAGTTTAAAAGACAGCTTAATACTTAAGGCTGGGGTGAATTTCTTTTCTGCAATTAAAGGGTAAACCATACTAAAAACAACATTAAAATAAATCATCACAATATAAGATAAGTTTTGACCAATATTACCTAATACCTCCGTCAATGCGACATTTGAAGCAAGAATAATGATATTCATGATCAAACTTGCCAAGGCAAGCTTTAAAATAATATTAAAATAAATAAACAAATCAATAGAACGACTTTTCAACCCAACAGCATGATTAATGCCCATCATATGTAAACCTGTGACTAAAGGCGTCACCACAAATGAGCTGAAAATCAAATTAACAATCAGTTGTTTAGTTTCACTAAGGCCAAGAAAGGCTTCAAAATTGAGTGTAAAAATAACGGATACAATCGCAACAGTAAAAATACAAGCGATAATTAAAGGCATGTAATTAGAGCGAGTAATAGCAAAGGCATCTTTAAATATTTTTTTGAAGTCTAGCGTATATCCCTCGGTTAATGACTTTTTTAAGTCACCACCAAGAACAAAATGAGTTTTATTCATAGTTTTACATAGGGCCCTAATGTTAAAAGTCCTATATTGTAACGATTTTTGATCTTTATACCAAAGGAATTAAGCTGATGATTTAGTTGCCAATAAATTTTTCACTAACTGTGGCACCATATCCGTCGCTTTACCCTGCTGAACGTCATTAAAATGGCTTTGAATATCACTGGCTTCTAAGGTTTACTTCAATAGTGTAAGCACCAACACTTTTAGCTTCTTCGACAAACCCAGTCGCCGGATAAACAGTACCTGAAGTACCAATAGCAATAAAAAGATCTGCCTGCGCAAGATGGTGATAAATGATGTCTAGACCTAAAGGCATTTCACCAAACCAAACAATATGCGGACGCAAGTTTTCAGGAAACTGACAACAATGACAAAAATCCTCAGAGGTTAAATCATCCATCCAGGTAACCACCTGATTTGAATGAGGACAACGCGCTTTTAGCAACTCTCCATGCATATGAATAACATTTTTTGATCCAGCTTGTTCATGTAAATCATCTATGTTTTGTGTTACTAATAAAAATTCGCCATCAAAGTTTTTTTCAAGTTCAGCCAAAGCGTAATGAGCCGCATTAGGCTCAATGTCATCTGCACAAAAATCACGACGACGTTTATTATAAAAATCGAGCACTAAGGAAGGGTTTTTCTTATACCCCTCCAATGTGGCGACATCTTCTAGACGATATTTTTCCCATAAACCATTTTTATCTCTAAAGGTACTAATTCCAGATTCGGCAGAAACCCCCGCTCCGGTTAGAACAACGATTTTTTTAAATTGATTGATAGGCAAATGATTCCCCTTTAAGGTGTTGTAAAACACCATTAATTGTACGGAAATACATAAATAATAATGCGCGATAGTTCATAAAAAAATGCATAAAAAAAGTCGCAATGCGACTTTTTTAACAATTTATAAACTTAATTTAAGGTCTACCCTTTTTGCGGCGTTGTGGGTAAATTTTCTTCCACTAACTCTTTGAGCTTTTGCCCAGCTCTGAAGGTTACCACTCGTCGCGGCCGCGATAGGAATATCTTCACCTGTTTTAGGGTTACGTCCCGGACGTTCGCTTTTATCTTTCAGTTCAAAGCCCCCGAAACCAGAGATTTTAACAGGCTCTCCACTTGCAAGAGTTGCTTTAATCTCTTCAAAAAAGGACTCGACAAACTCCTTTGCGTCGCGTTTGCTAAGACCTACTTCTTCTGATAAATGTGCCGCTACTTCAGCTTTAGTTAGTGCCATAAATTATTCTCTCAACGATGCATTAAACTCCGTAGAAACCGCTTCAACAATGTGGTTTACACTGTCAGCAATCTCTTGCTCTTCTAAAGTGCGAGTCGTATCTTGCAGAATTAAACCTATTGCTAAGCTCTTACTTCCCTCAATCACGCCTTGCCCTTCATATACATCGAATAAGTTTAAACCAACTAATTGAGAACCGCCAATTTTTTCTATAAATTTTAAGACCTTACCCGCATCTACTGTCTTATCCATCACAAAAGCAAGATCACGGTGATTAGCTGGGAACTTAGAAATATCTCCAGCTTCAGGTAATTGACGTTTAGTAATCGCTTCTAACTCAATTTCAAAGACAAAAGGTGTGCCTTTAATTGCAAAGGGTTTAACATGATTTGGATGCAAGGCACCAATGTAACCAATGTTTTTACCATCACGATAAATAGCGAGCAGATTGGCCTGGGTGTAATGCAGGGTGTTTTTCCGTTTTAAATTCGAAGCTAACCCCGTCAACACAGAGCTCAAGCACACTTTCTAGATCAGCTTTAATATCAAAAAAGTCCACTTGGCGTGACTCAATTGACCAGTGTTGTTCATTTAAATTACCAATAATAACACCTGATAACATTGGCTGTTGGTTGATACCATTCTCTGCATTTTCGTCTTTAATAAAACGCAAACCTGTTTCAAATAAACGTACACGAGCTTGTTGACGCTTTTGATTTTTTGATAGGCTATCTAATAAACCTGTCCATAAACTGACACGCATCGCTGACATTTCTTTAGAGATCGGATGAGGTAGAATAAGTGCATCTGCTTCAGGGTGTAATTTCAACTGTAAGTCAGGATCAACAAAGCTATAAGTAATAGCTTCATTAAATTCACGATTAACTAAAACATCACGAATTTTAGATAACTTCAATGAAGCTTCAGTATGTTTTGGCATTGTTAATGCAGCTTTGTGGCGCAACATTAGGAATATTGTTATAACCATAAACACGTGCAACTTCTTCAATCAAATCTTCTTCGATTTCCATATCAAAACGATAAGTTGGTGCAACAACCGTCCAAATACCTTCAGAAGCAATCACTTCACAGCCTAACTGAGTTAAAATTTCTGTTACACGTGCATCTTCAATTGAATAACCAATTAAACGATCTAATTTAAGACGAGTTAATGTGATAGTTGCTTGTTTAGGTAAGTTAGCTTCACTGACCGCTTCTGTAACAGGTCCAACTTGACCACCACAAATATCAACAAGAAGCTGTGTAGCACGCTCCATGGCTTTTGCTTGTAAAACCGGATCAACACCACGTTCGTAACGATGAGACGCATCTGTGTGCAAGCCATAGCTTCGTGCACGACCAGCAATCGCTAATGGTGCGAAAAAGGCACTTTCTAAGAAAATATCAGTGGTTCCAGCTTGTACACCTGAATCTTGTCCACCAAAGATACCCGCCATCGCTAATGCTTTAGATTGATCGGCAATCACTAAAGTATCACTATTTAACTTAACTTCTTTGCCATCAAGTAGCGTTAGTTCTTCGTTTTGTTCAGCAAGACGAACTTCGATAGCACCATCTAATTTTTGCAAATCAAAGGCATGCATAGGATGACCGAATTCAAGTAGTACGTATTGTGTAATATCAACAACCGCATCAACGCCGCGTACACCACAACGACGTAATTTTTCTACCATCCATAATGGTGTTGCCACATCTTGATTGATGCCTTTGATAACACGCCCAAGGTAACGCGGGCAAGCCTCGCTTGCTTGTAAATTAATAGCAATTTGATCATCAATCGAAACGGCAACATTATTCCAAGTTGGTTCAGTTGCTGCTAAGCCATTCAACACACCAACTTCGCGTGCAAGGCCAGCAATGCCTAAACAATCTGCACGGTTAGCAGTTAAATCCACGTCGATGGTGACATCATTTAGGCCTAAATATTCACGAACACATTGCCCAATTGGCGCATCTAATGGTAATTCTAAAATACCATCGGCACTTTCAGCCATACCTAACTCAGATTCACTACACAACATACCAAAAGATGGTTGGCCACGTAGTTTCGCTTTTTTGATTTTAAAATCGCCTGGTAAGACTGCGCCAACTACCGCAACGGCTACTTTCAGTCCAAGACGACAGTTTTTGGCACCACAAACGATATCAATTAATTCATCTTCACCGATATTAATTTTTGTCACTTGTAGTTTATCGGCATCAGGGTGTTGGCCACATTCAACCACTTCACCTACCACTACTTTTGTAAACTCACCGGCAACAGGATTAACGTCGTCTACTTCAAGACCAGCCATTGTAATTTGATGTTGTAACGCTTCTGAACTAATTTCAGGGTTAACCCATTCGCGTAACCAAGCTTCACTAAATTTCATTATTTTTAAACCTTATTTGAATTGCTTGAGGAAACGTAGATCGTTTTCAAAGAAAGAACGTAAATCATTAACGCCATAACGCAGCATCGTTAAGCGCTCAATGCCCATACCAAAAGCAAAACCTGAATATTTTTCTGGATCAACGCCCATTGCTTTTAAAACAGAAGGATGAACCATGCCACAACCTAAAATCTCTAACCATCCGTTTTTACCTTTCACATCTACTTCTGCAGAAGGTTCTGTAAAAGGAAAATATGATGGACGGAAACGAATTTCTAAATCTTCTTCAAAAAAGTTGTGTAGGAAATCGTTAAGAATCCCTTTCAACTGTGCAAAACTAACTTTTTCACCAATCATCAAACCTTCCACTTGGTGGAACATTGGCGTATGAGTTTGATCGTAATCGTTACGGTAAACACGTCCAGGAGAAATAATACGCACCGGTGGATTTTGTTTTTCCATAGTACGAATTTGCACACCAGAGGTTTGTGTACGTAACACAAGATCAGGATTAAAGTAGAAAGTATCGTGATCGGCGCGCGCTGGATGATGAGGCGGAATATTAAGTGCATCAAAGTTATGGTAACCGTCTTCAACTTCAGGGCCATCTTTTACTTCAAAGCCTAGCTCGCTGAAAAACTCAACAATACGTTCTGTTGTACGAGTTACTGGGTGAATATTACCTAATTGAGCACCACGGCCAGGCAAGGTAACATCAACGGTTTCTTCAGCTAACTTAGCATTAAGCACTTCCATTTCAAACGCTTTCTTACGTGCGACTAACACTGCTTGAATGGCTTGTTTAGCTTTGTTGATCATTTGACCAGCGACTCGGTTTTTCTGCAGGAGGTAATTTACCTAAACCTTTCATCTGCTCAGTCATTAATCCTTTTTTACCTAAATACTGTAAACGGATCTCTTCTAGCTCATTGCCATCAACGGCATTTTCTATCTGTTGTTGCGCATTAGCAACGATTTCATCAAGGTGCAGCATTAGTTTCATCTCGAAATTACTTAAAAAATTGTGCGTAATTTTACGCAAATCAGAGGGATATGGCTAGTACTGTTGTAGAGGAATAAAGGAAAAGCGTAAAAAAGAGGCCTATTAATGCCTCTTCATAGAATTTTAAGGGGAATATTTAAAAAGCAGTCCATTTTTGTTCAATCAATAACGTATCTCCTTGGTAAATACGTCCAGTAAAAACATCGCCTTTTGTTACAACACCCACACCCTTTGGTGTACCTGTCATTAAAATATCGCCATCACGGAAACTCATAAAACTACTTACTTCATTAATAATGTCGTTTGGTTTATGAATCATTAAGCCATAATCAGCATGTTGGATAAGCTTATTATTTATCAATAGTTGCATTGATAAGCCAATCGGCTCACTGGAAAAATTGACAAATTGGCTAAAAACAGCAGATTGGTCGAAGGCTTTAGCGCGCTCCCAGGGCAAACCTTTACTCTTTAAAGTTGATTGTAAAGTTCGTTTGGTTAAATCTAGTCCAAAACCTACTGCACTAATTTGGTTATCCATGATCACAAATGAAATTTCTGCTTCATAGTGAATAGGTTCACCATTATTGCTAACCAATTGGGTATCGATAGCTGAATTTGGTTTGGTAAAAATAACAGGTTGGTCAGGCATTTCATTATTAAGCTCTTGAATATGCTCGACATAATTTCTGCCAATACAAACAACTTTGGAAGGAGCGTAGGGCTCACCTTCGATGAAAATTTGATTCATTTCTTGCCTTAAATTAATTTTGAAGTTAATAAATAGCGATAAACTCTAAAGCAATTAGAAACCCTCTATCAACGGCTTGAACACGAATTACCTCAGCATCAGCATTTAAAGCGGGAAAGTGTGAATCATGATCATCAAAGCGTACCGCAATTTGATCAAAGCGCTTTAAGCTATCATCCGTTAAATAAAGAGACATTCCTTCTGTATTTACATCTTTACACGCAACGACTTTATCACTGCCGTTATAGGTTATATGTACTTGAGATGTAAAACTTAAGCGTTTAAATATACGCCTTTCTTGTTGAGTTAATATCACAACGCCCCCTACCAATAATAGATCCTTAAATTAAGTTATCGGCAGGTAAGACAAATAATGAAGGATAATTATAAAATAGGCAATACTCGGTTACGCCCCAATCTTTTCGCTTCATATAAAAACTCATCGGCACGAGCAATCAAATTGATCAAGGAATCACTCTCTTGATATTCAACAACGCCAAAGGAAAGAGTAATATTATTGATAGTTTGCCCTGATCGTTTATCTTTTAAACTAATTTTTTCAATGGATCGACGAATACTTTCTGCCAAATGACGAGCAATGCGCGACTGACTTTTAGGAATTAAAATAGCAAACTCTTCTCCTCCGAAGCGGTATGCACTTGCACCATCTCGCATGCAATCATTTAATTTTCGGCCAACGGCTTTTAAAACCTGATCACCTAACAAATGCCCCCACTGATCATTAAAGGTTTTAAAATGATCAATATCCGCTAATATCAAACACAAACCTTTCTTATCAGAGGCTAAATAAGCTGAAAGTTCCGTATCAAAGGCATGACGATTGAGCAAACCAGTCAGTGAATCATAAAAGGCTTGTTTTTGAGTTTTTTCAAGTTGGTCCTTTAGAGACGCAATTTCTCCTTTTGCTTTTTCTAGGCTATTAGAAAAAAATGCTGTGGAGCGATGCATATTCTTTGAGTCTCCCTGAAGCTTTTTCAACAATACAATCACTTCCTCAACGGATAAACCTTCCTGTTCAACTTGATTAATATCATCAAAGGTTTGTTTAAAGGAGCGTTGAAATTCGTGAGTATCTTTATGAGTATCGATGAGTGACTTATCTAATTGAAGTAACATTTTATCAATGCCGTTTCTTAATTCCCATGTTTCTGACTCTGTCTTGTCGGCGACAAATTCACGATACAAGGATTCGGCTTGTATCGGTGGGCATGTTGCATTTTTTCTAATAATACATCTAATTTTTCATTTAATATGGGCAGTTCATTTGCAACATAGGTGTACCAAAGCGCATAATTTAACGGTGTTGTTGGAACTTTATATTTCATCATCAACGGCACCGCTTTTTTTAAGTTTTCCGCAGATTCAAGAAGCAAATTACTTTTCATTTTATTTCCCACATAAATGACAGATTTTTCATCTTCTTAGCATAGCTCTAATAAAATAGCTTTGTGAAATTATTTGATAAATTCTTTCAACTTCGTTGATCTCAACACAAATAGTTTCATTTACAAGCTTTGATAAAATCAGTAACCTGCTCCTCAAAGAGAGTGACGACAGAATTACAAGTCGAGGCTATAAATACTATTATATTTAAAATCAATGCATTAAACATTCAAAATATATAACACAATGAAGTTTCTTAGTTCAAAGCAAATGAATTTAGGAGTTGTTGAATAATTTAACTCAGAAATACGTTCAAATTTCATTATTGTATCGCTTCACTTATCTTCTTTTGATGCCACAGACACTCACAATAGAAAGATTATCAACATTATTTTTTAAGGAAACTCATGGATTTATCGACTTATTTACATGCGATGACGGCGCTGTTTGTTATTATTGATCCGATTGGCGCGACGCTGATCTTTAACTCTTTAACGGGACAAAGCGATAAGAAATACCGTTATGTAATGGCTACTAAAGCCATCATTATTAGTGGGTTAACGCTAGTTTTATTTGGCAACTACGGCGAAACTTTATTTTACCATTTAGGTATTAACATTAACTCTCTGCGTATTTCTGGTGGGTTATTACTGTTTTTCACAGCCTATCAAATGATCACCTCAGATATTAGTTTTAGTAACAAAGGCGAACAAAATGATATTTCTGTGTTCCCAATGTCTATTCCGCTATTAGCGGGACCTGGCACACTAACGCTAGCGGTATTATTATTTTCTAATACCGAAAATATGGCAGGCACGATTGCCGTTTCGGGTGCAATTATCAGCACATTAATTATTACTTTCGTTTTAATGATCGCTTCAAAACACCTGAGAAAGGTCATCGGAAAAACCGGAGATGAAATTTTAAAACGATTTTTAGGCGTCATTTTAGCCGCATTAGCAATTCAATTTATCTACGATGGCATTACTAACCTTATCGCATAAAAAACATTATTTTTGTACTTGATAAGCTAATTTTCGACTGATAGCTCGGGGTAATAGTTTAACAGCTAAAACCCCGATTTTATTTATTACACCAGGTACCACAATAGCCTTGTTTCTTTTCTTTAAAGCATAAGCGACTACTACTTTTTTATCCATCACACGTAATTTAAAAATGAGAGAGTCTGTCATGCCAGCTACCTCAGCAAATTCTGTTTTGGTAGCACCAGGGCATAGCGCACTTACAGCAATTTTTCCTTTTAATTCTTCATGTAGTGCCTCGGAAAAAGAAAGTACAAAGGCTTTAGAAGCATAATATATAGCAAGATTTGGCCCCGCTTGAAAAGCAGACTGTTGAAGCAACATTAATAATAAAACTGTCTTTCTTATTGTTTAAATGATCAATGGCATGATGCGTGAGTTCGGTTAACGCAACAATATTTACCTGTAACATCTGCTGTTGACGAACTGCCGACAAGTGGCAAAACTCCCCTCTTGCGCCAAAGCCTGCATTATTAATCAGGCCAATTAATTGAATGTGTTGTTTTTCTATTAAAGCCTGTATTTCACTTATCGCATTAACATCGTTTAAATCAACACTACATATCAAAAACTCCTGCTGAGGATATTTTTCTGATAATTGTGTTTTTAATAAGGCTAAATTATCAATTCGTCTCGCCACCAGCAATAAATTATAACCAAGTGCGCCGAGTTGCCATGAAAACTCTTCACCTAACCCTGCACTTGCGCCGGTCACTAATACCGTATTCTTCATATCCAACCTCTCATATCAAATCCCTTATCTCTGACTGCAAATTTTTCATTTCAAAATACGGGGTATTATTCTAATAAATTTAATTGTACTGCGTGATAATCATCTAATTTAGGTGCAAGCCCAACAGAAATGCCCATTAAGCGGATCGGTTTATCGGGCGATTTATGTAAAAGGTGATGTAACAAATTAGTAAACAAGGCGAGTGACCATTCCGAAGATTGACGCTCTGCATTCTTAATATTAAAGTCAGAAAACTTTATTTTTACACCGATTTTAGTAATTATTTTTTCATCTAATAGTTTTTTCAAGCGTCTATTTAATTCATCAAACAAAGGCACTAGCCTCTCTTGGCATTGTTCTTCACCTAAAATGTCATAACTAAAAGTATGTTCAACCGCCAGTGATTTACGCTCACGGTAGGGTTGCACTTCTCGATTATCAATACCACGACTATAATTTAACAGAGCCCCACCTAACTTACCAAACTCTAGTAATAGCTTTTCAGCAGAATATTGCCGCACATCAGCACAATTCAATAAGCCTTTTTCAGCCAATCGCTGTTGCGCAACTTTACCCACTCCAGGTATTTTTTTTAAGGGAAGCGTTTTAATAAATGCAGGAATTTTATCAGGTGTGATAACACAAATACCGTTAGGTTTATTTTCATCCGAAGCAATTTTCGCCAAGAACTTTACCGGTGCAACACCTGCTGACGCAGTGAGGTTTAACTCTTCAAAAATAGCGCGACGAATATCTTCTGCAATATAAGTTGCAGAACCCTGAAACAACTGACAATCGGTGACATCTAAGAATGCTTCATCTAAAGATAAAGGCTCAATAAGGTGTGTATAACGAGCATAGATTTCTTTAATCTGCTTAGAAATATCAACATAAACTTGCATACGTCCAGGGATAATCACTAATTCAGGACAAAGCTGTTTGGCTTTAAAACTTGGCATTGCAGAATGTACACCAAAGCTTCTAGCGAGGTAATTACAGGTAGAAAGTACGCTACGGCGATCAACCTTACCACCGATTGCCAAAGCCACATCTCTGTATTCAGGGTTATCTCTCATTTCTACTTGAGCATAGAAACAATCCATATCAATATGGATAATTTTGCGCATAGGAATGTTTGTTTCTTTCATTGCCAACACCTGTATATAAAGACAGTTTATTATCTATTATTAATAGATAATTGCAATAATAGCCTAGCAAGTAAAACAATTATTATACCCATGCCACTTCAAGATGATTTGTCAGGCGAAACCTCGGATACCAGAGCAAGGCGCAAACAGCAAAAATCAACAGTAGATCATAACCAGCAACTCGTTTTTACATTTTAAATTCACCTTCAATATTAAATTATCGTATGATAATAACTCATAAGAGCTCAACTGATTCTAAACACACTAAATACTTAAGAAGCCATTATATGAAACCTCAAATGAAAATATGTTTAACAACGTTAACAACAATTATATTGGCACCCATTTCAAATACCGCCATTGCACATGATCATGCAGATATTACTAACCATGCTTTTTCATCATTAGAAATAAGTTGTGCTGAGCATGTTGCTAATTACAAATCCTCTGTTAAAGATATTAATAATGACGTCCCTTTTAATGGTTCACTAAGCATTTCTGTTAAAGATGGCCGATGCTATTTTCAGTCGAACTCAATACCAAACCACAATTTTAACGATGGAAAAAAGAGTTTTAGGAATGATGTTAGCGAACAAAGTTATGTAACAAGTGTAACGGCAACACCAAAATTTTCTGGAAGCAATACACCTCTTAGCCTTTCCTATGACAACGCGATTTTTCTTAATGGTGTAAAACTAGATTTGCTAGCGACAGACCTGTTACGGGGAAGGAAGAGAGCCTTTAGGCAAAGAAAAGATAGGTTGTCGAGACCTACCTAACGGACAAGAACACCCTTGGCGTTATGACCCATTATCACCTCTTAATGATTTTGGTACAGATACTCATGACGCACATGCACAACCTGACGGTTCATATCATTATCATGGTGGGCCAAAAGTACTGTTTGAACCTGATTGTGTCAGCAAACAAAAAGTATCCGCTGTGATTGGTTTTGCGACCGATGGTTTCCCGATTCATGGCGCTTGTTTTAATGATAATGGTAAAGTAAGAAAAGCCATTTCAAGCTATCAACTTAAAACCGGCAAGCGTCAAGATGTTGATGGTTTCCAAACGCCAATTACACCTAATATCGCTAGCGACAACTATGACGGCCAATTTCGTGGTGATTACCAATTCATAGAAAGCAAAGGTGATCTTGATATTTGTAATGGTATGACAGTTGATGGTCAGTACGGTTACTACGTCACTGAAACTTACCCTTGGGTACTTGGTTGCTTTAAGGAACCACCAGATATTTCTTTTGCAAAACGCAGACCTTAGTTTAAATAGTTTTGTTTAAATGAAGTACAGGGGTGTACTTCATTTAAATGCGAAGCAATCTAAAGAGTGGCAACAAAATAACCACAGTAAACCTTTGTTTCTACTAATGACATTAACTCACTAGCACTAGTTAAACTCGGCCACTTTTGTTTATTGTCTTCAACGGCTTCCTCACTAATCCAAGTTAGTCGCCAACAAACTTCTTCTTCATTCTTTGTATTTTGTAATATTTGGTAAGAAGTGATTACTTTTTCTTTTTCATTCATCTCACTAATAACCAATAAGCTCAGCTCTATGACCCTTGAGATATTTTCTTTAGCAACTTTATATATGGTTATTTCTGAACAGATACTCATGTAATGCCTATTAATGCCTTATTGGTAAAGAAACAAAAGCTAAAACATTATTGGTATATTCTACCATTATGTTTTAACCAACCATCGATATGATGGCCATTAGGATCTTTATGAGTCCAATGGACCACACCACCTTTATTATTCCACTCATACTCACCATAAAAATTAACTTGATCGCCTGTTGATAATGAGTCAATTCTTGGAGCTAAATCGATATTATGCGCAATTAATAATGTTTGCCCAGAGGATAAGCGTAGAATGAACTTTTGATGACGAGACCCTTTATTATCATCACGTAATAACTTGATAACCTTACCAATGCCATTTACTTGAACATCGCTTTGTTTGTTCCTATAAGCATTTTCAATTGTACTATCGCTAATATTATTAACGTTATTGGTAGTACTTTGTACTTTATGATCGATTAATGTTGCTGAATTATTTTGTTCTGTGGCCCACTGATAAAAAGAAACACCAATAAGCATTAATATTAAAAATTTTTTCATACTTTAAACTCTAATTTTTTATTAAAACACGTCATCTTCACTATAAACGCTCACTTCAAGTTCACCACTAACATTTTCATAAACCGATATCGTTATCGGCTTACAACATACTTGGCAATCTTCAATATATTGTTGTTGCGCATCAGAGGAATCAATTAAAATATCAATTGATTCACCACAATAAGGGCAGTCTATAGATTTCTCAGTTAATCGATTCACTTTACATACTTCCTTTTTAATTATTCTATTTTCAATCAGTAATTGATTAAATTATATTTTAAAAAACATTTCTGTTTAATTGTTGCTAGCTGTTACTCGCTATGGCAACTTTAACACCAAAGGCCATTAAAACACTGCCAACAACCTTTTCTATCTTTTGTTTATGAAGATTAAATTTATCAACCAATGATGGATGACTGAAGAACAAAGAAACCAAACTAAACCATAAAATATGTGCTGAAGATATTATTAATCCATATATCAATTGGACCCATATTGGCGTATTTGGGTTAACGACTTGAGTAAAAATACTAAGAAAAAACAAGGTCGTTTTAGGATTTAAAACATTAGTAATGAAACCCAGCTTTACGGCACTCAAAGGAGATAAGCGAACTTCTTTTACTTCATTTTTTAATTCTAAATCACTTTTTGAAGTAAAGGTTTTATAACCGATATAAATAAGGTAAGCGACACCTAAATACTTTATTAATGAAAATAATAGAATTGATTTTGAAATAATAATAGCTAACCCAGCGATTGAATAAGCAACGTGGATCCATATTGCTAAACCAATACCAAGAGAAGAATATAGCCCGCAACTTCTACCATAAAATAGACTATTGCGAGTGATCATAACAAAATCAGCACCAGGGCTAATCACCATAAATACAGCGATGATACTCACTGATATCAGTTCCGGTAAATAATTTAAAATATCCATTTTTAGCTTCTCTTAATCGATTCATGTGAATGCTGTACTTAAGTTGTTATTAACACGTTTGCTATGCAGAAGACTCGATATCAAGTATCGCTTGTACATTAATATCCTTTGCCCAAATGTCCCCTTTGGATTCTACTATTTCTATAGCAGTTAATTTCTCCCCTGTACACATTGTTGGACTAAGAGATTCCCCAGTAACAGGGTTATAGACGATGCCATGCATAGAGCACTTTAAATGAGTTTTTGATTCACTAAATACGGTATCTTTTTGACAGTTTAATTGAAATGGCATATGAACACATTGGTTTAAGTAGGAATAAATAACACCTTCGAATCGGAATAAAAATGCAGATCTAACATCCCCCATATATTCACAATTAAAATAATAATATTGTTTTTCTTTTAATTTAGCACTTTCAATAATAAATAGTGGCAGAGTTAATTCTTCTGAAAGCATAATGATATCCATAGGACTATTTACTTGAATTTTATGTCTTTCAAGCAATAGTGCTTAATTTTTAAAATCCGTTTATTAAAACACAGTAATTTACTTTTAATTGAGATTCAACAGATTATTACATGTCAACAAATGATTGATTATTTAATCAAGCAACAGGAAATGAGAGAATGATTTAAGAATACTGTTTATAAGCGTTCAATTTAAAAATATAGGGCTAGGCTGATTAACTATTCGTACCCCAGGAGCACCTAATTCATTCCAACGGAAAAGCGTTATATGCCATTTTTCTGGATTTTTACGTGAAGGATCTATTAAACCTATTTCTTTATTTTTTCTTAATAAATCTGATACCTGCCAGCTACTAGGTTCTCGGGCTTCATTAACTGCTGTTTGCCAATCTTGGCTAGTAAGGGTTCTGTAATGCTTATTATCAGCATGTCTCAAATCAACTAAAAAACATGGTTCAACTTCATAGGTTACAAGTACCAATGGCGTATCAATATTGTTAATGTATTTTTGCATGGCAACACAAGCAGATTCTTCATTCACAGCAAGATAAAGTGCATCTTGACCATGCCTGTTGTATCTTGCTTGAGGTCTTTTGGGAGAATTTCTCTGCAATGCAAGAGCTACTTGATCTGGGCTACAGATCCTGACAAAGGTACCTGATATTTTAGTGTACGAATTACTAAACATACAATTCCCCAATAAGGTGCCAGCAACTCGACACCTACCCTTATTAGCTTTTTAATACTCAGGGTCTGCTGACCTTTCAAGTTTATTTTTGCAACGAGTTGCTGACTTTTTATACAAGGCTGAGCTTATGATATGTGGTTGTTCCACATAAGTAAGCGAAAACGCAGTAGAAATAGTCAGCAAACGTTGCCCCCGGGTTCACTACAAAATTTAAACGGCAAAGATCAACAGCCCCTAGTTAAGGTCCACTGCGTATTTTTTTAATAGCTCCATTGGCACAATATCTAAGGCTTTAATGTGAGTCCTGGTAAGGTGAATTCTAGGCGCCATATTAGCTTTCTCAGCTTCTAACCAACGAGCAAGACACAAGCACCAACTATTACCAGGCTTTAAACCTTTAAAGTTAAATTCAGGGATAGGAGTAGATAAATCATTACCTTTAGCCTTTGAATATTCTAAAAACGCTTCGGTTACTTTGACACAGACAGTATGCGAACCAACATCGGCTTTATTGGTATTACACTTTCCATCGCGATAAAAACCAGTGACGGGGTTGTCACAACACATTTCTAATGCTTCTCCGAACACATTTATCGATTCATCCATTTCCATAATTCATTACCTTTTAATTTATCACTTGAAAATATACTAACAGCTTAATGTACAGCAAGTAATATGTTTATTTTGCTATATAAAATAACACGATATCGAATAAAAAACTAAATCAATAAATAACAAAAGATATTGTTTAACTATCCATCGTTTTAGCAACAATATGGATAAAACAATGATTTCCTATTGGCTATTCACTTTTCATTGTTCCTGCAGGGTGGATTTCATCATGCCTTTATTGACTGTGATATTGCAAAAAATATAGGCTCAAAATACTAAAAATTTTGCGCCTTATGGAGCTATTTCAAAATGAAAGACTTGCTATTTATTATCTTTTTTCTTCTTCACAAATAGAGCGAAGAAACTGCAAAAGTGCTGTGAAATCTTTTTCTTGAATAAATTTTACCTTTTCACTCAAAGGGATTGGCACAATCTCTAACAATCGAGCACATACCCATTGCGGGGATTCAAAATAAAATGATTTGTATAATTGATTGAATTCTTTATATTCATCAAACACTTCTTTTAATATCGAACTTAAAAATTCAGTGTCTGACAAATGCCGAATTTCTTTCTCACCTTGGCTATAACCTTGGCCATATTCAAATGACCAGTGTGCAAGGGTACTCATTTGCGCAGTTAATAAGCCATTGTTTTCACGCTTAACATTTCCAAGTTTCACTAAACGATCGGCTTGTACATCAATAATTAGGAGATTGTCGTCGCTTTTATCAAAATCAATAATTTGCACATGCGCCCCCATTGAGAAACCTGCGTAGGGCTATTCACCTCAGAGGGAGCAATAACAAAACCGTCTGTTTGTTGAGAATTAGCAACCATATCAATATATCTTTGTTCAAAAATACGCAACCGTTGCACACCACCACACAACATAAAAATAGGCAAAGGAAACACCGGTGTTTCACTCAGGCTTTGCTGATGTTTATCTGCAGGTTTAACTTTTAGATTTTCTTTGATCATAATACCTCCGAGCTATCTTAATCTTAATAACTTCAATAACTAATCACATAACAAAAAATGTATACGCAGATCTGAAAAAATAGATCATATTAAATTAATAATTTACAGCCATTAGGTTTATATAACAGCAAATCTCTTTATGCTTATATTTTTATCAATTTGAATTATTTTTAGTATTA
Source organism: Psychromonas sp. KJ10-10 (assembly GCF_047323245.1). Classification (GTDB taxonomy): domain Bacteria; phylum Pseudomonadota; class Gammaproteobacteria; order Enterobacterales; family Psychromonadaceae; genus Psychromonas. The sequence continues at coordinate 2,104,651 of NZ_CP178826.1, read as the reverse complement.
AAGTAGATCTTTTCATCCATTAGCAACGTAAAAATTCCTAGATAACCTTTAGGAGTGACTATGGATACCTTAGCAATAGACTTAGCGCGATTTCAGTTCGCATTTACCGTGGCTTTTCATATTATTTTTCCTTCTTTTACCATCGGCCTGGCATCATACCTGGCTATTTTAGAAGGTCTCTGGCTAAAAACCCATAAGGAAAAATATATCCAGCTGTACAAATATTGGCTAAAAATATTTGCAATAAGTTTTGGTATGGGGGTCGTTAGTGGCATTGTTTTAAGTTACCAATTTGGTACTAACTGGAGTGTTTTCGCAGATAAGACAGGCCCAATTCTTGGACCATTAATGGGTTATGAAGTGCTTACAGCCTTCTTTTTAGAGGCTGGCTTTCTTGGTGTCATGCTTTTTGGAATGTCCCGCGTTGGTAAAAAGCTACATTTTGCTTCGACTTGTATCGTTGCTTTTGGCACGTTTTTATCTGCATTTTGGATCCTGTCTGTAAATAGCTGGATGCAAACACCCGCGGGTTATTCGATCAACGAAGTCGGACAATTTATACCAGAAGACTGGTTTGCTGTAGTCTTTAACCCTTCTTTTCCCTATCGCTTAGTGCATATGTTATTAGCTTCTTACCTGACGACTGCTTTTGTTGTTGGAGCTGTTGGTGCATACCATCTTATTAAAGCGCCCCACAACCCATTGGCAAAAACGATGTTTTCGATGGCATTATGGATGATCACTATTGTCACACCTTTGCAAATTATTGCCGGCGATTTTCATGGCTTAAACACCTTAGAGCATCAACCTGCAAAAGTGGCGGCGATGGAAGGACACTATGAATCGCATCAAGGGGCGCCACTTATTCTGTTTGGCATACCCGATGATGATGCTAAACAAATGAACTATGAAGTGTCTATCCCTAAGCTAGGTAGTCTTATTCTTACTCATGATATTAACGGCGAGCTTAAAGGGCTTGATGCTTTTCCAGAAACAGATCATCCACCTGTCTCGATTGTATTCTGGAGTTTTCGAATCATGGTTGGTATTGGCTTTGCCATGCTAGCGATAGGCTTATTTAGCTTATGGCTACGTAAACAAGGAAAATTATACCAGCCAACCCTATTTCACCGACTATGCATTGCCTTCGGTCCTGCCGGCTTTATTGCTATATTGGCGGGTTGGATAACTACCGAGGTTGGCCGACAACCTTTTACTGTGTATGGATTACTTCGCACTGCGGACTCGGCATCACCAATTGATGTCAGTGCAGTAAGTATCTCTTTAGTCGCCTTTATTGTTGTTTATTTTTGTGTGTTTGGTGCCGGCTTTTATTATCTGCTCAGACTAATGCGCAAGTCACCGACTCGCTACGAAGAATCCTTAGATCCGCGTCTTCCCGAAGGTGAAGATGTGCCAGCGACTATTCACCCGAACCGATTAACAGAGAGGTAACAATTATGGATTATGCACTTATTTGGTATGGAATAATTGGTTTAGCGGTGTTGATTTATGTGGTCCTTGATGGCTTTGACTTAGGCATTGGTATGCTGTTCCCCAATGCAAAGAGTGAAGCTGAGCGTGACCTCATGATGAACAGCATTGCACCGGTTTGGGATGGTAATGAAACCTGGTTAGTGCTTGGCGGTGGCGGTTTATTTGCCGTGTTCCCTCTCGCCTATGCCGTGGTTATGCCAGCGCTTTATGCCCCCTTGATTATCATGTTATTAGGTTTAGTGTTACGCGGGGTTTCCTTTGAATACCGCTTTAGAACCAAACGCGGAAAATTTATCTGGGATATCTCATTTTTCCTCGGCTCATTAAGCGCAAGCAGCAATGCAGGGCATTATGCTTGGCGCAATGCTACAAGGCATTGAAATTTCTGGACGAAGTTATGCCGGTGGTTGGTTCGACTGGTTGACCCCTTTCACCCTGTTTTGTGGACTAGCCACAGTTTGCGCCTATGTATTGCTTGGTGCCTGCTGGTTAATCATAAAACTGCCAGAAGAACTCGCTAGTCGCTACTATACCATTGCTAAACGCTGGGCATTAGCATTAGTGATGACTATTCTGGTGGTCAGTGCGTGGTTACCGTTGCACAACCCAATCGTATCAGAGCGTTGGTTTAGTTTTCCAAACTCAGTACTTTATTATGCATTACCAATACTCGCTGTTTTCTGTAGCTGGCAACTATTTAGCTCCCTTAAGCTTCATCGAGGCGTGCGAGCTTATCTGTTTGCGATGGGGCTATTTCTGGTCTCAGCAATGGGATTTGCAGTGAGCACATTTCCTTTCTTGGTGCCATTTGCATTAACCTATCAGCAAGTCACTTGCACCTGATTCCAGCTTGAAGTTTTTACTTGTTGGTACCGTCGTTCTGCTACCCATGATCATTACCTACAGCGCTTATGCTTATTGGGTGTTCAGAGGAAAACTAAACCATGATGAGGGGTACCATTAATGAAACCTACCACTAGAAAATGGGCATGGTTTATTGCCATTTGGTTAGGCAGTGTTCTAGCCCTGACTATTTTTGCTTATTTACTGCGTTTTATTATTAACTAATACTGAGCACATAACCTAGGTTTTGATAAACCAAAGGTTGCTGTTATGTGCATCTATTTATACCTTTAATCATCTACCAATTAACTGCTATTGGTAGATGATTCACTTTTAGGTACTCATTGCCTTTTGTATACACCAGCTATTTGGTCTTCAATTTGTTATTTACTTTAAAATTCTGTAATTTATTCTCAAAGCATATTAATCCTTGCTTAAAGAAAGTATTTGTTCAAAAAACCAAATTTCCAAGGAAGGTTACATTTGCAAAATACAGTCGATAGAGTGATTAAAGTTCACCCCAACTCAAAACGTAATGCGCGGACATTTATATGGTTTGGATGTATATTAATATTTATTTTTTGGCTTATCAGTTTATTTCTTTGGCAGTCCTTTAAAATAGAATTGATTTTACTTATATCTGCCAGTTTAATGCTGGTTTTCGTTGGTTCCCTTAAACATTTCGAGCCTGAAACAAGCTTTTTCATCACCCCAGAAATGATTGTATATTGTCACCTTAACGGAAAATGGAAACTGCCTTGGCAAGATATTATTCGTTTTGGAGAAATTAAAGCGAATGTCCGAGGAGAGCATACACAATTACCTTACCTCGGAATCAAACTAAATAATTTAGATCATATCGCCAAAAGCATCTCACCAAGACTAGCGAACAAGTTAATTCACGAACAACAAGAGTTACTCGTTTTAGCAATTGTTAATAAAGAGATTAGTAGTGAAGATGACTTGATTAATTTTGAACCATATAAGTTAAATGAAGTGATATATAAAGGCCCAATCGTGACTCTGGTTGCATCGTAGTGAACAACTCGCCAAAGCATATGGTTATCACCTCTATTTGCCAGAGAGCAGTTTGGATCGAGATTTAAACCATTTTTTAGAATTATTAAAAAGTGCCATAACTACGTCATTATGCATGGACCTTCTTAATATTTTTATCAATCAATAATCCAATTTTTGGATTTTGCAGTAGCGAGTTTATTACCATCTTTATCTTCAACGATAGCTTCAAAAAATAATTGTCGTTTCTTTTGACTAATAAATTTTGCAATCACGTAAATATACTCAAGATCAGGTGTGACAGCTTGCCCATATTTGATTTCCATCGTGCGCGTAAAGTTAGCAGGCGAAACTAGAATACTTAATCCACCAATCGTCTCATCAATGGCAGCTGGTTATTATTCCCCCTGCATATTCCCATAAGGGTTTAGTTGCTCTTTTAATATCGGAAACCTATTTACTAATACCTTATTTTCTAGATCATAATTAATAAATTCTCCTTTCATTGCCTCAAACACAGGATCAGGAACATTAATTTCGTCGGTACGTCCTTTAAAATTAGCTTCTAATATAGCGATAAGCTCTTTGGGGACCTTATTTTTATCGATCATATACTATTTCCAATGAGGCCTAATTAGGTTATAAAATCGCTCTTTCAGCCTGAATATTTAAAATAAAAAACCACATTAATTCACATTTACTTGAGATTCAAATAGATTGTGTGATTTTCAATAAATGATTGATTAAGGATCCGCTTCAAAATTACTTGCGCTTTAGTTTCAAAAGAGGCGGTCATTTCAGGCTTTTTGAAAATAATTTAGCGCAAGTTATTGTGTAACGATGATTTATTTCAATTGTAAAGGTGCATATGAGGATAAATAGGTGAAGATGTCAAACTGAACTTATTGCACTACTTTTTTTACATATTTAAGCATTTTTTTATAATGTTTATGTGTCCACTTATTTGCACCAAGCTTTATTGCAATAGCACAAGGTAATATATAGAGCCAATATAAGGTAGCATAAACTCTGCTCGGTTCTTTGTGTTCATTTATAGCAGTCACTAAAGATGGCGCAATCTTATAATATTCATTAACTTGCATCGCGCCGATATCACTTTTTACCAGGTAATTATCTCTAAAATAACGTAATTTGGTGAGTTCCCAGCAATTGTCATTTAACCCTAAGTTAGTGCACACTGCAGTTGTTATAAAGCATTCTGGCGTTTCACACTCAAACTCTCTCTCGTTTTTGTTGCTTCTTAATCAAGGGTGAACTTTCGTTTATTAAACTTGGAATCGCTTTGGTATTTAAAGCAATATTTGCAATAATCTCATTATCTAACTGGATAGAAACATTGAGAGCTTCTTTATGCGAAGACATTAATTCATCAAGTTCATTCGACGAATCAAAGAAAATATCAACAGAGCTCAGGTCACTATGCATAAAGGTTACGTCTTTGGTTAATGGTACAAAGCCTTTTCTGTCTAATACAAGCTTTAGTTTGGCCTCATCAAAAGCCGTGTTTTCATCAATAGTAGCGTCTTTCGCTAATGTTTTATAGAAATCACCATCGGATTCCAAGTATTGGTATCCTTTGTAAACAAACTCAGTAGGCACTTGGACTTCAACAAAGAATGATCTAGATTCTTGATATATAGTGACAAAAAAATTCTTTCTGAAATTGCTAAAATTTATAAAACTTGAATCAGCATAGTAAAATTCTTTAGAATCTGGGATGAATTTAATTTCTGATATTGACCATTCTGCTCGCCAGCCACCTTTTGTCAAGGTCCCCGTTTCACAGGAAGGTAAGTCTAAGTCTTCTGTCTTGGCAAACGTATAGTTAGAGAAGAGTGCACCAGAAACCAGCCCTCCTAACTGTTTCAAAGCTTTACGACGAGCATGATTATTTTCCATAATAACGTATCCTTTGTTTAAAACTTGTACTTGGTTTTTAACATTTATTCAATAATAAATATAGGTATTTAGTTCTGACATAAGGTAATCTCCCATACTTAAAACAGGAAGTTATGAGGGCCAGCCATTGATACTTCTTGGTTGAGAAAACACCTAAAGAAACTGCATACAAGCTTAACCGGAACTAACTAATGGGTGACCCTATTGCTGTGTTCTGACTTCTTAATAATCATCAAAACATATCACTATGCTCTTAGTCCAATTCGACAATTATTAAGATCTCCCGAGGTAAGGCGTTGCTCTTTCCTATGGCTATGTCTGATTTACAATGACACACTTCCTATCGAGTTAACGGGCTTATCTATATAGTGTTAGGTTACCCAAGTTGTCATCGCCTACTATCAGATTTCTGTTCGTCACAGCCATATTTTGCCATTTTCTTCTTTCAGATTTCACCTCACGGTGAACAACCTTGCATAGGCTAACAGCTCTCTCAATTGAGACCGTAGAAGACTGTCACTTCCTAGAACAACGCAATGCTCGGCGCGCACACCCAGATAAGGTGTCGGCTGAGCGACACCTATCCTTGTTTGTTAGCAGTACTTTAGCCACGTTTGACTTTTACTAGGATAGCGATAAATGCTATAGCTAAAACATCAATTGAAATAAACTGCTCTGCTAAGACTCCAGTGTATTCTTGTAGTGAAAAACCAGGAGAAAACTTAGCTGTCACGCCAAAAACAAATTCAGGGATATTATTAAACTTAATGTAAGCACCACCTAGGCCAGAATAGTTTAAGAATACTGAACCGATAGCAAAACTAGGCACTTGCAATGCCTGATTGAGGATTGAAAGCCAATAAAATTTTGTATTTTCTTTTACAAGCGTGTACCCAGCAATAATATTTAATGCAATTAAAGGTACAGCAATAACTGTAGAAAGAAGTGATGTAGAACCATTGATTAAAGCCATTAATAAGTAAATCCCTATTAACGCACCTCCCAGCAACTGTAAGTAGCCCAACACTTTTATTTTATGCTCAGCAAAAGAAAACGCTTCATCCTCTAATTTCTGGTAATACTCTGCGACCTCATGCTCTCTACTTTTAAACTCAGCTATAAATGCCGGATAGTTTTCTGTATCTGGACTGATACTTCTTTTAACATCTAATAACTCACCGATAGAGTATTTTGTATAATCGATTGTGCTCATAACATTCCTTGTACTGCTAGCGCTCATATTAACAGGCTAAAAATAATGGGCTAAAATACGAGCGGAGCGAGATAGCCCACTGTTTTTAGTCCTTGTTGAATTGTCTTGTTAAATGGCAAACTCATCTGGATAGTTTTCTTCCAAATATTCTTTTGGAGGATAGTCAATATCAATAATATGTTCTGGCTTAAAACATAGTTTAGAACCTCGCCGCAAAGCTCCTATTTCTGACTTTACACAATCAACATCGCTATCCAAAACACCAAAATAAAAGTTTTTATTTGAGTTTAAAACAATAACCCACATCCTTTCACATTCTTGGTAGATCTCTCCATTATTATCCTCACTTTCAATAATAAAAAGGAGTTTTACAGCCGCACCTTTATCAACATTATTCCTAATACTTTCATCAGGTATCCAAAAGCTTTGTGGATTTAGCTTATGTCTTATTACACCTGATTCGAGTTTCCAAGAATTTTTATCTAGTGTAGCTAATTCAGGACTTTTCATAACTCTCCGAACAATGCCAGCCCATTTAACGCCGTTTTAAGCGACTAAAAATAGTTGGCTACAATTTGTGAGGAACGAACAAAGCCAACTGTTTTTTGTCCGATTTTAAAACTCTTGTTATATGTTGTTGTATATATCATGCAACATTTCATTAGTTTCATCATTTAACCTCGTGGAGCGGTGGATTAACTGTAAACCATTCTCCTCACCACCATTACTAATGGATCTGACTCCATCTATTACGCAAAGAAAGCCAAAAACAGATTCATCAACAGCTTCGCTAATAATGGAACGTAGCATTACTTTATCTTGCTCAGATAAGGCGTTGTACCATTGAGAAACGCTTCATCATTTCCTCGTTAGGCTTTCTGCCAGGAGGACTCTGTAGGTTCTCCATAGTATCTTCGACAGCAGAGTCAGAAACGACTTCTTTAATTAAACTTACAAATTCTGATTTATTCACGATACCCCGAAAACATATAACGAGGCTGTAGAATTTCTCATTTTCAGCCTGATTATTTAAAATAAAAACCACATTATTTCATATTTAGTTGAGATTCAAATAGATTATTCGATTTTCAATAAATGATTGATTAATTTGAGTTGTATGATCGTTTATGGATCTAACTAATGGGTGACCCTAATGGCACTCCTTGGTTGAGAAAACACCCAAGGAAATTTGCATACAAGCTTGAGCGGAACTAACTGATGGGTGATCCTATTGTTTTTTATATGCGACCAACTCCATTTACTTTAATATTGAGCCAAAGTTTTTGCCACCGTTCTACTTTTTCTTGTGCTTTTAGCTTTTTAGGAGAAACAATAGTAGGATTTTGGAGTAGAGAAAAATCAGACAATAATGGAGAGTTTAAAGCCCCAACAAGTTTATCTTCTAGCTGTAGCGAAGATGCAATTACGGACTTACAACTGCTACATGTAATAAAGCTTGCTTGGTTAGAGCCTTGTTTCAGAATTTTTAGAGGAAACGCGCTTTCTATTTCTAACTCTCCCTCAGGATGAGATAGGTAAGAAATATTTCGAGAAACGCAGAAGTCACAATCGCATGCTCGTGGGCTAAATTTATCTAATGTTTCAGGAAGGCTAATTTTTACCTTAGTTTGTCCACAAGTACATTTACCGAAGTTTGAGAACACCGCTAAACCCTCCATGAGTATATAAGTAGGCTGTAGAATTTTTCATTTTCAGCCTGATTATTTAAAATAAAGACCACACTAATTCATATTTAGTTGAGATTCCAATAGATTATTCGGTTTTCAATAAATGATTGATTAAGGATCGGCTTCAAAATTACTTGCGCTTTAGTTTCAAAAGAGGCGGTCATTTCAGGCTTTTTGAAAATAATTTAGCGCAAGTTATTGTGTAACGATGACTAATTTGAGTTGTCTGATCGTTTAGGGACTAACTAAGGGTGACCCTATTGGTGTGCTATTGGGTGATGAATTGCTTGTTAGCAATAACTTACGCCAATGCCTGCCTCATTTTACGACCACCAACAGGAATTAAACCGTTTTTTTGGTAAAAATTTAGTGTGCGCTCAAACTCTGGTAAAGGCGGTGTACATAACTCAATACATGACCAATTATGCTTTTTCCCATAATCTTGAACTTGCTCAATTAACATTGAGCCAACACCGGAAGCTCTGAATTCAGGAGAAACATAAAACTCTTGGATTATGCCTATTTTTCCACCAGCATATAATGCATATGTTTCTGCCATAGTAACGACAGCAATTGGATTATTTTTATAAACGCCAATAATTGCCGAATAGTGGCCGTCAGTAATTAATTCGTTACATCTTTGAATTGTTCCATTAAGATCAATATCAAAATGCTGTGCTTTTGTTAACTCACAAATCTCAGTTGTAAGTTCTACAACTAAAGAACCTATTATTTCAGAATCCTTAATTGTTGCTACTCTAAAGTTGATTTCCATGCATACTCTTGATTATTGCTAACGCCACGTTAATCGGCAATAAAACTGGGCGGTATTTTTGCGTATTTTTTGCAAAAATGACGAACTGTTTTAGTGTCCGATTTAAACGCCCTTGTTAGGCTTGCTCACCAGTAATTTGTTTTACAAAATTAGCATGAAAGCTTATCAGTTCCATACCATCGATTGCTTTTATTGAAGCATTACTACCTTCAACAGTGCAAAACGGAGGATAGGCAAATAACAACTTACCATTCTCAAGTTTTACATCCTCGGGTAAATCCAATCTTTCAATAGGATCTTCATCAACCCAAGACAAAAACTCCTCCCAAGTACAATTATATTCTTCAATGTCTCCTGTTTCTGCCTTCAGCTTAATCACTAAATTATTTCGAATCAAGAATTGATCACCAAAGCAGTCTTGAGCAATTGGGTAGTCTTCATTACTTATAGAGCTATACAATTTGTATAAAGCTAGCTCACCATTTAAGAAAGTATTGATATTTAGCAAAGGCTCTTCTGCATCGTGGGAACGAATCTGTAAACCACCCGAATATAGTATTTCCATTAATGCCTCGATTTGTAAGTCTAACGCCTGCAACAACGGCGCATAAGTTGGCGTTGTTTTTGCGTTTTTTTGTTTTCGCAAAAACGATGACAACTGTTTATGCGTCCGATTGATTGCACTTGTTATAAGACATTTTTACTAAATACCAAAACAAACAAAATAACAAACAAAATAACAAACAAAACAATGTTGCTAATTTGGAACCATAAAAACCATTTACGAGCCAAACGATACCTTTGCGACAATATTGGATGAACTTCTAATTGTTTGCTTCCCTTAAATAAAATTATGTTCCCTCGCATATACCCTGGCACATCAAACATATTTGATGTATTGAGCTGTGCTAAATCTTTCCACAATTCCCTATCTTTTTCCTTTAGCTCTTGAAATAGCAAAGTCATATGACGCCCCATCTTCATACCTGAGCTGGCGAAATTTATTAGTATTAATAAAATTAACGTTACGTCCATTTTATGCCTTATAACGCCAAAATCAGCGGCGAGTTTACGAGTCCACTGCATTTTCTTGTTCAATGATTTTCATGCGATGGGAGACTTCTTTCTCTAACCCCATCATTTTCATTTGCATATCTTGTTGCTTCATCGATGAATTTTCTAGGTTATGTCTAACTTGTGCATATTCTTCAGAAAGTGCCGAATATCGCTTCATTATTGGCTCATATTCTGGATTATCTATGTCTTCTCTTAATAGGTGATCCTTATGATGTCGCATGTCATTCCGCATTGACTCTAGCTCATGCATACAGCTGCTGAAGCATATGACGTTCTGCTTCATGTGCCATCATTCTATGCTTACTGTGATCCAACTCTTGGAATAGATGGTTCATTTCCATTTTTCGTCTTTTTAAGTACTCCATCTCTCTCATGCGTTTGTGAGCAAGCTTATCTCGTCGCTTCACCTCCCTTATCTCTTCAACCACTTCTTCACTGACTTGTTCGTCTAGATTCTCTCTCGCCAGCTCTAGAAAACGGTCAGCTTGATACATATGGAACGTATTTTTTGCCCTATCCTTAAACTCCTTTACTAGCTCAGGGCGCGGGCCTACAGTTTTTCCTTTGAATTTTTCCCACCAATCTTCTTTTTTATCATCAGTGACTAATACGACGCCTTTTCCTGATTCGATTGCCTTATCAATTACCTGAGACCAAACTATAAGGTCACCGTACTTTCTGCACTTCTCAACAAAAACCTCACTATCACCAGATTTGGATCCGTCTTTGAAACCTGGGGGTATTTTTTGTTTATACCTCTCTTCACCTTCCAAAATAAGCTCTTCAAGCTTATCTTTTTCGAAAGGTGAACCGACCCTGTTTTCAAAAATAGATGCTATAGCATCTTTGATCTCATCGTTCGATATTCGAGCAGTATGAACAGATTTATTATTCTTTAATTCCTCACAAAGCTCTTCAAATACTCGACTTACTTTACCCATTGTGCGTGAGCTAACAAAAGGATGTTGTCGAGCATTTTCTAGATCGCTTCTCAAAGAATTAATCGATTTTGTAGTGTCATCATATGATTTTTCTTGTTGATCTATTACAGACAAACGATTGTTAAAATATTCTTCTGTCGCCCTATGTGGTAGCCATACTCTGTTTTTAATCTTCTCTAAAATACGAAGAAATTCACTTCTTGTCGTATCTGAGTATCGATACAAATTTAATAAGATATTTGCATCAAACACGAACAGTGACGTATCCCATACTTCTCTAAGATGCCGCTCACTTTCTTTGAAGTGGCCGGGGAACAGATCCTTCATACAATATCCTTCATTGAACGAGGCTGTAGAATTTCTCATTTTCAGCCTGATTAATTAAAATAAAAACCACATTAATTCATATTTAGTTGAGATTCCAATAGATTATTCGATTTTCAATAAATGATTGATTAATTTGAGTTGTAAAAGTGTTTATGAGGCTAAATAGGCTGGATTATTGCGGTTTAAGGGCTTAACCCTTGGGTTAATGTAAACTATTCCTTAATTTCTCAATGTTATGAACAAGGCAATACATCTGCCACTGGGTATTCACTTTCTCTTGACCGCGCAGTGTGAATTTATTCATGCCTTTATTCACAGTAATATTACCAAACACAGGCTCAATAGCACCGAGTCGTTTACTGTATTCACGTCTGCCAGGGCTACTATCTATTTTCACTCGCATTCTATCGGTATAAGAAATGCTCTTCGTTGTTTTGCCTGTTTCAAATTGCACTTGCCGACCTTGTTTAGTGGGCGCTTTTCGCATGCATTGCTTTTGTAATGGGCAAACACGGCAATCTTTTAAATAACCAGAGAACCGAACATATTGCCGACCGGCGGTTTCAACATTTTTAACACTTAACCACATCTCTTTTCCTGCTGGACAGTGGCATTCATTTTTCTTTTTATCAAAGTAAAAGTCTTTGCTATTAAACAATCTCGCCCGGCCTTTACTGCGTTTCAATCGTCGTTTTTCTTGCTCTGTATGATAGGTTTCGCTCTCTTTAAATAATGGATTCCGGCTTCTAAATGCAGTATCGGCAATGTAAGCATCGAGCCCTGTTGTCGCCATAAACTCAAGGTTCACTTCACTATGAAAACCGCTATCAGCAGTAAACTTTGCTTCACACAAAGCATCAGGTGTACCAAGTTCAGTCAGTTGTTTTTTTAAATCTTCGATAGCGGGTTTTAACGTTTGTTGCTCTCCCACACTTCCCCAAACTTGGGCCTGCATAATCACTTGGTGCTTATCATCGTTAATGGCTATGCCGTTATAGCCTTGAATCGTCCCTTTACTGGTCGTCATTTTGGCGCTGTCTGGATCGGTAATATTACTTTTCACAGGCTTTCTCTGACTACCTAGCTTTTCTTCATTGGTCGCTAAAAATTCTTTGATTTTATCTGCACTTTTATCAAGTTTAGCCTGCTGTTTTAAATCATGTGCAACTTCATCTTCACTCAAACTATCTTGTGCTTGATGACGAGCTAATATGCGTTGGCTCGCTCGACGTAACTTAGCTTGTTTGCGTTCAAGTTCATCAAATGTACCACTCCATTCTTTACTGGCATTCGATCTGATTTTACATCCGTCAATCGCAAACATGTTACGGCCTATCAAACCTTCGCGGTCACATATCATTAATACTTGAGTAAAAAGTGGTTCGATTTGATCTTTCATTTTAGCAACGAAGCTAGCAATGGAAGTGTAATGAGGTTGTACATCGCCCGATAAACTCATAAAGGTAATATTTTTTTCACAAGCTTCAGCAATACGGCGACTCCCCACTAATCCTCTAGAATACGCAAACAGTATAATTTTTAACATAACAGAAGGAGGATAAGCAACTGCACCGCATCGATCATTTTTATAGAAGCTATCAAAGGAGGATAAATCAAGGTGCTTATCAACGATATGAGAAAGCGCGTATTCAAAGGTACCGGGGATAATTTGCTGTGCAAAATCAATCGGAATGAATTTACTTTGGCAGGATAAGTCAGGTTTATAGTTGGCCATCACATTTAACTCTGAGCGAATAATAACTATTAGATCACAGTCGATCACCGCATTCAAGTTCATTTTTCGTACAATGTCGACAAAATTAAAAAAGAGCGATAAACGCTCTTTTGGGAGAAATTCTACAGCCTCAACGCCTCGTTAAGCGGATAAAAATGGTTGGTTAAAATCGCGAAGCGATAACCAACTGTTTTTATTCCGTTTAAACGACTTGTTATGCATTTCTAAAATCCTTAACATGTTGAATCATTGGAGGATAAAAACTCACAACCTCTCCTCTTTTACTTTGTTCAAGCTCTTCACTTGTAAGAAGTGAATCTATTACTTCTTTAACTTCCTTTTTATCTAGCTCAAAGACAGGTGAATACCTTAACTTCAATTTTTCTTTGTTGTCGATTGGTGTTGGATCATGATATTCATCGCCTATTTTCACCCAAGCATGTTCTACAGGTGAACTTTCAGTCTTAGATGTAAAATATAACCATCCTAGGACATATTTATCGACGTTTTGCTTACTATGAAGTGCTTTCATTGCATTTGCAAAACAATAGTTTCTTTCGCCAAAACCACTTATATTTAACTCTTTAATAAGTGGCTCACATCTTTCTGCCATTCTATTCTTCTTTAAATATGACTTTAGGTAATATTTAAGATTCATTTATAACGCCTTAATGCATAACAGTTTTATACACAACCAAGTGACGTAATATCCCTGTTGTATATCTCAGTTAATAAAAACATCACCATAGCTAAAAACATAAATTAAATCAATAAACTATAAACACTATACATATAATTGTGAAATGAATATTACGTCACTGTGTTGTATATTTAGATTTTTTAAATAAACCTAATTTACTGTTTAATAGATGAAATCAACCTACTCACTTGATTTTCCAACATCAAAGTACTTTTGTTAGTTTCCAGTAAAGACATCAATGTAACATCATTGCTTATTTTATTAAGTTAAACAGCCATAAAACTGCTAATAAAATGGTCTACTTTTTGGGATCATATCAAGCTCGAAGCTAATAGCTAGAAAGCTTCACTCAATAACGGTAAAACAACTCCATGCAAAAAGCTTTGCCCTTGCTTTGTGAACAAAAGGAACAAAGCAACTACATTTAAAAATACTGTAAATCGATAAGTGCTGATAAATTCATTTTTGCTGGTTTTATGGCGTAGTATTTTTTGTGCGAATAATGCACCGGGCCAGCCACCGATTAAGGATAAGCTGTGTAAGGTGGCTTCGGGGGTTCTCCAACGATCACTTTGAGTCGCATATTTGTCTTTTGCGTATACAAGAATCGTTATCAAGCTAATGATCAAATATGCGAAACCAATATAAACAGGTATCTTAGCTTTAAAAACAGCCAATGTTAGACCGATGCAAAAGCAAACTGTTAGTAACAAGCCTAATATATTATTTTTAGGTTTAGAGTTTTTGTGGCTATTATTTGTTACATGTCTCTGGCGAACTTTATTATATTCACTGGCAAAATTGATATTATTCGCTTTATAGCGATTATTATTTTCTTTAACCAGTTCATAAATAATAACATCACCGTTTTCAGGTCTTCGTGAACGTGTATTAAAGGCTTTGATATGAACAAATGCACGCACTCCGCCATCATTTGGCTGTACAAAACCAAAACCTTTATCATCATTCCAATTATTAATTTTTCCCTGAAGTTTAGCCACTTTATATCCCTAAAAGTATCTCTGACCAATATTAAGTCATATCAGGTAAGTTGTTTACAACATAAGCACGCCTTCTGACAAACCACCATAAGGTACCGCCCGTTGCGCCGATCATAAACTGAATAGTACCTAAGTTTTCAATCAAGGTATCAGGGTTAAGCGATACTAATAACACTCCGATTGAGCCACAAATCATGCCTAAAAACTGGATGATAGCAACGGCTGAACCCGTGTCTTTATCCTGTTGGTTTAACATTAAATTAGTACCAGGAATACGGATAGAGATCACGGCAAGCGTCGCAGGTGCTCGCTAAAAATGCAAAAACCCATGGAGATAAGTAACCTATGCTATAGGTTAAAATGCCACAGGCAGTTAATAACGCAAAACAACTGCTTATGATTGTCTCAATAGATATTTTTTGCGAAAGTTTAATATAAAGACGCGGGCCAAAGGATGCAAAAAAAGCATTAAATGCAAAGGCATAACTAAACTCTTGCTCTGTTAAGCCAAATCCATTGATATAAATATATGACCCTGCTCCAAGAAAAGCTAACAATGCCATCGGGATAATTGAAAAAATACATAACAAGCTAACAAAGTTAGGGTTTCTTACCACGACGGTTAAGCGTCCCCAGGATTTTATCATTGAATCAGAGTGGCGTTCGACTAAGGTTTCTTCATATAAAATCGCCAATATACCCGCAAAAGCACCAAAGATAGCCAGTACAATAAAGATCATTGGCCATGATGCAATTTTAAGTAAAAAGGCACCTAAAACCGGTGCAATCATCGGTGCAATGATCACTAATGACATGATAGTTGCCATTATTTTCTCTCTTTCTCGGCCATCATACAGATCTTTTACAATCGCTGTCGCTACCACAGTTACCGCACTACCACCAAAGGCTTGAATGATTCGGTAAAAAATTAAGTGCTCAATATTAGTTGCAAATGCACAAAAAATGCTGGCAATTGAATACACAACAATACCTAATAATAAGATAGGTTTGCGCCCATATTTATCACTTAAAGGCCCCCAGAATAATAAACCAAAGGCATACACCACAAAATATAAACTAAGTGTTAGATTAACCATGGTTTGATTGGTATTAAAAACTTCCATCATTTGTGGCAATGCGGGCAGGTATAAATCCATTGTAAAAGGCGGAAAAGCACTGATGATAACCAAAAAGAACAACATGCCTCTTTGACCTAATATACTTTGTGTTTGTTTCATTATTTATTATTTCCTACAGGGTGATTCTGGATCACCTTTTATTTAAAATTTTGATTAATGCGTTCTAATAAAACCATTAAAGAAGCTGACTCTTGTTCTGAAAATCCCGTCAACATATCACCAAGCACCTCTAACTCCACTTCATCTAATCGTTTTAGTAGTTTTTCACCTTTATCGCTCAGGTTTAGCAATACGCAACGTTTATCCTCAGGACTTTCTTGCTTAATAATTAAATCCTGGCGTAATAACCGCGCCACGATCCGGGCTATTTGTGCTTTGTCTTTGTTCATTATCTCCACTAGCATTTGCTGTGAAGCACCACTGCATTTAAATATATTTTGCATTGCAATATGTTCAAGTGGTGAAAAATCAACCTGTTGACGTTTCACTTCCGCATGCATATTACATCTAATATTCATATGAATAGCGCGTAATGCGTGGTTAATACGCTGATAATTTGTCACAGTTTCCTCCAATAAAAATACAACCAGTTTAAATACCGTTGACTTAGTCAACTAAAATAGCAATATTTGTTGACTCTATCAACTATTATTTATTGCTAACATTCATTTTTATTGAAGACGCTACTGATGCAATCACGTACAATCACATTTCAATAAACAAACTGAGAAATAAAATGGATAATAAACAACAATTGAATGCATTTTTACAGGCGGTCAAACCCACACAAACACTTTGGGCAACTGCAAGATAAAGAAAGCGAAGATTGGGTTGTACTTGACTCATTACAGTTTGAAGAAACCGATGTAATGCCGTTATGGTCAAGCAAAGCATTAGCAGAAGTTCATTGCGTTGACGAATGGCAAGATTATGTTGCTAGCGAAATTACCCTAGCAGATTGGTTTGAATTTTGGGTTGATGATTTATTAGCAGATCATGTTGTAATTGGCCTTAACTGGGGTGACCAAGCCGGTGATGCAGAAGTCGACCTTGCAGAGCTGACGCAAGCGTTAACCGAAATAGAAGCACTATAATTCAAATTTAAAATAAGCTTAACCTGAGTGATTATTTATGATGAGACGTTAAGCTTAAACAAATATTCAAGTGCTCAATTAAAAAATTAAATAATGAGAAATCATCTTCACTAATTTTTTCATTATTCTTAAACCTTTGTGCACTTATAATACCAACCACTTTGCCTCCTATTTTTACCGTGGCAAAACAAATAACACCAGTCACAATTAATTGCTGTAGCTCCTGTGACATCAAATGACACCACTCTTCATCTTTACAATCATTAACTAATACTGCTCTATCAATATCAATGACATGGCTGACAATATTGATACAATTTTTAAACGGTAATTTGCGATGGAATGTTTCAGCCTGACCTTTTTTATTATAGGTGCTACGCGATTCTACAACCCCATATTGCTTGTTAACAATCCAAAAAGATGCTCTATCAAAGCCAATTACTTGGGTGATTTTTTGTAATGTAAAACTAAGAAAAGCATTAATATCTTTGCTTGAATAGGTCATTTGACTCAGGCTTTGTATACATTCTAAAACCGCCCTTTCTTTACTTATTCCAAAAAATTGGTTGCTTTCAATTAACTCTGTAAAGGAAGCTTTATCGGGTAATACTTTAATATGTTTTTCTAAAACTGATGCGCCATAACTACTTAATAGATTTGTTGCAAGTGAACGTGTTTCTTCTATTTCAGACTCTAGGTTGATGACATCAATATTCATAATACGACTGACACGTTTTAAAATATTATCAAACTCAGATTTACTGTCAGGAGGTTTAGAAATCGCATCACTTAATTCATTTGCTAAAAAAATTGATTGGATCTCAACGGAACGACTTTCTGGTTTATCTTGAGACTTAACCATTAAATCATTTAACTTCCATGCTTCAACAAGACCCGCACTTAACTCACTAAAATGAAAACCTAATTCTGCTTCGCATTTTTTTGAAATTTAGCCTCGGGCAAATAAAAATAATGGCATAACAAATTAGATTCTTTACTGGGCATACTCCAAAATGCAGTTTCACCAATATGGTAGAGCATCGATGCTATATAGACTTCTTCCTGTGTATCATCAGCATGACGTGGCAACATCATTTTTGATAACAAACCGGCATAGAATGCATTTGCCATCAGTTTTGTTAAGCGATGATGAATAATAGGTGTTAAGTTTTTGTTCGCCAATAAACGGTCTAAAATTTTAGCCGTCATGCAAACATTTTTTACTGTTTGAATACCTAAAATAGTAGCGAGCACGAGAAATGGTGTTGACTCTGCTACCAGCACTGCGTGGCATATTATTAACAACTTTTAATATGCTTGCTGATAAAGCTTGATCATGCAAAATCGCTTTACTGAGTGAAGGTATTGAAGATATATCATCATTTGAAAACTTATCTAAGGTGCAGGCAACCGAAGTAATCGCTGGTAATTCTTGTTGTGATAGAATTTCAATCCATTGTTTTAGCGACTTTTTCTTTTTTCGGGCATCTATTTTTCCAAGAAGGTTAATTATATTAACCATAGCACCAAAACAAATAAAAGCAGTAACAACTTTGCTTACCTCTTCACACAATACACAAACTTAATGCTCGTAGTAATTCTATTATTCAAGTTTTGCTAAACACTTGAGCAAAGATTAGAATATGGCAATTTATTTCCTATTAAGAATCTAAATGTCAGAAAATAATATACATATTGGTTTAAGTAATCCTAAAAGCCCAACCAATGTTGGCGCGATTATGCGTCTTTGCGGGTTGTTATAATGTCAATCAAGTAGTTTACACTGGTACCCGTTACGACCGCGCAATTAAACTTAATACGGATACTAAAAAAATAAGTCAGCACATCCCTTTAAAGCAAAAGGCACATTTATTAGATGATATTGCGGAGGATGTAAAAGTTATTTGTGTCGATTTAGTTGAAGGCGCAATTCCCTTACCTAATTTTCAACACCCTGCTAAGGCAATCTATTTATTCGGACCAGAAGATGGTACCTTAAGCCAACAATTAATAAACCAAGCTGATGCCGTTGTTTATGTTCCGACGATAGGTTGCATGAATCTGGCGACTACTGTGAACGTTTTGCTTTACGATAGATTATCGAAATCAGATATTTTTATTACCGATAATGATTTAATTAAAAAAGCCGAGACACAAACAACCGAGTTAGAGTTAAAAAATAACCATTAATTATTTTTTTAATGATACAACACTATTTTATTGCGATTATCTGTGTTTATTTTTAAAATAAAAAGGCGTTATACTTATCAATAGGTATAATAGATAATTAAAAGATAGAATATAAAAAATGATAATAAAAAAGAAGGTATAACCAATGTCGAATGTACTTGAATTAGTAAAAAACGCACGCCGCAAAAATAAATTAAAACGTGAAATTCTTGATAACGAGAAAAAAGTTCGTGATAACCGTAAGCGTGTGGAGCTACTAGGTAATTTATTAGATTACATTACTCCTGACATGGAGCCAAATGATGTTAAAAAAATCATTGAAAACATGTTATGTGATTATGAAGATCGTGTAGATGATCATATTATTCTTGGCGCAGAGCTTTCTAAAGAACGCCGTGAAGTAAACAAAAAGATTAATTCATTTAAATTGCTAGATAACTTACCAAAAAAATAATTTAAGCAATTTTGTGTAGTTAATAAAACTTTGTGTAGTTAATAAAACTTTGTGTAGTTAATAAAACATAGGAGGAGAAATCCTCCTTTTTGTTATCTAAAAAATGATAAAATAAGTAATAACTCTTTATGGTCAATCCCCAAGCCCGCCTTGATCTAGCAGAAAATGAAATCCATGTATGGATGATTAACCCTCAACAGATAAAAGCCAGCGAGGAAATTTATGCCCTGCTTAATAGTGAAGAACAAAACAAAGTTGCACGTTATCGGTTAGATAAAGCAAAACATACGGCGCTTATTACACGAGCCTTTATTCGCTTATTATTATCTCAATACACAGCAGTTAAACCACAACAATGGCAATTTAGTGTTAGTAAACTCGGCAAACCGGAAATTAGCAACTCACCTTTGCCCTTAAGGTTTAATCTAAGCCATAACAATGAACTAATTATTTGTGCCCTGACACTGAGCAAAGACATTGGTTGTGATATCGAAAACCTGGGACGTAAAATAAATATTGAAGCCATTACAAAACGTTTCTTTTCACCTTCGGAATATCAATTGATAAAAGCAAACCCATCTCAGTTCTTTCAATATTGGACATTAAAAGAAGCCTTTGTCAAAGCAACCGGATTAGGAATTAGCCAAGGTTTAGATACCTTTAGTTTTGAAATTCATAAGCCAAACAGCAAAGACTGTCACGATAATATTAGTTTATTGTTTAATGAAAAGTGTCAGGAAGAAACACCACAAAATTGGTATCACCGCCTATTATTTCCCGATGATAAACATTGTATTGCGCTGTCCATTAACAATAAAAAAAGGCAGATAAAAAACCAATTATCCGCCTATTCTCAGAAGTTGAAGGGCAATTATTATTTAACCGTCGATAGGCGGCGCTGTCTTGATAAAGTGCTTATCAGTACGTGCAACATCTAACAGGCGTGTTAAATTAGTCAATTTTTTAAGATCAATACGGTCGCGATAAATCCCCCAATCTAAAAAACAAGCCAAACGCATTAAACCATCACTTAATGGTAATTGAGCATTTAACTCTGTTTGATTTAATGCTTCAAGCCCAGATAATACGCGGGCTTTTTGACGGCTGATATAACTGCTTTTTTCCTCTGTTATCTGATCAAGCTTCTCTAAGAAGAAGATATTTACACAGGCATCCATGACAGTATTAGTCATATTAAACAGTTCAAAGTCTTGTATATCATCCATAAATGGCGTTCCCGCCTTTTGACGCAGATAACGTAAAATAGAACTCGAATCCGTTAATGTTAAGTCACCATCAATTAACATAGGTACTTTTTTAGTCGGGCAAATTTGCGCACTTTGCACTGCGTCTGTTTCAATAAATTCACAGGGTATATCCGTTTCCAATAACGCTATACGACAATGACGAACAAAGGGTGAAGTGTAACTACCGTAAATTTTCATAGATATCCTTAATTAATCTAGACCTGCTTAGGTTTATTATTTAGACAATAAATTCAGTGACATTTCGTGCCAACTCAAACCACCATGGTCTGAGTCTGATTTTCCAAGATAGTCAAAGCCGTATTTTTCATACATCTTAACCAGTTCTGTTTGGCAAATTAAATAAATTTCTGCTTTTTGTAACTTTGTCATTGTTTCAATAAAGTGCTTCATTAATAAAGAGGTATAACTTTGACCTTGATAATCAGGGTGGATCACCACGGACATAATAACAATATGCTTACCTGTTGCATCATGACCAATTAACTCTTTAAAGGCTTCATCGGACAATTCCACTTTATGTGTTGCACCTGAATTTATAAATCCAATCACCTCTTTATTATTTTCTATTACTATAAAGCCTTCAGGATAAGTGTTAATTCGCGTTAATATTTTTTCCTTTGTGGCGCCTTCATCGCCCGCGTAAGCAACCCGTTCGATTTCAAAGCACCTATCTAAATCTGACGCCTTTGCACTTCTAATATTTAGCCCTGGCATAAACCATTATTCCTCTTTATTATTTATAATTATTTGTGATAGTGAAAAGGCTAATTGTTTTCCTGCTCAATAATTCCTCTTTCGAGAAACACCTCTTTAGCGACAAACATACCATTTAAAGCGGCAGGAAAACCTGCGTATACCGCCATTTGAATAATGACTTCGACAATTTCCTCAGGTAAACAACCGACATTTAAAGCGCCATTAATATGCACATTTAATTGTGGCTGGCAATGTCCTAAGGCTGTTAATGCGGCAACGGTTGCTAACTCTCGGCTTTTTAAATCTAATCCAGGTCTTTGATATATATCACCAAAGGGAAACTCTATCGTATATTTTGCTAAGTCTGGTGCAATACTCGCTAAACTAGCAATGACTTTTTCACCCGCTTCACCATCAATTTCTTTTAATTTGTTAAGCCCTGATTGGTATCGTTGATTATTCATATGTGCTCCGTTTTATGATTGTGTTAATTCACATTCATAAACTTACTCTTTAGAGTGCACTCTAAGTCAACCGTTAAATGCCCTTTTAATTATTCATTAAGGTCACGATAATATTGTATTTTCGCTTTTAACATTTTCAGGTTTAATTGTTGCTCTTCGATTTTAGCTTCTAACATCAAAGCATGTTCCTGCAAAATATTCATCCGCTCCTCTGAACTTGAAACGCCAATATCTCTTAATTCTGAGTATAATAATATCTGCTTCAGTGTCATGCCAGTGTCTTTTAATCGTTTAATGAACGCGATCCAATCAATGTCTTTCTGAGTAAAGAAGCGATGTCCGCTTAGCGTTCTTTCTATGTTTTTGATTAAGCCGATTTTTTCATAATAGCGTATGGTATGGGCGGAGAGATTAGTCAGTTTAGAGAAATGTTGAATATTCATTTTACCTTCAAAAAAGCCAGTAACTAGGGGCTAGTTGATCTTTGCTATTTGTGCTTGCTGGAGGCTATTTTTATACTCAGCATGGCGGAAGTTATGCAATGTAGTCGTTCTACTTTAATAACTGACAGCGATGTTGAGTGCATAAATAGTCCCAGCCCTTCAGGCTTAACAGGGACAAATCCGAAAAATCAACAGCCCCTAATACTGGCTAATGAAGTAGGATGAGTTAAGAAGCGACTCAAAATGACTATTTAGTTGATACCCAAATAGCATGAATCATACCCGGGAAAAATAATATTAAGCAAAGTACGACATTAATAATAAGATCTTTACCGAAACCACTTTTCCAAAATACTGCGACAGGTGGTAATAAAATTGCCAAAATAATTAATACGACTTTATTCATTTATTTACTCTCTTTTAATTGATATACCCTTTACCAATCAAGATGCCTTTCGAGCTAACGACCCGCAGGGCAAGTTGTGAGGTAAGCATCTTAAATAGTAACGGGTATATATTTGAATTTTAATAAGCCATTTTATAGTGACCTACTTATTAAAGGTATTTATTGCAAACTTAAACAGATAAAAACTATATCATTACCCTGTTTACATACTAAATAATTGCTATCAAAAAGACAATCTAAACAATTAAACATCAAAAGGTAATTTCATTAATAAGCATAAGCATCTTCATGCAATAATCAAAGTTCTTTGAAATATCCCAGTAATACGCTGATAATTATTGTCAAAGTATTGGATATACTAATAAAAATGCGTCTTTGCCTGCAACAATCCGTTTGAAAAGAGACATTATTTTACGTATGATTAAGCTTTGAAACGACTCCCTATCAACGACACAAATAGTAGTTTTGTGACTAATTTATAATGGTGAAAAAGTGAAATACAGTAAATTTTCGATTGGTCTGATGTGCTTATTTGCGAGTAACTCTTTTGCCCTAGAGCTTGTTACTGCTTCTGAGAATGCTCTGCTTTACGTGAAATTGAACAAAAATATGATGTGGATAGTCTATTAATTTCTGCAAATGATAAATTGTCTCGCTATAACAAAAAAGAATATGAATACAAAACTTTAGCGGCGGAGATTGAAAATAACAAAACAATATATCAACAGGATATAGAAGCTTTACCAACAAAGATCCTTTCCCGTGAAGGCGTCAATGAATACTTTAAAAAAATTGAAGAGCTAGTATTAGTTATTGATGAATCAGAGAAAAAATATCAAGCTGATGGTATTGCTTTAGAAAAAGAAAGTGAAGCTATTTCAGATAACTATAATAAGTTAAATGAATTTCGTTTCCAAAAAAACAAACAGTTAGCAGAGCTTAAACAAGAAGTTGTTGATCGTCTTGCCTTAGAACTTTCTAGTCCAAGTAGTATTAAAAATATCTCCATTAATAGCACCGCCGTCTGTACTCGATTTCAATCAATTAATGATTGTTTAAATGATAATGAAAATATCATTATTACAAATGCCAAAAAAACTGACCCCTTCCTAAATGAACGAAGTGTATTACTGTCTTATAAAGTAGTAGATGCCAGCATGAATATGAATGGTGAACTTAGTTATTCAGCTCGTATGTCATTCAAGCCTTCATATAATAGAAAAATTGAATCCATGTTAAACGAAAAATTTGGATTAAAATCAGCGATGCTAACACTATTAAGTAATGTTAATGCTGATTGGTATATTGATGGCAATAAAGTTGGCTCAGGTAAAAAGCTTGTTCATGAAGTGACTTTAGGCAGACATGGTATCTTAGCTTCTTATAATTTACTGGATCAATCGAGTATTGAAATCGTCGAAAGCAATGGCCAATATACTTACACTTTCCCAGGACAAACAAGTGTACTTTTACCGCAACCCAAAGAGAAAGCTAAACCAGTTGCAAAAGAAAAAGCCAAAGAAAAAGCTAAAGACGTTCAAATACCTATGAAAAAACCTGCAGTAAAACCGAAGGCAGTTGTTTCAAAAGAAAAACAGCAATCTGAAGAAGAAAGAGGATATTTGTATTTTATGGGGATTGAACCTGACTCAAAAAGTCAGCAAGAATCTTTTATCAAATAAAGTCTAATAGCGACTCAATAGTAAAAAAACACCTCATTTATGAGGTGTTTTTTTTATCCAGAAAGAAAGTAACCTTTCTATAGATCTAAGACTTCTTTTACGAATGGGATAGTCAGCTTGCGTTGCGCTTCAAGTGAAGCATTATCGAGCCTATCTAAGGTGTTAAGTAAAAGATCCATTTCACGAGATAGACGATTTAATAAGAAACGCCCCACTTCAACAGATAATTTCATACCTTTTAATTCTGCACGTAATTGTAATGCGCCTAACTTTTCTTCATCATTTAAGGGTGCGAGATGATAACAAGCGCCCCACTCTAAGCGAGAAACAAGATCTTTTAGATTAATATTAATTTCTTTAGGTAAGTTATTAGCACAAAGGATCAGACTTGCTCCTTTAGCGCGTTGGTTCTTTGCTATCAACCCAGCGATTATAAAAATCAAACAAGGCCTTTTCCCATTGGTCATTTCCAGCAATAGCATCAATATTATCAATGCAAAGTAATGTCATATTTTCCATGTTCTCGAAAATATCTAAGCTCATACCTTGATGATGATGCAAAGGAATGTAAGCAACACTGTCACCACGCTCATCAACTTCAGAGCACAGAGCGTGTAACAGATGTGATCGACCACTACCTGCTTCTCCCCACATATATAAAACAGGTTCGCCAGCTCCGACAACACTATTTTTAAGTTGTGTAATTAAGGTTGCATTTTGTCCAGGATAAAAGCTAGCAAAGGTTTCATCATCGGGAAATTTTAGTGCAAGTAACGGATATTGAAAACGTAATTCATCCTGTGGCATAGTTTTCCTTAACGCCAATTAAAATAAAGTACTTGTGTATCGAGCACTTCATTTTCTTCTGTCACGCTCGATGAGCGATTAGTAAATTGTAAGTTAGGCTGTGCCATTAAGGTGTTTTTAAAGCTTGCAACGCTCCCTTTAATTTTACGTCAACACTCACTTGATCTGCCTTAGCAGAGACAATTGAAAATGAAGATATAGCCAATAAATTTTCAAAGACATTATTTAATTTTGCTAATTTCTGTAAAGAATCAATACCATTAATATGTACAGTTTGCATAAATTTTTCATTTTGATTTTCAAGAATCGCATATTGCCCAGCATAAAAATCAGCAAGTGTATCCACCATTTGTGTAATCACCTGCGCTTTAGTATCAATAAACTGCTCATTTTTCAAAATTGCATGTTGTTTAGAAACCGTATCAGTTTGTACTAGTCGCCAACTTAACTTCCATTTATCGCCAGCCATGGCTTTAAATTCCGCAACCACAAAATGCCCACGCGCATAACGCATTGTTGCATTTGCCACTTGATCGTAAAACCGCCCTCTGACATCAGAAACAGATAGTGCGATATTGTCATCCAAATCCATCAACGGAAATTGCACTTGAATACCACGAGCTTGTTGTGCTTGTTTTAAAGGTAAGCTTAAGGAAGTATCCCCAGCTGAATTAATATCTTGTTCTGACACTAATTGATTGTTGTTGATCAACCATATTAACGTCGTTGGACGAGTATCTCCCCATACAGGTTGTTGCATATCTCTAAGGGATTGATTAATTTTATTCTGATCAAATACAGCAGAAAAATACTTTTCACCTTGCTCAGTTTGATAACCATATTGCGATACAAATTGTTGCGCTTTATTTAATAATGACTTGGTTTCTGAGAGTGAGCCAATGCCACTATTACCCGATACTTTTATTAACACTTGAAGTAAAGCTTGCTCTTTTAATTCGCTTTCAGAAGCTGAAGTAGCTATTACATTTCCCTGATAAGGGTTATCAAATTGATTAGCGAGCAGTAAACTTGAAAATGAAAAAATTACTATCAACAAAATTGGTTTTAAAAAAGTAGAAATCATTATTTGTTTTCACCTGCAGTAAATATGAAATTAGATCATAAGCAGATCATCGATGAATGCAAGATGCTAAACAACATTAAAGCACTAATTCTTCATGAAATGCGTTATTTTGCTTTTATTATCGCTATTTAAGCAGATGATTTATGAAAGATTTACCTCAAATTGCAAATTCTTGTCAGAAACAGTTCGACCCTTGAAATATAAATGTTAAAATGCGCACAGATTTTATTCCTAAAGTAAAAATGATAATCATTTTTACAACTAATTTTGCGAGGATTGCAAGTGAGCAACGAAAAAACCTCTTTAAGCTATAAAGACGCTGGTGTAGATATTGACGCAGGAACAGCATTAGTTGAACGTATTAAAGGCGTAGCTAAACGCACTAAACGCCCTGAAGTAATGGGTGGATTAGGTGGATTTGGCGCGTTATGTCAACTACCAACCGGCTATAAAGAGCCTTTATTAGTTGCAGGCACCGATGGTGTTGGTACAAAACTTCGTTTAGCAATAGACCTTAAAAAGCACGATACTGTTGGTATTGATTTGGTTGCTATGTGTGTTAATGATCTTATCGTTCAAGGTGCAGAACCTCTATTTTTCCTAGATTATTACGCAACAGGTAAACTAGATGTTGATGTTGCTTGCTGATGTAGTGACTGGTATTGGTGAAGGTTGTTTCCTATCTAACTGTTCATTAATCGGTGGTGAAACTGCTGAAATGCCAGGAATGTACGAAGGTGACGACTATGACATCGCAGGTTTCTGTGTGGGTGTTGTGGAAAAAGCTGATGTTATCGATGGTACTAAAGTTGCTCGCAGGTGATGCACTTATCGCGGTTGGTTCAAGTGGTCCTCATTCAAATGGTTACTCGTTAGTACGTAAAATCTTAGAAGTTTCTAAAGCAGATACAAGTGCACCATTTGGTGAATCAACACTAGGTGAGACATTATTAACACCAACTAAGATTTACGTAAAATCAACATTAGAACTAATCAAAAACTGTCCTGTTCATGCTATTTCACATATTACTGGTGGCGGTTTCTGGGAGAATATCCCACGTGTATTACCTGCTGGCAGTAAAGCAGTTGTTGATGGTAAAAGCTGGGAATGGCCTGCTATTTTTAATTGGTTACAAGAAAATGGTAACGTTGAAACAGAGGAAATGTACCGCACATTTAACTGTGGTGTTGGCCTGATGATTGTTGTACCTGCTTCTGAAAAAGAAAAAGCAGTTGAAATATTGACCGCACAGGGTGAAAAAGCTTGGGTACTAGGTCATATTGAAACAGCGGCTGAAGGCGAATCTCAAGTAGAGATCAACTAATCCCATGTCAACTAAAAAGATTATTGTCCTTATCTCTGGTAGCGGTACTAACCTATAAGCCATTATTGATAAGTTACATAAACAACAACTTGGTGAACAAAAAGCTGAAATTGTTGCTGTTATCAGCAACAAAGCTGATGTTTATGGTTTGCAACGCGCAAAGGATGCAGAGATCGCACCGATTGTCATTGCAAGTAAAGGCATTAAACGTGAAGAGTACGACGCGTTACTGAGTGCTGAAATCGATAAACATCAAGCAGATCTGATTATACTTGCTGGGTTTATGCGTATTCTATCTACTGAGTTTGTTAATAAATATCTGGGTAAAATGATCAACATTCATCCGTCTTTATTACCAAAATATACCGGCATTAATACCCACCAACGTGCTATTGATGCGGGTGATACGGTACATGGAGCTACGGTACATTTTGTTACTCCAGAACTAGATAGTGGTCCAACAATATTGCAAGCTAAAGTGCCGTTATTTAGTGATGATACAAGTGAAGATTTACGCGAACGTGTTTTAACGCAGGAGCATTTAATCTACCCACTAGTTGCGCAATGGTTTTTAACAAATCGTTTAACCATGGACAACAATAAAGCTATTTTAGATGGTAACCCGTTACCTGAAAATGGTTATGCAGACGAGATTAATATCACCTATTGCTAAATATTAAAAAGCCGACTTTTGTCGGTTTTTTTGTGCCTATAGAATTTTCTCTTTGCATGAGTATTAAATTACAAGAAATCTACAAAGCTCCAACTATCTATGAGCTAGATCACAGCCACATAATAAATCTACAATAATTAAATCCCATTACTTGCAATAAGAAATTATACTCACTAGTATAATTGCTGAAACGATTCAGCAAAGAGTATTAACAAATAATACAGTTAAAAAGTTGTTAGTTTGAACAGAAAACTTCGCTAGAAATAACTATAGCTTTCTAATAAAACAGTTTTCTAATTAAACCAACAACACTTACTCTTCTGAATATTTTTTTATCAACAAGCTGAATCGATTCAGCAACTAAACACAAAAGATAAGGTAAATAGTCCATGTTAACAATTAACCATACTGACATCGTTCTTTCACAAGTCGCTAGCAGTAAAACTGAAGCGATACAGTCTGTTGCAAGTAGCTTAACAGGAAAAGGTTATATTGAACCTGACTACGTCAATGGAATGCTAGCCAGAGAGCAACAAAGCTCAACTTATTTAGACAATGGTATTGCTATTCCGCATGGGACTACCGACACACGTAGCATGGTCAACAATACCGGTGTTGTGGTTCATCATTATCCTCAAGGTGTTGATTGGGGAGATGGAAACCTAATTTATTTGGCTATTGGTATTGCTTGCTAAGTCTGATGAACATTTATCGATATTAAGCCAACTCACTAAAGTACTTTCTAACGATAGTGTTGAGGAGTTACTTAAAAATGCAACACAAGCGGAAACTATCGTTGCTTTATTATCAGGTAAAACACAAAGCGAAACGCTTTTTGATCAAGACTTGGTCGCGCTAAATTTTCCAGTTAAAGATGTATCACAACTTGCGGCAAGCGCATCTGGTTTGCTGAAAAACAAAGGCGCCGTTGAGCAAAGCTTTATCACTGACGCAATGAATAAAATTGTTTATTTAGGACAAGGCCTTTGTTTAGTTGCGAGTAATAAAGGTGTACAGAAAACCGCCCTTTCCTTTGTCAGCAGTGATAAGCCTTTACAATACCAAGGAGAGTCGGTTAAGGGTTTACTGTGTTTAGCAAGTGATAATGAACTGCATTTCAAAAACCTTAGTTTCCTTATTGAGCTGTTATACAAAAAAAATATTGAACAGTTATTTAACGCCTCTGAGGCTGAAGTTATTAACCTATTAACACAAGAAAAAGTTGAGGGTGCTCAACAAGTATTCACCATTAAAAATCCACATGGTTTACATGCTCGACCGGGCGCGTTGTTAGTGAATACCGCTAAAAAGTTTAAGTCTAAAATTCAAATGACCAATTTAGACGGTAACGGAAAAACAGAAAGTGCAAAAAGTCTTATGAAAGTTATGACGCAAGGCATCAAATTTGGCGATAGATTAGAGTTTACCGCACAAGGTGATGATGCAGAAGAAGCATTAATGGCGATTGGTAAAGCCATTGAAGAAGGTTTAGGTGAAAAATAATGACTAATACTAATTTAAAAGTGGTAACAGTGACATTAAATCCAGCGTTGGATTTAACTGGCTCTCTTGATGCATTAAATACCGGTACGGTTAATGTTATGCAAACAGGTAGCTTACACCCTGCAGGTAAAGGCATCAATGTCGCTAAAGTTTTAGCGGAATTAGGTGCAAATGTGACGGTAACAGGTTTACTTGGTGAAAATAACCAAGATGCTTATGTGGCGCTATTTAAATCATTAAATATCAATGATTGTTTTGTTCGTGTTAATGGCGATACACGTATCAATGTCAAAGTTGTAGAAAAATCAGGACAAGTTAGTGACCTTAATTTTCCAGGTATAAGTATTACTGAAGATGATATTAAACGCTTTGAGAAACAACTTTTTAATCTTGCCAATACACATGATGTATTTGTTATTGCTGGTAGTTTGCCAAAAGGCCTAACAACAACTCAGCTAAAAAACTGGATAGAAAACTTACAAAAAGCCGGTAAAAAAGTATTTTTTGATAGCAGTAATGCGGCATTAAGTGCAGGTATAAAAGCGCCCCTATTTAATAAAACCTAATGATGAAGAGCTCAGTGCAATTGTTGGTCAGCACCTTAACAATACCAAAGAGATTACTCATGCTCGCTGAAAAGCTACAGCAACAGGGTTGTCAGAATGTCGTTATTTCATTGGGTGATAAAGGTGTTTTATGGCTCGACCAAAGTGGTTGGATGCAATCAATTCCTCAAAAAATGCAGGTCGTTAGCACAGTAGGAGCTGGCGATACCCTTGTTGCTGGTCTTTGTTGGGCAACATTAAACCAATGGGATAAAGCACAGGCATTAAGTTTTGCCACTGCTCTGGCGACCTTTGCCGTCACGCAAATCGGAGTCGGCGTACAAGATCTAGAAAAAGTACAACAAATGCAACAATACATTCAAATTACAACACAACTAACTACTATTTAAAAAAGGATTTCAATATGAAATTAGCAATAGTGACAGCTTGCCCTAGTGGCATCGCAAACAGCATTATCGTCGCAGGTTTAATGGAAAAAGTCGCCAAAGAATTAAGCTGGGACATCAATATAGAATGTCACACCAGCGTTAGCCCAATTCAATCACTGACTGAAGCACAAATTGAAGTCGCTGACTGCATTATCATTTGTAGCAATACAGAGATTGATAATAGTCGCTTTACGGGTAAAAAAGTTTATCAATCAAGCATTACTGAATGTTTGAATGATGCTAAAGCATATTTACAAAATGCAACACAACAGGCAATAACATTAACAACAGCAACAAGCACAAATAAGAATGTAGCAAGTGATAGTAAAAAAATTGTTGCAATAACGGCTTGCCCAACGGGTGTTGCACATACCTTTATGGTCGCAACGGCATTAGAAGAAGAAGGTAAACGTCTAGGTTATAGCGTAAAAGTAGAAACGCGTGGCTCAGTAGGTGCTAAGAACCAATTAACTGCAGAAGATATTAGTGAAGCAGACTTAGTGATTATCGCGACCGATATTGAAGTTGATTTAGCACGCTTTGCAGGCAAAAAACTTTATAAAACAAGTACTGGTTTAGCACTTAAGAAAACTAACCAAGAAATTACTAATGCCTTCGAAAAAGCAACTGTTTACCAAAACCAAGGCGCAAAAACAGAGAATAAGACTGAAGAAAAATCTGGTGTTTACAAACATCTGATGACAGGTGTATCACATATGCTTCCTGTTGTTGTCGCAGGTGGATTGTTAATCGCCCTTTCCTTTGTCTTTGGTATTGAAGCCTTTAAAGAAGAAGGCACTATGGCGCGACCCTAATGGCAATTGGTGGTGCTTCAGCCTTTGCATTGATGATCCCTGTTTTATCTGGATTTATTGCATTCTCGATTGCAGATAGACCCGGATTAGCGCCTGGTTTAATTGGTGGTATGTTAGCAAGTTCAACTGGAGCTGGTTTCCTAGGCGGTATTATCGCTGGTTTCTTAGCAGGTTATGTTGCTAAATTTGTTGCTGATAAAGTTGCTTTACCAGACTCAATGGCGACCCTTAAACCTATTTTAATAATTCCACTCGTTGCGAGCTTGGTAACTGGTTTAACCATGATTTATATTGTTGGCGGTCCTGTTTCTGCAATCATGGCTGGCTTAACTGAGTTCCTTGCTAATATGGGCTCTGCAAACGCTATTTTATTAGGAACACTGTTAGGTGCAATGATGTGTTTCGATTTAGGCGGCCCAGTTAATAAAACAGCCTATACCTTTGGTGTTGGTCTATTAGCGTCACAAACCTATGCGCCAATGGTCGCCATTATGGTCGCAGGTATGGTACCCGCATTAGGCATGGGGCTAGCGACATTCTTAGCTAAATCTAAATTTATCGACAGTGAAGCAGAAGCAGGCAAAGCATCTTTTGTATTAGGCCTTTGTTTTATCTCTGAAGGTGCGATTCCTTTTGCAGCCAAAGACCCAATGCGTGTAATTCCAGCTTGTATGGCAGGTGGTGCTCTAACGGGTGCTTTATCAATGTTGTTCGGTGCTGAATTACTTGCACCACATGGTGGTCTGTTTGTATTGCTTATCCCTGGCGCAATTAGCCCAGTATTATTGTATTTAGCGGCTATTGCAGCTGGTACTTTAGTAACAGGCTTTAGTTACGCATTTCTTAAGAAAAGTGACAAGCAACTGTTAGCACAGGCTTAATAATACGCCCTACTATTCCCCTTCCTACTCTAGGAAGGGGGAATAAAAAGTAATACTAGAACCTGTCAAAGCCTCCCGCAAATATAAGTTGAAAACCACCTTAAAGGTATTAATTATGAAAATTGCACTTGCCTGCGATCATGCAGGTTTACAATTAAAACAAGAAATAAAAGTTTTATTACAAATTCAAGGCCATGAAATTTTAGATTTTGGTTGTTACTCCGATGAATCCTGTGACTTGTCAGATTTTGTTTATCCTGCCAGTTTAGCCATTGCAAAGGGAGATGCCGAGCGTGGCATTTTTATTGATGGGGTTGGATATGGTAGCGCGCTTATCGCTAATAAAATTTCAGGATTATATGCTTGCAGTATGCCAAGATCCATTTTGTGCGCAACTCGCTCGCTCTCATTCTAATACCAATGTATTGTGTATTGGGGCTAAAATCATAGGCTCTGGTATTGCCACAGAAATCGTCAATACATGGATGATTACGGAATTTCTTGCTGATTTACCTAGATACAAAGATCGTGTCGACAAAATTATAAAAATTTCAGAGCAACACTTAAAAGCAATCTAAGCACTATAGGTAAGAAATTAACGTGTCACCAATCGTCTTGGCACTACTTCAGTACAGGGGCGATAATTGCCCTTGGTAGCAAGCAAGTGCAAATTGTAATGCTTTCTCTGCTATAACTTCAAACTGTTGAGGTAATGATTGAATTTTGACTGGTAAAAAGTCTAATAAACGATTATCACCAAAAGTGGCTAAGGCAACCTTTTCTAATAACTCTGGGTGAACTAATAAACAATCTAACACACCTTCAAATAAAGTATATGAAGTCACTAAAATAGCATCGGGGAAACAATCTTGATTCTATCCATTGCTGGGTTAGCTTACGCCCTTGTTCAGCGCTGAAGTATTCGCCATAGGCAAACATTACCTCGGGTGCTATTTCCTGCTTAGCCAAGGCTGACTTTAAAGCCTTGTTCACGCTCCTTTGAAATACCAAGTAAAGGCATTGCACCAATCAAACCAATGCTATTTATTTTTTTACTTAATAAAGATTGCGCAAGTTCTAGGGCACCGTCAAGATCTTCGCTGATCACACTAGCAAAAAGTTCATCATTGAGGAAACGGTCTATCGCGACAACAGGCACACCTTTTTTGTATTTCAGGATAAAAATCATTGTCAGCAGGTAAAACACTAGCAACAATCAATACATCTATACTACGACTCACTAAACTAGTGACCACGCTCATTTCTGTTTCTACTTGGTCATCTGAGCAGGAAATGATTAATTGAAAGCCAGCTTTTCGTGCGTCTCTTTCTAATAATTTAGCTAACTTTGCGTAACTGTAGTTTTCTAAATCAGGGATAACTAAACCAAATGTACGGCTGTTTCCTGCTCTCAAAGAGCTAGCGGCATAATTTGCTTTGTAATTATGCTGTTCAACAACCGCCATGACTTTCAGTCGAGTTTTCTCACTGATACGATATTGTTCAGATTTACCATTGATAACATAACTTGCTGTGGTGCGAGATACTTTCGCTAATTTTGCAATTTCTTCTAATTTCATCAGTCACTCAAAACTTAAAATAAAAGCACATAAAAAACAGGCATTAACAGAGCAGAGAAAATAGCACAGACAATCAAAGCAAGTGAGGAGAAAGCCCCTTCTTCAGCGCCTTCTTCTAATAATTTAGCCGTTCCTAACACGTGAGATGCACTGCCAATCGCTATACCGATGGCTTGTTTATCTTTAACGCCCACTTTATTTAAAAAGATCGCCCTACTGTTGCCCCTAATAAACCAACAAATAAGACCATTGCGGTAGTAAGTGCCGGGATACCACCTAAGCTTTTACTTACTTCAACAGCAATTGCAGTGGTAATCGATTGCCCAGCCAATGATGCAGTGGTAACTGCATCGGCATTAAGCAAAGGTAAAATAAAAAATGGCACAATAAAAGCAATACACACAGACAGTAAACAACAGGTTAAAATTATTTTAAACTTTTGGCTGATCAGATGGATTTGTTGAAATAAAGGAATTGCTAAGGTCACTACCGCAGGTTCAAGCATATAATTTAATAGCATTGTGCCAGATTCATACTGTTTATAATCAAGATTAAAAAACAGATGCAATGTAATGAGCATTGTCACTGACAATAAAAATGGATTAAAAACTAAAATCGGCTTTCTTGAATAAGCATATTTACTGAGAAAAAGATCATTAAAGTTAAAGGTAATGCTAAATAAACAAACATATTAAGAATTCCCTGTTTATTTAATCTTTGGAAAAGATGCCCCACTGTTAACATAATTAGGAATGTAGTGAAGAATATTGAAAATATAATCACTAACCAATTATTTAATAATAAATCAAAATAATTGATGATGCCCACTGATAAGGGAATAAATAAAATCACCATATATTTAATAATAAAATGAGCAGAAGTAACCACCCAATCTATTTTTATTAGCCCTACTCTTAGGCTTAAAAACAGTAAAATTAATCCAATAATACTACCTGGAAAAACAATAGGAAGGAGTGGACTAATGGTTTTCCCTATTGTCAAAAATAGTAGGATAATGGCAAATCCTCGAATAAAAATAAATGCATGTTTTGCTAAGTTCGCCATATTATCTCTTTCTTAATCAGTTAATGCTTTGCGTATAAAGCCTTTGTTTTCCGCTAATTTATTTTGTGCAGTGATAGCATCAATATTAAGTAGGATCATTAATATTGCCGTTTTACAGTGAGAATCACAGGCTAATAATGCACTTTCAGCCTCTTCCAAGGAACATTGAGTTGCTTGCATAACAATATTTTTCTGACGTTGTACTAACTTAGCATTGGTTGCTTCAACATCTACCATCAAGTTACCAAATACTTTACCTGATTTAATCATAGCACCCGTGGTGATCATATTCAGTACTAGTTTTTGTGCCGTGCCGGCCTTCATGCGTGATGAACCTGTGACAACTTCAGCCCCTACAATTGGGATGATGGCAATTTGGGCAAGCTCAGTCATTACACTATTAGGATTACAACTCAGACAGGCAACAGTGGCGTTCTGCGTTAAAGCATATTGCATTGCGCCTATCACATAGGGAGTGCGACCACTGGCAGCAATACCAA
This sequence comes from Psychromonas sp. KJ10-10, assembly GCF_047323245.1. Taxonomy (GTDB): domain Bacteria; phylum Pseudomonadota; class Gammaproteobacteria; order Enterobacterales; family Psychromonadaceae; genus Psychromonas. The sequence goes on along the minus strand of NZ_CP178826.1, from coordinate 2,068,854 downwards.
CAAGCACATCATGTTCATTGAAGTTAAGGTCAATTAAATCCTGAGCACCTAGTTGAGTATTATCCTCAGCATTTTCAACTGCTTTTAAAATAGCTGGTTTACCACCGGCAATGAGGCCAATGACTTGCGAGGCAGGTGTTCCAAAGGTAGGCGGACATTCACTTGCATCTAGAATACCTAACCGTCCTGAGGTACCTGCCCCTGTATAAATTAATCGTCCACCCTTTGCAAAACCAAGCACAATGGCATCAACCAGTTTTGCTATTTCAGGCAATGTTTGTTGTACCGCCAAGGCAACTTTTTGATCTTCCTGATTAATAACTTTTAACATGTCGATCGTCGAAAGTGTATCTATTTCTTTAGATGCATCATTACGAGTTTCAGTCATTAATGCCGTTAAATCTATCTTCATTTGAACCTTAAATTAAGATGTTTTATTACTGATATTGCCCCATACATTGCCTTGAATACTCACATGTACGGTTATTTCTTCTCTATCATGATACAAATGTTTAGCCTGAAGCTGATAAACTACCTCTGCTTCTTCAAGCATATCGGTAAGTATTTTTAAGTCTTCTGAAGCTTCCTGATAACGTTTCTTCATTGGCAGTTTTAAATTGAAAATCGTTTCTTTACACCAACCTTCAATAAGCCATTTAGCCATCAGTTTAGCGACACGTTTTGGTTGTTCTATCATATCGCAAACTAACCAATCAATGTTTTTACGCTCGGGCTCAAATTTAAAACCATCTTCCATATAATGGGTTATTTGTCCTGATTCCATTAAGCTTTCAGCCATTGCACCATTATCAACACAACTAACAAACATACCTCGGCGTACCAATTGATAAGTCCATCCCCCAGGACAAGCCCCTAAATCCACAGCGCGCATGCCAGAATGTAAACGCGTTTCCTGCTCCTCAGGCGTCAAAAACACTTGAAATGCTTCATCAAGTTTTAAGGTAGAGCGGCTCGGCGCTTCGCTTGGGAAACGTAAACGTGTAATTCCCATGTATAACTCACTACGATTATTTGGTAATGAATAACCAATATATGCAGATTGATTATCTAGGAAACACAGGTGGTAACAGATTTTTTTACGATTATCTTTGGCTGTTAGGCTATTTTGTTTTTTTAATGCTTGGCGAAGTGGCACGGTAAACTTACGACAAAAAGTCAATAAAGGTTTAGTTTCATCGCCTTCCGGTGCTTCGACATAAAGGTCTCCCCCATCGGCAAATCACGTGTTATTTCAAGAATAGGAGAAATACGATCTTCTAGCGGTAACCCTTGTACAAAGGCTTTTACGATTATCATTTGACGTGCAAAAATGAGCTGTTTGTAATCAATGTTCTGAGCTAGTTCGACAACTTCTTCAGGGTTATAACATTGATAAAAAACATAACCACTATTACGTAGCGTTTTAATAAATCCAAATACTTCTAACTCAGAAGCTTTATCTTGAATTTCGTTAGCACAGTCGTTTTCAAAACCGGGGCGACAATATAATAAAATACCTAACATTTAACACTTTTCCTGAAAATAGAAACGGCAAATAATAACCATGCAATGATTAATAATAATCCGCCAATGGGTGTGATCGCACCAAGCAATTTGATACCGCTTAAAACATAAAAATACAAACTTGCGCTGAAAAAGATAACACCAATAACAAAACAAATTTGACTAGCGACTAACCAGCGATTAGAAAAAATAAAGCCAGAATAGAAACGGCCACTAATACAATAGCGTGAAATAACTGATAAGTGACAGCCAACTGAAAATACTCAATCTGGGTAATACTTGCCCAACTTTGTAAACCATGGCTGGCATAAGCACCAAGGGCAACACCTGAGGCTCCAAGTAGCGCTCCTATTAGTAAAAATAGACGCGCTATTGGTTTAGTAGAAAGGTCATGCATTATTCTGTATCGATAGCGTCTAAACTTTTCGCAAGTTCATCCATTTGCTTCATTTGCGTTAAGAATGGTTTCAGTTTATCTAAAGAAAGTGCACATGGACCATCACATTTTGCATTACTTGGATCTGGGTGAGACTCTAAAAATAGTCCGGCAATACCTTGAGACATGCCCGCAAGACCAAGTTGAACAACTTGGCTACGACGACCATCGGCACTATCGCTACGCGCACCTGGTTTTTGTAATGAATGAGTCACATCAAAAATAACCGGGTAACCTGTTTCTTTCATGGTGCTGAAACCAAGCATATCAACTACTAAGTTGTTGTAACCAAAGCAACTGCCTCGTTCACACAAAATAATTTTATCATTACCTGCTTCGTTAAATTTAGTTATGATATGTGCCATTTCATGGGGTGCTAAAAATTGTGCTTTTTTAACATTAATAACGGCATTAGTTTCAGCCATTGCTTGAACAAGATCTGTTTGTCGACTTAAAAAAGCAGGCAATTGAATCACATCAACAACCTCTGCAACAGGTTTTGCTTGGTAAGGTTCATGTACATCTGTAATAATTGGCACATCGAAGGTATTTTTAATTTCTTCGAAAATACGCAGACCTTCTTCAAGGCCTGGGCCACGAAAACTATTAATCGATGAACGATTTGCTTTATCAAATGATGCTTTAAACACATAAGGGATATTTAGCGCACTCGTCACTTCAACATAATGCTCAACCATTTTCATCGCTAAATCTCGCGATTCAAGCACATTCATGCCACCAAAAAGAACAAAGGGACGATCGTTAGCAACATCAATATTGCCTACTTTAATTATTTTTTGTACTGTCATTTTCAATTCTCTTGTTTAATTTTTTTAAGCACTTTAGTGCATTATTTGATCAGTAAAATCCATTTCTTCAATTTGTTTTTCTAACAAATGTACCATTGGGTCTTTAGGGTGTTGTTGCATAAAATATTCAAAATCATTACGCGCTAAACTTAAACAATCAAGTTGCTGAAATAGAAAACCACGATCACGCACTTCATAGGCATCATCAGGGTCAAGCCTTAATAGAATATCACTGCATAATAAGGCAATTTCAGTTCTATCTGCTTGAATATATGCCGCTTTTAAAACATTAATAAAGCGTTTAACAATCGTTTCATTAGTATCAGGTTTTAACATATCTAAGGTTAATTTAGCGTAATTCCCCATCTGCCCACGTACTTTTAACTCAAGTAACTCCCAAGTTGCGATTTCACCTATGAAAGGATCAACATAAAGCACTTCATTATCAAGTTTTACACGGATAATAAAACCACTAGGGAAACAAATTCCCTGTGCATCAAAATCACTTAAGCGCAAGAAATCGAGTAATAAAATACCTAAACTGATCGGAATACCCTTACGTCGTGAAAACACTAAGGAGATAAGTGCATTTTTAACTTTAAAAAATGCTTTCCAATCTCCAGTAAAACCTTGTTGTTTATAAAGTATATCCAGCAAGGCTAATAATTTTTCTTTGTTCGCAGTTTCAAATGAAGCCAATTTAGATTTCACAACAAGCTGTTGCAGGCGTAAGCTATCCTGAAAGCTAGCAATATTTAATCCTGTTATTTCAGACTCAATAACCAATACCGCATCTAATAATGTTCGCTTGTCAAAATCAAACTTATTATTCATGGTCATTAAACGGGACTCCTCTTTGATAGTCATAGCATCCACTGCTAAGTTTTCAACTAAGGAATCATCTGCACCAGTTACCCCTTCATTAGGCTGGTTTTCAGATGTACTGTCTTCTGTCATATTATCTATTGTAATAATCGTCACGTTTTACCCTACTAATAAAATAGCTTGCTTGCTCAAGGCAAGCTTAACAATGTAAGCCAACCAGCCTAAGGCACCTAAAAAGCTGATCAGTTGCATTTTGGTCGGCTTATTTTCAGTTAATGCACTTTTTACCATGATTAAATAAAAAACAAATGCGACCACTTTTTCTAATACCCAGTAACCACTTTCTGCAAAAGGGTTAATCTGTAACAAACCTATTAATCCCGCACCTAGCAAAAATATTGTTAAATGAGTATGTAATAATATTTTCTTAAATACAGGTTTTTGTGCGTTTTTATGCCCTGTTTTTAACCAATAAAAATTAACAATAAATAACACAACAGCAATTAAAATCAGGGTCATGTGTGTGTGTTTTAAAAATCCGTACATTATATTTCTCTTTTTAGAAGATAGATTGCGTTAACCAGTCTTACTTACTGTGATATCTGGCCACAGTGATACGCTCATTATCGCCATAATCTTTAATGGTGTTAATACCCTCATAACCCAGTGTTGCAAATATCTCACGCACATCATTACCTTGCTCAAAACCATGTTCAATAATGAGTATTCCATTGTCATTTAAATAATGCTTAGCTTGCTGTGCAATTAAGCGAATATCGGACAATCCATTATCTTTAGCAACCAATGCAGATAAAGGTTCAAAACGCACATCACCTTGATTTAGGTGTTTATCATTTTCATCAATGTAGGGCGGGTTTGAAACGATTAAATCAAACTGGCCGACAACATTTTCAAACCAATTACTTTGTTTGAAAGTCACATTTTTAATATTCAATGATGAAGCATTTTCATTCGCTAAAGCAACTGCGTCTTTATTAAAATCAACCGCAAAACAACTGCTATTTGGTAATTCACTAGCTAAGGCTAAAATAATCGCGCCTGTACCTGTGCCTAAATCTAAAATACAAGATTGTGCTGTACAATAACTCAGTGCAGTTTCAACCAAAATTTCAGTATCAGGTCGCGGGATCAAGGTTGCGTTATTAACCTTTAAAGGTAATGACCAAAATTCTCTAATGCCGGTTAAATATGCAACTGGCATTCCATTGATACGTTGTTCAACTAAGCTTTCAAAACGGCTTTTTTGTTCAGCAGTTAAGTCTCGTTCAGGCCAAGTCATCAAATAAACAGACTCTTTTTCTAATACGTGCGCAAGTAAAATCTGCGCATCCAATAAAGGCGAGTCACTATTAGAGAGCAAAAACTTTGCCCAGATTAAAGCATCATCAATGCGCAATTAGAAATCACCCTTAGATAATTCAGCTAGTTTATCAGCTTGATCTTCAATTAATATTGGATCATGTAAGGCTTCTAATTCGCCCTCTAAAATTTCATTTAAGCGATATAGTGTTAAATTAATACGGTGGTCACTAACACGCCCCTGCGGATAATTGTAAGTACGAATTCGTTCACTACGGTCACCACTTGCCACTAAACTACGGCGAATATCTTGCTCTTCGCTTTGATTTTTTTCATCTTCCGCTTGTTGTAAACGAGCCTGTAAAACAGACATCGCCTGCGCACGGTTTTTATGTTGTGAACGTTGTTCTTGACACTCAACAACAGTGCCCGTTGGTACGTGGGTAATACGAATCGCAGAATCGGTTTTATTAACGTGCTGACCACCGGCCCCAGACGCTCGGAAAGTATCTACTTTTAGGTCTGCAGGGTTAATTGAAATTGCTTCAGCTTCTGGAATTTCAGGCATAACAACTACTGTACATGCAGATGTATGAATACGTCCTTGTGATTCTGTTTCAGGTACGCGTTGAACACGGTGCCCGCCAGACTCAAACTTCATTAAACCGTAGGCACCTTCACCATCAATTTTAGCAACAATTTCTTTATAACCGCCTTGCTCACTAACGTTGCTGTTCATTGTTTCTACACGCCATTTTTTTGTATCAGCATACTTACTGTACATACGGAATAGATTACCAACAAAAATAGCCGCTTCATCACCCCCTGCTCCGGCGCGAATTTCAATATAACAGTTACGATCATCATTAGGATCTTTAGGCAATAACAATATTTGCAGTTCATCAGATAATTTAGCGACTTTTAATTTTGCTTCTTCAATTTCTTCAAGCGCCATTTCTTTCATATCGGGATCATCATCTTCAAGCATCATTTCAGCGGCTTCTAAATCATCAAGACTGCCCTGGTATGCTTGGAAAGACAGCACAACGACTTCAAGTTGAGCATATTCTTTTGTTAATTCACGATATTTATTTTGGTCCGAAAGCGTTTCTTGATCACCAAGTAAGGCTTGGATTTCTTCATAACGCTCAACTAGTACTTCTAATTTTGCAACAATTGATGCTTTCATATTCTCTCTTTTATTAAAACTATGGCCCTAATAAACACCTAGGCCTATATTGTGTAATTATTCAGGCGAAGAGCCTAATTACTTTATTTATTCTTCATCTAACCCTAGGGCAGAACGTAATATTTGTAATTCGTTATCATCTCCAGTGCGACTAACCTGGGTTAATGCTTGGCTTGGATGATGAATTAATTTATTGGTTAATTTAAAGGCAAGTTCTTTAATTACCTTTTCTGCTTCGCCACCATTTTCCAGCGAATTGAGTGCTCGAACTAACAGCTCATCACGTAAATCTTCGCTATTACTACGATAACTACGGATACTTTCAACCGCTTTTAATGACTCTAACCAATGGCAAAAATTAACAATGCAACCTTCAATAATTTTTTCTGCTTCAATCGCGACTTCTTGTCTTGCCTGTTTATTCTCTTCAATAATGCCATGTAAATCATCAACACTATAAAGGTAAGCGTCACGTAATTCTGATACCTGAGCTTCAATATCTCGAGGCACCGCAATATCAATAAATAACATAGGTTGATGACGGCGTTTTTTAAGTGCGCTTTCAACCATGCCTTTGCCTATTATGGGCAATGGACTAGCAGTTGAAGAGATAATAATATCAGCTTCACTCAAGTTATTTGGGATCTCACCTAAAGTAATTGCCTGAGCATCAAATTGTTCAACTAAATCCATTGCTCGGGATAAAGTTCGATTAGCAATGGTGATATTTGGTACATTATGCTCTACCAGATATTTTCCCACTAACTCTATAGTTTCGCCTGCACCAATTAATAACACTCGACTTTGGCTTAAATCGCTAAAGATTTGCTTTGCTAAACACACAGCGACAAAAGCAACTGAAATGGCATTCGCACCAATCTGAGTTTCAGTTCTTACTCGTTTTGCCACAGTAAAAGCATGTTGAAACCATCGGTTTAATAATTTGTTAACACTCTTAGCCTGCCCTGCACTGGCAAAGGCTTGTTTTATTTGACCTAAAATTTGAGGTTCACCCAACACCATCGAATCTAACCCACAGGAAACTCGAAACAGATGTTGAACGGCTTGCTCTTCTTGATAACAATAAAGGCTTTTAATTAACTCTTTTTCAGTAACTTGGTGAAATTGACAAAACCAATCGATCACCGACTGACAACTTTCATTTTCAACACTGCAATAAATTTCAGTACGGTTGCAGGTAGACACAATAACGGCTTCTAAGACATGTGGTTGTGCTAACAACTGTTGATAAGCATCAAATAAAGATTCGGGGCTAAATGCGACTTTTTCACGCAAAGCCACGGAAGCTGTTTGATGGTTAATTCCTAAAGCAAAAAGAGACATTCTATAAATTCACAACACAAGTTCAAAATCAAAAGGTCAGGGCAGGAATTCTACGTAAATTTGCTCAATAGTGGAAGCATCACACTCTTTTAAACGAGTCTTTAAGCAATTTAATCGCTTTTACCCGCTTAAAAAGCGAGCGTGGCAGTGAATATTCGACTTTACCTTTTTACAACGAGCAATAGCTTGGGTATTATTCAGCTTCATGACTTCATTTAAAAGATATGTAGTCTTTTCTTTGCTAACAAAAGTGCGATAAAAAAATGCCTATAAAAAAACTCGCTAGCGCCCTCTTTTTAACATTTTCTCTTTCTGGTTGTTCTTTCCTTTACGACACCTTTGTTTATCAAATTGACGTCACACAGGGAAACTATATTGATGATGAAAAAATAGCACAATTAGAACTTGGCATGTCACAGGAGCAAGTTATTTTTATTCTTGGATCTCCGATGTTGATTGACCAATTTGATTCATCTAAATGGCATTATGTGCGTTATATAAAACCGGGTGGTGAAGCGATTCAACAGGAACAAATCCTGTTAGTTTTTAACAATAGATCTTTAATAGATATTCAAAAAGACGCAGGTATTGCCGAAAATCCATTGGTAAACGCTGAACAGAAAAATGCGCCAAACGCGGCAACTGAAAGCAATAGTGAAGATGCGACTTCACCAGCTAAAACCTCTACTATTATCATTAACTAGGAAAATTTATGGCTATTTCACAGGCTACTTTTGCAGGCGGTTGCTTCTGGTGTATCGAAGTCGCTTTTAACGCACTTGAAGGCGTTAACAGTGCAGTTTCTGGGTATTGTGGTGGTGAAACAATCGACCCTAGCTACGAATCGATTTGTACCGGAGAAACGGGCCATGCCGAGGTAGTTCAAATAACCTTTGATGATCAAATAATAAGTTATCAAACCCTGTTAGAAATCTTTTTACTTTGCATGATGCGACACAATTAAATCGCCAGGGTAATGATATCGGCACTCAATATCGCTCTTCTATCTTTTATCATGATCAAAGCCAACACAAACTAGTCGCTGACTATATAGCAAGACTCACTGCTGAGGCTGTTTTTGATGCACCGATTGTCACAACATTGGTTGAATTAGAGACTTTTTATCCAGCAGAGACTTATCATCAAGGTTATTATTTACAAAACCCACAACAGGGATACTGCTCTATGGTTATTAGCCCTAAATTTAATAAGTTTAAGGCTAAATATCAGCACAAACTTAAATAACTTCAGGTTGGAATAAAAAAATAGTAGCTTAATTGACTCAAGCTACTATTTACTTTTACTTGTTTACTTTTGTTATTTAATGAAAAACGTCTTTATACTTTAAACAACAAAAGTGGTGATAAGGCCAATTAAGCCACCAAAAACACCGCCCCAAACCACTAACCAACCAAGATGTTTTTTAATCATTGCTTGAATAATTTCTTTCACTAATTGCGGTGTTAATTCATTTAAACGTTGTTCGATAATTCTTTCTATCTTAGCGAGAATATCCTCCATCATTTCAGGATCTTCTATTTCAGCTTTTAATAACTCAATAAAAGTTTCGTCTTCAGTTAAGTCTATGATTGAGGTTTTCATGTGTTTAATGAAGGGTTCACGAAGTGGTTTTAATGCATCTTCCCCCCAAACATGCCTAACATAGGGCCAAAGGAAGAAGCCATGATCACTTTAATCAAACCATCATAAGTAGGGTTAAGATCTACTTTTTCGATAACAGGTACTAAATTTAATTGTGTAGCAGAGAGCGAACCAGCACTTAAAAAACGATCAACATTTTCAAGTGTAAAAAACTGCTCCATCATTAAATTACGAATACCTTTTTTAAACTCTTCAAAATGTGCAGGCACAACACCAGAACCATATAAAAATGGGACTTTTTCAAACAGCATAAATATCGCTAGCCAGTTAGTTAATGCACCAGACAATGCAAATAACCCTACCATGCTTAAAACATTTTCTTTTAATAACAATCCAGCCACTAAAATAAGCCCAGCAACAAGATTAGTGATTAAACTTTTATTCATTATTATTCCTTTAACAACTTTTTTAATTTTTACTATTTACTTAAAACGAAAAAATCCAGTGGCAAATGCGACTGGATTTTTAAAATGCCTATTAAACGAGATTATGTAAACAATGTTATGCGTCGCGTAATTTTAAACTACGTAAAGCTTTGTCTAATACGCCATTAACAAATTTATAAGACTCATCTGTAGCAAAGTCTTTTGCTAATTCAATCGCTTCATTTAATACTACTTTATGCGGTACATCCGTGCGGTAGCTTAATTCAAACATCGCAATACGTAGAATAGCAAGATCAACCATATCAACATCTTTAATTTTACGAGAAAGATAAGGTGATAGTTTTTCATCTAGTGCTTCTTGATGGTTAATAACACCCGCAAGTAACTCTTTAAAATAAGCAACGTCTGTTTTAGACAAATCTTGGTCTACGCTAAATTGATCAATAATTTGACCAAAACTCGCTCCGGTAATTTGCCATTGATACACAGCTTGCACTGAAAATTGACGAGCACGACGACGCTCAGCAGGTTTAATTTTCATTAAGCTAATTCCGCCATTACATTAACCATTTCTAACGCACTTAAAGCGACTTCACTACCTTTATTACCCATTTTAGTACCTGCACGTTCAATGGCTTGATCAATTGAATCAGTTGTTAACACACCAAATGCAACTGGGATATCAAAGTCTAAAGAAACCTGAGCTAGGCCTTTGTTACATTCATTAGCAACAAATTCAAAGTGTGGTGTACCACCACGAATAACAGTACCTAGAGCGATAATAGCATCATATTTTTTAGATGCGACAACACGTTTCGTCACTAATGGAAGCTCTACAGCCCCAGGCATGCGAACCACGGTAATGTTATCATCTTGTACTTGGCCAGTACGCTTAAGGGTATCAATTGCGCCTGCTAGTAATTGCTCATTGATAAAGCTATTAAAACGAGAGATTACAATTGCGATTTTCGCTTCTGGTGCCGCTAAACCACCTTCAATTATTTTCATTTACTACCCTTATTTACATATCTTTTTAAGAAAGTGCGCATTCTAGCACACTTTTATTGTTGACCACTAAAATTATTCAGTGATGTAATCAACCACTTCAAGCCCAAATCCTGATAACGCATGATAACGTTTTTCTGAGCTTAACAAAGCCATTTTTTGTACTCCTAAATCACGCAGAATCTGAGAGCCAACACCAACGCGACGACTCGCCCCCTGTGGTTTATTAGCAATACGTTCACCTGCATCTTGAAGCGCAATATTTTTTACCTGTTCAATCAATGATTCTGCACTTTCTTGATGGCCTAACATAACTAATATACCACCATCTTTTGCAAGGCGTTGCATCGCTTTACTTAGTGGCCAAGTTCGAGCACTGGCTCTATCTGAGAAAAAGTTATCAGTAAAAGTATTTTGTAAATGTACACGTACATTAGTAACTTGTCCGGCTTTTATTTCACCATTAACAAGGGCAAAGTGAACTTGTTTATCAATTGTATCCTGATATGCAACGAGATCAAATTCCCCATATTCTGTCGGTAATTTACAACTAGAAACTTTTTCAATCGTGGTTTCATTATTGTTACGGTATTCAATTAAATCTGCAACAGTGCCTAATTTAAGGTCGTGTTTTTTAGCAAATACTTCTAAATCACTACGGCGCGCCATGCTTCCGTCTTCGTTTAAAATTTCTACAATGACACCTGCAGGTTCACGCCCAGCTAAACGCGCTAAATCACAACCAGCTTCTGTATGACCTGCACGTGTTAACACACCGCCAGACTGCGCTTTAAGTGGAAAGATATGACCAGGCATAACGATATCAGCAGGTTTAGCATTTGATGCTACTGCTCGTTGAACTGTAATGGCTCGATCAGCGGCAGAAATACCCGTTGTTACACCTTCTGCAGCTTCGATAGATACAGTAAAGTTAGTCGAAAAAGCGACTGTATTATCACTTACCATTAATGGCGACTTAAGTTGCTCACATCTTGCTTCGGTTAGTGTTAAACATACTAAACCGCGACCATAAGTCGCCATAAAATTAATCGCTTCAGGGGTAACCATGTCTGCAGCCATGATTAAATCACCTTCATTTTCTCGGTCTTCATCATCCATCAAGATAACCATTTTTCCTAAACGGATATCTTCAATAATTTCAGCAGTTGTATTCAATTTCATTCTTATTCCTTTTGTAATTTTTAACCCATGAAACCGCTACGAGCAAGCAACTCCATTGTCGATTCTTTTTCAGTGTGATTATTGGTCGCTTTATCACCCAATAACAAACGCTCTAAATAACGCGCAACAACATCAACTTCTAGGTTCACTAATGTCCCGGCCTGGTAATGTTTCATGGTTGTTTGAGAGGTCGTATGTGGAATAATGGTTAACATAAAAGATGCACCATCAATCGCATTGGTTGTTAAACTGATCCCATCAACGGAAATAGAGCCTTTTTCGGCAATATATTTTGCTAATGAATCAGGTGCTTTTATCCAATATTCTATAGCGCTTCCCACTTGAGTCACTGAAGTTATTTCTCCAACACCATCGACGTGACCACTGACAATATGTCCACCAAAACGAGATGACACTTGCATCGCTTTTTCAAGATTAACAGGAAAACCATTTTTTATATTAGCAAAACCACTGCGTTTAATCGTTTCATGTGAAATATCCACATCATAACTATTACCTTCTAATCGAGTCACTGTGAGGCACACACCATTATGGGAAATACTGTCACCTAATTTCACATCACTTAAATCCAGATCACCGCTATCCACAGTGATAGTCATATCTTTTGCATGATGTTTGATTGCTGTAATTGAGCCAACGGCTTCGATAATACCTGTAAACATATTAATCTCGGTCACTTATAATGCGAATATCATTTCCAATTAACGTCATTTCTTTTAATGTTAACTGTATAACGTCATCCATTTTTGAATAATCAGGTAAGTTTACTAAGTTTCTGCCCTGATCGCCCATTAATTTTGGTGCTTGGTACAATATAAATTCATCAACCAGTTGTTGATTAAAAAATTCACCTGCTAATTTAGCACCAGACTCCACCCAAATATCGTTTAATTCATATTGGTTTAATTGGGTTAATAAGTCCTTTAAATCGATACGGCCATGTCCGTCGTCCTTCACGACTATTTGATCCACTTCAGCAATACCTGTAAATGATTCAAAATCAGAACGCATCGCTAATGAAACTAATACTACTTTACCGGGTAGATTAAAAATTTGTTCTTTTAAAGTTAATTTATTGTGTGAATCTAAAATAATGCGTATTGGCTGGCGTAATTGCGACTCATTAATCACATCATTAAATCGAGGCGATTTTTGCAACTCAGTAAAACGCACATTAAGACTTGGGTCATCACTTAACACTGTGCCACTGCCACTTAAAATAGCACTTTGCATAGCACGATAATATTGCACATCAATGCGTGCATCTGGACCTGTGATCCACTGACTTTGACCATTTCTAAGTGCTGTTTTGCCATCCAAACTTGAAGCCATTTTGACAGTGATACGAGCCATTTTAGTTTGCATGCGTTTAATAAAGCCTAAATTTAAGGCTTTGGCCTGTTTTTCTAATACACCAACATCAACACGAATGCCTGCATCTTCTAATATTTTGATGCCACGCCCCGCTACTTTTGGATTAGGATCAACCATAGCAACCACAACACGTTTAACCCCGGCTTTAGTAAGTGCTAATGCACAGGGAGGTGTACGACCAAAGTGAGAACAAGGTTCCAGTGTCACATAACAGGTTGCATTAATGGCTTTAGTACCCGCCATTGCTAAGGCATGAACTTCAGCATGAGGTTCACCAGCCTTAAGATGAAAACCCTCGCCAACAATTTGTTCATTAGCAACAATAACACAACCTACATTTGGATTAGGAGCCGTAGTAAAGCGCCCTTTTTTGGCAAGTTCGATTGCCATTGACATGTAATATTGGTCTTGTTCAGAGAAGGTTGTTTGGGTCATTGAATACCTTTTAATTATTTAAGTCTTGGCAGATTGTTTATGGATCTAATTTGGCAATTTCTTCACCAAACTCTTTTACATCTTCAAAGGATCGATAAACAGAGGCAAAACGGATATAGGCAATTTTATCAAGTGCTTTAAGGAGGTCCATCACTAATTCGCCAACCATTTTTGAAGGAATTTCTCGCTCCCCTGTTGCACGTAATTTTGACTTGAGGTTATTAACGCCAACTTCAATTGCTTCAAGGCTTACTGGGCGTTTTTCTAACGCACGGTGAATCCCCACCAGCAGTTTTTCATCATCAAATGGCTCACGGCGACCATCGGATTTGATCAAACGAGGCATCAATAATTCTGCACTTTCAAAGGTTGTAAAACGCTCTTGGCATTCATTACATGCTCGGCGACGACGCACTTGTGAGCCATCAGCTACTAAACGAGAATCGATTACTTTAGTATCTTGTGCACTACAAAATGGACAGAACATGACTCATCCTTTAAATTTGAGAGACTAAAAAAGAAATCTAACACGAAATACATCCCGTGTAGAGTCAATATAAAAGCTTAATGTTATTTTTAAGTCGTTGCGCTTAAAAACAAAAAAGCCACACTATTGTGTGGCTTATACTCATGAGTTTTAAGTGCTTAACCGTAAACTGGATTCGCTTTACAGAATTCAGCCACTTTCACTTTAACTGCTTCAATAGTCGCGACTAATTTCTCTTCGTCTTTGATTGCATCTAACACATCACAAATCCATGTTGCTAATTCAGTTGAATCTGCAACTGTTGCGCCACGACGTGTAAATGCTGGCGTACCAATACGTAAACCAGATGTTACAAATGGAGAACGTGGATCATTAGGCACTGAGTTCATATTAACAGTAATGTGTGCAAGGCCTAATGTCGCATCAGCTTCTTTACCCGTGATATCTTGCGCAATTAAGTCAACAAGGAATAAATGGTTTTCAGTACCGTTAGATACGATTTTGTAACCACGATCTTGGAATACTTTAACCATTGCTTTAGCATTGTCTAAAACAGATTGTTGGTAAACTTTAAATTCAGGTTCAGCACATTCTTTAAAGGCAACCGCTTTAGCGACAATCACGTGCATTAATGGACCACCTTGTCCACCAGGGAATACTGCAGAGTTTAATTTTTTCTCAATTTCAGCATTTGCTTTTGCTAAAATTAGACCACCACGTGGACCGCCTAATGTTTTATGAGTTGTAGTCGTAACAACATCAGCAAAAGGAACTGGGTTAGGGTAAAGACCCGCGACCACAAGACCTGCAACATGTGCCATATCAACAAATAGGTAAGCACCTACTTTATCAGCAATTTCACGGAATTTAGCCCAATCTACAATACCTGAATATGCTGAGAAACCAGCAATAATCATTTTTGGTTTATGTTCAACGGCTAAACGCTCAACTTCTGCATAATCAAGAACACCTGTATCAGGGTTGATGCCGTATTGAACTGAATTGTATGTTTTACCAGAAAAGCTAACTTTAGCACCGTGAGTTAAATGACCACCGTGTGCAAGGCTCATACCTAAAACCGTATCACCAGCATTACAAAGCGCCGCATAAACTGCGCTGTTTGCTTGTGAACCAGCATGTGGTTGTACATTTGCATAATCCGCGACAAATAAAGATTTTGCACGTTCAATCGCTAATGACTCAGCAACATCTACATACTCACAACCGCCGTAGTAACGCTTACCAGGGTAACCTTCAGCATATTTATTGGTTAGTTGACTTCCTTGCGCTTCCATTACACGTGGGCTTGTGTAGTTTTCAGATGCAATTAGCTCAATGTGGTCTTCTTGACGTTGAACTTCACCTGTCATTGATTCCCATAACTCTGGATCGTAATCTGCAATATTCATATCGCGGTTAAACATGCGCTTCTCCTAATTAATATAACTGCTAGGCATTAATAACTAGACAGTTAATATAAGTTGTGTTTTTGATGTTGCGCATTTTACGCAAAGTTTCGGCGCTTGCATAGACCAAAAGACGTGAATAATTTAGGGATTTAATATGAGAAAAATTAACGTTATCAAATGAGTGATGATTCGCCTTCGATCTTGCACTCTATTTAGACTGCAAATATTAACGATAAATATTGTTTTTCTCTGATGTGATTTCAAATCCTATCGTACAAAGCATTGACGCAATAAATCCCTGCTCTACAATACTGTTACTTAATTTTTTCATACATTTATAAGGTTGCAAAATGGCTCTTCCAGATAAATTTATTTTCTCCATGAACCGCGTTTCAAAAGTTGTTCCTCCTAAACGTACAATTTTAAAAGATATTTCCTTAAGCTTTTTTCCTGGCGCTAAAATCGGCGTATTAGGGTTAAATGGTTCAGGTAAATCAACACTGCTTAAAATCATGGCCGGTGTTGATAAAGAATTTGAAGGTGAGGCACATGCCTTATCGGGCACTAAAATCGGTTACCTTCCTCAAGAGCCTATTTTAGATTTACAAAAAAACGTACGTGAAGTGATTGAAGAAGCAGTTAGCGAAGTCAAAAATGCACTCACAGAATTAGATCAAGTTTATGCGGATTATGCTCTTGAAGATGCTGATTTTGATGCACTTGCTAAACGCCAAGGACAACTTGAAGATATCATCCAGGCTCACGATGGTCATAACTTAGATAACCAACTTGAGCGCGTCGCTGATGCGCTTCGTTTACCTGCTTGGGATCAACCTGTTAAAGTACTTTCTGGTGGTGAACGACGTCGTGTGGCGTTATGTCGTTTATTGCTTGAAAAACCAGATATGTTACTACTTGATGAACCAACCAACCACTTGGATGCAGAGTCCGTGGCATGGTTAGAACGCTTCTTACATGATTATGAAGGTACTGTTGTTGCGATCACCCATGATAGATACTTCCTCGATAATGTCGCAGGTTGGATTTTAGAACTTGACCGTGGATACGGTATTCCATGGGAAGGTAACTACTCTTCTTGGTTGGACCAAAAAAATGCCCGTCTTTTACAGGAAGCTTCAAAAGAGAAAGCTCGCCAACGTCAAATTGAAAAAGAATTGGAATGGGTACGTTCAAATGCCAAAGGGCGTCAATCTAAAAGCAAAGCACGTTTATCTCGCTTTGAAGAGCTTAATAATCAAGATTTCCAAAAACGTAATGAGACCAATGAACTATTCATTCCAACGGGCAAACGTTTAGGTGATCAGGTGGTTGATGTCACTAATTTAACTAAATCCTTTGATGGGCGCGTTCTGATTGACGATTTATCCTTTAGCATTCCTAAGGGTGCCATTGTTGGTATTATCGGTGCCAATGGTGCTGGTAAATCAACACTGTTTAAAATATTAAGTGGTGCAGAAAAAGCAGACTCCGGTGAAGTAGTGATTGGTGAATCCGTTGACATGGCAAGTGTTGAACAGTTCCGCGATCATATGGATGACAGCGTCTCTGTTTTCCAGGAAGTTTCTGGTGGTAGCGATATTATTCAAGTCGGCACCATTGAAATTCCAAGTCGTGCTTATCTAGGGCGCTTTAACTTTAAAGGCACAGATCAACAAAAGATTGTTGGTAATCTTTCTGGTGGTGAGCGTGGTCGTTTACATCTTGCTAAATTACTTAAATCCGGTGGCAACTTATTATTACTCGATGAGCCAACCAATGATTTAGATATCGAAACCCTACGTGCACTTGAAGATGCCTTACTCGGATTTGCAGGTTGTGCCATGGTGATTTCACATGACCGTTGGTTCCTAGATCGCATCGCAACACATATCATCGATTATCGTGATGAAGGTAAAGTAAACTTCTACGAAGGTAACTACACCGAATATGAAGCATGGCTGAAGAAAACATTAGGTGCACTGCTGTTGAGCCACATCGTATTAAATACAAACGTATTTCTTAGACATTGTTGGTCATAACTGTTTACAGTTTATTATAAAAATGATTTTTAATTAATTCCTGTAAAGCACTCATTATGAAACATAATTGAGTGCTTTTTTCCTCCTATTTTTGCGCGTAACACCCCATCTTAGTTGTGTAAATATTTAATACTTTTTAAAGTCAAAGCTCACCTAGTGTTAATAAAGTGATCAAGTTAATAAAGTTGCCTGGTTTATTTGTATTAGTATATTACTTATGTAAAATACACGACCAAGAAATAATATTAGCTAACAAAGACTGAAATAGATAAAAATCATTATTTTTTTACTCCTATGCCAGTACAAAATCCCATGATTATTAGAGATTATTACATAAATATCATGGATAATTGACCCGTTCAATTATGCTAAACACTTAACAAACAACTGATTTGATGAGTAAATACTGCCCCTAATTAGGCGTACTCTCACGGATGAATAAGCTCTGTTATTAACCAAATTTAACAGTTACGCAACAAGAACCAGCTTGAAATATCATAGGTACTAATATCTGGTGCCTATTTGCTACATTAATCGGATTACCCGGTTTAAACGACAACCAAGTTGTTATTGCAACCAAAAAGGAAAAAATATGATCACATTAGGCGAGTACATCGTTGAAAAACAACATGACTTCCCCGAAGCAAGTGGCGAATTAACCCTATTATTAGGTGCGATTCGATTAGCGACCAAAATTGTTAACAGAGAAATTAACAAGGCAGGCTTAGCAGATATTATTGGTAGTACTGGCGTTGAAAACGTGCAAGGCGAAGTACAACAAAAGATGGATCTGTACGCAAACGATAAATTTAAAGCCGCATTAGAAGCTCGTGGTGAAGTATGTGGTATTGCCTCAGAAGAAGAAGATGAATTCATTTCTTTTGATAGTGAACGTGGTTGTAACAGTAAATACGTTATTTTAATGGATCCGCTTGATGGCTCATCAAATATTGATGTAAATGTATCAGTTGGTACTATTTTTTCTATCTATAAGCGTATCAGTCCAATTGGCACTCCAGTAACATTAGATGATTTTTTACAACCTGGTAATAAACAGGTTGCCGCTGGTTATGTAGTTTATGGCTCATCAACTATGTTAGTTTATACAACGGGTAACGGTGTACATGGCTTTACCTGTGATCCTTCTTTAGGTGTATTCTACCTCTCGCATGAAAATATGACGATTCCAGAAACTGGCAGAACTTACTCTATTAATGAAGGTAATTACCTTAAATTCCCAATGGGCGTTAAAAAATATTTAAAATACTGCCAAGAAATTGATGAGCCAACACAACGCCCTTATACATCACGTTATATCGGTTCGTTAGTATCAGATTTTCATCGTAATCTATTAACCGGTGGTATTTATATTTACCCATCAACAGCCTCTGCACCTGATGGGAAATTACGTTTATTATATGAATGTAACCCAATGGCATTTTTGATGGAACAAGCTGGCGGTAAAGCAATCGATGGTTACAAACGTATTTTAGATATCGTACCAACAGAATTACATGAACGAGCTCCGTTCTTCTGCGGTAGTAATGAAATGATTGATAAAGCACATGCAATGATGATTGAATACGCTGAATAAATTACAATCTAATCTTTGTATATTCCGCGAATAATGAAAAGAGGTAAACACAAATCACGTGTTTACCTCTTTTTTATTGAGTTACTTAAGCGAACTGACTCATGGTATTGTTTTCACCTGAGGCTTTAAGCGCTTGATCACCGGAGAAATATTCCTTGTGATCATCTCCAATATTCGATCCCGACATATCTTGATGTTTAACCGATGCGAGTGTTTGTCTTATCTCTTGACGTTGAACATTATCAACATAAGCGAGCATTGCTCGGTCACCAAAGTATTCCTTAGCAAGGTTATCCGTTGATAACGCTACCGTATGATAAGTTGGTAAAGTAATTAAATGATGGAAGATACCTGCATGTTTAGATGCTTCTTTTTGGAAATTTTGTATTTTCATATCCGCACTGCTAGCTAATTCCGTTTCATCGTATTTAATACTCATTAAATCACTACGTTCATAGGCACTCATGTCTCGACCTTCTTTTTCCCAGGCATCAAATACCTGTTGACGGAAATTTAATGTCCAGTTAAATGAAGGACTATTGTTGTAAACTAATTTAGCATTTGGCACCACTTCGCGAATGCGATTTACCATGCTTGCAATGTGTTCTACATTAGGCGTTTCAGTTTCAATCCAGAGTAAATCTGCGCCATGTTGCAGTGATGTAATGCAATCTAGTACAACACGATCTTCACCTGTATTAGGTTTAAAGCGAACTAATCCGTTTGCTAAACGCGTTGGTTTAATTAACTCTCCATCACGGCTTAATACCATATCTCCCGAACTAAGCTCAGATAATGAAGACAGTTTTTCACCATCGATAAAGGCATTGTATTGCTCCGCTAAATCACCTTCGTATTGAGACACGGGAATTTTTTGTGTTAGCCCCGCACCTAATGAATCTGTACGCGCAACAATAATGCCCTGTTCAACACCCAGTTCCATAAATGCATAACGTACTGCATTAATTTTAGCGAGGAAATCTTCATGTGGTACTGTTACTTTACCATCTTGATGCCCACACTGTTTTGCATCCGATACCTGGTTTTCAATCTGAATACAGCAAGCACCCGCTTCAATCATTTTTTTAGCTAGCAAATATGTTGCTTCTTCATTACCAAAACCAGCATCAATATCCGCAATAATTGGTACAACATGAGTTTCAAATTCATTAATTTGCTTTTGAACAGCTTGTTCTGCAACTTGATCTCCACTTCTTTGTGCATCATCTAAGTCTTTAAACAAATGGTTTAGTTCACGTGCATCTGCCTGTTTTAAAAATGTGTATAACTCCTCAATCAACATAGGTACTGTGGTTTTTTCATGCATTGATTGATCTGGAAGCGGACCAAACTCTGAGCGCATTGCGACCACCATCCACCCTGATAAGTACAAGTATCTGCCTTTAGTGGTGGTAAAATGTTTCTTAATTGAAATCATTTTTTGCTGACCAATAAAACCGTGCCAGCAACCTAAAGATTGTGTGTAATCGGCACTATTTTTATCGTAAGCTTGCATATCTCTTCGCATAATTTCTGCGGTGTAATTTGCAATATCAAGACCTGTTTTAAAACGATTTTGTAAACGCATTCGCGCAACATATTCTGGGTTAATAGCATTCCAAGTTGCACCCTGTTGGTGTAGGAATTGGTTTGCATTGTTCATTTCAGTTTTGTAATTCATCATAGTATCCTCTCTATTTATCGTTTATTGATAGTGAATAAAAATGTAATGTTTAGAACTGTTGTTTCGCTAAAATACGGTACTCATGTAATAGTGGCTCGGTGTATCCGTTCGGCTGTTTATCTCCTTCAAAAATAAGTGCCTTTGTCGCTTGAAATGCCAAACTATCGGCACAGTTAGGACTCATGTTGCGATAACCTGCAACACCCTGATTTTGTTTATCAACAACCAGTGCCATGTTTTCCATTGCAGATAACACCTGTTGTTCAGTACAAACTTTATGCATTAACCAATTACTAATATGTTGGCTTGATATACGTAATGTCGCTCTGTCTTCCATAAGCCCAGTATTATTAATATCAGGCACCTTTGAACAACCTATTCCCATTTCAATCCAGCGCACCACGTAACCTAAAATCCCCTGTATATTGTTTTCAAGTTCATTGGTAATTTGTGTTTCAGTTAACTCCATCTCAGTAGGCATCACTGGCATGGTCAACATCGCCTCTTGGCTTGCGGGTTCACGATTTAAAATTGTTTTTTGCTGTTCAAAAACATTCACTTGGTGATAATGCAATGCATGTAATGTGGCAGCAGTGGGTGATGGTACCCAGGCGGTATTAGCACCTGATTTAGGATGAGCAATTTTATCCTTCATCATTTGTTGCATTTCATCAGGCATTGCCCACATACCTTTACCAATTTGTGCTTTGCCAGAAAAACCACAACGTAAACCAATTTCAACATTATTGTTTTCATAAGCCCCTATCCAAGGTTCAAACTTAATTGCCCCCTTAGGATAAAAAGGCCCAGCTAACATACTGGTATGTATTTCATCACCAGTTCTGTCTAAAAAGCCGGTATTAATAAATACAACACGCGATTTTGCTTCAAAAATACATTGTTTAAGATTTAGGGTCGTGCGACGTTCTTCATCCATAATGCCTAACTTAAGTGTGTTTTCAGGTAACTGAAGCATTTGTTCAACACGACTAAAAAGTTCACAGGTAAAACGTACTTCTTCAGGGCCATGCATTTTGGGTTTTACAATATAGATACTGCCTGTACGACTATTTCTGTGTTTATTACTTTTCGAGTTTTGTAAATCAAGGCTTCCAATCAAAGAAGTAATAACCGCATCAATAATTCCCTCTGGCGCATTGTTACCATCGATGTCTTGTATTAAATCCGTGCCCATTAAATGACCAACATTACGCACTAACAATAAAGAGCGACCGGGAACTCTGTACATTTCACCCGATTTAGCAGTAAAGGTACGATCATAATTCAGGCTACGTTGTACTGAATGCCCGCCCTTCATAAAGGTTGCTTCAAGGTTGCCACGCATTAATCCGAACCAATTGCGGTATGCACTTACTTTATCGTCACTATCAACTGTTGATACTGAGTCTTCAAAGTCCATAATCGTGGTTAATGCAGATTCAATTTGAATATCATCAATACCTGCTTTATCCGTTGAACCGATTTTTCCTACGCGGTCAATCTGCAGGCCAACATGCAAACCATTATTTTTAAGCAATAAATAGCTTGGTTCACATTTAGAGCCATCAAAGGCAACAAATTGACAGGCATTTTGTAAGCCGGTTTCACTTCCATCAGGAAAAAAGCAAGTAAATGTTGGTAATAAACTAAGTAGCTAGAAACATCGTGATGTGACCCTGTATTTAAAGGGAAATGCTGATCAAGAAAATCTTTAGCTTTGTTAATAACGGCTTGCCCACGAGCCGGATTGAATCCATTTTCACTACTCAGTTCAGCATTATTTTCAATAACATCTGTACCGTAAAAAGCATCATATAAACTTCCCCAACGTGCATTAGCGAGCATTCAATGCAAAACGTGCGTTACTTACAGGTACTACTAACTGTGGGCCTGCCATCGTTGCGATCTCGCTATCAACATTTTCTGTTTCAATAGCGAAGTCTTCAACTTCAGGTGCGAGGTAACCAATGTCTTGTAAAAATTCACGGTATTCGCTTTTAGATTGGCCAGAGGCATCTGTGATTAATTGCGGGTTATCACGATGCCATTGGTTAATCTGATTTTGTAATGATTGGCGTGTTTGTAATAACGCGGTATTTTTAAATGAAAAGTCATTAATTAACGCGTTAAATTCAAACCAAAAATTATCAGGGTTTAGTTCGGTTAGCGGTAACACTTCATCATTAATAAATTGATAAAATGAAGGATTGATTTGACATTGTTTCTTTTGAGGTAAATTCATATTTTACTCCTTTGCTGTATCAACTTATTTTTGAATTCGTTTTGAAAATGGCTTTGACGCTCACTTTTCAAACTAATCCTGCTTGTTTGTTATTCAATGGTTGTCACTATAGAGAAAATTTTCATATAATTTCACAAAGAAAATTACACAGTGTAAATTTTACAAAATGAAAACAAAAAAAAGCTTAGGTAGACAGTCTCATTTTTTGGGAACAAAAATACGTAACTTGCGCAAGCGAAATGGCTTAACCTTGGACGATCTTTCATCACGCTGTATTAAAATTGAAGCGGAATATGCGCCTTCTGTTTCCTATCTTTCGATGATAGAAAGGGGTAAACGCATTCCGAGTGAAGATATGTTAGAAGTTATTGCAACTGTCTTTCAAAAAGACAGTCAATGGTTTTTAGATGATGAACCTGAGATGCAAGATATCACTCCTGAAAAGGGTAATCATGGTGGCATCAAAGGTATGGCACTTGAGCCTAGTTTTCTGTTTTCAAATGAAATTTTACAAATTGCCATTCCTGAAATGCTATCTCAAACAGGCACAACGGGTAGACAATTTGCACACCTTTTAATTCGTGCCCATCAGGAACATCATCAAAATCACTTTCCCGATTTAGAACGTGCGACTGAGGAAATTGGCCATAAAAAAATGCCACTTCATGTTGAAGATTTGATGCAAATCAGTGAAGAAAGAGGTTTGAAAATTCGTTGGTTTACACGTTTACCTAATGATGAATATGTGAAAGATGCCAGTAATAAAATGGTCACTTCTTATTTCCAACCTCCTCGTACAGTTTATTTAAACAAAGTATTAAAACAAAATATCACCCGTCTAAAATATGAATTAGCCGTGCATATTGGGCACAATGTTTTACACAATAGTGATGGAGAAAAGAGCATCATGGTTGCGGGAGACCAATCCCAATACAATATGCAAAAAGATGTATCTCCCTCTTCAAATCAACTCGATGCTCAGGATATTCTGCATGCATGGCGAGATTTCGAATGTAGTTTCTTTGCAGAGACGACTACTTTGCCTCTAAAGTCCCCTTTCGACAATTACTTGACCGAAAAGGTTATGAAATAGATGTTTGTAAACAAATTCAGGTTTCAGAAGCAGTTGTAATGCGTCGTATGACCGCTGTTTCAGCCTACTCTCATTGGCATTACTTTGATGCTTACGGAAAAGGTAAACTAAAAGCTGTTTATCGCGGAAATGGTATTCCACTTCCCTGGGGAAACATGAGTATTGTACGTGACCCTTGCCAACACTGGGCTGTTTTCCGTATGCTAGAGGAACAAGCCCTAGGAACGGCGGCACAAATATCAATTTTAAATGAAAATGGCGTGGCTAAAATTTATTGTTGTGAATCAATCAAAACTCACGATCTTAATAATGTCAGTCATGTATTATGTACAGGTATTGAGCTAAATCCAGCGATTACTGCCCAAGGGCATGATACCGAAGCATTAGTCAATGAATTACAAAGTTTATGTATCGCAAGCGGTGGTATGAGTGTCATACCACCAAACATAAAAAAAGTGCTCAACAGTGTGGCACGCATTCTCAACATTAACTGGATAACTCGCGACATTGAGCAAGGTGCACGGCTTATTTGTGCACGTGGCGCAGTTTGTCCTAGAAAACCCAGTTGTTATTCTAATCAATAAGGAGCAAGTATGATCACATTAGGCGAATTTATCGTTGATAAGCAAGACGACTTTCCCGAAGCGAGTGGTGAATTAACACTTCTATTAGGGGCAATTCGCTTAGCTGCAAAGGTCGTTAACCGAGAAATCAATAAAGCCGGCATTGCCGACATTATTGGAAGCACCGGTGTTGAAAATGTGCAGGGAGAAGTACAGCAAAAAATGGATCTTTATGCCAATGATAAGTTTAAAGCGACCATTGAAGCACGTGGAGAAGTATGTGGTATTGCTTCTGAAGAAGAAGACGAATTCATCTGTTTTGACACTGAACGTGGTCGTAACAGTAAATATGTTATTTTGATGGACCCACTTGATGGCTCTTCAAATATCGATGTAAATGTATCAGTAGGTACCATTTTTTCAATCTATAAACGTACCAGCCCACTTGGAACACCTGTACAGCTTGAAGATTTTCTTCAACCTGGTGATAAACAGGTTGTCGCTGGTTATGTGGTTTATGGATCATCTACTATGCTTGTTTACACGACTGGTAATGGCGTACATGGTTTCACCTGTGATCCTTCTTTAGGTGTTTTTTATCTGTCACATGAAAATATGCAGATTCCAGACAACGGTAGTATTTATTCGATTAATGAAGGCAACTATCTCAAATTCCCACTAGGTGTTAAAAAGTATCTAAAATATTGCCAAGAAATCGATCCGCCTACAAACCGCCCTTACACTTCACGTTACATTGGTTCACTAGTTTCTGATTTCCACCGTAACCTATTGAAAGGAGGCATTTATATGTACCCTTCTACGGCATCTGCTCCGAAAGGAAAATTACGTTTACTTTATGAATGTAACCCAATGGCATTTTTGATGGAACAAGCAGGTGGTATTGCTTTAGATGGTGAAAAACGCATTATGGAAATCAATCCAACAGAATTGCATCAGCGTATTCCTTTCTTCTGTGGTAGCAAAAACATGGTCAATGACGCGCGTTTAATGCTTGAAGAACATGGTTATTAACCTCTAGCACTCATTAAACTTTCGGACTTAAAAATAAAAGTGTCGCATTATCTGCGACACTTTTTTAACAATTAAACATGTAGATAACGTTTAATCTTTTTCGTTGGCGTTTTAATAAAAGGTTCTGTTTGTTCAAACACAGCACTAATTTTTGAATAATTAGCCAATTGCGTATTAGCTTCTGCTTTAATTTCATCTAATTTTTTAACAATTTCTGTGTGTAACGTGGAATCACTGGTTTTATTAATATTATGAGTTTCATCAAAAAGGTCATAATCAATATAAATTTTAGCGACGACTTTAGCATCTAATTCATAGACTAAAGAGTCAAGTACCAATTCATGCTGATTCAATATTGCTTCGATCGACTCAGGATAAATATTTTCACCGCTTGCTCCAATAATAACATTTTTACTGCGCCCATTGATGCTCAAAATTCCATTTTCATCCATCGCACCCAAATCACCGGTATTTAGCCATCCATCTTTATCTAACACTTCAGCGGTGCGCGCTTCATCTTTATAATACCCCATCATTACATTCGGCCCACGCACATGTAACTCTGCATCCTTAGCATCTTGGCCATATTTTACAAATCGATGTTCCATGCCATCAACTAACACGCCAGTACTGCCAACTATTTTATCCTTTGTAACCGCGCCAGCAATAATAGGAGCAGTTTCTGTCAAGCCATAACCAATGGCGTATGGGAAATCAGCTTCTACTAAAAATTGCTCTACAAAAGGCGATAATTTAGCGCCACCGATGCCAAAGAAATGTAATTCACCACCGAAGCTTTCTTTTAATTTTTTACCAGCGATTTTGTTAAGCTTCTTACGCACAAAGGCAACATTGTTATAAAGATATTTAATAATGCTATTTTTATTAAAATTCGCCTGCACTTTTGATTTATAAATTTTTTCAATGACCAATGGCACACTTAACATGCAGGTTGGTTTAACATGTTGCATTGCGTTTAAAATAATTTTCGGAGCAGGTGTTTTATTAATATAATATACTGCAGAACCACTAGAAACAGGCACTAAAAAACCGACTGAACTTTCAAATGTATGGGCTAAAGGTAATATAGATAAAAAACGATCACTCTCTCTGATAGCAACCAATTTTTTCGCCTGTTTTACCTGCGACACCAAATTTTTATGGGATAACATAACACCTTTAGACTGACCTGTTGTCCCTGAAGTATAAATGATAATAGCAAGGTCGGTTTCTTCGATAACCACTTCCTGTTGTGGCTCAATTTTGCCTAATTTAGCTTTAATCTTGGCAAATTTTTCACCACTCTTAGCCATCAACTCAAATTTTTTGGAAAAGTCTTCTAGTGGCTCTAATGACTCTAATGAAAATACAAATTGTAAAGAAGAGGTAAAATCATCTTCGGCTAATTTATTGTTCATTTTATCGGAGACAAAAATCAGTTTTGCTTCTGAATGCTTTACAATATGATGAATTTCGTTGCTATGAAAGTCGGGAAGTATCGGAACAGCAACTGCACCTAAACGTGTTATTGCTAAGTAAGCAATCCCCCAATGAGGCATATTCTCACTACAAATCGCTACTTTATCGCCCTGCTCAATGCCTGCCGAAGTCAGTAATTGTTGTAGCAATAAACATTTTTGTTCTGCTTGTGCATAACTGATTTCTTCACCTTCAACATTAGCAACTAATATTCTTCCCGGGAAATGAGAAAAAGCGTAATTAGAAAGATCTAATAAGGTTTTACATGTGTCAAATGCGGGCATGTGATGGCATCCTAATGCTAATTAAATGTTAAAAATCGACTTTTGAAACTAAAGAGTTTATTGACTATTTGTGCTCTAAATTATGATTTAAACGGGCCAGCCACCAAGGGCTTTTAATTTATTTACCATATAAAAAAACAATTCAGCGGTGACTTCTGTATCATACAAAGCAGAATGTGCTTCTTTATTATCATAGTCAATATTCGCCTGTGCACAGGCTTTTGCTAATACAGTTTGCCCTAACATCAGCCCCGCCATACTAGCCGTATCAAAACTGACAAAGGGGTGAAAAGGCATTCGTTTTAAGTTACAACGTTGCGATGCTTGATTAATAAAGCCTTGGTCAAAGGTTGCATTATGCGCAACAATAATTGAACGATTACATTCGTTATTCTTTTGATATTTACGTACTAGCTTAAATATTTCTGTTAAAGCATCCCGTTCATCTACCGCACCACGTAAAGGGTTAAATGGGTCTATACCTGTAAACTCAAGTGCTTTAGGATCAAGGTTTGCTCCTTCAAAGGGATGCACATTAAAGTGAATTTTATCGGCACAATATAAATAACCTTGTTCATCCATTGCAGGAAAAATAGCGACAATTTCAAGTATTGCATCGGTCTCTGATTTTAATCCAGAGGTTTCAATATCAATAATAACTGGGTAATAACCACGAAACCTTTTGGCTAATAAATTTTCCATAAATCACTCATAATAAAAAATGAGCAGGGAGTATACCCGTTATCATTCAAGGTGCAAAATTCAGTAAGCGATCGAAGAAGGTTTGTGAGCAATATCTTTAATAAAAAGTAATATTTTATCTAAAGAAACTAGAAACCTTGCCGATAATGTCAATATAGGATCAAGTTAATGAGGTTAATGATGAAAATACAAACAATAACAATACTATTTTTAAGTATAAGTAGTGTTGATGCCTCGAATAAAGATTACACCGCCAATATTGATAATTCACTTTGGTATATTTCTAATTCAACCCCCATTCAATGTACACTAGAGCACCCGATTCCTCGCTATGGTCAAGCTCACTTTGAAGTGAAAGCAAGCAAAAAGATTAATCTGGATTTTATACTTAATAGTAAAAAAGCCATGCCTAAAACACGTCAAGTGACATTAAAATCAGTTCCACCAATGTGGCGACCAGGAATTGCGGCATCAACTATCGGTGAAGTAAAATTCCACCAGCAATTTGATGGTTATGTCACACGCGAAAATGCTTGGCAAATGCTCAGTGAACTAGAAGATGGCAAATACCCCACTTTTTATTATCACGATTGGTATAACAACAATCAGATAACCAGTATTGGCCTGTCATCAATTAACTTTAGAGAAAGCTACGATGAATTTAATAACTGTATCTCACAGCTTCTACCATACAATTTTGATGATATCGCCTACAGCATTCTTAAATACAATAAAAATGGTGTCAAACTAACTGCCTTTTCTAAAAAGCGTTTAAAGATGATTGGGGATTATATTAAACATGATGAAAATATCAGCGTTATCTTAGTATCGGGTTATTCCGATAGTTACGGTAGCCAGTACCGAAACTTAGAGCTTTCTGAACAACGCGCGACTTCGGTCAAGGAGTACCTTGCACAACTTGGTTTTGAAGATGAAAAAATTCAAGTGACAGGTTATGGTGAAAAACACCATGTCGCCGATAACAGAGACGTGTTAGGGCGAATGCAAAACCGACGTGTAGTCATTTCTATCGAAAGAGAAGATATTTAATTTTCCAATACAGTTAATAAAACGTGAATGCTGTTTAATAGTATTCACGTTTTTACACAATTACTTTTTCATTTTACTCATCAGATCCGCAAAAGGATTATAAGTCGCCCCGGCTTGCATATCATCTCCCGCTTCGACATGGCTACCATAAAGATCCGCTTGTGTGTATTTATCATGTTCATGATCATGACAATAAATACACAATAATTCCCAATTACTGCCATCCTGAGGATTATTACTATGGTCATGGTCAATATGATGCACGGTAAGCTCTCTTAGATTTGAGTAAACAAATTCACGCGCACATTTACCACATACCCAGGGAAAAAGCTTTAGCGCTTTATCACGGTAGTCACTTTCTAAGCTTTTATAATTACTAGGAATATAAGCCATACATTTCTCTTTGTTATAACGAATAAGCGTTAGTTTAACGTTATCTACATATTTCGCAAAACAAGACTTTTAAATAAAATTTAAAATTGATACCCATGCGCCCCCAACATTGCCCCAAGTACTGTTATCAAACTGATTGTTAATAAAACAATATGCATAATATGCACACGTTGAAATGTTTTTTTACTATCAAGTAATGCTTGTTTTCTAAACCAGGCATGCAAAAACCATGGCTCAAAAACAAATAATACTAAGGTGAAAATGAACCAAACAAACACCATGGCGTGCATCCACCAAAACTCAAGCAATAAAAATCGTCCCCAAATATCCATCAAATCAATCAAATAAAGGCCACTCATAAAGGTGATCACAGTCGTTATTTTAGCTTGGATAGCAAACTTACCCTCTAGCTTTTCAAACAAAGCAAGGCGATCATGAATATCAGGAATTTGTTTTAATGAGGGGATTAAAATTGTCGTCACAAAGGCAACACCACCTATCCATAACACAACAGCAATGACATGCAAGGCTCGGGCGAGTGTATAACTCGTTAAAGTATCCATATTTTCCTATTAATTGGAGTAAAAAAATATATCCTAACAAAACACTCAAGTATTATTCTTTGATCTATAACTATTATCATTCAAATAGAAGAACAACTTATGAATATTGCTATCATTACTTAAAATGCCATTAATCTTGTATACTACAATTATTTATCGTCACACTTTAAATAGGTCATATATGATTCTTTTTCCCAAGAAATTTACACATTATTATCAACGGCATTATCTGAACTAGAGGCTTCTCAAGCATCGGGACGCACCCCGAAAAACCCACTTAATGAAGCACATTATTTAGGCGCGTGGGTTACTAATGCCATGAAACAAAAACGTTTTGATAATATTACTATGCCTATTCTTAAAGCTTGGCAAAGTAAAGCGCGTAGTCTTGGTAAAAATTCAGGTTTAAAAGCACAATTTGTTTATCTGCAAAAATGTTACAGCCAAGTCTTAGATGAAAACCAACAAGTACAGTCAGTTAAAAAGGCGCAACTGCAATCGGTTGTAGAGCAACTGGTTGAACAACAATGGATGGTGAAACCACGGATTTAGTAGTAGGTAAAAAGCTTAATCGTCATAGTGGTGGCGCAAATTCATTGATTATTTGTGCTGAGGAGTACTCAAAATGCTTTGATGAGGAAGGGATTTTAATTAAACCAATTTCGCTTTATGTCCGTGGGGATTTACCGGAATTAGTTGAATACGCTTTTGCACAAAATCTACTATTGCACAAAATGACTGATTATAAATCAAAGGTAAAATATCACGGTGAGTTTATTATTTATCCAAATAATGATGGTGATAAATTACCCGAATTTCCTGTTGAAAAAGTGATACAAGAATAAGCTTAATATTAAGCAACAGAGCTGTAATTAACAGTGGAGATGAGTTCTTTTTGAATCAGTTTTAACAAAAACAACTCACGTTCCACTGACATGCCTTTTTTATCACTTTGTTTAATAATATTTTCATTATGTTTTATGGCATCTGAAATCGGTAACCAAACAACACGCATGCCATTTTTTATTTCATAATCTTCAAAACGGGTATCACCTAGTCGCTCATCGATTTCACAAGTAAAACAGTATGATTTCATCTCCATGATATCAAAGTCATCTTTGTACCAAGGACGCATTTCTTCATATAAACCAAATGCTTTAATGTTACGAATATTCTTAGCGCCCGTCTCTTCCTGTAACTCACGTTTGAAACCTGTTAGGAGATCTTCATCAGCATCTACTCCACCACCAGGCAAAGTATAATCATCGTAACGCGCGGTATATAACAGCAGAATCTTATCTTCTTTTAAAACAATGGCACGTGTCGCGAGTCGCTCAAAGCAATTAGTGTGCTCTGGTTTAATATCAGAATGAATAGTTGATCTTAATAGGCGCATAGTAAACTCTCTGTCAATGATTGCTTAAAAAGCCTGCGATTATACAGAAGGTAAAAGATCTTGATAGGCTTTAATAATATTAGATACACCCACATCAGGATTTTTACTCATGCGTTGATAATGCTCAATGGTTTGCTGTAAATAAGTTTGATGCATTGGGTTTTCAAAATCCCACATTTTATCACCCACCAGCGAGACAGAGTGATTTGTAGACGTTAGTTTTAAAATTGGTGATTCAATATATATTAGCTCATAAAAACGTTTATTTTCTGCGACTATTTTTTCATCCAATAAATGGCATTTGTGTTGTTGCAGAAATGCACGTAATTGATAATTATGATGAACAGGTGACAAAAGGAATTGTACATTCATTTTTGATGTCGCTGGTAATAAAGCGGATAAAAAGTGGGTCAATAATTCACCACCAACTCCAGCAATAATAATTAAATGTTTATCATTCTGATATTGAGCTAAAGGTAACTTAGCAACATCTAAACAGTGCACTGACCATTTGCTTTCACCTTGATAAAAACGTTGCAATTTATTTTCAATTTCATGCATTAATGGTGCAACCACATCCACAAAATGCAGATGCTTTGCTTTATTATTCTCAAGTAATTGAAAGCCTAATAAACCATGGTCACAACAACAATCCCAGATGTGATCATATTCGCCATCCACCATTTTTTCGATACTTTGCAGACGTTTGCCTAATTTTACCTTATTATTTTTAATACTAGAATTATTCACTGCGCATACTCAAAGCAATACGTTTTCTCTGTAAATCAACTTCAAGTACTTTTACCGTGACTATCTGCCCTGTTTTCACAATCGCAGTAGGATCAGAAACAAATTTATCCGCAAGATGAGAAATATGCACTAAACCATCTTGATGAACACCAATATCAACAAAAGCACCAAAGTTAGTCACATTTGAAATAACACCTTGTAATGTTAATCCCGTTTCTAAATCAGAGATTTTATTAATGTCTTTTGCATAACTGACAGTTTTAAACTCAGGACGCGGATCTCGATTAGGTTTAATCAGTTCTTGTTTAATATCCTGGATTGATAACAAACCAAACTGCTCATCTATCAGTTTATTGTTGTCTACTTGATCAAGTAATTTAACATCAGTTAATAAACGCTTTAATGAAACATTTAATTGTTTTGCCATATTATTCACTAGGTAATAACTTTCTGGATGCACCGCGCTATTGTCCAATGGGTTGTTGGCTTCACTAATTCGCAAAAAACCTGCACTTTGTTCAAAAGCTTTATTACCTAACCGAGGCACTTTTTTAAGACTAGTACGAGAAGTAAACAGCCCATGTTGCTCTCGATAATCAACAATATTTTGTGCAATGGTGCTGTTTAATCCTGCAATAAAGGTTAATAATGAAACAGATGCGCTATTTAGGTCAACACCAACAGCATTTACACAATCTTCAACCACTGCCTGTAAACGGTTAGTTAATTGGGTCTGATTGACATCATGCTGATAAAGTCCGACACCAATTGCTTTAGCATCTATTTTCACCAGTTCAGCAAGCGGATCCTGTAAACGCCTAGCAATAGAAATTGCCCCTCGGATAGAAACATCTAAATCAGGAAATTCGTGACTGGCTAATTCGGAGGCAGAATAAACAGAGGCCCCCGCTTCACTCACAATAAGTTGTTTTATGTGCTTAAATTGCTCACTACTTTGCAAACACTCAGAAATAAACTGGTCACTCTCACGTGATGCCGTGCCATTACCAATAGCAATAAGATCAACCTGATGCTGTTTAAGTAACTTAACAACACTTTGTTTCTGCCGCATCCCATTGATTTTGGGGCGCATGTGGATAGATCGTTTCACTACACAGGTATTTACCAGTTTGATCTATCACTGCTATTTTACAGCCACTTTTAAATCCAGGATCTAGTCCTAACACTACTTTTCGCCCTGCTGGCGCGCTCATTAACAGATCTTTTAAATTAGTGGCAAAAAGATCAATGGCATTGTCATAGGCTTTTTCTTTTAATTCAGTAATGATTTGTGTTTCTAATTGCCCTGACAACTTAGATTTCCAGGCTTTTTTAATCACCTGCACACGCCAATTATTGTCACTTAATCCCTTTAATGAAAACCCTAAATGAGAGGCAATCAATATTTCACAATAGGAGGTTTTAATACTTTTATCTTGTTTAGGGTCTGCATCGAGTTTTAAGCGTAAAAAACCTTCACTCTTGCCTCGTAATATGGCGAGTAAACGATGAGGTTGAATACGTTTTACAGCTTCATTGTAATCAAAATAATCTTTAAATTTGATTGCTTGTTGCTCTTTTCCTTTTACAACTGTTACTTTAAAGCTGGCATTATTCACAAGGTGTTTTTTAAGTTTACTCTGCAAAGAGACATCAATGCCTAAACGCTCAATGATGATATTCACCGCACCCGCTAATACGTCATCAACAGTATTAAAATCAGTACAAATATACTGCTTACCTAACTTAGTTTGATCGCTTTCTGGCTGAAACCATAACTTATCTGCAAGCGGTTCAATACCGGCATTAATTGCTAGCTGTGCTTTTGTCACGCGTTTGCTTTTAAAGGGTAAATACAATTGCTCTAGGTCTGTTTTACTGATGCACTGGTTTATTTTTTCAGTTAAGGAAACGTTTAATTTCCCTGAATCTGATAACAACTTTAAAATTGCCGTTTTACGAGTGTCTAATTCACGAAGATAATTTAAACGTGTTTCTAGTGGTTCGTAGTTGGTTATCATCAAGCCCTTTAGTTTTTTCTTTACGATAACGAGCAATAAAAGGAACGGTATTACCTTCATCATAAAGGCTAATAAAAGCCTCTACTTGTTGTACTGAAATAGTTAACTCTTGAGAAAGTAGTTGTGTGATGCTTTTATTTAACTGTTTATTTAATTCTTTACTTAGTGCTGGCTTATTCATGTTTTTGTTCTTATTCTTAGCATTGGTTTTAATTAAGTTTTCAACAACAGTCATCAATAAAGGATGAGACATGATCAAATTTGCTGTCATAGGTAGTAATTGGATAACCGAAAAATTTGTACATGCAACTCGCATTGAAAATGAACTTTCATTGTGCGCAGTTTACTCTCGCACTTTGCAAAGCGCACAAGTTTTTGCAGATAAATTTTCGGTATCAACTTGTTACGATGATTTAAAAGCAGTCGAACAAGATAAAAATATCCAGGCCGTTTATATCGCAAGTCCAAACTCGCTACATTTTCAACAATCATTGCAGATGCTTAAAGCTGGCAAACATGTCATTTGTGAAAAATCCTTGGCATCTAATGCTAAACAAGTCGAGTTACTTTTCCAAACCGCGCGTGATAATAATGTCATTTTATTTGAAGCATATATGACAGCGCATTTACCTAATTTCCAGGTTATTAAAGATAATTTACCTAAGTTGGGAGCAATCCGTAAGGCCAATATTCATTATTGTCAGTATTCCTCTCGCTACCAAGCTTATTTAGATGGGAAAAACCCTAATACCTTTAACCCACAATTTTCCAACGGATCTATCATGGATATTGGTTTTTATTGTGTTGCTTTTACGGTGGCATTATTTGGTAAACCTAATAAGATACAAGCGAGTGCTCAACTACTCGATTCAGGTGTGGACGGCTGTGGCAGTGCGCTACTGAGTTATGATGGTTTTTCTGTCACCATTGATCATTCAAAAATTAGTGACTCACATCTTAATAATGAGATACAAGGCGAAGATGGTGTTTTACAGATTGAGCGCGTTTCCTTATGTGAGAAGGTACATTTAATACCAAGAGTAATAGAGAGTGAAAAAATAGATTTAAGTGTCGCACAAGTCGACAATAGTATGTTTTATGAGTCTCAATTTTTTGCGAAACAAATCAAAGCGAACAAAATGGATGAAGCCACAGTAGAAAGAGCAAAAATAACGGCTACTGTTATTACAGAAATTAGGCGTTTAACAGGAGTGAAATTCCCAGAGGATAATTAACTCTTTGAATGGGATCCTATTTTACTGTAACTTTGCACCTATAAGCTTAATTAATTATAGTCGCGCGACCTTAGATAATACAAATAATAGCAATAGCATTATTTATGAGAATTATGGCATTTCCAGCCAATACTATTTTAATAGTAGCGCAGATTTACGCCCATTTATCACTGCAGGTTTAAGTGAAATGATCATTGATGAAGACAATGATGCGGATGACTTTCAACTAAATGCAGGTCTGGGTATATATTATAAAATCAACCAGAATTGGGCCCTGCAAACCGATTGGACACATCATTACAGTCGTAGCAAAAAAACGCAGGACATCCTTTTATCTAGCGCAATTATTTATCGTTTTGGTAAAGGTGAACGATAATATTCTTATCAAAAATGATTATTAAAGAATATTACCGTTAATAAATATTACTTTAACATTAAAGATGTATTTTCAGTAGACAGTTGACTTGCTAAACCACTACCAATAGAAAGGCCTAACTTTTCAATTACTTCTGTTAATACAGAGCTTTTGACCGAATAATCAACGATTTCTTCTGCTTCAATAATATCGCGAGCAACGGAGCCTGGGCTTCCTAACCCATCTATCAGCCCTAAAGTCAGAGCTTGCTCTCCATTCCAAATCAAACCAGAGTATAGTTTTTTACTTTTCTCTGCGGTGTAAATACGATCACCTCGCCCCTCTTGTACTACTTTAATAAATTGTTGATGAGTAACATTTAAAACCTCTTGCCAAAATTCAGATTCTTCAGGTTTTTCATCGGAGAAGGGGTCTAAAAAGGCTTTATGTTCGCCAGAAGTAAAATGACGGCGCTCTACGCCCACTTTTTCCATTAAATCAACAAAACCAAAACTTGATGCAGTCACACCAATAGAGCCAACTAAACTGGCTTTATCTGCATATATTTTCTCCGCACCAACTGCCATATAATAACCGCCAGAAGCCCCTAATTCAGCAATCACAGCGTATAACGGTTTTTGCGGATACAAGGCTCGTAATCGTTTCATTTCATCATAAACATATCCTGCTTGAACAGGACTACCGCCGGGGCTATTGATAACTAACATAACTGCTTTGCTGTTTTCATTTTTAAAGGCTGCCCGTAACCCAGTGACAATGGTATTTGCATTGGCTTCTTCATCGGCGACAATAACACCGTTGACGCGCACTATTGCTGTGTGCAACTGCTCTGATTTTGTATTTTTATCTGTTGTTGTTTTAAACACTAAAATCATCGTTACCAATAAATAGGTAAAAGTCAGCATTTTAAAAAATCCCCCAGCGACGAGTCCTTTTTTGCTCTGCAAGACTTTCTTTAATTAGCCCTTTTACCCACTGGTTCTTCGACTTTATTATTTTCACTCATGGTTTTACCCTGCTCTTTAATTAAAGTTATAAAGTATCACTTACTATATCAATACAAGTATAAAAAAAGCTAATAAAACATTACATTTCATTAGCTTATATTAGTTTTAAAATAGCTAATTAAGCCTTAGTTGCCCTGTTTAACGACCCACTTTTTCAACTCGGCAATATCACTTTCATAGTTTGATTTAATTAATTCTACCCAATCATCAATATTATCCCACCATGCAGGTAAATCTGGGGACTGTACTTTTTGTGCAAGTTCTTGAATTCGTTTTAAGCCCACTGAACCCGTCTGCACCTTTAATTTTATGAGCTTCACTAACAATGCCTTTTTGTTCCTTAGCAACCATATTAGAGTCTAAAATTTGCATATAATCAGGCATCATTTTAGCGAACAAAGCAATATTATCTAACATCACAGAGGTCGGTAAAAACTCCAGTAACTCTAGTAACATTGTTTTATCAAAGAGTGGCGTATCAAGCTCTTTCTCAGGCTCAACAGCAAGAGTATTTTTTTCTCGACTTGTATCTCTTTTGCAAAAAAGTTAGCGACCATATGATTAAAAGAACTCGCTTTAAGGGGTTTTCCTAGCGCATCATCCATTCCCTTATTAACAAAATTTTCTTTGTCTGAGAATAAATTAGCAGTTAAAGCCACTATAGGAGGAAGGTTTTGATGTTTTTCACGTAACATTGCAGTCGTTTGGTAACCATCCATATCTGGCAATTGAATATCCATTAAAATTAATTGATATTGATTGTTGGACACTTTCTCTATGGCCTGCATTCCGTTTTCTGCAACATCAACCTGATGGCCTAGTTTTTCTAATAGTGCCCTTGCAACAATCACATTAAGCGCAATGTCTTCTACTAATAAAATAGACAATGCAGGTAAAGGAGCTGATATTTGTTGCTGTCCACTATTATGATCTGGATATTTGATAGGTAAACATAATTTAAAGGTACTTCCCTTATCTATTTCACTGATAACCTTAATATTTCCTTTCATTGCATCAACAATTTGTTTGGAAACCGCAAGCCCGATACCAGAGCCTGTAGCATGACGATTTCCTTTTACTTGATAATACATCGCAAATATCTTGTCTAATTGCTCCTCAGGAATACCTATGCCAGAGTCCTGTACTTCAAAACATAAACGTGCATTTTGTGTAAATTGCTCGCTCACAAAAACAACGAATGATAACGCCACCTTGTTCGGTAAATTTTACCGCATTGGTAACAAGGTTCCAGAGTACTTGACGTAAACGTGTATCATCCGCTTCAATGTAATTGGGCAAAGCCCCCTGTTGTTCGAAGTGTAACGTTAAACCTTTTTGTTCGGCCTGAATAAATGCAAGACTTTCTAGGTCACTAATGAAATCAACCATATCAATTTTGTTTGAAACCAAATTTAAACGTCGACGATCTAATTTATCGAGATCGACAATATCATTAAAAATATTACCTAATGTTATTGCGCTCATATGAATGGTTTTAAGATGCTTTCTTTGCTCGGCACTAAGTTGCTCATCAAGTAACATTCGACTCAAACCAACAATACCATTAAGTGGCGTTCGTAATTCATGACTAATGGTTGAAATAAAAGTGGTTTTATCTCGACTGGCTTTCTCTAGATATTCCTGATGTTTTTTACGATCCGTGATGTCACGTCCAAAACCAATAATTCCCACACATTCTTGCTTTAAGTTATATAAAGGCAAGGTTCGTACTTCAAAGTAAGCTTTACTACCATTAGGATAATGAAACCAATGCTCATGAATTTGTTCTTGTTCTGTTTCCCTCGCTCTTTTATCACGCTGTGCTCGCTTGTATTGCGTATTCCTCTGAAAAAATATCAAAGGGAGTTAAACCAATAATTTCAGCCTCTTTACGCCCAGTCACCAATTCCATCGCTTTATTACAACTTACAAATGCGCCTTTGAGATCACGGTGAAAGAAAAAATCAGGAGAGGTTTCTAAAAAAGAGTGCAATAAAATAGTATGTTCTTCTAATAATTTTTGGCTTTTCTGACGCTCTACAATTTCTAATTCTAGCTCACGGGTTTTTTGCTGATCCTTTGCAAGTAACTCGCGCAAACGGGAAACTGTATTACCTAAGCGTTGCCTAGCTTCTTCTAAGTCACCCACAACAACGGTTAAAAAGTACACCGCCCAAGGTGTTATCACTAAGCTGAGAATAAATGAGCGTGATACATCGTGGATATCAAGTGGCTCATTAAAATACACTGCTAGTCCCATTTGCAAAGTAGTATCACCAAGGATAATCGCCAATGCTAAAAGAAGACTAAAACGAAATGCACCTAAGCGTCTTAACAGTGCAACATAATAATGCACCCAAGTTTTTAAAATAAATATACCCATATCACTCTCAGCCCTACGCTTAGTAAAAGAAGGAATTACAATTGTAAGTAATATTGCCCTTTATTTATTCAAGTTATTACCCTTTTTTCTAATTAATCGTTAATTATTTATTTATTGCACTAATTTATGTTCAATAAACAAGCACTTTAGGCAATCAGTGATAATCCTTTTCATTTAAGGTTTTTAATTAGTGCGAACACGTTTATAATGCTCCGCCTAAATTTACTAATTTTAATATCGTTCTAAGGGAGCTTTTCCTTATGGCAATGCCAGATATAGCAAATAGTGCGCAAGCTCAAACTGAAGGTAAACTTGATCGGGTTGGGATGAGCAATATTGAACTACCTTTGATGGTACAAACTGATGACTGTGCGCCACAACAAGTTAGCGTCAGTGCAGAGTTGTTCGTCAATCTAGGTGATGCGAAAGCTAAAGGCATTCATATGTCTCGTTTGTACCTGCAACTAGATCAACTATCAACTGAATCAGAGTTGACACTACAAACTTTAATAACCTTATTAGAAGGTTTTATTGAGAGTCACAGTGACCTCAGTCAAGAAGCATTTATAAAGCTTTCATTTGACTATCACCTTCGTCGTAAATCACTGATCAGTGAAAAACGAGGCTGGAAAGCTTACCCTGTTGTACTTACAGGGCATTTTAAAGACAATGAGTGTATTGTAGAGCTCAATGTTAGCGTTCCTTATTCTTCAACCTGCCCGTGGTTCGCAAGCACTTGCTCGACAATTGATTCAAAATACTTTTGCTGAACAATATGCATCGCAGGATAAAATTGAAAAAGAAGAAATCTTAGAGTGGTTAGGCTCAACACAAGGAATTGTCGCGACACCACATAGCCAACGCGACTGTTGCTAATGTAAAAGTTAAATTAAATAAAAGTAACGCTTCATTTCCAGTAATTGAATTAATCGACATCATTGAAAACACCTTAAAAACGCCTGTGCAAGCGACGGTTAAACGTGAAGATGAGCAGGAGTTTGCACGCTTAAATGGGCAAAATTTGATGTTCTGTGAAGATGCGACCAGACAGCTACAATATGCATTGAACCAACAAAATAAATTTGATGACTTTTGGCTTCGTGTAAACCATTATGAAAGCTTACATGCCCATGATGCAGTATCAATTACCACTAAAGGCATTAAAAACGGCTATCAAGCCTAATAGTTTTTAATAATTCTTGGTAAGTTATAATAAAAATAAGGGCTGTTAAAAGCCCTTTTTTTCACTAATAATCTATTCTTAAACCTATTCATGCACGCTAATTTGATCACGACCAGAAATTTTTGCATCGTATAAAGCAACATCAGCCTCTGCCACTAACATATTCATGGTATTTAAATCACTTGGGAAAATACTTGAAAGCCCCATACTCATGGTTATGTATTTACTGACCTCGGAATATAAGTGCTCTACTTTTGTTTCATGTATAGTCGCATGTACTTTTTCAACTGCTCGATATACTTTAGTGGCATTACCGCCTTTAATGATTATCACGAACTCTTCACCACCATAACGAGCAACAAAGCCACCTATTTCAAGGGTAACTCTTTGTAATGTATTGGCAATTATTTTTAATGCTTCATCCCCCATTTGATGGCCATAATTATCGTTATAAGGTTTAAAGTAATCAATATCACACATTACAATCGACAGCATCTCGCGCTCGAATACCGATTCCTTCCAAAGTTGTTCAAAACGTTCATCAAAGGATCGTCGATTGGCAATATTAGTTAATTGATCATTAAGCATTTTCTGTTCAAAATCAGAGGCTTCCGAACTCAGCTTCTCTTCTGTTAATTTATGAGCGGTAATATCTCGCGCCATAATAACAATGCCTCGAGAGTTACTTTCTTGATCATAAAATGGGGCTTTGTGTACTTCATACCAAGTACGACTATTCCCATTAAACAATACCTCTTCAAAGGTAATAGGTTCACCCGACTGGAGTATTTCTTTATTTTGTCGATCTGCCCAGTCTTGTCTATCAGCTGAAAGTACTTCACTTTGTAATTTTCCGACAATATCATCCGTACTAGAATTCATTAGCTTAG
Organism: Psychromonas sp. KJ10-10; assembly: GCF_047323245.1. GTDB lineage: Bacteria > Pseudomonadota > Gammaproteobacteria > Enterobacterales > Psychromonadaceae > Psychromonas. Next base: position 2,027,487 of record NZ_CP178826.1, on the reverse strand, counting down.
CAAAGGATGTATTAGCACCAATTATTCGCCCTTCATCATCTAATAAACCTATTGGGTCATAACTGGCGACAAATACTGTACTTAATAGAACACTCTGTTTAGAAAGGGCTTTTTCAGTCTCTTTTCGTTGTAGGTTTTCATCTTTTAATTGTGCCGTTAAATTATGCAAGTCTGTGATATCGCTATCAATGGATAAAATAGCAAAAATAGTGCCTTTATCATTATAAAGCGGTACTTTAGTAACATTAATTAAACTTAAATGACTAGACTTGTTTTGCTGTATCCACTCTTGGGTATTATAGGTTTCACCAATCCAAACTGCGACTTCTTGTTGCTTCTGTTTCTTAAGTGCGCTAGCTGTCATCATATCCGTAACACTACGCCCTGTTGCATAACCCACGCTAGTATTGTTGGCCTTAGCCCAAGCAGTATTACAACCAATAATTGAACCTTTAACGGATTTGAAAGAAATTTGCTCAGGAATAGAATCCAACACTTTACGTAATAACTCACGCTCTTCTTTTAATTTTCGCTCTGCACGTAATAAGGCCGTAACATCCTTCAAATGACATAACCAAGCAGTTTGTCGTTTATAATGAGTACGTTTAGCGATTATTTCAATATCATGGAAAGTATCATCTACAATCAAACGAACAATGCCATTTTCTATAACGGTTTGATGGCTTGCTTTGTTGATAAAGCCTGATAATAAAAGTTGATTTTCCTGATCTTCGAATAGGTATTGGTTTTTCTTCTTTTAAAAGGGAAAAGTGCTTTCACTTCATCATTAAGGTAAAAAATAGTACTACCATCTAATGACAAGATGGCTAAAGGATAGGGCGAGGAATCAAGTACATCTTTAAACTGATAATCTTTTTTACGCCTCGAAACGTTTAAAGATTAACAAAATAAATATAGCTACAAATACCAAAGCTATATTGCGCCCTATAATCAGGGAAGTTCCCCACCAAGGGTTATGATGGTTAATTAAAGCTTCTCGCACCTCTATATCTAACTGTGCAGATTGATTTCCCCATTGGATCCAATCAGATATAACGCTACGCTCTGTACTCAAATAAGCAAAAATTTGATTCTGTTCAGCTTGGATTGAGGTACGCTTTAAGTAGAGACTCAACAGCTTTGTTAAAATGCTATCTTCATTTTGGCTGTCAAAAAATACTACAGCATCAAGTTTATCGTTAAATAAATCTATTAATAACTCCAGTAAACCAGGATATGTTTTGTAAGATACATTTGGCTTACTACTCAAAATAGGCAATTGTTGAGCTTTGGGAAACAAACCACCAACAGTAATAGCGCTTTCTTCTCTCTCTAAGAATTGGTTTATTAAATTATTATTGTTAGGTAAATAGAAAAAATCAGTATAAATCGAAATTAAGGGGGTTTTTAATAAATTTTCATCCTCAACTTGAGATGATAATCCACTAAAGATTGCAGAAGTATTTGCAGATAAAAGTGTATTTAAATCTTGTTCTTCATAGGCAACTAGCTTTACCGGCACGCCAGTGCTCAATGACCAGGCAAGCCAATAATCCGCGTATATACCTAAAGCTTTATCTTTAGAATCGAAACCAGAATAAGGTAGGTTCTGTTGTAAATAAACAGTAATATTATCAGGTTTAGTCGATTCATTTAAAACAGCAAAGGCGTTTACGGAAAAAATATACATAAAAAAACGGTGAAAAACGTTTAAACATTATAAAAATATTCCAAAATATTAGCGCGAGTCTTTAATTCTAGCTTACTGCTTTATGAAAGGTAATTTTATAATAGACATTACTTGTGACACTTTCCACACTTTTTGTTATTTAAAAATCAAAAAGGTCATAATTAAATGACCTTTTGATTTTTTAAAATAATTCAGGGGTTAATCAACTTTTGCTCGGGTTAAGCAAGGACATACAACACCGTATTATTAAAATTTTTCATGCATTGACTCTAAATAACTTTAAATAATATTAAGATGCGATTTCATTACCCCCTGTAGAAGTTATTTAGAATATGAATAAAACATCCGCCCAAAATTCTTCGTCATCATTAACATGTGCGACCATTGAAAAAGCAGAAGAAAGTTGAACGCCAGCTTCTAAAGTGCCCTGCCATTCATTAATATCATGGCCTTCAGTTGCATAAGTGTAGGTCGGTGTTACACCAGCCCAAAACATGCTATTAAATTTATAACGCGTTGTTGCATCAAATTTAAGGTAGGTAGTTGATTCAACATCATCTCCCCATAACACGCCTAAATTAACTTTAGGATGTACATTTAATTGCCCCTCAATAACAGGCACTTGCGCAAAGACAGCAAATGATGAATCATTTACGTCTTGCATACCCCAAAAGTCTCTATCCCAGCTCGTTTCAACCGCGAAACCTGAAAGACTACTCGCGTTTAGCACTTTATAATCAATATTGTAATACTCAAGATCATTCATCGCTTCTACAATAAACTGATGCTTATATTGACCATTTAAATAACCACCATATTTAGCAGAGACATCAATACCTTCGGTACCCCCTGCGATGTTAACGCCAGAATAAATCGCATTTGGATCACTAAGGTCAACCCAAGTATCCTGATCCACATCCTGTGCATTAACATTCACACTAGCAAATAATGTAAAGGTTGCTATGGAAGCGATTTTAGTTAGCTTTTTTATCAACATGTTATTTCCAAATAAATAAATTAAAGAGTCTTTTACCACGCTTAATCACAGTGTATTTTGCAAATAGAGCCTCTGACTTCTCAAGTTGCATTTCACTATCAGTGGCTTTTTCACCATTGATGCTTACTGCACCGTTTTTAACAAATTCACGAGCCATTTTGTTTGATTTAGCCAATTCACAGCTAGTTAATAATTCCACCAAACTTTTACTAGATTCTTCTACCTCTGTTGAAGGTAATCCGTCTTGAGCTAGCTGTGCAAGATCAGACTCACTTAAAGTACTTAAATCACCAGAGAATAGCGCTTCTGTAATACGTTCTGCGGAAGCTAAACCTTCTTCACCATGCACTAAACGTGTCACTTCTTTCGCTAGAATTCCCTGTCCAAGAGGACGACCTTGAATTTCTTTATCCTTTGCTTCAATCTCTTCAATTTGAGCAATAGACAAGAAAGTAAAGTAACGTAAAAATTTATACACATCTGCATCTAATGTGGTGATCCAGAACTGAAAGAAAGCATATGGAGAAGTCTTAGTCGCATCCAACCAAATCGTACCGGATTCTGTTTTACCAAATTTAGTGCCATCTGCTTTTGTCACTAATGGAAGTGTTAAACCAAATACTTTCTCTTGATTCATACGACGAGTAAGGTCTATACCACCAGTGATATTGCCCCATTGATCTGAGCCACCAATTTGTAAAGAACAACCATTCATTTTATTTAGTGCCGCAAAATCATAAGATTGAAGCAACATATAACTAAATTCAGTAAAAGAAATTCCTGCGCCTTCTCGGTCAATACGTTGTTTAACTGATTCTTTTTGAATCATTGCATTTACACTAAAGTGCTTACCAACATCTCTTAAAAATGAAATGGCGTCCATCTTGCCGATCCAATCAAGGTTATTAACAACTTCAGCTCGCATTTTCATGCTCTCCAAACTCAATGAACGCGCTGACTTGTTTTTTAATTTTAGTCACCCAATTTTCGACAACGTCATCGGTATTAAGTTTACGTTCAGCGACTTTAAAACTTGGATCACCAATTAATCCTGTTGCACCACCTACTAAAGCAAGCGGTTTATGCCCTGCTTCTTGAAAACGCTTCAAAGTAAGCAATGGCACTAAACTACCAATATGTAAACTATCTGCTGTTGGATCAAATCCACAATAAAGCGTTTGGCAACCACTTGATAAATGTTCATGTAACTCTTCATCGGCAGTTGTTTGTGCAACAAGGTCGCGCGCTTTTAAATCTTCAAGTAAAGCATTCATAGCTGTGTGTGTTCCCTAATCATTTTATGGTTTTATAATTAGCCAAGGATTTTACACAGTTAATTGAAACAAAAAAACCATTCAGTGAAGAAGTTCGCTCGTTTGTGCTAACATTAAGCTTTAATGATGAAATTACAGAGAGTCAGGCAATGAAAATAGGCATTATCGGTGCAATGGATGAAGAAGTCAGCATCCTAAAAGAAAAATTAGAAGATATACAAACAACCATTATTGCTGGTTGTGAGTTTTACCAAGGTAAATTAAATGGCAAAGAAGTTATTTTAACTAAATCTGGGATTGGTAAAGTAGCGGCGAGCTATGGCCACAACTTTATTATTAGAACGTTTTCAACCTGATACTATCATTAATACAGGTTCAGCTGGCGGTTACGATACAAATTTAAATGTAGGTGATATTGTTATCTCTACTGAGGTACGTTTTCATGACGTTGATTTAACCGCTTTTGGTTATGAAATTGGGCAAATGGCTCAACTCCCTCCAGCCTTTGAAGCAGACAAACAATTAATCGAAGTTGCTCAGAGTGCAGCAGAAACATTAGAAAGCCTAAAAATAATTCAAGGTCTTATCTGTACTGGCGATATTTTTATGGCTGATCCAGAAAAAGCACAGATTGCGCGTAATAACTTTCCAACCATGGCGTACCTCGTGAAATGGAAGCAGCTGTCTATCGCACAGGTTTGTCACCAATTTAAAGTGCCTTTTGTTATTATTCGTTCATTATCCGATATTGCAGGCAAAAAATCGGAGCTTTCATTTGAACAATATTTACCTATTGCAGCCTCAAAATGCTTCTATCTTAGTGGAAGCGATTATTGATAGAATAAATTAAATGACAGATATAATTGGCTTTATAGGGCAACACAGCATGTATTTTTCAATACTGTGTGTTGCCTTACTCTCTTTTTTTGTGTCCTTGCCAAAAGATCTTAACCCTTTATCGGCGATAGAGTTAATTTTTCAGCAAATAGCAAAAAAAGTTAATTTAGAGGAACGTAATGATGGATACAAACGCCTAGCTAGTTTGTTATCGATTAGTTTAATATATTTTCCAATAATTCTAATTATTAGCCAATTATATAATATTATTTACCAACCTATTACCATTGATATTTTACTACTTTTTATTATGCTCTCCTGGCACGATAAAAAACTAGTTTATCAACAAGTCAGCGATGCAATAAAACAAAATAAATTAGCAGAAGCAAAGTTTCGATTATCTACTTTGACAGCTCGCGAAACTAAACCTCTTTCATTAATGGGTATTAATAAAGCGACCATTGAGTCTATGGTATTACAGCTATCGGCTTCTTGGTTTGCTGTTATTTTTTGGTATATGGCAATCGGCATCTATGGCGCAATATTCTATCGCATCGTGCAAATATGTGCACAGCAATGGAATGCGAAAAATCCGCATTTTAAAACAATCACCGCCATTCCTAGCCTACTTTATACTGTGATGATTTTCCCTGTTCACCTGCTAATGAGTTTAACCTTCTCTTTATATGATAAGCCGATAAAAAATATCCCATTAAAATTTAAACAGGGCTTACTTTGGCATCACTTTTCATCTGGATTAATGTTATCGACCTTTGCAATAAGCATGCAATTAGAGTTAGGTGGGGTGCGCCTTTACCAGGATCAAAAAATGACTTATCCGCCTTTGGGAAATGATAAAGCACCAGATGTAGACAAAATAATATTATCTTTACAACGATTAAGCATGAGTGCTTGGTTCTGGTTGATCTGTTTTACCGCTTATACCTTTTTTCCTCTATTAAATGAATTTATGCAATTTAAACACTAACAACGTCTTATCCAAGAACAGCTAAAATAAAAATCACTTTGCCTCTTTACTGTTTAAAAAAACAGTATTAGACTGTATTTATAAACAGTAAAAGGGGCGTGAGAAAATGCTTAATCAATTAACCGTACAACATTTTGCAATTGTTCAATTTTTAGAATTAGAATTCAGTAATGGGATGACCGCAATCACAGGTGAAACCGGTGCAGGTAAATCAATTGCAATTGATGCACTTGGTCTATGTCTTGGTTCTCGTGCTGAGGCTAATATGGTTAGGGTTGGTACTGATAAAGCAGAGATTAGCGCCCGCTTTACATTAACTGATACACCACATGCTAAACAATGGTTGTTAAATAATGATCTTGAAAGTGAAGATGATAACAACGAATGTTTATTGCGTCGCACCGTTAATAAAGAAGGACGTTCTCGTGCTTATATCAACGGCACTCCAGTTCCCCTATCGCAACTTAAAAGTTTGGGGCAATTATTAGTTAATATTCATGGACAACACGCCCACCAAAGTTTGCTAAAAAATGATATTCAATTATCAATCATCGATGAATATGCTGGCCACCATCAACTATTACAAAAGGTTAAAGATACCTACCAAGGTTGGCATTTTTTAAATAAACAACTCAAACAACAGCAATTTAGCCAACAGGAAAAACAAGCCCGTAAACAACTACTTGAATATCAAATCCAAGAGTTAGATGAGTTTGCTTTAGGCGAGGATGAATTTGAGCACATTGAAACAGAACATAAGCGCTTAGCAAATAGCGGTGCGTTATTAGAAAATTGCCAAATAACATTAAATAAACTGAGCGAAGGTGATGAAATTGATGCACTCAGTTTATTACGCAGTAGTGTTAGTGCACTTGAATCTCAAGTTGAGAATGATAAAAGCTTAGAAAATATTATTACCACATTACAGGACTCACTGATTCAAATAGAAGATGCCTGTTATGAATTACGACATGTCAGTGAAAACTTGGAGCTTGACCCAGAACAGTTTGAAGAGCTTGAAACAAGAATGAGTGATGCCCTCTCCCTTGCTAGAAAACACCAGGTACAGCCTGAGTTTTTATATGATCATCATCAAAAGTTATCGAAGGAATTTAAACAACTCAATAATAGCGAATTACAAATAGAGCAATTACGAGCTGATTTGGAAGTAGCAGAAGTGGCTTACTATCAACATGCCAACAAACTAAGCCAAAGTCGTTGTCGTCATGCTAAAGATCTTAGCAAAAAAATTACCGCTAGCATTCAAAAATTGAACATGCAGGATGGCGTTTTTGATATTGAAATAGCAGAGAATATTAATCATGCATTAAGCCCATTAGGTTTGGATAATGTCGAATTCAAAGTTAAAACCAATGCAGGTCAAACGCTACAAAATATAGCTAAAGTAGCCTCGGGAGGAGAATTATCACGTATAGGCTTAGCAATGCAGGTGATTATTAGCCAACGTGTTGCGACACCAACCCTAATATTTGACGAAGTAGATGTAGGAATAAGTGGCGCAACGGCATCAGTTGTTGGCAAGTTATTACGCTCCTTAGGTGAAAACACACAAATATTCTGTGTTACTCACCTTCCACAGGTCGCTGGTAACGGACATCAACAAATGTTTGTAACCAAGCAAAGTAATGGCAAGCATACCAACACCAATATGATTAAGTTATCAGAAACAGGACCGCCTCAAAGAATTAGCTCGCTTGTTAGGGGAGATAATATAACCGAACATACACTAGCCAATGCAAGAGAGTTATTAGTATCAGCTTAACCTGATCAAAAAAGTCATTTTTATCTTAATTGGTTGCAACATTTAAATTTTGACTTATTCTTTTTTAGTGTCCTTTTAAAAAGAATAAGTTATGTTAATAAATCTGAGCAAATTTGATAGTAATGTACGTGTGGTTACTGCCACCGCAATTTTAAGCATTGGCCCTCATTTTGCGGGGGAATTTATTTAGTCCCCATCGCAATATCTATGCTTTATACCGGTTTAACCTCGAAATGTTATATCACTCATCTTTTAAAAAGCCAGACTAAAGCGACAAAAAAACACTTATATGTTAATTATTTACCGCAGCTCAATCCACAACCTGTCTTTATTTTCAAAGCAGATAAATCACTGACGTTCTCAAATACTCCCGCTCAGAAGTTATTTCCTGAAATAGCTCAATTTAATGATTTGATTGAAGGTTCCATTGACGAAATTATCGAACATGAAAAAGTTGATACTCATACATTAAACTTAAGTAATGGCGACACCTATTCATTTATTATTCGTGGTTCTAACGAACTCGATGGTGTCGTGGTATACGGCTCCGATATTAGTGAAGTGATCAAACTTAACCAAGAAATACATGATACCCAGAAAGAGATAATTTATACCATGGGTGAAATCGGCGAAACACGTTCTAAAGAAACCGGTGATCATGTTCGTCGCGTTGCAGAATATTCCGAATTGTTAGCAAAGCTATGTGGTTTAGATTGCCATGAAGCAGAATTAATTAAGCTCGCCTCTCCGATGCATGATATAGGTAAAGTGGGCATCCCAGATTCAATTCTCAAAAAGCCAGGAAAATTAACAGAAGACGAATTTGAAGTGATGAAAACACATGCTGAATTAGGTTATAACTTACTTAATCATTCAACCCGTCCAGTACTAAAAGCGCTGGCAATTATTGCTTATCATCATCATGAAAAATGGAATGGCTCTGGTTACCCGCAAAACCTCAGTGGTGAAGATATTCATATTTATGGCAGAATTACTGCTGTTGCCGATGTCTTTGATGCGCTAGGCGACGAAAGAGTGTATAAGAAAGCCTGGCCTTTAGATAAAATATTAGCGCTTTTTGATGAGCAAAAAGGGATACACTTTGACCCATTGCTGGTGACATTGATGAAAGATAATTTATCTGAGTTTTTAAAGATTCGTGATAAGTACCCTAACTAGTTGAAATAATTTTCTGATAAAGAAAATTATAATGATCATTCCTTCATTTACTGTGATGCGTTATCATGAATTCCTTACAAATCTCTTATAATGATATGGGTAATAAACTTAATATGAAATATCGGCTTTTATCTTTATTACTTATTCTTATTGTCACGGGTTGTGCACAAACACCTCCACCTTCCCAACAAGCACCAACAGACATCTCCTGGGAATCGCAAATAAGCCAGCTTGAACAATTAAATGATTGGTCTTTTTCAGGGAAACTTGGTGTATTTAGTCCAGAAGGACGCGACTCAGTTAATATTAATTGGCAACAGTCTAAAAATAACTTCCATATTATTTTAACCGCGACCTTAGGTGTTAATGTATTAGATATAAATAAAACAGATGATTTCACCGTTATTATCGATGGAGAAACCTACCAATCATCAGATCTAGACATGCTAATTACAGAACTTTCAGGTATGCGACTTCCTATTCAAGAGTTACAACAATGGATAAAGGGTAATCCTAGTGGAGCAAGTTACCAGCTTGACGAAAACAAACAGTTAGTTAGTTTATTAGGTGGACAGAAAAATACCGGCCTATGGTTGATCTCTTATTCTGATTTTAGATACATAGAAAACATTAATTTACCCCATAGCTTACAATTAACACGTGGTGATTTACGTTTAAAGTTTAAAATTTCTAATTGGGAAATACCTTTACAGAACAACAAATGACAATCGAATTTAGAAGGTAACATGCTCAAAACAGACATTATTCGTTGGCCTGCTCCGGCCAAACTCAATTTATTTTTATATATTAATCGTCAACGAGAAGATGGTTACCATGAATTACAAACTCTATTTCAATTTATCGACAGATGCGATTATTTAACCATTCAAGCTAATACCTCAGGAAAAATCAATATTACTCCAGATATTGAAAATTTGCCCATCACAGACAACCTTATATACAAAGCGACTATGCTATTAAAACAGCACGGGGCTACAGATTTAGGCGCAGATATCCACCTCGAAAAGAACTTGCCTATGGGCGGTGGTTTAGGGGAGGCTCATCCGACGCGGCGACAACATTAATCGCCTTAAATTATCATTGGGATCTTAATTTGTCACAGGCTCAGCTTTCTCAAATAGGTTTATCACTTGGAGCTGATTTACCTATTTTTATTGCAGGTGAAGCATCTATTGCCGAAGGTGTCGGAGAAAAGCTAAATAAAGTCCTTCCCGACGAGAATTATTACCTTGTTGCAACACCCGACTGCCATATTTCCACGCCAGCTGTTTTTCAAAATGACATGTTAATACGTGATACCAGCAAACGCCCTTTGTCTGATCTGATGCAACAAAATTGGTCCAATGATTGCGAGCCTTCGGTAAAAAATAGTTATCCTAAGGTTGCCAAGGTTATCGACTGGTTGATAGAATACGCACCGACTCGACTGACTGGAACCGGCGCGTGTGTTTTTAGTACATTTTCAAGCGCCCAGGAAGCTCAAGTTGTTTTAGATAAAAGTCCTTCATGGTTAACTGCTTTCACCTGCAAAGGTTTAAACAACTCACCTGTTAACACGCTTTTATCGACCCTAAAATAAACTATTGTAGCTGATCTAACCTCAGCTACTCATGTTAATCAGCATGTTGCTTTTTAACATCAACTCTCAGGATGACAGAGGTCCTCAAAGTGCCAAATATGAAACTATTTGCAGGTAATGCGACACCAGAATTAGCACAAAAAGTAGCTGATCGTCTTTTCATTAAGCTAGGAAGTGCGGAAGTTGGGCGCTTTAGTGATGGAGAAATCCATGTACAAATAAATGAAAATGTACGTGGCGATGATATTTTCATCATGCAATCTACTTGTGCGCCAACCAATGATAACTTAATGGAATTGATCGTTATGATCGATGCCATGCGTCGTGCTTCTGCAGGTCGTATTACAGCCGTTATTCCATATTTTGGTTATGCACGCCAAGATCGTCGTGTTCGCTCTAGCCGTGTTCCTATTACAGCAAAAGTTGTAGCTGACTTTTTATCTAATGTCGGTGTTGACCGTGTATTAACAGTCGACCTACATGCTGAGCAAATCCAAGGTTTCTTTGATGTACCTGTAGATAACGTATTTGGTAGCTCTGTATTATTAGAAGATATGTTAGAGAAAAAACTAGATCGTCCAATGATTGTTTCTCCTGATATTGGTGGTGTTGGTTCGTGCTCGTGCACATGCTAAATTATTAGATGATGCAGACTTAGCTATCATCGACAAACGTCGTCCAAAAGCAAATGTTGCGCAGGTTATGCATTTAATTGGTGATGTAGAAGGTCGTCATTGTATTATTGTTGATGACATGATTGATACCGGTGGTACATTATGTCAAGCGGCAGTACCCTGAAAGAACGTGGTGCGCTATCTGTTTATGCCTATGCAACTCACGCTGTATTTTCTGGTAAAGCGGTCGAAAACATCAGAAACTCTGTTATCGACGAATTTATTGTAACGGATTCAATTCCACTTTCAGAAGCAATTCAAGCAACTGGCAAAGTGAAGCAACTAACATTAAGTGGCATGCTAGCTGAAGCAATTCGTCGCGTAAGCAATGAAGAATCTATTTCTGCGATGTTCCACTATTAATAAGCTAATTTATATGCCGATTTAAGGCTGAAAATATTATCTTTTATTAAAACGCCTTTTAAAGGCGTTTTTTTTGTTTTCATTTGTACAAATATATAACTTGCGTTATTATAGCGCGCCTTTTTTATACAGCCTCACAGAGGTTAAAAGGCGGTTTTATCTAGTCGCAAGATAAAATCTCATTTAAATTTGAGAAGTGAATATTCATTTCTCGTTATTGGAGTTACACCATGTCTATTAAATTAGTAGCAAAAACACGTACTGACCTAGGGAAAGGTGCGAGTCACGCCTTCGTCATGCAGACTTAGTACCAGCAATCGTATACGGTGAAGGCAAAGCGCCTGTATCAGTTACTTTTGAACAAAAAGAATTACGTAAAGTTGAAGTTGTAGAAGCATTTTACTCTTCAATTTTAGATCTTGAAATTGATGGCGTTGCTGAGCAAGTATTGCTTAAAGCAGTTCAACGTCATGCATATAAAGAACAGATTCAACATTTAGATCTTTTACGTGTTAGTGCAACAAATGAACTACAAACAACTGTACCACTTCACTTCATCAATGAAGAAACAGCTGAAGCAGTTAAGAATGGTGGTGTTGTTTCTCACATCGCTAACGAAGTTGAAGTTGTTTGTTTACCAAAAGATCTACCATCTTTTGTTGAAGTTGACTTACAAAATGTTGAACTTGGTGCAACTGTTCATCTTTCTGACCTTGTTCTTCCTGCAGGTGTTACATCTGTTGAGCTTTCTAAAGGCGAAGAGCATGATCTTCCAATCGCAACAATCGCACTTGCTAAGCAAGCTGTAGAAGTTGAAGAAGAAGGTGAAGCGACAGAAGAAGCAACTGCTGAATAATCGTGTCAACAACGATTAAATTGCTTGTGGGCCTGGCTAATCCAGGCCCCGAATACGCACAAACACGTCACAATGCCGGTCAATGGTTTTTAAACCAACTCGCCCTACAAGAAAATATTCAACTTAAACCTGAAGCCAAATTTTATGGTCTAACAGGTCGCATTCAATTTGTAGGTAACGATCTGCGTTTATTAGTCCCTACTACCTTTATGAATCTCAGTGGTAAATCAGTTGCGCCGATGGCAAAATTTTATCGCATTAAACCTGAAGAGATTTTAGTAGCACATGATGAACTTGACCTTCCTCCAGGAGTCGCTAAATTTAAATTAGGTGGCGGACATGGTGGCCATAATGGTTTGCGCGATATTATTAGCCAACTCGGTAATAATAAAAATTTCTACCGTTTACGTATTGGCATTGGTCACCCCGGTGACAAAAATAGAGTCAGTGGTTTTGTACTAGGCAAAGCACCTAGAGCGGAACAAGACTTAATTGACCAAAGTATTGATGAAGCCGCACGTTGCACCCCTATTTTAGGACGTGACGGGTTAGCTAAAGCGATGAATCGCTTACATAGCTTTAAAGCACAATAATATTAATAAAGACTCTTTAAAAATTAAACTCTTATTTTAAAGAAATCAGAAAATATAACGATTTAAAAGGTAACTAAAATGGGTTTTAAATGTGGCATCGTAGGACTACCAAATGTAGGTAAGTCGACTCTCTTTAACGCACTCACTAAAGCGGGTATTGAAGCCGCAAACTTCCCGTTTTGTACTATTGAACCAAATACGGGTATCGTTCCTGTACCAGATCCACGTCTTGATAAACTAGCAGATATCGTCAAACCAGAGCGTGTCATTCCAACAACAATGGAATTTGTAGATATTGCCGGTCTTGTAGAAGGCGCATCTAAAGGTGAAGGTCTTGGTAATAAGTTCCTCGCAAATATTCGTGAAACAGATGCCATTGGCCATGTTGTTCGTTGTTTCCAAGATGACAACATTGTTCATGTATCGGGTAAAATTGATCCTAAAGATGATATCTACATCATTAATACAGAACTTGCTCTTGCTGATTTAGAAAGCTGTGATCGTAGTATTTTACGTGTTGCCAAAAAAGCAAAAGGTGGCGATAAAGATGCTAAGTTTGAACTACCTGTATTAGAAAAAATTAAAGCACATCTTGAAAATGATGGCATGGTGCGTGGCCTTGATTTAGAAAAAGAAGAAAAAGTCGCCGTTGCTTATTTAAACTTCTTAACGGGTAAACCGACTATGTACATTGCAAATGTTGCAGAAGATGGTTTCGAAGATAATGAATATCTCGATGTAGTACGTGGTATTGCTGAAAAAGAAAATGCGGTTGTAGTGCCTGTTTGTGCTTCAATTGAGTCAGAAATTTCTGAGCTTGATGAAGAAGACAAAGCAGACTTCTTAGAAGCAATAGGCCAAGAAGAGCCTGGTTTAAATCGTGTTATATACAATGGTTATCAGCTTTTGCATTTACAAACATACTTTACCGCTGGCGTAAAAGAAGTTCGTGCATGGACAGTAAAAATTGGTGCAACCGCGCCTCAAGCGACCTGGAGTTATTCACACTGACTTTGAACGTGGATTTATTCGAGCTGAAATTATCGGATATGATGATTTCATTGAATTTGAAGGTGAAGCTGGTGCAAAAGAAGCCGGTAAATGGCGTTTGGAAGGTAAAAAATATATTACCCAAGATGGCGATGTTATTCATTTCCGTTTTAACGTTTAATAGTTTTTTTAAACCAAAACAAAAAAAGCAACCTAGGTTGCTTTTTTTATATGTATTTTTCTAATAAATGTTTCTGGTAGATGTATTCTAACAAAAACTAATCTACACAAATTTCTATCTGAACACCCTTCGCTTTTAATAATTGTAATATCTTCTCTTCTGACTGAGAATCTGTCACTAACCAATTTAATTTATTACTATCACAGACCTTATAGGTGCCCATTTTACCGAGTTTTAAAGATGAACCTAGAACGATTACCTGTTCAGATTGATCTATCATTGTTGATAGTGTTTCCGCTTCATCAAGTTGATTAATGCTTAAACCTTTATTAGGGTGCAAAGCACAAACCCCTAAAAAACAACTATCAAAGTGAATTTTACGAAGCATGGCATTAGTTGTTGCTCCTAATGCCATCACAGCAGACTTTAAAACTTTTCCACCTAACAAAATCAATTCAATATTATCGTGATACATTAATTTACTAGCCACCAGCGGGCTGGGTGTTACAACAGTAAAATTAAAATGCGTAGGCAAGTTCATGGCTAATTGTAAACATGTAGTACCTGAGTCAATTAGAATGGTTTGATCAGGCTGTATAAATTTAATTGCAGCATAATGCAATTCGCTTTTTAAGCGGATCAACTTCATCTTGTCGTTCGCGATAAGCTTCATATTCCTGTTGTAAAGGTAATGCGCCACCGTGAACCCTGCGTAATAATTTGTCTTCATCAAGCTGTTTTAAATCACGTCTAATAGTATCTTCAGAAACAGAAAAGGCTTGGCTCAATTCCGTTGCGTAGACACGGCCTTGCTGGCTAAGTAGGTCTAAAATTCTATTATGTCTTTCCTGCTGTAACATGTTTAACCTTTCTTATATTGTTCGTCGAGTACACTATAACCCGCACCCGCTTTTTTATGTACATGGATTTGATGATTAATACGTTCTTTTAAGGCTTCAACATGGGAAATAATACCAATCAATTTACCTGTTGCATTTAGTCGTTCTAATGCGTCCAATGCCATTGCTAAAGTGTTTTCATCTAATGTGCCAAAACCTTCATCTAGAAACAGTGATTCTATCTGTGTCTTGTGGCTGACTAAATTAGATAATGCTAAGGCTAATCCTAAACTAACCAGAAAACTCTCGCCTCCGGAAAGTGTTTTAACATCACGAACACTATTCGCTTGCCAACAGTCAATCACCTGCAAAGCCAGCTCTTCTTCTACATTTCGTTTAAGTTGGTAACGTTGATCTAAATTGGCCATTTCTCGATTTGCTAAATAAATTAAATTATCCAGTGTTAATCCCTGTGCAAATTTTCTAAATTTACTTCCATCTGCTTGTCCGACTAATTTATTGAGTAACTCCCATTGCTCTGCTGTTTCTTTAAAGTGTTGTGTTTTTAAAATTAAATCCTGTTGCTTCATCTGATTAAGTTTATCGCTTTCTAAGGCAGACTTATTTGTAATAAGTGAGCCATTAAGTTCAGTTTCAGCTTGTTGTAAATTGATAAGCTGTTCCTTTAACTGTGCTTTATCTAATTCTGATGTTTGTTTACTTTGATGCTCAGCTTGTTGCTTCAATAAGCTATCAAATTGCGTTTGTTTAGTTAATAGCGCTTCTTTAAGTGTTGTAGCTTGAGTCTGTAAAACAATAATCTCTTCCTCACTTCTATAAGCTTTCTCAAAATGAGCTTTATTCACAAAATTATTTTTTGCTAATTGCTCAGAAAAGATAATAGAAGCATTTTCTAAATCTTCATTAATTCGCAATTGCGCTTCCTTTAACGTATCTAATGCTCCTTGATTGCCTTTTATTTCAAGTTGAATAGAAACAACGCTTTTATTAGCGTCTTCAACCTGTTTTTCTAAAGCCTGTAATTGTTGATCATATTCTAATTGTAATTGCTCACTGTTTTTTGTAGAAAACTGCTGAATACGCTTTTCTTGTAATGCATTTTTTTCAACAATCACCTGATGAAGCTGTTTTTCAGCTTCTTCAAATAGGCTTTGTGCATGATTTAAAGATTGAGATTTCAGTTGAACCTGTTGCTCAACCTCTGTCATTAAACGATTTAATTTCTGTTGCTCAAGCTGTAATTGACTGAGTTGCTCTATATTATCTTTTTGTGTTTTTAACCAAGTTTCAGGTGAACTAAATACCTGCTCAATAGCTGGATAGTTAGATAGTGAATCACTGACTTTGTTTTTTATTTGTGCAATTTGAGTAGTCAATTGCGATGATTGTTCTGTAAGTTGCTGACTCTGGTTAATATATAGTTTTAACTCATTACTATAACTGTTAAAGGTTTCTCGGCAGTCATTTAATTGTTTATTCAAGTTTGTTTGTTTTTGTATTAGTGGTTGAATTTTTTTGTCGATCTCTCTGAGTTGTTTTACTTTTCCAGTCAACTCGATAATTTCAGCTTTTAATAGTGTTTCTTGTTCAGTTAACAAGATCAAACTATTCTCTGAATATTCGTATTGTTTAAATTGAGCATAGCTATTTTTTGACCAGCTTTGATGATCCGCCTCAATTGTATTTTTTAAAATTGGCAAACTTTTTTCTAGTTGATCAATACACTCAGATAAGGCTTTATTATCCCAGTTTAATTTTTCGTATTCACTACGCTTTTTTCTAACGCTTCACTTTTAGCATTTAAACGTTGCTCGGTACTTTCAATATCAAGCTTAGGTCTGTCATTAATGGCTGGGTGCGATAATGAACCGCATAAAGGACATGGTTTATCCTCTTCTAATTGTAACTGTAAATCCTGCACACTGCGTAATAGACTATCCTGTTTGATTAACGTTTTTAAATCAGTCTCTTCAGTTAATAATTGCTTGCCCTGATTTTTAAGCTCAATTAAATTTTCACGCTGTTGCTGTAGTTGATGTTTTTTGTCAGATAGCTCTGCTTCATTAACACGCAAGGTTGCATGAGATTGATTTAGAGATTTCGCTAATTGTATTAATGCAAACAAAGCATCTTTATGCTCATGCATGCGACTTATTTGATCTTCAACATCTGTTTCTAAGCAGGAAGCAATACTTTCCTTTTGCATGGAAAAATCTTCTATCTCATGCTCGCTCTCTTGCAATAAAGCCTGAAACTGTTGCATTCTTTGTTGTGTCTCTTGCTTAGCAGACTTGGTTATTTTGGATGTGTAAATTAATTGTTTTTAATTGTTCAGTTAAGGGAATTAATTTGTTTTGTTCAGCATTATAATGTTGCAAATAATGCTCGATCATTGTCAATGTTCCGCTTTCAATCGACAAAGGTATTTTTTCATTAATGCTTTTTTCTACGGATAATAGCGCTTGTTTATGTTGTGTTAATCTATTGTTCAATTCACTGAATTGTTGATATGCCTGTTGTTGAAGTTGCTTTTGTGACTCAACGACTCCTTTTTTCAAATATGACCTTTTCAAAACGAATCAACTCTCGTTCCATTGGTTTTAAGTCTTCATTTAAAGCTTTTGTATTTTTATGATAACTTTGTAGGCCTATTTTTTTCTTATTACCGAGTAATGAAAATTGTTCTTGCGCCTGGGTTAATTTAGATTGTAAGTTTAACTGTGTTTGATTTGCTTTTTCACGTGCTAGGGCATTATCTTCGGATAGTTTTTGCTGTTCATTTAATGCATTAAAATAGGTTAAAACACGATTTGCTTTTTGAGCATTTGCAATAACTTCTGTCTGTGGCTTAAAATTCTCGAGATTTTGTTCTGCGAGTATTTTTTGTGCATTTATCTCCTCCAGTTGCTTTTTAAGACTTTCAGCTTCTGAATGCCATAACAGCATTTTTTCGATATTTTTTATTTCTCCTCGTGTTGAGTCTAATTTTCTCTGTAACGCTCTAATATCGCCTTCTAGTGCCTCTCTTGATTCCTCATCCAATATATTTAATAAATCGGTTTGGCTAGAAAGTAATGTTAACTCTGCTTGTACTTCTTTATTACGTTCAAAAATATGCATAGAAATCTGACAATAGATTTCTGTTCCGGTTAACTCCTCTAATAACTCCGCTCTATCTTTAGGGCTGGCATTTAAAAAAGCAACAAAACCGCCCTGTGCTAACAACATTGATTTGGTAAAACGTGAGAAATCTAACCCGGTTAATTGAATTACCTGTTTTAATACTTCACTACTTTTGGTGCATAAAATTTTATTATCTTCAATTTCTGCCAATTCACAAATAGGAGCCTGTAGCTTGCCATCACTTTTCTTGCGTGCTCGACTTTGTGCCCATGACACTCGATAAGCTTTTCCTTTAACACTAAACTCCACCTCGGCTTTACAGGTGGCGGTTCCACGGGTCATTAACTCATTTTTACTTTGGGTTAATTTAGCTAGACGTGGTGTTTCCTGATACAAAGCAAGGCAAATAGCATCAAGCAATGTACTTTTTCCCGCACCAGTATGACCAGTGATAACAAATAAACCGTTATCCCTGAATGCCTGCTCTCGAAAGTCTATTTTCCATTGCCCCATCAATGAATTTAAATTTTCAAATTCCAGTGATAGTATTTTCATGATTTTTGCTCCAATTCAGCACAACTCTGTGCAAATAAAACCTTAAGTTGTTGCTGTTGTAGTTCACTCAAATTATCCTCGCAATCAAGACGATGTTGAAATAACTCTGCAGGTGTTAATGCATCAAGCGTTTCAATATGAGTCGCTTGCCATTGACTGTTTTCATCAATTTTAGGCGTGCTGATTTTTAATATTTCAATTTTTGTATCAACAATTAGTTGGTTTAACTCTGCTTGCACATCACTGCGATAAAAAGCTTCTTCAATTTTAACTTCAACCCAAACTGATGTGTCTTTTACAGTGAGATCAATAATTTGTTGTTTAATAGAAGCCAAATCCCTTTTATAACTAACAGTGATTGAAAAGCTGGAATAACGATTTCTGAAATTAAAGGAATTGAGTTTGCAGGTACTTGCTTTGTGCTCTTTGTTTCGGTTAATTCATTATTATTATCAAAATCAACAAGGATCACTTGTTTTGCATGTTTAGCCTCATCGAAACTTAAAGCGATAGGAGAACCGCTATAACGAATATAAGGATTTTTTTGCACTTGTTGTGAACGATGTAAATGCCCTAGCGCAATATAATCAAAAGCGGGAAATAGTTGTGCAGGAAACGCCGTCAAGGTCCCTATGTAAATGTCTCTAACAGATTCAGAAACAGAACAACCTACAGCGGTCAGATGCCCAGTTGCTATAATTGGAATACCCATATCAGCTCTTTTTTCACAGGCTAATCGATAGATATCTTCATATATCTGAGCAATACCCTGTTGTAAGCTCATTTGTTTTTGTGAGGCAGAGGAACCAGACTCACTAGACATGACATCAGTTGCTCTAAGAAAAGGAAGTGCACATAGCAAGGCTTGATTATTATTTTTATCCGCGACGGTTATAATATGATCTTGCAAATCTTCACTGATGCCGGCGACCACTGAAACATTTAACGCCTGCAATAGGCTTTTACTCTCATTTAAAACGGCTACACTGTCATGATTTCCGGCAACAATAATTAAATTTGTGCAAGCAACCGTTTGTAATTTAACAATAAAGTCTGCATACAATTTTCGTGCATAGGAAGCAGGTGATGCGGTATCAAATATATCTCCGGCAACCACAATGACATCAATCGAGTGCTTCTCAACAATATCAATTAGCCAGTTTAAAAATGCATAGTGTTCAGCTTCTCGGCTTTTCATCATAAAATGCTGGCCAAGATGCCAATCAGAAGTGTGTAATATTTTCATTAAAACGTTCCTATTAAGAGACTTAATAGTTTAGCAAGTCCATCATTAGAAAACTCTTTTTAGTTATTTAAAAGTTAGTCGCTTAGTAAATTAGCAATTTCAGATCGAAATAAGCACAATTTGTTTGACAAATAAGCAAACGCAACAAAAAGCACTTTTTTTATTAAAAAACAGTTGACGATTGTAGGTGAACTCAGCATAATGCGCCCCATCGAGACAACGACTGGTCAAACAGAAGTTTTCAAGATAATGCAAAATGGCTACATAGCTCAGTTGGTTAGAGCACATCACTCATAATGATGGGGTCCCTAGTTCAAATCTAGGTGTAGCCACCAATTGCATATGCGGAAGTGGCGGAATTGGTAGACGCGCTAGATTTAGGTTCTAGTATCGTAAGGTGTGAGAGTTCAAGTCTCTCTTTCCGCACCATTCTTAACTTAGTTAAGAAACCATAGCGAAGACAACGCTCAATAATTACAATTGAGATATCACTAAGTGGTAAGGTATCGCCAGGTTTTAATATAGGATCTCGGCATGTCGAATCATGATTTTCTCAGCGAAGACAACGCTAAATTACAGTTGGGATATCGCCAAGCGGTAAGGCACCGGGTTTTGATCTCGGCATTCAGAGGTTCAAATCCTCTTATCCCAGCCACATTTCTCAAATTCATTTTTAAAATGTGTTTGTAAATACTTGAAGAAGTTTAAACTTAGCTGGTATGCTTAAAAATACAGCGAAGAAAACGCACAATAATTACAACTGAGATATCACTAAGTGGTAAGGTATCGCCAGGTTTTAATATAGGATCTCGGCAAGTCGAATCATGATAATCTCCGCGAAGAAAACGCACAATAATTACAACTGGGATATCGCCAAGCGGTAAGGCACCGGGTTTTGATCTCGGCATTCAGAGGTTCAAATCCTCTTATCCCAGCCACGCGGAAGTGGCGGAATTGGTAGACGCGCTAGATTTAGGTTCTAGTATCGTAAGGTGTGAGAGTTCAAGTCTCTCCTTCCGCACCATTACTCTTTAATTAGAGTAATAAATTAACCAGCAAATGCTGGTTTTTTTATATCTGACTTTATTGTCAGAAGTATGACGGCTACATAGCTCAGTTGGTTAGAGCACATCACTCATAATGATGGGGTCCCTAGTTCAAATCTAGGTGTAGCCACCATTCTTAACTAAGTTTAAGAATATCTTAATATCCCCTTCTTAATCATCTTCAACAAAATATCCATATCTTAAATTTTAAAATCTCATTAAATTTTTAATTTATAAGCTACAAATAAACAGAAGAAAAATGAAACAATTAATGTTGGGGCAATGGTATAAAAGACATTAGGGGTTGAGACCAAGAGATGCACACTTGCCAGTAATATACCAGTAATTACGACAGTTAGTAATGGTGCAATAAATAAACTTAAGTAATTAACTCGGTTATATAAGAAAGTAACTAAAGTGGCCATAAAAAAAGTAATGATGAAGCTCATCCCCCTTGTGTTAATCCGGAGATAATACCTTCGGAACCAGTCTCTGTATGATTAATAAAATACGCCCAACCGCCCCAAAAAGTAAAAGCAACAAAAGCAGAGAATATATTGAAATAGCGTGGATCGTTAAATAAACGTTTCATAGACTTCCTTTAAATTATTTTATTAAAGCTTAGTCAACTTTTAGAAAAGTGTTAAATTAACAACTGATTTTAACGGGTTAGAGTATGATTATTAAAAAGAAATGGCGAATTTTAACTGTTGGCGATGGCGATTTATCCTTTTCTTATTCGCTTTTTAAATATCATCGCCCGGCGCATTTAACAGCGACAGTCTATGATTCACAAAGCACTATGACTAATAAGTATCGTGACAATGCTTTGCGTTCATTACAACAAAAAGATGTGAATATACTATTTAATTTTGACGTTACTAACCCTAACTCATGGTCTACATTACAAAAGAATAAATTTGATGTGGTGATTTTCCAATTTCCGCTATTACCTGCATTTCAATCTTTTCAAGAATATAAAAATAAAGCGGAGAAAATTAGTGTAAACACACTAAACCGGCAATTATTACGTCACTTTTTGGATAATGCCTTTCAATATTTTCTAGACCCTAATGGCCAACAACTTTGTTTCATTACTTCAAAGGATGTAAAACCCTACCGAGAATGGAACATTGAAAATGCCTTACATAAACAAAGTAATTTTTATTACTTAGGGTCTTCGTTATTTGATATACAAAATTTTCCTGAGTATAAAGTGCGTAATGTTGATAGAGATAAACATGTAAGAGATACCAAAGGTAGAACCTATGCTTGGACCTTACAAAAAAATCATGCCTTGAAAAAAGAATTAGAAGCACCCATTTATCAAGAAGAAAATTGTTGCTCTATGTGCCGGGCTGGCCCATTTACCACTGAATTTGATAGAAATGAACATAATGCCTCAAAGAAGCACCAACAAATGGTACAATTTGAAGCACTATGGCAAGCGCTAATTAACCGTTTTTAGCTTTAAAAATTGCGAGTTGTTCTTCGGTAGCTGGTAATTGATGGTGCTCTTTCCATTGCGAGTAAGGCATACCATAGACATGCTCTCTTGCTTGGTCATAATCAAGATCAACGCCTAATGTTTCCGCTTCTGCTAACATCCACTTTGATAAACAATTACGACAAAAACCAGATAAATTCATTAATTCAATATTTTGCACATCTTTACGACTATCGAGATGGGCTAATAAACGGCGAAAGGCAAGTGACTTCAAGTTGAGTTTTTTGTTCAGGTGTCATCTTTTAATCCAAAATAGTTAAAGTCATAATATGTTATACCAAATATGTTAAATATGTGATCTAATTTTTCATAACAACTATTTTAAACAGATCGTCTATAATTTTAATTTAATACTTGATACGGACTTTTTTATGCAATCAACCTCTAGCCAATCACAGGGTTTATTACTTTTTAAGTTATCAGCGTTACAAAGCTTTGCCCTTGGGACACTAAAAATTCAAGAGATAGTTCCCTATCAGCCCTTAACACAATTGCCGAATGCAAGTGAGCACGTTCTGGGTGCAACCAGTATTCGAGGGCAGACTTTATCCATTATTGATATGGCGGTACGCTGTGGGTTATCCGCCAATCAGTGAAGAAGAGAAAAAATAGCGTTATAATTATTACCGATTGTAGTCGTCAGCATGTCGGTTTTTTAGTACGAAAAATAGAACGTATTATTGAATGTAATTGGAAAAATATAGAGCCACCACCAAGTTCATTAGGCCATAAAACCTATATCACGGGTATTACTCATTTTGAAAAAAACATTATCCAATTGCTTGATATTGAGCTTTTATTATCACAAATCTTTCCAGAAGATAACAAACATTCAGTTGAAATAACGGGGGTAAAAAAAGGACTCTTACAAAATGAACATATTCTATTAGTTGATGACTCAGCAGTCGCTCGTAAACAATTAGAAAATGCACTAACTCGTATAGATGTCCCCTTTAAAGTATGTACAAATGGTCATGATGCATTAAACGTGATGAAACAACTGGCTACAAAGGATGATCCTATTACCATTTTAGTCAGTGATATTGAAATGCCTGGTTTAGATGGTTATGAGCTTACCTTTGAAGTACGCAACACCAAGGAGATAGCGAACACTTACGTAATTTTACATTCTTCATTATCAAGTAAAATGAGTGTCGACCGTGCACAGCAAATAGGTGCTAATCAAGCACTTACTAAATTTGTCGCGCAAGACTTGGTTGATGCAATGTTAAAAGCAACCGATAAGAATTAATGTAATCACCTAGTGTAAATTAACAAAGCGTTATTCGATTATTGTTTGTCTGCTCCCATTTATTTAGAATAAAATTCCTTGCTTCTTAAGGTCAGCAAGGGATAATTTATTTAATATCTTTATTTTAAATGGGAAAACTATGGCTCATTATTTTTATTCTTTTCGTCGTTGTCCATATGCAATGCGTGCAAGACTTGCTCTTTCTTACAGCGGGCAACAAGTGCAATTACGAGAAATAATTTTAAAAGAAAAACCCCTGAAATGCTAGCGCTCTCTAGTAAAGGTACGGTACCTGTTTTGCAATTAAATACGGGTGAAGTTTTAGATGAAAGCCTAGATATTATGGTATGGGCGCTTTCTCAAAATGATCCTGATCACTGGTTAACAGAAGACATTCACACTGTTCTTGCCTTAATTGACGAGAATGACTTCGAATTTAAATCATGGTTAGATAAATATAAATATGCAGACCGTTTTCCAGAAAATACAGAGGAATTTTACCGCCAGCAATGCGAAGATTTTTTAGTAAAATTAGAGCAACGCTTGAAACAACATACATACCTATTCTCAAACAGCCTTAGTTTAGCTGATATGGCAATTTTTCCTTTTATCCGCCAATTTTCAGGCGTTAATAAAAACTGGTTTGAGCAGGCTCCCTACCCTCATTTACAAGACTGGTTAAAAAACCTGGTTAACAGCCAACTATTTATTTCTATAATGCAAAAATATCCAACTTGGTTGAGCACACAACAGTCACACATTTTTCCAGAATAATTTTCAACTTTGAAAATAGAAATCGTAGTAAAACTTAATGATGAAATTTTACTACGATTGCTATCACATCAGTTTTTTTGAACAAACCATTCTCTTTCTATGTATTTGATTATTAGTAAAGTTAGTTACAATAATAATTATCATTAAATACTGTGAAAGGTTAAAAATGTCACACTCCATTTCAAAATATAATTCATTAGCAATAATAATGCACTGGCTTTCAGCTATTGCGATTTTTTCCTTGTTTGCACTCGGCTATTGGATGGTAGATTTAACTTATTACAGCGAGTGGTACAAAATTGCACCTAACTGGCATAAATCTGTTGGATTAATACTTTTTGCTATTACTTTGCTTCGTTTAATTTGGAAATTATTAACTAAAGCACCAGAAATAGAAGGATTGGAATGGGAGAAAAAAGGCGCCAAAATAGCACATATTTTACTTTATATACTTCTTTTAGCGACCTTCTTCTCTGGATATTTAATATCCACGGCAGATGGTCGAGGTATAGAAATATTCAATTTAGTGACGTTACCTAGTATGGGAGAATTAATTGAAAACCAAGAAGATATTGCAGGTGAAGTGCATTATTACCTTACTTATAGCTTAATTTCACTAGCATTATTACACGCAATAGCGACCCTCAAACATCATTTTATTAATAAAGACAATACTCTTAAAAAATGCTTTAACTCGGATTTTTTAAATGAATCAAAAAGGAACCAATATGAAAAAATTATTACTCGCTTCTGCAATCGCATCAACTTTTGTACTACCTACAATGGTAAATGCGGCGGATTATAAAATCGATACAGATGGTGCTCATGCTTCGGTCAACTTTAAAGTTAGCCACTTAGGTTACAGTTTTATTCAAGGTCGTTTTAATACATTTTCAGGTAATTTTAGTTATGATGCAAATAATGTAGAAGCATCAAAAATATCGGTAACGGTAGATACTACCAGCTTAGATTCTAATCATGCAGAGCGTGATAAGCACATTAAAGGCGATCAATTCATTAATGCTGGTAAATTTTCAAACTCTACCTTTGAGAGCAAAAAAGTAGTTAAAAACGCGGATGGAGGCCTCTCAGTAATGGGCGCATTAACACTTCATGGTATCACTAAGGATGTAACCTTAGATGCTAAATTTATTGGTGAAGGTGATGATCCTTGGGGCGGATACCGTGCAGGTTTTGAAGCAACAACACGCCTACAATTAAAAGACTTTGGTATTACTGTCGTAGGCGCATCGAGTTATGTTGATTTAGACCTACAAGTTGAAGGTATTAAGCAATAATATTAACTAGAAGCGTTGTGATTAGCTACGTAACTCGAATGTAGCCAATACTATTCCATGGTCGGTGCTTTGACTATCTCTTGCGAAAATAGGATTAATGAGGTGGCGATCATGGGTTTCATAATGACTAACAGAAAAAATACTCTTACTGTACTTAGCATCAAATTCACAGGAAACTAATATGTGATCGAGTACAGAACTTGTCTCGCCATAATAATGAGTTGGTGCTCGCCTTTGGCCAAGATAATTATCGCTTTGTTGAAATAAGTGCCACACATCCTGCAAACAATATTTAGCCAAAAATGCATCCTTATCAATTTGCGAAACGAAACGTAGATCATTAGTTATTAATTGATTTAAAACACCATCAGTTAGATTGTTATTAAAGTCCCCCATTAATAACATGGCATTATCCGTTTCAGCTTTGCGTTTTATCATTTCAACCATTAATAAACTAGCCTCAGTACCACGTTGGATAGTAGCGCCCCATCCTCCAGCTATATTTGCTTTTAAGGATTCAATAATATTCTCTTCACCTGTTAACTGTGACTCTTCCTGGTGTGAAAATAAAGCACGTTTGGATTTAAAATGTACAACATAAAAATCACTCTCGCCGATATGTGGCAAATCAATAGTCGCCCTTAATATTTTTCGACTAAATGAAAAGTCACTAGCAAGCCCTATTTTGGATGCTAAGGCTTGGTCACAATCAACAGCAGTAGCCTCGTTAATTGGAAAACGAGAGGCAATTGCCACTACGGGCGATGAACAAATAAAATCATCCTCTACGACACATTCATCAACAACAGCAAAATATTGATAGCCTAGGTTATTAACTAAATCTTCTAAGGCATCAGGACTAAATACTTCTTGAAAACCAATTACATCGGGCTGATATTCAGTGAGATAGTCTGAAATCCATTGTTGTTTCTTTTGCCATTCTTCAGTGCTTAATATGCGATCAAATTCATAACTTGCAAAGGGAGGTTCAAGGAAGTTAAGTAAATTAAAGGTCGCTATTTTTAGTGTGCTATTTGCTATGTGCAATATCTTCAGTCTTTTAGGGAGTCTCTGTGATATTAAGTTTAACCCACTCTGGGCAATAATAACTATCTAAATAACGATCTCCTCTATCACAAAGCAGTGTCACTATGGCTCCCTGCTGATTTTTTGCCTGCATCTCACGAGCAAGTTGTAATACCCCAACCATATTTGTGCCAGTACTTGGGCCGACTTTATAACCAAGAATGGTTTCTAACCACAACATCATATTCACAGATTGCATATCTGCAACCTTGATCATTCTATCAATTAAGCTCGCAATAAAGGAAGGTTCTACCCGAGGACGCCCTATTCCTTCAATTCTTCCCGCTTTAGTAGAACATAAGGTTTTATCTGCACTTTTAAAATAGTCATAAAAAACCGAATGCTCTGGATCCGTCACCACTAATTGGGTAGTCAACTGATGGTAACGAATATAACGTCCAATCGTTGCGCTGGTACCACCGGTGCCTGCACTGACAACAATGTAGTTAGGAATTGAATGTGACTCAAGTGACATTTGGTCAAAAATAGATTTTGCAATATTATTATTACCTCGCCAGTCTGTAGCACGCTCTGCATAGGTAAACTGATCCATATAATAACCATTTAATTGCTTAGCTAGGCGTTCAGAGTGCTCATAAATCATATCGGTTGATTCAACTAAATGGCATTGCCCACCATATCTTTTAATCAAGGCTATTTTTTCAGGGCTGGTACATTTTGCCATCACAGAAATAAACTTGAGACCTAATAAACGCGCAAAATATGCTTCGGAAATAGCGGTACTTCCAGAGGAAGCTTCAACGATAGTTGTCTGTTCATGTATATGGCCATTACATAGAGCATATAAAAATAAAGAGCGTGCCAATCTATGTTTTAAACTACCAGTAGGATGCGTACTTTCATCTTTTAAATAAATATCAATATGGTTAAATTCAGCCAACTCTAATTTAATTAAATGTGTATCGGCACTACGTTGATAGTCCGCTTTGATTAATGCGATAGCATTATTTACCCAGTCTCTTTGCTTGCTCATTATTTGCTCCTTTGTCGATAAATATCAGTATAGGGAATAACAAATAGAATCTTTCTCTTAAATTACTTGAAAAACATTAAAATAAAGAATATTTTTCTTTTAGATAGACAAATAACAGAAATAAAACCTAAATAAGAATATAGGTGAAAAAATATGGATAAAATAGACCAAGCGATATTAAAATTATTACAAAGTAATTGCTCTTATTCACTGCAACAAATAGCAGATCAACTACACCTAACAACAACACCCTGTTGGAATAGAATTAAACGTTTAGAAGATGAAGGTTATATTAAACAACGCGTGGCTTTGTTGGAGGCTGAAAAATTAGGCCTAGAATTAATTGCATTTGTGCAAATTAAAACCCAGCATCATTCAGAGAGCTGGTTCGAAGAGTTTGTTTTGCAGGTAAAGGGCTTTTCACAGGTGATGGAGTTTTATCGAATGGCGGGAGAGTATGATTATTTGTTAAAAGTTTTGGTTAAGGATATGCGAAGCTATGATAAATTTTATAAAACCCTTGTGAATAATGTCAGTGGCTTAACTGATGTTAATTCAAATTTTGCCATGCAACAATTAAAATACACCACAGAATTGCCTATTTAACAGGGTCATTACACCCTGTTAAATAAACTGAATGATATTATTTAGCAGTTAAAGCTGGTGCGTCAAAGGAAATACCAGACCACCCCTGAAGCATAAATTGGCGGATATTCTGATGATCAGTGGCATTAGGGTTTTGTAAAACATCAATACGGTAGTAATCACCAAAACAAGCTAGAGTCTGCTCTTTATTAAGCTCCTGTAACTGTGCAAAAGCAAACAATTTACATGAACCAGAATTTTCACCAGGTGCATTTTTTTGTTCGCCATTGCTAAAAGCAACCGCTGAAAAAGTATAATTTTCTTCAATGACAGCCATCGTCTCATTGAATGCGATTGTGTCAGGTGTGTGATTTAATTTTTCTAAAAATGCATTGATAAGCATATTGATTCCTAGTTTTCTAACAGATTGGTTTAAAAATTATTTAATCGAAATAAATGGTTTTATCTTGTGGTAAGTCTTCTGCACTAACACTTTCACCTTTAATGCGCTTTTCTTCGTCGGCCCATTCTCCTAAATCAATCAACTGGCAACGTTTACTACAAAAAGGTCGATAAAGACTCTCCTTTACCCATTCCACTTCCTTTTTACAGGTAGGACAATTAACTTTCATCTATATTCCTAGTCTTAATTGTTAACAACAAATTTGCTTAAATTTAATATTTTCAGCTAAATGGTTTTCAATATCGGTGCTCATAAAACGAATAGAGTATCTATCTTTGTGGCCACTTATCATTGGATAAACAGCAAATGAGGTTTCTAATTCTATCGTCACAAAACAACAATGCTCTACCGCTCCTTGATAAAAACCATTTACAGCAGTCTGGGTAGAGCTCACACCCTGCGAACGTTTTATTTTTAAATATAAAAATAGCGCTTTTTGCAAAGCTGAAAAATGAGATAACCACACCTCTGCATCTTTATTTCGTTTTTCAGCGCTTTCTGATAGCCAAAAATGATATTGAGGTAAGTCGAAATTGCAACAACCGCTGGGAATAGAAAAACGTTGCTTTATAGAGGTTAAAAAGCGATTACTTTTAAAATAGCGTAATTGTTTTGGCATAGCTAAAACAGCTTCTATCAAAGTTTCTATTTCAGAGGATAATTCTGAAACAGCTTGTAAATTAACTTCTTCATGCTTCAACCAACCTTTCATTTGCACGGTTAATTCACGTAAATCCTTTACTAAATCATGGCGAATATCACATCGCTCACTGAGTTCTAATAGCTCAAATAAAGCCTTAAGAAAAACCGTTGCATCACTTTCAGCTTCAAATTGTTTACTTTTAGTTAGTTGTAAAAAAAGAAACTCAAAACGTAAATAACTACGCATTTTTTCATTTAGTGGGTATTCAAAGGTGATTATCTTAGACATTTTTATCTCAATTTCTTTTGTTGAACCTTATTGTAACGCTCTGAGTTGTTTATCTAAAGCGATAACCGCACTTTCTAAGCTTGATAATGATATATTTTCATTATGGATAACAAAATCTGCTTTTTCTAATCGTTCTGTTCGACTAACTTGGCTAGCCATAATTTTTTCTATAATCACTCGGTCAGACTTATCTCTTAACATTGTCCGTTGAATTTGTAATGCCTCACTGACATCAACCACCAACACATAATCACAATAAGTTTGTAGATTGTTTTCAAACAGTAAAGGTGCCTCTAATAACACATACTGACCTTTCGCTTGTTGTAATTGTGCTAGCATTTGTTGGCGAATAATTGGATGTAATAAATTATTTAACCAGGATTTTTTTCTACATCACTAAAAATTAATTCACGTAATTTAGACCTGTTTAACTCACCATTTTCAAGTATATCTTGGCCAAAGTATTCAACGATTGTACTTAAGGTTGGCGTTCCCTTTTCGACCACTTGCCTTGCAACAATATCGGCATCTACGATTTCAACATCCAAAGATTTAAAAAATGAAGAGACTGTTGATTTACCACTACCGATTCCTCCCGTCAAACCAATAATCAAACTCATGTATTTTCTCCTATTCGCTCTAAGCATTTTATAAGAGTTATATTATTAAGTCTTAAGTTCATGCTAAAATTAATCAAATAACTCAGGCTATCGCTATTTAAGCCTATTTCATCGTTGGAAATGCTCATATAAACCATTAAACTCTGCTTTCCGTTTTGAACTAAGCTTAAGTAACTTAGCCCTGAGCATTTATTACCTAATTTGCTAAAAATTTCTTCTTTTTTGAAGGAGTGCAGAGTAGTTAAAAATTTATTATTACAGTTTGGAAAGAAAATAATGGTTGAAAAAGAAATTTCAGAAAGTGTCAAAATTGCTCTGCATGAAGATTTAAACGGTTTATCAGCATCAGAGGGTGATATTACCGCAAACTTGATCCCCGAAGGTAAACAGGCAAAAGCGATTGTTATTACTCGAGAAGATGCTGTTTTTTGTGGTAAAGCTTGGACACAGGAAGTTTTTAAACAATTAGGTAATAAAGTCACTATTACCTGGCATGTAAAAGATGGTGACTTTGTAAAGGCGAATTCAACTTTATTTAGTCTCGAAGGCTGTGCTCGTACTTTGCTTACAGGTGAACGTAGCGCATTAAATTTCATTCAAACTCTGTCAGCGATTGCAACACGAACAAAACACTACACAGACATTATCAAAGAAACCAATTGTAAATTATTAGATACCCGTAAAACCTTACCAGGTTTACGTAACGCTTCTAAATACGCTGTTTTATGTGGTGGCGGTTTTAATCATCGTATAGGACTTTATGACGCTTATCTAATTAAAGAAAACCATATTTTAGCCTGTGGCGGAATCAAACAAGCAATTGAAATGGCCAATAAACTGCACCCTGAACGCTGGGTAGAGGTAGAAGTAGAGAGCATTGAAGAATTAAATCAAGCACTCAATGCTGGTGCACAACGTGTTATGTTAGATAACTTTACGGTTGCTATGATGCAAGAAGCCGTGCAGATTAATCGAGATAATGAACATTCAGCAGATTTAGAAGTTTCTGGTAATGTAACAACCAGTACTATTTTAGCCTTTGCTAGTACAGGAGTTGATTATATTTCTGTCGGCGCATTAACAAAGCATATTAATGCAATTGACCTTTCCATGCGCTTTGTTGATTAAGCACACAAATAATGACAATTATTTGATTGAAAATATGTATATCTTCAAATAGCTCATATTTAAAATAAATAAGTTAGATAAAACTCCTTAGAATAAAAGATTAAACAAGGAGTTTTATATGATTTTAATTTTATTGTTTTCATTACTTTTTTCACCTGCATTACAAGCGACTAAACCAGAAATTCAACTAGCGACTAAATTCCACCAAGATATCATCGTTAGTGATTATTGGATAAGTGAGAAACTTGATGGTGTGCGTGCCTATTGGGACGGTCAACAACTCATTTCACGCCAAGGTAACCTTTTTCCTGCTCCCACATGGTTTACCGCCGATTTCCCTAACACACCACTTGATGGAGAACTTTGGATAGCAAGACAAGAGTTTGAAACTGTTTCTGGCATTGTCAGAACAAAAACGGGTAAAGAAGAACGCTGGCAACGAAATTAGCTTTATGATTTTCGATTTACCTAACTCTCCAGAAATCTTCAGCAACCGTTTACTCATTATGCAAAAATTGATCGATGATAGCCCCTCTCCCTATATCAAACTCATTAAACAACAAAGAATACATAGCCATCAAGCACTTCAACAAAAACTTGATGAGGTTATTGATGGAGGAGGAGAAGGCTTAATGCTTCACCATATTAATGCGCATTACCAAGCAAAACGTAGTCAAGATTTAATGAAATTGAAACGTTATGATGATGAGGAAGCACAAGTGTTAAGTTACTTACCGGGTAAAGGTAAATATCTAGGTAAAATGGGCGCATTATTAGTGAAGAATAGCGATGGTATTATATTTAAAATAGGAACAGGTTTTAGTGATAAAGAGCGCTCAAATCCGCCTAAAATTGGAGATATCATTACTTATCAATATATTGGTAAAACAAAAAATAAGGTGCCACGATTTGCCTCTTTTTTACGTGTAAGAATACCCATCACACCTTGAATTAAAGAACATAAAAACTTTTTACAGCTTATTAATGACACTTTGATTAGCTTCAGGAAAATCATATTGCTGGAGTTCTTCCTTACATACCCACTTGATTGGTTGATCTTCTTTAGCAGTAGCTTGACCAGTATATTTACTCACTAAATAGAAATGTAAATTTAATTGTTTATCGCCATAATCAAAAAATAACTTTTCAAACAATTGATAATCAGTGGCAGTTAATCCAACTTCTTCATAAAGCTCCCTTAACATAGCTTCATCGGGAGATTCATTGGTTTCCACTTTACCACCGGGAAACTCCCATTTCCCGCCTTGATGGACATCTGAAGCACGTAAAGCGATTAGAAACTGTTCACTATTATCTTTAACGATAGCAATACTAATATTGATAATTTTCATACAATTCTCTTTTTAAAGACAAAAAAAATGGCTCAAATAGAGCCATTAAGTTATTTGCAATATCTATTTAAGCATTCAACTTGCCGTGACATTGTTTGTATTTTTTACCTGAGCCACAAGGACAAGGTTCATTACGCCCTACCTTTTTCTCACCACGTACAAAGGTATCAGTAGAATCAGACTCTTCCGATGCAACTTCACCCGCGATGTACACGCGTGTTGCATTTCCAATTTAGCTTTTTCTTCCGCTAAACGGCGTTGCTCAGCAATCGCTTCAACTTCTTCTTTACTTTGAACTTGTACTTTAGACAAAATAGTCACTACATCATGTTTCAAATTATCAAGCATCTCTAAAAACATTTCAAAAGATTCACGCTTATATTCTTGCTTTGGATCTTTTTGAGCGTAACCGCGTAAATGAATACCTTGACGTAAATGATCCATTGAAGCTAAATGTTCCTTCCATAATGAATCAATGGTTTGAAGCATTACTGATTTTTCGAAACCAGAAATAATCTCCTGACCAACCTGCTCTTTTTTCTGCGCATAGATATCTTTTGCATGCGTTAAAATGTTTTCACGGATGGTTTCTTCCTGAAGGTTCGCATCATCAACTAACCATTGCTGTACAGGTAATTCGAGCAAGAAATCTGTTTTCAGCTTACGTTCCAAGCCTTCTAAATCCCATTGCTCAGTCAATGATTGCTGTGGAACATATTGGTCAATACAAGCATTGAAAACATCATCCCAGATACCATCGATAGTTTCTGTAATCTCATCACTATCCATTACACCATTACGTTGTTGATAAATAACTTTACGTTGATCATTCGCAACATCATCAAAATCGAGTAATGACTTACGCATATCAAAGTTACGACCCTCAACTTTACGTTGTGCATTTTCAATGGCACGAGTTACCCAAGGGTGCTCAATCGCTTCACCATCTTCCATACCTAATTTTTTCATCATGTTAGACACTTTGTCTGATGCAAAAATACGCATCAGAGAATCTTCCATTGAAAGGTAAAAGCGACTTTCACCAGCATCACCTTGACGACCAGAACGACCACGTAACTGATTGTCAATACGGCGAGACTCATGTCGTTCGGTACCAATAATATATAAACCACCTGCTTCGAGAACTTGCTTATGTTCTTCCTGCCACACAAGCGTTTCTGCTTGTTTTTGTTCTTCAGTTAAATCTCCAAGCTTTTCAAGACGCGCTTGTAAATTACCACCTAAAACAATATCCGTACCACGACCAGCCATATTAGTGGCAATAGTCACGGAACCAAGGGCACCAGCCTGAGCAATAATATCGGCTTCTTTTTCATGGAACTTAGCGTTTAAAACACTGTGTTTTATATTCGCTTTATCCATTAATTGCGATAATAGCTCTGAATTTTCAATTGATACTGTACCGATCAGAACAGGTTGACGACGCTCTAGACGCTGTTCAATGTCTTTAACAATTGCTTGGTATTTCTCTACCTCTGTTAAATATACAAGATCTCCTCCATCAATACGCTTCATAGGTTTATTGGTTGGGATAACAATAGTTTCTAATCCATAAATAGATTGAAACTCAAAAGCTTCAGTATCAGCAGTACCGGTCATACCTGCTAATTTGTCATATAAGCGGAAAAAGTTTTGGAAGGTAATAGAAGCAAGTGTTTGGTTTTCATTTTGGATTTGTACACCTTCTTTTGCTTCAACAGCTTGATGTAACCCCTCAGACCAACGACGACCTGGCATAGTACGACCAGTATGTTCGTCAACAATAACCACTTCACCCTGTTCTGTAACTATGTATTCAACATCTTTTTCAAATAAGGTATGTGCGCGCAAAGCGGCATTTGCATGGTGTAAAAGACTAATGCTTGATGCCGCATATAAAGACTGATCTTCAGCAAGCAGTCCACGCTCTTGAAGGATTTTTTCTACTTTTTCTTGACCACGTTCGGTCAATAGAACCTGTTTGCTTTTCTCATCAATGGTATAATCGCCTTCACCAACATATTCTTCAGTATCCTCTTGATCCTGAGGGATAAGCATTGGAATAACAGTATTTAATTCATTATAAAGCTGTGCATCACCATCAGTAGGACCGGAAATAATCAATGGAGTACGAGCTTCATCGATTAAAATCGAGTCAACCTCATCGACAATGGCATAATTCAATGGACGCATTACACGTTGCGATGCTTCAAAGGCCATATTGTCGCGTAAATAATCAAAACCAAACTCGTTATTAGTACCATAGGTAATATCAGCGACGTAAGCGGCGCGTTTTGCTTCACTATCCATACCTGATAAATTAATACCAACGGTTAATCCTAAGAACTCAAATAACTCTGCATTCCACTCTGCATCACGTTTTGCAAGGTAGTCATTCACAGTAATAACATGAACACCTTTACCAGTTAATGCATTAAGATAAGCGGGTAAGGTCGCCGTTAATGTTTTACCTTCACCAGTACGCATTTCGGCAATTTTATTTTCATTTAAAATCATGCCACCAATTAATTGCACATCAAAATGACGCATACCAAATACACGCATTGATGCACTTCTTACCACAGCAAATGCCTCTATAAGAATAGAGTCTAAATCTTCACCAGCGGCAACTCGTTCTTTAAACTCAGTGGTTTTTTGTCTTAGCTCGATATCAGAAAGTGATTCTATTTGGGGCTCTAGTTTATTAATCTCATCCACTACTTTTCGGAGTTTTTTCAAGTAACGGTCATTACGACTGCCTATTATTTTTGTTATTAGCTGTGTGATCATTTTACTTATCTCGTTGTTTTTAATTTAAATTTAATTTCGATTTTAGCTGTCGCGACAATAAATATAATACTTGGAATTTACTGACGACTACTTTTAATACTTGGTAATGAACCTCTGGGATCGTTGGACGCCCCTTTTCTTAATACTTGTTGGTCTTTATTTAGTGATTAAAACTAATTCCCTTGCATCTGTATATGATAATTATTAAACCATCATCATGCTGCAATTCGACCTTCAAACAATAACAAGTCTGCTACCATAAAATAGCTATATAGCTAAAGGTATATAAACAGCTTGATAAGCCCTCGTCTTGCAGTTAAAAGTCTTAGATTGTAGCAAAAATTAAAAAACTAAAGCACAAGCTTTTACTGCCTTCCCTAAAATAGTTAACTCATTCACAGATGGTGATGATTAAGTGAAATTTCAAGGTGTGCTAGCTGTTTTTCTTCATTTATAGGGAATTGATCAATATTCTCATAATTATTCAATAATGATGAATAGCAGAGAATATCATATTCTTATATTTATTCCATTTGACTTAAGCCAGTAAAATCAAACTCTTCATTAACTAATTTGCTTTTTTCTCATAAACTATCACTTAATGAACGACTAACTACTTCCTCTATCTAACAGATTGCCGTTATACTCATGGTATGAATCCATTATTGAAAAGATAAATGAATAGTAAACGCCAGCCTACATCTGTCGCATTGTTGCTTAAACAAAGCGGGTTACAATACGATTTACCTCTATTTACAAAGTTGGATAGTTTACTACAAGGTTTTTTGAAACAACATAATATCAAAGGTTGCCGTGTAGGAAATTTACAAAATGGGAGCTTAGTTATAGAAATCCCTGATGCCAATTGGATGATGCGCTTACAATTTATGCGGAATGAACTATTAAGCGAATTACGCAAAGCGTCACCTGGTTTGCTAAAAATCAATATAAAGGTAAATCCACGTTTATCAATACAGTCACCTAAACACAAAAAAGCAAAAAGTCTGCCTAAAATTCGCGCAACTAAAATGTCAGAAGAAGTGGCCGATAGTTTTTTAGCGTTAGCAGATGACGCTGATCCCCAACTTAAAAAAGCATTACAATCTTTAGCGTCGTATTCTCAGAAAAACCCAAAAAAATAACTTTGCACTTATTACAGATAAAAAAATACAGATAAAAAAATCCTGCATAATGCAGGATTTAATATTTTTTTAAACAGCTAAAGCATTCTTTAAAAAGCTAAAACAGGCTCAATGTACTGAACAGGTGATTCACTAACAGGCTCTTCAAATGTCACCATTTCCCAAGCCTCTTGATCAGCAAGTAATGCACATAATAATTTATTATTTAATGCATGACCGGTTTTAAAGGCTTTTAAATGCCCTAAAATGGTATAACCAGAAAGATAAAGGTCACCAATAGCATCCAATACTTTATGTTTTACAAATTCATCTTCATAGCGTAAACCATCTGGGTTTAATACTCGAAATTCATCTAAACCAATAGCATTATCTAAGCTTGCACCTAAGGCTAAGTTATTCGCTTGTAATTGCTCAACACCTTTCATAAAACCAAAGGTTCTAGCACGACTAATTTCTTTTACAAAAAGGTCACCAGAAAACTGCATCTCAATATGTTGATTTTGGCCTTCAAAAACCGGGTGATCAAAATCGATTTTAAAGTCTAAACTAAAACCTTTGTTTGAAGGTTGTAATTCAGCAAATTTGCCTTCTTTTTCATCTTCAACACGAATGGCCTTTTTAACACGAATAAACTTCTTAGCAGACTGTTTAATTCTTCAATACCAGCCGATTGTAATAGGAAAATAAATGGGCTAGCACTACCGTCCATAATTGGAATTTCAGGCGCATCTACATCAATAATAATATTATCAATGCCAAGACCTGCTAAGGCGACAGACAAATGTTCTACCGTTGATATTTTTTGTCCCGCATCATTAACTAGACAAGTACATAGTAATGTTTCTTGTACAGCCTGAGCATGAGCCTTGAAAGTAACAACAGGGTCAAGGTCGATACGACGATAAACAATACCTGTGTTAGCAGGTGCAGGATGTAACTCAATCGTTACTTTATTTCCTGAGTGCAAACCAATACCAGTTGATTTAACACTTTTCTTTAATGTTCTTTGTTTAATCATCGGATCCCCTTGTACTTAATTTCACAGTACATAATTTAAAATTTTCAATAGTATATCAGTTTGAGACTTATATCACAAACTGACAATTACTCAATTAATTAATGTTAAAAAAACACTAATCTGCTTGTTTACGTAAAAAAGCAGGGATATCTAAATAACTACTCTCAGGTTTAGCTTCTGCAGGCTCTTCTGCAACAGCGCCTTGAGGCTTTTCCGCTTCTTCCACTGCTGATGGTGCAACAGGTTGCGTTTCTAACGCCGGTTTTGCGGGAGTCAATTCTGATGTACGTTCACCTAATCCTGTCACAATCACCGTAACATGCAAGTTTGCACTATCAATTGAAGGATCAACAGTAACACCGATAATGATTTGTGAGTCCTCTGAAGCAAACTCACGTAACGCATCACCAACTGTTTCATATTCGTCCCAGGCAAAATCCATCCCAGCAACAATATGTACTAAAACACCACGCGCATTTGATAAATCAACATCTTCAAGTAATGGGCATGAAATAGCTTGTTCTACAGCTTCTTCAGCACGTTCTTCACCCGATGCAATACCAATTCCCATTACAGCGGTTGTACCTGCTTCAGTCATAACAGTACGTACGTCGGCGAAATCGATATTAATGGTACTTTCTTCATTATTAATGATCGCAGAAAAACCAGAAACTGCGTCGTATAATACGCCGTTTGCGACTTCTAACGCACCGAGGAAAGTAACGCCCTTAGGTAGTGACTTTTGTAATTTATCGTTTGGAATAATAAGCAAAGAATCAATATGTTCTGATAAACGAGAAATACCTTGATTAGCATAATTAATACGTTTTTTACCTTCAAAAAAGAAGGTTTTGAAACAACACCAATGGTTAATGCACCAAGTTCTTTTGCAACTTCGGCAACAACAGGTGATGCGCCAGTTCCCGTTCCGCCCCCCATTCCAGCGCCGATAAACACAACATCAGCGCCCGTTAATAGCTCACGAATGGTTTCTTTATCTTCTAATGCTGACTTATAGCCAACCTCAGGATTTGCGCCAGCACCTAGTCCGTTTGTAATTGATGCACCTAATTGCAAACGGATATCTGCTTTAGATTTACGCAAAGCTTGTGCATCTGTATTCATTACAATGAATTCAGCGCCAGTAAGTCCTTGGTCAATCATATGGTTAACAGCGTTACCACCACCACCACCGACACCAACTACTTTTATGACTGCTTGTTGCTCATGCTCTTCATCAACTATTTCAAACATTTGATCTTTTTCCACTTTATTTAACTCTTCAGACATAGCATGTCCCCATGGTATTTAAATGATACCCACTAATATTCTTTTTTTACCCAGCTTTTTATTTTATTCAAAAAGAGGCTAAAACGATTTTCTACAGGCTCTTCTTGGCCTTCACTAAATTCATCGTTCTTATAACGTAATAACCCTACCGCAGTAGAATATGCAGGAAAAGCAATATCATCTGCTAACCCAATTACATTTTGTGGTAATCCGATGCGCACTTGCATATTATCAAACACTTGTTCGGCAACTTCAACAAGTCCACGGATCTGCGACCCACCGCCTGTTAATACAATACCGGTCGCTAATTGCTGTTTTAAACCATCAGCGTCTTTAGCATAGCCTAATTTATATAATTCTTTTTTACTAAGCCTAATAATTCACTATAACGAGGCTCTATGACATCAACTAAATTCAATCGTTCCAATGAACGACTCGGACGACCACCCACGCTTGGCAATTCAATCATTTCATCGGAACTTATATTTTCTCTAGATAAACTTCCGTATTTTGTTTTAACTTCTTCTGCTGACGATGGTGGCGTACTAAAAGCAATGGCGATATCGTTAGTGACTGTATTACCTGCATAGCCAAGCACTCGACTATGACGCAATGAACCATCTAAATATACTGAAATATCCATAGTGCCACAACCAATGTCAACCATGCACACGCCCAGTTTTTTTCATCATCACTGAGTATTGATGCGCTCGAAGCAACACCAGAAAAGGTCAATTGATCTACATTTAAGTTGCAACGCTCAACCGCTTTCTCTAAATTCTTGACTAAATCATTATGGCAAGTAATAAGGTGAACGTTCGCCTTTAACTTAATGCCAGCTAACCCTAATGGATTATTTATGCCACTTTGATTATCAATTGAATACTGTTGCGGAATAACATGCAATAAACGTTGATCATCTCGTAACTTAATTGAGCGAGCGTTATGCAGAACACTTTCAATATCAAATGCAGTGACTTCATGGTCATCTATTGCCCAAGTGCCAGTTTCATTTAAGGATTCAATATGTGAACCAGAAATTGAAAGACTCACCGAAGAGACTTGGCAATCAGCCATATCCTCAGCACGCTTCAGAGCTTGTTTAATGGCTATAACAACCGAATCTAAATCAGTCACAGAGCCTTTATCAACGCCCTTTGAATATGCTTTACCAATACCAACGACATTAATTTGATCGTTCTCTAGTAATTCACCAATTAAAACGACAATCTTATGGCTTCCAATATCAATACCAACGGTGTAATCACTTTCCATACTATTGCTAACCCTTAAAATCATTCAATGAGTTGGTCTTCTTTTTTCCAACCGACTGCAAAGCCAGTATCATATCTCAAATCAATATAATCTATCTTATTTACATTATATTTTTTACCCATTAAAGGATAAACAGTTAAAAATCTTTGTATTCTGTCTAGCTTTTGCTCTTTACCCAATCGCAAAACAATACCATTGTTTAATGTTAACGATGTTGAGCGTCGTTGATCACTACTTAAAGATGAGATTGAAAAATCATTCACTTTCAGTAATTGATGCAACTTCAAATATGTATTTAAAACTTCAGAAGCTTGATCATCGCTACCATAGAGCGACACATATTGCTCAACAGAAGCATCGGGAGCAACATTTACAATTTCTCCAAAACGATTCAATAATGCATTGTCATTCCAAATAGCAACAATCGATTGTTCCACGACATGTATTTTTAACGTATCTGGCCAACGCTTTCGGATAGAAACAGAATACACCCATGGCATTTCTTCTAAATCTTTTTGTATTTGCGCAATTTCTACCGTAAAAAAATTAAGTTTATTTTGTTGTCCAAGTAACACCTCACGCACTTTTTCAAAAGTGATATGAGTATCGTTACCAGTTAAAATCAATGCGTTTAATGGTACTGATTTTTCATCGGTTATCCAATCTTTCAAGGAGAAAAAACTTAATTTTAACAGGTAAAGCACTGCAATAAAAAAATAATACTGAAGCACTTTGCAAGATTTACCTGTTTTAGTTTTTCCCACATAATGAATTACTTATAAAGTCTGTTTAAGGATTTCTATCACCAATTGCTCAAAACTATAACCTGCTTGTTTCTGTTGCTTTAGGTACTAAACTGGTGGGAGTCATGCCTGGTACCGTGTTAACTTCGAGCAACTTCCAGTTATCCTGCTCATCTAGCATAAAATCGACACGTCCCCAACCTGTACAGCCAATTGCATGAAACGCATCGACAGCAATTTGATTTAGTTGTGCTAATTTTTGCTCATTTAAGCCACAAGGGCAAAAGTACAATGTTTCCGTTGATTGATACTTTGCCTGATAATCATAAAATTCATTTTCTGTTTTCATGCGAATAGCAGGTAATACTTTTCCATTCAACATCGAAACAGTAAATTCTTGTCCTGTGATCCAAGATTCTAACAAAACCTTATTATCAAATTTGAAGGCTTCCTGCAGTGCGTTAATAAGTTGCTCTGTATTGTTAGCCTTTGCCATACCAATACTAGATCCCTCATTAACGGGCTTTACCATAACAGTGCCTGATAATTGCGCCATTATAGAGGCACATTGTGATTCATCAAAGCTTTCCTTGAGAATAATTTGATAGTCAGCAGTAGGTAGTTGGTAACTTTGCCAAATCTGTTTGGTTTTAGACTTATCCATTGCAATAGCAGAGCTTAAAACATCACAACCAGTGAATGGAATATCAAGGGTTTTTAAGAAACCTTGAATAACGCCATCTTCACCACCACGCCCATGCAACGCAATAAATACACGTTCAAAGCCTTGCTTTTTAAGTAAGGTAATATCATCAGTTTTAGGATCAATGCCAACAGCGTTCACACCTTGATCAACGAGTGCTTTTAAGACTGCTCGGCCAGATGCTAAGGACACTTCCCGCTCAGCACTATTACCACCATATAAAACAGCTACTTTACCAAAATTTACACTCATTTTTTCGCCTACCAATTTCATTTTTTCTATATCTAATTTTAAATCAGCTAATGTTTTTACCACAGTACCAATATTACCAGCGCCCTGTGTTAAAACGATATCACCTTCACAAATAACCTTCGCTAGAATTGCGGGTAATGCCTCTGGAGAAGGAACAAAAATAGGTTCTTTGTCACTGTGTAATCTAATCGTTCGGCATAGAGAGCGACTATCTGCACCTGAAATAGGTGCTTCACCAGCGGCATAAACATCTAATAAAAGAAGTTGGTCTACTTGCCCCAATACCTGTGAAAAATCTTCATAGAGATCTCGAGTTCGTGTATAACGATGTGGCTGATATGCCATCACTAAACGTTTTTCAGGCCATCCTGCACGCACAGCATTGATTGTAGCCTGTACTTCCGTTGGGTGATGTCCGTAATCATCAATCAACATCGCCTTGCCATTGCCAGTTTCAAACTCACCATATTGTTCAAAGCGACGACCTATTCCTTCGAACTTGTGTAATGCTTTTAAAATAGCATCATCACAGACTTCGTCTTCCATCGCAACGGCAATCGCGATGGCGGCATTTAACGCATTATGTTTGCCGGGTAAATTAAGCTTTATTTGCATATCTGGTTTATTAACACGGTGTACCAAAAACTCACTACGATTAGTTGACTGTTTAAAAGCAGAAATTCGCACATCTGCTTTTTCATGAAAACCATAGGTCACACATTGTCTCGCAAACTTAGGAATTAACCCTTCAATCACTTCATCATCTAAGCACACAACAGCCGTACCATAAAAAGGCAAGTTTTGAATAAACTGCACAAAGGTATCTTTTAATACTTCGAAACTGCCCTGATAAGTATCCATATGATCAGCTTCAATATTGGTAACCACTGAAACCATAGGTTGTAGATGTAAGAATGAGGCATCACTTTCGTCTGCTTCTGCAATTAAATAACGGCTCTGCCCTAATTTAGCATTAGTCCCTGCACTATTTAAAAGTCCTCCTATGATAAAGGTCGGATCTAACTCTGCTTCACCATAAATGCTCGCAATCAAACTGGTGGTTGTGGTCTTACCATGTGTACCCGCCACTGCAACACCATGTCGATAACGCATTAATTCAGCTAACATTTCTGCTCGACGTACCACTGGAATTCGTGCTTGCTCAGCGACTAATAACTCTGGGTTTTGGGCATTAATTGCAGTGGAAACTACGACCACCGAAGCGCCATAGATATTTTCCTGTTGATGACCAATAAAAATTTCCGCACCTAAAGCTCGTAACCTTTTGACGACTGGATTTTCAGCAATATCAGAGCCGGTTATTTTATAACCTTCATAGGCTAATACTTCTGCAATACCGCCCATACCAGCACCACCGATGCCCACGAAATGGATTTGTTTTACACGGCGCATTTCAGGGATTATAGTGCGTATTTGTGCGAGTTCAGTTTTTATCATAATCAGTCAATACTTTTATTTTTGAGGTTAACGGTTTGTTCACATATAGTGGCAACGTGTTCAGTTGCATCAATAATTGCTGTCTTTTTGCTCTTTATCGACATATCAATTAGTAACTGTCTATTTTGGCTGAATGAACGCAAATAATCACTTAGTTTTTTAGCATTTAATTGATTTTGTGGGATTAATATCGCGGCTTCTTTATTAACCAAATCCTGTGCATTTTTAGTTTGGTGATCATCAACAGCATGTGGCAATGGCACAAAAATAGCTGGCAATCCGACTACTGCAACTTCAGAAACCGTTAATGCTCCAGCTCGACAAATAATAATATCTGCCCAGGCGTAACTCTTATCCATATCGGTAATGAATTCTTGCACATCAACGGCTTGCTGTTTATCTTGGTAAGCTTTTTGAACTTGCTGAAAATTTCCTTTACCGGTTTGATGAATGACTGATAATGATCCCTCTGGACATCTCGCGACCACTTCAGGTAATAAATCATTAAGTACTTTTGCGCCTAAACTACCCCCAACAATTAACACGTTAAGTGGTGTTAAAGCTTCTGATATTAATTTAACCGGTAAGTTAACGACACTTTCGCGTACAGGATTACCCACCAACAAG
This sequence comes from Psychromonas sp. KJ10-10, assembly GCF_047323245.1. Lineage (GTDB taxonomy): Bacteria > Pseudomonadota > Gammaproteobacteria > Enterobacterales > Psychromonadaceae > Psychromonas. The sequence continues at coordinate 1,983,364 of NZ_CP178826.1, read as the reverse complement.
GCTTTTTTATTAGTAAATGCACCAGAAAAGCCCATTAATATTTTTTTAGCAAATTTTGCCAAAATACGATTAGTCATACCGGCGGTATGCATTTTGTTCGTGTAAAATGACTGGAATTCCTAATGTCCAAGCCGCAACACCACCAGGCCCACTTGCAAAACCGCCCATTCCTAATACTAAATCAACTTGTCTTGATTTTATTACTCGTCGAGCCTGTAATATTGATTTAATGATACGTATTGGTGCCATTAATAGGCGCTTAATTCCATTACCACGTACACCGGCAATATCAATAAAATCAATTTCATAACCATGTTCAGGTACTAATTGCGCTTCCATTCGGTTAGCCGTTCCAAGCCAGCTCACCTGCCACCCTTGTTTTTTTAATTGGTCAGCGACAGCTAATCCAGGGAAAACATGCCCACCCGTTCCACCAGCCATAACTAATAATGTTTTAGTCTTCATTTGTTTTCGCCTCAGCTAATTTTTTCTTCGTGGCACTATTTTTCAAACGCAGTGGCGATGCAGACAATCCGGGTTTCAAAATCAATACGTAATAATAGAGCGACTGCAATAGCAATCGAAATAAGGCTTGATCCACCATAACTAACAAGAGGTAGTGTCAATCCTTTGGTTGGCGCAATGCCAGAGGCGGCACCAATATTTACAGCTGTTTGGAAAAAGAACCAAATCGCAATACCAATGGCAACATAACCAGCAAAAACAAGTGGTGTTTTTAATGCCAAGGCTTTTTTACCAATCGAAAAAGCTCTATAAACTAAAACAAACTCTAAAATGATAACAATACTAACACCAATAAAACCTAATTCTTCCGCCAGAATTGCCATAATAAAGTCAGTATGTGCTTCGGGTAAATATTCCAGTTTTTGTACTGAATTGCCTAAACCTTGCCCTAACCAACCGCCTCGACCAAAGGCCATTAAAGATTGTGTTAGTTGGTAACTTCGTCCAAATGGATCTGCCCATGGGTCAAGAAAGCCAACTACCCTTGCCATACGGTACGGAGATGTGACTACTAAGGTTACAATTACTGCGAGTAGTGCAACGATAATAGCGATAAAGTTAATCAGTTTTGCATCGGCAATAAATAACATGCCCATCATAACCACAACAATTACAACCGTTGAGCCTAAATCAGGCTGTAATAATAATAATAAAGCAAATAAGGTCAAAACCACCAAGGGTTTAATAAAACCTTTAATGGTATCAACCACCTCTTCCTGCCGTCGTACTAAATAACTTGCTAGAAAAATAATAATCGCTAATTTTGCAAATTCTGAGGGTTGAATATTAACAGGGCCTAAACGTAACCAACGTACTGAACCATTAACTTCTGTACCGATCAAAAGCACGGCCAATAAGGCAATAAGTGATAATAACAAAATAAGCATTTGTCGTTTATACCAAAAGGAAAATGGTATATTTACTATGCCTCCAATTAACGCTAGACATATCAACACATAGAAGACCTGACGCTTTAAAAAGCGAAAAGGGTCACCCGACAATGCAATTCCCTCGGGAATTGATGCCGATGCAACAATAACCATGCCGATGCTCATCAACACCAGCACTACGACCAATAAAGGTTTATTGTAGGGTTGGTTTGGATCATCAAAGGAAAACATATTACCTAGTTTACCCATTAGCTTTACCCAAAATATGAGCATTCACTAAGTTTCTAAAGTCTTCTCCTCGCGCCATAAAATTCGGATACATATCTAAGCTTGCACAGGCAGGACTTAATATCACTAAATCACCTGTATCTACTTTTTGAGCAATTTCTAATATTGCGGCTTTCAGGTCTGAAACAATTAAAGTGTTAGGGTTTGCTTGATTTATTTTCATTGCATCAGCACCAAAGCAACAAATACAGCCTTTGATTTCTTGTAATACTGCACTTAAATCATGGAAATCAGCACCTTTACCTTGCCCACCTAAAATAAGATGTACTTTACCAGAGATGGTTTCAGATAATCCTTGTAAAGCGACCTGTGTTGCACCGATATTAGTGGCTTTGGAATCATTAATCCAACGCACTCCAGCGTGCTCAGCCACAAACTCACAGCGATGAGAAAGACCAGTGTAGGTAGTTAATGTTGCTAGCATTGCAGACATCGATATACCGACAGCATCACCTAATGCTAAAGTCGCTATAGCATTTAGCCAATTGTGTTTGCCACTTAATTTTAATTGTTTTACATCAAGCAAGGTTTGTTGATCTTTAGCTAAAAAATTAACCTGATTATCACCTTTTTGAATATAATAATCAGCCTCTTCAAAGCCAAAGCTTTTTGATATTAAGCTCTTATTTCTCGGAAAAGTATGTACATCATCAGAATTAAACAATGCCATTTTAGCCTGTTGGTAAATACGATGTTTAGTATCTATATAATGTTGATAGGAATCATATCGATCAAGATGATCTTCACTAAGGTTTAAAATGGTTGCAATATCGGCATTCAATGAGTTTGTCGTTTCAAGTTGAAAGCTAGATAACTCTAAAATATACAGTGACACTGTCGGTGATAATAAATCTAAAGCAGGAATACCAATATTTCCGCCAACAGCTACATTTACACCATCTGCCTTGGCCATTTCTCCGAGTAAACTAGTTACCGTGCTTTTACCATTGGAACCAGTAATAGTGACACATTTTGCATGTTGATAAGGGGCAGTTTTTAAAGTACGCGCAAAAAGTTCGATATCACCAATGACTTCACAACTATTTTCAATAGCTTCTTGAATAGCTGGCGTTGCCAAGGCAATACCAGGACTAGAAATGATTAATGGAAAGGCTGACAGAGATTTACCACACAGAGCCCCTTTAATAAGCGTGACCTGTGGCTTTAATTTATTTTCACCAGGAGGCGTATCCCGTGTATCAAACACAGTCACTTGGTAACCTTCTGCTAACAAAAAGTTTACCGTTGCTAATCCTGTGATGCCTAATCCTAAGACGGCAACTTTTGGTGCTTGCTGATGTTGAGATTGACAGCCAAGCATTTTAACGCACTTTCAACGTAACAAGACCAATCAAGACCATCACAATGGTGATGATCCAAAAACGAACAATTACACGGGGCTCTGGCCAACCTTTCTTTTCGTAATGATGATGAATGGGGCCATTCTAAAAATGCGTTGTTTACGCATTTTATAGGACCCGACCTGTAAAATTACAGAGAGCGTTTCGATAACAAAAATACCTCCCATGATCACCAGTAAAATTTCTTGTCGCACTAACACCGCAATAATGCCTAGTAAGGCACCCAGTGCTAATGAGCCAACATCTCCCATAAATACCTGTGCAGGGTAAGTATTAAACCAAAGAAAACCAAGCCCTGCTCCGACAATGGTGCCACAGATGATCACAAGTTCACTTGCCTTTGGAATATAAGGAATATAAAGATAATGCGCATAATTAATATGGCTTGTTAAGTAAGCAATTAAGGCAAAAGCGTGAGCAACCATGACGGTTGGCATGATAGCAAGTCCATCTAACCCATCAGTTAAGTTAACGGCATTACTACTTCCTACCACTGTGAAATAAACAAGTGGTATAAACAACCAACCTAAATAGGGCATATATTCTTTAAAGAATGGCACAACAAAAGTTAGCTCTGCAGGGCTTGAGGAGGTCAGCATCAACATTCCACCTAAAACAAGCGCGGTCACAGATTGCCAGAGATACTTCCAACGAGCAATTAAACCATCAGGATGTTTACGTACTACTTTTAAATAATCATCCATAAAACCAATCGCACCAAAGGTCATGGTTGTAAATAACACAATCCAAACATAATGGTTATCCAAGCGAGTCCATAATAATGTCGATAAAGTAATAGCTAGCAAGGATCATTATGCCACCCATTGTTGGTGTACCGGCTTTACTAAAGTGAGACTCAGGGCCATCATCTCTGACCACTTGACCAATTTGCATTGATTGCAAATAATGTATTAATTTAGGACCAATCCAAAGTGAAAACCACAGTGCAGTTAATACTGCCATCACGGTTCTCACAGACAAGTAAGTTAATACATTAAGAAATGTAAACTGACTTGAAAAAAGCTCTGCTAGCCAAACTATCATGGTGTTATCCTATTTTAAGTTGCTTAATAAACGCAACAATCTCTTCCATTTTAGTGCCACGAGAGCCCTTAACTAAAATAGTCGATTTTTGATTTGAAATTGCTGATAAAGAGGTTTCTAAGTAGCTCATCAAAGCCTGTTTATCGGTAAAGTGTAATGCTTGACGTGAAGACAATTGAGCAAAACTTTGATGGGTAAACGCTGTCAAACTACCCACAGTAAATAAATAATCTATATCCTTATTAGCTGGCATAGCGCCCTACATCTCGGTGTTCTTCTTCGCTATATTTGCCAAGCTCTCCCATATCTGCAAAAATTAATATTTTTTGACCAGAACATTGTTGTAATAGGTCGATTGCGACCTTTAAAGATGCCGAATTAGCATTGTAAGTATCATCAATTAAAGTCAAATTTTCATTTACTTTACAACGATTTACTCGCCCAGCTACTTCATTAACTAAACTCAGTCCGTGATTAACAATATTTAAATCACAGCCTAAGGCAATAGCCATTGACAGCTGCTAGCAAGTGCATTACTGATATTGTGCTTTCCAGCAATATTTAACCTAATAGGCATCTTTTGTTGCTGAAAATGCATGATAAAAGAAGCGTAACCTAGCTCATCAAAGGTAATATCTGAGGCAAAAACGGAAGCTTTTGAATCAGTTAATGAAAAAGTAATGATTTTGCTTTGTTGCTCTGTTAATTGCTCAATATAATCCTGCGCAAACTTTGCATCCAGGTTAACCACACCTGTGCCTTCTTTTCCCAAGCTTGACCATATTTCACCCTTTGTTTTAGCAACACCTTCGATACTACCAAAACCTTCAAGGTGAGCAGGCATAACATTATTCACCAAAGCCACATCTGGTTTAGCTAAGTTTGAGGTATAGGCAATCTCACCTTGATGATTTGCTCCTAGCTCAACAACTGCATAGGCAGTTTCTTGCGTTAAACGTAATAGGGTCAGAGGCAAACCGATATCGTTATTAAAATTACCCGCCGTTGCTAGCACTCCCCCTGAGGTTGATGAGGCTTTTTAACAGTATCCTCAGATTCTACATCGGCATAAACCTTTAAGATCGCACTTAATAATTCTTTAGTGGTCGTTTTACCATTACTGCCAGTAATAGCGACACATTTTAAATGTGTTATTTTAGATTTAACATAAGCACTCAATTTACCTAATGCGATACGTGTATCTTTAACCAAAACAGCAGGTAGACCAGTATCTATATGACGGTGAATAATAACTGCCTTGGCACCTGCTTTTTGCGCCTCAGTTAAAAATTCATGGGCATCAAAAGAAGCCCCCTGCAGGGCAATAAACAAACAATTATCTTGGATTTGTCGTGTATCAGTACCGACAGAATCGACGATAATATTTGCATCTTCACTATTTACTAAGTTACCGTCGACTGCCTTTGCGATATCTCCTAGGGTAAGTGAAATCATAAATTAGCCTTTTTATTTGAATCTAAGTTTTCTGATATTTGTAATGAGGCTAATAAGTCCCTATCACTATAATCTATGCGTGTATTACCAATAATTTGGTAATCTTCGTGGCCTTTTCCCGCCACTAAAATTAAGTCATCCTGTTGTGCATTTTTTAATAAATGCAGGATTGCTGATTTTCGATCATGGATGCATTCAACCCCTTCAGGACGTTCAAAGCCAGCTAAAATATCCTTCATAATATCTGTCGCTGATTCTGTACGCGGGTTATCATCAACTAAAACGACCTTATCTGCAAAGTCTTCAGCAACTTTTGCCATTTCAGCGCGTTTTCCTTTATCTCTATCTCCTCCACAACCAAAAACGCATATTAAACGACCACGTTTTGAATGTTTTTTTAGCGCAATTAATGCTTTCTCTAAGGCATCAGGGGTATGTGCATAATCGACAATAAAGTGGGTGTTAAGTTCATTGAAAAAATAGGGTTCCATTCTGCCTGGCACAGTATCCAGTTCAGGTATAATTTTTTCAATGCAACTAATATCAATATGTTCAGCTAATAATTGTGTAATGACAGCCGCTAAATTTGCAATGTTAAAGTCTCCATAAAAAGGCGCTGAGATAACTCCCTTGCCCCATGAAGATTGAAATTCAAAGTTTATTCCCTGTGGTAGATAACTGACCTTGTTAACCGCTAAGTACTGATGTCCATCGATTTTTTTACCTGTCGCACTATAGGTAATCGCTTCAGGGTAATCACTCACCCATGATGCACCAACTTTGTCATCAATATTGATAATTCTTTGTGCCAGTGGAAATTCATCAAATAGGATTTTTTTAGCAGTGGCATAAGCCTTCATTGTACCGTGATAATCAAGATGGTCTCGAGTCAAATTGGTAAAAATAGCGCTATGAAAAGGTAATGCACTGACTCGTCCTTGAATCAAACCATGGGAGGACACTTCCATTAAAGTGTATTTTGCACCTTGCTTTTGATAATCACTCAGACAGGAAAAAACAGATAAAGCGTCTAAGGTTGTATTTAGACTCGCAGTTAATTTACCAAATAAACCATTACCTATAGTGCCCATTTGTGCACTTGGATAATTTAATAAGGACAAACTATTTGCTAACAAACTGGCAATGGTAGTTTTACCGTTTGTGCCTGTTACGGCAATGACTTTATGGCAATATTGATCAGGGAAATAAAAGTGATAGGCTAATTTACTTAACACCATTGGCAAGTGATAAAAGTGAATTATTGCAGTATCTTGTTGGAAACGAATCTCACCATGTAATTGTGCATTTTTTGTTTCAGATAATACGGCTTTTGCGCCAGCTTCGATGGCCTTATCAATAAACCGACGACCATCTAATTGTTCACCTTGCAGAGCAACAAACAAGTCACCTTTTTTGATTTCACGACTATCAAGTGTCATTCCTGAAATAGAACAGGATAAATGTGATGGTAGAGTTATCCAAGGTGATAATAGTTCTCTTAAACAAGTGATTTGGGTGGCTAATTGTTTTTTATTTGGCATCGTTAAGTTGATCCAATAATGTATAGCGGGTGCTTTCATCATCAGGTCGAACATGGCTCAACAATAATGCACTTTGCATTACCGATGAAAACACAGGAGCGACCACATCACCCGCATAATAATGATCACCCTGAGGTTCATTTATCATAACCACAATCGAAAAACGAGGATTGCTTGCTGGGGCTAACCCGGCAAATATTGAGACATAATCATCACCATATCCACCAGCTTCTGCTTTACGCGAAGTACCTGTTTTACCAGCAATGCGATAACCTTCAATTTTTGCTTTACGTGCAGTCCCTCCTTGTTCACTGACTCCTTCCATCATATGTACAACTTCTAAGGCAATATTTCTCGGAATAACCTGTTCACCCTCGACAGGTGCATCAGCCTTTAGCATAGTTAAAGGATATTCTTTACCTCCACTGCCTAAAATTGCATAGGCCTTTGCTAATTGTAATGTAGTAGCTGTTATACCATAACCAAATGACATAGTTGCCAGTTCAAAGTCCGACCAACGGTGACGAATAGGTAAACGACCAACACTTTCACCAATTAAACCAATACCGGTATCATTACCAAGGCCAAAATGGGCAAAAGTTTGTTGTAATTCACCAGGTTTCAAACGCAGTGCGAGTTTACTCACACCAATATTACTGGATTTCTTAAGGATCATTGCAAGGTCAATTTTACCTAGATTTTTGCCATCCCTAACACGTCGACCACCAATATGCATCCAACCGGGTGAAGTATTAATCACTTCATCCACATCTGTTTTTTTATAAACAAGTGCACTGGCGACTACTAATGGTTTTACGGTAGAACCCGGTTCAAAGGTATCTGTAATGGCGCGATTTCTAAGTTTATAGGGTTGATATTGACTACGATCATTAGGATTAAAAGAAGGATAATTTGCCATGGCATATATTTCACCAGTATGCACATCTAAAACAACCAGTGAGCCTGAAGTCGCCTTATTAATTTTTATCGCACGTTTCAATTCACTATAAGCAACCGCTTGAATTCGTTGATCAATGCTAAGTTGTAAATTACCAGTCGCTTTTTTTCTTCGATGACTTCAATATCATCAATAACATTCCCAAGTCTATCTTTACGAACACTTTTTTTACCCGTTTTACCTTGTAAATAAGTATTGTAACTTTTTTCTATGCCTTCAATTCCCTGAGCATCCAAATCCGTCAAACCAATGATATTGGCATTAATTTCACCTGTTGGATAATAACGCTGAGATTCTAATTGATTGGAGATGCCGGCCAACTTAAGCTGTTTAATATAATCTACCACTGGTGCATTAACTTGACGCTTAAGATAAATAAACCTGGCACCGGGCTTTTGCACCGTTTCTACTAATTTTTCTAAATTAATATCCAGTACTTCTGCTAATGCAGGCCATTTTTTAGATTCAAAAAACTTTTTCTTTTTGTATTGAGTTTTGCCTGTTCGGGTATTTTCAACAGCACTAGCACGCCATTCTTCATCATTAAATGCGTAGGCATCTTTAACCACTTTAGGGTCAACCCAAATAGCATAAGCAGGCACACTGATTGCTAGCTCTTCACCATTACGATCGGAAATATTACCACGATGAGTCACTGATTTAGTGACACGCAAGCTACGCTTGTCCGCTTCCTGAGTTAAATATTCAGGCTCGATCACCTGAATAAAAGCAAGTCGAGTGATCAATAGCACAGCAATCACTGCAACTGTCAGTGATACAAAAAGATATCGCCACGATGAAAATGCATGATAGACCTTCCGTGGTTGAGCTTGTTTAACTCTTTTTTCTAGTCTGATTCCGTTTCATTTTATGGTACTTCCACTAATACGCTATTGTTTTTGGTAGGTTGTGCCATCGACAGTTTTTTATTCGCAATATTCCGAATACGACTGTGCTCGTCTAAAGTATGTTCTTCTAGTAATAAATTTTGCCATTCAATCATCAAGTTATCTTTCTGTCTTGCGACAAATGGTCTTTTTCTGTAACTAACTTTCTGGTTTCATGGGTGATGTATATGTTGTAAAAAGCACTCAATAACAATGCAATAGCAAGTAAAAGCACCAAAAAATACCTGCGAAAATCATCCAAGATAAGCAACAATAAGTTGTCACGAGAAAGCCTCAATTATTCACTCTCTAAATTTGCTATTTTTAAAGCAACTCGAAGTACTGAACTTCTTGCTCTTGGGTTATCATTAATTTCAGTCGCAGAGGGTTTTAAGGCTTTACCTACTGCCTTTAATGTTTTACCTGATTGCATCTGTGCATCAGTTAAAGGCAAACCAGCAGGATATTCTTTGCCTTTCTCCTGTTTTTCTAATAAACCTTTTTACAATTCTGTCTTCTAGGGAGTGAAAGCTAATCACCGACAACTGCCCCCTACCGCAAGCACTTCTAAAGCGCCATCTAATACTTTGTGTATCTCTTCAAGCTCGCTGTTAACATAAATGCGAATGGCTTGGAAACTGCGAGTAGCGGGATGCTTATTTTTCTCACGTTTAGGACATAAGCGCTCTATTAATTTAGCGAGGTCTAAAGTGCGTAAGAATGGACTCTCTTCACGGTCAGCAACAATTGCACGGGCAATGCGATAGGCAAACTTTTCTTCACCAAAGGTTTTTAATACCCAACCGATATCATCAACGTCCGCTTTTGCTAACCAATCGGCGGCACTAATACCAGAGGTCGGATCCATACGCATGTCCAAAGGACCATCTCGCATAAAACTGAAACCACGTTCTGCATCATCCAACTGTGGTGAAGACACACCTAAATCCAGTAAAACACCATCAATTTTTCCTGTTAGACCTAATGCTTCTATGTAATCAGCTAATCCAGAAAAAGGGCCATGAACAATACTAAAACGCGGGTCTTGCTTCATTAAGTCTTCGCCGACGGCAATTGCACGCGGGTCACGATCAATAGCAATCAAACGTCCATTTTCACCTAAACGTTCTAAAATATATCGGGAGTGACCACCACGACCAAAGGTGCCATCAACATAAATCCCATCTTCTTTAAGCGCTAGACCGTTAACTGCTTCATCTAATAAAACCGTAATATGTTCTGCCATTACAATGAGAATCCTTTTAAGCTACCTGTTAATTGTTCACCAGTTGGTAAACCTTCCAGCAAATCAGCTTCAACTTGCTGTTGCCACATATCTTCATCCCACAATTCGAACTTATTAAATTGACCGACTAGCATTACTTTCTTTTCTAATTTTGCATGTTTTCTTAAAGTTGGGGCGATTAATAACCGACCTCCCTTATCTAATTCAGACTCAGTTGCATATCCGAGAATCAAACGTTGTACGCGACGCTCTACCGCATCTGTACTTGATAAGGCACTTAATTTTTTTCTATTACTAACCATTCATTTAGTGGGTAGAGCAATAAACAGGGGGACTGAAGGTCAATAGTGCACACAAATTGTCCCTGGCAGGATTCCATCAAACCATCGCGATAGCGCGTTGGCATGGCAATCCTTCCCTTGGTATCAATGTTTATGGCATTTGCACTACGTAACATGACCACTAAGCCCTAGCTTATTTAAAAAAATGCACTTTTAATCCACTTATGTGCGCATTTTGGGAAAAAGATCCACTTTTAGACACTTTTTACCACAATAGATCATGGAGTTTAATAAACTGCGCTAGTTTTGCAAGCAAAGGATCAATTTTTTGATGATTTTTGTCACACAAAAATGATTTATATATTCAAAATTAATGAAAATTAAGCTAGTTAGTTAGGAAAAATTGAAATGGTGAAATTATTATCAACAATAGTAATATTGAGTATGAACGTGATATAGTTCGTGATTAGCTGTTTTATTTAAAAGGACACTCCTTTGTTAGACCAAGAATTAAAAACATTTGTGATCACACAAATTGAAGATATGAAAGCCAAAGATATTACTATCATTGATGTTGCAGACACCTCTGATGTTACTGATACTATGATTATTTGTACTGGTAATTCAAAACGTCATGTACGTTCAATTGCCGAACAAACAGCACTTGAAGCAAAGCGTGCCGGTGAACCACCTATTGGTGTTGAAGGATTAGAGGGTAGCGAGTGGGTATTAGTGGATCTAGGCAATGTTGTATTGCATGTGATGCAAGAAGAAACTCGTCAATTTTACGACCTTGAAAAGCTTTGGGGACAGACGGCTTAATGAAAATTCAGTTAATCGCAGTGGGCACTAAAATGCCCGACTGGGTTGAAAAAGGATATCAAGAATATGCAAGACGCTTTCCTAAAGATATGCAACTAGAGTTGCTTGAAATTAATGCAGGAAAGCGTGGAAAAAATGCCGATATAAAACGCATCTTAAAAAAAGAGGGACAATTAACCCTAGATGCAATCCCTAAAGGTAATAAAATAGTCACTCTTGAAGTCACAGGGAAACCTTGGACTACGGAAAACTTAGCCTCTGAAATGGAAAAATGGCAATTAGATGCACGTAATGTTAGTTTGCTAATTGGAGGCCCAGAGGGACTTGCTCCTGAATGTATTGCTAAATCAGAACAACGTTGGTCACTTTCTGCGCTTACTTTACCACACCCTTTAGTACGTATTATTGTTGCGGAAAGTTTATATCGCGCCTATACCTTAACCATTAATCATCCCTATCATCGCGAGTAATTTGTGGTAAATAAACGAGCGACTAAACGAGTCAGTATTCGAAACCATTCGGCTGAATCCGCGCTTTTTATGCGTCGTACCCTAGTGGTTTTCATCTCCATTATCATTGCCATCAGCATATTAATTATTAACCTTTATTATCTGCAAATTAGATCCTTCGAAAGTTATCAAACTCGATCCAATGATAATCGAATCAGTGTACAAACAGTGCCTCCTAATCGGGGTCTGATCTACGATAGAAATGGTATTATTTTAGCAGAAAATAGACCGATTTTTAGTTTACAAGTTGTTGTAAAAAATACCAAAAACCTGCGAGCAAAAAGTAGAGAAACTACGGGAGCTGTTAGGCCTTACCGATGAAGAAATAGAACGTTTTAATAGCCAGAATCAGTATGCTCGCTCATACCGTTCAGTATTGTTAAGGGATCAATTAACCACTGAAGAAGTCGCCCTATTTACGGTTAATCAGCATCAATTTAAAGGTTTTTCAATTAAAGCCAACCTGAAACGTTATTACCCATTTGGTGACTCCTTTACCCACGTTTTAGGTTATATTGCTAAAATCAATAGTAACGATTTAAAGCTCATTGACCAGAAAGGCGATACAGCACGATACCGCGGTACGCGTTTTATTGGTAAATTAGGCATTGAAAAATATTATGAAGAAATTTTGCATGGTCAACCGGGTCAACGTCAAGTTGAAGTCGATAGTTGGGGGAAAGTGATCCGTGTTCTTGATTTTACCCCTCCCGTGCCAGGTAAAGACATCAAACTAAATATTGATATTCAATTACAACTAAAAGCTCAAAAACTGCTTGGGGATACACGTGGTAGTGCTATTGTGATGGATACCCGCACAGGGGGAATATTAGCCCTGGTTTCTAACCCAAGTTATGATCCTAATTTATTTGTTCAGGGGATTAGCAGTAAAGACTATAATGCTTTATTAAATTCTAAGGATAGACCATTAATCAATCGAGCAACCCAAGGTCGATACCCTCCAGCGTCAACAATTAAACCACAAATGGCACTACTGGCATTAGATACAAATACAATCACTGAACACACTACAATTTATGATCCAGGTTGGTGGATTGTACCGGGTAGTAAACGTCGTTTCCGCGATTGGAAGTTATGGGGCCACGGCGAAGTCGATGTTAACCTTGCCATAGAGCAAAGTTGTGATACTTTCTTTTATGATGCTTCCTATAAAATGGGCATCGACCGTATTAACCCTTTTATGCAACTATTTGGTTTTGGTCATTACAGTGGCTTAGATTTAGCAGAAGAATCAAAAGCAATCATGCCATCCAGAGAATGGAAACGCGCTCGTTATAATGAACCATGGTACGATGGCGATACAATCTCAATCGGTATTGGTCAAGGTTACTGGACAGTAACACCAATCCAGTTAACACAGGCAACAGCAATTTTGGCTAGAAAAGGGCAAGTTATGGCGCCTAATATTCTACATTCTATTGTTTCCAAGGAGGTACTTATAACCCTCCGAGCGAATTAATGGAGCCAATAAAATTAAAGGATGAACATTATTGGGAGATTGCACTAAAAGCAATGTATGGTGTTACTAGTAAACAAACAGGGACTGCTCACCGAGCATTTGCAGGAACTTCTTATACTGTAGCGGGTAAGTCAGGTACCGCACAGGTGATTAATATAAAAGAAGACGAAGAATACGACGCTGAAAAATTAGACGAAAACCAACGTGATAATGCGATGTTTGTTGCTTTAGCTCCCTATGAATCTCCCGAGGTAGTTGCTACTGTTATCTTAGAAAACGCAGGTGGTGGTAGTAGTAATGCGAGCACCTATTGTGCGTGAGCTTTTTGACGAATACTTTGATCATATTAAAACTAAAGAATTGATGAGCTTTTAAATGGTAACCACTAAAGCACAAAAAAGTATCTTCTATCGCTTACATATCGATCCGTATTTACTGATCGGTATTTTTGCTTTAATGACACTTAGTATTATCACACTTTATTCTGTTTCCCCTGATTGGGTATTACCTCAGATTATCCGTTTAGTAATAGCCGTTTCAGTGATGATTGTAATGGCGCAAGTACCTCCTGAAGTTTATCAACGATGGACACCTGCTATTTTTATAGTTTGTGTTTTATTATTAGTCGCAGTATTAGTGTTCGGCCATACAGGTAAAGGTGCACAACGTTGGTTAGACTTAGGTTTCACACGCTTTCAACCCTCGGAAATAACAAAACTAGTAATGCCCTTCGCTGTAGCATATTATATTAGCCAATACACACTTCCTATTAAGCTCAGTAAAGCCTTTGTGGCTTTTTTGATTGTCACTGTACCCACATTATTAATTGCTAAACAGCCAGATTTAGGTACCTCTATTTTGGTTGCATCCTCGGGCGTTTTTGCACTTTTTCTCTCAGGTATTTCGTGGCTTTACATAGGTATTGCATTAACAGCAACCCTCGCATTTGTACCTATCTTATGGTTTTATTTAATGCATGATTACCAACGCAGTCGTGTAATGACTTTATTTAACCCTGAAGCAGATCCGCTTGGTGCGGGTTATCATATTATTCAATCTAAAATAGCCATTGGATCTGGAGGTGTTTGGGGAAAAGGCTGGCAACAGGGCACCCAATCTCAACTTGAATTCTTGCCAGAGCGACATACGGATTTCATTTTTTCAGTATTTTCCGAGGAATTTGGTTTTGTTGGCGTGGTATTATTAATCTCTATTTATTTGTTTATTATTGGTAGAGGTTTATGGATAGCTAATCAAGCGCAGGATGCCTTTACTAAACTAGTGGCAGGTAGTATTACTTTAACTTTCTTTGTTTATATTTTTGTTAATATTGGTATGGTAAGTGGAATATTACCCGTTGTAGGTGTTCCACTGCCCTTAATCAGTTATGGTGGAACATCAATCGTAACGCTTTTAGCAGGGTTTGGAGTACTCATGTCATTCAATACCCATAAACGTTTCAATACTAAATAATGATGACCTCAAAAATATAATGAAAATAAACTTAAATATTCTCAGTACTTGCTGTCTATTACTTTTGCTAACAAGTTGTAGCAGTGACCGTTATCAATACGCCGATGATCATCACCCTGATAGCTTACCACCTTTAGCTCATGTTGAAGATGCTGTGCCACAGTATGAGCCCCACTCTCGTGGCGGTAATAAAGATTATCGTGTACGTGGGATAAATTATAAGGTTTTAAATAATGTCACGTCATTTTCCGAAAAAGGTTATGCATCTTGGTATGGAAATAAATTCCATGGACACCTGACCTCTAATGGCGAGCGTTACGATATGTTTGCAATGAGTGCCGCACATAAAAATTTACCTTTACCCAGTTACGTGAAAGTCACTAATATAGAAAATAATAAACAAGTGATTGTGCGCGTAAATGATAGAGGCCCCTTCCACGAAGGTAGAATCATTGATTTGTCCTACGCAGTGACCAATAAACTCGACATAATAAAATCAGGCACAGCACAGGTTGAAATCACACTTATTCATGTTCCAGAAACGCAATACGCCAATAAAAATGATTTCTTATACGGTTATTTTTATGTGCAATATTTAGTGACATCTTCCGCTCAAAAAGCGCAAAAATTAGGGCAATCCTTAAGTAAAAAGTACCAAGCAGAATTTAACACCGAAAAGGATAACAACCTTTATCGTTTGCGCTTAGGGCCTTTAAGTAGTGAAACAGAAGCACAAAAGCTACGTACACAATTACAAACAGAATACCCAAATGCCTTTATTATACATCAACAACAACGCGGTTAATGATTCGCATTTAGTGATAGTATCAAGCAACAATTCCAGCAATTAACAAAAATTCAGCGCTTATTCTTTCACTCTAAAATGAGTTTTAAGCGCTGAATTTAAAAGTAAAAACAATTAAGCCCCAGCTATTTTCATTTTGTTTATCAAAATAGAACCTGTTTTTAAACTACTGCGAGGGTCAATATCAGAGCCAACTGCTTCTATTCCCATAAACATATCTTTTAGGTTGCCAGCGATTGTAACTTCATGAACAGGGTAAGCAATAACACCATTTTCAATCCAGAAACCAGCGACACCTCGCGAGTAATCACCAGTAACCATATTCACGCCTTGTCCCATTAACTCAGTGACAAAGAAACCTGTTCCCATTTCTTTAAATAAGCCTGCTAAATCCAGACCTGTATCCTTAACAAACCAATTGTGTATGCCACCAGTATGCCCCGTGCTCTTCATATCTAATTGTCGAGTCGCATACCCTGTTAACAGGTAAGTCTGTAAAACACCTTGGTCAATAATATTTCTATCAATAGTTTTGCTACCCTCTTGGTCATAAGGAGAGCTTGCAATACCTTTTATAAGATGTGGTTTTTCTGATACTTGCATCCAATCAGGGAAAATTTGAGTATTGATTGTATCTAATAAAAAGGTAGATTTTTTATAGATACTGGTACCACTAATTGCACTAACTAAATGACCAAATAACCCTGTTGCTACCTCGGCTGAAAATAATACTGGTGCCTGTTGTGTTTTTATTTTAGTTGCTCCTAAACGAGAAACCGTGCGTTTTACCGCTTCATCTGCAACCCACTTTGCGCTAAATAAATCCTGCATATCACGAGCGCTGGTATAACTATAATCACGTTGCATTTCATTTTCTTGTTGCGCAATTAACACACAACTTAAGCTATGACGGCTACTTGCATAACTATTTAAAAAACCATTACTATTACCATATACGCGTAGACTTGAGTGACTATTAACGGCGACACCATCAGAGTTAACAATGCGTTTATCACTATTTAACGCAATATCTTCACATTCCTTTGCTAAGGCTAATAATTGCTCTGTGTCGCAACTACTCGGGTGATATAAATCTAAGTCTTTAGGGGCTGTTTCTAAACAATCTTTATCTAATAAACCTGCATACTTATCTTTACTGGTATAACGTGCAATATCTACGGCGACTTTTACTGTTGAAGCAATCGCCTCAGGACTTAAATCAGCTGTAGAAGCACTGCCTTTACATTGGTCGATATAAACACTAATGCCCATTCCACCATCAAGATTAAACTCAACATTCTCAACTTCACCTAGACGAGTATTAACGGAAGTACCAGATGTTTTAGTTAGGGCAACCTCTGTTTGGTCTACCCCTAATTTTTTAGCGATATTAAGCGCTTCTTGAACCGCATTTTCGAGTTGTTGTTTTTGTTCGATCATAATCAAATACCAGTTGCGTAAATTAAATTTAGAAACACAGAGAATAACACGTATACTTAATGGAATTCCCCTTTAATCTGTAACGAAAAAGAATATGAATAAAAAAGTAGAAGTAATCGACGAAGAAGAGATCAGTAAATCACAAATTAAACGTGAAGCTGAAGCATTAAAACTCATTGGCCGAGAATTAGTTGGTCTAAATAAAAAGCAACTAGCTCAAATTCCTGGCAGTGAATTACTCTTTCATGCGATTTCGGTTGCTCATAAAATTATGGATAAGCATGAAGCTTTACGCCGTCAAATTCAATATATCGGTAAAGTACTTCGTAATGAAGATTGTGATGCAATCCAAGCGACAATTGATAAACTCAATAATAAACATCAGCAATTAACCCATGCAACAGAGCGTTTAGAAAAATTAACAGAGGAATTGATCACTGAGGGTGATAGCAGAATCAATGAGCTACTCGAAGATTTCCCAACCTTGAGAACGTCAAAAACTACGTCAATTAGTACGCCAAGCAAATAAAGAGAAAAAAGCAGAGAAGCCAGTTAATAAAGCGACCAAAGACTTGTTTACTTATCTTAAGCCCGTTTGTTTATAATCATGTACAAAAAAGGAGCTTCATAAAGCTCCTTTCTCTTAATTTGTAGAATTAATGATACCAACTATATTATTAAAAACGTTCAGAATCATCAGCCATTCCATTCTTTTTAGCATCTTCAATACACTCAGCTTCCGATTCAAAGCTTTGTTTAGAGGCACCTAACATTTGCCCATTTTTAGCTGTTTTGTACCAACACCATTTATTTCTAGAATCAGTATATAGTTTCCACTTATCAGACATATCTTATCCCTCTTTCTGTTAATGTAATCAGTTTTAATAACTAATCATAGTTCAAAAACAGGATCTGTCTAATAGCAGGGTTTAATTTTAATATCCCCTAGTTAGTGCCACCTACAGTTAGCTGATCAATTTTAACCGAAGGTTGACCAACTCCCACCGGCACACTTTGGCCCTCTTTGCCACAGACACCGACACCGGGATCAAGCTTCATATTATTGGCAACCATAGAAATTTGTTGCATTGCCTCAAAGCCATTACCAATTAAAGTAGCGCCTTTAATTGGGGCGGTTACTTTACCGTTTTCTATTAAATAAGCTTCCGATGCAGAAAAAACAAATTTACCTGAGGTGATGTCTACCTGACCACCACCAAAATTAGGCGCATAAATGCCCTTTTTAACGCTACTAATTAACTCTTCATGTTCATGCTCACCATTAAGCATAAAAGTGTTTGTCATGCGTGGTAGTGGTAAATGCGCATAGGACTCTCGACGACCATTACCCGTTGGTGCTACCCCCATTAAACGCGCATTAAGTTTATCCTGCATATAAGATTTTAAAATACCATTTTCAATTAGCACGTTACGTTGGCCAACGGTTCCTTCATCATCAATATTGACTGAACCGCGGCGATCTTTAATCGAACCATCATCGATGATAGTGCAATGTTTTGAAGCAACCTGTTCACCAATTTTGCCGCTATAAGCTGATGAGCCCTTACGGTTGAAATCACCTTCTAAGCCATGACCAACCGCTTCATGCAATAAAACCCCAGGCCAACCCGCACCAATAATTACAGGCATAGAGCCAGCAGGCGCATCAATGGCATCAATATTAATTAAGGCTTGGCGAACTAGCCAGCTCTGGCATAGGAAAATGCTTTCATTTCCCCTTCTGCAGTATCAGTAAAGTAATCAAGATCAAAACGACCACCACCACCTGCACTTCCATGTTCACGCTTACCATTTTTTTCAATCAAAACAGAACAGCTAAAACGCACTAAAGGGCGAATATCAGTAGCAAGTGTGCTATCGCTAGCGACTACTAAAATTTCTTCATATACCGCATTTAATGAAACAGATACTTCACAAACACTTGGATCAAGTGCACGTGCAAACAAATCAACTTCTTTTAGCAGGGCGATTTTTTTGTCCTGCGCCAAACTAGAAAGAGGATCTGAATCCCCGTATGCCAATTTACCCTCGGTTGGTAAAATCAGTTTAACTTGTCGCTCTTGGCCACTTTTAACGATACTGCGTGCGGCTGTTGCCGCATCCTTAATTGATTTTTTTGAGATTTGATCGGCATAGGCAAAACCTGTTTTTTCACCTGAAATGGCACGAATGCCAACTCCTTTATCAATATTATAACTGCCGTTTTTAACAATTCCGTCTTCCAAGGCCCATGACTCGTGGCGACTAGATTGAAAATAGAAATCTGCATAATCTATTTGTGGCGTACAAATACGCTCAAGTTGTGATTCTAAGTCAGAAAGAGATAATTGTGCAGGGGCTAAAAAGCGCTCACAAACTTGTTCAAAAGACATACTTGTTCCTTTATTTTAAAACACTGGTAAAGCGATTATGAAGAGATATTGGCATACTAGCGCGTAATTCATCGATTATCTTTTTGAAAACGGCGCACAAACAAAACCCTCGTTGCATTTATGTTGGTCAAGAATATCACCCCAAGGTGAAATAATCATTGAGTGGCCAAAGGTTTCACGTCCTCCCTCATGTATACCACCTTGACCAGTCTGCCACAACATAACATTGATTTTCGATAGCACGAGCTTGTAACAAAGGTAACCAGTGGGCATTTCCGGTGACATAGGTAAATGCGGCGGGAACTAATATAATATCAGCTCCCTGTGCACGTAGAGCCTGGAATAAACCAGGGAAACGTAAATCATAACAAATTGAGAGACCTACTTTAAATGTGCCTGCGTCAATTTGCCAATCAAATGTTTGTAATGCTGATCCAGGTTCAAAACTATCGGATTCTTTGTAGGCGCCTTGTTTATCACCAACTAATGCATCAAACAGATGAATTTTGTGATAATGACTAATCAATTCACCAGAGG
This sequence comes from Psychromonas sp. KJ10-10, assembly GCF_047323245.1. GTDB lineage: Bacteria > Pseudomonadota > Gammaproteobacteria > Enterobacterales > Psychromonadaceae > Psychromonas. The sequence continues at coordinate 1,963,429 of NZ_CP178826.1, read as the reverse complement.
GGAAAAAACCAAACTAGTAGTATAGATTTTATTTTCAATTTCACTTTTAATTGGAAAGTCGCCACAAATGAGATAACAATCGTATTGCTTTGCTAAATCTGCAAGTTGTTTTTGCAAAGGTCCATCGCCAAGTGTTTCGGAAAGCTGTAAATATTGTTGTTTATTAGCAACACTAAGTGCATTTTCAGGTAACAAAACCAATTGATTCTTTTGTGGTGAGAGAGCTATCAATAGCGCCTTTATTTTGGCGAGGTTATCTATCGCTGAAGCCACGCTCACCAATTGTAATGCAGATAAATTACTCATCATCCTGCTCTTCTTGTATTTGCGATTGCTGTTCCTCTCTTGCCTGTTGTTGCTCACTCATTTGCTGTAGCACTTCACTATTCTCTAAAGTAATTTGGCCTTCCTGTTGTGTCACTAGTTTAACTTCAGGATTCTCTACATTACCTTTTACTGTAAAATCAACTCGGATAACAGTATCTACAACTGGTTCTAATAATTTTGTCAGCATTAAAACAGCGGCCCCCGTTAAAGGGTTAATGGTAAAAGCGACTAACACAGGCAAACTTGAGGTGACATCAGGACTATAACTAAAGCGGTAATTAGTATTTTGATGATTCAAATCAACCAGCCCTTCCCCAGTAATTTTTCCAGCGGAACCATCAAGATAAAAATCATCATTACTCAAAACACCATCATTAATAATGCCCGAAAAGGTCAGATCATCAAACTTGAAGCCCTTTGCAAATACATTATCAAACTCTAAATTTAATGAGCGACGAATACTATCTAAACTAAAAATACTTAACAATCGCGCACCATTATCACTCACCTCTGTGATAGCGCCATCTTTTAATTCAGAGGAAAATGCACCATTTAAAGACTCAAAGTTTGCTTCCCAGGGTGCACCAACCCAATAAAAAGCGCCACTCAATTGTGCTTTTTGGTGATAAACAGGACTGCTGAACCCTAAACGATTCACCATACTGTTATTTCTATCTGCCTCTGTATCTAAAATAAAGTTTGTTCTGCGTTGATCCCAGAAACCAGTAATATTTGTAAACTCAGTCTCTCCACCAATTTTGATATAATCAATATTTAAACGATTTTTTGTAGGATAAACATGCAAGCTTAGTGGTGATAAATCTACTTCTTTATAGATACAAGACTCACAGTCTATGAAGATTTCTGGATAATCTTGACGAAGATTATCACTGGTTTGATTAGTCTGTTCAGAAGCTAACTTATCCTCTTTTAATAAACTCGGATCAAAGGATTGGAAATTAAACTTCTCAGTTTTGATATCAACTCTAACAGGGATCCCCGGGCGATATTCCACCGATGTTTTTAATTGTTCAGCATCAATCTGAGTTTCCCAACGCCCTGTTATATTTTGCGATTTTGAACTAAAAAGCGTTAAAGGTTGATTAAAGAAATCCAGTTGATTTACATCGATATTAATCTCGTCTAAGCTAAATGGTAACTTAGAATTTGCATCATCAAGGACTACCTGTTGTGAAGCATCTTCATTGAAACCTGTTTTATTTGGCTGTTCAATTTCTGCCCAAGATTCTTTCCAATAACGATACCAAGACTCAACATTTAATTTATCCAATTCAATATTGATAATTTTTTTCGCTTTATTAGTTTGTCCAACCTTCAACTTGCCTAAATTCAAATTAAAATAAGAAATATCGGTTTTATCTGCATTCGTTTCAAACTGCCCCTCAAGGGAGAGTTTATCTTTAATACTTAACTGCACCCGAGCTCGGTTATCACTCCCGGAGAGATTTAAGGCTATCGGCCAGGCCTGTAATGTGCTTTTTTCAAATGGAGTCGGCAAATGACTTTTCATGCCCAGTGTTGAAGAATGTAATGTCACATCGAATTCGTGACGACCGTCAGACTGTAAAACCAAATCAACATGGCCAAACCAATCTAAATCTCCAGACAGTCTAAATGGTGCAAGCGGTTTATAATATTGGTTTAAATTATTAATATTCCAAACACTACTAAAATCGGCATTCACTCGATAAGTATTTTTGTTATCTATGGTGCTAAACCCTAGGTTAAGGGGTTGTTCAAAAAGCGATGCATTAATAGTTTTCGCCGTTAAATTACCATCAACAAAACTAAATTGCCCATTCACTTGCTTAAGTGGTAATAACATTTTATTAGCAAGAGAAATATCTAAGTTGTTATTGTCTAATAGAACATTACCTTCAATTTTAGGATCTCCCTTTTTACTATCAAAGGGAATGGTTAAGGCAATATTACCCGATATCGGTTTTGATAATTTAACGGCAGATAGTGCGTTTCCAATTTTTCCACCAAGTGGTGAGGCTTTCAAATAATCACTTACTTTTTGCGCTTCTTCATTAATTTGAGCATTAATAGTTAACACTCCATCGGGATGAAGGCGATCAACTTGACCACTTAAGTAGTCTACATTAACTTTGCCTAAGGATGCTTTTTGAGTATCCATTAATAAATAATCATTCTCAAATAACAGGTCAATATCTAAATTACTTAAACCCTGCCACTTACCAAAAAAATCATATTGTGCATCACGTAATGGCACAGAGGCTTGGAAAATCCCATCTCCATTGTGGTACGGATAATTTCCTAATTCTCCATACCACAATATTTGAGCGCCCTCTACATGACCTCGCTTAATGGTTGGCTCAAGATATTTAAATGTCTCTTTACCCATTGCTTTAATAGGAAAATAATATTTAACTTGGCTAGCATCATTTAAGTTCACATAGCTATACAAACTTAGAAATGGGCTTTGTATTGTTGAGGATTCATTTGGTAAAAACACTGAAAATTCACTGCTCACATCAAGATCAGCAGTAACAAATTGCATTTGTTGACTTTCGAGTTGATAGCCGTTTTCAGTTTGTAACCATTGTAATGCTACATCTGCCGATCTCACTTCCATTGGTCGGCTAAATTGACCATCAAAATAAACCGTTTGTTCCGGTAAATGTAAACTTGCCTGACCTTTATTAAAATCACCTGATATAGCGATATCTGCTTTACTCAACCCAGGAAATGCATTAACAGGACGATTTTTAAACTCACTCATTGCTAAGCTAAACTGGAAATTATTTAGCTCATCCCTAAGCACACTAATTTGATCAATATTGCCATCAAAATCAAACTCTCTTAAGTTGTTGATTTGTTCTGGATTTAAATCAGAGTATAAAAGGTAAAAAGGAATGATATTTTTTATGTTAAGACCATCAAAGTCCAATAACATACGACTTTGATCACCCTGCCCGCGAATACTGAGAAGTCGCCTTTGGCTATCATTACGTTTAATATCGAGATCATAACTGTCTAATAACCAGCCTTTCTCACTATTAGAAAGCCGCACTAAACCGTTACTCAATCTCCAACTATGATAACTATTAAGTCGCGACCAAGAAAATAAACTTTCATTTAACTGCAGTTGAATGTTGTTAACGTTATCTTTAGAAAAAGATACCCAGGCTTCAAAACCAACCACAGCATCGAGCACCTTGGCATTATTGTTAACTTGCTTTACTAAATAATCGGTTATATTAAGGTTGTCTGCTTGCACATATAAATGGCCATCAAGCGGTGATGATTCAGTACCAGGTGTTGTCAGATCGACAACAAATTTTAAACTATTTTGTCCTAATGCATGGGGTAAGCTAGCTTTGCCAATTCCCTGGTGATCATCACCTTTATTGGACCATTGCAACTGTTCAATGACAATTGTTTTATGCAAGCCAAATTGATCGGTAAAATGAAGGGTGCTGTTTCTGATTGAAACCTTAGTTAATTGAGTTAGAAAAATGTCTTTTAAACGATTTATCGTGACCAGAGATTGTTCCGATACATCTGATTCTTTTGCTTTTTTCAGTGTTAATTGCGCCCCCTGTAAAGAAACGCTATTAAAGTTCAGCTTTTGTTCTTTAACCGAATCCCAAAAATTCAGATGAAAGAAAAGGTGATCCAGTTTTAAAACAAAAGGTAAGTCTTCAGAATCAAGCAGGGCAACATCATTTAGGGTTAACACCATTCCGGTGAAATCAATTCCAGCGGTGAGATCTTGCACTGAAATATTTATTTGATATTCATTACTTAACCAAGTCGATGCCTGCTCTTTATAGTCGCCAACACTAATAAATAGGATACGTGCCGAAGTAAGCAGTATCGCTAGCAAAACTAGACTGATGGCAATTAAAATATAAAATCTTTTTAGCCATTTAAAGGTAAAATGCTTCAATTAAAAATCCATTTCTGTATTTATTACATCATGACCACATCAAATTGCTCGGGCCCATACAAAGGCTCAGCATTAATCTTCACTTGTTTCGACATAAACACAATCAATTCGCCAAGACTGTGTGATTCATCACCTTGAAGCGCTTCTGCAACAGCAGGTGAGGCATATACAACAAAATGATCAGCATCATAAGCTCGATTAACACGTAACACTTCACGCAACACTTCGTAACACACTGTCTCCACTGTTTTCACATAACCGCGACCATTACACTGAGAACATTCGCCACAGAAAATATGCTCAAGGCTTTCCTGGGTGCGCTTACGTGTCATCTCAATCAAGCCAAGTGGAGAGAAATCATTAATATGCGTTTTCACTCTATCCTTTGCAAGTGCTTGCTCTAAACTTGTGAAAACACGTCGTTTATGTTCGCTCGATTTCATATCAATGAAATCAAGAATAATAATACCACCTAAATTACGCAAGCGTAATTGTCGAGCAATCGCTTGAGTCGCCTCTAAATTGGTATTAAAAATGGTTTCCTCTAGATTGCGATGTCCAACAAATCCACCGGTATTAATATCAACCGTCGTCATGGCTTCAGTTTGATCGATAATTAAATAGCCACCAGATTTTAACTCTACTTTTCTTTCAAGGGCACGCTGTACTTCATTTTCAACATCAAACAAATCAAAAATTGGGCTATCACCACTGTAGTATTCAATATTCTGTTCAAGTTCAGGCACAAATTCGTGGGTAAATTCTTTAATTTCAGAAAAAGTTAGCTTAGAGTCTATGCGTACTCTATCTATTTTGGTGCCAACAAAATCACGTAAAATACGAAATGGAAGCACTAGATCATGATATAAAAGTCTATTCTTAGATTTATAGCGTGCTCGACGTTTCAGCACCTTAGCCCAAACTCTTTGTAAAAAGGCGGCATCATTCTGTAATTCTTCTTCGCTGGCACCTTCCAGCTGCTGTACGAATGATAAAACCACCTAAATCATTAATGCATTTTTCTGTGGCATTTTTAAGACGATTACGTTCTGCTTCACTTTCAATTCGTTGTGATACACCAACATGTTTATTACCTGGCATAAAAACCAAATAACGCGAAGGCACGGTAATATCAGTGGTTAAACGAGCGCCCTTCTTCCCTAATGGATCCTTCACGGCCTGCACAATAATATCCTGACCTTGACGAACTAAGGTTGATATATCAGGAACTTGAGCAGGATCTTTTTCCATAGACTGTGCTGATTCGTTGCGCGGTGCAATATCCGAAGCATGTAAAAAAGCGACCTTATCTAAACCAATGTCCACAAAAGCGACTTGCATCCCCGGTAAAACACGACACACTTTGCCCTTGTACACATTACCAACAATACCCTTTGTCGCTAAACGCTCAATATGTAATTCTTGTAATACTCCACCTTCAATTAACGCAACACGCGATTCAGTGGGGGTGATGTTCATCAGTAATTCAACCGACATAAGAAGATCCCTGTATAAAGTCTTTAATTAATGTATCTGTTTCGTATAGAGGAAGGCCCACAACTGCGCTATAACTGCCATTTATATGGGTAACAAACTTTCCTCCAATGCCTTGAATACCATAACCACCGGCTTTATCTAAAGGCTCATCCGTGTGCCAGTAATCACTTATTTCTTGTTCTGTTAATATTTTAAAAGTGACATCTGTTTTTACTAAAATGTGTTTTTGTTGATGATGGTTAATTAATGCCACTGCAGTGAAAACTTGATGTGTTTTGCCAGATAACAACAATAACATTTCCCGCGCGTGTGCTTGATCACTGGGTTTTTCTAGAATGTCATTGTCAAAAACTACAATGGTATCAGCACCTAACACGGGCCTATCTTTTGGACTATTAGCAAATCCAGCCTGCGCCTTTTGTTGCGCTAATCGGCATACATATTGTTCTGCAGACTCACCCTGTTGGTGACACTCTTCAATACTTGCTTCTACACGTGTAAAAGAAACCCCAATTTGAGTCAAAAGTTCAGCACGACGTGGTGAGTTTGAAGCCAGGTAAATAGCTGGGTTAAACATATTTAACGCCATACTATGCAACCTTGAAACGTTGGCGTATATAACGCATAAAAAGAAAGAACCATGGCCAAATCAGCATAGATGTTACAATAGACCAAAAATAATGTTTATGTAAAACAATCTCTTGTAAACTAGACGCAAGCCAATATAAAGCTAGCTTAGTGACTAAAATAAAAACGCCAACTAAAAGCGTCGTTTGTACGATGGTAAAATAGCGAATACGTTGGTAACCAATGCTCACAAAGTAAGCTAACAAGGCAAATAATAACGCATGCATGCCCATTGTCGAACCTAATAAAATGTCTAATATCAATCCTAGAAAAAAGCCATGAACCACACTAATGCGATGTGGCAAAGCTAATACCCAATAAAAGATAATTAATACCATCCAATCAGGTCTAAAGGCATTTAAAACAATAGGTAAAGGATAAATCGCACCAATTAAGCCAACAAAAAAAGTAAAGTAGATGACACGATAACTATTCAGCAGTGACATTCTCGCTCTCCAAATCAAGCGATAGTTCAGAGTCTGTAAATTGGTGATCATTCCACAACAATAATAAATATCGACTTCTATCGAGTAACGCAACAGGCGTCGCAGTTACCTCTGCATAGAGCGAGCCCTCTTGATAATTAAAATGAGTAATAGTTGCTACGGGGTAACCGGCAGGAAAACGACCACCTAAACCAGAAGTAACTAATAGGTCACCTTCTTTTAAATCGGCATTACTTTGTATAAAGGGCACATTAAGCATATTCCAGGCACCACTTCCGTGAACAATAGCGACAATATCATTGCGTTGAACACGAACAGGAATACCGTGACTAGCATCAACGATCAACAATACTCGACTAGTTGTACTGCCAACCTGAGAAACCTGCCCAACTACTCCCTGTTCATTAATAACAGGCTGACCAAGATAAACACCATTCGTCGCCCCTTTATTAATCAATAACTGATGAGTAAAAGGGTCAGAACGTAAACTCATCACTTCTGTGATCATACGTTTATAACTAAAATTTCGTTGGGAGTTAAGTAATTCGCGAAGTTCTTTATTCTCGTGTTGCAGTTCAGCCAATAGCAACCGATCTGCTTTTAAGAACAGATTGTCCTTTTCAAGTTGTTGATTACGATCTTTGAGTGCTTCTCGGGTTAATAAATTATCAGTAATAGCTTGGGATAATTTTTGGGGAGCATCAGCAACATATTGAATGGGGCTAACAAGAGAGTTTAAATAGAGTCGCGATGAGGCAAAGAGATTTAATTGGCTATCCGCTAAAAACAAAATAACCGAAAAGGCTACCACAATGGATAGCCTTAATAAAAATGAAGGACCGCGAAGGAAAATAGGTTTCATTAGTATGATTCAATAATAAAATAACTTAATCTGCGCTAAACAGATCACCACCATGGGTATCTATCATTTCTAATGCCATACCGCCTCCTCGTGCAACACAAGTTAGAGGGTCATCGGCAACGATCACAGGAATACCAGACTCTTCAGAAAGTAATCTATCAAGCTCACATAATAATGCGCCACCACCTGTTAATACCATGCCCTGCTCTGCGATATCAGCGACTAATTCTGGTGGCGTTTTTTCAAGTGCAAGCATTACTGCAGAAACGATACCACTTAATGGTTCCTGTAATGCTTCTAAAATCTCATTACTGTTTAAGGTAAAGCTACGAGGCACACCTTCAGCAACATTAACACCACGTACTTCAATTTCTTTTACTTCATTAATAGGGTAAGCAATAGCAATGCTTTTCTTAATACGTTCTGCCGTCATTTCACCAATTGTGCAACCATAATTACGACGCACATAGTTGATAATCGCTTCATCGAACTTATCACCACCAATACGTACTGAAGCAGAATAAACCACACCGTTTAATGAGATAACAGCAACTTCTGTTGTACCACCACCGATATCAACAACCATTGAACCTTTTGCCTCAGAAACAGGCATGCCAGCACCAATCGCGGCGGCCATTGGCTCATCGATTAGAAATACATCACGAGCTCCAGCGCCTTGAGCTGATTCTCGAATTGCACGGCGTTCAACTTGAGTCGAACCGCATGGAACACACACTAAAACGCGTGGACTTGGACGTAAAATACTGTTGTTATGGACTTGTTTAATAAAATACTGAAGCATTTTTTCTGTGATATGAAAATCTGCAATAACACCATCTTTCATTGGACGGATAGCTTGAATATTACCTGGTGTTTTACCTAACATTTGTTTTTGTCGCGTAACCAACAGCCGCGACACTTTTACCTGCCCCATTTTTATCTAAACGAATAGCAACAACTGAAGGTTCGTCTAATACGATACCTTGGCCTTTGACGTAAATAAGGGTGTTTGCTGTTCCTAAATCGATCGACAGATCGTTAGAGAACATTCCTCGAAGTATTTTAAACATGAATTCTATCCAACAGGGCTAAAAAAGTAATATAAGTGATGCACTATACTAACCCTCTTAAATTTCATCAAGAAAAGAAAGCAAATAGCGTCGGTTATAGGCGCTTTTATCACTAATAATAGAATTATTTGATGATAAACTATGCATTATCTTTTACATCAAGTAAAAAAGAGAAATTAAGGGATTTTTTAATTTAAAAATAACCTAAAGATTAAATATTAATGCCAGCCCAAATATTAGCTCAGTTAAAGGTTAAAATTTATTCTAACAAGGCATATTGCACTGCTTTTTGTGCATGGATATAGGTTGTATCTAATAATAAAATATCCGTATCTGTTTGTTTAACAAGCATACCAATTTCTGTACAACCTAAAATAACAGCTTCAGCACCTTGCTCAGCTAAGGATGAAATAATATTCAGGTAAGCCAATTTAGAATCGCTGTTAATTTTTCCTAAACACAGTTCATCATAAATAATTCGATGAACAACTTCTCTTTCTTTCTCACTGGGAACAATCACATCTAAAGCATAGTTGTCTATGAGTCTTTGTTTATAAAAGTCTTGCTCCATGGTAAAACGCGTACCTAATAAACCAACTCGTTTAATGCCATTTTTTACAAGCTCTTCGGCGGTTGCATCTGCAATGTGTAACAAAGGTATATCAATAGAAGCTTCAATTTGAGGCGCAACCTTATGCATGGTGTTAGTACAAATAAGCAAAAAATCAGCACCTGCCATTTGGACTTTTTGTGCCGCATCAACCAGTATTTCTGCTGTCCCTTGCCAATCACCTTGATGTTGTAATTTTTCAATTTCATCAAAATCAACACTAAACATTGCAATTTTTGCAGAATGTAAACCACCTATGGATGCTTTAACACCTTCGTTAATGGCTTTGTAATAACCCAGAGAACTCTCCCAACTCATACCACCTAAAAGGCCAATTGTTTTCATCCTTACTCCTTTGATTTTTTTGGTGAATTAAGTAAATCGTTTTAATTTTAAAAATACAATGTTTTGCAAAATCTTTAGCTTGTGTTGCAGTCCAATCACCTTTAGGTTTTTCTTTTAACTCTGCACACCATTCTTCACTGCCAATTTCAGCAGAACAAGTCGCCAGTAGAAATGTCGCTAAGAAGAGACTCATTATTTTTTTCATAAATACTCCATCTACATTGATAATTAATAAATTAAGGGTAAAAAAATATAACATATTTTTGATTCTGAGATTACAAATGCATGGCTTTATTTTAAACAAAAAGATGGACATTTAATCTAATGCAGAAAGAAAAAATCCGAAGCAGAAACTTCGGATTTTAAAAATATTACTTTAGCTAATAGTTTGCTTAAAAATAATTATTCACTTACTGAAGCAAGTTTTTCAAAATAATCAGGGAATGTTTTTGAAGTACATTTAGGATCATTAATAGTCACCGAAGTACCACTTAATGCAACCAATGAAAAACACATCGCAATTCGATGATCATCATAGGTATCTATTTCTGCATGCAATATTTTATCAGGAGCTGTGACTTCAAGAAAGTCATGCCCTTCTACCACAAAAGCACCTACTTTTCGTAATTCCGTTGCCATTGCAAACAAACGATCCGTTTCTTTTACTCGCCAGTTATAAACATTGGTAATTTTAGTGACACCCGTTGCGAATAATGCGACAACAGCAATGGTCATAAGCTGCATCAGGAATATGATTAAAGTCCATGTCGATTGCTTTTAATTCACCTTTACTGGCCTTAATATAATCATCGCCCCATTCAATATTTGCCCCCATCGCCTCAAGCGCATCGGCAAATTGAATATCACCTTGAACTGATTTTCGACCGATCCCTGTTACTTTAATGGTACCACCACCGATTGCAGTACAGACTAAAAAGTATGACGCAGATGAAGCATCTCCTTCCACTAAATAAGTGCTCGGCGCAGTATAAACTTGCCCACCTTTAATGGTAAATTTTTGGTATTCACCATTTTCATTATCAACTTCGATGCCAAAATCAGACATGATTTGTAAAGTAATTTTGATATAAGGTTTTGATACTAACTCACCAACAATCTCAATTGTTGTATCTTCACTTGCCATCGGCGCCGACATTAAAAATGCGGTTAAAAATTGGCTGGAAACACTACCATCTATTTTGATATTACCGCCTTTAAGGCCAGTACCAGTGATTTTAAGTGGTGGATAATTTTCATTTTCAAGGTAACTAATATTAGCACCCGCTTGCTCAAGCGCATCAACCAATGAGCCAATAGGACGCTCAAACATGCGCGCTTCACCGGTTAAGACATATTCGCCTTGGCCTAAACAAAGTGCCGCACATAATGGGCGCATCGCGGTGCCGGCATTGCCTAAAAACAGCTCTAAAGATCCTAGTTCTGCAGTGTTGAATGCACGCCCTAAACCTTCTACAACACAGGTCTTTTTATCATCTGATAATTGATAATTCACACCTAGTTTTGTTAGCGCATTTAACATATGACGAATATCATCACTGTCTAACAAATTTGTTAATGTGGTGGTGCCTTTGGCTAGCGCGACTAACAACAATGCACGATTTGAAAGACTTTTCGAACCTGGTAAATTAATTTCACCATCCACTTTTTTAATCGGATTTAATAATAATTGTTCCATTTTCTTAACTCTCCAAATTTAATACTTTACTTAGTGCTTCAACAAAACGCTTATTTTCACTCATTGTCCCAATGCTAACACGTAAGTGATTTGGCAAACCATACCCTGTAATAGGACGCACAATTACACCTTCATGTAATAAAGCCTGATAAACCTCATCTCCCGATTTTAGATCCTCAGACTGAGCAACATTAACAGTGATAAAGTTACCCATAGATGGAATAAACTCAAGATTTTTTAGTAAAGAAAGTCGCTAAATAAGCCATACCTTCATTATTTAAAGCCACACTTTTTTCAAGATATTCAGTATCCTGTAAAATTGTTTCAGCGACTTTTAATGCCAAAGCATTACAGTTAAATGGCTGACGAACACGATTAAGAATATCTGCTATCTCAGGATGAGAAATAGAATAACCTACGCGTAACCCAGCTAATCCATAACCTTTAGAGAAAGTACGTGACACAATTAAGTTTGGAAAGTCTTTGATCCAAGCAATAGCATTACCACGACGAGAAGCACTCGCATATTCAAAATAAGCTTCATCAAGTACCACTAAAACCTCTTCTGGTACTTTTTTAAGAAATGCTTTTAGTTCATCCTGCTCTAGAAATGTACCGGTAGGATTATTTGGATTGGCAATAAAAATTAACTTTGTATTTACCGTTATCGCATCGGCCATTGTATCTAAATCATGACCGTAATTTTTAGCAGGCACAACCACTGCTTTAGCACCAATCGCTTGTGTCACAATCGGATAAACCACAAAAGCATCTGTCGCGCAAACATTACTTCATGTTCACTTGTAACAAAAGCTCGCGCCACCAGTTCAAGAATATCGTTAGAACCATTACCCAAAGTAATTTGATTAAGGTTTACATGGTATTTATCTGCTAGGGCTTTTTTTAAATAATATCCATTTGCGTCAGGGTAACGTGTTAATTCCGCCAATTCTTTTTGCAAAACGGCTTTCACAGAATCACTTAAACCAAGTGGGTTTTCATTTGAGGCTAATTTAACAATATTGCTAATACCAAGCTCACGCTCCAACTCATCGGTTGGTTTACCCGCTTGATAAGGGTGCAACTTCTGGACACCTGTATTTGCTAAACTTAAAAAATCACAACTCATTATAACGTCCTTCAACTCAAAGCTTCGAGCTGACAGCTATCAGCTCGAAACGATTAGCTATTAATATTCATGAATAACTCAAAGCTATTTAGTTTGTAACAAGGAAAAAGCGCGCAGTTTATAAGTATAAATGAGCACTTTTGACGCGGTTACAGACTAAAGAGCGAAGAGTTAAGCGTATTTCTTTTCGAATGTCGCCATAAACTCTACTAACGCTTGCACGCCTTCTATTGGCATAGCGTTATATAAACTCGCACGCATTCCGCCTACTAATTTATGTCCTTTAAGCGTTAATAATCCAGCTTCTTTAGATTCCGCTAAGAATGTTTCATTTAGCGAATCATTTGCTAAAGTAAAAGGAATATTCATTCGGCTACGCGCACTTTCGTGAATGTTATTGCTATAAAAGGTTGAGTTATCAATAAAGTTATAAAGTAATGTCGCTTTAGCAATATTATTTTTTTCTACTTCAACAAGCCCACCCTGCTCTTTTAGCCATTTAAAAACTAAACCTGCTAAATACCAAGCATAAGTAGGAGGCGTATTAAACATAGAGTCTGCTTTTGCTTGCACTTCATAATCAAAAATTGAAGGAATTGCTTTACGCGCGTGACCAATTAAATCATCACGAACCAATAACAATTGATAGACCTGAAGGTCCGATATTTTTTTGAGCACCAGCGTAAATAATACCAAATTTAGAGACATCAACAGGACGTGATAAAATAGTTGAACTCATATCCGCCACTAACGGCACAACACCGGTCTCAGGCACATCAAAAATTTCAATGCCTTCAATGGTTTCATTCGGACAATAATGAACGTAAGCGACACCTGCGTTAATTGGCCAGTCACTACAATCCTTTACCATCGTTTTACCGTCAGCACTTGTTGTCATAATATTAGTTTCACTAATACGTGCATGTTTTTTGGCTTCGACGACAGCAGATTTAGACCATTGGCCTGTTAACAGATAATCGGCTTCTAATTTGTCACCTAATAAATTAAGCGGTACTGAAGCGAACTGACCACGTCCACCACCATGACAAAAAAGCACTTTATAATTATCTGGAATGTCCATCAAATCACGTAAATCTTGTTCTGCAGTGGCGACCATTTCAATATATTCAGGGCTACGGTGGCTAACTTCCATGACAGAAACGCCCATTCCTTGCCAATTACAAAACTCACTTTGTGCTTTTTCCATTACCGCAGTTGGTAACATTGCAGGGCCAGCACAAAAATTAAATATTTTATTCATTAAATGCTCTCTTTCTAAAACAAAATAAGCGACCATAAAGCCGCTTATTTTATGATTAATGGAGTTTACTCAGGTGTGTCAGATGATTCACTTTCATCACTGTCTGTGATCGTTTCTGCTGGCGTTTCTGATTCAACAACTTCAACGGAAGCTAGCACTTCCTCTTCACCTTCAGACTCAGGCAATTCCGGCTCTTTGATTTCTTCGATACGTTGAAGCGCAACAATTTTTTCATCATCACGGGTTTTAATCAAAGTAACGCCTTGAGTATTACGACCAACAACAGAGACGCCTGTTACAGGTGTACGAACCAATGTACCTTTATTAGAGATAAGCATGATTTCATCGTTTTCATCCACTTGCACAGCACCAACTACTTTACCGTTACGTGCACTCACTTTAATCGAGATAACACCCTGTGTTGCACGACTCTTAGAAGCGTAATCAGCAAGTGGCGTACGTTTACCATAGCCATTTTCTGTTGCTGTTAAAATATGGCCTGTTTCATTTGGAATAATCAAGGAAACGACTTTTTCGCCATCTTTGAGTTTAATACCACGAACACCTGTGGCAGTTCGTCCCATTGGGCGAACACCTTTGAACTTAATCTCTTGTTCACCATTCTCATCAAGCACTGGATTGCCATCTTCATCTACTGCTAAGGTTTCTTCTGCTTCTTTAAAGCGTACTACTTTACCTGCATCAGAGAAGAGCATGATTTCATTTTCACCGTTGGTAATTTGCACACCAATTAGCTCATTGTCATCATTTAAGTTAATCGCAATTAAACCACTGTTACGTGGGCGACTATAAGCACTTAATGCCGTTTTCTTAACCGTGCCGTTGGCAGTTGCCATGAATACAAATTTATCATCTTCATAATCACGTACAGGCAAGATAGCAGTAATACGTTCGCCTTCTTCAAGTGGCAAAATATTAACAATTGGACGGCCACGTGCTTGACGAGAAGCAAGTGGTAATTGGAATGTTTTCAACCAGTATAAGCGACCACGTGTAGAGAAGCAGAGGATAGTATCGTGAGTACTTGCAACAAGTAGTTTTTCAATGAAATCTTCATCTTTCATTGATGTTGCAGATTTACCTTTACCGCCACGACGCTGTGCTTCGTAATCCGTTAATGGTTGATATTTCACGTAACCTTCATGAGAAAGCGTCACAACAACATCTTCTTCGTTAATCAAATCTTCCATACAAAGATCTGCTTCACTTGCTGTGATTTCAGTGCGACGTTTGTCTGCAAAGTTAGCACGAATTTCTTCTAGCTCTTCTTTGATCACTTCCATCAAACGAGCAGGGCTTTCTAAAATGAATAATAACCCTGTAATAACATCAATCAGTTCTTGGTATTCGTTTAAGATCTTCTCGTGTTCAAGACCAGTTAACTTATGTAAACGCATATCTAGAATAGCTTGAGCTTGTACGTCAGTCATATAATAAAGACCATCGCGCATACCAAACTCAGCATCTAAGCCATCAGGACGGGCAACATCAACCCCAGCGGCTTCAAGCATCGAAGCAACCGTTCCTAATTCCCAACCTCTTGCCTGTAAACCCGCTTTCGCTTCTACTGAGGTTGGAGATTGACGAATCAATTCAATGATAGGCTCGATATTAGCGAGAGAAATCGCAAGACCTTCTAATAAATGCGCTCTGTCACGAGCTTTACGTAATTCGAAAACAGTACGACGAGTAACCACTTCACGACGGTGACGTACAAAGGCTTCTAACATTTCTTTTAGGTTAAATAATTTAGGTTGGCCATGATCTAGCGCTACCGCATTAATACCAAATGAAACCTGCATTTGTGTTTGTGCGTATAAATTGTTTAATACAACCTCACCCACTTCGCCACGTTTTATTTCCACAACCATACGCATACCGTCTTTATCAGACTCATCGCGTAGGGCACTAATGCCTTCGATTTTTTTCTCTTTTACAAATTCCGCTATTTTTTCAATTAAACGCGCTTTGTTTACTTGATAAGGCAGTTCATGAACAATAATGGTTTCACGACCGTTTTTTTCATTAACTTCAATTTCGGCTTTAGCTCGAATTTTAAGTTTACCTCGGCCAGTTTTATAAGCATCGATAATACCTTTACGGCCATTGATGATACCGCAGGTAGGGAAGTCAGGACCAGGGATGAACTCAATCAGTTGTTCAATACTAATATCTTTATTTTCAATTAACGCCAAACAGCCATCAATTACTTCGCCTAGGTTATGAGGCGGAATATTAGTTGCCATACCAACGGCAATACCTGAAGAACCATTTACTAATAAGTTTGGAATTTTAGTTGGCATTACTTCAGGAATTAACTCAGTACCATCATAGTTAGGTACGTAATCAACGGTTTCCTTATCAAGATCCGCTAATAATTCATGGGCAATTTTATCCATACGGATTTCGGTGTAACGCATCGCGACTGCGCTATCACCATCTACAGAACCAAAGTTACCTTGGCCATCAATCAGCATGTAACGCATTGAGAAGTCTTGCGCCATTCGAACAATGGTATCATAAACCGCTGTATCACCATGTGGGTGATATTTACCGATTACATCACCAACAACACGTGCTGATTTTTTGTAAGGCTTATTCCAATCATTACGTAATATATTCATAGCAAATAAAACGCGATGATGCACAGGCTTTAAACCATCGCGCACGTCGGGCAAGGCACGCCCAACAATCACACTCATTGCATATTCGAGATAAGAGTTTTTTAATTCGTCTTCAATATTAATTGGAGAAACGTCTGATGCAAATTCGCTCATAGGGATAGAAATCCTCAAATTTTTAGGGTCACATAGTCTAACATAAAAAAGTCCAGTTTCATGCCTGTTTTATTGATGAAATCACCTGAGAATCGCATTATGGCGCAAATAACAGCAATTATGACTTTAAAGTACATTTTTTACACAGACAAAAAAGACTCAAAACGTCTCTGAGAGGCTAATAAATTAATTTATAAACGTCAGGCTTGTCGTTATACTGGCTTATAATCGCTTTTATCATTTTTAATTGGTCACTATTTATGTCTGTTATTACATCCGAAGTCGAAACATCATCTTTTACCAATAACGTTGATCCTAAAGAAATCGAAAAATTTTCAGCAATGGCTGAACAATGGTGGGATTTAGAGGGAGACTTTAAGCCCTTGCATATGCTTAACCCTACCCGTCTTGAATATATTGAACAAGGTGTAAATGGGTTATTTGCTAAACAGGTAGTTGATGTTGGTTGTGGTGGCGGTATTTTAGCTGAAAGTATGGCGATTCAGGGCGCTGATGTCATTGGCATCGATATGGCACACGCATCATTACAAATTGCCCGATTACATGCGATGGAAACCAAGACACAAATAGAATATCAAAAAATAACAGCAGAAGAATTTGCTAGTCAACATAGTGAACAATTTGATGTCGTCACCTGTATGGAAATGTTAGAACATGTGCCTGATCCTGCTTCTATTATTAAAGCCTGTTGCGACATGGTCAAACCGGGTGGCGGCGTATACTTTTCAACAATCAATAAAACCTTTAAATCTTATTTGATGATGATTATCGGTGCAGAACATATTTTAAAATGGGTACCTAAAGGCACACATGAATATGAAAAGTTTATTCGTCCTTCAAGCTTAATCGCAGATATTGATAAAACTTCACTTAAGTGTGAAGATCTATGTGGCGTAGAATACAGCCCACTAACAAATGGGTTTAATATCACTAAAAATGTTGATGTGAATTATATGTTGAGATGTACTAAACGAGCATAAATCCGTTGCAGAAATAAAAACTAAATACGGTTAACTGAATAACTAATAGAAGTAAGCTTTTTAGTTAAGTTTATAAAAATATAGCTCCAATAAAGGAACTTAATTATTCCCGGCCATTAATATATCCTAAACAACCGCTTTAAGTTTCTAACCTCGCAAAGTTCACCACCACTATTGCTAGCAATATAATTGCAATTGCTAGCAATAGTGTTAAGGTTAGTGCTTGTAGATATAACTCATCTATTTATTTTTTATCTCGTAAAACATGTTTTACTCATCTAATAACTTAAATTAGTTTTAAAGGAATAAAAATGACTGAATTAGAGAGAGCAATTGAAATTGTAAGTAAGTTCCTTGAAGCATCAATGGAACCGAATCCCACATTAGCGACGACTTTTATGTCTAGCGATACAAAAATTACTTTTACAGGTCGAAGAGAAATGCCTGATGCAGAAACCATTACAGCATTTAATAAAAGTCGTT
The DNA here is from genome assembly GCF_047323245.1 of Psychromonas sp. KJ10-10. Lineage (GTDB taxonomy): Bacteria > Pseudomonadota > Gammaproteobacteria > Enterobacterales > Psychromonadaceae > Psychromonas. Next base: position 1,945,340 of record NZ_CP178826.1, on the reverse strand, counting down.
ATAAATGGGTTAAAAAATCGATAAAGCAATACGATGCAATGGAAAAAGAAGATCATTGTGTAGTTTATTCAATCGGTTTTTTATATGGTCAATGGCCTGATGGCCGAGAATTTAATGGTAACCGATATACTGATCGTTTCGAAGTTCGTGAAGGCAAAATAACTAAGATGGATGTGCTCAATGATAGCGCAGAATGGATATTAACACCTGAAATAAATCGTACTGTAGAATAAAAACTGACATCTATAAGAAACTTGATATTTTTTCCTATATTAAAAAATTATTTATGCTTATATTGCTAAAATATAAGCATAAAAATACATCGGGCCACAAAATAGAACCTTAAGCTTATAGATGCAATAACTCAAAAAGTATGGCCCTCCAGCAATCTCAAATTATATTTCTTTTAATGCCATTACTAAATCAGTCACTTGCGCTTGATTATTATCGAGTATTAATTCTGACTCTAAATGCTGTAAATGCTGTAACATAACTTGAACTGCTAACTCTTGATTACCATCCACCAGCGCATCAATGATATCTTGATGCTCATTATGCTGGCATGAAGGAACATCATTACGTTGATATAAGGCAACAATAAGAGAGCTTCGTACCATTAAGTTTTCAAAGATTTCTTTTAAAACAGTATTACCACACATTTCAGCTAGCAAACGATGATACTGACTAAGGGTACTAACTATCACTTGCCTATCATTACCCTGAGTAGCATCTTCCTCATTTTTCATATGGGCCTCAATTTTGTCCCAATTTTGCTGTATTGTCTCTTTAGTGATGCTCTCAACAATGCCTCTTTCAACAATACGTCGAGTAGCAAATATTTCACGAGCTTCCTGTGAACTGGGTTGTGCAACAAAAGCACCTCTATTAGGTTCAATTTTAACAATATGTTGTAACGCTAAGCGTTGCAACGCAGACTGAACATGATTCCGATTAGCATTTAATGCATCAACAATCTGAGCTTCAACTAAACGTTGCCCTGGTTTTAGCTTATGCTGAGCAATTGCTCGAGATAGTGAACTAATAATTCTTTCTATTTCTTTCTGTTTGTTAGTTGATGCTTTTGTTACCACTTTTTTCATTTTACATTTATACCTTAAATACCTAGCTATATTGCTAGCTGAAAAATAATGATACTGCATTGTGCTTGGTGAAATCAAAAGTAATGTCTTTAAAATTGATATGAAGATGGAATAATTTGTTTTAAAACAAAAAAAGAAGCCAAATGTAAGCTGATATCAATAAATGACATCAGCTAATGGAAATTAAGAGGAAGAGTTTTATTTTTAAATAATAATATTCAAGGGTTAATTATGGTGGATACATTAATGCATCTGAGCGAGTAAAAGTCACCTTTCCATTTTTAATACCTAAACTCGGAGACTGAATAGTCGCTACAATTTCAGCTCGATTATCAACAGGGAAGAAAACAGCATCAGCTGGCATATTCACATTAAGCCCGTAATCTACAAGCCGCATTAATTTTGCTGAATCCGAAGAAACCCATTTTAAGCATTGCTCTAATTCTTTCTTAGTTGCTAACTGTGCAACATTAGCATATAAATTAGCTTGCCTAACTTGAGAGCAATCTCCATAGGGGGTAAAGGGATTTTCAATATTATTACTTGAGATCGAACAATTTACCCCAGCTTTGACAAGAGACATTAAGGGAGCAATACCACGAGGTATATTGTGATCAAACTCTCGTCCCATTAAAAATAAGTCAGTACTAGGTAATGCTGTTAAATGCACACCTGCTAACGCCATTTTTTCAGCAATAACCATCAGTTCATCCTGGGGCAATGTTGATAACTTAGTCACATGCCCTACCGTAACGCGTTGCTGATAGTTATATTTTTCTGTTATTTTGATAACATATGGAAGCAACATATTACGACTATCTAAATCAAAATCTAGATGAAAGTCTAAATTAACATCATATCTAGAAGCGAGTTCAAATAGTGTATCAATTTGTTTTTCAGGTAAAGAGTCTGTATAGGGACATCCTCCTAACAAATCTGCTCCTTGTTGCAAAGCTTCTTCTAATAATGCCAATGTTCCAGGGTTATTGTGCGACTCCTCTTGGGAAACACACAAAGCTCCAACGTAATTCCCCACGCATAATCTAACTTTAATTGTTTAATTGCATTAAAGCTAATTAAGCCAATAATAGGGTCAATTTCTACATGGGTACGCATATAGCTTGTACCTTGTTTAATTGCCTTTTCTATTACTTTCTTTCCTCGATTATATACATCTTCATAATTGAAGTTAGATTTAGCATTTGCAGTTTGCTCAATCGCTTCTGATAACGTGCCTTGATGTAATTCACATCGAGAAAAGATACATGCTTTATCTAGGTGTATATGTGTCTCCACCAAAGCAGGTAACATGAGTTGCCCTTTAGCATCAATGATTTTCACATCTTGTAGTTGCGAAGAAGTAAATGTACTTTGCTTAATAAATCTGACAAATTTTCCATCAGCTATTAAGACACAATTCAGCTCACTCTCGCCCTCTAATAGGCAATTAATAACGACAGTATCAATTATCATGCGCTAGCCCCCATATAAGCTTCTTCTAAATCGGGATCAGACAATAACTCCTGTGCGGTTCCCGATTTCACAATTTGACCTGTTTCTAATACATATGCTCTATCTGCAACTTGCAAAGCTAAATTAGCCATTTGGTCAACTAATAAAATCGTCACACCATCATCACGTAAACTCGCTAATGCATCATATAACTCACCAATCATCGCCGGTGACAGCCCTAAAGATGGCTCATCTAACAATAATATATTAGGTTTTGCCATTAAAGCTCGGCCAACAGCAACCATTTGTTGCTCACCACCAGAAAGAAGGCCTGCGGAGTTATCGATACGATCTTTTAATCGAGGAAAACGCTTCATTATTTCATTAAGTTCTTCTTCCTCATTCACATTATCCGTTCTTGAATATGCTCCTATTAATAAATTATCTTTAACAGAAAGCTCGCCAAATAACTGTCGCCCTTCAGGTACTAAAGCGAGCCCTTTCTTAGCAATTTCATTGGCACTTAATTCATGTATATATTGATCTTGTAAACCAATAGAACCTTCGATCGGACGCTTTAAACCCGCTAAAGCTTGTAAAATACTACTTTTACCTGCCCCATTAGCCCCTAAAATGGCAACCAATTCTCCTGGATTAACTTCAATACTAACGTCTTCAACTACTGGTCTTGCGCCATAGTCAATAGTTAAATCCTTAGTAAATAAAACAGCTTCTCTTTTTGCTTTCCAAGCTTCTTTGCGAGGGCTTGCTTGGTAACTTGTCCCCCTAAATAAGCGACTATTACTTTACTATCTTGTCTGATATCACTTGGCTCACCCATCGCAATTGGTTTACCTGCATCTAACACCAAAATTTTATCGCTAACGTCCATAACTAACTGCATATCATGCTCCACGAGAATGACTGCAATACCAAAATTTGCAATGGTTTTCAGCAAAGCAGATAGTTTATCAGTATCTTGTCTACTTAGGCCAGCGACAGGTTCATCTAACAATAAAACCCAAGGGCGAGTTGCTAATGCTCTTGCTATTTCTACAATACGGCGATCTACATGCGCTAAATTTTGAGTCGGAGTATGTATTCCTCCTTTAAAACCAACTAAGGACAGTAGATTCAAAGCAAGCTCTTTTTGCTCCGTTTTGTTAGAAATAAATGGATGCCCTAGTCGCCCCTGTTGCATCGCAGTTAATAGATTTTCCAATACAGACATATCATCAAATAACTGACTCGTTTGATAAGTTCTAGCAATGCCACATCTTGCTATTTGATAAGCGTTTTTTCCTGCTAATTGCTCATTTAATTCAATACTTCCTTGATTGGGTTTATAGAAACCACTGATCATATTTAATACTGTGGTTTTACCTGCCCCGTTGGGCCCAATAATACTGGTAACTTGCCCTAACTCTGCTTCAAAAGTAACATTTTGAGCGGCTTTAACACCACCAAACTGAATACCAATTTTATCCACTTTGAGTGAGGTTAAACCGTTTATTGCACGATCATAAAAATTATTAATAAACTCTTTATTTACCGATTTGGGTGGAAACTCCTTTTTATAACGAGTGAATTTTGCTTCTAGTTCACCTAATATTCCTCTAGGCGCTCCCCATAAAACGATTAATAATAATACAGCAAAGATCAACAGCCTATATTCTGCTAAAGGAGATAATACTTCTGGTAATAGAACAACAATTACAGCACCTAAAACAGGCCCCCATAAGGTACTAGCTCCACCAATAATGACCACTAAAACAAATAAAATAGACTGCGAAAAAGGGAATGTACTCGGGCTAATAAACAGCATAAGTGAAGGAATGATTGAACCAGCTAATCCGGCAAAAAACGCAGATAATGCAAACGCTAAAGTTTTTGTTTGAACAGGATTAAAGCCTAAAGATCGAGTCGCAATTGGGCTTGCTTTAACCGCTCGCATCGCTTTCCCCCATCCACTATTATATAAAAAAGCATACACTAACAGTGATAAACTTAATGCTATTGTTGATATTACGGCAAGCAACTGACTAGGATCCATATCTGCAAACATTGGCATCGGAATGCCCATTAGGCCATTACCACCACCGGTCAATGAACGCCACTCAATTAAGCCATGATGAACGACAAATGCAAAGGCAATCGTTATCATTGCTAAATATGGGCCACTTACTCTCATGGCAGGGATAGCGAGTAAGCCACCGATTAAACAGCAAATAAGCGCACTCATTAACATCGCTATCACGAAGGGAGCACCATTCATTAATAACAAAGCACTGAGATAAGCGCCAATAGCGTAAAAAGCAATATGCCCAAAACTGATTTGACCGCTCATTCCCATTAAAATATTAAGGCCAATGCCTACTAAAGCGGTTAATACACAAAGTGTAAAAACCAATAACGAATAACTATCTAATATAAAACATAAAGTGAAATTAATAAGTGTCAGCATACTTAATATTGCTAAAGATTTATTGTTAGCCATATTCATACTTTCACCTCCTGATTTTTACCAAATAACCCATTAGGCTTGACCGCGAGAGCCACAATGACTAATGAAAATGTAATTATTTGAGTGAAAGCAGAACCAAAATAAATAGTTACAATAGCTTCAATTAATCCAAAGATTAACCCCGCCATAAAGACGCCATATGCACTTGCAATTCCTCCTAAAATAGCAACAGCAAATGCCTTTAATCCAAACAAAGTTCCCATGTCAGAATGTACTGCAAATAACGGTGCGATTAAGATACCCGCGATGGCGACAAATACGGTCGAAATAGCAAAACTGATCGCTACCACTCGGCTTACATTTATGCCCATTAATTGCGCCGATTGTGGATTCTGAACACATGCTTGTAATACTTTACCTAAACGTGTGTATTTGCTGATTAGCACTAAAGTAACCGTAATTGCTAAGCCAACCAATGGAATAACAATCTGAACTGCAGAGATGCTACCACCAAACAGGTCTAAACTTTGATTGGCGAATTCACTGATAAATTGTCGGGGTTCTTTACCAAATGAAAACAGCGCTAAGTTATCTACAAGTATTCCTCCTGCCACAGTCGCCATTAACCAAGCTTCTGAATTTTTACTCGCAAAAGGACGAACTAAAAACCTTTCAATAAGAAGACCATAAAGAGCGCAAATAATGAGTGTGATGAAAAATGCGATCCAATATGGAAATCCCCAAGTAATACAAAAGGTATATGCTAAGACCGCACCGACCATCATGGCACTGCCTTGAGCAAAGTTAACGGTTTTACTAACGATGTAGGTAATATGAAAACCCAAAGCTAATAAGGCATACATACACCCTAAACCTAACCCTGTGATAATAGCGACTGATAACATAACTTCTCCTAAAGATATAAATAGCGTCCCTGCTGATTTATAAAATTTATTTTACTGGCACAATTTGGTTATCTACAAAATGTGTAAATAAGTAATCATTAGGGCCAATTGCATCATGCTGATCTTTGCTAAAAGGTTTGTTAAAGGTCTTAATTAAACCGTCGTATTGACCAATTTCATAATAACCATCACGGATAGCACTACCTTTCGTTGAACCCGCTTTTTCGATGGCTAATGCCGTTAGGTGCATTGCATCATAAGCATTAGCGATACCTACTGCTGGGGTCACATCTGCAACAGATTTGATTTCAGGGAATTTTGCTTGTAATTTTTTAAATATATCGCCCCCTTTACCTGTTTCAACATCAGTAAAAGTAAAGGTTTGGATGAAATGAACACGATCAGCAGTCGGGCCAGCTAATTCTCCAAAACGACCACCAGCCGGTCCCCAATGAGAAACAACAGGAACATCCCAGCCCATACGCTCAAGAGATTTAACAACTTGTGCTGAAGGCGCTACATTCGCAACCATTAATAATGTATCTGTCCCTGCTTCTTTTAAGCGAGTTAATTGTGGAATAACATCCAGATCACTATTTTCAATTCTTTCTATTCCGGTATATTCAATACCTCGCGCTTTAAGTGCCATAGCTATCCCTTTTTCATTGGATTCGCCCCAAGGGTTATTAATCAAAATCATGCCAGGTTTTTTCATCGCGTAATTATCAATACTGTATTCAACTAGCGCTTCATCAACAATTTCATCTACTGCAGAAACACGGAAAGCATAATTGTCTTTTGCACCATTCTTGGTTATTGGCGTACCTGCGACCCAAACACCCATAAATGGCATCTTTAATTGATTAATGACAGGAACAATAGCCAGTGATACAGGTGTATCTAAACCACCGAATAACACCGAAACCTTTTCTCTTTGTATTAACTCTCTTGAAGCTAACAACCCTTTTGATGGATTACTTTCATCATCACGACGAATCAACTCTAACGGACGCCCCAGTACTCCACCAGTTGCATTTATTTCGTCAATCGCGATAGTTAAACCTCGCGTAATTGCCTCCCCGGATTTGGCTGATTGCCCAGATAAAGCGACAACTAATCCCACTTTTATAGGTTCCGCGGCATGAGCAGTAATCGTACCCAGAGCAAATACACTATAAATACCGGTATAAAATCCTTTTTTAAACGTTTTTTTAATCATTGAAAAGCTCATAAGTTACCTCTTCCTTTTAATTAGCGATTGATGCAAACAGAGAACTGCTAGCTAAAACAAAATAATTGCTAGCAGTATTAGAGTTATAGCTAGCAATTTAAATGCCAACATCAAAAGCCTATATTTACTGGATTCAATAAAAAAATGCGCCATCACAGTGCATTTTTTAAAAATTTTGCACTCCCATGATTCATTTTTATTAATTTTAAAGCTCGTTTGAGCATCACCTTAAATATTTTAAACAGATCATTAACTTTTATTGATGACTTGATACTTTTCGTTAAGGAGAGTTGAGCATTAAGTTAGCCAATACTATTCATTAAATTCGTTACTAAATAATACGCATCGGCCAACAAATTATTTAGTTGACCTTATAAAATTTACCTCCCACATAAGAATAAAAACATAATTTCTATTTCAACTTGAGTTTATTAAAGATTATGGCTTAAAAATTGCTAGCAATTAATAAATTATTGCTAGCAATAATAAGTTACTTTATATTTATTAAGTTATTATTGGAGATATTTATGCTTACAAACCAACGGATATTAATTATTGGAGGGAGTTCTGGCATTGGTGAAGCAACCGCACTACGTCGTCGCTAATCATGGCGCTATAGTTAACATCGCATCGAGAACAACTGCACGCCTTGATTTAGCTTTAAAACGTCTGCCATCGGGTACTTTATCTCAAAATATAGATGTCAGGTCAGCTTCTGAAGTAGAAAATTTCTTTGATTCTCAACCTCCCTGGGATCATGTCATCTTAACAGGGTCCTCTACTCAGGTAGGTTCTGTAAAAAACCTTCCTCTTGATCAAGCGCATGATGGGATGCAAAGTAAATTTTGGGGCGCTTATTATGTAGGTCGCAATGCTAAAATTAATAAAGGAGGTTCGCTAACATTTGTGTCAGGAGTTTACGCACAAAGACCTAATATTAACGCTGTTTTACAAGGAGCGCTTAATGCGACTGTAGAAGGCCTTATGCGCGGGCTTGCACTTGAACTCGCACCACAAGGAATTCGTGTTAACGCGGTATCTCCGAGTACGACCCACACCCCACTATGGGATCGTCTTGGTGAAGAAGGACGAGAAATTAAATTTGCTTCCATGCGGGAGAAATTACCTACCGCGCAAATAGTGGCACCCGATGATATCGCCCACGCTATTTTATATCTTGCAACTAACCCCTCCGCTACAGGCTCAACTGTATTAGTGGATTGTGGCGATGCATTAGTCTAATTATTTACCTGAGGAGCATATTCATGAAATTATTAAATGTACCCGTTATTGATCTCGAACCTTTTCGTATTGGTAATGAACTCGATAAAAAAAGGTCGCAAAGGCAGTCGATCAAGCATGCCGAGACATAGGTTTTCTGGTGATTAAAGGCCATGGTATTAGTCCTGATCTGATTGCTAAAGCTCGTAAAGTCTCTCAAGAGTTTTTTGATCTTCCATTAATAGACAAACAAAAAGTAGCAAGGCCGTCCATGGATGTCGCTCGAGGTTACATTGGAGTAGATGAAGAGTCACTTGCTCGATCTCGAGATCCGAATGCGATTGGTAGCGACCTTAATGAAAGTTTTATGATTGGTCCTGTGGATACTCCACATCAAGACTACGCTTTTTCTCCAGCGACAGGTAAACATTTCACTGCTAATATTTGGCCTGAGAAACCTATTGAGCTCAAGGAAGTATGGTCTACTTATTATCGGGAAATGGGGGAACTGGCGGCTTTGCTAATGCGTATATTTGCATTAGCTTTAAAGTTACCAGAAGATTATTTTGATCAATTAATAAATCGTCATATCAGCCGACTTCGTGTTCGAAACTACCCGCAACAATTAGAAGCTCCCGTTGCCGGACAAATCCGTGCAGGTGCTCATTCAGACTATGGCAGTCTTACCATTCTTGCTACTGAGGATAAATTAGGAGGATTACAAGTATATAATGCTCAAGGAGAATGGGTTGATGTACCAATTGTTCCTGATTGTTTTATTATTAATATCGGTGATTTGTTGGCTAGATGGACAAATGATACTTGGGTTTCTACACTTCACCGTGTCATCAACCCGCCAAAAAACTCAGGCCCAGAAACGCGTCGGCAATCATTAGTGTTCTTTCATAACCCCAATTATGATGCAAAGATTAGTAATTTAATCCCTAATACCACTGCAAAATATCCAACTACAACATCAGGAGAGCATTTATTGTCTCTTTATATGGCAACTCAAAATAAATAATAATAGAAAACTTATACAATGATTACCCTTAGTTTGAAAAGGATAAATAATGCCTGAAAGATAGTCACTAGCTAAAGTACCATCCCATTTTTCGTTTGCTCGGTTAATGTCAGGATGAGTTTAACGAGTTAGCTCCGAGGTTGATAGTGCGGGACTAGCGCGCTGAATGCATTTCTATCTCTACGCAGAGTGATTTAGAATTTAGGCTACTTGCTTTCCTTTAACTAACGGCAAAGGAAACCCGCCCTACTGTATCGTTTAGTTTATCCAGAACTGAAGCTAATTATTTAAATAAAAGCTATAAATCTTTTGATACTGCCCTGTTTTCTTTATTTGCTCTAAACCAAAATTAAAATCATCTCGTATTTTTTCATCTCTAAAAATTGGACGATAATTATCAGTATTTAAATCTAAAAAGTTATGCTCATCCAATAATACATCTGGCTGTTTAGATTTATCCTGTAATTCTTTTAAAAAATATTTGAATATATATTTGTCACTTAACACCACATCATAACGCTCTAGCAGTAACAATCTTACCTGTGACATTTGATTGCTGACACCATAAAGACGTTTTTCATCTTTCACTTTTTTCATCCACTTAGGGTAGCGTTTTTCGGATTCTTGAAAGGAAACAACCCTTAAACCATCTAAATCCTTTGGCTCTCTAATGGTCATATTATTCTTGTGCAGGGTTATAAACACATTTTGATAAATAATGGCTGGATCCGCGTAAAAGCCACCGTAAAGTGATAGATCAACTCCCATATCTCCCATCACGGCATCAACGGTTTCATTCCTAAAAGCGAGAGGTATACGCCCTAGCGGAAAATAAACAGGCTTAATCACATGCCCTCGCACTGCTAAGGCGGCGTTTATCATGTCTATTTCAATACCCTTATCATATTCTTGAAAAATATAAGGTGGTATGTCTAAGCTAAAGGCCATTAAAATCTCCTTTGCTTTTGAAGTACTGGTTAGCAAACACAAGGTCAGTAATAGTCCAAAATGTTTAATCATTTTTTTCATATATCCAAGAGATTCCCATACCAACTCTTAATACAAATTAATTCATTAAATATAGAAAGCAAAAACAGTCTTCACAATATAAAAATGATTCTCAATAACATATCAATCAGAATAAAAAATTCATGTTTGCTACAAAATAGAATTAATACTCTTTTACAAGTAGAAAATAACGCTTTGAGGTTCTATGCTATCTATTGCAGTATACAAGGGCAGAAAAACATGTGTCTAAAATTACATTTAAAAAAAATCATTTAAATAGCTAACATATTATCAGGAGATTATTTTGCCAATTATAATTGCATTATTTTTAGGCTTATTGCCACTATCTTCATTTGCCACATCCTTGACCAGCGCAAATTCTCATTGGCCACCATGGCGAGTTATAGAAACTGATGGCAGTTTAAGTGGTATTGATATTGATATTCTTAAGGGATTAACTGCGCGCTTGAACGTAGACTTGGAAACGAAAGGTTGTGGTTGGAATAGATGTTTAAAATACATGCAAGTCGGCGGAGGAGATCTCATGACAGGATTATTAAAAACACCTGAGCGTGAAAGCTACATGGCATTTATTGAGCCTCCCTACCGTATGTCAAATAATACCTGTTTCTATCAAAATAAATCCGATACAAATGAGATAAACAATTACCAAGACTTATCTAACCTCACAGTAGGTGTTGTAAAAAAAGTTGCTTATTTTGAGCCCTTTCATAGCGACCAAAAGATTAAAAAACACGATGCCACAACCGACGATAACTTATTTCGTATATTAAAAGCAGGCAATATTGATGTTGTCATCATGGGCTGTGTTGCTGGTGATGTGAGAGTTAAAAGCTTAGGCCTCTCGCAAAACATCAAGCATGCTAATTATGTTCACCGTGTTGAGCAACCTGTGTACATTGGCATTTCTAAAAAATCAGACTTTATTTCTCGCCAAGCTGAAATTTCACGGGCCCTAGAAGACATGCTTACGGAGGGTGAAATAAATGAGATTTTGTCTCGCTACGGTATTGATAGTCGAGATTCAGAATAATTTAGAATAGGTGGTCAGTATCGATTTAAATAACCCCAATTCTGGATAAGCTAAACGATACAGTACTGTTATTTAGGCGTATTTTTTCGTTAAATCATCTACCAATAACCAATTATTGTCGCAATGATTCGCCTGGAACTCCGCAAAGCAACAGCACTGTATGATATATTTTTAAGTGTTTGATAATTAATTTCACTTCCATTATCCAGAACTGAGGTTAAATAATAAAAATATCGCTAACCCCACATCATCAAACCAATAAAACTATCAAGAATACGTTGTGCTCTGGCGCTACTCAAAACAATTGAAAATTTTGCCCCTAAAAAAGCCAAACCAAAAAACCACAGAAAAGAAGCTGTCACACCACCAATAACAAAATAGAGACGTTCTTCAACTAATAAATTAGTCGCAAAACCGCCCAAAATAACAATGGTATCAATATACACATGTGGGTTTAAAAAAGTGAATGCACAGCAGGCAAGCACAATCATTTTAAAACTTTTTTGCTTACTTTGTGGACTGTTATCCGTTTCAATCGAACCGCCACCTTGCCAGGCTCGTTGCAAACACTGCCAACCATAAGTCAACATAAACAAAGCACCAAGTATGGTAATTGAAAGTAATAACCACGGATAAGCGCTAAATATAGTCGCGCCTCCCCAAACACCAACACTCATAAATAAAGCATCAGACAAACTACAAAAAGTAGCGACGAATATGTGGTGTTGCTTACGTATCCCTTGGTTTAATACAAAGGCATTTTGCAATCCGATCGGCATGATCAACGTCGCCATTAACGTCAGTCCAGTAAAATAAGTTGAAAACATTGTCGCTCCTTTAAAATAATAACTGGACTATAACGAGCAAATGAAATTAAATATAACTAATAATATTAATGCACCATTAGAATTTTTAATGTGAAACTAAAAGAGAGTATTCTAATGCAGGATTACAAGCTACTAACGGCACTCGATGCGGTAATACGTGAGCAAAGTTTTGAAAAAGCGACAAAACGCTTACACATTACCCAGTCTGCGATATCGCGACGTGTAAAACTGCTCGAGGCACAGCATGGTCAACCGCTTTTAATTCGCAATCAACCTATTAAAACCACTCCTCTAGGACAAAAACTATTAGGTCATTTTCAGCGTGTATTACAATTAGAATCAGAGTTAAACAAGCAATTAGATCAAGAAAATCAATTACAACCTTTGCCACTTGCAGTTAATGCAGACAGTTTAGCAACTTGGTTTATTGATGCATTAAGGCCTTTATTAAAACAACAAAAAATGATTCTTAACCTGTATGTAGCCGATGAATCACAAACATTAGAACGATTAGCTAGTGGTGAAGTACTTGCCTGTGTTACCAGCAAGCCTAAAACAATTAGTGGTGGGGAAAGTCATTTTTTAGGTTATATGGAATATTTGTGTGTTGCGACACCGAGTTTTATTGAACACTATTTCTCAGAGGGAATCAATGAACATAGCTTACAGCAAGCGCCAGCGATGATTTTTGATCAACACGATGATATGCACCTACGCTTTTTATTGGAAAACTTTTCCTTACAACGCGGGCAATACCCTTGTCATACAGTGCGCTCTTCACAAGCATTTGTGGATATCACACTCGCCGATGGAGGTTATAGTTTAAATTCTCGTTTACATATTGAGAAAGAAATTGAAACTGGAAAGTTAATTCATATCTTGCCTGAAAAAATTATTTATGTGCCCTTATACTGGCATTGCTGGGAGTTATCTGGCGCGCTGATGGCACAATTAACTGAGGATATAATTAGCTATTGCCAAAAAGTATTACCTCAGCATCAAGCCAATCATTTATAACCTGCTCATTTATAATCTGGTAAATGACTAAAGCATTTACAAAGTATCAAAGTCTGGCTCAGGAGCAAGCCCTAAACGTGCTTCATCAGAAGCAAAATAGTCTCGTTCACTTAATAAGTTATTAAGCACTTCTAATGTGAAGAGCTGTTCATTTAGGCCTTTTTGAAGACGAATCAAACAGGCATCAATAGCGACTTTTTCTTCATCCTGCAAATGAAGACGACATAAATACAATTGCGGGATAGCTAAAGCAAAGGCACATAACTGTGCTATTTGCATCGCATCTAATGAGCTAACAATTTGCTCAAGGCTTAACGGATTTTCTGAACTCTGTGTTGGCATAAATAAACTCTATATAGTATTAATAAAGTGACTGTACAGTAAAACAAAGCACAATGTGTACTTTGCTGTACTTGGTATTACGATGTTGAATCAAGGAAAACATTCAATGCTTGCTTTTATTGTAACAATGACAACTCACGATTTATAAAGTCCTTCAAAAAAGTTAGTAATAACCGCAGTTTTTTGGTTTCTGCCGTGCCAGGCGGAAAAACAGCAAAAATATTAATATCTGCCAACTGATAATCTTCAAGCACCCTTTCTAATAAACCTGCATTAATTTTTGGTAAGGCATCATAAAGTGGAATGCGCCCTAAACCATGCCCAGCTTCAACGAATGCTGTACGAGCACTGCATTATTGGTGCTAATACTACCCGTGGTTATAATATCAAATGAACGTTTACCTTTGCTGATATTAAAGGTTGAAGAGGCTTGCTGATAAAGTACCCAATCATGGCGAATCAATTCACTAGGCTTGTTCGGTTTGCCATTTTTCAGCAAATAGCCAGGAGAAGCACAAAGACAGGTTCCCAAAGTTGCTAATTTACTTGCTTGTAAACCAGAATCTTTTAATGGCGCACCACGAATAGCGAGGTCAAATCCGCCTTTAATTATATTGTCAACTTCATCGCTGAGTTTCACGTCTAATTCAATTTTTGGATAAAGTACTCTAAAATCATTTAAAGCGGGTACAATTAATTGCAAACCAACATTCACCGGACAAGTAATTTTTAACTTACCCTCTGGCTCACTTTTGATATTTTCAATTTGCTGATTGGCTTGATTAGCTTGCTCAGCTATCACTCTGCATCGTTGATAATACATAGCCCCCGCTTCAGTTAAACTAATCGAACGTGTTGAACGATTTAAGAGTTTAACCTTCAGGTGAGACTCTAATTTTTTAAGGTGATAACTCACCACTGCTCTTGATAAGCCAATTTGTTTAGCGTGGCACTCAGGCTTCCTTGCTCAACTACCTGTGCAAACACCACCATACTTTTTAATTGCTCAAATGATACATCCATTATTTTTCCCCTAATCAGCAAATAATTGTATCAATATACTGAACAATCAGATACAAAAATTACTCACTTGGGATTTATCTTACTGAGATAAACACTAACAAGTTTTTAAACACAAGCTAAAACATATAGTAATAAATGTATATTGTATGATAAACATCCAAGTCTTTGGATTTTCTTATTAAAAAAATACCCTATACTTCTTTGCTTTATGGCGATATGTTGAATATATCCGTTACCAATCAAGAATCGTAACGAGACAAAGCAATTTACATATTCTGTCATATCACCAAAGCTTAATAGCACGACACATCAATACATAAAAAATTATTATTATAATTTAGGGATCCAAGTGCCTGATTCAGATACAGACATGCAACTTTTAATTTTAAAACAAATTGCAAATAATATGGATGCTTATATCTATAGTAAGGATCTACAGGGAAACTATACCTATGTTAACAATAATTTTTTGCAATTATTGCAGTGTGAACTAACGGATATTATCGGCAAAAATTCAGAGCAATTTTTTGATCAAGAAACCTGTAAGATTATTCATAAAGCAGATCAAGAAGTTTTCAAAACAGAAAATAAAACGATAAATGAGCATCCAAATTGTATTAAAGACACAACACAATCGAGTACATTTCGTACAGTTAAAAGTCCCATTTACGATGAACAAGGTGTTCTAATCGGACTATGTGGTATATCAACGGACATTACAAAACACAAACACCTACAAACTATTTTCGAAGAACAAAAACAACTACTTCATACTGTGCTTGATAATGTAGAAGCACACGTTTACATGAAAAACGAAGATAGACGATTTTTATACGTTAACTCCAAAGTTGCAAAATCATTTGGATTACCTGTTAGCTGAAGTAGTAGGACAATTAGAAACAGACTTAATATCAGAAAAAGAAGCTCAAGATTTTCATCAAAATGATCGCGAAGTTTTTCAAGAAAATAAAATAATAAGAAGAAAAGAAACGGTTATCGCTCCTGATGGTGAAGAACTTCATTATCTCAGTGTCAAAGCACCTATTTTTGTTAATAACCAACGTGCAATCATTGGATTTTCTTCTGATGTTACTGAAATATACAAAATGAAAGAGCAATTTAGGCTCCTTGCAAATACCGATTATTTAACCAATCTATACAACCGTCGCTTTTTTATGGAACAGGGAGAACGCGAATTTTCTCGCTACAAGCGTCATAATTCACCCTTTGCCATTATTTCAGTGGATATTGATCATTTTAAACATATTAATGATGACTTTGGTCACCCTGCTGGTGATCATGTATTAAAAATAGTGAGCCAACTTTTACAAAAAAGCATTCGCAATGAAGATATTTTGGCACGTATTGGAGGAGAAGAATTCACCATAATACTACCCGAGACCTCACTCCTTAGCGCAAAAATATTAGCAGAACGCACCCGTGAAAGTATCCAAAAACAAATTATTGAATATCAGAAAGAGATTTATATAAGGGTCACGGTTAGCCTTGGTGTTACCCTTGTAAAAACCAAAGATGATAATTTTGATGACGTTTTACTTCGAGTCGACGAGGCATTATACGAAGCAAAAGAGAATGGTCGTAACCAAGTCTGCTTTATTTAACAGCTATGACAATCTACCTAATTGGCTTTGAAAGAAATCTAAAAACACCCTTGTTTTTATCGGGATATCACGACTTTGATATAACACACTTAACTGCAATGCAACGGGTTGTTTGCTAAGCTTTAATCGCTGTAAATCACAATCATTTTGACAGCTATAATCAGGCAGTTTTGCCACGCCTAAACTTTGTTTTACCGCATGCAAACGCATGCTTGGACTGGTAAAGGTCGCTCGCCCTTCGACAGCAACGGAAAGCGTATTGCCAGCGTCGCGAAATAACCACTGTTCCTGCTGTTCACTTAAAATACAGGGGAAAGATTGTAAATCATTTGGTGCTAAAACCTCTTTATTAACAAAGTCAGCAGCTGCAAAAATAGATTGTGGAAAACTCAGTAGTGTCCTTGCGATCCAAGTGGATGCGGGCAAGCTAGACTCATGTAAAACAAAGGAGATATCGTAGGGTTCATTGCTCTCAGGTAAAGCCCCTGAATAATGATTGCAGTGTAATTGTATTTTTGGATAACGTTTTGCAAAATCAGTTAGTAACTCACTAATGATCTGATTAAAGAATTCCAGTGGTAATAAAATATTAAGTTGCCCTTTAGGTTCATTAATAAAAGAGCCTATTTCTTCCTCAACATCTCGTAATGCGTCCACATGTGCCTTACTTGCTTGATACAGTAATTGTCCACTTTCTGTGAGTTGCTGTTTTCTAGTAGTTCTGATTAACAGCTGGCTACCAATACTTTTTTCTAATTGCACTAAATGACGACTTAATTTTGATTTAGGGATATTCAGTTGCTTTGCAAGCACCTGTAAATGATCCCACTTCAACCAAGCAAACAAACATCGATAGATCATCTAAACTTGCTTTCATTATTCCCAACTGTTTCGCTCACTGTTTCATTTGTGCAACAAAGATTCCTATTAAACCCAACTAATCAATAAATATCAACTTAGGTATAGTGACCACAATCAATTAATAAATAAAAGGATAACAAGATGAGTAAAGTAGTAGAAATTAATGCAACAAATTTTAGCGAGCAAGTTGAACAACACCAAGGTTTTGTTTTAGTCGATTTTTTGCAGACTGGTGTGGCCCATGTAAAATGATTGCCCCTATTGTTGAAGAAATTGCAGAGGAATTTAGCAACCTTAAAGTAATAAAAATTAACGCTGACAGTGCACAGGAGTTAATGCGTCAATTCGGTATTCGTGGCATTCCTACATTGTTATTATTTAAAGATGGCAAAGTAAGTGCTTCTAAAGTAGGTGCATTATCATTACCACAACTGCGTGAGTTTATTAACGCTAACATATAATTTTTATGTAACTTACTGAAAATTCTTCATTGAATAAAAAGGCACTTTTACAAACTCAGAAAGTGCCTTTTCTATTTACCTCTTAAATTATTTTTTCAACAAAAAATTGATCTTCCTAACAACGTCTCGCGTATATAAAAACACCTATTCTTAATATCAAAGAGTTAATTTGAAACATATCGATACAAAACAATTAAATACGATGGACAACCGATACCGAGCCCATTTAATCAATAGCCTGTCTGGTTTTAAAAGTGCTAATCTTATAGGTAGTATCAATCCACAAGGGCAAACTAACCTCGCTATGTTTAGCTCAGTGATACACCTTGGCGCATCGCCTGCTTTGGTTGGTTTTATTTCTCGACCTCATAGCGTCACAAGACATACATTAGAAAATATCCAACAAAGCAAACAATACACTATCAATCAAGTTTCTGAACATGTCTTTCGAGAAGCACATCAAACCTCTGCCCGATATTCACAAAGTGAATTCGAGGCGACGAGGTTAACTGAGCAATACCTTAATGATTATCGCGCTCCCTTTGTGCAACAAAGCAAACTAAAGTACGCATTAACATTACGAGAAATCATGCCCATTGCATTAAATAATACTCAACTGGTTATTGGTGAAATTACTGATATCTTTTGCACAGAAAAAGCAATCGGTGATGATGGATATATTGATATAAATTCCTTAGATACGGTCAGTATTTCAGGGCTAGATAGCTACCATAGTAACCAAAGGTTGGCGCGTTTAAATTATGCAAAAACAGATACAGCTCCCTTTGAAATAGACATCAATGGGAAGCCAATTAGCAATGAATACGTAACTTACGAAATCTGATAAACCTGAGGAGTCAGTCATGTTAACCGTTTTTTATGATGGTCAATGCCCCATGTGTAGTAAAGAAATGCTTAGTCTCAAAAAACATGATAAGCATAATCTAATTCAAATTGTCGATATTCATCAGAATGGGTTTTCAAGCGCTTATCCTGGCATTGATTTCCATAAAGCGATGCGAATATTACACGGCACATACCAAGGAAAACTGTTATTAGGGCTGGAAGTCACCCATAGAGCCTGGACATTGGTAGGCAAAGGTTTTTGGGTTGCACCTTTAAATTGGCCTGTCATTAAAACTGTCAGTCATTGGATTTACCTAGGTATCGCAAGATACAGACTTCAAATATCAGCTTTCCTTGCAAAAGCGACAGGAATAAAAACACAGCAATGTGAAAAAGGAACTTGTTATGCTAAATCAACAAACATTAATCATCGGCGCTAATAGTGATATTGCTAAGGCCATCGCTAAACAAACACTGCAATCAGACCAGACTGGATTAATATTGATAAGCAGAGATTTAAGCCATTATCAAAATTTAACAACAGAATCTGAGCACATAAGCAAAATAATCGTTGCAGATTATGATGCGATGACAATTAATCAAGCAGTTAAGGAAATAACGAAAATAAGCTCAATGCCAATTACACAGGTGTTTATTTGCCATGGCCTATTACACAGTAAAAATATTCAACCAGAAAAGAAACTGGAGGCCTTTGATGCAGATGCTTTTCAACAAGTAATGAACGTCAACGCCTTGACCCCAATGCTTTGGATTCAGAATTTGCTACCAATTCTATCCGGTAAAGTTGCAACAAAAATAGTCGTTTTTAATGCAAGAGTTGGCAGTATTCACGATAATCGTTCCGGCGGTTGGTATAGTTATCGGGCATCAAAAGCGGCATTAAATATGTTACTAAAAACAACTGCTATTGAGTTTGCAAGACGAGCTAAAAACATTAAAATTATTTCCTTTCACCCTGGTACAACAGATACACCACTTTCCAAACCATTCCATAAAAATGTTCCCAGCGACAAGCTATTTACGCCAGATTTTGTTGCTCAACAACTACTAAAAATAGTTGAAAATAGTACGATTGATGGTGAAGCGAGTTATCTTGATTGGAAGGGCGAATCTATAAATTGGTAATGTAGAAAAACAAATTAATATCAACAGTAATCCCTAAGGGAATTAGTGGTTACTGTTGAGTAATACTAACTTAAAGTAATTACTTCCAACCAATACTCCACTTATCTGCAGATTTTAATTCACGCCAATCAATTGTATATTCATTGTTAGTAAAAACAGCTTCAATAATACATTTAATGACATTTTGATTTTCATCGAATTTAACCAAAGTAACCATAAAGTGCTTTTCTTTATTGCTAACCTGAAGGTGTGTCCACTTGCTATGAAGTAGTGCTTTAGGGCTTATTTTGTTCATATTTATTACCTTATTATAAAGCGATAAAACTCAAGGAAAACAAAGACAGGGAAAATGGTCCAGCTTGTTTTTTGGTTAATAAAAAACCAATTTCTTCAATATTCTGCGAAACAACTTTCGGAGCTCCGATTATTTTTTTACCACGAAAAGTCGCTTGAAAATCAGCTAAGTTAAGAATGACTTTTTGTTGTTCATTACTTTGAGTAGTAAATTCATGATAATAATAAATAATTTTACCGTGATTATTGGCAACTAAACGCATTTGGTAGCAGTTTCCATCGCCTAGAAAATCTAACATAATGTGATTTAGATTTTCTATCATTGGTTCTACAGCATGGAATACAGCGCTAAAGCCACCGTTATTCTCTAAAGAAATATCACCATTAAAAATAACTTTACCGATTGATAACTCTATCCCTCCCTTAGAAAGCCCTCCCATCACATTATCATTACTAACTCGCCAATTTTGGCGCGCATTTACATCTGCAAAATCCATTTTTACCATGGTTGAATTATCATTCTCTTTATAGAGTGTTGTTTTCACTTTTTACTCCTAAACAACCAAACTTGATATTTTGTTAAAAAGGCCTTTAAAGTGTCTTTATCTTGATATTCAAAGCCGTATTTACCGTGGAATAATAAGGACACTGTTAAGTCTTTGTAACTCAACCAACAAGTATATCCATCAAAGTCTTGCCAAGCTCGAATACCTAAAAACTCATAACCACCGTCTTTTTTTATTCCTTTAGCGGTGATTACATTAAACGCTTCTAACATATCTCTTTGTTTTTGCTTATTAATATCCATACATCACCCATATATCTGTAAATATTTTTATACATTAAATTATTACGAATTAAGAACAAATCAGGATCATTTTATTGACCAGTAAAAGTATTACACAAGAATTTAAGCTAGAATAAAAACAAAACTAAACAATAAGGTAAGAGATTAAAATGTTAAATACAATTAATAGAGCAGATATTAAAAAAGGCTTATCAGTCTCAATTGTTTTAAAACAAGACCAAAGAAGTGGAAAATTAACAGAAGGTATTGTCAAAGATATTTTAACTAAATCCCTAATCACCCGCATGGTATCAAAGTGCGCTTGGAAGATGGAGCGATTGGCCGAGTAAAAAGTTTGAATAAGTAAAAGCCAAGTTTAAAAAAAAGCTGGTTACTGTTATAAGCTAACAGTAACCTTAATCTTAGAGGAAAAAATTAATCTTCTTTTTCTTCAACAAAAATTTGCATCTCATCACCAATAGTTTTACGCATTTCCATTAATTTTCGAGCTGTTTCATTCTGTTGTTTGTCTTTTTCAGTTTCAGGTATCCATTCAGGAATACGCACGGCTTGACCATGCTCATCAACTGCTACCATGACAACAATACAATGTGTGGTAAGGCGTTTGTTTAATGATTTCGGATCACAGGCAGAAACTTCCAGTGCAATATGCATCGATGATTTACCGGTATAGATAACCTTCGCATCAACCTCAACTAAACTTCCTACATGAATCGGCGATACGAAACGTATTCCACCAGCATAGGCTGTCACACAATATCGGCCACTCCAACCAGTCGCGCAGGCATAAGCGGCTAAATCGATCCATTTCATGACCGCACCACCATGGACTTTCCCGCCAAAATTAACATCTAAAGGCTCAGCCAAAAATCGTAAAACAATATCTCTTTGTGGACTACTCATTTTTCTTCCCTGTATAAACCGCGTTATCAATTTATTTTCTGTGAGAAACTTGGTTAACGCGTTTGCTCTAATATATTTTAATTAAACATTACCATTAATGATAAATGCTTAAATGGTTATCCACATACCTTATCTCAAAATAGGTAATGATATCTATGAATCTAAGGTCAAAACGAGGGAATTTAGCTCCCCTCTACTTGATACTGATTCATGATATCATCACACTCTTAAAAAAGCGCTATTAGCTTTATTATCTATTTCCTTATTAGATTTTAAATTTAGAAAGATTAGCAATTAATCCTTTACCTAATTCTCCTAAACGAGAACTAGCATTTCTCGCTCCCTGCGCATTTTCAGTAACCTCATTGGTAATATTAAAGATTTCTGTTACGTTTCGACTAACATCAGCGACTACAGAATTCTGCTCCTCTGAGGCTGAAGCAATTTGGGTATTCATACCACTTATTTCATCAATAGTAGTTTGAATGTCTGCTAATGCAGTGCTTGCATTTGATGACTCTTCAATGGTTTTTTGTAATGCAAGCTGACTTTCATCCATCGAATCATTCACTTCCATTGATGATTTTTGTAAACCATCAATAATTTTTTCAATTTCAGAGGTAGATTCCTGAGTACGTTTTGCCAAGCTACGCACTTCATCAGCAACTACCGCAAAACCTCTACCCTGTTCACCAGCTCGGGCGACTTCAATAGCGGCATTTAATGCAAGCAAGTTAGTTTGTTCTGCAATACTTTTAATCACATCTAATACAGAGCCGATAGATTCACTTTTAACACGTAACTCACTAATTTTCTCAGCCGTCACTGTCATATCCGTACCAAGTAAATTGATCTGTTTAGCCGTTTCTTGAACAACATTGCTACCTTTTTGTGCAAGTTGACGACAAGACTCCGTACTTTTAGCGGTGTGATTTGCGTTTTCTGCAATCTCATTGGTAGTTAATGACATTTCATGTAATGCCGTTGACGCCTGTTCAGTTTCTTTTAATTGTGACTGTGTTGCTTGAACATTATTCGAAGCTGAATTAATTATGCTGATAGAAGTATTATTAACTTCATTTGCAACCTCAACAATACCACTGACTATGGTATGAAGTTGAGTTATAAAACGGTTAAAGTTTTCAGATAACTGACCAATTTCATCATTACTTTTTATGGTTAAACGACTGGTCAAATCTCCACCGCCTAAGGCAATCACAGACAAAGCATCGCCTACTGTTCGAAGCGGTTTAACAACCAGCGTATTTAGTGTTAACCAGTTAGTTAATTGCAAAAAGATAATCAAAATAATACCGATAGCCAAAAAGGCACCTTTCACAGCGAGTAATAGTGCTTCATTACTGTCAGCTCGATATACAATAATAAGTTTGCCAATTTTTTCATTTCCGCTCCAATTAATGCCTACTTCTTTTTCAATTGCGACCTCAGAATCTAATTCTGTATCAGTATTGTATTTCTCTGCTAACAATTGATCACGATGATCATAGGCGGAAATTTTGTGAATAAACGGGCTTAATATAAATGCTCCTAAAATATCGCCAATTAGTTCTTTGTCGTAATTATAAATAGGCTCTTTAAGCACGATTTCTAGCATGGTTTGCGAGTCTTTTATTTCCTCTGTGAGTGAGTCATTAAAATAATCTTTAGCCAAAAAATAACTTGCTGAAAAAACAACCAGCATTACCAAGATAGAAACGCTACTTAACATTAGCATCGATTTTTTTGTAATTGAATTCATAACTTCCTCTTTCTACAAGTTGGTAACATCTAACCAAAATTCTGGTCGATCAATAGGGGTATCAGGGTGCATATTAGGATTATCAATTCTAATCACAGTACGAGTTTTTAAATTGGTTTTCTCAAGTGCATCTTTAATCATGCGATTGTTTAAAAATAATTTATCAAAACTGCCATCAGCAATGGCCATCTCAAAACCTGTAACTAATTTCTTATGCAAAGCTTTATTTTCTTTATTAACATAAAGGTACATAGCAAAGGGGTAAATCAACAGAATATTTTTTTCAACCGCAAGGTTTAACTCAGGTCGAGAGGCGACTTCATCCCAAGGTTCATGAATTGCACGAGGGTAATAATCGAAACGTTCCCCTTCTAGCATATAAAATAGGTTTGGGTATTTTAGTGTGGTAATAACAGGCGACGAGGCATCTTTTAATACTTTTGTGTCTCCCCAGCGAGTCCCTTGGCCAGCATCCAGTGTTTTTAATTGTTGTAAAGTTTTAATATTATCAAAGCGAGATTGATGCTCTTTTTTAATAATAAAAATACGATGCCCTAGCAGACCTTTGAATAGCGGAATACGCACGGCTTCAAATTGCTCATCCAAACTTGGCGAGGCACCAGACCATAATAAATCGATTTTATTTAGTAGTAGTTCTTCAATGGTTCGTGCTTCAGGAAGTTCTTCAGATATTTGCTTAAGTTTCGCATCAGGATCTGACTTACTCAATATTAAGGTTAAAATTTCTTCAACGAGACTATTTCGACCGACCACCTTATTAATCACAACTTCATTACTGTGCACAGATAAACTACTTGTCAGGCACACCAACATGAGCAAGCCACCTATACATTTATTTAATTTCATATGTATTCCTTTCTTCAACTGAACTTAGTTAGTAAAAACTAACTCTATTGAATATAGACTGAAAATTTTTTTAGAATCTAATTTGAAGAAATTTCGTTATTTTAAATGAGAACTATGATCAACATCTTTGTTTTATAAAATGATACAAAAAAACTACGCTTTGTAACAGTGACCTTAAATAACCTCAGTTTTGGATAAGCAAAACGATACAATACCGTTATTTACGCGTATTTCTGCGTTAAAACATCTCCCAATAACCCGTTATTGTTTCGATAATTCGCCTTGAACTACGCAAAACTAACAGCACTTTATTATATATTTTTTAAATTATTGAAGTTAAATGTTATTTCGCTTCCATTATCCAGAACTGAGGTTAAATAATCTTATTCTGTACTGAAATTAAATAAGCAGAAAGGGTTAAAGCAAGAATTTTTTCAATGTTATTAAGAGGGAAAAATCAAAAATCAGGGAGAGGAAATAGTCGCAGGATATACAAACTAAGCTCAGTTATCTTAAGAGGATAGAGGCTCCTCGAAAATAACAGGCTTGTTTTTTATTTCAAACTAAAGGTGAATCTTTATTAATTTAATTGTTGTGTATTTTTATTTATATTTTTGCTTTCTAATGTTTCATTCACTTCACGTGAAAGTTGAAACCAAAAGCGTTTTCTACCCGTTGTACGAGCCATAAAAAATTCCTTAAATAGAGTGTTACCAATCAGTTTACTGACCCTTTTATTGGTTAAAATAGCTAGCTTCTGTTTTATTCTCAATATCAATTGAGTGCTAACTTTTTAATGGTCTTGTGTTAAAAATTGTAAATTAAAATATGCTAAGAGCTGAATTATTGAATGTGACGATGAAGCGATGGGATATTTATACTAAGGACAACTACGGTGCTGGCGTGGGAGTGACTGAGATAATAACTTGTACTTTACTTTTCATTAATAACTCTAAATTTCAGAGCGAAAGCATCATAACATAAAAAAATAATAATATCTAATATTATTTAAAATAAAACAAAAATAAATAATATTTTAAAAATCAAACAATTAAGCCGATTCGTTTAATAAGCCCCGCATTAAGCCCGCTAAACGAACAATTTTGTTATTAGATAACTGCCGATAATCAAAATAAGGGCAAACAATGACTTTACTATTCACATCAATTGCAAATTGTTCATCTAACCAAATCAAAGAGCTTCTTAATTTACCACTATTTATCAATTCCTTTGCATAGGTTTTACCCATAATAATATGAATACAATCATCACTTTTATTGAGTATCGGTGGCGTAAATAACAACGCAGTACCACTTCCCTGTTGCAATAAAAAATTATCGCGATACAGTCGCCAGGTCGGCGCTAAACATCGATAAGGGAAATAAGTAGGATCAAGTTCATACAGTAATTTACTATAAACATTAAATACTTTTCGCCAGCCATTACCGCAGGCCAAACCGATAGAAGTAATCTCACCACTTACCAAAGGGTATATAGTATCAAGTTTATTATATTCAGACATATTAAGTGTATTTGCTAAATACACCGCTAAGTTAAATGTCGAACAACCTAAACCAATATTTACTATATTTACGGAGTTATTTTCTGGCAATTTGTAAAACTCTCTTGTGAATCTAATTAAGAAGCAACCTGTTGCTCATAGTGCCAATGATTAAAACGAGAGAGCGACATGATAAATGATAATAATAATGCTCCGCCACCAATCATAACAGCACTCGCATAGGAGCTGTTAAACTAGTTTGCTGTAAAGCCCCTGTTAATAAAGCGGCACCGCTCATTTGTATAAATCCTAAAAGTGCGACGACTGTTCCAGCACGCTCTCCAAAACCGCTTAACGCCATGCTTGTTGCTGGCCCAAGTAGCAATGCAAAACCAATGCATAATAATAACATAGGCATCATAAAATAAATGGCGGCAGTAATAGGTTGTTCAACAGGTATTTTTTGCACCACAAGTTGTATCAATGCCGAAAGCACCATCAACCATAAGGCAACTAACACAGTCGGTCGATTACCCAGTTTTTTAATCACTAAAGGCGCAACAAAGCATGCACCAATATTAATAAGCGCATTAATTCCAAACAAGAGACTAAAGGTCATTTCAGATAACCCAAGGTGTTTGATTACCCAGCTTGGCGCATAGGAAACATAAGTTAAAATCGCGACCATTGCCAACATACAAGCACTAGCATAAAACACAAAATGACTATTAGATAAAATAGGCTGATAGCGAGACCAACGATACAATGCCCCACTGGTAACAGTATTTTTAGGACGAGTTTCAGGCAGTTTAAAGGCAACAATAATAAGTACAATTAGTGCATAAGCCGCCATAAAAAAGAAAGTAGAACGCCAACCAAATTGCAATGCTAACATACCACCAAAACTTGGTGCTAGGGCCGGTATAACGCAAATAACACCGTTTAAATAACTATAATAATGCGCACTTTGTTTATTTGAAAAACTATCTCGCACCGCACTAAATACAACAATCGAAGTCGCACATGCGACAATCCCCTGTAAACCTCGAGCTAATTGTAAATAATGAAAATCAGAAGCATAAACTGCAAATAAACTACTCATTATATATAAACAAATGCCAAATAAAGCGATAGGTTTTCGGCCAAAACGGTCAGCTAATGGACCAATCAAAACCTGCCCAATCCCCATCGCAAGCATAAAAATAACCAAAGTAGACTGAATTTGTGCATCCGATACACTAAATTCCATGGCCATTTCTGGCATAGAAGGTAAATAGATATCGATGGCAAGCGGGCTTAAAACCACCATCGACATTAAAATAGGTAACAGTAGTGTCATTTTTTTACTCTTTTAAAAGGGGTTTATGAAGTTAAGCCCGCAGTTTAATGCAAAAGAGATATGAACAGAAATGGCATTATTTCAACAGTGATTTTCCAATTTAGAAAATCAGGTGGTAAGGTTAATCCAATAGGTTAAAACCACTGGTAATTTAAGAGCAAGCAATTTACAGAATAAGAAGTCATTAAAATCGTTATGAGTCCGATCTAATGACCTTCCTATGTATTTTTAAAACAGATTCTACTTTTGCACTATTTGAGAAACTCATGCTTAGCTTTAAATTCATTAACCACTTCCATAGCCACTTCGATATCCTTACTTAAACCAGACAATTTTTGATAGTCTAGCCAAATTGAATCTTCGACAATATCGTGCATTACACCAGCAATTTCCATCACTTTACGTTTGTACTTTGCGAGTTCTTTTTTAAGTTCTTTTTGTTCGTCTGTTAATGCCATAACAACTTCCTTGTATTTTATTAAATTAACAATATTTTATTTTTGACTGAGGTTGATTTGTAACAATATATTAAACTATGCTTCTCGACCTGCTTTAAACTTAGGCAAATCATCTTGTAACTCACACCAATTAGATTTGAAATCAGTATAAATATGGGCATCTACTTGAATTGGAATATCAACATCAAAGGTAGCGATAGCTAATTCAATTTCATTTAAGGGAGCACCTTTAACTCTAAATCCGATGCTAGATCCGCACTCCCCGCAAAATGTTCTAACGGTTCCATTAGGCGCCACAAATTCATTTAAACAGTGAAAACCAGAAAGCCACTTTAAACCAGATACACCAACCAAGGTTGCATAAGCAGCGCCATGAAATTTACGACACATCGAACAATGGCAATTGGCAACTTTCTTAGCAAAACTATTAACCGAGAATGAAATTTCACCACACAAACAACTGCCTTTATACTCGTTTCTCATAATGCATTTCCATAAATTGCATAATATCTTTTAAAGTAGACTTAAATGCTAGCGACGTGAGATAAGCCACTTAATAGCCAGCCAAATAGATAGCACTAGGTAAACCTTTTAAATCAAAGGTTGATAACTTGACCTCATAAAACCATATCGGCTTTTCAATTTTCAAGATGATACTTTTCTATTTAACCTCAGCAATTAACAGCTATTCAAAAACCATCATTGCGCATTTTTACTAGAAAATGAAATATATTATTTTGTTAAAATCAAACTAAACAATACGCTCATGGGGCATTAAATCAACTCTTTATCATCCCAATAAAGCAACTTTTGTAGCCACTAGATTTAGCCTTATCGTAGTTATGAATAATTTTTTATTTGGTTTTATATGAACACATTTATAACATTTAGTTTTTAAATAAAATAAGAGGTTAATAAATGCTCTTTAATGCTGAATTATTGGCTATAAAAAGATGGCAGATTTAATAGAAAAAGAAAATTTATAATAGATATGCGCAATCTGACTTTTTTAATATCAGTCACTTGGTGTATTGTTTATCTTTCTTAGAAAACATACATATTAATGTAAATAATTAAATGGACTCAATATGATCACTTTTATTAACGCACTTATTCCCATCATGGCGCTGATCATACTTGGGTTTATTTTAAAACGGACTAAGTTTCTACCCGAAGAAACCTGGCCAGGAATGGAAAAACTAACTTATTTTATACTTTTCCCTGCATTATTAATTAAAACCCTAGGCCAACAATCCTTGGCGGGTGGTTCCTGGATGTCGATGTTATTGGTTATTTTTGGCACTTTAATGTCATCTGCATTATTACTCATTATTTTGCGAAAGAAGATGACAACAAATAATGCGACCTTTACATCAATATTCCAAGGAGGCATTCGTTTCAATACCTATATCGCCTTTGCCGTTGCACAAAGTTTATATGGGGCAATTGGACTTGGAATAAGCTCTGTTGCTTGCTGGCTTTATGATTGTATTAATTAATATTTTCTGTATTTCTGCATTTATTATTTGGGGAAAATCAACCATTAGTGGCACCTTACAATTTTTAAAAACAATTGTGTTTAATCCCTTGATAATAGGTTGTAGTATTGGTTGGTTTCTAAGTTTGAGTGGTATTGGTGTGCCCACTATTGCAGAGGATATTTTGGAGATCATCGCAAGAGTCGCATTACCCTTTGGCTTACTTGCTGTTGGTCTTGCATTAAAACTTGAATCCATTAGTGGCCACTTCAAAGCGATCGCTTTCTCCTCTACTATTCAGTTTGTAATAAAACCCTTGGTTGCGATTGCTCTTATTTCCTACACAGGCCTCAATGATGTGATAGCGGCAGTATTAATGATCGCCTTTATCACCCCAACAGCGCCCTCTTCATACATATTAGCTCGACAATTAGGCGGAGATGTTGAATCGATGGCCTCTATTATTACTATGCAAACCCTAGTAGCATTTATAATGATGCCATTATTAGCTATGTTATTGTTTAATTAGCATGAATGTAATACTTGAATGACTGTGTGTTTAACGCAAAGCATTTGAGGAACACTTTCCATAAATAATATCTCACCATAAAATCTAAAAATTTATTTTTAATTCGATATTATTGTGTTTTTTCACCAAGAAGATATATTCATTAGCCATAATGTAAACCTTTACATAGCAGCCAATTTACAGCAAAATATCGCCCTCTTACATCGTCTATTTCTTACCTTCACATAAATCAAGGTTGCTATGCCTAATTCATCTACTTCATTAAACAAACGAATGAATATAGTGACTTTAACTTGGCCTATTTTTATTGAAGTGTTGCTACGAACTGCACTCAGTACCACAGATGTATTTATGTTAAGTGGCTACTCTGATCTTGCAGTGTCCGCAGTGGGTGTAGTTAGCCAAATTTCATTTTCTTGATTGTTGTTTCCATGATGGTAAGCAGTGGAACGGGTATATTAATTGCACAATACAATGGTGCATCTCGTGACCAGGAGGCTACTAATGTCGGGGTGGCGAGTATAGTATTAGCGATTTTTGTTGGTCTCGGCCTAAGTTTAGCACTGCTGGTCGGGTCATCTTCTTTTATTGCATTATTTGGTTTAGAAAAACAAGTTGCTCAGTTCGGTTATAACTATCTTATTATTAGTGGTTCCTTTACTTTTAACGTCACAATAGGCATTGTCCTGACGACAATTTTAAGAAGTCATGGTTATTCTCGATCACCTATGGTGATTAATTTTATTGCAGGAATAATCAATATCGCAGGTAACTATATTGCCCTTTATCAACCCTTTGGACTGCCTGTTTACGGCGTTAAAGGCGTCGCTATTGCAACAGTAATAAGTCAAGTTGCTAGCACCCTGATGTTATACTACATGATACGTTTTGAAGGTATCGATTTACCCTTTCAACAATGGAAACAAATCCCAAAAACTATCTATCATAAAATCATCAAAATTGGTGCAATGAATGCCGGTGAAATCCTCTCTTACAATATGGCTCAAATGGCAATTACTTTTTTTGTTGTACAGATGGGAACATCATCATTAGTCGCTTATACCTACGCACAAAATATAACACGGCTATCCTTTGCTTTTACCCTCGCTTTAGGCCAAGCAACACAAATTCAGACCAGTTACTTTATCGGCAAACAGTGGGTTGATGATATTTATATTCGCGTACAAAAATACTTTTTAGTGGGTTTATTTGTATCAACCGCAGTGATATTACTTATTTTTGCTTTTAGATACCCAATTATTGATATTTTTACCCAGGACAGTAACATCATCCCTCTGATTGCGATGCTCATTGCCGGTTCAATATTTATTGAATCAGGGCGTGTATTTAACCTTATTTTTATTTCCGCATTAAAAGGTGCTGGCGATATTAAATTTCCTGTGCAGATGGGCATTTTTAGTATGTGGGGGATAGCCGTTTTCTGTGCTTATTTACTTGGCATACAGTGGGAATATGGCGTGATCGGCGCCTGGTTAGCCATCGGGTTAGATGAATGGTTCCGTGGCATTATCATGTTTAAACGCTGGCGTTCAAAGGTCTGGACACGTTTTTCATTAACAGAATAAACATAAACAATGTCCACCCCATACGCATCCATAACTAATTATTTTAGATACTTCTACGGTTCATAATTTCCTACCTAACCTTTTTTCAATTTGCTTTTTTTCCCACTTAGCACCCAATAAATTAAACACTTCAAAGGCATTTAATGCATGATTGATAATGCCAATTCCCCAGCCTAATGCTGGCCACAAAGCCCATATATAATCAGGGCCAGTCGCAAAGTTAATAATAAACAGTAATGTGATCACTAAAACATAAGTGATTAAATGACTATAAAACCCCTTAATAGCTCTAACTTGATCGATGGTATTTTTTTCTTCTTCTGTCATTAAGGTTTCGCTATTCATAGTTGACTCCGTTTGTAATTGAGAAATATCGATTTCAAATACAGCGACCAAAGATTTTAATGATTCTAGTCCAGGTTTTTGCCCTCGTTCAATGCGTTGAATTGTACGAATACTTAACCCACTACACTCAGCTAAATGCTCCTGAGACCAACCACGTTGTAAGCGTAATTTTCTGACTAACATATAAAACCCTTATTTACTGATTCAGCAACAAACCTACACAAGAATATTGATATTTAATACGACAGCAACCTGACACATAGGTGACAGTTGTTTAATTTCAAATAGTTACAAATTAAAAAGCATAAAGTAGAAGAATGAATTTCAATTATTCTAAACTTTACAATAGGTGATTTCTATTTTTTAAGATCATGTTTTGAGAGCAATTCGGAAATAGTTGGCGCGTCAGAAACATGCCAACCAAAGGGAAATTTCAACTCATCTAGTGACTCGATGGCATTTCTGGCACCGAAACAATCTGAACAAGAGCTCAAGATTGCTAAATGGTCTAAAAGCTCACATTCAACCTTATTAGGGAGCCCTGTGTTTGTTAATATCCCCCATCCTGTATCCCAAGCCATCAATTCTATTTTACTCAGAGCAAAAAGGTCTCTCACCAAATTACCTTTAATAAAAGAATATCCACTGAGATTAAATATTCCAAAACTTTCTGCATCAGCTTCCTGATCACGACACATTCTCCACGCCTCGCCAGCATACATAAATTCAGAGGCAGGAACATCATATTTATCGAAGCTAAATTTTAGTCTGTCATAATGAACATTATCTAATTGCCCATCAACCATAACCCAACGGAGCTGTAATTCATTCCAGTATTCACAAACCCAGTGATCTTCATATCGTCCCGGAGTTAAATACTTACAAAAACCACACCTGATCCTCGCTGGGACCCCTTTTTCACGAAGTATTGAACAAAGTAATAAGGAAAAGTCACGACAAATGCTCACAACCTTATTCTTAGACAAATGCTTATCAACAAGAGAACCTCCAGACTTAAGTTCAGATTGTTTTAAAATGTCATTAGCATTTCGAATTTGCATATCTGAAAAACGAATAGCATCTTCGATTTCACAACCGTAACAATCAATCCAATAGGAATGAATCAGGTTATTCTGGATAAAAGAACAAATATCACTCATGTTATTTGGTAAGGTTTGAATTAGTGCCTTGAAGTCTTTAACTTCACTTACCTCACTGTGTAATAAGTAGAAATCCAATTCCATACTAACTCCTTAATTTCTTAAAATAATCAGCAACTGGTTCGTCTGCTTATTTAAAAATAAAAGTCACAGTAATTTACATTTAATGGGTACTCAATCAATTATTTATTTTTCAATAATTGATTAAAAGAAATGAGCCATTGGAGCAGTTTTTATAGAAAATGATGAAAGTTTCAGTGAGGAACAAAGTCTTCTGTTTAAGAACAGACAAATTATCATCGCAGATATTATCAGGGTTACAAGGGCCATTATTGGATAATAATGAGTATGTTTTGAATGCTTCAATAGTAAATTTCAATACTAGCAATATCTTCGTTATATTCCTGTCGAATACTCCCCCATAATCTAAAGCTTATAAATATCATCAATAACAGCCACACTAGCAAAGCAAGATTCGATTGTTTAAAGCTTTGCCTGATAAAGTGTAAAAGTGCTCTGTCCTTCTGTTTTTATCATTAATTGAGCTTGCTCAGGTTTATCCCAGGACACTTGCTGAAATAATGAAATAAATTCATCAATATTCAAATAATCAATGGCGATCATAAATACATCACAGCTCATAGACTTTCTTCCCCCCGAATGCCTATTCACGCAATGAAGCCTGGAACCTTGATAATGTTTATATAAATAATCATTTAACATATCGACACTTCCGTGATCGCTGTTCATCCAAGCTCCATCATGTATAGATGTAGTTAATATTAAATTAGTAATACAAGTCATCATTTTACCGAGCAAAAATATCACAATAACCAATAAAGAAAGCTAAATCAATCGAATGAAAAATAACACTCTTTGATGGACTGCAGAGTTAAACTCAGTTCTGGATAAGCAAAACGATACAGTACCGTTATTTACGCGTATTTCTGCGTTAAATCATCTCCCAATAACCCGTTATTGCTTCGATAATTCGCCTTGAACTACGCAAAACTAACAGCACTGTATTATATATTTTTAAGTTATTGAAATTTAATGTTATTTCACTTCCATTATCCAGAGCTGAGGTTAGTTAATAAATTCATGAAGGTAATATTAGTTTCACAAACATTAGCAATGCCACAATTGGTCACCAAGTATAATAAATAACCAAACAAGCCTATTTTAGGCATAAAGAAAGAAGGGTGAACACCCTATTTTTATTATTGTGATTACATATTTGAAAGAACTTAAGTCTAAATTTTTTCACAAATATGATTAAAAATTGCAGTGGGTTATCAACACTTTATTTATTGATAACCCATACAAATTAAGCGACCCCCATCATCTCTTTAACATCTTCTTTTACACTACCAATGCCTTTAATATCAAAATTATCTACTAACACCTTAGAAACATTGGGAGAAAGAAAAGCAGGAAGTGTTGGACCTAACCTTAATCCTTTAACACCTAAATGAAGTAGAGCAAGTAAAACTGTAACCGCTTTTTGCTCATACCAAGCAATATCAAAAGCAATCGGTAGATCATTGATATCTTCAAGCTCAAAAACCTCTTTTAGCTTCAGGGCGATGACCGCTAGAGAATATGAATCATTACATTGCCCTGCATCTAACACACGAGGAATGCCACCAATATCACCTAAGTCTAATTTGTTATAACGATATTTTGCACAGCCTGCCGTCAGAATAATAGAATCTTGGGGCAATGCTTCGGCAACATCAGTGAAATAATCTCTCGCTGAATGACGACCATCACAGCCTGCCATAACCACAAATTTTTTCACTGCCCCCGTCTTCACCGCATCTACCACTTTATCTGCAAGAGCAAAGACTTGTGCATGAGCAAATCCACCGACAATAGTGCCAGTTTCAAGCTCTTTGGGTGATTGACATGTTTTAGCTAAAGCAATAATGTTTGAGAAATCTTTTGTGCCATTGTTGTCTGCAATGTGTTTCACACCTGGGTAGCCAGTCACACCCGTTGTATATATTCTATTTTTATAAGACTCATCAACAGATGTAATACAATTCGTGGTCATTAATATTGGGCCATTAAAAGATTCAAACTCTTCATCTTGTTGCCACCAAGCATTGCCGTAGTTGCCAACAAAATGTTTATATTTTTTAAATGCAGGATAATAGTGAGCAGGTAACATCTCACTGTGAGTATAAATATCAACACCAGTGCCTTCGGTTTGCTTGAGCAACTCTTCCATATCTTTCAAATCATGCCCTGAAATCAAAATGCCAGGATTCGATTGCACACCGATATTCACCTCTGTCATTTCAGGGTGACCATAAGTTTCGGTATTGGCTTTATCAAGCAATGCCATAGTAGTGACCGAAACCTCTCCTGTTTTCATGATCAGAGAAACCATTTCATCAACACTTAATGCTTTGGTAGTTGCAGATAACGCTGTGAAAATAAATTCATAGATTAGCGGATCTTCATAACCTAAAATCGCGAGCATGGTTCAGCATAGGCGACCATGCCCTTGATGCCATAAGTTAATAAAGCTCTTAAAGAACGAATATCTTCATTCTCGGTTTCTAAAATACCAATGGACTCTGCTTTAGCAAGGTAATCAGATTCAGAATTTACCGTCCATGTTACACAGTCATGCAGACCAATGTTTAATTCTGAACTTGCTTGAAGTGTCTCTCGAATCATTAAGCCTCGGTTAATAAGATCTGTAATTTTACCATCATCAAAATTTGCATTCGTGATGGTAACAAAAAGCGCTTGATTAATGTAACGCCCTACTTCCATATCAACATGCCCTTTTGAGGCTTGCTCCTGTGCATAAATAGCAACACCTGTTGCAGTGTAGATTAATAGATCCTGAAGGTTTGAGGTAGACTCAGTTTTCCCACATTTCCCCTTTTCTGCACAGCCAGTATTACCGCGAGCTTCTTGGCACTGATAACAAAACATACTCATTTTATCTTCTCCTATCTGCCGATATTTACGGCTTTATTATTTAAGTTCAATAATAAGATAGCGATCTTCAATCAAGAGTTATGTAACATAAGTTACATTCAATCATTTATTCAATTTCAAGAATGAAATAAAGCACTACAACAGCTATATTTCATAAGTAGCCAATTATGTTAAAAAATGACGCAGAAACGCTTTCAAC
Source organism: Psychromonas sp. KJ10-10 (assembly GCF_047323245.1). Lineage (GTDB taxonomy): Bacteria > Pseudomonadota > Gammaproteobacteria > Enterobacterales > Psychromonadaceae > Psychromonas. The sequence goes on along the minus strand of NZ_CP178826.1, from coordinate 1,909,552 downwards.
TAGTCCTCTATTTAATGGGATCAGCACCGAAGAGATTATAAAAATATTTAACAGCACACCATTCATTATTAAAAGTCATCCTCTAGGCTCTTTGATCATGCATAGGGGCGATGAATATGATTCGCTTCGAATTCTATTGGAGGGCGAGGTATCTGCCGAGATCCAAGATGCCACAGGCAAAACAATAAAAATCGAAAATTTGCAATCTCCCGATGCCCTAGCCCTTGGGGTTTTATTTGCTGAAGATAATACAATACCTGTCACCGTGGTTGCACAAACCGATATACGGCTCATTTCTATTTCTAAAGAATCAATCATTGCCATTGCTCAAACCAATAAACAATTTTTATCAAATTACTTTACACAATCAGGTAATAAAGTCGTTTTTCTTGTCGAAAAGTTACGTCTTCTTAAGTTTTCATCACTCAAGCAAAAATTTTCCGGTTACATATTAAATTTGTCTGAAAAACAAAAAAGTAATACGGTGAAACTCCCCTATAACAGAGAAGAGTTAGCTGAATTATTTGGAGTAGCGCGCCCTTCATTGTCTAGGATTTGCTCAGAGATGTCAGATCAGGGAGTTTTAAGTATCGACGGAAAAACTATCTCCATATTAAATAGTGAAGCATTAAAAAACTCTTTATCTTAATTCAATAAAAAAAACCAATTCAAATTTATTTACCTTAGAATAATGACACGACTTCTTTTTTGCCGAAGCGATAATGCGTTTGGGGAGAAATTCTACAGACTGAATGCCCTAAGTAAGTAGAACGAACACAGCGATTTTAATTAACTTTATTAAGTGTGCTGAACTGTTTCCCAGACTACGTCTGCTATTTCATTTTCTTCATTTAAAATTATTTTTAATGCTTCAAGCATTGGTGTTGCTAAATGTGCAGGAGCTACTTTCTTGGAAAATAAACCTTTAGAGTGACACTTTAAAAAACATTTCCATCCATTTGTTGTTTCTACTATATTGCCACAACATAACCAATATTCATTATCATCAAAAAAGTATTCTAAAAACCACCCCAATCTTCTGATTCTGGATAAGAAGTAATAATATTTTTTTCAGCCAACTTTTTACTCAACCAATATGCTAGTTCGGCACCATAAACTTCAGGATTAACTTGAGAGTCTTCAGGCAAAAATGGTTTAAATAAATCAGATTTAAAAGTTACTGTATTTTTCATAACTGACTCCTAATGCTTCAAACACAGTTCCTGCTTTTCTGTGTAGGAGTCATTTGACTATTCTAGGCTTATTTTCGACCAAGTATTCTTAAAATACGTAGGAATAAATTAATAATATCCATGTACAGTCGTATTGCACTATCAACGGCATTATCAAGTGTTTTGGGAATTTGATTAGCGCGCCCCCAGTCATAGCCTATATATCCGCAGAAGATCAAAACTACGATCCAATCGATGATTCCATGATGAATTCCAAAAACAAATATTTCAATAAGTTCTACGATTATCACAAGAAATAAGGCAACTGTAAGTGCGCCTGCTATTTTTTTAAAAAGGTAGGGAACATAGAGCCTAAGCACATCATGCCAATAGTTACTAAGCCCGTTATTCGAATAGCTTCAGAGACGAGAGTAGCATCATAGCGACTAACAACCAGATTGATAATCAAGCCAAATGGAACCACTACAAAATTATATCCAATAAAGCTAACAACTGGGTTACTGGAGCCATTGAATAAATAGATCCCAAAGAAGCAAGATGCAAAATACCCAATAAAAAATATCCATGGGTTAATATTTACAATCGATTGAGGATCAATATTTGTAACCATCAACCAATTTATAACGAAGCCCCAACATAGCGTCAAACCGATTGCAAAATTATAAGCTGTCGCACTAATAATAGGATCACTTGTATGAGTTCTATCAAATACATCTACTTCCATGTTATTTCCTTGTTATTGTGTGCATGAGGCTTTGCCAAAAGAACAAAATAGTGGCCTAAAATTTGTTAAGAAATTCAACATAGCCTACTTTTTTATTATAATTATAAATTCTTGTTAGGTGCATTTATCACTAAAGAATAGCCAACTACCAATAAGCTTATTCTCAATTGGAAAACGTACATCCGAGCCATAAACCACAAATGTATTTATTGCCTTGTACATTACATCAGGTCGTTTTAAAAAAGCACAACTCAATTGATTTATAGAATCTTTAAAAAGCGCTGGCTCAATAGTAAAACTAGGCTCAATTATAATCTTCAAGCCATTTGTCAGATCATAACTTACATTTTTGATTTCTGGATGCTTATCCTTAACTAAACTGACCAATTGACTACGCAATTCACCTTCATGGATATTGTTAAAATAAGGTTCCATAATAGCATCGTAAGACAAACTACCTAACTCAAGCACAATGATAAGAGTGAACAGTATTTTCAAATACTTATTTTTACTTAATTCTTTAGACATCAACAATCACCTAACGCTTATATTAACAGACTAAAAATTGTGGGCTAAAATCTGAGCAGAGTGAGATAGCCCTCTGTTTTTAGTCCTTGTTGACTTGTCTTGTTAGTACTTTAACCCTAAGCTCAAAATTTATTCTGTTTTCAGGGTTTCTAATTTTAATATTGTATTGCGAATGTGAGAAATGCGAACTTGAAGCCCTTCCGTGATGGGGCCTCCATGTGAGGTCGCATTGTTAAATCCCGGTGTAACAGAAAAATCTGAATAGCTAAACTTGACCCTTTAACAGTAAAACTTTCACGCTTATGCCCTGCATAAGGTATTGGGTCAAAGTTCTGTACTAGCCCTTCAACCACATCATATTTTCCCTGCTCATATTTAGAAAGAAGCGAGTAAAGTTTCGTAGCCAAACCATACCCAGCGAATGTTGTCCAACATACTGAAAACATGAGAAAGAAACCCAAGCCTATATTTAGGCTCTTTTTAGTAGCCGGCTTTCCTAAAACGTTAAAATTCCAGCCTAATAATTTGTCTTTATTTTTTATCCCGATTACAGTGATTAACATGAATAGTACGCCAGGAAGAATAAAAAAAGTGACCAAAAACCTTCATACTTTATGTCAAAAACCACTTCGTACATCTCAACCTCTATATAGTGCTAACGAGGCTGTAGAATTTCTCATTTTCAGCCTGATTATTTAAAATAAAAACCACATTAATTCATATTTAGTTGAGATTCCAATAGATTATTCGATTTTCAATAAATGATTGATTAAGGATCGGTCAAAATTACTTGCGCTTTAGTTTCAAAAGAGGTGGTCATTTCAGGCTTTTTGAAAAAATTTAGCGCAAGTTATTGTGTAACGATGACTAAATTGGGTTGTAAACGTGTTTCTGAGGCTGATTAGGCTGAATTATTGCGCTTTAAGGGCTTTTCCCTTGGATTAATGTAAACTATTCCTTAACTTCTCTTTATTATGAATAACAGTATGAGCTAAGACAAACCATCTGCCACTGGGTATTCACTTTCTCTTCGTCGCGTAGCGTGAATTTATTCATGCCTTTATTCACGCAATATGACCAAAGACAGACTCAATAGCACCGAGTTGTCTACTTTATTCCCTCTGCCAGGGCTACTATTAAATTTCACTCGCATTCTATCGGTATAAGAAATGCGATTCGTTGTTTTGCCTGTTTCAAATTGCACTTGCCGACCATGTTTAGTGGACGTTTTTCGCTTCTAAATGCAGTGTCGACAATGTAAGTATCGAGCCGTATTGTAGCCATAAACTCAAGATTGACTTCACTATGAAAACCGCTATAAGCAGTAAACTTTGCTTCACACAAGGCATCAGGTGTACCAAGTTTAGTCTGTTGTTTTTTTAAATCTTCGATAGCAGGTTTTAACGTTTGTTGCTCTCCCACACTTCCCCAAACTTGGGCTTGCATAATCACTTAATGCTTATCATCGTTAATGGCAAGCCGTTATAGCCTTGGATAGTGCCTTTACTGGTGCTCACCTTGGCACTGTCAAGGTCGGTAATATTGGTTTCACAAGCATTAGCAATGCATCGACTACTAACTAATCCGCGTGAATAACCAAACAAGATTATTTTCAGCATGACAGAAGGAGGATAAGCGACACCATTTTTACCGTTGTCGTACTATTTGTTAGTCAAATCTTTGCGTACTTAAATCAAGGTGCTTCATTTAATGTATAGGCGACGATATGAGAAAGCGCGTATTCAAAGGTACAGGGGATAATTTGCTGTGCAAAATCAATCGGAATGAATTTACTTTGGCAAGATAAGTCAAGTTTCCCCTTTGCTTTCAAATAAGAGCCATCACATTTAACTCTGAGTAAATAATAACAATTAGATCACAGTTGACAATCGCATAAAGTTTATTTTTTGTACAATACAGCAAAATTAAAAAAGAGCTATAAATGTTCTTTTGGGTGAATTTCTACAGCCTCAACGCCCCTAATAATGGGCTAAAATTGTTTGCTAAAATATTGAGAAAAGAAAACAGCAAACTGTTTTTTGTTATGTTAATTAGCTTGTTATATTCAAAACTTGTTGGGCTGAATAAAAACAACACCTTCTTCTGTTATTTTTGTTTTTCCATTCATATCCTGATCATGCCACGACCCTTTTCCCATTTTTAACGATGCAACTGCCTCTGAATTAATCGTCATTGTGCTCATAGCATAGCCGGCTTGCTTTCTCATTGTTACGTCTACAGCATCAATTGGCAAAACATTAGGATATTCTAGTTGTTCAATTTCTACGTTTTGCTCAGTCGTTTTGATCTGCCAAAACTCTGATTCTGTAATCCAAAGTTGATAGGTACTAGGGTATTTATTACCTGCGGGAGTATTTACAGAAGCAATAGACAATATTCCGCCACTTTGCGGCACTTCCATCTTTGCTCGAGAATTCTTATATAAATTGAAATTTGTATCAGTTGTCATTTTGAGCGTAGATGATGCATCTTGTTCAATGACTTCGGCTGATTTGACATTATTAAACTCAGGAGTTTTGTTAGAACTATTTATTAACGTGGGAATGACAACTTGTAGCCCTATATAGGCAATAAAAATAAAGGCTATAGCGAAGCCACTGCCAAACACAATTCCATTTACAAACCTTTTAAACACGCAGATTCCTCGTTTGAATATAACACCACAATAAATAGCACGAAGGTTGGCTCTATTTTACGAGCTTTTTATTTTTAGCAAAAACAACGACAGCCGTTATGCGCTTGCTTTAATTGCCTTGCTATATTTTTAACCCTATAACCAATATATAAATCTAACTCGTTCAACGCATAAAATGGTTTATTCCATTTTGTTGTATTCATCGTCCCAACAAGTTGGTCTCGATTAATTATGACATTTAGATTTTTTATTCTTGTTTTATATAGATCCATTTTTCCCCGCATAATTCCACATAAACTGAGAAGCATGTGGGGCGCTTTTTTACGTCATTTTTTAAGCAAAAAATCGGACAATGTGAGACGTCAGATTTAATGCGTTTGTTAGTTACTATTTTCACGGAATGTGGCAATTCTCTGTTTTGCCAAATTTAATGAATCACCTTCCCACACATCTACTTTGCTACCTTCAATAAAATAATTATCTATGAAGTTCTGGGCAAAGTGCCAAGGGTGGTAATTCCATCCGTTATGCTTTGCATTGACTGAATTACGAATCCATAGATCCCATATTGCCACTTCTAATGTGCTTGATAAATCAAGTTGCTTTTTAATAAAAGCTCTCCAGTCACCATTAGTTGACTCAAAAAAGCTTGGATGTTTTCGATTAAACTCTTGAAGTGCTACTTCAGTTTCATTTGGCAATTTTTCCAACACATTGATGATATAGAGTTCAAAGAAGTAATCTAAAGGTTGGTTTCTGCCTGATAATGAGAAGCAAAAGTGCTCATCACATCATCATATGATTTAGGGTATTCAGGCATTTTAGGTGGAGTATATTGTTCTTGATTCAATTGACTTCCTTTTTCAATGGCTTCAACACTAAAGCCAACCAGTACAAAGGATAAAAATAATACTCGCAGATTTAACATATACTTCCTTTGGTAACGCCCACTTAAGCAGACAAAAATAGTTACTTAAAATTGTTGGGGAGACAAACATAACCAACTTTTTTATTTAACTTAAATTCCTTGCTATATGTTGGGGACACCAATACCAACAGTTGAAAAATACATTCCTTCTTCTTCGTCACATTCATTTTTGGGGCGCCAAAACCACAAACCCAATTTAGGTATTTCGTAAGAGTAGCCATCGTCTTCTGTAATTGGCTTTATACCCGTGACTTCTTTAACCTTAATCAGAACCTCTTCTACAGGAACTTCCAAAACAGAAACTCCTGATAATATCACTAAAACCACATCCACGTGACAACTCAATACTATCTACAATTGGATTATCACCAGCGTAAAATATTTGAAAACCAGAATCGAAAAATGCATCAGTTGGATGCTTGCTCATGGGTGTTTTCATAAAACTATAGGGAGTCGCATTCATTAAATCTGAAATTAAAGCACGACTTTCACCTAATTTAATAGGATTAATTCCTATTGTAGGAAATATTTCAAACTTACACTTCATAAATTACCGCTCAATATTTAAGACTTATTACGCCTCATTCAGAGGCAAATAATTGTTGGCTAAAATCGCGACACAGTACCAAAGCCAACTATTATTTGACCTATTGAATTAGTTGTTAGATTACGTTACTCAGAACCGTTTAATTCTTTTGGGTTAAACTGGTAATTGTAACTATTCCACTTTGATACAATTCCAATATCATAACCGTATTTAAGAGTTACTTGAATCAAGTTTTTATTTAGCGATTCCGGATAAGTTTTAATTATTGTTTGGGCTAATTGTTTAGCTGTATCGAAATCTTCAACATTATTTTTATAAATGTAAGCTTGAATATTCACATATGTATTTGTTTTGCTTCCAGAATCAGTTGAAGTAAATGTAGTTGAACCTTCTGTAACCGTTGCATATTTAACTAATTCGTTATTATTTATTGCTTCCTGAGTAGCTAACATAGCTTTAAAAGGTTCTGATTTAGCTAAGTCAGAAGTAAATGCTGGCACAAGAGTCGCTACAATAAATAAACCTATCACTACAACTAAGTGAGGTTTCCACACTGAAGGGAGCTTTTCAGAGCTAACCTTTGAATTGACCACGTACGTACCCACCACAAGATCATGCAATGATTGCCGAGTTCCACGGTTAAAAATATATAAATAAGAAATTGAAAATAAGCCACCAAATATAATAAATGATAACGGGTACATTAAGTATGAAAGCAATACTTCGTTACTAAATTGAGCACCATTTAATGAAAATGGAACCGCAAGGAAGCTATATCTTAAAATGGACTTAGGTAGGGTAATAGTTGAATTAGATGAATCAACAACTCTGACATTTAGAATTTTTTTACCAATTGTTTACCCATTTGATAAAGCGCTATTCATAATTCCAAAATATGAAATTGATACAGCAAAACCAATTAACCTTCCCCAACCACCAATTTGAACGAAAGTATCTTCTAAAAATAATCCAACAATATATCCAAAAATACCTAACACTAGCGTGTCGATAAATAAGGCTCCGATTCTTCTCCAAAACCCACAAATCCATTTTTCTTGTACTTCTTCCAAAATTTAATCCTTACTACCATGTACGTAAGTAATCTAACGCGTTGTTTTGAGGAAAAAAATAGTTAGTTAAAATAAGTTACGCAGGAGCAAAAAACAACTTTTTTTGTCCCTTTGAACAGCTTTTATGTGAATTTAATCAACTTCCCATTCCGCGATATCATCAACTGGTTGAGGCAACCTACCTGACAACCACTCTGCACATGTTCCTGGACAGAACTCCATGTTTTTACATTCGAGAACCCAAGACAAAAACTCTTCAGGCCCACCATTCATATATGGTGGAGGCGAAACAGGATAGAACGAAGTTGGCAGACGTTCATTTAATGATAAGTAATTTAGTACATGACCAAACTCCTGAACTGTTTGCCATGCCAATTGATGCGTTGTATCGATGGTGAATTTAACCCACCAACTTTGATCACTTTCAGAGCCATATCCGATTGAACCAGCTATTGCTGGAACTCTCTCTAAAAACTTTATTAATTTTGTAAATGCTCGATTATCCATAATTCACATAACGTGGCCATAAGCTGTGAGTAATAGTTGACTAAAATGGAGCGAAACGGAACGAGCCAATTGTTACGAATCCGACTTGATGCCCTTGATAGCTATGCGTGCTTCAGTAATGATAGCGACAAGAAATAATTGTTAAATGCGCTTCTGTAACGGCATAAACTAGGCGATTAGTTTCATCTATACGGCGTGACCAAAAGCCTGATAAGTTCTCTTTTAATGGCTCAGGCTTACCTATTCCTTCAAATGGGGAACTCTTAGCATCACTAATTAATTTGTTAATTCTTTTGATCGTCTTTTTATCTTGACCTTGCCAATATACATAATCACTCCAAGCTTCATCTGTCCAAGCAAGTAGCCTAATCATTAGGGATCTCTCTTTCTGTAACTTTACCTAAATGAAATTGTTCAATTGATTTTGATAAATGAGTAGCATTAGCAGGCGATTTTAAAAGATGTACAGTTTCCATTAAACTGTTGTAATGTTCCATTGACATAACAACTGCATCTTCAGCATCTCTGCGTGTAATAACAGTATAATCAACGTCATCAACAACATTATCTAAAACTGATTTAAGTCTATTTCGGGCTTCTGTGAATGATACAATGCGCATATTTACCTCATTAGTTGTACAACAAACAAGACAAGTATAGCTAACAAGTTACACATGTACAATATTAGGTACAAATTTTATCGTATGAACACCTAACGGAGCTGTAGAATTTCTTATTTACAGCCTTATTTATTTACTCCGTGTAATTAAGCACAAGTATAGTTAGCTAGATGATGACAACTAGTTTATTGGGAGGCAAAAAAATGAATAAAGTCATTGCATATTATATAGATGATAATATGGCATAGAAATTTGAACTAGAATGAGGAAGGTATTAATTGGAAAATAAAAAAGGCTACTCATGAAAATTCAAATGAAAACATGAGTAGCCTTTGTAAATTACTTCTAAAGTAGAAAATATATTAGAAAACTAATTAAAATCAGCTGAAACTATATATCAATTAGAAGTTGTAGAAAGTGTACGCAAATACAGAAGTTTCTTCAGCTTCTGTATCGTATAAAACATCCACACCCATATTTAGGCTAGCATCAACAGTGTATGCTAAAGCAACGTTAACTGCTTCACCATCTACGTCAGATGCACCAGTTACTTCTAAAGTAGTAGAGGCATAACCTGCAGAAACATTTAATTTTTCATTAACATTGTAACCAGTTGATAGGTAAAAACCTGTTGTTTCACCGGCAACGTCAGCATCATTGATCCAGAAGTTAGCACCTACGCCAATGTCACCAAATGCGAGCATTACCAGACAAAGAAAACACTTCGTAATCTGCATCATCAAGAGTTTCGTAACCAGCATATACACTTACTGTATCTTGCTCTAAACCAATATAACCATTCACACCGCTATCTGCGAGCATCAGAGTCATCATCAGTTTCAAAGTAAGAGATACCGTATGCAAAGCCACTTGTTGAACCTTGGAATTTAACTACATTGTATGCATCGCTTGCATCACCAGCAGAAGAACCAAACTCATAAGTGAAATCACCAGCACCGTCAACTTTATCTAGTGCAGTGTCATTCTCAAAACCGAAAGAAGCAACACCAAAACCGGTTTCGTAACCGATCCAAGCTTTATCAACGTCAGTTCCAGGACCATTTTGAATACCAGTTACACTTTCATCTGTTGACCAGTTTAATTCTAGATCAACTTCTAAATAACCAACTACACCAGCTTCATTTTTAAATGAAGTAGAAACTGTAAGAGCAGTTGCCCAGTCATCATATAATTCTTCAGACACTGTATCGTAGTAACCACCAATACCAGCAGTAGCTGATGTAGAAAATGAGTCTGAGATATCAGCAAATGCAGATGTTGATAGGCTTGCTACAGCAAGAGCCAGTAGAGTTTTTTTCATAATAAATCCTTCTTCAATAAAAAATTGGGAATTCTAAAAGTTCCCTTAAATCAATCATTATAGTTTAGATGATAATGATGACGTTAGATGATGACGTTAGATGATGAACAAATCAGGCACTTACCTTTTCTGTCTTCCCACCAATGTTCAATTCAAAATTGCAGATAAAGATTGCAGAATTTAATTTTGCCTGTCAATTTTTATGATCTACGTCTAGAAAAAAATATAAATTAAATTAAAACAACAACTTAATTAAAAATTAGAGAGTTTAAAAAGAATTGATAATAAAAAATAAAAAGTAATAAAAAAATAAAAACTTAAAAATAAAGGAATATTAAAGAAATTTAAGTTAAAATAGCTTTATTAACTAATTTAGTTATTAATTTGGAGTATCAAACTATATTTTTCGTTATTTTAGATGAATATTTTTTGTATTGTTATTTATGAAATAGTTCATATTAAACTAATATTTATTATTTTTTATCTTGTTTTCAACTAAATTCAGGGCTTATTAGAAAAATAGCAAGGAAAAAAGTTATGATATGAGATGTTTAGACAAACAAAAATAGCTTATTTGAAAACAATATAGATGAGAAAAATGAAATGCTCTCCTTTATCTTACTGTTAATTTTTATTGTAAAAGTGAAAAGAAAAGAGAAAAAGTAATTTAATAAAGATGCCGTAAAAAATATCAGCAGACTCAATAAGCTAGATACCGTATCTAGTATAAAATTTGATATCCACTGCGTGTTTATATAGTTGAAGTTATAAGTATTTTAATATAATTGAAAGTAAGGTTATGAATGTTAGCAAAAAAATACATTATCAATGATAGTTATCTATTCGATCCAGTGCAGAAAACACTCGTGAATCAACTAGATGATTCAATAAAAATATCACTAGGGAGTAATGAAAGTGATCTATTGAATATTTTGATTGAAAGAAGAAATGAGATACTGAGTAAAGATGCGTTAAATAGACTCGTCTGGACTGATAATGGCGCACTGGTTAATCAATCAAGTGTGGTTCAAGCTATGTCGACCCTTCGTAAGATGCTCAATGATTCAACAAAGAAACCTGCATTTATATTAACATTACCTAAAAAAGGTTATCAGTTCGTTGGCTCTATTAAGGAAATTGTAATTGCCCCTGAACCAGTCCCCGAACTAGCGGAAAACCTGGAAAATGATACAAATAGCGATAGCATTGATGATAAACAAGCTATTAATAAAAAAACACTACCTCTAGTTATTATGGCTATATTAATAAGTTTAATTATTGCAGTTTCCCTTTATACGTTTTCTATTTCATTACAAAAAGGTAGCAGTAGCCTAGTAAAAGCAGATGTTGTTAATAATATTCCAATTTATACATTGACCAGCCAACATAAAACTTACACGGATAATTTGCCGATGAAGGAATTTATCAAAGAAATTTGTGCTTAAATCCACTGACATTGGAAAAATTAATAGTGTGATAGCCAGCTATAATTCAAAAAACAACCTTATTATTAATGTCATATATTCCAATACGTTAGAAAATATAAGTTATGAACTGCTTAATAAAAATGGGAAGTTTAATCGCATATGATTTTTAAAAGTAAAAGTAATGTAATTATAGCTTTATTAACCCTTATTCTTATTTTAGTGGTGTTGGTATTCTATTTCATAAATAATAATAAGATATTGACCTCTAAGGTGTGGCATTCAAATATAGAGATTGATATCACTCAAACAAGTAATAATTTTTTCAAACATGAAATAAAAAATCTACAGAAAGTTGTAATAAGTGGCAATATTAAGCATTTCAAAAATAACACCTATTTTCAGGATATAACGTTAAGTATTCATAATAAAGAAAATGAAACTGAGTACATAACTGCAATTGCTATTTCTGGAAAATGGGACTATTCGCAAGGTTACTTATTCTTTGAAACAGATAAGATAGATATTATCGATATCAAAGATAATGCGAGAATCCCAGACAAAGTTAAAAAATTGTTCAAAGAAATAACCATAAAAAAATTTAAACAAACAAAGTACATTGAGCCTTTTGATAATAATACGCTTCTTATGATTGATATCGATGGTTCAACAAGTTTGTGGTCGGTTGTTATGGAAATCTAGTCATAATACTAGGAACTTAATTTAAAAAATATTGTAAATCTCGAAGAATACGCAAGTCCAAGGCTTATAAAGTTTAAAATAAAAACATAAGCGGATTATCGAGATTTTACCAATAGCCTTGCTAGAAGCTAAGACAGTGTGGCCTTCATGGCCAACTTTATTGTATTAAGTTTTTATTTTTTAGCCATTCAATCACTTTGATAGAGCCAAGAGAGCAACGTGATTTATTTTCATAATTAATAAAATCAATTTCTTCTATCTCTGCATCCGGTGAAAGTTCACCTGAAAAATCTGCAAAATAACAGGTTAGCCTGACAATAGTTTTATCAGTTTTACCGTCAGCAGGAGCTTTAAATACTCCGGCAAATTTAATTGAGCTAGCAATTAAATCTACTGAAACTTCTTCTTTGATTTCGCGTATAAGTGCCTGCTCATCGGATTCACCTGCTTCACGCTTACCTCCAGGAAGATAGAAAAGCTCCTTATTTTTAGAACGAGCATTTAATAATTTTCCATCTTTAAAATATAACCATGCTAATTTATCAATTTCTTTTTTCACAAATACTCCAAATAAAAATGAACTCTTCTATATACCTGATAATCGCCAGAAAGAATCTTGCCCCTTGTGTTTTTATCATAAGTGAGCCTGCTCAGGTTTATCCTAGGGAACTTGATATAATAAATTAACCTCAGTTCTGGATAAGCAAAACGATACAGTACCGTTATTTACGCGTATTTCTGCGTTAAATCAATAAACTCATGGCTGTTCAGGTAATCAATTGCAACAATAAATGCATTACAGCTGATAGATTTCCTCCCTCCAGAGCGACTATTCACGCAATGGAGCCTGGAACCTTGGTAATGTTTATATAACTTACACTGTCAGAAACACACGAATGGCTAAGGCAATTAATACAACGCCTGATACTTTATCTATTATGATTGCGCGGGAGCGTAATTTATCTAACAATTTGCTATTTGAAAGTATCAAGGCAATAAAGGTATACCATAAACCATCCACCAAAAAAGGCGTAAAGACAATAATCGCCTTACTACTTAACTCTGCGCCAACAGCCACAAATTGACTAAATAACGCGATAAAGAACAAGGCGATTTTAGGGTTTAATATAGAAATGAAAAAACCATCTCGCGCTGACTCTTTAAGGCTAACAGCTTTGTCTGACTCGAGTTTATGAGCCACGCCTCCCTTTGAGCCTAAGGCTTTAAAACCTAAATACGCTAGATACAAAGCACCGCAATAACTGATGCCTTTAAATAACATTGGTGATTGATGTAACATCACCGCCAAACCGAGTAAGGTGATAAAAGCATAAATTGCAATCCCAGAGGCATGTGCCCAAGCGGTAGAAATGCCATTCGCTCTGCCACCGGCTAAACTATGTTTAGCAACCATAGCCAGACTGGGGCCCGGTGACATTGCACCTAACATTGAAATTGTAAAAAGTGATAACCAAATGCTAAAGGTCATGATTTTCCTATCCTTTTATTCTCTTAGCGCATAAACATACACCTATTTAAAATATCTGAATAGTATTAAGTTAGGTGATTTATTATTTTGTTGTAAGTTTCATGAAGAGACATAACTCAATCATGGTAAAAGATCGGCTAAAACATGATATCAACTAAAAACCATCACTACGTCACAAAAGCAAAAAGGTTAACTATTAAAAGCAATTTTTAAAGGAATAACTTTTTCAAAAAGTACTAGGATTAAAAACAAATCGAACATTCCTTGTCTGCTGGTTAGAAAAGAGGATATTTACCTATGAGTAAGTCGATCACAGAAAGTTCTTTTTATAAAAGATTCGCTTATTGGATAACGGTTTTCTACTGCACAGCGACTGTCTTCTTTATCAGTTTTTGCAAATGAAAAAATTCACCTCACAAATGGAGAATGGCCTCCTTACCTATCTGAAAATTTAGCGCACTATGGCTATGCGTCTCACATTATTTCAGAAGCCTTTTTATCCGTTAATATTGATGTAGAATATGGCTTTTTCCCTTGGAAACGTTCTCTTGAATACGCAAAATTTGGACCATTATTCGCTGACAAGTGGCATGGTTCCGTTGTTTGGGTATATAACGAAGAAAGAGCACAGGACTTCATCTATACAGATGTTGTTATTACAGATGACCAAGTATTATTTTCTTTACGAAGTAACCCATTAAATTGGAAAAATATAAATGATTTAAAGGGAAAAAATATTGGCGGAACCTTGCATACCTCCTACCCTCTGCTTGAGCTTGCTCATGAAGAAGGAATCCTTAACTTAAACAGAGCAAGTAATTACGAAACGCTTTTTAAACGAGTTCGCTGATGAAACGAATAGATGCCATCCCATATACTCGACATGTAGCAAGATATTTTACAAAAAACAATTTAACTGCTGAACAACGAGAACAAATAATTTTCTCACCGACGGTAATGGAAACTCGTCGATATCATATTATTTTGTCGAACCGAATACCTGAGAATAATAAATTTAAAGAACTATTTAATCAGGGTCTTAAAAACATTAAGGCGAATGGCACTTACGATAAGATTCAACAAAATTTACAACAAGGCCTATATGACCACCCAATCAATAAAAATTAATAGGTCTAATTGTTAAAAGATTCCCGCCCTAACTGACCTTTTCAATATTATTAGCAGGAAACAGTTCTGGCGTTGATAAGTAGCGCTCACCGGTATCATATACGAAACAAATAATGGTTTTATCTTTGTATCCTGGTTGTTGCGCTAATTGCCCCGCTACCCAAATCGAAGCGCCAGAAGTAGGACCAACTAACAGCCCCTCTTTTGAAGCCATTTGCTGAGCTGTATCAAAAGCATGTTGATCTTCCACCAGCACAATTTCATCCAAGTGTTGGGCAGATCTTTTAAAGTTGTCGGTAATAAAACCAGGCCCAGCCCCTGTTATTTTATGTTTGCCTTGTTGCCCACCTGAAAAAACAGGACTTCCCGCAGGTTCATAAGCAATAATTTTGATATCTGGATTCTGTGATTTAAAGTAACGAGAAAGCCCATCAAAGGTACCGCATGTGCCTAGTGCAATTACAACAGCATCAACCTTTCCAGTCGCTTGCTCCCAAATTTCTGGCCCTGTACTTAAAAAATGAGATTGACCATTATTTTCATTACTATGTTGATTTAAGAAAAAGCTCGTCTCAGGGTTTTCTTCACAGTACGCAATGGCTCTATCTCTTGCGCCTTTGGTATGCTCTATTCCCGGCGTTAAAATGACTTTCGCGCCATAAGCACACAAAATTTGTTGTCGTTCGAAACTACATAGCTCACTCATATAGATACGAGTTTTATATCCCATCACAGCACCAAGACTAGCAATCGCAATCGCTGTATTACCACTGCTCGCTTCTACTACTTCAGAGCCCTTGCTTATTTTGCCCTCTTTCATCGCAGTGCGGATCATATTTAATACCGCTCTATCTTTGATAGAGGTCGGATTAAAAGACTCCATTTTGGCAAGAATACGCGCAGGTGAATGAGCAAAGATATGCTTCAGTTCAAACAGTGGCGTTTTACCAATTAATTGACTCGCATCGGTGACTATACCCATTAAACAATTCCTACCTCTAAATGATAAATAGTAGTGCTATTACTATATCTTTAATTATCATTAGCAACAATTTCTATTTATCTGATATTAAAAGAGTTATATCTTAAATTATTTATTAACTAAAAAGATCATATGTTGGTTTTTCGTTATACTGAGAGCAATCAGCAATAGATTCCATTGGCGCATAAGGGACACTTATGAATTTAGATAATTTATCTAGAATCGACTTAAATTTGTTAGTAATTTTGCAGGTTTTATTAGAAGAAAATAGCGTGACAAAAGCGACCTAATCGATTACATGTCAGCCCCTCAGCTTTGAGTAAAAGCCTGACTCGTCTGCGCCATAGTTTAGAAGATCCCTTTTTACTCGTACTTCCCACGGAATCAAACCAACGGCACATGCGTTACAATTAAAGGCAACCTTACCAGGGTTATTACAGAGCTTATATCAATTAACGCTTCCCCACATTCGACCCGAGTACAAGTGATCGTCACTTCTCTATTAGTATGGTGGAAAGTGCCTATGCGACTTTATTACCCTATTACATCGGCCCTCTATTAAAACAAGCACCTAACGTACGTTTAGATGCCTTTGGTTGGATGAAAAACTCCATGCAAGATTTACAAAAGGGTAAATTAGATTTTGGTATCACAGGTCGTGACCTGACTGAAGATGGGCTTTTACCGCTTGAACATTTACCCGATGGTATTCAATGCAAAACACTTTTTAGCGATCAACAAATTTGCTTAGTGCATGAGCATCACCCAGTCTTAAAATTGGTTGAACAGGGACAATGGAATTTACAAAGTTACCTGCAACAAAACCATGTACAAGTGCGCTGTGAAGGTGACGAATGGTGGGCGTTAGACTATTTTCTATCAAAGCAGAATAAACAACGAAATATTATTAGTACTTTGCCTGATTTTTATGGAGCGACTAGCGTTTGTGCCTATAGTGATTTAATTTTTACGCTTCCTTCTAGCTTTGTGCCACACGCACAAAAATTATATCCATTAAAGCAAGTGCCATTACCCTTTGATTTTGTACCCATGGCTTATGTTTTATTCTGGCATGAACGAAATAGCAATGAACCTGGTCATAAATGGATAAGAGAAATGATTTGTAATAGTGTCGAAAAAGCTCTCTCTATAATGACTAATCAAAAAAGGCGCTTTAAAAGCGCCTTTTTATTGTGTTAAGTTATTTTATTCAGCTGTTATTCAGCACAATCTACTTTAACAACCCAGCCAAATTTGTCTTCACGACGGCCGTATTGAATGCCCGTTAATTCATCGTATAAGTTACGAGAAACTTCACCGGCTTTATTGTCGTTAATGAAATAATCTTCGCCTTTAAAGCATAACTGGCCAACAGGAGAAATCACGGCGACTGTGCCACAACCAAAAGCTTCTGTTATTTTGCCACTCTTAATATCGGCTAAAATCACGTCGATATCTAATTGCTCTTCAGCAATACTGTAACCTAAAGTAGGCGCTAGTTTTAAAATAGAATCACGGGTAATACCCGGTAAAATACTGCCACTTAATTTAGGTGTAACAATATGATCGCCATAAACAAAACAGATGTTCATCGCACCAACTTCTTCAATATATTTACCGTGGATAGCATCTAACCAAAGTACCTGTGAATAACCACGTTTAGCAACGTCTTCAGACATATATAAACTAGCCGCATAGTTACCACCGGTTTTTGCTTCACCAACACCACCAACAACTGCACGGCGATATTCATCAGCAACGTAAACAGAAACAGGTGAAAAACCCTTTTTGAAGTAAGCGCCAGCTGGGCCTGTAATAATAAAATGCGTATATTTATCACTTGCCCCCAAACCTAACTTTGCGCCTGTAGCAATCATGGTTGGTCTAATGTATAGAGAAGATCCCTCTTGGCCTGGTACCCATTTATGATCTAATTTAAGTAATTCTTTTAAAGCTTCAAGATGAAATTGCTCATCAACTTCTGGCATTACCATACGTTTTGCAGAACGGTTAAAGCGTTTAAAGTTATCTAAAGGACGGAATAAGTTAATTTCCCCTTCTTTAGTTCGGTAAGCTTTTAATCCTTCAAAAATTTCTTGTCCGTAATGTAATACCGCAGACAGATGGATCTAAAGATATCGATTGATAAGGTTTAATTTCAGCATTATTCCAGCCTGTGACAGGATTGTATGCTTGGGTAAACATATGATCAGCAAAATTCTCCCCAAAACTGAACGTTTCTGGACACGCTTTACGCTCAACTGGCGCAAGTGGTTTGATATCAATAGACATGTAAATCCCTTCTAATAACGAGCTACTTTTTCGACGAATGAATAGCCACAATAAAGCAATATAATTTTCAATCGTCGAACGAAGCCGTGATATTAAAAAATTATCGTCGCGGCATCCAGTTTTATTTCAGATAATCGCTAAAAAGTAGAAAATTTAGTGAATATGATCGGCAATATTATTTCTCCGCCAGTGCAAGTTGTTCTTTATTTGGCCAAGCATTTAATACCGCTTTAACTAAAGTAGCTAAAGGGATCGCAAAGAACACTCCCCAAAACCCCCATAATCCACCAAAAACGAGCACCGCTATAATAATAATGACAGGGTGCAAGTTAACTGCTTCAGAAAAGAGCGGTGGAACAATCAAATTGCCATCAAGTGCTTGCACAATACCGTAGGCAATCATTAAATAAACAAAATCAACTGAAAATCCCCATTGGAAAAGTGCAACGACCGCAACAGGCACAGTTACAGCGATGAGCCCCAATATAAGGAATAAGAACAGAAAGGCCAACCAGCACCGACAATAGCGCTGAATAACGCAATCCCATAAAGAAGAACACAAAATAAGTGGCTACACCAACAATCAAAATTTCAATGATTTTGCCACGAATATAATTCATTATTTGACCATTCATTTCAATCCAAACCTGCTCCACCAAAGTCAAGTTATCGGGTAAATATCTCATCATACTACGAGTTAAGCTTTCTTTATCTTTCAGGAAAAAACCATCATGAGTGGTACCAAAATGGCATAAACGACTAAAGCGGCAATATCGAGCAATGAGCTAAATGAATAAGATAATAAACTGCCACCACTGCCTAAAATATATGAACGTATATTGTCAATAAATCGTGCGATAGTAATAGTATCAATGATATCCGGGTATTTAGCCGGTAAGGTGATCAAATAAGACTGAGCTTGATTAAACATCGCCGGTAAATCTCTAATTAAAGAGGCACCTTGTTTAAACACAGTCGGTAACACCCCTAAAAAAGCAAATACAGCGAGAGATATAAACACCGTCATAACAATAAAGGTGGAAAATGTTCGGTTTAACTTAAAACGCATTAAATAATCAACCGGCCAATCGAGCATATAAGCCAGAATTAAAGCCACAAATAATGGCGCAAGAATATTTCCAAAAAAGTATACGGTCAAAAAAGCGTACGCAAGCAATAAAAAAAGCACACTGAGATTTGGATCGGCGAAACGGTTTTTATACCAATCAGTTAATTGTCTTAACATTAGACCTTTGTCCCTTTGTCTGTAATGGTAATAAGTAAAGCAAATGATACATCATCGGTTAACAATTGATATTGATATGCTTTTTTATCAAGAAATAACATAATATCTGACATTGCCGATTCAGTTGAAAAAAGAACTTTAAGTGAACGCTTATGAATATCTGATGTCGTATCTGATGTCAAAAGTAACTTACGCTTTAATGTCATTTTAAGTGTAACGAGTGCAAGCGGGCAAGCTATAGAACGTAAATCTAATTCAGACATAAGATACCTCGTTCAATAAAAAGAATCATTATTACCTGTGCTTGCTGATAAGACAATCTTCACTTGCAATTAATTGTTGCTTGTTTATGATTTTATTCTTCTCTATTAAAATGAGTCGTTAATGTGTTTAACAAAACCCTATTTAATAAATCCTAAACCCATGTTTAATAAATCAAAGGTAATCTCCCTTTTTTCTGCTTGTATTGTTATCAACAAATACAAAAGCCTCTGATTCCTTACCTGAAATCGGTACTGTGGGTGCTGGCGCATTAACTATCGAAAAAGAAAAAGAATATGGTTGGGCATTTTTATTAATGGCAAATCAATCACTGCCAATAATTCATGATCCTCTATTAAATTATTATATTAATAATCTTGGTCAGAATATTGTTTCTCATGCCGATTCAGTCAAACTGCCCTTTCACTTTTTTCTTATCAAAAATGATGAAATCAATCGTACTGCCTTTTTAGGAGGCAACGTAAAAATTCATACAGGATTATTTTTACATGCCAAAAATGAAAGTGAATTAGCAGGGGTTGTGGCTCATGAAGTCGCACATATTACCCAAAGGCACTTGGCACGTATGATCGAGCAACAATCCCTTAGTAATCCAGCAACCTTAGCAGCTGTGGCTGGCTCAATTTTGTTATCGTTAGTTTCACCTGCCGCAGGTATAGCGGCATTAAATACAACTTTGGCTGTTTCATTGCAATCGCAAATTAACTACACACGTTTACATGAATATGAGGCAGATCGTATTGGTATCTCGACGCTTTATAATGCCGGATATGATCCCTATGGTATGGCGGATTTTTTTAGTACTTTATCGGATAAATATAAATATGCATCATTACCACCGCAAATGCTATCTACGCATCCTTTACCTGAAACTCGCTTAGCTGAAGCGAGATTACGCGCGTCGCAACTGCCAACTAAAAAGGTAAACAGTGATTTAAATTACCAATTAACTAAAGCACGTATTACCGTTCGATTTACCGATATCGAGGGATTGTCAGCTATTGATTTATATAAAAGTCAGATTAAAAATAATAAATATCAAATCAAAGAAGTCTGCAGAATATGGGCTTGCACTCGCTTATTTTAAAAATAAACAATACCAACTTGCGGAAAATACCATCAAGCCACTAATTAATTCACAACCAAATAACTTCTATTATCTAGATTTTATGGCAGACGTTTTGATAGCATTAAATAAAACCGATGAAGCGATTAAAATGTTAACGCCTCTTCAACGACAATCACCTAACAATGAGGTACTGACATTAAACCTAGTGGTTTCTTTACAAACAGCAAAACAATACCAGCAGGCAGAAAAAATATTAGCCTTATTCATACGCACACACCCAGAGCATGTATTAGCACATTTAATTGCCATTGACTTATATAAACAAACCAAAAATAAAGCCAAAGAACATGCGCATAGAGCGCAACTCCTCTCGCTTAAAGGACTTTTTAGAAAAGCAAGTCAAGAAATGGGCACAGCTTTAATTTACGCTCAAAGTAGCTTAGATCAAGCAAGATACAGTGCGAGTATTGATTTGTATAAGAAGCAAGATATACGCTTGAGTGCCTTACAGAAATAATAGCAGTCGTACTAAAAAGTATTGAATCTCTGATTAAGATTCAATACTTACATTCCATTTCACATAGGATTCCACTCTGAGTATTTTGATTTTTTCATACTTGGAAAGATCAATTGTTTTCCTTGGAACATAACTACGTGTTTTAGCATTTAAAAATACTTCGATAACCGGTTTCAACATATTTTCATTGATATCAATAACTTTGGCTAAATAATTGTTATTTAACATCACCAAACTACCTGCGGGGTAAATGCCCACGGACTGAATAAACTGTCCCACTAAGCTCGGATTAAAGTGCGCACCACTCCATTTGACAAGTAGCTTCAATACTTCTGAAGGTTCTTTGCCAATGTGATAACAACGATCTGCGGTTAAAGCATCATAAACATCCACTATTGCGACCATTTGCCCATAACGGCTAATTTGATCTCCTTTTAAACCTAAGGGATAACCATTCCCATCATATTTTTCGTGATGCTGAGCGACAATATCCATTGATATTTGTGAAATGCCTTTAGTCTTTTCTAATATTTTACGGCTATGCACCACGTGCTCTTTCATGATCACAAACTCTTCAGGAGTGAGTTTGCCGGGTTTATTCAATATTTCATTGGGTGTTAAGGTTTTACCAATATCATGTAATAAACCACCAATACCCACTTCGCATATTATTTTTTCAGATAACCCCATACTTTTTGCAAAGGCCATCATTAACACAGAAAAACTCACGGAATGTTCAAAGGTATACACATCCATATGACGAATACGCGATAACCCTAATAAGGCATTCTGATTGCGCAAAATAGATTGACTCAATTTATTGATAACAGGATTCACCTGTTCTAATTCAATATGTTGCCCCATTTTGACATTAGCCATCATATCGGTAATAAGCTTACCGGCCTCTGAAAAAGCTGTTTTAGCCTTGCCTGGTTCAGCGATGGCAGTGACCGCCTTAGGCTCATTTTCTATGCGTTGATCAACTGCTTCACGCAATTTTGCATTGCGTTTATCGCGTTTTTCTACAAAAACATCAAGACCTTTGCTGGTATCAATTTCTAATGATTTCACGCCAGCGTTAATTATTTTTTGAATGTCAGCATCTTTTTCAATTTTAAAACGATTTAATGCAAAGGGATGATTTAACCAGCCACACTTGAGGTCATTTATATACATTCCTTTTTTAAGATATTTGACTTCAATTTTTTTAACATTTATTTCTCCATCAGCTAGCGACCAAAAAACTGATTTATAATTGCTTCTAAATGATCTTCTAGCTGGTCTTCAAAATGAGCTAAATCTTCATCGAATATAGCAAGATACTGAGAGGCTTTAATTCGAGTAAGTTTTTTAGAGGCTATCTGGAACTCCATTTCTGCTAAAGATTTATCCATTCTAGGAACAATTTCCCAATGAATATAAGCAGTTGCAAAAGATTTTAACTGCGACTGAGCAAATTCACAAAACTCTTTAATATATAACAAACCATCAGGCCCCAAGGAACCTGGCTCCATACGGAAAAGCACTGTCATTTTTTTATTTTCAGGTAAATTATCTATGGTCACGCAATGCACACCTTTATGTTTTTATTGTTTTTTATTAAATATACAACAAGTTTAAAAAAACACAGTTGATTTAGTTAAATTCATTTGTACTTAATGAACAAACTGTTATTTCAATCTAATTAGACAAGCACAACAAAGTTACCACCCCAAGATTAAAACCTTTCCCTGATGTAATCGATAAAAAACATATGTTTCTATTTAACAAATCATAACTCTGTTTATGCCTCTATCATTTACAACAAAAACCATCAATAAAAATGAAACTGACATTTAAAACTATCAATTATTATTATCGTATTTTTGTCGTTATTGTATTTAGGCGTTACCAAACAAGGGCGTTATTTAAAAGCCATTAATCATAGCAGGAGAAAAATATGAAAGCAGAACAACAAACATTTTATCTATATGGAGGCGTGAGTTATGGCGAAGCACACTATGAATGCTAATCCACTATACACAGTCAGCACTTTAGAGTCTCAACAACCAGTACAAGGTCATGCATCAGTCGATAATATATTTGATACTGCTAACCAGTATGGAGTGTCTAAATTAGAAAAAAGTATTCATAAATCATTCACTTTAGCAATTTTTGCAGGAGCATTTATCGCGATAGCTTTTTTGTTCTATATCACTGTTACAACGGGAGCAACTGATGCACCTTGGGGTATGGTTAAATTAACCGGTGGCTTAGCCTTTAGCTTAGGCTTGGTTTTAGTGGTGGTGTGTGGTGGTGAGTTATTCACTAGCACTGTACTTACAAGCATTGCATGGACTCAAGGTCTTTTTTCCACAAAGTCTTTATTAAACTGTTGGTTACGAGTTTATTTTGGAAATTTAATCGGTGCAACGCTTATTCTTAGCCTTGTTTTGCTCGCTAAAATGCCACTTTTAGATGGAGGGAATGGGGTATAAATGCTATGCATATCGCGCAACATAAACTTCATCATAGCTGGGAGCAAGCTTTTGCGCTGGGTGTGTTATGTAACTTATTAGTCTGTCTTGGTATTTGGATGACCTTTACCAGTAAAGATATGTTAACAAAATCATTTTTACTTATTTTGCCTGTGGCAATGTTTGTCAGCAGTGGTTTTGAGCATAGCATTGCTAATATGTTTATGGTGCCACTTGGTATTGCTATTAACGCTTTTAGCCCTGAAAGCTTCTTCATAGCACATGGATTAGCGACAGATGCCTTTGCTGATCTGACTTGGGCTAACTTTGTTTTGCATAATTTAATCCCAGTCACCATAGGTAACATTGTCGGTGGTGCATCCCTTATCGCACTAGCCTATGCCAATAAACCTAAAAAAGTAAGCACTGAAACGAATACAGCCATCACAACTACTCACTTTGAAATTCACAATCATCATTTACAAAATAATCATCAATTACAAGGAACTAATCCAATGAAAAACAAATTAAACTCACTACACGTTAGCGACATCATGGAACAACAACCATTAACTTTTACAGCAGATCGTTGTATTTACCAAGCGCTAGCCATGCTGACTGAGCAATCACTGAGCGCGGCACCAGTTTTAGACAAAAATCAGCAACTCATTGGTTTTGTTTCAGAACAAGATATTCTGCGTTTATTATGGTCAGAGGAGTATTCAGCAGATCTTAATTACCAATTAGTTGATGTAATGCAAACGGAAATTTTAACTGTGGATGCCAGCCAACCGATTACCACCTTAATTGAATTTATGGTTGTTGATAAGGAAAAATTATTTCCAGTCAACCAATCTGGTATGCTTATCAGCACACAATATCAAAGTTACGAGCAACGCTTAAAAGCGACAAGTGCACATCGTCCAAGCATTTACCCAGTGATTCATAACGGAAAAATGTGTGGCATCATTTCTCGTAAACAGCTTGCTCAATTGATGGTTAAGCAATATCTACCAGATGACAAACTTGAACAGAATGTCGCTTAAATAATTAAAAAATCTTACCCACTAAAAGGCAAAACTGATTATAGGTTTTGCCTTTTTTATAGGCTCGAATTAAACGCTTGGCTTCAGCAATAATACAATCTCGTAAAGGGTTTTCTCCAATATCTTTCCGCCAAATAAAGGCCAAATTACGCGCCATATTCAACTCTGGTGTAGGCAGTATCACTAACTCCCCTCTTTCAACTTCATTAACAATATCGAGATAAGGTAAACAACCTAAATAAGTACCATTTTTGACCAACGCTTTAATGACTGAAACGCTTTCATACTCCTTATAAACATTGACATTATCGATTAACCCATGCACTGCACCATCAAAAATATGTCGTGTACCAGCGCCATGTTCACGCAGTATCCATTTCGCCTGTTCTAATTGCGCAAGGTTAACGTTGGCATGTTTGGCATAGGGATGAAAAGCACTACTAATAATTACTAAGTGATCTTCTAATAAGTTTTCCTGGAAGATACGATTATCATCATTTCTTCCCTCAATAATCCCCATTTCATAATTATGATTTAAGACACCATGAACAACATGCTCTGTATTTTCTACTTTAAGTTCAATTCGTAATTCAGGGAAATCAGTATCAATTTTACTGATAAGTGTTGGAAGCAGATGTTCAGCAAAAGTTTGACTAACGGAAAGTGTAAAAGAACCACTAATGATTTGTTGATCATGTAAGCCGAGTTCAATTTGTTGTGCATCCTGCAATAGTTTTTTTGCTCGAGGTCTTAGCCACCTTCCCCAGTGACTAAGTGTTAAACGATTTCCTTGACGTATAAAAAGTGGTCTATCCAGTACGTTTTCAAATTGAGAAAGCGACATACTAACTGCCGATTGTGTCATGGATAATTTTCGAGCAGCTGACACTCACACTTTCTAAACTTGCGACAGCATCAAAAACAGACAGCTGTTTTAGGGTGTATTTCATTTATAATTCTCAACCTTAAGTATCAATTTTATTGATATATAAATACTGTAAATATAATCAATAAAAAGCGTTTATACAAAGGGTTATTAAAAAATAATCTCAATTGGATAAGTTAAACGATACAGCACTATTATTTACGCCTATTTCTGCGTTAAATAATGGCTTAAATTGAAAAAATTTAAATAAATTAAGCTTAGAAGACTAAAATGAGGATTGGCAGATACTTTACTTGTATCCTGATATAAGGCTTTTATATGACTATTACGATCCTGCATCAAGGTTTGTGTCGCATCATCCATTCCTTGATTAGAAGATAAACTTCCTGTTTGCTCAAAATGATCTGGCACGCTCGCTTCATAAATCGATTGAGATGAGTTTTGGCTTTCCCCTCCTCGTTGTTCCTCTAAAATATCATTTCTGGCTTGAGTAGCCATTTGATCGGCTTTTGCCGCCACTCTTCTATCCTGCGTAGAGGGTTCAGCAGGTGCTAACGCGGCGACTTTTATTTGCCGAGCTTTTTGAAGTGTTGCCTGTGGATCACCAGGAATACGGCTGGTATCAATTGACACTTCTCCAGAGACAGCATATTTAACACCATCAGGCCCTGTTTCATAGGTATAACTAGGGGAACCGGCATATTGCCCACCAACAATAGCATGTGCCCGCTCATGCGTTTCGACTTCAGCATCGCGCAATTTTAAAGAATCAATTAACGCTAACTCTTCTTCGGTATATTCACTTTGAGAGTCAGCTTCATCTTTAGCATTAGTATCGGCAGGAGCTTGAGTATTTGGATTATTTTCTTCTTCTTTAGCATCATCATCAATTTGATTTACACTTTCACTGATATCGGTTGATGATGTTGTTATTAAATTACTTTCGGTTGATGCCTGAGTATTTTCAGAGGTAGTTTTATCAATATTTGCAGGGGTTACTGGAGTTGCACCCTGACTAAGATGCACAAAGGTATCAGGTTGCGTTTGAACTTTATTTTCAAGGGCAACCTGAACATTTAATTTAGCTTCAGGTATAGGTGCACTGTTTAAGGGTAAATGAGTATTTGTAATAGGAGCATAAGACGTTGATATACTCATGTCACGGTCTCCTAAACGCGAACATCCACTAAGTCGCCAACCGCTTCATCAGCAGTGACATGATTATTAGATGCAAGTGACTGATGTTCAGAAACTCGTGCATTAACCACATCTTCATTCAAGGCTTTAGCTTGTTGAACGGGTTGTTCCGTGGTTACTTTATCAGTACTTTGTGTTTCTTTTTGAACTTTTGTCGCTTGGTTATAAACAGTTGACGTATTAGGATCATTACGAAGTGTGCTAACCGATTGACTATTAACGTTCACACTGCCATTAATATCCATTGGCTTTCTCCTCAATAATAGTATTCATGACTAATTATCGTACAACTCTGCTCAAAATACGAGTTTAAAATGAAAAAAACCGCGACTTAATACTAAGTCACGGTTTTATAACACATGTTATTTATACCATTTTTTAACTTTTCACAACTTGCTCTTCAACCGTATCAACTGTTGTTGGCTCTGTGACCTCTTCATCGGCAATATGTTTACCTTTAGAAGATTTAATCACATAGGTTGTGATCATTAACATTGCTATCACACCTAGCGTGGTTGCAAAGTCGATACCTAATCCAAAACCTAATGTACTGCTATTGAGAATAAAGGTAATAACCACAGTTGTCATAAACATCGCTGGAACTGTCGCTACCCAATGTAGTTTATTATGGCGTAATAGATAAGCTGAAGCAGTCCATAACATCATCACAGCAGTGGTTTGATTAGCGAAACCAAAGTAGCGCCAGATAACCCCAAAATCAACTTGGGTTAGTATTGCGCCGAATAAAAATAGTGGTAAAGCCATTAATAATCGATTACGAATCGACTTCTGTGGCATGTTAAAATACTCAGCCATAATCAAACGGCTTGAACGAAATGCAGTATCACCTGAAGTAATAGGTAGAATAACTACACCTAAGAAAGCAATAACACCACCAAAAACACCTAATAGACCAATTGAAGTATTGTAAACAATCGCACCAGGGCCACCCGCACTAACTGCTTCTGATAAAGCTTCAACATTACCAAAGAATGAAAGCGCTAATGCACACCAGATAAGTGCAATAACACCTTCACCAATCATTGCACCGAAGAAAACAAATCGTCCGTTACTCTCATTTTCTAAACAACGCGCCATTAATGGTGATTGTGTTGCATGGAAACCTGAAATAGCACCACAGGCAATAGTGATAAATAACGCAGGCCATAGTGGTAAGTTATTTGGATTCATATTAGTGAACATCATGCTCATTTCATAACCACCTAGCATGGTATATTCGCTAGAGAAAGCTAAAGCAATTACAAGACCAACTGACATAAAGACTAATAACGCACCAAAGAATGGGTAAAAACGCCCAATAATTTTATCGATAGGAACAATGGTTGCAATAACATAATAAGAGAAGATAACCACCACCATGGTTAGCATTGGCATTGCTAAATCCATTTGTTGGTTAACTAAGTTAGTGATCATACCTGCAGGAGCAGAAACAAATACCACACCAACTAATAGCAATAAAACTAATGCAAAAATATTCATGAAATGTTTTGCGCCATTTCCTAAATACTTACCGGTAATATTAGGGACTGATGCGCCACCATTTCGGATAGATAACATGCCAGAGAAGTAATCATGCACTGCGCCACCAAAAATACAACCAAGCACAATCCATAACATAGCGAAGCAGGGCCATATAACGCCCCCATAATTGGTCCAAATATTGGTCCTACACCCGCAATATTAAGCAGTTGTACTAAGTAAACTTTCTTCTTCGACATTGGTACGTAATCGACACCATCCGTTTTACTGTAGGCCGGCGTTGTTCGCGATTCTTTTACACCAAAAACTTTTTCGACAAATCTGCCATAGAAAAAATAACCTGCTAATAATAATGCGACACAAAATAAAAACCATAACATATTGAGTTTCCTTTCATTAGTTAAATAATGATACCAATCGCGTTAATTTTATAAGCCAATAATATTTAATAAATTGGATTACTTAATTAACGCTATTGGTATTTCTAGGATGCACTTTCTGCTAAATAGATAACAATGTCATTCACTCAATAGGTCAGTGGTCGTATTAGGATTTAAGTGGTTATTCTCAACAATAAGTGGTTTATACCAATTGTATTAAATATGTGCTCTAATTTTTACGCTGGAAAAATTGTTTAGTTTGAGGCGAAAGTTGATGTTAATGGTTCCCCCCTTTACGAAACGTTCAACAAAGAAATAAACAATTTTAACAAGTAAAATAGAGTAGCTAATTATTACGATTGGTATTAACTTAACTGGAATTTATCCTTTAGCATTTTAAGGTAGCGACGACTCACAGGTGCTATCGCGCCACTGCTGGTAATGATTTCCGCGAGGGAGTTATCTAATAAACGAATTTCTCGAATGGCTTTTGGGTTAATTAAATATTGACGATGACAGCGCAACAACTGGGTTCTTTCTTCTAATACTTTGAGGCTTAAAGAACAACTATTAATATTATCTTTCTGATCACAAATAATATGTACACCTGACTGATCACTATATGCTATCTCAATTTCACTGGGTTTGAGTAAGACATAGCGGTTAAAACCAGCACAGGGAATGAGTTCTAAGGGTTGCTCCATTAAGGGTTTTAAATCATCCACTTTATTAGAGCATTTGACTCTATTTAATGTTTTGATAAGACGGCAAGGTTCGATAGGTTTTAAAATATAGTCAAAGGCATTATCTTCAAAGGCTTGTAACGCATAATCATCAAAAGCGGTAACAAAAATAACTTTGGGCATGGTTTCGATATCTAACATGGCTAGCATTTCAATACCGCTAATCTGTGGCATTTGAATATCTAAAAAAATCAGATCCGGCTTTAGTTGATTAACTTTTTTTAAGCCTTCAATGGCATTACTGCATGAAGCAATAACATCGATATCTACCTCATCTTGCTCACTTAATAGGGTTATTAGCTCTTCACGGGCATATTGTTCGTCATCAATGACTATCGCTTTTAACATCTTCCTTTCTCGCTATTTTATTTCACTGTTATAGGGAAATCTGATCTCAGAAATGGTGGAAATACCAGCTTCGCATAACATGCTTAAGCCATAGCTTTCACCAAAACAATTCTTTAAACGTTTATCTACAATCTGTAGCCCTAATCCAGTTTGAGATTTTTGCTTATTCAAGCAATCTTCATCACTCGAACAATAAGTGCCTGCATTATCAATCACTTTTAAGATAACAATGTCACCTTCAAGATACCCCATCACATCAATCACACCATTTTCCAATAAGGTTGAAGTGCCATGTTTAATCGCATTTTCAACTAAGGGTTGTAGCGTGAAGGTTGGCATAGTTTGCGTTAATAATTGCGAGTCGACTTTAATATTGACCGTTAATCTATCTGAAAAACGCGCAAGTTCGATCTCCAGATATGCATTAATGTGATTCAACTCCTCTTGAATAGTCACAGATTCAATATTATGTTTTAAATTACGACGGAAGAATTGCGACAGGTGTTGAATTAACAAACGCGCTTTATCAGGATCACGACGAATAACTGCACTGATTGTATTTAACGCATTAAATAAAAAATGCGGGTTAACCTGTGCCTGCAACAACCTTAATTCTGCCTGAGTTAATAAGGTTTGTTGCTCTAAATATCGTCCACTAAGTATCTGATTAGATAATAATTTAGCGAGCCCTTCCCCTAAACTTCGATTCAATGTTGAAAAAAGTTTTTGCTTCGGTTCATAAAGTTTTATTGTGCCTAATACTTTATTCTCACTATCTAACAGAGGAATAATCAGCGTCACTTCGAGTTTACAATGTTTCTTAATCGAACATTGATAAGCCACCTCATAACCATCTGCAAAAATAAGTTCACCATGTTCAATAGCATATTTAGTATGCATCGAAGAAATTAATGTCCCCGGTAAATGATGGTCATCACCAATACCGATAAAAGCCAAGATTTTATCTCTATCGGTTATTGAAACCGCCCCAACCCCAGTTTCTTCATAAATAACCTGAGCAATTTTTTGAGTATTTTTTTCATTAAAGCCACTACTTAAAATACCAATAGTGCGTTCCGCAATCTTTAACGCCTTACTTGAAAATGAAGCCGAATATTTTTCATAAATCGCTTTTCTATCCTGAATAATGCTCATAAACATGGCAGCCTCCACGGAATTAGCAATAATCATAGGTAATGCAATGGTTTGTACAAGTGTTAAGGCTTTATCAAAGGGCTGAGCAACAATCAAAATAATGCTCATTTGCATGACTTCCGCCACTATTAATACACACAGCGCTAATAGAGGATTAAAAATACGTCCGACTAAACCACGACGCATATAATACAAATGCACTAAACCACCTAATAATCCCTCCGAGGTAGTAGAAATCGCACAGGCCAGATCAGTAAAGCCCCCCATTGAATATCTGTGTATTCCTCCAGTTAAACCAACAGCAAAACCAACAAATGGGCCCCCTAACAACCCACCTAAAACAGCGCCAATCGCACGTGTGTTTGCAATTGCATTTTCAATTGCTAAACCAAAATAGGTGCCTAAAATACAAAACAAACTAAATACTACGTAGCAGGCTAAACGTTGAGAGAATCGACCAGACAACATGGTAAGAGGCATAAATAAAGGCGTTTTACTTAATAAATAGGCAATCACTAAATAAACACTAAGTTGCTGTAAAAGAGAAAATATAAGTTCCATAAAAGGTATTTTCCAAGAATTAAAAGAAAAAGAAATTATTAACAGTTATACTCGCGTTCTTTAAAAATATTTGCAATGAAGTGGTGATATAAATGAGTGTTGATGCAATTGGTTTATCTTCAGAATTATTAAAAGCGGTTAAAGCCTGTGGTTATAAAACCTTAACGCCGATTCAACAACAAGCCATTCCCCTGATACGTTCTGGTTCAGATGTGTTAGCCAGTGCGCAAACAGGAACCGGAAAAACGGCGGCCTTTAGTTTGCCTATTTTAGATATACTGGCTAAAACCAGCAATGAAAAAGTAGCGAATAATCGCACCATTAGAGCACTCATTCTCACGCCAACACGAGAGCTTGCATTACAAGTCGCCAAAAACATTAGCGATTATAGTCAGTTTATGGGATTAACTTCTGGTGTCGTAACCGGTGGAGCTAATAGTATTCCACAAATCAAAATGCTTAAGGAAGGAGTTGATATCCTTGTTGCTACACCAGGTCGTTTACTTGAGCACTTAGAAGCTCGAAATGTAAACCTTTCACACATTAAACATTTAGTGCTAGATGAAGCTGATCGCATGTTAGACATGGGATTTTTAACAGATATCCAAAAGTTAATGGAAGTGATTAAACAACAGCATCAAACCATTATGTTTTCAGCAACTTTTTCAGCAAAGGTAAAAACATTAGCAAACCAACTGTTAAAAACACCTAAAACGATTGAAGTTTCTCCTTCAAATTCAACCTCAGGAAAGGTAAAGCAACAGGTATATTGGGTATCAGAAGCGCGTAAACGAGAGCTTTTATCTGAATTAATTGGTGTAAAAAATTGGAAACAAGTTTTAGTCTTTGCTGGTACAAAGGAAAGTGCAAACATACTAGCCAATGAACTTAAATTAGATGGAATTAAAGCGACTATTTGTCATGGAGATAAAACTCAAGGAGCTCGAAATAAAGCGATTGAACAGTTTGCTCAAGGTCAAGTTAGAGTATTGGTTGCAACCGATGTGGCAGCTCGAGGTTTAGATATCCCTGATCTTCCCTATGTAGTTAATTTCCATTTACCATTTCTTGCAGAAGATTATGTTCACCGTATTGGTCGCACAGGTCGCGCCGGGAAAACAGGCCAAGCAATATCATTAGTTAGTCCAAAGGATGAGAAATTTTTAGATAATATCGAAACACTTATAGGGCGACGTTTCGAACGAATTATCTACCCTGGCTATGAAATGCGCGATAATTATGAATCTTCAGACGGTTCTAGCGAAAAACCTCTTAAGAAAAGCCGATATAAAGCGACACAGGAACGTAATCAGATGATGCAACGTAAAAAGGCTGAAAGTACACCAGCGACCTATCCGTCGCGCAAAAGCTAAAAAGCGTAAACCTCGTTAGATTTGATTAAAACCGAGTGTTATTTATTAGAGAATGGTCAAAACGTGTATTAATTGTCCGTCTAACAAAATAAACAAAAATAATATTTGACGATGTGTTCTCAACTCAGTAAGATTCCGCTCCGTTGATGAGACGAAGTCTTGCAATACTCGGTGATTAGCGAAACTTAGTAGCTAATATCCAAAGCCTTAGTCCACTGGACTAAGTCTAAAATACTCGGTGATTAGTGTAGCTTAGTAGGGCATCTCCAGTATTTGGATAAGAGTTGGACCAGGGGATACCCCGTCAATTTCCAAGTAAAAAAGAAGTAACATTTTCGGTGATTAGCGCGAGCTTGGTAGCGCACCTGGTTTGGGACCAGGGGGTCAGAGGTTCGAATCCTCTATCACCGACCACATTTAAAGAAACCGCACTTGTTGCGGTTTTTTTTCGTATTGAGTTTGGCCATTAGAAATAAATGAAAGTATTTAAAGAAAACCTCTGGGGCATTCAATAGTTCGAATCCTCTATCACAGACCACATTTAAAGAAACCGCACTTGTTGCGTTTTTTTGTCTTGAATTTGGCCACCAGAAATAAATGAAAGCATTTAAAGATAACCTCTGAGGCATTTTAAGTGCTAAAAAATGAGATTTCCTGCAGAATAAATAACATAACAAAAATTAACAATAATCCCGTCGAACCTACGATTAATCCTACCTTTAACATTTGTTTTGTTTTTATATACCCTGAAGCATAAGCCAAAGCATTAGGTGGCGTGCTCACTGGTAAACACATCCCCATTGATGCAGAGAAAGTAACCGCAATAATCAGCACCACTTGTCCGCCATAGGGCACTAACGATCCCATTGAACTGCCTAATGCGAGCAACTAAGGGTAATAATAAATTTGCCGTTGCAGTATTAGACATAAAGTTTGCCATTACTAAGCACAGCACAGCAGCGCCGACAATAAGCAACAAAGGGTGAAAGCTTTCAAATGGAATTGCTGTAACAGCGCCGCCGCTAATCCTGTTTTTTCTAATGCTAACCCTAAGGCGATGCCCCCAGACACTAACCACAATACATCCCAGGAAATTCGTTTGAGATCATCAGTGTTAATGATATTAAACATTGAAAAAACAGCGACAGGAATTAATGCAACAACATAAGAACTCATGCCATGAAAAGATCCCATTAACCATAATAAAATCGTTACTGCAAAAGTGATATACACAATATAAGCTTTTGTTGTTTGTAAAAACTGCCCTTCTATTTCTAAAATTATTCTTTCTTTTGAGCTGGGAAAAGTTTATTTAATAATACCCATGCAAAAGCCAACAACACCACTACAAAGGGTAATCCCATCAACATCCATTTAGCAAAGCTAATGGCATTTTCATCACTTAAATATTTCAATGCCACCGCATTAGGAGGCGTACCGATAGGCGTAGCAATACCACCAATATTAGCAGCAACGGGCACGGATAAAGCAAACCCTATTTTTCCTAAATCTTTCTCATCAAAGAGCAATAATACTGGAGTTAAAATAGATAACATCATCGCCGTTGTCGCAGTATTACTCATAAACATAGAGAAAACAGCAGTGATCAACATCATTCCAAGCATTACATATTTAGGTTTCTGTCCAAAGGGAGCAAGCATAATACGCGCTAAATTGACATCTAAACGATATTTAGTGGCCGCCATAGCAAGAAAAAACCACCTAAAAACAGCATTATGATAGGCGATGAAAAAGTCCCCATAATAGAAGCTTGTGTCAGTAAGTTACCCAAATGAGGATTGCTTGTATCGGTAAAAATCCATATGCCATTATCAGAAATGACTAAGAGCTCTAAAACAATAATTAAAACCGAGGTCGCATAAATAGGTATTGGCTCTAAAATCCAGCATAATGCGCCCATTACAAAAATGGCAATCACTCGCTGTTGTACAATAGTGAGGTCATCAATGCCAAAACTCGAAAGTGGCAATAGTAGTATCAATAACGGCAAAAAAGTGGGTAGAATAACCTTCCACTGCAATAATTTCATAGCAGATCCTCAATAATACCAATCATAATAATTAGTAAACCTATTTTACTGCCTAGCATTGTTTATATTTTGTAAAAAGCGACATAAAGAGAATAAATATTCACTTTCGCTTAGCACAAGTTAAACAGTTTTTTCTACGTAAAATTTAGATCTCATATTTAATACAATCGTTATAATTTATACAAATGGGAATAAATCCCAACTAAACAATTAAAGATAAGTATGAGTTTATTGTCCTCTTTATCCACAAAAAAACTGTGCCCAGATCAAGTAGATATAAAGAATTAAAGTTAATAAATCAGAAAGAATATCTAGATCACAGTGATTCTAATAAATGCGAATTTAGTGCTTATATGAACGAATAAAAACAAGTGATGATTTAATTAGCTTAAAGCGTTTATTTATTACGCATACGACAAATAAACATTAAATAATATTTGACGATGCCCCCTCAACTCAGTAATATCTCGGCTCATTGTTAGGCAAACAGATTTTAAGTAACATTTCTGATTAATATCAGAAAAAATCTAAATTGCTAATAACATTAAATTATTTAATAACCAGCTTATGCGCCCTTAGCTCAGCTGGATAGAGCAACGGCCTTCTAAGCCGTAGGCCACAGGTTCGAATCCTGTAGGGCGTACCATATTTAAAAAGTTTAGTGGCGGATGTAGCTCAGTTGGTAGAGCCCCGGATTGTGATTCCGGTTGTCGCGGGTTCAATCCCCGTCATTCGCCCCATTTTTTAAATACAAAGTAGTAAAAGTTTAAATAGTTGCGGAAGTGGCGGAATTGGTAGACGCGCTAGATTTAGGTTCTAGTATCGTAAGGTGTGAGAGTTCAAGTCTCTCCTTCCGCACCATTTAAACATATAAAATCAATTAGTTAGATAAAAACCTAAGACTAAAATGATTTTAAAAATCTCGGTGATTAGCGCAAGCTTGGTAGCGCACCTGGTTTGGGACCAGGGGGTCAGAGGTTCGAATCCTCTATCACCGACCACATTTGAGAATCCGCTAAGCTCCTAGAGTTAAGCGGATTTTTTCGTTTATAATTTATGAAACGCCACCTATTTATTATCTAATATTTTATTTTCACTCCAGAAAAACTAACCATTAAAAACCCTGCTTTAAAGTGTCTAATTTACCGTAGTGGCTAAACGATTAATCCCACCATCAACTAACCAAAGCTCAGGTGCGTGGGATTTATACCACCTTTGAGTCCCCTAATTCCTTAGAAAACAGGAAGCGTCTCGAAGCACATCAATTTGTCGATGCTGGTCGTTCAGTTCGTAACGTTGCTGAAAGCCTCGGATTGGGTAAATCTACCATCGATAAATCAGTACGCCAATTACGTAATGAGCGCGTGGTAAATTATCATCAGCAACACCGTTTACCCCTTTATTATATATTGGTGGGGATACCTCAGGCTTTGCCCCTTTACTACTTAAGTTCTTGTGAGTGTGTCATTTTGGCTAGGCCATACATCTTTCAGGGAGCAACCAGAAAATGTCCCCCTTACCTCAATAAATACTGACAGAGTAGTCGCCGTTATTCGATCATCCTGAACTGCCCACCAGAGTTGGTGCAGGCCAGCTTTACTTGCTCAGGCTCGGAGCCGTAAAGATAATCATGCGTCTCAGTTTTACCGATGGCACTCTGGTGGTACGCAAATGGCCTGTCGGGTAGTATGATCACAGCTGGCTATTACCTTATTTTTACCTTGGGAGCACTGACTCCTGAACTGTTCGGCTTTAGCCCCGCTGTAAAGTGTATAATCGATACAAATGAATGAACCAGGATCGTAACAACTTAACTGAAATATACCCTTATCGTCCGCTGATATTGTTTGCCCTTGCCCAGCCGGTGCAAGCTTCTGTTTTTTTAGTGTGTTAAGGTTCTGGCCGTCTCCGCCGACGAGCACATCCTTTGCAAAGGCATTGCCTATATCCACTTTCTTTGTATCTGAAATCCCCGCGCTACCGATCACTGCCAACCCGCTCCCCAAGGCAATAAACTTGCCAAGATCAGGAGCACGCGCTATCCTCTATACCATCATCGATCAATTTGCCATCGGAATAAATTCTCGTGAAGTGCTGAACCCGGTCTCCTATGTCGGCTATTGTTTGTACCCTGAAAGCCCCTTCACGCTTACCGTTAACGTAGGTCCCCGTGTAGCTCTCATTGGTGTAGTATTGGTTGACATAGGCGCCGTATCCCTGTCCGTGAAGTTTATTTTCTTTCCAATACCCTACTACCAGCCCGTCCATGCCATTGGTCCAAGCTCCGTGCCCATTCAGCTTTCCATCAACATAATTGCCTATCCAGGTATTCCATACCTTGCCGTCACCGAAAGGTCTGGATTTCTGCTCGGCGACGAAAGCCATCAAAATCCCCATTCTTGAACTCACCAATAGATCTGACGACCATAAGGTTGGTGTACCCCCAGATGTTGATGCCAAAACCGTTTATTTTTCCGTCTTTAAAATCACCGTATCGGTGCCATTGGAAACCATCCTTTCTCACTTTGGTCGTCAACAGGCGAGCAGTGCGATTTTTGCTGGGAAATTCTCCAAGCTGAATAAGCTTCATGCCATCTTTGAGGGGCATAGTGAACACACCTTCAATCATTACCCCCTGATCAAAACGTCCGACAAAATGTGCGCTCAGTTTTTCATCAACGATTTCACCAATCCCGTGAGCCAGCCCATCGAAACATTCGCCTTTCACAAAGCGCCATTCAAACTGGTCATTATTCACTTCGTCAGTCACTGCATAAGCGCCGTTATTTACCAGTTCACACCCTCTCATTGAACCGATATGAGGGTAACGGTCTGCCACCGCCGCATCATACCCGGCACGGGCTAGATTAATCTTCTCCATCATGGTTTGTTTGTTGAAACGGTCTTGGAAATGACTAATGATGGCATCATTGCGTGGGTCAAAGACAAGGTGATAGGGGGCATCATATATCCTTTTGGCCATCGCAATTGATTGGATTTTTTCCTCAAGACCTTTAAGTTCGGGTTCAATGATAAAGGGGTTATCCCCTTGCTTCTGCAGATCGGCAACAAAGTTTTCACGAGTGGTGGAGCATCCGACCATTAGCGGCGATGTTATAAACATTAGAGTTATTGCATTAGTTTTTGACATATTTCCTCCGTTTAGAGCATCTCATCTGCTCCATGATACTTTCACCTTTGTCTAGCCTGCTCATAAGCTGATCTGCACGCCCAGAGCTAGGCATTCGAATTATCAGCATAGACGATAATAATTGGGGTCAGAGTAGCATTCATCTATTTTTGGTTGCTTCGGTCGACTCGCTTTACCTAGAGTGACACTTCTTTTGTGTAATGTTTCGATTTCTTCTTTGAAGCGTTCAAAATAAAGGGGCAAGCCTCGCATCGTGCAATTTTGGGCATCATAATCACCAAATGCAAAGAAGAGCTATTTATGTCTTAATCCCTTGGAAAACACGGAGCTTCCCAAACTATCATGTTCAATATGCCATCACTTAAAGCTACGTCTTAATCCCTTGAAAAACAGGGAACTCCTCAAACCCTCCTCTTCTAGTAAGCTTTTAAAATCAACAGCATAAAACGAGGTTTGTCAGAATTTGAAAAACATCAAAAGTTGATCTAAAAATTGCTTTTTAGATCTCGTTGAGAAGAAATTATTATGCTACTTATTGATTATTATTTCAATTGCCCTTTTATCTCCAATAATGCTTCATTTAAATATTGAGGAGCTGACGATAATAGCGCTCAAAATTTTCAATGCTGTTAATGGCGTTAGACTTTGCTCCTGCATTACCACGGCTTAAAAAATAAATTTCTATTTATAACTTCTATGAATTGGCCACAACTATAATTAATTACAATTTTAATGCTAGACCTAAGTATTATTCGATTAAGTTGACTCTCCCTTCTATTCACTATCATTTTAAAACTTACTAAAGAAACAATCATTAATTTAATTCAACAAAAATTGAATTAAAGTCAATTTATTTCATTAATAAATTCATGTATAAATCATACTGTGTTTATAACTTTAGAGCATATTCAGATAAATCCTAATTAAGACATGAGGATAAACGCATCGAATATGCAGATAAAGTTAATGAAAGGTTAATTGACATGTAACCGATTTATTCGGACTTTAAGACTAAAAATTGGATATGAGATGAGCATTAATAAAGATTTTAAATTTATCATTAAAAGTACATCTTTTGATGAAAACTACCACCCTTCTGAGGACTCCCGTATAACAACTAATTTTGCAAACTTAGCAAGAGGAGAGAACCGCAAAACCAATTTACAAAACGCCTTAAAGATGATGAATGATCGTTTTAATACCTTAGCACATTGGGATAATACTGCAGGAGATCGTTATTCTGTGAAGCTTGAAATTATTTCAGTTGATCTCGATGTAAAAGGCAGTGGTGATACTTTTCCATCAATAGAAATTTTAAAAACAAATATTGTTGATCATCAAACCAACAAGCAGATTGAAGGCATTGTAGGCAATAATTTTTCATCTTATGTACGTGATTATGACTTTAGTGTTTTGTTACAAGCTCATAATAAAAATCAGCCTAAATTTAGTATTCCAGATAACTTTGGTGAATTACATGGCAAGCTATTTCAATCCTTTGTGAACTCATCGACTTACCAACAAAATTTTAATAAGCGACCGGTAATATGTCTAAGTGTTTCCGATACAAAAACATATCTGCGTACTAAAAATGAACATCCAGTATTAGGTGTTGAATACAAAGCAAATGAGTCGTCTTTAACTGAGCAATACTTTAAAAAGATGGGCTTACAGGTTCGTTATTTTATGCCACAAAATAGTGTCGCGCCTTTAGCATTTTATTTTTTTGGTGATTTGCTTAATGACTACACTAACCTTGAGCTTATCAGTACGATTTGTACGATGGAAACATTCCAAAAAATCTACCGACCTGAAATTTACAATGCCAATGTGGTCGCAGGAAGCGCCTATCAACCTAACTTAAAGAGTCAGGATTATTCATTAACACAAATTGTTTATGATCGAGAAGAACGCAATCAATTAGCTAATGAGCAAGGAAAGTTTACTGAAGAA
Organism: Psychromonas sp. KJ10-10; assembly: GCF_047323245.1. Classification (GTDB taxonomy): domain Bacteria; phylum Pseudomonadota; class Gammaproteobacteria; order Enterobacterales; family Psychromonadaceae; genus Psychromonas. Next base: position 1,869,528 of record NZ_CP178826.1, on the reverse strand, counting down.
AATTTCATTAAACCCTATCAATCAGTGCTTGAACAATGGTCTGCTAGCTACGCTTAACAGTAAGATAAAACAGTTAAATTTTAAAGTCTCCCTAAATATACGGCATTATTTATTATGAAAAAAATGACTACCAATACATTATTACCGACCTCAACAGCAGGTAGCTTACCTAAACCTTGTTGGCTTGCAGAGCCTGAAACTCTATGGTCTCCATGGAAATTGAAAGGTGATGAATTAAAGGAAGGAAAACAAGATGCTTTACGTTTAGCATTACTAGAAACCAGCAACAAGCAGGCATTGATATTGTCAGTGATGGCGAGCAAACCCGACAACATTTTGTGACTACCTTTATTGAACACCTCAATGGTGTTGATTTTGAAAAACGTAAAACCGTTAAAATTCGTGACCGTTATGATGCAAGTGTCCCTACTGTTGTTGGCCCTGTTTCTCGTCAAAAACCAGTATTTGTTGAAGATGCTAAGTTTTTACGCCAGCAAACTAAACAACCAATAAAGTGGGCTTTGCCAGGTCCAATGACCATGATCGATACATTGTATGATGATCATTATAAAAGTCGTAAAGAACTTGCTTGGGAATTTGCCATCATATTGAATCAAGAAGCAAAGGAATTAGAAGCAGCAGGTGTTGATATTATTCAATTTGACGAGCCCGCTTTTAATGTATTTTTTGATGAAGTTAATGATTGGGGGATCGCTTGTTTAGAGAGAGCCATTGAAGGACTGAAATGTGAAACTGCAGTACATATTTGTTACGGCTACGGCATTAAAGCAAATACTGACTGGAAAAAAACATTAGGTTCTGAGTGGCGACAATATGAACAAGCCTTTCCAAAATTGCAAAAATCTAATATCGATATTATCTCATTAGAATGTCATAACTCTTTAGTACCAATGGAATTACTTGAACTTATTCGAGGTAAAAAAGTAATGGTTGGCGCGATTGATGTTGCAAGCGATGCTATCGAAACAGCAGAAGAAGTTGCCAATACGTTACGCGAAGCACTCAAGTATGTAGATGCTGACAAACTCTACCCTTGTACCAACTGTGGCATGGCACCTTTATCACGCGAAGTAGCCAGTAGAAAATTAACCGCCTTAACCGAAGGAACGGCAATAATTCGAAGAGAATTGACAGTAGCTAAGTAACCTATGGATTAACTCGTTTGTGACGGTTTAGTTATATACAACCTGAATTCTGGATATTAGAATTCAGGTTAAGTATTACCAAATACAAGCTCAATAGCACCGACTCCTCTGCTTCATCTACCGAGAAATGCACCTCCTTGTTTTAGCTGTCTCAAATGAACTTGCCGGCCTTGTTTAGTGGGCTTTGAGTTTGAAAGAGGCTTTCAGCTCCTATGAAAATTAAAGTCGCTACTAGCCATTAGGCATATAAATGTATTTTTCAATTGACTTACTACACGATCGTATTGTTAAATAGACACAAGCAATACAATCGTATAGCAAAAGTTTATTTAAAAGGAACAAATGTGAAAAAGTACATTGTAATACCAGCCGTAATAGTCACTGTTCTTATCGCCGTATTTGGTATTAACCCATGGGCGACAGCTAATCGTGGCCCAGATGTTCTGTCTGAAAAGTATACCGAGCTTGAAACCGGAGTATACCGAGCAGGTAATGGTATCTTAGTGGTAAAGGCGCTAACCCGTATGCCAAATGTAGAGCCTGAAATGGTTAGATGGTGGTTTGCGGACTATATGCAAACCACTGAGCACTATAAGCGTTGGTATCCCACTGAACACGTTTGGATGGATTGGGAAAACAAAAAAATCGGCGAGCATATTGGTTCGAGTCACCTTGTTGATGAATATATCGGTGAAACTTTAAATAAGTCGCGTATTCAATTTGTAGAGCCATCAGAAATTCTAAATGGTTATGAAGAATCAGAAGATCGCTTTGCGATCTGTGCATTTGCAGGTTTGCGTGAAGAGCCGATTAATGCCAGCAAGATGTGTCATATTGTGACTAAAACTGAATATGGTTCTGAAATGCGTTCTGTTTTTTGGCAGGGTTATATCGAAAAGCGTCATTCTGAGAACCCAAACCAGACTGTCTTCTCACTTGAAGGCTTGATTGGTAATACCGCATTGGCTCGTATGCTGATTGTTAATAAACATGAAGGCATTGCATTAATGGATCATGCTATTGGTGAAATGAATATTCTTGCTGGTTTTTTACCTGAGTTATATGCACAAGAGAATAATCTTTAAAGTTTAGTTAAAGGTAGGTGACACAAAGTCACCTACTCTATTTTATTTATTGTTACGAGTGATTTGAAAAAATGAGTAATAAAACGATACGAATAGGACGGCAAACTTCAGAAGAAGCTGTGATTACAAAAAATGTGATTCTTGCTAGTGCATTTGATCTTTTTTCAACCAAAGGCTTTGATGCAACCTCTATCCGCGAAATAGCAACACTTGCTGATGTATCACACGGCACAATTCGCCACCACTTTGGTTCAAAGTTAGATATTTGGTTTGCTATTGTTGATCGGCATAATGAACTCTATAGCACTGAACTAAATACAGCATTGTCGCGAGTAGCTACCAGTGAAAAAAATGAATTAAATTTATTTAAAGCGCCTGTGTCGGTTTTGATTAAAACATTATTTGATCACCCTCAAATGATTAGGTTAATCAGTATGGAATACGATGCTGAAAATGATCGTTCTCGTTATTTATCGGAAAACATTATCGATATGCATTTGTATGTTAGCCAGTTATTTGATGCGGCAAATAAATGCGAACCCCGGCTTAACAAATATACTTCAGACACTTTTCTTATTGCATTATTAGGTTTGATTTCAGCACCGATTAACTTTTCGATTTTGAATAAGATTATTGCCAGCGAAGATATTATGAGTGCTGAGTTTAAAGTTCATTATCAAAGCTTGATCATGCATACCTTATTTGCAGATTAATTGAGTCATCACTTTATTCTAGTCGGGATAGGTAATGGATAAACAATCGATGAATAATGGATGATGAATAAGGGATATAGGTAAATAAATTATGATAATTTCTAAAGACCGAATAACTACAACGGAAGTACAGTCATGGACAGGTCTGCACTTATTACACAGCCAAGGCTCTTCCTGTTCACAAAAGGTCAGAATATTACTGGGTGAGCTCAACCAACCTTGGACTGCTCATGCCATTAATTTACGTAAACAGGAAAATTCCAGTCGCTGGTATTTAGGCATTAACCCTCATGGTGTTGTCCCTGCCCTTGTTGATAATGGCACTGTCCACGTGGAAAGCAATGATATTCTTGCTTACTTAGACCAAAACTATGCCACTGAAAATCGATTCTTTTTTAAACAAGATTGTATTGAAGCGAGTGAAGCAAAGGCGCTTCTAGATTTAGAAAAAAGCTTACATATAGAATTAAGAATACTCACCATTCAATTTGGCCCGGTAAAGCTTAAATCTGAAAATGAAATAGATGAAAAAGAGCAAAACGGAGATAAAGAACGCCAGTCGTACTAACGATATTGCTTGGTGGCGATTAAAACTCAATGAAGGCATAACTGAAGAAGAGATCAAGCAAGCCTGTTCTCGATATCATCAAGCGCTAACAAAGCTTAACAACATACTAAATAGTAACGATTGGTTAGTGGGCCAGCAGATATCAATTGTTGATATTTCTTGGTATACCGTATTGCAACGTTTAGTAGCTATTGGTTTTCCTCTGGCTGAATATAAAGAAGTAAATCACTACTATAAAAAGCTATCAACTCGGCCTGCATTTTTGCTAGATTCAAAACATCGAGAATCAAAATTAATAGCGCGTGTTTTTTCAATATTTCGATTCATAAATAAACTAAAAAGAAATCGTATAAGTGATTATTTTAAATAAGTCCATCATTTATAAACAACTATCCCCTCCCCCACATACAGGTATTTGAGATACGCGTTTTTAAAGTAACGAAAAAATTGGAATTCTGTTAATATGGCGCCTCAAAATTCGAGGCGTTTTAGCTTACTTTTATAAGCACATTTAAACAGTTTAATTAACGCTACAATCACGATGATATTTAAGGATATAAAATGGGATACAGTGACTTCGCAAATATTTTTTCTGAACAGAAAAAGCATAAATCAGTTGAAACCTTCGCCGCTGAGCATGGTATCGATTTAGCTGAACTTAAAGCGACAACCACTGCAGTACTTAAGGAAAGTGGTAAGCTACCTGCTATCAAGCATGTGAATGCTTTCTTCAATTTGGGGCGCCCACTTCCACTATTCTCAACAAAGAATTACGTTGAAGAAATCGAGTTATCTCTTGGCAATGAACAAGCTGAGTAAGCTTTTATACTCGTCAAAATGTAGTGGCTAATATTACTAGCCACTACAATCGTGGAGCTGTTTTAATGGCTAGACTAAATGGCGTGTCGCTGTTCCGGTGATTTAAGGATGTATTGCTCAAGAACACGTAAAAGCAGTCCATAGGCAGGTAAGAATAAACCGACACTGACGACTAATTTGAAACCATAATCAACTAAAGCAATTTCAGGCCAATGTGTCGCCATGAAAGCATCCCCTGATGCGTAAAAGGCCAGTGAGAAAAACACTAAGGTATCAACAAAGTTTCCAATAACTGTTGATGCAAAGCAGGTGCTACCCACCAACGCTTAGTTTCACGCAGTTTTGCAAACACTTTAATATCCATTAACTGGCCAATTAAATAAGCAACAGAAACTAGCAAAGGCAATACGGAAAACAAAACTATTCACTTCAGCCAACGCAGATAAGCTTTGTAATGAACCTTGTTGAAACAAAACCCCGATAACATAAGATATAAGTAATGCAGGCAACATAGCTTTAAAAATAATGCTACGCGCTACTTGCTGACCAAATATACGAACGGTTAAATCTGTGGCTAGATAAACAAATGGAAAACTAAAAGCGCCCCAAGTGGTATGTAAACCCATGATGGTAAAGGGCAACTGCACTAGATAGTTACTAGCACTGATAATAAGGATGTGAAACGCAACTAGCACAAAAAGCGCACGGCGAGTTTGCTCGTGAGAGAGTAATAACATAATAAACCTTTTTCTGTGAATTTAGCGCGGGGTGAGGGAACCCGCTATATTTTTGTTAAAAGTAATTAAGCTAATGCTTAAAATTGAGCGCGTATTATAAAGACACTTTAGAATACTGCAACCCAAAAGTGATAAGAAAGTGAAACACAGATTTAAGGGGTAGTTAAGTATGGTTATCTTTGTTGTGGTTAGGGATTTTTAATTAATAAAATAAAATCAAGCCATCCCTTAGCAAGAAATAAAATCAAAATTTAAGAGTTTCTAGCAAACCGCATACGAAACTCTTTGGGTGTTAACCCCATCGTCCTTGTAAATATTTTCCGACATGCGCTGGTATCTGCGTATCCCACTTGATTGGATATCGACTCAAATGAGCAATTCGAACTTTCTAATAGATCACAAGCTTTTTGAATTCTAAGGCGTTGCAAGTATTGGTTAGGATTGTAACCAGTCGCTTTTAAAAAACGTCTTTGCATGGTGCGTTCAGTAAGATTAAATTGCTTAGCTAATGCTTGAATCGACACTGTTTTTGAATAAGCCAAATTCATTGCCTGTTGAATACCACTAATACTTTGGTCGCCATGTAAAAGTAATGGATTAAATTGCTGATAAAAACCTTGTTTCCTCGATGCAGTATCTACTATAAGCACCTTTCCAAGTTGCCTCATCACCAGTGAAGATGAATATTTTTCTACCAATTCAAACCCTAGATCCAACCATGACATCATGCCACCAGCACTGATCACATCACCATGATTAATTAAAATTTCATTAGTATTGAGTGATATTTTAGGAAAATATTTTTTAAATACATCCGATAAACCCCAATGTGTTGTGATCGAACGGTTTTCCAGTAACCCTGTTGCGACAAGAATAAATGCACCCGCGCAAGCAGAAGCAATAACAGCTCCTTGAAAATGCTGTTGTTTAAGCCATTCAATAAGCTCTATTTGAGGATTGAGATAATAATCATTTTGTGAGCTTGGGGGTAATAATACAACCGAAAAATGTTGAGAAAGAAGCTCTGTATTATTAAAGATTATAGGCTCAAAGTGTATGTCTATTTTTTGCTCTTTGCATACTTTATTTGCCATGATAAATAATTCTTCTAATCCATAGACCGCTGATTTCAAAGCATTAGGGTAATGGCAAATACCTATAGAAATTTTTTTCATTGATTTAGCCTAGTTGTCACTTTTGACATGTTTTTAGTCATTTTAGACTCTGGTTGTATTATTACAAGTTGGCGATAATGACAACTTACAAACTACGCATGAAAATGAAACGATGGAGAATCTAAATGAAGCAAAAAGCCCTACTTGTTATCGACCCTCAAAACGATTATTTTCCAACCGGAAAGTTCCCGCTTTGGAATACCAAAGAAGTACTCAGTAATATCAAGATAGCGATTAAAAAAGCCAATGACAAAAATATACCTGTTATTTATATTCAACATATAGCAGATCCAGAACAGGGGCTGGCCCCTTTTTTAATGAAGATAGCGAAGGGGTGAAAATTCACCCTGAGCTAATGGAAGCAGGTTTAAAGAAAGAAATAATAATAAAAACTTTTGCAGATAGTTTTGAAAAAACCTCTCTAGACATAACACTCAAAAATAAAAACGTCGATGAACTGCTGATATGTGGAATGATGACGCAAAACTGCGTAACACACGCAAGAATATCTAAAACTGCAGAAAAATACAAAGTATCTGTATTAATGGATTGTTGTACTAGCGTAGATGAAATGATTCATAATATTGCTCTAAATGCGATATCAACCAGAATACCACTAGTGACAATTGAGCAAGTGTTTTAACTTATTTCTTTTGTTGAAAACCAATTCAACGAGTAAAAGTTAATAATATTCTAAAGTAACTTTAACAAGCGAGCTAATGAAAAAGCCTTTCTAACTCGCTATTTCATGGTATTTATTCAAGTTTCACTTCTACCTTTATGGTTTTTTTATCACGTAAGATGCCAAGAGACACTCTATCACCAATGTTATAGTTATCGAGTATCGATAATAAAGATTTAACCGTACTAACAGATTCATCGTTTACTGATTGGATCACATCACCAAGCCTTATTCCAAAACGTGTAATTTGAGCGCTTTTTAACATTGATTTTGATGCCGTTGAATCAGGTAAAATATCAAGAATCGCGACACCTTCAATGCCTAACTCCCTAGTTATTTGCTGATTAATATTTTCATCAATGGTTATACCGAGTGATGGACTAACATATCGACCATGGCTAATAAGCTGTGGGACAACTCTATTAACAGTATCGACAGGCACCGAGAATCCAACACCTGCATAGGCACCTGAAGGGCTATATATTGCTGTGTTTATACCAATCAAACGACCTGCACTATCGAGTAATGGCCCACCTGAATTACCAGGGTTAATGGTCGCATCCGTTTGAATCAAGTTATCTATGATTAAATCTGAATCTCCAGAAAGAGAGCGATTAAGAGCAGAAACAATGCCACTTGTTAGTGTGTAATCTAAACCAAATGGGTTACCAATTGCATAAACTGATTGCCCTACTTTCAAATCGTCACTGGTGCCAATTGGAACCGGTGGTGGTAAATTAAAATCAACATCAATTTTTAATACTGCTAAATCGTGTTGTGGACTAATACCAACAAGATTCGCCTGATAAGTTCGGCCATCATTTAACCTTATTAGCGCTTCAGAAGCACCTTTAATGACATGGTAATTAGTAACAATATGTCCAAACTCATCCCAAATAAAACCAGATCCGGTGCCACGAGGAACTTTACGTACATCGCGACTCCAAAAGCTTCTTATTATTTTATTTGTTGAGATAAACACTACAGAAGGACTGGCGTAGCTAAAAAGCTCAATAACCGACTTTTCCGATTCCGCTAAATCACCTCTTGCAGAGACAGCCCTTGGTTGTGAATTATTATAAATATAATATTTTTCAACGACGGGAAGAAGTAAGTTAATTAGATATAGTAGTGCCGTAAGCCATACAATAGTTCTTAATAATTTTACCAAACTTAATCTCGTCTGCATGTTAACCTCTATCAAATTAGCTATTTAAGGCAACTAATTTTTCTCTCATTTTTAATAAAGTGGCTTCTTCAATTTGTCTAATCCTCTCTTTTGAAACACCATATTTTTCAGCCAACTTTTTTTGTGTAAGTTGTTTCTCTGATAACCACCTATTTTCGATGATATCCCGAGAACGCTCATCTAATTGTGCTGTCATTTCACGTATTTTTTGAAATACTTTTTTCTTATGATCTTGCTTCATAAGTGTCGCTGTAAAGTGTTCTGACTTATCCTCAAGTAGATGTGAAAAATCAACAGAAATATCATCATCGTCACCGGTTGAAATGGGTTGAACATATATCTCAGATTGAGACATTTGTATTTCCATCTCATTAATATCTGCTTCTGTTACCTTTAATTCTTCAGCGACCTGTTGTTTGTCTTTGTGGGTTAACCAATCAGTACTGCTTTTTAAACGCCGCAAATTAAAAAATAGTTTACGTTTGGCCTTGGTTGTTGTCGCTTTTACCAAACGCCAATTGCGAACAACATATTCTTGTATCTCAGCTTTTATATAATGGATAGCAAAACTAGATAAGCGCACACCGACCTCTGATTTGAAGTTTTTTACTGACTTCATCAAACCAATAGTACCTTCCTGTACTAAGTCTTCCATGGGTAAACCGTAACCTTTAAAGCTTCTTGCTATATAAGCCACAAATCTCAAATGTGACAGTACTATTTTTTTTATCGCATCCAAGTCATTTTTTTCTTGATAGTCTTTAAACAGTCTCTTTTCCTGCTCCTCATCAAGCATTGGAATATTGTTCACATAAGATAAATAGGCATTAAAACTACCCGCTGTATGCATCACCTTAGGTAAATTAATGGACACTTTCCCTCCTTGTGGGCATTTGATTTGTGTAAAACACTAAAATTAAACAAATAATTTTACAAACAAGAAAGGGGGAATTAATCCCCCTGGTTGTTAAGCGACTTTGTCGCTTTGAATTTCTTTTTTAGACTCCTCTGATTTATGTTCAATAGCATTTCCCTTATGGTTAATAGCGATTGACTTAGGTTTCATCGCTTCAGGTATTTCTTTTTTGAGAGCAATGGTTAACAAGCCATTTGCGAGATCTGCATTAGTCACTTCGACATAATCATCGAGATTAAATTTACGTTCAAAGGCTCGGTTAGCAATACCATGATAAAGATAGGTAGACTTTTCTTTTAATGACTTATTGCCTTTAACCGTCAAGATACCTTTTTCGACTTGGATATCAAGTTCATCTTCAGTAAACCCTGCCACAGCGAGTGTAATGGCATAATGATTATCTTCAATCACTTCAATATTATAGGGAGGATAACCGCTCTGAGTACTGTCAGATGTTAAGGCGCTATCTAATAAAGACGCTAAACGATCAAAACCGATACTGCTACGATATAGGGGTGTTAAATCAACTGAGTTCATAATATATTCTCCGTTTAAGCAACATATAATAAATACAATTAGTAGTGGATAAACATCTATAAGAGACTGCTCACCCACAATATTTTAATTAGGGATTAGAAAATTAAAAACAAGGGGATTAATTGAATTTTTTAAAAAATTTAATAGGATATTAATGGTTAATAAATGTCATAATTATTACCCCATAAGGCATGATAAATCCTCATCTTGGTACTTGCGATTAACAAGCAACTCTGGTTATTATTATTTATTAAAAAATTTGGAGGATTAATTAACATGAGTAATGAAAAACAAACAATAAAAAGCGATGATTTGATAGCCATAGCAAATAGTCAACTGCAAGAGCATGAAGACTTTATTGAAGGCATTAAAGTAACGAGTGTTGCTGAGCAACGACGACGTTATTACTTTTAAAGGCGAATCTTTTTTAGATAAGGATGGCCTTCCTACAGCAAAAAGCACCATCGCTTTTAACTTATATAAATGGCTCTGCCACCACTTTTCAAGTAAATACACCTTAATTGATTAAGGTTTTTCTATTACCGTTAATGACCAAGTATGATCAAATTACTTTGTTCATACTTGATACATATAAAATAACTTTAAATATTAGCTAATTACTCATTACTTTATCGAGCTTTTCCATGCTTTCTTGAAAATAAGGGTTATAAGTTAAACGCGCCAACACTTTCCCTTCTTGAATCTGCCCATAAGAAGAAAACCAGGTTTCTGCGCCCTGCTCACAGGCTTTTTCTTGTTCTTTACTTTGACCATTATTACAAATTCTTATCGTGCCTTCTTTCCCATAATCACTGTTATTCGGCGCAAATAATAGGCCCATATGAGATCCATTAACTATATGTAGGTCGGGACGATTCATACTAAATCGAGTGGTATTAGGGAGAGATAATTCCCCCTCACCTTGCCATATTAATTGGTTATTATCGTTTATAAACTGCTTTTCAAAGACAGAGATAGGAAATTTGCTGTCAATAACACGATCACCTTCGCTTAACATCATAAAAATAGGTTTGTTATACAAAGTATCCTTTAGATCATCTTGCACAACTTCTGTGGTCTGATAATAAACAGCGCCGCCATTCATTGGCAAAGAATTGTAGCGGATATAATTAGTCTCAGGATCTTGATCCGCCCACGTTACGACGTAACTGGCAATGTTAGCCCACTTAACGATAGATCTTCTCGGTTTAAAGGCAGGGGAAAATAGTAACAGACCTTCAATATCAGGATCATTTAATGCTTCGGAGGTCACCAAATTTGCACCTGTGGAATAACCTCCTAACCAAAGTTTATTGGATTGTTGTTTTAATAATGCAACGTGGTGTCGTACCACATTCTGCCAATCTTCTAATGTGGGTAACATGAGATCGCCAACTTTACTTCCATGCCCTGGTAATAATACCGTTCTTACAAGGTAACCTTTTGAGGCGAGGTGTTTTGCTACATCAATAAAAGAATATGGTGAATCACCTAAGCCATGCACTAATAAAACGGCATCCCCATTTGCTTTTTCAGGCATTAATTCAAAGGGAAGATTCGCTTGCAGTTCTTTTTCAATATCCTCTGTTTTAAACACGCGATGTGTCAATAACCATTGTTTAGTATCTTCGATATATTGTTGAAAAGTGTCTTGAGAATAATCAGGCAAAGATTTTGATGCTTGATAGTTAGGGTCATTACTTGACTGGCTATAAGCAGTTAATAGCACAATAGCACTAAAAAATATAATACGAGGTAAATATGAAATCACAATAACGTCCTATTTAAATAACATGAAAACTAAAATCAAATACATTATTGAGCAGTGAAGGCCTATTGATTATTCATTTCAGACTGACGCATGGGCATGGCATCAATTTCTAAAAAAACACTTTCTAAATCGACACTTTCACGGCTAGATTTTATTCTGCCATCTTTACCAATTAATAATACATTACCAGGCTGATTTGTATATTGGTGACTAATATTAGACACTAATTTTTCGTCTAAGATTGCTTTGTAATTGGTGTCAATAGTGTCACCTTGCATGATAAACCAAACAATATCACGTTCATTAATAGCACCTTTGTTTTCTTCAAATAGGTTTAAAATATTGTCTTTATTGGTTTCAACCTTCACCAAAATAATTCTATTTTCCCATTTTAAAGAGGATAGTTCTGTCAACTTCATTTTTTCCTGCCCATGAGTGTAAAAGCTAAAGAAGAACAAAAAATAAGTCATATACTTCATATTTACTGCCTTAGAGCTATTGATGCTTGCTAGCTTATACGCTCTTAGCCCAAAATTGGATCAAATACGCTTCCGATTCCAAAGGACAAGGCTACATAACAATCACACAGTGACAAACCACAATAACAGCTTAACAGCCCATTTATTAATCAGCTTGCATTGTAGGCCTTTCAGCTAACTTTCACTGCTCATTATGAGCTTTCAAAATATCAGCAACTTTAGCATAATTAAGCGAAGTAACCTGATGATTAAAATCATTAAAAGTCTCTTCTCCAAGTAGTGCCACAATGCTTGAAGTTTGCTCCTCTACAATATCAATAACAGATAAATCATTATTTTCGAGTGCAAAAATTAGCTTCTCAACCTCTGAGCTACCCATTTTTTCAACCGCGGGATCACTTTGTTTGTTTGATGCTAGTTTACTTTTAAGCTGTAAATCTAGGAATTTTTCACTGTTCTTCTGTAACGCTTGTAAACCATTAACAATATCAATTAATAACTCCCGTTGATGCTCCTGTGTACCTTTACGTAAACTTATTTCTGCCTGTGAAGCCATATTATATAATTCTTTAGCACCAACCATGCCAGCACTACCACGTAATTTATGTACTTTAGTTGCTAATTCATTACGATAATCCTGATCACTTAGGCTCAAACCATTTCCAACTAAACTATCAAGGTCATTGTGTTCTTCAAATAAACGTCGTAGTGAAAATTCAAATAAATCTAAATCTCCTTGGAATAAGTCTATGCTATTGGTTATACCAATAATTTCAGGCCAATCAGCCGCATGTTTATGCCCTTCATGTACTTCAATATGATCGATCATAATCGCACGTTCACGATAATACTCGACATGTTTACGAAGGCTTAAAATTAATTTTGCTGGCTCAATAGGCTTACTTAGAAATGCATTCATGCCAACTTTAAGCGCCCTATTTTTTCCTCCTCAAGCGTGCCTGCGGTTAACGCAATAATCGGTAGCTTTTTGATATTTAGTTGCTGACGAATAAAAGCAGTCGCTTGCAAGCCATCCATCACAGGCATTTGCACGTCCATTAATACCACATCATAATAATCTTGCGCATTTTTAAGGGTCTCAATAGCTTCCGTACCACTAGATGCAGTAGTAACGCTCGCGCCATTGTTTGTTAATATTTTTTCAACAACATCAAGGTTCATTAAACTATCATCAACTACCAAAATCCTCACACCAGGCAACCATTTCGCTTTTATTGCTTCCATTTTAGTGGACTCAAGTACTCGATTTGTATCACCTGTATACTCAATCAGCGTATTATTCACTAAACTAAATAAATTTGTTGGCTCAACAGGTTTGAGTAAAACACCTTTTATACGTCGTGAATGATCAAGTTGGTCAATGTTTGCCTGTTGCTGTTCAGAACCATACGCAAATAACAGGTATTTGTTGCCAGTGAGGTATTTTAAAAATCATCTCTATGAGTGCTAAGCTATCTAAACCATTTAAGTCCCAATCAATGACCATCACATCAGGTAATTGTGTTTGGTCTTGCAAACGTTGTTGAAACTCTTGACTAAACTGAGTGACATTGGCGCCACAAAATACTCGCCAACCAAGGGAAATACAAAGTTTCTGTAACATGCATTCGCCATTATCAACACTGCCAAACACCCAGATATTTATCGGCTCAACAATTGAATCACTGCTAAAATCTTCATCCTTGCTTATCTGTTTTAAAGGCAAATCGAGCCAGAAACAACTACCTTTTCCAAGCTCACTGCTGACGCCTATCTCACCACCTAAAAGCTCACTTAAATTACGTACTATTGATAAACCTAAACCCGTCCCATCAAAGCGTCGATTAATGCCCTCATCAGCTTGATTAAAAGGTTGGAATATTTTTTCTTGTTGCCCAGGAGAAATACCAATACCGGTATCTTCAATGCTAAATCTCACTAGTTGCATTTTTTGCATTTGTATTTCTGACGCCAAGCCATCAGAAATATCACAGGTCACTTTTAAACTAACACTTCCTTCACTGGTAAACTTAATGGCATTACTTAATAAATTTGTAAGAACTTGTTTTAATAAATTTTTATCTGTCTTAACTAAAAGAGCTAAATGTGGATCTACTTCTAAATTAAGGGTTATTTGCTTTTGCGAGGCTTGATTTGAGAAAACACTATAAATCTCATCCAATAATTGTTGCAGATTACAAGGCGCCTGCACCACAGTCATCTCATTTGCTTCTATTTTACTTAAGTCTAGAATATCGTTAACAATTCCTAATAAAGAACGTCCTGCTAATTGAATATTATTGACTAAATTGAGTTGTTCAGAGGTTAACTCCTTACCCTGAAGTAAGTGTGTCAATCCGATAACTGCGTTAAGTGGTGTGCGTATTTCATGGCTCATATTAGCTAAAAAAGCCGTTTTTGCTTGGCTAGCACTTTTAGCTTTTTCAATGGCTTGTTTTAAAGTGTTTTCGATTGTTTTTCGTTCGGAAATATTACGGATAGATGAAGCAATGAGCATCTTATCATCTAGTTGGATCGGACTTAAGCTCACTTCAACGGGAAATTCTGAACCATCAGCATGACGACTAAAAAGATCGTTAGCAGTGCCCATTGGTCGGGTACGTGGATTTTTTACATAACCATCAACATAACTATCATGTTTATGAGCAACTGAAACCGGCACTAACATATTAATTTTTTGTCCAACTAATTGATCTCGTTGATAGCCAAATAATTTTTCTGCTTGAGAATTAATTAATACAATTATGCCCTTTGTGTCGATTATCACCATAGCTTCTGGCGACAATTCCGTCAGGCTTTCGAACATATTCTCTTTTTGTTTTTGAGTCGCTAATTCTTTTTTGACACGATTAGCAATCAACATACGTGTATTGTTTGCCCAGGAATAATAAAACAATAACAGTGCTAACAGTGAGAATACCAACAAAATTAACATTTGTTTTAATAACAGTATCATTGCATTTTTATAGATAATACTTGTTAATTGTGTAGCATTAATTTTAAGCTGTCCTATCACCTCCCCCGGATTAGGCGATATCAATGTTTCAGCGCTTATAAATTGGCCATTACTGCCTTCCCAGGAACTAATTTGATTGTTTAATACGCCAAAAATATTTGATGTACGTTGAAATGCATCTCCCCACTGATACTCCTGCTCTGAAAAAGAATCATTAACAGCATATAGATCCGACGCCAGTATAAATTTCTGTTCATCATTGGTGATATAAATGATTTCGTCATTATTCGACAGACGCCTAATTTCATTAAGCAGTGGTCTTGCTTCAACATTAATCACGATAATAGCGAAAATGCGACCATCAGAATAAAAAGAGGTGTGGAATAACGCCGAGTGAGGCGTATTGGCAATTCCATTTCCCCTTCCTCGATATTTGGCTCAATAGTTGATGTGTGTATTTCACCACTATTTAATTTAATCGTATTTATAAAATAGTCACTATCACCCTTGTTTTGCAAATCATTATTGGGAGTAACAAAAATCTCCCCGCCCTTTCTTTCCACCCTTACCAATTCCTTTCCTTGGCCCTGTGCGCTAATCAAGCGAATTTGAAACATTTCTGGCTGTGATTGCATATAAGCTTTAAAGATATTGGCTAACACACCTTCCCAAGCATCAAGTTGAAAAGGTAATCCCGACACCTCATTATTTAAGTCGGTTAAGGCACTTATCACTGGGATAGATTTTACAAAAATTAGCCCTTCCTTATAGCTTTGTTCATGATTATCGATTAACTCTTTACTATATTGTGCATGCTCCATTAACTCCTTAGAGGCAACATTAAACTCTTGCTCGACATATAAAT
The DNA here is from genome assembly GCF_047323245.1 of Psychromonas sp. KJ10-10. GTDB lineage: Bacteria > Pseudomonadota > Gammaproteobacteria > Enterobacterales > Psychromonadaceae > Psychromonas. The sequence goes on along the minus strand of NZ_CP178826.1, from coordinate 1,853,849 downwards.
AGCCGCTCAAAGCAAGGATGCTCAACATAATAAACAAATAGCCCTTTGATATATTATTAAAACTAGAGCTTGCGAAAAACTCGCGTAAAGAGATATTAAGTTGTTGATCTTCAGAGGGTGATTGTTTAGAAGATTTAGAGGTTATTATCAGTGCAATAAAGTAAGAAAAACAGGTCATCAGCACAAATAGAAATAGAAACCAAGTTGGAGTGTAAGATAACAATCCTTTTTCTATTTTTTCATGTGCCTTTGCTGAAACAATCCAACTTCTTCCCATAAATTCAATTTCACGGGAGATAACTGATTCACTTTGCTCTATTGAAGTTGCTTCGAAAGTAGATTCAAAAAAGGAAGGTTTTCGGCTTTATCTGTGATGGTTAAGTCAATCTCAGAAAGGATCGCACCAAGGTCAAATAAAACTTCATCAACGATTAGAGGAGCATATGCCCAGCCAATCGTTGACTGTAACCTTTGCTCAACAATATTATCAGCTAATACTCCTTCATAAACGGGTAACAGAATTAAAAACCTCGTCTTGCTTTGCCCTCAGCTTGAACCAGTGTAATAGGAGCGGTTAATGTCGCCCCTTCGCTAATTGAGGCAGTCAGTGCGACCTGCCTTCTGTTACTTTCTGAGCCAATATCTAAGCCGATCGCTTGTTCATTATTCTGCTCAGGATAAATGTATTGAATAATAAAACGCTCTTTATTGTGCTCAGTTAATGTCCTTATATTAAAATTAGGCGCATCATCCGCACGTGCAGTGCGCACAAAATCATCTTCCTGGTCAACAGCAACACGACGAATGAATCCAAACCCTCTGGCTCCAGGAAAGTCTTTACCAAGGTTCAAAGAAGCAATATAGCGTTTAAAATGTCGCCGTGACGTCGCACTATTTTCAGCGATTAATAGCGCTCCACGAGCACTTAATAATCCATATTCATACTTTTCAAAGCGTTGTTTAACCACCGAAACAGCTTGTTCAATTAGGTTTTCTGTTCTAAGGCTTAACTTATTTTTATAATACGCATCGGTAAAAAGTAAGCAGTCAAAGTCAACAGGCAACCTACTAACCAAATAGCTAAAAAGGCACGAAGCTTTGTTGAGAGAACGGATTGAGAAAATGTTTTTGAATTCAAGAACAGGTGCTCCATAGTAGGATAAAAAGAGAATATCTTTTTATTGAAATTCTCCCTCACTGCGCAATTGATAACTTGCTAATGATGCTAATTTTTTGCCTGTAAATAATCACACATATCAAAGTAAGGAATAGGCTTACAATAATAATAACCCTGAATGACAAAGCATCCTTTGGTAGAAAGTGCATTTACCTGTTCAACACTTTCTACCCCCTCGGCAATTAACTCCATTTTTAGTGATTTAGCTAAGCTGATAATAGTATCCACGATGGCTTCATCATTTTCATCGGTTAACATATCATCTACAAAGCTTTTATCGATTTTAAGCACGTTAATCGGAAAGCGTTTAAGATAAAGTAAACTTGAATAACCCGTGCCGAAATCATCAATAGATATATTGATACCAAGCTGTTGTATTGACTCAAGTAATAAACGAGTGCGCTCAACATCTTTTGCTAAAACACCTTCAGTTATCTCAAACTCAATCAAACCAGTGTCTATTGATAACTCTGTCATTAGTCTTTGTACACCCTCGTAAAAGTATTGTTGAGAGAATTGTACTGGTGAGATATTGATACTAACGCGATGATTAAAACCCATTTTCTGCCATTTAAGCACGTCTTCACAAACTCTTCTCATGACAAAATTACCAATGTCAACGATAAGGCCACATTCCTCAGCTAATGGAATAAATTCGGCAGGTGAAATGAAAACACCATCAAGTGGTTTTAATCTTAGTAAAGCCTCCATACCCACAACACTATTATTACGCGCATCTGTTTTAGCTTGATAATAAACTTCAAAGAACTCTTCTTGCACAGCTCGACTCAAATATTGCTCAAGTCGATGCCTTGCTAACACACTAGATTCAATTTCATTCGCATAAAAATGCCAGCGCCTACGCCCTAACTCTTTAGCTCGATACATGGCTAAATCTGCATGCTTATGTAACATATCAATGCTTTTACTATCATCAGGATAAATAGCAAGACCAAGACTACAGGACAAATCAAAGCGCTTTTCGTCAACATAAAAGGGTTCTGAAAAAGTGTTAATATGCGTTGAGCATAACTTACAACTTGGTCGAGCTTAGTAATATCCGGTTGTAAAATAGTAAACTCATCTCCTCCCTGACGACTCACGGTATCAACAGATCTTGAACTTTCTAGCAGTCGCTGTGCTATTTTTTTCAATAACATATCACCCATTTTATGGCCTACAGAATCATTAACACTTTTAAAGTTATCAACATCTAACATGATCATTGCGAGCTTTTCATGCTTTCTATCTGCATTATTGATGGCACGCTCAGCTCTATCCTGAAGTAACATTCTATTAGGTAAGTTTGTTAGTGAATCATGGTTAGCAAGATGTGACATTTTCAAAGCCATTGCTTTGGTTTCGCTGACATCATGAAAAACAATGATTGCCCCTTGTATCTCCCCCTGTTGGTCTAATATTGGTGCAAGCAGAATCCTCAACTTCAAGCTTTGTTTGTTGCTGAGTATGTAATAGAGTATTAAATGCCATCCCGACTACTCGGCGCTTTTTAATAGCACTATAAATAGGGTTTTTTATCGCAAATTTACCGCTAGAGTCTGTTAGAGGCATAACTGTTTCAATGGGTTGATTAATCGCATCATTAATCGACCAGCCAGTCAAGGATGAAGCAATGGGGTTCATAAAATTAACCACCCCGTGGATATCCGTAGTAATTACCGCATCACCTATGGAGTTCAGTGTCACTTTTAGCAATTCTTTATCTTGGTGTAAATCATCGCTGCAATACCTTCATCGGGGTAATGTCATTCATTAGCATAACAAAACCGTTAAACTTCCCTTCTAATAAGGTTGGTACTAAAGAAACCGAAACAAAAACAGCATCATTACAAGACGCATTAAGTGTCAGATCAAAGCCCATGGTTTTGCCTAGTATCACTTGATCAATTGCCGTCAACAACACCTCAATAGCGACGATGTCTAAAGTGTTATTATGATTAATGACATCAACAAGAGATTCACCCAACATATCTTGCGCTTCAAGGCCAAACCAATCGCCATTTACATCATTGCTGAAAATATTATTAAGCTCATCATCCCAATAGGCAACAAAGACGGGTAAATGATGAATAATACTATCTAGTGTTCCACGGGTAAGATCCAGTTGGTGTTGTTGATTTTTAAGCTCGAGGTGGATTTTTGCACGAGCTTGAACAATTAAAGGATTAAGAGGTTTTTGCAGAAAATCAACACCGCCATAATCAAGCGCTTTTAATTCATGCTCGGTATCTCCGTGAGCAGTAACGAATATAATCGCAGTATCTTTGAGTGCACTGTCACCTTTAATTGCATCACAGACTTCATAACCACTCATGCCTGGCATTTGAATATCAAGTAAAATAAGGTCAGGCTTAATTTGACTTGCCATTTTGATCGCTTCTTCTCCATTACTCGCAAAGTAAGTGCGACCTAAAGAAGACACAGAATTATTCAGCAATCTGATATTTGCAGGCTCGTCATCAACTAATAATATGACATTGACCTTATTTTTAATATTAATATTCATACAACTTTCCCTTACCAATAATTCCCCGCATTCGGTTTAAAATAGAACAAAATGCTTAACGCCTTCTACGAGCATTATCAAAGGGTTATCTTTTACAGTTCAATAGCTTTATCTCTGAGTTAAACAATACAGTGATATTTACGGTATCATAATGAAAAAATACCTCGTTTTAAATACATGAAATGATAAATTAGTGATAGCTTACTTATAAAGCATATTATTAATCATTCATCAAAAGATACAATCTTTTAAAAATATAGTCTAAATATGCGTGAATAAAAGCTTATCTCATTAAAAATAATAATTAATTTCAATAAGAACTGTTTATTTTCACAATCAGGGTGTGTTCGGTAGGGGTAAGCGCCAGATTTTATAGCGTTATTTACATTTTAGGTAAGTTTATTGGGATTCACATTCATGACTGCAAACTAATGCCATACTTGGCATCAGTTTGCAGAAAATTAAAGGGTCAAATCTAGGCGCGAGCTATAAAAAAATAACTTATTTCTTTTTAGGTGGCCCGGTTGGCGCTTCCTCGATGCTGATAAAGCCATCTTTATTGATATCAAATTGATTAAAATGCTTATCACCACCTTTAAACTCAGTGTTAGATACTTTTCTGTCTCCATTTTTATCTAATCGATCAATAAATTTGTTTTTAGATAAAGTTTGCACATCATCAGTTGAGGTTTTAGGACTAGTTTGAATTTTAGATAGCGTATTGCTTTCAGTAAAAGCTGTAGCGACTTTCTCGGTTGTGCTTGAAACAACATCTATCCCCCTCCTCTCACTGCACGCACATAATTATCAACTCTTATATAGTCTCCCTGTGGGCCTTTTGACATTGCTTCACCTATTTTCGGGTCACTACGTTGCGCACCAGCACCATGTACATCCATCACAGTATCATGCATATTTCCTAATGCTTTGCCAAAGGCAATATAAACAGCACTATCTTCAGCAACTCGACCATCTAGGTGTGTAGTGGAGCTCCAAAAATAAGGGTAGTCTTTTTCATTTCCTTCATTGGTAATGGCAGATATTTGAAAAATAGGATCAATTGTCGCTGAGTGAGAGGTTTCTGGTGAGCGAGTATAATCAACAATGCTCTGAAGCTCTTTTGCATTTGGTAAACGCCAGTCATCATATCCACCTAAGTTTAAATTTTCAGCATACTGCAACGCTTCCTGCCAATTTAACCCTTCGCTACTATCTTCTTTCTGCCAAGTTAATCCTGTTGCGTTATCTGTGATTGTGCCATTATTGTTATCAACATAATCATTTTTTCCATAGGATTCATTATCTCTTACTAACCTAAAATACATTTTATTTGCTTGTTGTGTTTTAGGATTATATTTTGGATATCCTTTAATTCGACCATCAACAAAATTGACACCAAATATTGTCTCATCATTTTTCATTGTTTGACTAACATATTCAGTACTAGTCCAAACCTGTGCATCAATTTCTCGCTCACCTTGATCACTATCACCCAGTGGTTGACTGAAATAATTTGTATCAATAAATGGGGTGATTGCTTTTTCTCCTTGCACTGTTCCTGTAAATTGAATTAAAGAATAAAGCTCTTTTATCGTGGGTATACGCCAATCAGAATAACCACCAAGGTTAAAGGTTTTCACTTTATTTAACGCTTCTTCATAAGTTAATTTTTCAGTTAACCCCTGTTGCCACATTAGCCCTGTAACATTATCAACAACCGTACCATCTTGATTATCTGTATAGGAGGGTTTATTGATTGTGTAACTTGCGTCTTGACCAAAAAAAGTTTCTCCTTCCGAAGGTGGTGAAATAAGTGCATCATTACTATAGGTAATACTCTGTCCTGTATCTACAATGGCATAACTTAGATCATTAACTGTTTCAGAAGCCCCAATATCGGCTTCATTATTTAACAGCATTAAATCTTCTCCAAAAATCACCTCTCCAGAATAGTTTTTACGGATTTGTTTTAAACTTTCCTTTGTATCAATTGTGCCTGGGTTAAAATGTGTATACACAAGGTGTTGCACTTCTGCTTTAGCGACTAAGGTACTAGAATCATCAAGATTTAAATGCGCTCTAACAGGCGATTTTTTAGCGCCATTTTGCGCTTTATTCGTAGCATTTTTCTTTTCTTTTTATTACCATCAGACATCACCATGCCACCGGAATCCATGATCATATAATCCGCATGCCTAGCAAGTGTTGCTAATTCCGCTGAATAAGTAAGATCTCCGCTTACAACAATAGATTGATTGTTATAATCAAAGCGATAAGCAATCGTATGAATAGTATGTGGCACTTCAACCGTTGAGATACGAATATCATCAATTGTAAAAGACTCTCCTCCTACTATATCTGTTACTTTGAAAGCATCTTTCCTCGTTTCTAGGCTTCTTTGAGTTTTGCCCAAACGATATTGTATATCTTCTTGATACAATTCGAGGTTTACCTGCGCCAATTTAGTCGTATTTGGTGGTCCAATAATAGTGAAATCATTCCTGCCTAATAAAGAGCCAATAAAAATAGGTACAAATTCTTCATTATGATCTAGATGATGATGAGTAAATAATAATCCCGATAAATCACGGGCGCCGATGCCAAGTTTATTGAGATTGGCTTGTGTACCATTGCCCATATCCAATAATAGGTTTGTTTCACCATTTGAAATTAAGACACTAGCACTGGCTCTATTTTCATTATAAAGAGGTGAGCCCGAACCAATAATGGTAGCGCTTAACCTTTGCTCGGCATTAACTGTGCTAACACAGAGTGCACTGATTATAAAAAATTGAGTTAGCTTATTTTTTATCATGACCGATACCTGTAATTTTTTTATAGAAAGATGCCAGATGATCATGCTCTGAAACAAGTCGCATTAACGATAAACATGGCACACTAATAAGCAGAATTTACAGCATAATTTGGATTAAATCGTTCTAACCGCATATCCCGAACCAAATAAATAAGTATGAACTATGCGGGACATAATAAACTTACATTTAAAAACAATAACTTGAAAAATTAAAATTGGGACTTATTTTTTTTATACTGACTCGGCGTCATTTTAGTTACTTTCTTAAAAATGCTATTAAATGTCGATTTAGAATTAAATCCTGATTCATAAGCAATCTCCAGTAATGTCATATTATTATTCTCGGGCTCATTTAAAAGTCGCTTTACTTTGTTAACTCGGTATTCATTAATATATAAATAAAAATTTTTATTTAACTGTTCACTAAAAATTTGCGTTAAATAATGTCTCGGAATATGTGATTGATTAGCGAGTTTATCAACAGTTAAGTTTGCATCTAAATATGGTCTTTCATTTTTTGTATATTCCTCAAGACGCTTTAAAAGCAACTGTGATCGCTCTTGAGTTAAACCGGAACGTTCGTACTTTTCTCTTTTGGGAATGGCAGGTTTATTCCTATTATCACCTTCAGGTTGTATTGTAGGGGCTTGTACACCGTTATTTTCAATCGTTTCTTGTTTATCTCTTTCAAGGCGACTCTGTTTGTTACTAATAAACACATTAGTTTGTTTCAAACCAAAAAAACTCAGAACAAAAATAAACCCCGTTAATGCATAACCATGTGACTGAAAAGGTAAAGGCAATGATGCAAAACGAGCAATTAAGGGCAGAGATATAAGCGATAATAAATGCGCAGGTTAACCAAATTAACCAACGTAGCGTTATTTGAGTGGTTAATGAAGAAAAGCTTTTAAGGACCTCTTGGCTGTGTTGTTGCAGGCGCCGGATGACCAAACTAGAGTAGCAAAACAGTGACATAATATTAACCAGCCAGATAAGCTGACCAAAAGAAGAGTTAAGCTCCCCCGCTTTATGAATTTCAGACATACCAGGCGGTTCTTGAAACACCGCTTGAAAAGAAGTAGTAAATAAAAACGGTAGAAAATGCGAAAGATAAGAAACTTTAAACTTTTCAATATCGCCAGTGACACATTTAACATAAAGCCACAAAAAAGGCCCCCAACAAAGTGGATATGCTAATTTTTTATCAATTAATGGCAAAGGAATATCTAAAAGTGCTGGGCTTAATGCCCTAGTTAGCAGAGGCATAGCGAGGAATATAAGCCAAGCAATCAGTATGTTGTCACTTATTGTTGTGTTTTTATTAGAGCCAATAAAAATAACAATAAATAGCGTGTGCGCTATACCAATAAATATAAACTCACTCATAACACTTCACTGCTCAATTGATCTTAAAAATGACTCATTATGTCGTGATAATAAAAAAATGCGAATTTTACAAATAATTATAGTAACCACTAGTGGGCTAAAAAAATTGTAATCGTTTTACAATTTAAAGATATTTAATAAAATAAAAATACATTTTTAGATGTTGTAGTATTTATTTATGGTAAAAAAGTTAAACACAGCTAAAAAATTGTAAACGATACCAAGATAATAAATCATTTTAAAAGGTTAATATTTCTCTGCTAAAAACCAAGATTTTTCCAAAAATCTGTCTCATCTTCTTTATCGGAGGGGTTGCTTAAGTTAAAGGTTTTTTGTGCAATAATAGTATTATCAAGCTCAATATAAATATTCCAAGGGCCACACTTATCTGAGATAGGAGCCCAAATCGTATCACCTAAATAAAAATCCCAATCATTATTTGTCACATGAACTTCACCGGTAAAGGCTTCTCTTTTATTTCCTTCTTTATCGTGAATACCGGGGTGATCAATACAATAAAAAATTTTCTTTCCACGCGCTTTTTTTATATTAATAATAAAACCAAATTCAATGTCTATTTCTGCTGGTATATCCGTGGTGAATTGTTTTATTTTTGGTAAGTCTTTAGATTTTGCATCCCAGCCATGATAAATACCGTGAGATAACATTTTAAAAATAGGTTTTTGTCTTGCCATTACTTGCTCTTACTTTTAAAAAAGTTAAATAGTGTTACTAAAAAAAGTGAAAAAAATCCGATGATCAAAAATCATCGGATTATATTTTCTTAATAAATTTTATCCGTTAAAGGATAATTTATATTAGAAGCTTACAATCATACCTAAGTTATACATAGCGTCTGAACCGTCAACACTTGTATCACCAACTTCAGCATAAATAGATACGTTGCTTGTGAAAGCGTAATCAACATTTGCAACATAAGTTTCAACTGAATCAGCCGCACCATCTACTTCTGTGCTTGAGAAACCAGCAAGCAAAACCTACTTTACCCATTTGGTAAGCGACAGATAAACCGTATGCATCACTATCAGCACCATTGTCAACAGAAGTTGTACCAATGAATGCACCTAGATTCTAAATCAGCTAGAGAGTATGCAACTTCAAATAATATATTTGATGTATCGCCACCAGCAACAGAAATCTTCTTGACCGGCGTAAAGTGTTAGATCGAAATCTTCAACGATTACACCAATTTTACCATCGATAACTGAATCGTCATCTTCAGTGCTAACACCTTTATTCATAAGGTATGCAACACCACCGTAGAACATACCAGTATCAAATGTATATTTGATTACTTGAGTAGAACTAGTAGTTTGAGAAACACCACTATCGATACCGATTTCGTGATCACTAAAGATACCAGCGTCATCAAAAATTGTATCTTGTTTACCAACTGTTAATGTACCCGCAGTTGCATGGCTGAAACCAACGTAAACATTACCAGCATCTACAGAATCTTTACCGCTATCAGTTTCAAAATAACCAACAGCAGTTACGTCATTACCAAGGTCATAAGCTAGGCTGAAGTTAAGGTCAGCGTCATCAATTTTAATAGAATCTTGATCAGTGTCATCAGTGTTACCGTACATAATTTCAACGCCACCGCTAACGTCTACTGTCATGCCATCTGCATCATAAATGTTTGCGACCTTGTGCTGAAGTTGCAAGTAAAGCTGTAATTGCTGTTGCTAGAATTTTCTTGTTCATTTCCGTCGCCCTTATTAGCTATTTAATATAATTATTTAATCCGTAGTGCCTCAAGTCAGTGTAACGTTTGTTGCGTTATACGTCTCAAGTGCAAACAGAACTTACCACAAAAAAATAAATTACGATTAAAAACATACACGAGTGTGATTTTTATCACGCTTTCATGGCAGAGCTATGAAATTTTATGCTATAAATCACGAAATTTAGCTAGTTATCTGAACTTAAATCACGAAGTCAAACTGAATAATAAATATACAAGTAAAAATAAGTGTTAAAAAATAATTGTTAAAAAAATGATTAAATTTACGACATAATTGCTTTAACAGGAAATACCCCCTCTAATGTAATATTAAATGACATAAATTTTTGACATTTAGGTTAATCTTACTTTTGTTAAATCAAAACTAAATTGACTACCAACACCAGGCTGACTGCTTACAGTAATAATACTGTTATGCATCTCTAATAATCGTTTCACAATAGTTAACCCTAATCCGGCATTGCTAAAAGTCCCTTGAGTATTGCTCGCTTGATATTTAGGTTCAAAAATTGCGCTAAGTTCATCCTTTTGGATCCCTTTTCCATTATCAATAATATTCATGGCAACTTTATCGCTATAATCAATGATTTCTATCTCTACCTTTCCGCTAGCTTGGGTATGCCGAATAGCATTATCAATCAGGTTAACTAAAACGCGCTCTAACTTACTAATATCCGCATAGGCAATAATGCCGTTTTGCTGATAAGCCTTTGCATTTAATTGAACATTCAAGGTCACCTGTTGTTTTTCAGCTTGATAACGTAAACGTTGCATTACATCATAGGCGAGCTCAACGACATTAACTTGCTCTGGAATAAATTGAATATCACCACTTTCTAAGCGAGCCAATTCGAATAACTGCTCAACTAATTGATTTACTTGTAAACCATTTTTGTGTGCTAACTCAATAAGCTCAGCATGACGATGATTCTCAGAGGCGATCAACCAAGTCTCTAAGTAACCATTTAATGCTGTTAATGGTGTTCTGAAATCATGTGAAATATGTGATAACAATTCGAGCCTTAATTGTTCTGTTGTCTTAATTTGGCTTAATTGCTGTTTGATATGGTCAGCGACTTTTATAAAACTAGATTCTAAATCATTGATTTCTTTACTGGTAAAACCTAATTTTTGGCTTTCATTCATGCCTTTAAAATCGTTATGCACGTACTCTAGACTACGTTTACTAAGTCTTTTTAATGGTTTAGTGATCACTATGATAGCCAGCAACATGGCAATTAAAGCAAATATGATTGTTGTTGCTAAAATAAATGCGCCATCTTTTAATACTTTACTGCTTGAAAGCAAGGCACTGATGGTATCTCGTTTCTGACCACCAATAATCACATACAGGTATCCATTCACTTTTGATGAACTTGTATCAATAATTGGACTCACTGAGAATATTTTCTGTGTATCAAGTATACGAGGATCATCACCATACAGTGGCAGAGGTTGTCCCGATAAATAATTTTCAATCGGTTTTATATTCACTTTATCTAACTTAACTGCACCTTCTGGCGCAGAATAAGCCAATATTCTTCCCTGTGTATCTAATGCGTATAGCTCCCACTCAGGCCCAAGTAGCATTTTTGTATGAAAAGCAGAACTTAAGTTTTCAGTTTCAATTATGCCTTGATCCAATTTTTGATCATCATGAATGATAAAAGAGGCTAAATCACGATGTAGCGTTTGTTCCACTTCATCGGCAAACTGACCACTGCTGTGAAAATACCACTGAAATAATGCTAAGGTGGCAATTAAAAATAAAGCACCAATAATCAGTGCAAGTTGACTAGCAATAGTACGAAACATGTTTTACCTCGGGTATTTAAAATTGGTTTTGAAGTTAGCAGGAAAATTTATAGCCCACACCCCACACTGTTTTTAACCAGAAAGGATTAGCAGGATCAGTTTCTAATTTTGAACGTAAACGATTGACCGTTGAATTAACGGTATGGGCAGAGCCTTCATGTTGATATCCCCATATTTCATCGAGTAATTGTTCTCGACTAAATACTCGTTGCGGTTGTCGTGCTAAAAAGTATAATAATTCGAATTCTTTGGCAGTACTTTCAAGTACGTTGTCTGCGAGGGTTAATTGGTAAGCATTGGGATCAATAGTTAATTCACCAAATGTTAAAACTTCTTTGTTAGTATTTTTTTGCTGATTGTGATGACTAAGTCGTCGTAAATGTGCTTTAACTCGGGCTTGAAGCTCCAAGACTGAAAAGGGTTTAGTTAAATAATCATCTGCCCCATTTTCTAACCCTTTTACAATATCCAATTCAGAAGATTTAGCCGTTAACATGATGATGGCAATGTCAGGTTTTAATTGCCTTAGTCTTTTACATAATTTAAGCCCATCTGTACCAGGTAAAGTAATATCAAAAATAGCCAAATCATAATCTTTATTAAGTTGTTTATATGCTTCACTACCATCATGAAAAACATCAACCTGCAAATCTAACATGGATAAATTAATAGAAATAATATTGGCTATATCTTGATTGTCTTCCACCAAAAGAATTTTTGTTGTTGGTTTTGTCATGTGTTTAGCAAGCTCTTATCTCTTATAGATATAGATAAGAACTGCTAATTGAGGTTTTATTGCACACGTTTAATAATTAATTTTGCGTACCGGGTTATCAAATTTATGTTCAGCAGATAAAACTGAGCCACTTAATTCATGCTCAGTTAAAACACCTGCATGGGCATAAACTCGGTCAACATCGCCACTTCGACTAGCATTGAAGGCTTCTCCACCAGATCCTGGTACTTCAATTTCATCATTTTCCTCGGTGCCTGCATCATATACCGTTAACATTTTTTGATAACTATCATCTAGGGATAATGAACTTATATCCATATCTGTTATGCCCGTAAATCCATCATTGGTATTAATTAACATGGTTGCCAAACTAATATTTGTTGCTGAGCCTTCTGCCAGTTCAAGCGTCCAGTTGTATGACTCACCAGGTACCACTGCCGAAGGACTGACTTGGCTATTTTCAATGCCACTTATTGTAATAAGTTGACTGCTATCACCACCTTCAGCTAATGCCTCTATTGCCAGACTTGCGCTTTCACCAGCTTGCCATAATTTTAACCCTGCCTGATGGGTCGTTAATGCGGGAGGAGAAAAAATTTGTCCCTGAGTAATATTTGTTAAGGTTATTTCATAAATCGAAGAAGCAACAACTTCAATATTGTCTTCCTCACTAGCAACAGCGTTACTATCATTATAATCACAGGCAGTTAACAATGTGGTTAATGCCACTAAACCAACCAGCTTTTGTTTTTTTAAATTTTTCATGGCGCATCCCCTTAATTAACAGTAATAACAAGTTTAGCAACTGGGTTTAACCATCTGTGAACTGTGCTATCAAGGTCAGAAATCCCACCAGTTGCATCTGTATCTCCAACATTACCTGGGTGAATATGTACACTGGCGTTAGCTTCGTTACTACTTGCTCCGGTTGCGCCGGAACCTCCATTACCACTTGGGTCAGCAGGCACACCCGCAGTTCCCGGTGCACCACCACCATTGATAATTTCATCGTTGATCTCAGTACCAGCATCATAAGCATTTAATAAAACAGTATAAGTGCCAGCTTCTGTTGGAATTTCCCAACTATTTAAGCCAACAAAACCATCATTGGTTGGCAACATCATCGCAGTCAATGACAAATGAGTATTAACGCCTGTGTCTAATGTTCCCGTTGAAGTTGTACCCGCTAATGTTGGTGAAGAGGTTAAATCCAAACTTAATCCACCAGCAAAGAAGAACATCACTTTTTAGATCTGAAGTATCACCGCCCTCTGCCATTTTCTGTAAAGAAGTAGAAGCGGTTTCTCCAAGATTAAATAACGATGTTTGCTGATCATGCGATGCAACTAAAATTGGGGTAAAGGCAATAGAGTGAGTTAAATTTACTAATGTGATATCGAGATCTGCGGCGTTAACCTGTTCAGTAGCAACTAATGTAGATATAATTGATAGTGATTTTAAAGTTTGTTTAAGTTTCATGACCGTCTCCTTGAGTAAGTAAGTACAGTCTAAAAAACAAATATCCCACAGTAATAACTAAGTTATCACAAAAGTATCCCAGCTGTTATTAATTGCTATTTATTCGTTTTGTGGCAATTACTCTTGGGATCTGGCTCAGCTTACAGAGGAAGATGTCCAGTCTTGACTAAAATAACAGTTTCTTGTTTGACAAAGGGAAGGTGTTCACTCATGTGTGGGCTTCTGATCCAAGTATTTTTTGGGTAAGCACCGAATTCATCTTCAAACTGCCCCGATAAAACTAAAATCTCTTCGCCACCAAAATGTCTATGTGCTTGAAATGTTTCATTTTCAGGCCATTTTACTAAGGCAACATTTTCATGCTCAAAGTTATGCAAAGGCATTACTTTTAAACCACCAATACCTTGAAGCCATTTGTTTTCATTAGTATTAATACAAACTGATTTTAAATCCTGCGAATTAAATTGGTTTAATTTAACAAAAATAACACAGCCTTCACGACTGAAAGGCGAGTGTTTACTTCCTGGAGGATTTCGTAGATAACTACCTTTTGGGTAATCTCCTCTTTCATCGGAAAATACACCTTCTAAAACAAATATTTCTTCGCCTAATGGATGATTGTGTTGTGTAAAAGATGAACCCGGTGCATAGCTAACAATGCTAGTCACATGCCCCACTTGCAAATCAGATCGTGCAAGTGGTTTTCGTAATACCCCCTGCGAAGGACTATTAACCCATTCTAAGTGATTACTATCAATCACCACTCGTTTCGTGAAATCCATATTTAACATAGTATTTTTTCCTACTCTAAAACAGCTTTCACAAAACTAGCATATTGAGCATTAAGTTAAAAAAGCCGTTAAACATCCTCAAAACGAATAATTCGATAAACATCTGGCGTAGCTTGGTAAGCTGTGTTTGTTACTGAGATTGCAGATAATAATGCATCGGCAGCCTTCCTGCCATTGTTGTTCGTCGCGAGCATGTATTCTAGCCAAAGGTTTTTGTAAATCAACTTCTTCACCTAGACAAATAAATTGATCAAAACCAACCACGTAATCAATTTCATCCGTTGCAACTCTTCGACCACCACCCATACTGACTACCGCCATGCCAATTGCTCTGGTATCCATAGCAGTTATAATACCACTTTGAGAAGCATATACCGATTTAACAATAGGTGCTTTTTCTAAATATTGATCATAACTTGCGATAAAATCTTTTGGGCCACCTAATCCAGCGACCATTTTACCAAAGCATTCAGCGGCTTTACCATTATCAAGCACGGCTTGTAATTTTTCTCTCGCTTCAGTTTCATCCTTAGCAAGATGCCCTAATACCAACATTTCTGAACAGAGTGCCATAGTGATATTTAACAAACGCGGGTTTCTATATTCGCCAGTTAAAAATTGTACAGCTTCTTTTACTTCTAATGCATTACCAGCAGATGAAGCAAGCACTTGATTCATATCTGTTAAAATTGCGGTGGTTTTTGTTCCTGCACCATTTGCCACTGCAACAATTGATTTAGCAAGTTGTTCCGATGCTTCGTAGGTTGGCATAAATGCCCCCGAACCAACTTTGACATCCATTACCAATGATTCCAAACCAGCGACTAATTTTTTAGATAAAATAGAAGAAGTGATCAGTGAAATGCTATCAACTGTGGCGGTGATATCACGTGTTGCATAAACACGTTTATCGGCAGGTGCTAAATCACCAGTTTGACCAATAATCGCCACCCCAGAATCTTTAGTAACCTGCCCAAATAAATCATTATTAGGAGTAATATTATACCCAGGAATCGATTCAAGTTTGTCTAATGTACCACCCGTATGCCCTAAGCCTCGGCCTGAAATCATTGGTACAAAACCACCACAAGCGACAACCATTGGACCTAACATTAATGAAGTAACATCACCAACCCCACCCGTTGAATGTTTATCAACAATAGGCCCAGAAAAATTCATATGATCCCAATTAATTACCATGCCGGAATCTCGCATCGCACAGGTTAACGCAATACGTTCGGGCATGGTCATTTCATTAAAAAAATTGCCATTGCAAAGGCGCCAATTTGGCTTTCTGCGATTGTATTATCAGCAACGCCTTGAATGAAAAATTTAATTTCTTCATCACTTAATACTAGCCCATCACGCTTTTTACGAATTATTTCTTGAGGTAAATACATAGAACTCTCCTGGCAGACTTTAAGTTTAATAACCTAAAGCCTATTTAAATATCATTATAGAATTGTTGAGGGACTATTTTTTAGTAAGCAGAGGCATCTACTTTTTCATCGGAAATTTCTAAGGTATTCAATAAACTCGTTAATAGGCTTGAGGCACCAAAACGATAATGCATTTTATCTGCCCACTCACTACCTAAAATGTTATCTGCCATTGCTAAATATTGAGTCGCATCTTCACTTGTTTTAACACCACCTGCAGGTTTAAAACCAACATATTGAGCAACCCCCATATCGCGGATCACGGTTAACATAATTTCTGCCGCTTCAGGTGTCGCATTAACAGGTACTTTACCTGTAGATGTTTTTATAAAATCAGCGCCAGCTTCAATAGCAAGTTCAGAGGCACGTTTGATTAACGCAGATTCTTTTAGTTCACCGGTTTCGATGATCACTTTAAGGGTTATATCACCACAAGCGACCTTACATTCTTTAACTAATTCAAAACCTACTTCCTCATTTCCTGCAATTAATGCGCGATAAGGAAAAACCACATCCACTTCATCTGCACCATAGGCAATAGCAGACTTTAGTTTCAGCAACTGCAATATCGATATCATCATTGCCATGGGGAAAATTAGTCACAGTAGCAACACGAATTTCCGGAGTTCCTGTGCAGCCTAATGTTTTTTTAGCAATCGGCACAAAGCGAGGGTAGATGCAGACAGCGAGCAGTATTACCAACAGATGTTTTTGCATTCGCACACAACTCAATGACTTTTTGATCCGTATCGTCATCATTCAAAGTAGTTAAATCCATTAATTTTAGTGCACGTAGGGTCGCATTTTTTAAATCAGACATTGATTGCTCCAGATATATTGTATTTATTAAGATATTTAGAGGAATTAGTTTACGCCGATAAAAATCGCAATATATAGGATTTTAAAAAAACATTGTTGCCATATGGAAAAAATGCAAGCTAGGTGTTAACGATGTTTAAGAAAGGGAGCTAAGGCTTGATCCCAATAGGTAGGATAACCAATACTTTCTTTTAAAAATTGAATGACAGCATTGAGTCGCTCGGGCAAATGTTTTTTACGCGGATAAACAGCATAAACAGGCATCTCTAAATTTGCTTTCCAGTCAGGTAACAATTGTACTAATTGTCCTTTTTCGATTTCATCGGATAATAAATAGGTGGCAATATAACCGACGCCGTGATTTGCAATCACTGCATCCCGTACAGCTTCAGAAAGATCTACACGATAATTGCCAGAAACATGAATGTTTAACTGTTCTTTATTTTTATTAAAGGGCCAATCACTATAATCACGAAAACTACTGTGGTAAGTCACACAGTTATGACTCAACAAATCTTTAGGATGTAATATTTGAGGGTGTTTTTTGATGTATTGAGGAGAAGCTCGCTAATACAAAATTTCCATCTGCAACGCGCTGTGCAATATAACCTTCGTTTATATTTTCATAGGTGGTGATCCAGAGATGAATATCTTCATCTAACATATCAATTTTTCTATCTGTTAGGGTAATTTCAAAATTTAGATCTGGGTATTTATCCTGCAATTTATCCAAAACCGGCAATACATGTAAAGTGCCAAAGGAACGTGATAAAGCTAGGCGAATTGTGCCCGACATCTGAGTGGTTGCATCCATCATAGCCACATCAGCATTTTGCATCGCCCGATAAACTTGCTCACAATATTGAGAAAACTCAAGACCCGCATCGGTTAAGGTTAAACTACGTGTGGTACGTTGTACTAATTGAACATTAAGCTGTTGTTCTAATTGGGTAATTTGTTTACTGATATGAGAAGTCGAAACACCTAATCTTTCTGCAGACTTTTGTAAAACTACCACTGACTTTTAGAATATGTAAAATCAGCATTTGATTAGCTCTATTATGCATTGGCGACTTCTCTCTCGGCAAAAAACCATATTACAAAATTACCAATCGACAAACTAGCAAAATCATAAATTGGTATTTTTAATAGTTCCACATCGTCCCATCTTCTAAACGAGTTACTGGATGATAACCACGTTTATAACTATAACGTTCAGCTTCACTTTCATCAAAATCAACACCTAATCCTGGCGCGTCACTGATATAAAACATACCATCTTTGTAATAATGATCTGAAGGAAATAACGCATCACACTCTGCTGTACCTAACACTAAATATTCTTGAATGCCAAAGTTAGGCGCCCACACATTAAGATGCCCTTGCAGCCGCCATTGAAATTGGAGAGTGGCTTGGCGCACCATGAAAACCGGTTCTGATATGATGCAACCCAGCTAATTCAACAATACGTTTTACATGTGTAATACCACCACCATAAGTTACTGAAATACGGATAAAATCAATTAACTCTTCTTCAATCAATTGCTTACAATCCCAAAGAGAATTAAAAACTTCACCAATTGCAATAGGTGCGGTTGAATGTTGCCTGATTAATTTTAATGCATTTTGATCTTCTGCTGGCGTGGGATCTTCCAGCCAAAATAAGTTGTACTTTTCAACAGATTTAGCAAAAGCGTAGACTTCGCGAGGCGTTAAACGGTGATGAACATCATGTAACACTTTTAGATCTGGGCCAAAACGTTCACGAATTGTTGCAAAAACCGTTGGCATATATTGTAAATATTTTTCAGTATCCCAAACTTCTTCCTTTGGTACGGCGCCAGTAAAATCGGTAATAAAATGTTTAGAGTCTTCTCCCTCTCTTGAAACACCGTACCCTCCTTTTGGCATATTGGGAATACCACATTGGATACGCACTGCTTTGTATCCTTGGGCTTGATAATTTTCTATAGATTCTAATAAATCCTCTAAATCATTACCGGTTGCGTGAGCATAAACCAAAGTGGCTTCGCGACTTTTTCCACCAAATAATTGATAAACAGGTAAACCAGCAATTTTTCCTTTGATATCCCAAAGCGCCATATCAATTGCGCCAATAGTCGCCATAGCAATTGGGCCTCGTCTAAAATAAGCACCACGATAGAAATATTGCCAAATATCCTCACTATTTCGAGGGTCCATCCCAATTAAACAGGGGATTAAATAATCTTGTAAATATTGAGCGGGTAAGGTTTCACGATTATTAAGAGTGGCATCACCAAGCCCATATATACCTTGATCTGTCATAATTTTTAAGGTGACATAGTTTTTACCTGGCCCACCAACAAAAACTTCTGCACTGGTTATTTTCATAGTAACTCTCTTGTTAACTTGTTTCTTATCATTAAATTTCAAGCTGATAGAGATGACGATATTTGATGAAATGATGTGTTCAAAATATGAATGTAAACAATATTAAAATAATGATTGAAGGACTTATGCATTCATTTTTTGAATTGAGTAATACCAATTGGTCTTAAATCAGTTATTTAAAAATCTAACAATAAAGAAGTTTATTTGTAAAAGAAAATAGCCCCAATACATTGGGGCTAAAATTATAAGTTTGTTACACCATTCAATTTATAAGCGAAGGGTGTATTAACTAAACAAACTATTTGTATTGACGATCGTAAGCAGAGTTCATTACTTTCATCACTTTGTCGTAACCTAAACGATTAACTTGAGAAATGTAGTCATCCCAATCTTTGTTAATGTCTTTAGTACCAAGTACCCAAGCTTGTTGTTTTTCTAACATATACGTAAGAAGTGAAGGCCAGTATTTATCAAATACAGCTTTTTCTTTCGCATTAAATGTTACACCTAGGAACTCTTCAACTAAGTAATCGCCTTGTCCGTATAACTCAATACCTTCAAGTGCAAATTCATTAGACCATTGTTTCTCGTAAGAGTAATCTTGAGGGAAACCACGTTGAATTTGTGCACCAACAGCCCACATTTGTGCATTTACTGGTGTATCACTATTCAAGACTTCAGGTTTAAATTGAGCTTTACCATCAACTAAATCAAAATGTACGCCTTCTACACCAAAGTTAGCTAGATTACGGCCTTTTTCTGTGAACCAAAAATCGAAGTATTTGATTGACGCAATTGGATCTTTATTTGTGTAAGACAATGCCCAACCATCTGGTTTCACAGGAGTACGTCTGTTTTCTTCAATACGTTTTCCTGAAATTGATGCAGGTGGAACAAAGGCTTTAAAGCTAAAACCAGGTACTTTATCAGCAAGAGAAACATTATAACCCGCTGTAGATGCGAACCAGTCATGTGTCATACCACCAAGGTCATTCGATAATAGGTATTCTCTTGAACGGCTACCACGAGTGAATACTTCTGCATCGATTAGACCTTCAGCGTACCATTTAGAAAGGTTGCTGATACCTGTTTTGTAGCCTTCACCAACGTAACCGTGCTTAACCATACCGTCTTCTGTATAGAAATCATGGTAAGAATCTGAACCACTTGTACGGCCATCCCAAAGCGTTACAAGACGTAACATTTCTTCAAATTGACGAGCAAAGAAAGGTACTTCATCTTTTTTACCATTACCGTTTGGATCGTTATCACGGAAAGCAACAAGTACTTTGTATAACTCATCAACATTTTCAGGTGCTTTTAGATTTAGTTTTTTCAACCAATCGTCACGAACGAAATAAGCGCGTGCGAACTCACCATCAGGTAAGTAAGGAATATAATACACATTACCATCAGCAGCTTTAATAGAATTCCATGTTGATGGATTTGCATCAAAAAATGCTTTTATATGTGGAGCATGCTCTTCAATGAGTTTATTAAGCGGTAAGAAAGCACCTTCAGGTCCGTATTGATTAACGTTAGGTTTCATGCTTGAACCGCCAACGATATCAGGGAAATCACCAGAAGCTAGTAATAAGTTAAATGCTTCTTGACTTTTGTTCGTTGCTGAAGAAGCAACATTATTTAAACTAACACCCGTCAATTTAGCGGCTTCTTTCTCAACTAACCACTCATTATTATAAACATACTTTTTAGTATGCAAATGAATTGATAATTCAAGTGGTTTATCAGTTACTTTATAATCCTGATCCGGAGTGTCAGCTAAAACCGGACTAGAGATTGCAAAAGTAGATGCAACGACTGCCGCAACAGTTGAAAACTTTAATATACGCATTGTTATTTCCTTTTGGTTAATTACATGTGTTATTTGCTGTTTTACAAGTTGAGAAGAGATCATTCCTTAACCCCTCCCATCATGATGCCTTTGTTGAAATATTTTTGAATCCATGGGTAAACAAGTAGCACTGGAATGATTGAACATACCATGATCGTCGCACTTACCGTTTCGAATGAATAAACCGACTCAATTAACGAGCTAGCAAATTCATCATCATCACTTAACGTGGTGATCGTTTGACGAAGAAAAACTTGTAATGGAATTTTTTCGTCATCTCTCAATAGAACCATTGCCCAGAAGAAACCGTTCCAACGAGATACAATACAAAATAGAGTAATAGTTGCTATAGCCGGTTTTGCTAATGGCACAAACACTTTCCATAATACTTGGAACTCATTAGCACCATCCATACGAGCGACCTCTTCAAAAGACTTTGGAATAGCTTCAAAGAAGTTTCTAAGTAAGATAATGTTGAATGCATTAACGGCAAAACCAATAATGATACCGAAATAGCTATCTAATAAACCAAGGTCACGCATATTAAGGAAGAATGGAATCATCCCTGCGTTAAACCACATTGTGAATGCAATTGCTAGATTCCAGAATCGACGACCAATAAGTTGAGGTCTTGATAAGGCATAAGAGCCAGGAATAACAATTAACAAACTAACAATCGTACCGCCAACGGTGTAGATGAATGTGTTCTTATAAGAGATCCAGAACATTGGTTCAGCTAATACCATTTCATAGGCGACAAGGGTCATTTCAACCGGGGTCAAGACAACCTGACCCGATGTTGCGATAAATCCAGAGCTTAATGAAAGTGCTGATATATATATAAAGGGATATAACGTGCTTAGTGTAAACATGGCAATTAAGAACATGTTCATGTAAACAAACATTTTATCGTCGCGAGAATAAAGATTCATATTCATTTGCATGGTGTATCTCCTACCACAAAGAGGTTTTAGAATAACGTTTACTAATGGTGTTGGCAGTCATCACGAGGATAAAGGCAACTACAGCATTAAATAAACCGGCGATGACAGCTAAGTCATATTGGCCAGCCTGCAGACCTTGGCGGTATATAAAGGTACTGATAACATCGGCAGTCTCATAAGTCGCTGGTTGATATAGTAAGATGATCATTTCAAATCCTACTTCTAACAAGTTACCTATTTTGATGATTAACATGATCAATACAGTTGGTAAAATACATGGAATAGTTATTTTCCACATCATTTGCCAACGAGATGCACCATCAACTACTGCTGATTCATACAATGATGGATTTACACCCGCCATCGCGACTAAGAATACGATTGAACTAAAACCAGACTCTTGCCAGATGCTTGAACCAATGAATATTGGTTTAAACCACTCTGGTTTTGTCAGGAAGTAAATAGGATCAACACCAACCATACCCAACAGTAAATTAACGACACCAGAAGAAGGTGAAAAGGCTGTTATCACCATACCTGCTACAATTACCGTTGAAATAAAGTGTGGTAAATAAACGATAGTTTGTGATGTTCTTTTGAATTTCGGGTTTAATATTTCATTAAACATTAATGCCAGTAAAATAGGCACTGGAAATCCAATAAGTAAACTCAAACTACTAATTGTTAAAGTATTACCGATTGCTCGTATAAATTGGTCATTGCCAAATAAGGTTTCAAAATGTTCAAAACCAACCCATGGGCTTCCAACGATACCTTTAAAAACACTATAGTCTTTAAATGCAATTTGTAATCCATACATAGGTTTGTATAGGAAAACCACGATCCAAATAATAGCAGGGGCAAGCATTAAATATATTTGCCACTCCCGCCGCATATGTCTAATAAACCATTTAAACTTATCCATGTTATTTATCCTTCCTTAAGCATTGCTTGGGTGGCCAAGAGCCATACCTGATTCATGATCAAAAACTGTAATGCGATTAACAGGGAAATAAATAGTGTTAATGCCTTCAAGATGAGTCACTTGACCATGAGTTTCCGCTTTAATAACAAAGGTTGTGTTATGTACATGTGAGTGAATTAAAGCTTCAGAACCTAGCGTTTCAATTAAATCAATTTCAACTGGTACAGCTGTTGATTCGTTATCTTGCTTCTCAATTTGTACATGCTCTGGTCTAAGACCTAAAACAACTTTTTTACCTACGTAATCAGCGATGTTTTTGATTTCAGGTAGTTTGACTTTCGCTTCACCAATTTGAGCAAAGAAGTCATCGCCTTCTTTTATTAAATCAGCATCGATTTGGTTCATTGGTGGTGAACCGATAAAGCTAGCAACAAAGGTATTAATAGGGAAATTGAACAGATCCATTGGTGTACCAACTTGCTCAATTCGCCCATCTCGCATAACAACAATACGATCAGCTAGTGTCATTGCTTCTGTTTGGTCATGGGTAACATAAATACTGGTAACACCAAGACGCTTATGCAAACGTTTAATTTCAGCACGCATTTGCGTACGTAATTTTGCATCTAGGTTAGAAAGAGGTTCATCAAATAGGAAAACTTTAGGATGACGAACAATCGCACGTCCCATTGCAACACGTTGACGTTGACCACCAGAAAGATCCGCAGGCTTTCTTTCAAGGTAATCATCTAAACCAAGTATCGCAGATACTTCTTCAATAGATTTAGCAATTTCGTCTTTTGGTGTTTTACGAATTTTTAATCCGAATGCCATGTTTTCAGCAACGTTCAGATGTGGGTAAAGTGCGTAGTTTTGGAAAACCATCGCAACATCACGATCTTTTGGTGCGATTTCATTAACAACACGCTCTTCAATTTTTACTTCACCACCAGAAATCTCTTCTAGGCCGGCAACCATTCTTAATGTTGTTGATTTACCACAACCAGATGGGCCAACTAATACAACAAATTCCTGTGATTGAACTTCTAAATCAATACCGTGTACAACAGTTGTTTTACCGTATGATTTAACAATTTTCTCAAGTATTACCCTTGACATATAACCTCCATATTAACCTCTAGTAAACCTTTGTATCTCTACAACTGGCTATCTTTAAATAAAAATTCACTTTTCTTAGTATCATCCATTTGCCGACTGCAATATGAAATGATGCTAAGAATACAATCTTATGCAGTCACTTTTTATGCACTGCTTTAGAAACGATTGATTCCAGTATTGTCCCTGAGAAAGCGTCAGTTAATTTGTCTTACAAACACACTTAAAGCTTACTTAGTATTCCTTTACTCTCCTCTAATCAACCCTTAAAAATTAAACAAAATTAACTTTCGTTCAACTTAGCTAAGGTTTGGGAGAACAATACACTTCGCTGATTTGGAATAATAGAGCGGACATACTGATTACAGGATAGAGCTCCCATTTTCATAGCAATTCTGATTTCTAAATGTGAAGAGAGCCCTTTTATTGAAAAAATATTATTAAATAATACAAATTAGCAACAAAAATGCTTGACAGAAAAAAATACAATATAACACACTGAAAATTAAGAGGTTAAATTAAGACGCAAAATATCTTGTTATATTTAATGACTAGATAGAATTAAATTTCAGATAAATATTGGCTAATGGAAACACAAAAAAAGTTCAACAGTAAGAAAATTTAAAGGCGGTTTTGGTAGGATTTAAACTCGATTATTAGCGCTCAAATAGAGTATCTAAAAAGTAAAAAAATAGTGTTTCTAGCACTTTAATTTGTATTTTCTATAATCCGATAGAAAGCAATTTCAAACTAATTTTAATTGCTAAAATGATACTAACCAAGATTACATTTAGTACTACAATAGTAATAATGTTGCTAATTTCATATTATTCAAACCATTATAAAATGATATTCTCATACAAGTAAGCTTCATTTGTTAATAGTAAAAATCGATATAAAAAACAAAAGTTATAAATAATTTATATAAAAGAAGTGTAGCGCAACTTTTTTAAAGTACCTTCGCAATGTGATGAAATGTGATTTTGATTCGCATTTTAATCCGAACAGGAGTCTTTGATCATTGATAAAATGGGATGAGGTAAACCTTCCACCTAAACATGATTAGATGGAAGTTTAAAAGTGGGAGCTATAAATGAGTGTTCACAAGGCCTGTTTCAAAATTCACCGATATTATTTTTTGCACTGCTAAATACATGTATTCAATCCTTAACGTTTCACCTTGCCATTGAATTGCCAATAGTTGGTAACTTTCGGATAAGTCATGCAAAACAACATTTTTTAAGACTTTTTGTTGGTCGCGTAGTAACAGATAACTTAAATTGGAAGTGGCAGGATTATCAGGAGCCATTCCTAATAACCAACTATCTGCTCCGTCACAATACATATACTGTTGATATAAAGAATCTTGTTTTACATCGTATTTAAAAGTGTCAATGGTTTTGCTTATTTCTAAATTTCGACAGTCTATCATGCGGGCAAGAGGCCCTATTAGCGGTGAATCAATAAGCTCACTACTCATTTCAGAAATCAGTCGCCCTCTTGTATGCCAAGTTAAGTCTAATTGCTGTTGATGAGGATTATTAATTTGATTAATTTCAATAAGCGAGATCTCCAAGCCAAAGCATAGAGCGCCTGAATTGAATATCTTTATAATCAGCCTCATTCCAGTGAACCAGCGTATGGCTATCAACAGTCGCAATTGGCAAACTCCAATCTACTAAGGTATCAACAAAGGTAAAGTCTTGGCTTTGATGATAATGCAATACTGTTGGATTAGCTGGCGATTGATTACTTTGATTAACCACTAAGGTATTGTGTGTTGAACTGTTTTTATAATAACCATAATGAAGTTCTGCGCCATAACCCGATGTTCCTAAATCAGGCAAGATCTCCTTTCCATTTTTGATTAAGGTTAAACCTAAACGATCATAATGGTCATGTTCCCCACCATATAAGGAATGCTTTAACACCATCTGATTTTGACTACTTTGATCATGCAACATGGTAATGCCAACAATAGGAAAGTGTACATTTTGTGCCTTTAATGGTGGCATAACTGGCAAATTTTCTACACCGTATAACAATGCATCAATATTATCTCGGCTTATATTTTGATATACGCTAGCTAAGGCAGAAGCAAAAATGGGCTCTTTAAATTCACTATATGCAAATTCAAAAATATGCGACTCAGTTATTTTTTCTTGCCCGGCCACACAATCGTTCATACGCGGAAAATCCCCTGTAAGAAGTACTAACTGCAAAGGAAAAGTAAGCATTGTGTAATAGTTTGGATTTGAGCGCACTGAATATGTCGTATTTCGTGCTAATTTTTCATAAGCCAATAAAGCTTGCAAGGCATAATAATGATAATGGACAGAGCCTTCAAACCAAAACCCCTCCCCTTTTAAACCATGATCTAACTGATAATGCGACCCATATTGAGTGTTTAAAGCAAACTCAATATAAGCTTCATCCTCTAAAACTAAACCAATGACTCCAATGGTTGAGTTGATTTTCATTTCGTGATTATGCAATTGCTTTGTTCTATGTGCCATCAAAAAGTCAGCACCTTCACGAAGCAAGCGAGTTTCAATGTATTCTCGCGCCTGAGAAGTTAAATCATCTTTGATAAAATCATAACCCAAAGCAAAATCTAAATGGCAGTTTGCTTCGCAGAGAGTTTGAGCATTAGCTTTCCCAGGGCCATTGTAGGGAATACCACCATGGGGTTCATAATCAGGATAATATTTTGCATATTCTAATAAAATATTTTCTACCTTATTAAAATAAACTTCCTCACCTGTTAGCTTCCATAATAAACCTAACTGATTACAGGCTTTGGCATTTAAACCATTCAGCCATCGCCACCAAGCACCATCGAAGGGTTCACCGGTAAACACTTTGCCATCAACAGGACAACAATGTTGCAGAGGTTTATCTCTATCCCAAGTTAATCTAACGCCATGATCAGGACAAAAGTAATAATGATTCCAAGTCGCTCTATTATCCGGTGGGACCAAAATATCACTGGATAATACTGTTTTATTTTCATCAATAATCGCTTGGATCATTTCCTTGCTTGCGCGGGACTTAATAGAAGAAAATTGTTGTTGGTTAAACTGTAACATTAAAATACCTTATAATTTATGCTCGCTGATATCGACTCAAATACCAATCGTAATAATTAAGAAATGTGCTTATAAGGCAAAATACTGTTTAGCATTCTTATAACAAATGCCTTCAACGGTATTTTTCAATAATTCCTCATCATTTGGTAGCTCCCCTTCTTCCACCCACTGACCAAGCAAGTTACATAGGATTCGTCTGAAATACTCATGTCTAGGCATTGATAATAAGCTACGAGAATCCGTTAACATACCAACAAAACGCCCCAAAACGCCTAAATTACCCAACATTTTTAATTGGCTGAGCATGCCTTCCTTTTGATCGTTAAACCACCAAGCAGAGCCAAACTGAACTTTGCCAGGCACTGAGTCGCTATCTTGATAAGCGCCAATTAAGGATGCCACAATGGCGTTATCTCTTGGGTTAAGACAATAAATAATAGTTTTAGGTAAGTGATGCCCATAATCTAAATCACTCAATAAGTTACCAAGATTCATGGCAAAGGTCTTATCATCAATAGCACTCATTCCCGTGGCGCCACCAATTTCCTCAAAACGACGTTTATTGGGATCTTGTAACACACCAATATGGATTTGCATTGCCCAACCTAGTTGCTGATTTTTCATGCCGTAATACTGGAATATTTGTGTTTTGAAAATATCAGCTTCCTGTTCATTAATAGTCTGCCCTGCTAAAACTTTACGAAACACCAGATCGGCATCAGCGACTGTACAATCAACATAAGGCACTACTTTAATACCAATATCGGAAAGACGGCATCCATTTTCATGGAAATAATCAAAACGTAATGCAAGTGAAGTAAATAAATCCTGTATCGAGGTAATTTGTGTATTTGTTTTAGTTGATAACAGGTTGATCCAACCTAAAAACTTTTCACTTTTTTCAATATAAAAAAGATCATCAGCTCTAAAAGTAGGTAATACTTTTATTTCAAAGCCTTCTTCAGCCAGTGCTTTATGATGTTCTAAATCACTTAAAGGGTCATCCGTGGTACATAGAGATTCGACATTCATTCGTCTTAATAAATTACGCGCACTAAACTCGGGTTTTGCTAGTTGATCATGGCAAGACTCCCAAATAACGTCTGCATTTTTTTTATTGATAAATAAATCAATATCGAAATAACGTTGCAACTCTAAGTGAGTCCAATGTAAAAGAGGATTACCAATTAAATACGGCATGGTTTCACACCATTTATCAAAGCGTTCACGCTCAGAGGCATCACCAGTAATAAAGCGCTCTTCTATGCCATTACTTCGCATTGCTCGCCACTTATAATGATCGTGACCTAACCAAGCTTCTGTGATCGATGAAAAATTAATATCTTCATTAATTTCCTGTGCACTTAAATGATTATGGTAATCAATAATAGGAAGTGTTTTAGCGTAGCAATGATATAAGTGCTGAGCAGTCTTGTTGCGTAAAAGAAAATTTTCACCTATAAATTGTTCCGTCATATTAACTCCATCCTTAATAAAATAAAAAGCCACTAACCTTAGGGTTTAATCCACAATTCAGGTGCCCCTAAGTCACTTGTTAAATTGTATTATAATATAATAGCTCAGTTTATATTAAGATTGAAATCACAATTCTTCATTTTTAAACCAACGTTTCATTTAACCAACAAGTAATCAAAGTCTTATTAATTTATACCCATTTAGTTTGCAAGCCTATCATGGCCAAAATTTATATAGAAAAAGATATTGCCAAAAAATGTTCACAATTAGCTTTAAATTATTTGAATCTTTTATCTTTATTTTTGTCTTATTAGCCTGTTGAAATACCCCTTTAAAGGTATGTAATCGTTCAATTAATAACCACTTAAATAATTGATTAATACCAGTAATTAGATTCACTTTAATAATTTGTGATAGGACTCTCTGTCCTTTAATTATCAGGGGGAACTATATGATCTAGTTAACGTGTTTGTAGTCACTTATTATTTATAATGCAGGCGTGGGTTAACCATGTTCAACATAGTAACTCTTAATTAATTTTTAATTTGATATTAGCTAGTAACACTCATTAAAACTGAATAGTTAATATATTTTTTAACTTCGTAAAATATTAGAAATAATAGCCACCTATAATAAAAAGTTTAGCAATTGCATTCTTTTCAAAAACTATTCTCTGGAGATTTATATGGCCCAAAATACAGATAGACATATTAGTAATCTAACTAAAGATACTTATGCGCTCGTTTTAGCTGGAGGCCGAGGAAGCCGATTGTTTGAACTAACCGATTCACGCGCAAAACCCGCCGTCTATTTTGGTGGTAAATTCCGTATTATCGATTTTCCATTATCAAACTGTATCAATTCAGGAATTAATCGCGTGGGTATTGCAACGCAATACAAATCTCACTCATTGATTCGCCACATTAGCCGTGGTTGGGGAAGCTTTAAAGCAAAGGAATTCGTTGAGGTTTTACCAGCGTCACAACAAAACGGTGAAGATTGGTATGTAGGTACCGCCGATGCGGTATATCAAAATATGGAGATAATCAAATCCCATGATCCTAAATATGTATTAATTTTATCTGGTGATCATGTATATCGTATGGATTACGGTACTCTAATTGCAGAACATGTTGCTAATAAAGCAAATATGACAGTCTGTTGTTTGAAAGTAGATACACAGGAAGCCGCTGGTAGCTTTGGTGTTATGACAGTTGATGAAGGCGACAAAGTTGTTGCTTTTGATGAAAAACCAGCACAGCCAAATGAAATACCAGGTTCACCTGGTCAATGTTTAGCTTCAATGGGTAATTACCTGTTTGATGCAGACTTTTTATTTGAACAACTTTCAAGAGATGACAAAACGGAAGGCTCAACGCATGACTTTGGTCATGATATTATTCCTTCGATCATTAAAGAACATAACGTTTTTGCTTATGCCTTTAAAGATCCTGATAGTGAAAACCAACCTTACTGGCGCGATGTAGGTACTTTAGATTCTTTTTGGGAAGCTAACATGGAACTGGTTTCTCCAAAGCCACAACTTAATTTATATGATAAATCATGGCCAGTTTGGACTTATCAAGAGCAATTACCTCCGGCTAAATTTATTTTTGATAATGACGAACGTCGAGGTATGGCAGTTGATTCAACCGTATCTGGAGGTTGTATCATCTCTGGTTCTACTATTCGTAAGTCATTATTATACTCAAGTGTACACGCACACTCTTATAGCTTAATTGAAGAATCAGTGTTGTTACATGGGAGCCATGTTGGCGAACGTTGTAAGTTAAAACGTGTTATTTTAGACAGTAAATGTAAT
Organism: Psychromonas sp. KJ10-10; assembly: GCF_047323245.1. GTDB lineage: Bacteria > Pseudomonadota > Gammaproteobacteria > Enterobacterales > Psychromonadaceae > Psychromonas. Next base: position 1,823,494 of record NZ_CP178826.1, on the reverse strand, counting down.
GTGCCAGCAGGCTTAACCATTGGTTACGATAAAGAACAGGATATCGCAAATGGTTTTCGAGTAACTGAAAATGGCGTTACTTTAGTGACTAGACAAATGCTTGCTGAATTAGCTAAAAAACAATAAAGCATAAATACACTCAACCACACCGATATCGGTGCGGTTGAGATTTCCCTTCAATGTTCCAAGTTTATTACTTTATTTTAGTGATCAAGTAAAAGCATTGCTCGCTTTATACCTGGCTATAATAACCCCTTCTTATTTAACGCATCTTAAATAATTCATTATGAAATCTATTTTCGGATAACCCTAAGGTTGCAAAACGTTCCTGTAAACTTTTTGCAAAAGCATTTGGCCCGCAGAACCAGACATCTGCTTTTTTCCAAGCACTAACCTTTTCACAGATCTTTTCTGCAGTTAAAAAACCATCAACATTGGTATCTATCAGATGAAAATTAATATTTGCCTGTTTTGCTAAAGTTTGAATTTGCTCAATAAACAAAGGATCAGGGCATTGTGTACAATAAAATAAATCTGCTGTTTTAGATTGTGGCGAAAGTACTAAACTTTCCATTTGCGCAGTGAATGCGGCAATGCCAATTCCTCCCGCTACCCATATTTGATGCTGTGTTTCTGATTTAAAATTAAACTGCCCATAGGGACCTTCAATCATGACGTCATCATTTATCTTTAAATTATTATTAAGATTGTTTGTAAAATCACCAATAGCTTTAATCTGGAAACGAATTTTACCATTGTCATTCATTACTGATGCAATAGTAAAAGGATGTGCTTCTTCTCCCACAAATTTTACAAAAGCAAACTGTCCGGGATGATGACCTTGCCATTTTTTATCGGTATTGATGGTTATATCTAGAACACGATTCTCAGCATAAAAATTAAATGTTTCGACTTTGCCTTGCACTTTATTTTTCTTACCAATTTGCCCAGTAAGACTATAAATAGCCGCAATTGATCCCATCGTCATAAACGTCGCAACAAGCCAACCTATTGGTTCCGACCAATAATTGAAATCTGTTAATATGGCCGCATGAAAGACAAAAACTAGATAAACTACCGACATAACTTTATGTGTATTTAAAAACTTTGAATAACGAATAGAATCTACCAGTGCAATAACCATTAGAATAATCAGTAAATAAAAACCCCATTCACCGATTAATTCTGCAGAGTGGCGTAAACCACCAAAAATACTTTCAATCGTTATTGCGTCAGGTGCACTTTGCCCAGATGCGCCTATACCGGCACCATTTTGCAGGCCTTGGCCCATCATTTCGCCTGCACCTAGGCCACCACCTCGCACAGGTTTATCTAATATACCTAAGCCAACCATATATTTTGTTACTTTTGCCCAAAACCAATGGACTATAACAAACACTAAACTGCCGATGCCCAACCACTTATGCAATCGGTAGGATTTATCTAAACCCTGCGTTAATTTTTCAACAAAGCTTAGACGTAACGCCAATATCATCAATATGCTCATTGCAGATATCGCCATGATACCGCTGTATTGAACTACAAAGACTCTAATTGAAAAATATGACCAAGTTAATGGTTCAAAGTTTACCGATATTGCCCATAACAGGGTGACAACGACAAAAGTCGCTAGGATGATTGATTTAATGCGCTTCATGTTATTTCCTTGCAAGACTTAGATGTGCATTTTTATATCAAATAGACACAATTAAATAGTGGTTAATAAAAAGATTAGAACATTTTATTTTGTCAGAAATATGCCTAAAAAGAGAAAGATTGTAATTATCTATGTCAATACATTGCTTTGACACATTTAGACATAACTAGCTTTAAAAATTATTCATTAAATTTTAAAACAATAAAAAATAATAAATAACAACTATTAATCAGACACTTAACAACGACCACCATTCATAGTCATTTAACTTATATATTTATATTTCTCATAAAACCGATGTGATCACATAAATTTTAAATAATTATACTACTTAACTTGTATTATTAATTAGATCGATCTAAATTAGATAAAACTTACTTAAAGGTGACAATATGACGGTTAAATTTAGTTGGACAAAAAGGTTATTATGGGTACCTCCTATTTTATTAGGCCTATTAGCATTATTTCTTGCACCATCAATAAAACAAAAACCGCCACAAACAGACAAGGTAGCAACACCTAAACTGGTTAGAGTGATGCCTGTCGTACCACGTATCATCCAACCCACAGCTTCAGGATATGGTTATATTCAACCCGCTAGCGAATGGCAGGTACAATCTGAATTATCAGGCACAATTAGTTGGATTGCGGATAATTTATCCTCAGGCGCTATTATGAAAAAAGGTGAAGTCGTATTAAAAATTGATCCTGCACCTTTTTTACTAACAAAGGCGCAATTAGATGCTCAACTTGAAGTTGCCGCCTTAAAAGATGAAACCATCCAATCTTCATTACAAATTGCGCAACAAGATTTTCAATTACAAAGTGCTGAACTTGCTAGGTTTGAAAGTCTCAACAGTACAGGCAGTATCTCTAAAACTGACCTCGATGCGAGTAAACGCCAACTTCTAAATAGCCAGCAACAATTACAAACTTTAAAAAATAGTTTATTGATCAATCAAGCTGAAAAGAAAGTCATCACCAGTCAGCTAGATGTTGTCGCGCTTGATTTAGAAAAAACAACTCTACGAGCGCCCTTTGATATTCGTTTAACTGAGGTCAATATCGGCATTGCTGAATACATTAATCGTGGTGAATTATTGCTTAAAGCCGATGGGCTAGAAGCGGTAGAAGTTAGCGCGCAATTCCCTATTGGTAAAATGCGCCCCTTAAGAAAATCAGTAAAAAATGATGCTTTAAGTAATAATCTACATGCTGATTTACAAGCAACCGTTGAGTTACAAGCGACCGACAGGATCATTAGTTGGCCAGCAGTTGTTGATAGAACAGGTGCATTATTAGATGTACAAACACAAAGCCAAAGTATCGTGGTTAATATTCCTACTCCTTATCAACAAGCCACACCTGGTGAACGCCCCTTTAGTGCGTAATACTTTTGTAAAAGTTACCCTAAAAGCCCCCGTTTTAACTGAGCAAATACTTTTACCTGTGACAGCTATTCATGACAATAAGATCTATACCCTTGATCAAGATAGTAAGCTTGTTATAAAACCTGTTGAAATTGATTTTATACAGCAACAGATTGCTGTTATCGGTTCAGGTTTAGAACTCGGCGATAAAGTCATATTAAGTCCCCTATCTCCTGCTATTGAAGGCATGAAATTGAAGCCACAACAGGATCTAAAAACGATAAATTGGTTAGAACAAACCACTGGCTTCAAAGATGAGAAAACTAACAAAGAAAAGGCGCTTTTATGATCGCTTATTTTGCAAAACATCCCACCGCCGCCAATGTGATTATGTTTGCTATTTTATTACTTGGTGTACTTTCTCTGCCACAATTACAAAGAGATACATTTCCGGTTACACCAACAAAAAACGTAGAAATACGTGTAAGTTACCCTGGCGCCTCACCTCAAGAAGTCGCACAAGAAATTTGTGAGCCTCTTGAAGAAGCCTTAGACAGCTTAAGTGGGATCAGTGAATTACAATGTGACGCAAGAGAAAATATAGCTATCGCAAACGCAGAAATGTCATCAGGGGAAAACATTGATAGTTTTACCACAGACATTCAACAACAAATAAATTCAATCAGCGTTTTTCCAGATCGTGTTGAACAAATTAGTGTTACTAAATTAAATCGAACAGCGACCATTGCTAGCATCGCAATCACAGGTAATATGTCAGCTTACGATTTATATCTTTATGCTCAAGAAGTTAAACAACGATTTAAAAATCATCCTTCTATTGCGCAAGTATCTTTAAAAGGATTTTCCAGCCAAGAAATTGAAATTCGTGTTTCCGATTGGTTATTAAAACAATACGATATCAGCATTTCTGATTTAAGTAGGCTAGTAGAGCAACAAAGCATTAGCTTACCAGCCGGGCTGTTAACCAATCAATTAGAGCAAGCTAATGTTCGTTTTGATCAAAAAAACACAAGTGAACAAGCATTTAAAGACAGCATCATAAAAAGTAGTGAAGGCGGTACGCAATTACTGCTTGGTGACATTGCTATTATTCAGCGAAGAATTTACCCTAGCTGAAGACAAAATATTATTTAATGGTGAACGGGTCGCATTATTAGAAGTATCTAAAAATTATAATCAAGATTCCTTAAAAATACGAGATGTTATCCAGACACTACTAGAAAAAGAACAAGCTATTGCCCCTGAGGGTTTATCTCTTAATATTACTCAAGATGTCAGTGTTAATATCAAGGAACGTTTACGCATTTTAACCAGTAATGGTCTGCAAGGTTTAGCCTTAGTGTTTTTGGTCATGTGGGCCTTTTTTAATATTCGGTTTAGCTTTTGGGTTGCCATGGGTTTACCTGTTTCCTTTCTGGGTTCAATTTTTGTCATGAACTTACTGGGTTACTCACTTAATATGATGACCATGGTGGGATTAATTGTTGCTATTGGATTATTAATGGATGACTCATTAGTGATCGCAGAAAATATTGCGACTAAACGTCAATCAGGCATGTCTACAATTAATGCTTCCATTCAAGGCACAAAAGAAGTTTTTCCAGGAGTGATTGCATCCTTTGCTACAACCATGATCATTATTGGTCCACTGATGTTTTTGAGTGGCAAAATGGGGGATATTTTACGTTACATTCCTATCATTTTATTGATCACTTTATTGGTCAGTTTAATTGAAGCTTTCTTTATTTTACCCGCTCACCTATCACACAGCCACTTAAATACACCGAGTAATAAAGTGCGTACTTGGTTTATTCAATTATTCGAAGGTTTACGTGATAAGTTTATTTTACCTATTGCACGTAAAGCAATGAAGTCACCCTATTTGAGTTTAGGTTCTTTATTAATGGTAGTGCTTATCTCTAGCGCAACCATTCCATCGGGATTACTTAAATTCAAAGCTATGCCGTCCCTAGAAAGTGACACCTTACAGGCCCGCGTATTTTTACCTCAGGGAAGCTTACTTAATCAAACTGAAGAAGCAGTCGACAAGATAACCGCGACTTTATTTGAAATAAACAGCGAATATCAAGCACGTTTTCCAGATTCTGAACCACTCCTTAATAGCCATTCTGTTTTATATAACGTTAATGTAGATGCCTTAGAATCAGGACCTCACTTAGCAACCGTCAGTGCAGACCTGTTACCTGCTCAATATAGAAAAGTAAGCATTAAAGCATTAATACAAGACTGGAAAAAAAGGTCGGTCCAATTGCCGATGTGATCGCACTTAATTTCACTGATAAAGAGCGAGGCATTGCCGGTAATGCTATCGATATCAGGTTACAAGGCAATAATTTAGAAGAATTAAAAGCCGTTAGTTGGTCTTTACAATCTTGGTTAAAAAATATGACGGCATATTTAATTTATCCGATGATCTTCAATATGGTCGTAATGAATTTCATGTTTATTTAAAGGATAACGCCGGAGTGATGGGTATTAATGCATCACAGGTTGCATTAACACTCCGAAGTGCATTAAAAGGGAGTACCAATCTTAGCGTACAACAAAATGGTGAAAATATTGATATTGCCGTGCGTGTTGATGAGTTTACCCATAATGCAAGCCTTCAAGATCTACAGGATTTATCAATAACGGCTTCAAATGGCACTCTTATTCCTTTAGCCAGTGTCGCGGAAATTAAACAGGCAAGAGCCTTTTCTCGTATCCAACGTGTAAATGGCGTAAATACTGTTACCGTCATTGCTAACATTAATACTGATGTGGCTAATGCACGAGAAATTATGCGAGCAATTTAACAGCGAATTTGTCCTTAAAAGCCAACAGAAATACCCACAAGTAAGTTTTGTTTCGCAAGGACAAGACAAAGAAAGTGCTGAAACAGGAACTTCATTAGTACAGTTTTTTACTATTGGTATTATTGGGATTTATCTGATTTTAACTCTACTGTTTAAAAGCTACACACAACCTATCGCAGTGATGCTAGCGATACCAATGGGATGGATCGGTGTTGTTTGGGGGCATTTCCTGTTAGGGCTAGATCTGACCATACCAAGCTTAGTAGGATTTGCGACATTAGCTGGTATCGTGGTTAACGATAATATTCTACTGGTTAATTTTATAAAACAAAATATCAGCAAACAGCATGATTTATTTAAAGCCTGCATACTCGCCGTTCAGGATCGCTTTAGAGCAATTTTTATTACTTCTTTAACGACACTTGCTGGACTTTTACCGCTTTTAAGTGAATCCAGCACACAAGCGCAATTTCTCATTCCTCTGGTCGCAAGCATTGCCTTTGGTCTTATCGCAACGACAATTTTAGCTTCGATAATTGTACCTAGCGTATTGATTATTTTAGCGGATATGGGGCTGTTTAATGCGCAGGAGCAGAAAAAGGATTCATAATTAAGCTAAACCATAAACAACAAAGCAGATTCTTTTAATTAAATATCTAAAAGGGTCTGCTACATATAAAATGAATACCACCTCTATAAATGTGGAAATATTACCACACTATCATTCATAACCTTCCAAAAAACCCTCTTATTTTGGTAATAAAACAACAAAATAAATTGACACAAATCACACTTAGGGTATCGTTAGCGATAAAGGACAGCAACCTAAGGAGATTTTAAATGGGCAAATTAATTAGGAAAAAAACAAAAGAGTTAGCAGATATTTCAATCATGTTTATCGTTTGTACATTATTCCTTTTAGCACCAATATTAACTTATTCATGATCCTACTCCTGAGCAATCAAAGTTTTCAACAGTCATAAAAAAAGGTGAAAGCATAAAGCGATCACCTTTATAGAGACAAATATTAAATCTCTAAAACTTCTATTGCATATCTTTATCTAACAACCTAGCGACTAATGCAGGCGCAAGTCCAGGTGTTAATGGCAATCTAGGGATCACTAAACAGTGCATCAAATGATAAATATCTTGTTTACCGTCCCAAACTTTACTAGTACCGGCCTTATTATTACAATCTAGTTCTTGCCACCAAGAACAACCTTCGTAATCAATTAAGTAAGTACGGCAATAATCCCACCAAATTTGATAAAAATCTGCATATTTTTGTTCACCAGTCACAGTATAAAGTGCGTAAGCTGTTCCAATCGCTTCAACAACAGGCCAACGAATTCGCTCTCTCACAACTGGCTTACCATCCCAATCCACTGAGTAAACAAAACCAGGCGCGCCATCAGCATGCCATGCATCGCGGATAGTTGCATCAAACAAACCAATCGCATCTTCCAATAACCATTCTGGGATATCGGCCCCAATTTCAAGCAATGTGGCACGTAAATGACAAATTAGTCGTCCCCACTCAATCCAATGACCTGGCGTACCACCATAAGCACGGAAATGACTTGCAGGTGTTTCTTTATTATAGTCAGGTAAAGGGTTCCAATCAGAATCAAAATGTTCATTAACACGATAATTTAAACTTTTAGCCGTCTTATTGATCATAAACTCTGTAATATTAATAGCACGATCAAGCCATTTTTTGTCTTTTGTTACATCATAAACAATTAAAAAAGCTTCCACAGAATGCATTGCGGCATTACCACCACGGTAGTCTTCAGTTTCAGTGAATGCCTCATCCCATGATTCAAAACACATTTGGTGTTCTTCGCTCCAGAAATGTCTTTCATAGACATTAATCGCTTCATCTAATAATGCCTGTGCTCGTGGATGTCCCGTAGTTACTGCACTAGCGGCACCTAACAGTGCAAAGGCGTGTTGATAACCTTGTTTCGATGCATCTACAATCCCCTCACCTTCATTATCAATAGTTGCGTACCAACCACCATTAGTTTTATCTTTAAGTGGACCTTCTAAAGCACTGATACCATGCTCAACCAGATCATAAGCACCAGGACGCCCCATTAATGCGGCTAGGGAATAACAATGTAACATTCTTGCAGTGATCCAAAGGCGAGTGCCCATTTCTTCGCGGATATTACCGTTGTTACCAATCCAACCAAAACCATTAGTGACAACAGACTTTCTACCAAACTCAAAAATACGGTCTGTTTCAGCATCGAGCCAAGCATTATGGGATTTTGTATTGATCCATTTCATTCGTTTTTTCCTCTTAATTATTTATTTCAGTTATCTATTATTTATGGTTAATGAAAATATCAGGTCAACGACTTTATTTCTGTTACCCATGTAACATTAATTACAAAATAAGACCAAAAACAACAAAAACAAACAAGAAACAACACACGTAAGAAATAATAAAAACTAATACACAAAGAGAGAAGTATAAAGATTGGAATGGTATAAGAGGCACAATAGTATCTGGCTATAGCATTTAGCTTAAATAGGTAAGGCTTATTTATTATCAATAAGCCTTAATAGGACAAGCAAGGCTTTAAAGTGTCTATCAATAGAGGTTGACCAGTTATCTTAAGGAACCAATCAACACAGGACAATAAATTGTATTTAATACCTTATGCGTGACATGCCCTAAAAACATTCCTGCTATATCAGAATGACCATGTGAGCCCATTATAATTAAGTCATATTGCTTAGACTTCGCAAGACCAGCTAAGACTTGTCCTGGAGCACCAGGTATTGCTTCTAGAGTGTAATTCACACCACTTTGTGCAAAAATTTTCTCTGCTTCTAATAACATTTCTTCAGCGCTTTTTTTACATTAGCTTGTATTTCGACAACCAAAGATTCAGGTATTTCCGAAGAGAAAATATTTCCAGTCACTTCATAGCAATTCATAATAGTGATATGCGAACCAAATACAGACGCTAGGTTAAGCGCATACTTAGTCGCATTAATAGAGTGAGTTGAACCATCGAAGGGAAGGAGTATTTTTTGAGTATTCATAGAGCCTCCAATTTTAAGAAATTAAAATATACGGCGGACGTAGTAGCAATTATTAACTCAATATTTGCTTTACTTAATATGAGTATAATACGAGTTATGCCTAAATCAAACCAACAGCCAGTATGCGAAAAAGAGTGCTTAGAATCTGTTATTTGGCTCACTTAAATAGGAAGTTTGTTACTTAGATAGACTGATAGTTTTGAAGATAATTGAACTATAGTATTTTATTTTTTGTTAACTCATTAGCCCTATCAAATATTGATAGGGCTAATGATAATTAATTCAATAGAAGCTTTATGCACCAAGTTTATGTGCAGTCAAAATCGCCGATAACACAGACTCAGTCGTTACTTCAAAGGGCATATTGTGGATAGTTTCACCCTCTGCACAGGAAGCAGTCGCGACCTCGCGTAACTTATCGATATTCAACTCTTTCACACCCATCATATGTAAGTTAGTGGGTAATCCAACGGATTTACAGAAGGCTAATACTTCTTCTATTTCACTCATTGGCGCATTTTCTAATACCAAGTGCACTAAGGTACCAAAGGCCACTTTTTCACCGTGGAATAAATGATGACACTCTTCAAGCATGGTTAAACCGTTATGCACTGCATGGGCAATTGCTAAACCACTGCTTTCAAAACCAATACCACTTAAGTAAGTATTCGCTTCGATGATGTTTTCTACTGCTGGTGAGGTTAAGCCACTTTCAGCTGAAATCTTCGCTTTTAGGCCATCTGCAATCAGGGTTTCATAACACAGTTTTGCCAGCGCTTGACCTGCACGTGTTGGCGCACCACCGGCCATGGTTTGACCACCCGAGCGAGCATTTGCGCGCGCTTCAAAGTAAGTTGATAAGGCATCACCCATGCCTGATACTAATAATCTCACTGGTGCAGTTGCAATAATTTTGCTGTCCATGATAACCATATTAGGGTTTCGTGGGATCATCAGATATTCACTGAACTCACTGGTTTCTGTGTAAATAACCGCAAGCGCACTAGTGGGAGCATCCGTTGACGCAATCGTTGGCACAACCACCACTGGAATATTACGATAAAAGGCAATTGCTTTAGCGGTATCTAGGGTTTTACCACCACCAATACCAATAATAACTTCTGAGCCATTCTCTTCAGCAAGCGCAATAAGGCGATCGATTTCAGGACGGCAACATTCACCATTAAACTTTTCTAGGACTAATTCGCCCTCTGAGGCGACAAAACTATCGGTAACCTGTGTACCCACTAAGCCGGTTACAAAGTCATCGGCAATGGCTAAGGCTTTTTGACCAAGCGGTTTCACGTAGCTACCAATACTATTTAGTGCACCTGCGCCTTGTACGTATTTGCTTGGAGAAATAATGATTTTATCCATGATACTTTTTCCTTATAACTAATAAATTAGGGTCCTTCGACCCGATTAAAATTGGTTGATTGATTGTCTATTGCTTAAAAATAGCGAACACAGTTTCAACGGCCACAGCGCCGGGATCTTTCACGCCTTCTAAGCTTTCGCTATTCAGGTAAGATGAGCGCCCTGCTTTTGCTTCTAGCATTTGCGCAGTACTTTCAGCGCCTACTTTGGCGACTTCAATCGCGACAACCAAACCACTTTCATTAAGTGCGATAAATGCAGGCTCTAGTGCATCAATCATGGTGCGATCACCGACTTTTGCACCACCAAAGAATTTCATTTGTTCAAGCCCGCTAAGTAATGCTTGTGCTAAATTTTGATGTTGTCCGTAATGTGTACCAGCGACAGTAAAGAAAATGGATAATAGGATACCGCTTGAGCCCCCCATCGACATGGCAAGCTGTTCACCCACCACTTCAAAGAGTTTTTGTAAATCTGCTAGGGTAAGTTCTTCGCTTTTAATTCCTGTTGTACTTTAAGGGCGCCCGATGAGAAGGTAGAGCCGGTATCACCATCACCGACTAAGGTATCGAGACGATTTAATTCTGTTTTAAGACCAATCACTGTGTCACAGATTTGTGCAACTATCGCTTCAATATCCGCTGATTCTGACGGCGTAAATGCGACACTATTTGACGCTTTTTCGATGGTAATAGGCGTAGCATCATTAACTTGAATACCCGTTGGCCATGACTCAACCGCAACAGGAGCCATCAGCGCCGTTTCAATTTCATCTGTTAATATCACACAGGAAAGTGAAAAACCTTTCATATCAATCGCAGTGACAAAAGGTTTAGGGCCAAATAAATAAGCCATGTTTTCACCTAAAGAAGATTCAACCACATCTTTGGTTAATAAACTCATTTCCAGTGGTGAAGTGCCACCTAGATTATTTAATAACAGTGCATAACGCTGATTATTTGTTTTCGCTAACAATTTTTCAGCCATCAGTTCAACCACATCTCGGCTATGGTCAATGTCAATCAAGGCAATGCCTGGCTCACCATGAATGCCTAATCCTAATTCTGCTTTATTAGCGGGAATACGATCTTCATTTTCTTCAGCCGGAATATGACAACTGGTTACCGCCACACCAAGGCTACTAACATTATCATTACAAAGGTTTGCTTTTGCTGTCACGTCTTCAAGGCTTGCATCTTGCTCGGCATAATAACCCGCCACTTTATGCACAAATACCGTGCCGGCAATACCGCGAGGTTTTTTGCTGTTTTCAATAGAAATGTCGTCATTAACAATCACCATCTCCACTTTAAGGCCAAGTTTTTTCGCTTTTTCAGTCGCTAAGCCAAAGTTAAGACGATCCCCGGTATAGTTTTTAACAATCAACAGACAACCCGCGTCACCAGTCACATAAAGAATGGCATTTAATACCGCTTCAACGCTTGGAGAGGCAAACACATCACCACAGACAGCGACAGTTAACATGCCTTGGCCAACAAACCCAGCATGTGCAGGTTCATGACCTGAACCACCACCAGAAATGATAGCCACTTTACTTTTATCCCAATCTTTTCTGACCACAATACGAATGTGCTCATCAATATCAAGACGTGTTAAATTGTTATGTTGATTGCTGTAAATCAGACCATCAATAGCATCACTTACTAGGGTATTGCGTTCATTAAAAAATAACTTGGACATGGAGGTTTCCCTTATTTATAAAATCAAAATATATATAGCTAGAAAGCCCTATCCACTAGGGCTAGCACTAAAGCTTAGAATTCACCGATCTTGCTTAACAATTCAACATCAGCGGAAGCTTTACGGTAAAATACGGCAGGCTGACCAATTGGCGCATCCACTTCTACCCAACCACCCGTGAAAGTTTCCCCGGTCCAAACATGCACCCACTCATCCTGTGGTAAGTAAAGTTTCTGAATAACTTGCTCTTTGTTATAGATAGGCGCGACTAATATGTCTCGACCAAATAGGTATTGGAATTTGATTTCGTAGGTTTCAGGATCATCGTCGTAATGCATAAACAATGGACGTTGAACAGGCAAACCAACTTTTGCATTTTCAGCAACAGCGGATTTGATATAAGGTTTAAGGTGTTTAAATATTTTTGTCATACGAGCGAGGTGCGCTAAGGTTTCCGCATCACTATCAAACTGATGATTATCAGCAGGACGATTACCCTCATGGCTACGCATAATAGGTGTAAATGCGACCATTTCAGCCCAACGTTGGAAAAGCTCTTTTGAACGTTTCAAACCATGTAATGTGGTGTAACCACCAATATCACTATGATGTATTCCATTGCCCATTAGGCCAGAGGAAAGCGCGACCGGAATAACCGAGGCAAGACCGTCTTCAATACACCAATCAACTAATTGGTCGCCCCCCAAAGGGTATGACAATGACCTTGAATACCTGTACCACCAGCGCGCATAAAGAATAAAATATCATCAGTTTTACCCGCTTCTGCAATTGCTTCATCTTGCACTTTTGCCCAACGGTAAGGCCATTTGTTATGTTCAACTTCAGCACTAACACCATTGCTTAATGAACAGTCAGTTGGTAAGTACTCACCAAAGTCACCCATCCAACCATCTAATCCAAAGTCAATCATGTTAGTTTTAATGACACCTTTATACCATTCACAGGCCTCTGGGTTAGTAAAATCAACAACACCACAGTAGAACTCACCAAAATCAACCACATATTTAGAACCATCCTGCTTGCGTTGCTAAATAACCTTTTCCTAATGCCTCTTGGTATAATGGAAAGTCCTCTAATACATAGGGGTTGATATAACCAAGAAAACGAATTCCTTGCTCTTTTAATTCATGGATTTTTGTATCTAATTCTGGATATAAGTCTTTATTCCATTGCCAATCCCACTGCAGGCGTTTACCAAAGGAAGTCATTTTGATGCCTTGCCAATCCTGACACCATGCGCCTGCGACTTCGACGCCAGTCGCTTTTGCAGTTTCTAATTTTTCTAGGGTGATCTCAGTACCGCCTTGAATACCAAGAATTACACCGTTGTAAACCCAATCCGGCATTTCAGGTTGACGGCCAAAGACACCAGTAATATTTTCAACTAGCGCAGGAAAAGACTCCTCTGCATCGAGTAATAAAAACTCAGGAATATTCCAACATTGCAATTCATGAAAATCACTGTTTGTAAAATCAAAATCTGCATAGGCGGTTGTTTCTAAATGACAAAAGTATTTTTTATCGGAAACAAAAGTTGGTTGAGGATAATTAGTATTGTAATAATCACCGCCCGCTTTATCTTTTGTGTCTGCAAGCCAAGTGACATAATTGTTTTTGTTTCGGCCAACACCTGGTTCAGAAGACCAAAGTGGGAAGCTTTTACCACGTAAATTAAAATAGGTTAACTGTTCACCACAGCCATAGACTTTTTCTTCCTCTGTAGCACAAACTCTAAACCAGAAACGATTGAACTTTTTATCAAGTGCAGAAAAATCAGCTTTAAAACGCCCTTCTTTAGTTTCACAAAGCAACATTTTAATCACAGCTTGACCATCAAAATAAAAGGTAATAACCTCTTGTCCATCAACAGATTCAACTGAGAACTGACGTAAAGGCAATCTTTCTGTCACATAATCGCTAATATCAAAATTACCACGGTACATATCATAATTCGCTTCACCAATGCCTAAAAATATTGATGGCTGTTGCTGAGAATGTTTGAAAACGGTTTGGTTTTTATGTTGAATCGTTAAAGTTTTATTATCGAAAGACACATTCATGTCGTCACTCCAAAGTAATAGCTAGAAATTGGCACTTGTTATAAATCGCCATAAATTATTTATTTGTATTTTTGTTCTGAAAACACATATAAATAAATTATTACCCTCTCCGTAAAACGAAGAGGGATTTAAATGATTGAATTTAAATTAAATTAAATTAGTTAAATTGAACTTTGTATTCCGCATCAATTTTCGCTTCACAGGTACTAATTTCTTTTTCAAAACGTTGTAACCATTCTTTACCCGTGTCACCCGATGTTTCTAGGAAGTAGTCACGAACTAGGTCCAGCCGCCACTTTAAAGGCATCTTTTTCTGCGGCAGTTGGGTTATAGATTGTGCCCCCGCTTTTTTGAAATCTTCGTATGCTGTGTATTCTTTATGTTTAGGGTATGAAAGTAAGTATTGGTTTTGCGCGAGCAACACCGTCTATAACCACTTTTTTCAAGTCATCAGGGAATGATTTAAATTTCTTATCATTAAATACCCAAGCTCCGCCCATATAGGCGTGACCATCAAGTACCATGTAATTCAAACTTTCTTGGAAACGGTTCATTACAATATCAACAATACCGTTTTTAGTACCATCAACGACACCCGTTGAAAGCGCGGTATATACTTCAGGCCATGAGATTGGTGTAGGAGATGCGCCTAACTGTTTAACCAATTCCTGTTGAATTTTTGCAGGTACAGTACGAATTTTCAGACCTTTCATATCTTCAGGAGATTTAATCTGTTTTTTCGTGGTTGCAATATTTCGCCAGCCACCTGAGTTAGAAACCATCATCAGACGAGAGTTAGGTGCGGTATCTAAAATATGTTGACGAATATCACCTAGGAATTCTTCATTGCTATAAACACATTCTGCGATACGGTCGTTAGGTAACATATAAGGAAGATCAAACGCACCAATTGGTTGCCAGTAATTTGCAAGTTCAGCGATAGTTGTTTGGAAGTAATCAAACATACCCGCTTGAATACCTGCAAGACATTCTTTTGCAGTACCACATAGTTGGCCAGATGGGTAAATATCAACACTGATTGCCCCATTAGAACGCGATTCAACAAAGTTTTTAAACACCAATAAAGACTGATGATTATAACTGTCTAGGTTTGATACATGTGGCACTGTTAATTTGTAATCTGCCGCTGTTGCCATTCCTGATGTTAAAATTGCAGAAACAGCCAATCCAAGTAGTACTTTTTTCATTTTATATTCCTTAATAAAAGTGTATGTGTTTATCGTAAGGTTAAAATTGTTACATCACCCCTAGTAGTTGTGGCAAGCCAATCACTAAAGAAGGGAAGAATGAAATCAAGAAAATTATCAAAAACTCAATTGCTAAGAATGGAATAATCGCTCTTGAAATGTGTTGTAGTGGTACGCCTGACACCCCTGAGGCGACAAACAAAACCAATCCCATCGGTGGTGTTGCTAAACCAATGGATAAGTTACATACCATTACTACGCCGAAATGAACTGGGTCAATTCCCGCCGCAATCATGATAGGTGCAATGATTGGAGCAAAAATCAGAATCGCTGGACCTGCGTCTAAAAACATACCAACAATAAATAAGAACACATTGATGATAAAGAACAGCAAGTAAGGGTTATCTGTGATGCCATTAAAGAAGTCCGCAACATCCTTAGAGATACCAGAGAAACTAATCGCAGATGCAAAACCACTGGCGATACCGCAACGATGATTAAGATAGCGCAGCATTAACAGCTACTTTTGCAAAAATGGCATAGGTTGCTTTCATGCTTGTCACTTTCAAAATGTAAACTGACAATATGATTGCGTAGAACCACAGCTACTGCTGCAGCTTCGGTTGGTGTGAAGATACCACCGTAGATACCACCTAATATGATTACTGGAGTCATCATTGGTAGAATCGCCATTTTTAAACTTTTACGACGATCGATTTTGCTTGCACGCTCAAAGGGTTGCACATCAGGGTAATTACGAATTTGAATACGGTTAACCAGCATCAAACCAAGACAGAAAAGAAGACCTGGCACGATACCCGATAAGAACATTGCCGCCACCGAAGTATTCATAACAAAGGCATAAATTAACATGATGCCCGATGGGGGAATAATGGTGCCTAAAACAGTAGCAACGAGCAGTTAATGCAGCAGACGATAAGCAACATCATATTTGTATTTTTTCATCTCAGGGATGAGCATATTACCGATGGCAGATGTTGCCGCCACAGCAGAGCCGGTTAACGCGCCAAATAATGTTGCTGTAATAATAACTACATGGCCTAGTCCACCTCGCATATGTTGTACACGAGTTTGCGCAAAAGCAATAATACGTGGGGTAATACCACCACTAGACATACATTCGCCAGCTAACATAAAGAAAGGCAAAGCTAGTAATAAAAAGTTATCTAAACCAGAATATAATCTTTGATAAAGCATGTTAATAAACAGCACTTGATCATCTTGGAAAAAAGTTATGATAGGTGATAAACCGAGTGCAAATAATACCGGCACACCAATCAACAAAAAGGTCATAAAATAGAATATAAAAATAGGTGAAATCATGATGTAGCGTCCTATTTAGTCGCGTCAGAAAGAAGCACATCTTCTTTTTGAAAGTGGATGAAAGAATCAATCGAGCTGACCAGTTTTTGCAGTGCAGAAAAACAACAGATAGTCATCATGACCGGTGGAATAACATAAATTACATACATTGGGATTGGCACACTATCGGCCATCACAGTGCCTGTTGAATAAAAAATCCAGCCGTAATAAATCCAGATAGTAAATAGCACTAAGCTGGCAATGTGCGCGATAATCATAAATAGGTTATAGATTCGCATGCCTTTAAATTTATCAGTAACAAAAGTCATAGCGATATTCTGGTCGTTTAAATAGACAATAGGTAGGCACAGATAAGTCATATAAATCATCATGAAACGAGAGGCTTCATCAGTCCAACTTAGCGGAATATTCAAAATATACCGAAAGCCAACTTGTAAAAGCACAATTGCCACCATAATAAGCAGTAATGCACCGGATATTTCAGCACCCATTTTTGCGATAGGCGCATTTACTTTATTTAACGCTCTCTCTATACCCTTTAACATAAAATCACCATTAAACGTTGAACATAATTGGGCCTAACCTTGGTTAGCGAAGAAAGGCCCAGGTTGCTTCATTAAAATAATTCCACAACCTTGCTAGTTATATTTTTATTATGCTTTGCCATTTGAACCGAACAAACGAATCTTCTGTTGCACTACTTTTTTCATTGATTCAATACCAGAATTCATCACATCAGCAAGAATGTAATCTGTTGGGTTGTCCGCCCAATGAGCTTGCACACCAGTAATAAAGCCTTGACGTAATTCTGTATCAACATTAATTTTGGCAACACCACGTTTAATAGCTTCGACTACTTGGTCATCAGGCACACCTGAACCACCATGTAATACGATTGGTTTTTTAACCGCTTCTTTAATTTCGGTTAAACGATCAAGCTTCAATTGAGGTGTCGTTTTATAAATGCCATGAGCGGTACCGATAGAAACAGCTAAATAATCAACACCAGTACGCTCAGAAAAATCAAGCGCTTCTGCAACTGTAGTGATCATCGCATCTTTCTCATCAACGGTAATATCGTCCTCAGTACCACCTATTTTGCCGATTTCGCCTTCCGAGCCTAAACCCAGCGCATACCGCAACTTCGCATACGGTTTTAGTAATACGGATATTGTCTTCAATCGGTAATCCTGAACCATCAAACATAAGAGAATCAAAACCACATTTAGCAGACTTGCATAGTTTGTTCAAATTGACGACTGTGATCCAGATGCACACAAATTGGAACAGTAATGTTATGGTGCTCTACTAGAGAGTTAAGGACATTTTTCAATGGTTTCATGCCCATTTCATTAATTGCCTTTTGACCTATTTGGATCATGATCGGAGCTTGTTCTTCTTGAGCGACCAATAAAATCGCTTTAATGGTTTCAGCGTTGTGCCCAGTAAAGGCACCAATTGCATAGCCGTTTTCCCATGCTTCGTTAATCATTTTTTTACCAGAGACATATGACATTTTTGGAATCCTTATTTATTTTCCGTTTCAGTGAAAAAGATATTATCAGTTGATTTAAATAATTTTTGCTATCCATGTATCATTTCCAACAAAACCAGACAAAAAACAACTTATTTTGTTGTTAATGATACATTTATGTTGTTTTTAAAAAAACATTAAAAAGGTAGGTTTTTAATAATCAAAACACAGCCAATAACAAACAACAGCCTGTGTACGATATGGTGATAATTTATTTTGCGCTTTTGAAGTAAGTGGTATCCGACCATGCCTGCGACCATGCCAACGATAAATGATGGCATCATCCACATAATGTAATGCTTCACATCATCAGTAATTAAACCTTCATATTGGAAACTAATGATGGCGCCAATCATTTGAAGCATAAAGAAAAATGCCAATGTTGATTTAGCTTGATCGGCTGTCCAGGGTTGCATTGAGGTGTATGCAATCACAGGTGGCCCAGCTTCTCCTACACTCGCTCCTAACACACCTGAACAAAAACCTGCGGTTAAGGTGACAGGTGTCGATGTTTTCTTAAATAACGGTTTGGTAGATCTCATTGAGTGAATGCTAGAAACAATTAACACCACCCCCATAGTGATCAAGATATAAGTTGATGGTAAATTTGCTAATAACTTAGCACCAACAAATGATGCTGGTATAGAACCAGCAACAAGGATCAAACCGGCCCGATATTGGACGTGATGTCGCATTTTCCAAACAATTGGCATGGTTACTAACCAACCAAAAATGCCAGCAATTGGCACCGCCATTTTGGCATCAATGGTTAATGACAATAAGGGTACAGAAACAAGTGCTAGACCAAAGCCAGTCAACCCCTGTGTAAATGCACCTAAGGCAATAATTAACGACAGTATAATAATAGTAATATCCATTAGGAGTCCTTTAAAAATGGGGCTTAAAAAGGCCCCATCATGGGTTTATCTAAGTGTAAAACGGTGGATGGTTTTCTCTTCAAACACCTCGCCGGAATTTAAGCGAGTAGAGGGAAAGTGTGGCTGATTGGGACTATCAGGATAGTGTTGTGTTTCTAAACACAAGCCACTACATGCTTCATATTTATAACCGTTTCTAGCAAACCAAGGTTTATTAGAAAGTTTAAAACCGTTATAAAATTGCACCGCAGGTTGCGTGGTCAAGACACTCATAACACGACCAGTACTAGGGTCATAAAGCTCAGCGACAAGTGCGTAATCACCTTCTTTGTGGCGATGATGCAAAATATAGTTATGATCATATCCTGCTTCTGAAAGCTTAGTTTTATTATCAGCAATCACTGTCGCAGAAGTGAAATCTAAACCACCTTTTACTAAGCAAATTTCTCCAGTAGGAATCGACTGTTGATCTACGGGCGTATAGAAATCTGCAAATAAGGTTAATTGGTGATCATTAACCGAGCCAGAATCATGCCCAGCAAGGTTATAATAACTGTGGTTCACCAGGTTAATAACCGTTGCTTTATCAGTGGTGGCTCTAAAATTGAAATGCACTTGATTATGTTCATCTAAACCAATCGTATTCACTACATTTACTGTGCCTCCATAGCCAGATTCACCATCGGGAGAGACGCGACTAAAATGAATAAAAATCCCAGTTGCAGTCTCTTCTATCGCGTGATCCCAGACATATTTATCAAAGCCTTTACAACCACCATGCAAATGTTGCCCGGTGGGCGCCTCATTTGTTTCTAGCTGGAAAGTTTGACCATCAAGAACATACTTACCATCCTTAATACGATTGGCATAACGTCCTGCAATCGCACCAAAAAACGGATGCCCATCTAAATATTTTTCTAGGCTTTCGTAACCTAAAACAACATCAGCACTTTTATCTTGGCGATCTAAGGTTTCAATAGATGTCACAATACAACCATAATTAGTCACAGAAACCTTTGTTCCATGACTGTTTTTTAGGGTAAAGAGTTGTACGTCTTTATTAGCAACGCTTCCCCAGTGCTTATTGGTTAATTGCATCTCAGGCCTCTATTTAATTTTCGCTTCAAGACCTGAAGTCACCCGAAGTTGTTCAAAAACAGAGGTCCAATCTTGACGCCCTCGCCCTGCCGCACGGGCGATACTATAAAGCTCACGAGATGCGCGCCACACACCATAGGCACATTCACTTGATTTGCTAAGTCCAGGGCAATGCCTAAATCTTTATGTGCTAAATCAACCATAAATGCCGGTGACAAATCGCCCGCTAACACTTTACCAGGCCAAGTTGTTGTGAAATGTCCTTTGCCAGCAGGCGTTCCATTCATAACCGATAATGCAGTTTCGAAATCTAAACCAATCGCTTCTGAAAGCGTGGTCGCTTCTGCAGATAATGCGTTCAGTGCAATACTCATATAGTTATTGATAATTTTGACGCGTATACCCATCCCGGCACCACCAGCATCAATGGTTTCCGAGCCCATACAATCAAAAAGAGGTTGTGCCTTAGTAATTTGTTCTTTAGTGCCACCCGCAAGGATCAGTAACTCGCCCTTAACAGCATGATCTGAAGTACGACCGACAGGTGCTTCCATCATTTGTAAACCTGTGTTTGCCATTTCTTTAATTAAAGCATCTGTTTCAAAGGGATGAATGGTTGACATATCAATCAACAAGGCATCTTTATTCATTGTTGAAGTCACACCATTTTCTGCAAACAGTACATTCTTAACTAGTGTGCCGTTAGGTAACATAGTGACAATAAACTCAACATCTTGAGAAGCGCTTGCTGGTGAGTCCGTTGCTGTAGCGCCTTCATTAACAAGGTTTTGTACTGCTTCTTTATTAAGATCAAATACCTTTAAAGTATGACCACCTTTAATCAAGTTTTTAGCCATAGGGTCGCCCATTTGACCAAGACCAATAAAAGCGATAGTTGACATGTGTATTCCTTTTTGTGTTTGAGAGTGTGGCTAATATAACGATTTATAGAAAAAAACCAACACATGTCACAATATGTTGTTTATTGTTGTTTATTGTTGCTTTATGTAAGAAAAAAACTGGAGAGAAATCTGATTTATGCTTATAGTAGAAGCATAAAATTACTTCACAATACCGATCAGATGTACACATTATGTTATTATGTGTACGACGAAAAAGAGGATTTATAATGTCTATCGCTTGTCTTGGAATTACAGTTTTAGATCGCGTCCAAAGAGTTTCTGAACTACCTACAACAGGTGGTAAGTTTGTTGCTAATGATTACTTTGAAATAGGTGGAGGGCCTGTTGCTACAGCTTCTGTTGCCGTTGCTAAACTTGGTAAAAAAGTTGATTTCATAGGTCGAGTTGGTGGCGACTCAGTTGCTAGTACCATGTTAACTGAACTCTCAGATTATGGCGTTAATGTCGACAAGGTTGTACATATCAAACAGGCCACATCTGCATTTTCTGCTGTGCTTGTTGATGACCATGGCGAACGTATGATTATAAACTACCAAGATAAGACATTAAGTCGCGATATTGAGGCACTTAAATCTATCGACTTTTCTGTTTATTCGACAATTTTATGTGATGTAAGATGGCCTGAAGGTGCTAAATATGCATTACAACAAGCTAAAAAATACTCGATTCCCTCTGTGCTAGATGCAGATCTTTCACCGGACTCGATCGATGAACTTGTGCAGTTAGCTGACCATGTTGCTTTTTCTGAGCCAGGCTTAGCGAAACTCACACAAACAGATGATCCTATTGCAGGATTAAAAATCGCGCAACAAAAAACCAAAGGCATGGTATATGTCACCGTCGGCGCGAGCGGGTGTTATTGGTTAGAAAATAATGAAGTAAATCATCAACAGGGAAAAGTTGTTGAAGTGATTGATACAACGGGCGCAGGTGACGTATTTCATGGTGCTTTTGCAGTTGCTGTATCCGAAGGAATGGAAACCCGCCAAGCGGTTATTTTTTCAAATACAGTGGCGGCATTAAAATGCACTAAACTAGGAGGCCGAGCAGGTATTCCTAGTCGTCATACTGTAGAAGAAGATATTAATAGCAGTTCCGCTAAATAATTGATCATTATTAAATTAACGGAATTGCTATAAACACAAACTAGGGTGACAGTGATGGGTCCAAGACAAGACAAGTTATTACAATTAGTGATTGATAAGGGTTATTGTACAGTTGAAGAATTAGCTGAGGTATTAGACGTTTCTACACAAACTATTCGTCGTGATATAAAAAAGCTCAGTGAAGATAAACTTTTGGTTCGCCATCACGGTGTCGCCAGTGCGCTTTCTAGTACAGTCAACTTAGACTATGAAATCCGTAAGACCTCTGAAACCGAGGAAAAAAATGCTATTGGTAAAAGAATTGCACAAATGATCCCAGACAATTCAACCATATTTTTAACCATAGGCACCACCGCAGAGGTAATAGCAAGTCACTTATTAAATAAAAATGATCTTCAAATAATGACTAACTCTTTAAGAGTCGCCAATATTTTACACAGTAATAAAAACTTTGATGTGTTGATACCAAGTGGCAAAATCAGATCCTCAAATGGAGGAATAAGTGGCGCAGATGCATTGGCTTTCACGAGGAATTTCCGATTTGACTATTTAATCACTAGTGCTGGTTCGATAGATGCTGATGGTACCCTTTTGGAATATGACTTAAATGAAAGTGCAATCACTCAATCGGTGATGAAAGCCTCTAGAAATGTCTTTATTGCCCTCGATTCGACCAAATTTGTGCCTCAAGGTTCAATTGAGCTTTGTAACGTTAAACAAGCAACGGTCTTTTTTAGCGATCAAGAGCCACCAGCTGATGTTAAATCAGTATTGAGTGAAAACAATATACGCGTAGAGATTTGTAAATAATTTTGATATCCACCCCATCTCATATTGATTTATAAGTGCAATAGAGCCTATTGCACTTTTTCTTCATACATCTTAAATTGAACTTTGTATTATCACCTCAACGCCCTCTTCCAACTTACCCAGTAAAAATAGCTCAGTTAATGATTAGGATTATTATTATCTCAAGATTAATAACTTGCTAACAGCAGGATTTGAGCCAATTTTAAATTAAAAACAAAGCCAAAAAACCATCCTTAAAGTCTTCTTTTTCACTCAACAATAAATTGTCATACAAGTAAATAAAAGTAAAAGATAAAATTAACAGCCAATAGTCAGACAAATAGTTACGCATAACATGGTTAACTATTAAACATTTATTCAAATCTTATAAAACGTATATAGGAAAGGAATGAAAGAATCGAGAGAAATCAAATAAGTTTATTTTAACAAGGGCTAGCTTTGTGTTTATACCTGAGCCTGTGAGGTGTGGCTATTCTATATGTAACCTCAGTTATGTAGTGACATAAAGAACCGGAAAGATACCACTGCATCAGTCTGGCACAGGAGTTTCCTTTACAAACAAAAAAAGCAGTCATCCAAGGATGACTGCTTTTTATTATCTAATGTTAAGTTATAAATTAACTTAGCATTAAATTAAGCTTCTGTAGCTTCTACCTTTTCGTCTACTGCTTTAACAAGTAGTAAACCAACTGCCATTACAATACCACCACATAGTAGGAAGATAGAGCGTCCCCACATTGGGTTAGGTAGTAAGAACATTCCCATAATAGCTACACCAGAAACTGCAATCAGTGTACCTAGCATTTTACGTTGTTTGTTATCTAAATTCTGTTGTGTCGCACCTTCAGAAACAAGAGGTGTTGCAAGGTTATCAAAGAATTTATCAACATCTGCTTGACGTTTTTCTGTCAATGGCTTGTAGAACAACATAGATAAGATGAAGAATCCACCAGTCAATGTAATATGTGCAATCAGACCAATAGCAACTTTTAAGTCTTTCCATTCACGGCTTGTAAGCTCAGTACCTAGGAAGTCTTGTAGCATACCTTGTGTTAGTACGAAACCAACTGAATAAGATACTAGACCACCAACTACTAGCGTACCCCAACCAGCCCAATCAGGTGTTTTCTTGATGAAGAAACCAAGGAATGCAGGGATTGTCATAGGGAAACCAATCAAAGCACCAACATACATCATAGTATCGAATAAGCTTAAACCTTTTAATGATTGGATAAATAATGCAACTAAAATAATTGCAATACCAAACACGGTTGAAGTGATTTTAGATACAAATACAAGCTCTGCTTCTGTTGCATTAAATTTACGAATAACTGGTTCGTAGAAGTTCTTAACAAAGATACCAGAGTTACGGTTAAGACCTGAGTCCATTGAAGACATTGTTGCCGCAAACATAGCCGCAATTAATAGACCAACCATACCTGCAGGCATGTAAGTTTCTACAAAGTATAGGTAAGCAAAGTCAGTCGCTTTTTTACCAACTTCAGGGTAGATTGAGAATAAATCAACACCTTGACCAGCAACATACCAGCTAGGTAGGAACCAGATTAATGGACCCATTGTCATTAGTACACATGCAAGTAATGCGACTTTTTTAGCATTTTTAGAATCTTTCGTTGCAAGGTAGCGGTAAGAGTTCAACATGTTATTAGTAATACTGAACTGTTTAAAGAAGATAAATACAGCCCAAATACCAAATACACTTACGTAGTTAAGGTTGTTACCCCATAGGAAGCTACCGCCTTCAGTCGTGATTGGGAAGTTAGCAATAATTTCCGAAACACCACCACCTTGAATGATTGCAACAACAGCACAAGTCACGGTTACAGCCATGATGATAACCATCTGCATGAAGTCAGATGCGATTACCGCCCAAGAACCACCTGTTACAGACATAACTAGTACAACTAGACCAGTGATCCAAATCGTAGTAATCATATCGAAACCGAAAATACCAGATGCGATGATTGCTAATGCATTTAACCAAACACCAGCAGATACAACACTGTTAGGCATGCTAGACCAAGTAAATACTTGCTCATTTGCACTACCAAAACGCATTCTGATTGCTTCAATTACCGTTACAACACGTAGTTGACGGAATTTAGGAGCAAAATATAGGTAGTTCATTAAGTAACCAAATGCATTGGCAACGAAGATAACTGCAACAGCAAAACCATCGTTGTAAGCTTTACCAGCAAGCACCAGTAAATGTCCAAGCACTAAATTGTGTCATGAAGGCTGTTGCACCAACCATCCACCACAACATATTACCGCCCCCACGAAAGTAATCACTTGTCGTGGTAGTAAATTTTCTGAACATCCAACCTATTGCCATTAAAAATAGGAAATAGACTCCTACAATTATCGTATTAAGATCCATACTCTTACCTTATCCTTAGTTATTGAAATTAACGTTTGCTTAATAATAAGCACTCACAATTTTTGATTTGTAGTACAATAACCTTAATAGGGTCTTTTGTTAACCTAATTCTATACTCCATTAATAAGACAATAGACTCAGATCACATTTTCATTCAATATACAGCTCTTCAAGCAAAAACATGCGGCAAATCAAAATAATATTTGTCTTGATAGAATTAATAAAAAACATGGAAAGAAGACTACAAAAACTGCGGGTAAAGGAGGTTAAAAACAAACAAGATCAAAAAACAAGGAGCTTTCAGAATTACACTGACAATTGATAAATAAAAACTGCCAATTGATAGATAAAACTGACAGCTTATAAAGAATCACTTACTTTTACGATAAAGGTTCCCTATCGTAATACAGGTATTAGGGGAAAGACGTTTCTGCTGAGCTAACAATAATTCTGCCGTCGAAACAGCATCTGCGAGGGCATTATGGCTGTTATATTCAGGCAAACCATAACGTTCTCGAGTACTGGCTAGGGTAAGATCGACATCTCTATGGTTATTAACTACCTTTGCCATGTTTTTTTCTAGGCATAGAGTATCTAACCACAATAAAGGTAACGGCGCTAATCTATAGCACCGTTGCATATATTGATTAATAAAGTTTTCTTCCATAACACAAGCATGTGCAACAATCACTTTTCCCTTAGCTTCTTCAAAGAAAGTCATCATGGCATCGTGAATTGACACCCCCTCAGCTAACATTTGCGGGATAATATGATTAATCACAGCGGTTTCTGCATTAATTTGAGAATCATTATTCAGATAAAGGTGTTTAGCTGAAGTAAGGTCAATCATATTATTAGAAATACTCACCCAGCCCATAGACAGAATCAAATCACTCTGACTATCAAAACCTGTGGTTTCAATATCCAGTACGATGAAATCAACATCTTTCGCTAAATCCGTCGGCTCTGGAATTTCACTTTTGATAAGATTTAGTTGAGTCTCTGTTAACTTGGTAACAGACAAATATTGCTCTCGTTTTCGTCGAAGCACTTCTAATGGGTGAAAGTAATCTAAAACCCGCTTGATCATCCTGAGATTCTCCCAAATTTGACCTTAGCAGCTTCTTGTAGGTCGGCAATGATCCTAAAGGCATCTTTAAGATGTTTACGCTCAAAACTACCAAAACTATCGGGGTTAATATTATTGTTTGGTTCTACACCGTTGCGCATTGCTTCGAGTTGATGGCTGAAACGATAAGATAAAATAAACTGATAAGCGCCTAATATATTTTTAAAAGCATCATCACTTAACAGTCCTTTTTTATTGGCGTAGACAAATCGCTCATCCGTAGCTGATAAATCACACTCAACCGCTAAGCCATAAATACGCGCTAGATCGATAATTAATGTAATCGCATATTTCTTAATATTAAGGGTTTTATTATTTTCTCCGGATTTCTCCAAAACTAAGCTATTAAAAATGCCTAAAGGAGGATTGGTATTAACTGCATCAGAAACTAAAGTACTTAAAAACTCGCGATTGTTATTAATATTAGAATGTAATTCATCCCTAAGCGCGGTTTCAAAATCACTATTACCGTAAATAGTTCTAATTTCTAGAAATACACTAATATTCAATAAACATTGATATTCAGGATTTGCCACCCACTTCTTATAATAATTTTTCCACACTGCTAGTGGCTGACACCATTTAGGTGTGGTCGCCATAAAATTCCCCGGACAAAGCGGAAAACCACAACTGTCTAAACCTTTGCAAACAATCATAGATAAATGCTTAAAGTACATACGGTCACTATTGGTTGCATTATCTGCTAATACGATGGCACTATCTTGGTCAGATAACATATGCACTTCATTACGCGCATGAGAGCCAGCAACAATCCAAGAAAAATCACAGGGTGGAGGACCTAGTTTATCTATCGCAAGTTGGATCATGTGTCGGTTATAGGCATCCATGATCATAGTCATCACTTTACCTATTGTTTCTGGTGCAACTTTTCCTTCCACTAATGCTTCAAAAATAGCTTGTCGTTCAGAGGTAAAAGTTGCCATCGTTTCAATACTGTCTGCATACTTAATCTTTTCAATTAAAAAGATCGCTTGCACACGATGATTTTGTACTAAATGCGAAGTGGTTAATAAACCAATAACTTTATTATCTTCAACAACGGGTAAATTTCTAATATTGAATTGCATCATTAACGAAGCCGCATGCAAAACTAGATCATCTGGTTTTATAGTTAACGGTGAATAAGTCATCACTTCAGATATCGGATGATCAATCGGTACACCATGAGCAATAACACGCTTTGTCATATCACGATCTGTGATCACACCAACTATTTTGTCATCCTCATAAATAACCGCACAGGAAGAACGATGTTTGATACGCATTTCATTAGCAACAGACTGAATGCTTTGATCTGAGGTCACCACTGCGACACGTCCACTTGCAATTTCTTCTACTCGTCGAATAAACAAACCTTTTTCTTTATTCGACCAAACTACATCAAGTGCAGATTGTAATCGTACCTGAGCTTTAGAGGCAAAATGCTCTGCACAATTTGGAAAATTTTTGAATAGCGTTTGCAGTGCAGTATGCGGTATTAAATAAATAAGGGTGTTTTCTATGGCAATAGCGCGATAACCCGCTTCATTATCGTTATCCATGTCATCATCAAGAAAAGTAAAACCAAATAAATCCTCTGAACCTAACCTTGCTCTTAACACACCATCAGCCATTCGTTGTTCCATCGAACCGGTACGTATAATATAAAGGGACTTTTCTTTTCCAGACTCACATAGGTCAACAATATCTCCCTTGCTGAGATAGGTAATTTGTACCGAAGAAGCCAGTGCATGTAAGCCCTCCTTAGGAATTTTATCGAAGGGATCGATCTGGCCAAGAAACTGAATGATGTTTGGAAAAAGAGACTGAGGCATGAAATTTCTCACTATTACATTATTTTGTCTTATTATATAATAAAACTAAGTACTAGTGTCAATTTTAGGCAATATCAAAATATTGCCCTCATCACCTTGATGAAATTTCATTTAATTTTATCTTTAAAAACAACAACTAATATAAAAAATTATTTTACCTTTCATTCTGTATTGAAACCATTTCAGATAGTTTTTCAATAAGCAATGAACTGGCCTGTTCTGTTTTTTTCATTTCACTAATAACCAAGTGTTGATCAACATCATCATTAAAGGTTTCTTGGAAAGCATTTTTAACTGATTGGTGCACAATTGAATGAGGTAACTCCAATTCAACATAACTACCATTGTTAGAAAAGGTATTTTTAGTATCTGATTTATCATACCAAAGCCCCATTCGACACTGATGATGATCCGTGGCAATTGCTTCAACAGAGGCTTGGTTATTTTTATTATTAAGCGCACGATAGGCATGTTGTTTATAAATAACATGATCAATTTTAATCAGTGATGCATAGATCTGATTCTCAGAGTTAGATACTAAACGTTCCGTTGATATCGATGTTTCTTCTGCGCTATTTACACTTGCCTCAACCTCTTCAATACTTTCAATGATTTGCGAACTAGAACTATTAATATTAGCAAAAGCATCGTTTACTTGTGCCATTGAATTAGCAAATAGGGCTAAATTTTCACTGATATTAAGAGCCGTTTCTTTGGTTTTATTTGATAATGCTTTAACCTCATCTGCAACAACTGCAAATCCTCTTCCCGCCTCCCCTGCTCTGGCGGCTTCAATGGCGGCATTAAGCGCTAATAATGTTGTTTGATCTGTGATATCAGTGATCATCTTCATTGCATCATTGATATCCCCCTGAGAGGTTGAAAGTTCGTTTAGCGAAGACTGTGCAACCTTCATACGATCTTGAATCAATGCCGTTGAGCTAGCCATCATTTTTACCTGCCTGGCTGATATTTCAGTATTATTTTTATTTTCCTTCGACAAGCCATTTATTTGTTTAATTTCATCAGATATTTCAAGTAAATCTTTCTGGCTTACCTGTAAATTACTTAATAAGTTCTCTGTATTTAATTTATGTAAATCAGATGCTAAGTTATTTTTCTGTGTTAGGGTATCAACCTCTTTCATTACCTCGATTGATTTACCAATCCCCTCTAATGAACCTTTGAAATAAGAAGGTAAACCCGATGCAAAAGGGCGTCGGCTAAAATCATTTTTAGCAACAGCCTGAAAACAAGCTTCTGTTTCTTTAAAGTAGGCTTCAACAATATCCATAAAATCATTAAATGCCCAAGCGAACCTTGCCCACCTCTCCTAAATTTTTAGTTTTACTAATACGTGTGTATATATGACCACTACAGGCTTCTTCTAACGCATCCTTTAAAACATTAATAAATTTCAAGGTGCGTCTTATTTCACTCTGTGAAACAACAATGCGTATTATGACGGCAACGAGGGCTATGATTGAAATAAGCAATATATTTTCTGGGTTTAAATTTAACCAAA
This sequence comes from Psychromonas sp. KJ10-10, assembly GCF_047323245.1. Classification (GTDB taxonomy): domain Bacteria; phylum Pseudomonadota; class Gammaproteobacteria; order Enterobacterales; family Psychromonadaceae; genus Psychromonas. The sequence goes on along the minus strand of NZ_CP178826.1, from coordinate 1,793,620 downwards.
CAATAATAATGACAGCTAAGCTAAAAAAGATTGCGTCTGTAATGATTAAACGAGTTTTCAAAAAAGGGTTTTTAGATAGTCTATTTTCACGGCTCATAATAAATACCTAGGCATGTTGACGATAAAGATCGCAGATAAAGTCGTTATAATTTAAGTCATTATCCTTAAGGAATTTAACGAGAAAGTCATAGGAAGCTTCAGTCGCTTGTTTTTCATTTAAGCCTTTCTCTGTTTCTAATGCTTTTTCATAAAGTTCGCTGATGGTAGGTTTTAAAGACTCAGGCATCACACGCCTAACGGAGTAATAACCAATGGCTTTTTTATTATCATCATAAATAGGAGTGATATGGGCAAACACCCAATAATAATCATTCTGTTTTGTTGCATTAATAACAAACGCAAAAAATTCTTGTTCATTTTTAAGCGTTTTCCACATTAATTTAAAAGCACCGCGAGGCATAAAGGGGTGCCGGATAATATTATGCAGACACCGAGTAATTCTTCTTCATGGTAGCCTGCAATTTGCATAAATTGCCGATTGGCGTAGGTAATACGGCCACTCAAATCTGTTTTACTGACAATTAATTTATTATCAGCCCAAGTAATATCTTTACCAGTTATTAAAGGGTGCCCCATTACCTCATCCTTGTATCTGATTGAACTAAAGATAAATATAGGAAAAAAATAAAAAAACCAAATATTTTAATAAAAATGTGTGCTTAAAGTCTTAGTTTTAAGCTCAAATTATTTGTAAGTGAAATATAATTATTTATTAGCCTTCATTACGTGTTACTGACATTTTGCATCTCGCGTGGTGCGAAACCGAAGGTCTTTTTAAAAGCATTGGTGAAATTAGATGGATGACGATAACCGGCATTATAAGCGGCTTCAGTAATGCTCACTAAGCCCTTTTCTAAGGCTTGTTTGGCAAGTTTCTAAACGCCTACGACGGATATAAACCTGAACACTATAACCAATTTCCTGTTTAAATTTACGTTGTAAGCTAGACACACTCATAGCCACATACTGTGCTAACTGTTGTACGGAAAGTGGCGTTTCAAGATTCTCTTCAATGTACTTTAAAAGTGTATCCAAGGTTTCTTCAAAGGGATCATTATGTAGCTTTTGTTGTTGAGGTTTTATTAATGGTTTATTACTTTCTAATGTATCCTGAGCATTCAACTGCTTAAATATTTCAAAAATTAATGACTTACTGAGTACTTCCATTTGCAGTTTATCCATTAAACTACTTGGAGTACCTAAGCGGATGATTTCATATGATAAAGTAACGATCATATCAGTGAGCTTGATATGAAAGTAATCGAGATGATGCTTTACAAAAGAGCTCGCTACATCATGTACATTCTCGCGGTTTTCAATCCAATTAAGTGGAATAGAAACATTTAGTTTTACAACATGATTATTCTCATGAATGATACGATAAAAAGTCACAGGCCTTGAAAGGTTAACCACAATCGCACTATTTTCTGAATTCGCATCGAGATGAAACATCTGATCGTCATAACCAAAGTCCAACATCCCTTCTAGTAAAATAGTAATACTCATTGATTTTTGTGCGGTTGATACTACCTGAAAATTAACAAGCTCCTCGGTTGTTCCTCCCTGTAATGTATAAGCGTTAGGCACTTGATAGGATAAAAACTTGCCAGAAACGATAGTTGATGAATGAGACTCACGATCGGAAATGATATATTGCTTTTTATCATCCTCTAAATAGCGCGTAAAGGTGCCCTTTGAACTCGTTGCCGACAATGTATTATTAACCTTCATCTTACCTTCCTTCATAATATGCTTATCGCATTACCGTTTCCCATAACCTTTTCTCATAACAGTCTGACCGTTTTGCATAAGTTATTTTGCTATCCGGTCATATAATATTCCCTTATTATAAACGCGAATAATTATCATTACTATAAATTAAAGCAATATATTAAGGGAATAACATGAAATTAATACCAATTAAGCATGCAAAAATTTATGTTGCTGTCATGGTGGCAATCAGCCAACAAGTGATGGCAAGCAGAGACAGCACCAGAGGAGTCTGTTGTTGTATGGGGAACGAGTGTTGCCAGTAACTCAGAATATTTGGGCGATCAGGATATGTCCTTAAAACAAGCAGATCACATGTCTGACTTGCTTCGAGATATTCCTGGGGTTGATGTGGGTGGTACACATTCATTAACACAACGTATTAATATTCGTAGCCTAGGTGAAACCGATTTAGATATCACCTTAGATGGCGCATCACAGCATGCAAATATGTTTCATCATATCGGTAACTTAACTCTCAACCCTGATATTCTAAAGTCAGTTGATATTCAAGTAGGTAATAACTCAGTTACACAATCAGCACTTGGTGGTTCCGTTGCCTTTGAAACAAAAGATGGTAAAGAATTATTAAGAGCGGGCGAAACCTTTGGCGCACGTGTATATGGTGGTGTTGCTAGCAATGATAACCAACAGGGTTCATTAACTGTATACGGGATGTTGAGTGACGATGTTGATGCAATGATATACGGCAACATTGTAGACAGAGATAATTTTGAAGATGGTGATGGTACTGAAACCTATGGTTCAGCAGGTAAAGTATCCAATGCACTCTTTAAAGTAGGCTATGAGACATCATCACAGCATCGGTTTGAACTAAGTTACGATATGTACCGTGACAGTGGTGATTATAATCCTCGCCCTGATATGTCAGGCGCGCCTAACCTTGGTTTAAGCAGTGACTTACTTATTCCAACCGATTACGACCGTGATACTATTACCGCTTCTTACCAACTAAGTGGTGCTAAGCATAATGGTAAAGTAACGCTTTACAGCAGTGAAACTGAAATTATTCGTGATGAAACTGTGATGGATGGTGTTTGGCCAACTAATCGTGTTTCAATAAATAGTGCAACAAACCATAATCTTGGTGCAGATGCACAATTCCAATCTAACCTCATTATTGCAGATCTAAAAATCAATTTACCTATGGCATAGAATTGTCACGCCAAAACAGCACCAGTACATACGGTGGTGAAAAGTTTATGGATGAAACTGCGACGTCGAGTGCCGTATTTGTTGAAGATAGAATTTACCTTGTACCAAGCTTCTCTATCACAGCCGGTCTGAGATATGACAACTTCAATCGTGATGCTGAAACTAGCGATACCAGCTTTAATGATATGACTTGGGGACTTGGTGCCGATTGGGATGTTAATAACTATGTGAGTGTATTTGCTAGTGCGCGTAGCTTATTTAAAGGTCCAGAGTTATCAGAAACCTTTGTTAAATACCAAGATGTTACTTATTTAGAAGATGGTATTAAAGCTGAAACAGGTATCAATACACAGGTTGGTGCACGTTACTCACAATACTTTGGTGCTCATGTAATCAGCTCAAGTGCAACCCTGTTCAAAACTGATATCGATGATTATATTGCCAGCACTTGGGAAAATGGTGGTTACACTATTGAAAATATCGGTGATGCAGAAATAAAAGGTTTCGAAGTTAGCGCAAGTTACGGCTATAACGCATTCCTTTCTAAACTGTCTTACTCTCGTTCAGACTCGAATAATGCTAGCACTAATACGCCTCTACTTGACTCAAATGGTCGAAGCATGGATATCGGTGACAGCATTGCCTTAACACTTGATTATCAAGCAGATTCAATTAATACAATCTTCGGATGGACATCAACCGTGGTGCTTGAAGAAGACAACGTAGAAGCGGGTAGTGATGTCAAGGAAGCTTATAATACTCATGATTTCTATGCGCAATGGACATCATCAGCCTTCGACGGCCTTCAAGTTACCTTTGGTATTGATAACGTAACAGATGAGTTATATACCTCTCATGCTTCACGAACAGGCTCTGCACGTGGTTATGTTCTTGATGATTATGAACCAGGCCGTAATTACAAACTATCTGCGACTTACCAATTCTAAACTGTAAATCAACACGCTCATCGAGTCTTAGTCGAGTCTCGATGAGCAAAATAACAACAACTAATTTTTATCTAGGAATGAATTAAATGTACTACAGCAAAGCCTATATTAGCTCCGAGCACAGCGCTCGATACTTACAAACTTTATGTCGTCACTTTTCAAGAAAAGTCCCTGCAACTTGGGATGAAAAAAATGGTGAAGTTAATTTTGTTATGGGAAATTGCCAGCTAGCTTTCCTCGATGAAGAACAACAGCTTGCTCTTATGTGTAGTGCACAGGAAGAACCACAACTAATGGCAGTAAAAGGCATTTTAGAACAACATATTACTATGCTTTCAAGAAGAGAAGAAATTGTGCTTTCTTGGTCAGAACATAAACAATGTTTGGAATCTTAGATCTAACAATAAATTAATCATTTCACCAGAACATTAACGGACATAAAATGTATTTATATACTCTCATTGCAAGTATTGGCCTTCTAACTATGGTCCAAGTCAATGGTGCTTCATTAAATCAGTCTGAATCAGTTGAAAAATCGATTCTTTCTGCCTCGCAACAAAGTCAGAAAACCATATCAAGTAGTGCAGATTTAACCATTGAACACCAGAATGAGATAAAATCACTGCAGGAAAGCATCAGCCAACTCAGTGTTTATCAAAAACATTTAAACGCTTTATTAGCAAGCCAAGAAAGTGAATTAGCCAGCCTCGATTCACAACTTAATGAGCTTGGTGAAACAAAACAAAGCGTTGTTCCGTTAATGTATAAAATGCTCGAGCAATTAGACACTTACATTGAAAATGATCTTCCCTTACATAAGGCGACAAGAACTGAGCGAGTTAATAAATTAAAAGCATTAATGGTCAGAGCCGATATCGCCGATGCAGAGAAATACCGACGCATTATGGAGGCATATCAAATTGAACTGGATTATGTCAGCAAATTAAGCACTTATTTAGGGCCAATAACAGTTAATAACATTGAGAAACAAGCTGAAATATTACACCTTGGACACCTTTCTATTATTGCCAGAAGTCTAGATAAACAAACTTATTGGGTTTGGAATAATACTAACAAGCAATGGGAAAATAGAATAGAAAATACCCAGCAATTAGATCATGCATACTCAGTAGCAAATCAACAAGTCCCACCTGCTCTGCTTGCTTTACCCCTATCAATTGCGGAGGTAACGCAATGAAACTGATAATAATGAATGTCATGAAAAATGCTTTTCTAATGAGTTTTTTGCTAGTTACTTTTAACAGTCAAGCAAATACAGATTTATTAAAAACAACACAGCAGGCGAAAAACCAGCAACAAAAAGCTGAGCAACAACGTGAAGCTGAATTTAAAGCGAATGAAGAGAAATATCGTTTAATAAAAGAAGACTTAATTAATCAAAAAATCGCATTACAAAATTCGATTGATCAACTTACGGAACAATTCTCAGATAACGAAATACAACTCGCAGATAAAGATAAACAACTGCGCCTTACCTCTGGACATTTAGGAGAGTTATTTGGCGTAGTTCGTCAAATTGCAAAGGAATTTCATAACGAACAAGTCGATCGAGTAGCGAGCATTGGACAATCAACACAAATGTCCCACATAGCAGATATCATCGAAGCAAAAACCTTACCTTCTCGGGAACAGATTCACGCGCTTTGGCAGGTATTCACAGAGCAAATAAAAATAAGTACACAAATAACAAAAATTGAGTCGCCCTATATCAATCATCAAGGCATAAAAGAAAGCAAACAAGTTATTCGTCTCGGTGCCTTCGCCTTACTTGATGAACAAGGGTACCTAAAATGGTCTAATAGTGAACAAGTTGCCAATCACTATCTAGTTCAACCCGAGCCACTGCCATCATCAGATCAGCTTAGTGTTAATCAACAACTACTTAGTATTGATCCAAGTAATGGAACGTTAATCGAACAACTTGCTTTGAAACCAACTCTCAGAGAACGTTTTGAACAGGGTGGCATCATAGGTAAAGTTATCCTCGGATTTTTAATATTGGGTTTATTACTCGGCATCAGCCAAGGTTTGTTTTTGTTTTATAGCAAATTAAAAATTAACGCCCAATTAAACAATAAAGAAAAAATTGGTAACAATGCACTAGGCAGGGTTTTAGGTGTTTATAAATATGACCAATCGCCTAATTTTGAAGCCTTGGAATTGCGACTTTATGAAATTATTTTAGATGAACAACAAAAGCTGATTCGAGGCTTGCCAATGCTTAAATTATTAGCGGCTCCTTTCGCCTATGTTAGGTCTATTAGGGACAGTGACAGGCATGATTGAAACCTTCCAGGTAATGACTCAATACGGAAATTCAGATCCTAAGCTGATGGCCGAAGGTATTTCCACTGCACTGGTAACAACCGTATTAGGTTTGATTGCAAAGCAATGCCATTATTGTTTATCTATAACATATTAAATTCACTGGCTGACAATGTGAAAATTCTATTAGAAAAACAAGGTTTAGGTTTAGTCGCAGAGCGTGCAGAAAAACATAACGGAAGTGTTGAATCATGCCCAGCTTAAGCTTTTTGAGTGATTCTCTGTTATTTGATGTTTTAACGCGCTTTATGGATAAAGGAGGTCCTGTTCTTTGGTGGTTAGCCCTATTGATGTTTATTTTTTGGCTATTTGCTATCGAACGGCTTTTATTTGTGGTGTTTATTTTCCCCAAACAACAACAACGCTGGTTATCACAGTGGAAAGCAAGAAGCGAACATCAATCATGGTACGCGCGAAAACAACGTGCAGCTTGGCTTAGTCAAGCACACCTTGCCTTGTTTCAACACTTGCCTATTTTAAAGTTTTTAATCGCTATTTTTCCAATGTTAGGTTTGCTTGGCACAGTAACAGGCATGATTTCAGTATTTGATACGCTTTCCATCCAGGGTACCTCTGATCCGAAATTAATGTCAGCGGGTATTTCAATGGCTACCTTACCAACAATGGCAGGTATGGTAGCGCTCTTGCCTCAGTATTTTTTTACGCACAACTAGTGGCCATTATGGAAAAAAAGAATTACATCTCGATAAATTATTTAGGAGTTATTTATGAGATTAGGAAGTCGAAAAGAAAGCCAAGATGATGCAAACATTGATTTAACATCGATGCTTGATATCGTGTTTATTATGCTTATCTTTTTTATTGTGACTAGCTCTTTTGTTAATGAATCAGGCATTGAAGTTAATCGCCCCCAGGCGACTAATTCAAGTAGTCAAAAGGATGCTGAATTATTTATTGCGATTAGTGCTAATAATGAAATATTTATTAATAAACAAATGGTTGATAAAGAACGTGTACAAGCCAAACTGGAGAATATATTAATTGAAAAAAGCGATTTATCTTTAGTTATTCAAGCGGATAAATACGCATTTAATGGCACAGTCATTAGCGTTATGGATGCAGCAAAAGGAGCGGGTATCAGTCATATTGCGCTAGCAACGGAGCAATAGGTATGCGTTTATTTTTAATCGCTTGCCCACTAGCAGTGGCTATAAGTTATGCCTTAATTGCCATTATGGCCTGGATGGTAGACCTTAGCTTTCAACAGGATAAATCAGATAATACACCACTTTCTTTCGATGTTTTTATCGATAATACTGATGAACAAAGCCAACGAATCAAAAGAGTGTTACCTGATCCTCCTACAGAAAAACCACAACCACCAAAACCGGATATGGCAACAACACCTCCACAGGTTCCTTCGCCTCCTGCATTAACAACGCCATTACCGGAAGTTAGCTTAGACTTATCGGTACAGGGCATGCAAATTTCCGCACCTGTGATAGCTAAAACGCAACCCGTTGAAAATCCACCAGCACAAACCTTACCTGCAACGCCGGCACCTGTGTCTGATACTCCCGTATTTGAAAATCAGATAGCAACGCCACAATATCGAATGGAGCCTAAATACCCCCATCAAGCGCTAAAAAGAAGAATACAAGGCTTTGTGCTTTTATCCTTTGATATCAGTAGTAAAGGTCGCCCAGAAAATATAAAAATTATTGATGCTCAGCCTCCTCGAATTTTTAACCGAGAAGCCATGCGCGCACTTAAAAGTTGGAAATATCAACCCTTGATAGTCAATGGACAAGCACAGGTGTATCCAAACCAACAAGTAAAGTTGGAGTTTAAAATAAAATGACAAAACACAATCAAAAACAACCTTTATATTTTCTGTTGTTAATAACACTATTCGTTTCTTGGGGTGCTTCTGCAAGACAATTAACCCGTGGCACAGCAATAAAAGTGCAACAGGCCTACGAATTACAAAGTAATGAACAATTTAATGAAGCCATCACCTCGCTGACTGCGATTAAAAGTCAAGATAACTATGAACAAGCCTATGTGAGTCGTATGTTAGGCTGGTTATATTGGCGGCAAAAACAGCCTAAATTAGCCATAAAACATCTGACTCAAGCGGTCGATTTAAAAGTATTAATAGAACAGGATGATTTAAGCACACAGCGTATGTTAGCTGATATTTTATTAACTGAAGGCCATTATCAGCAGGCAGAATCTCGTTATTTAACCTTGGTAAAAGCTTACCACGACAGCAATACCTTGATGCAACTTTGGCTAAGAGTGGCACAGGCTCAATATCAGCAGGAAAAGTGGCCTGAGGTTGAAAAGTCAATCGGCAAACAACAAGCCTTTCGAAAAAAGTCTAAAAGCCCCGCTCAGATAATGCCACTAAATATATTATTAACCGCACAACTTGCACAAAAAAATGGTCAGCAGGCATAACAACCACTCGCCAACTACGTTCTTTAGCGCCCGATAATGTTATATGGTGGCAACAACTTGCTAATTTATATTTGTACATCAATGATAATAAAAGTGCATTAATCACGCTACAACAAGCCGATAGAGCAGGATTAAAACTAAGCCTTCAACAAAGGCAGTTATTAGCCAATCTTTATGCCGATGCACAGGTGCCCTTCTCGGCGACTACACTCTATGACCAACTTGATGCAGAAAATGAAAGCGAACAATTGTTACAACAACAGGCAATCTATTGGCAAGCTACTAAGGAATGGGATAAGGCGATTTCCAGTTGGCAGAAAGTGGCTAAACTAAACAATCAACATTATTGGTCTCTTGCTCGACTCCACCTACAACTGCATCACTATCAAGATGCACTGCAAGCCTTAGAATTATTAAAAGAAAAATCTAAGCAAATGTTATTGTTGCAGGTGCAAATACTTGATGAGCTAGGCAATACTGATTTAGCGTTAACCACAGCGCAAAAAGCACATGAAAAACACCCCAGCGAAAGCACTTTAAATTGGATAAAGTATTTATCTAATAAACAAACAACTCTATAAAAAACAGCTACACTATTAATAAAAAATATAAACTGATTTTATTTTAATAGGTATTATTTAACTATGTGAAACAATTTATTATAACAGCATAAATTATCCAAAATCACTGAAGGAGTAATACCATGAAAAAGACAATATTAATTACAGGATCGACAGATGGTATTGGCCTAGCGACCGCAACCTCATTATTAGAATTAGGGCATACCGTTATTCTTCACGGTAGAAGTGAAAGTAAATTAGCAGCAGCTAAAAAGCAACTTTCAGAAATCGCGAGCACAGATAAAATTTTTGCCTATAAAGCTGATTTATCCATTATCTCTGATGTTAACAACTTGGCATCAGAAATTAAAAATAACCATCAAAAATTAGATGTGCTCATTAATAACGCCGGTATTCTTATTGTACCCGAACCACTTTCTGAAGATGGTGTAGATATCCGCTTTATGGTTAATACCATTGCGCCTTATTTATTAACCAAACTACTTCTGCCTTTGTTAGATAAAAACGCTCGAATTATTAATTTATCTTCAGCTACTCAAGCGCCTGTTGCGAGAGAAGAATTGCTTAAAGTAAGCTCTCTGACTGATCATACAGTATACGCAAAAAGTAAACTGGCAATCACTATGTGGTCTCGTCAGATGTCATTAATACTGGGTAAGGAAGGACCAATTGTCGTTGCTATTAACCCTAAGTCATTATTAGGTAGCAAGATGGTGAAACAAGGTTATGGTATTGCTGGCGGAAATCTACAATTAGGTGCAGATATATTAGTGAAAGCAAGTTTGTCTGATGAGTTTGCTGATGCATCAGGTTTGTATTTTGATAATGATATTGAAGCTTTTACCGCACCTCACCCAGATGCGCTAAATGCTGATAAAATCAGTAAAATGACTGAGGTATTAGAAACCTTTATAAAATAAACTATAAAGGCATGATCTGCGGTTAAAATTCAAGCACAAGATCATGCCACTTATAGAATTGGCTTATTTTTCCCAGTAGGGAGTTTCACCAAAATAGTCTTTAAAATACTCAATAAATGCACGTACTTTTGGTGCTAATAATCGCGAACCAGGATATACAGCCCAAATCGCGGTATCTGATATAACAGGGTAATCTTTTAAAACTTGTACAAGATTGCCCTTTTTAACATCTTCATATACACACCACACAGAGGATAACGTCAGCCCCATTCCATTAACACAGGCATCGCGCACTGATTCTCCATTATCAATTCGAATCGCACCTTTTCCTTTAATTTTAAATGGGCCATCTGGCGTATCAAATATCCAGTTATCAATACCAATCAAATTAACACATTGATGTTTTAATAAATCATTAGGAACAATAGGCTCACCAAATTTTTTTATATAATCAGGAGAAGCAAAAACCATTCGTTTATCAACAGCGAGTTTTCGCGCCACCAGCGTTGAGTCATTCAAAGAGGCATTTCTAATGGCAATATCAAAGCCACCATCAACCATATCAACAACACTATCGCTTTGTCGTAAATCTATTTTTAATTCTGGGTAGGCTTTAATAAATCCTTTTAAGCCAGGCACAATATGCATCCGACCAAAGGATGAAGGGGCAGTAACACGAATAGTACCCTGCGGTGTAAAACTCCCCGCTCCCACTGATCCCCTAGCAGTATCAATCACATTTAACACTTCTTCAGCATGTGGCAAGAACTCAATGCCTTCCTGTGTTAACGAAACCTTACGAGTGGTTCTATGTATCAATTTCACCCCGAGAGAGGCTTCTAATTTATTAATATGCATACTAGCAACAGGTGGAGATAGTCCAAGTTCACTGCCTGCTAAGCTAATATTGTGTGTGCTGGCAATACGTACAAATAACTTCAGATATTCATGATTCATTGAAAACGCCATTATTAACAAAAAGTAAAAACTGATTAGTGTTTAGACTATATTATCAAACATATCATTTGTAAATATACTTATCCCATCAAACAAATCAAAATCAAAAAAGGAACCAAACAATGAAAGCAATGATAATTAATGAATTCGGTAACAGTGACGTATTTACAGCAACTGAGATTTCTAAACCAAGTGTGACAGCTGGTCACGTTGTGGTGAAAGTTGTCGCAACAAGTGTGAATACCGTTGATATGATGCTTCGTGAAATGGGTGAAGCTCTTGGACCTTTAGCACCTGCTTTACCTGGTCTGTTAGGAATGGATTTTGCCGGAACCATTGAAGCAGTTGGTGAAGGTGTTACACAGTTCTCTGTTGGTGATGAAGTTTATGGTTGTGCCGGTGGTTTAGCTGACTTACAGGGTGCTTTAGCAGAGTATATGCTTGCAGATGCACAATTAATTGCCCATAAACCAAAATCAATTTCTATGCGTGAAGCTGCACGCAGTTCCATTAGTAGGCATAACAGCTTACGAAGGCTTAATTCGTGCAGGTGTTAGTGAAGGTCAAAAAGTATTAGTTCACGGTGGTTCAGGTGGTGTTGGTCATATTGCGCTACAACTTGCTAACTACTTTGGTGCAGATGTGTTTTCAACGGGTGGCGGTGACGTTCAATCTACTTTGATTGAAAAATTAGGCGCAACAGCGATTAATTACAAAACTGAAACAGTAGCAGATTATGTTGAAAAACATACACAGGGTGCTGGTTTTGATGTGGTATACGATTCTATAGGTGTCGCTAACCTGACTAATTCATTTGATGCAACTGCATTAAACGGACAGATAGCAACAACAGTATCGATGTTAGAAGTTGACTTAACAACTGCACATTTTAAAGGTTTGTCATTACATGTTGTGTTTATGCTAATTCCGATGTTACATGATCATAAACGCCAGCAACACGGTGATATTTTAGCGAAATTAGCTGAAATCATCGATGAAGGTAAATTAACGCCGATTTTAGATGAAACTAACTTTACTTTAGAAGAAGTAAGTAAAGCTCATGATCGTCTTGCAAGTGGCAAAGCGATAGGAAAAGTAGTGGTTTCAATCTAACCTCAATTAAACTGCTAAAAAGTGCCCTACTTAGAGACCTAAATAGGGCACAAAGACAATTAAAAAGATCTTTTATGCCTTTTATGCCCTTCTTTAATAGCCACACATTTAATCAATTATATCGCCAGACTTGGCCAATGCTGATTGGCTTATTTGCTATTATGGGTAGTCAATTGGCAGATAGTGCTTTTATTGGTCAATTAGGGGCTGAGCCTCTCGCTGTCGTCGGATTTTCTATTCCAATTTATCAACTTATTATTGGTATTCAAGTCGGTTTAGGTATCGCAACAACGGCATTAATTTCAACGGCTTTAGGCTCAAAAAAACCAATATGCTAAATATTTAGGTTCACTGATCTTAATCATTGGTAGCATCACAATCACACTTGTGTGTATCCTCCTATGGTATTTTCAAGAAAATATTGCCCTTTATTTAGGTGCGACCTCTTCCCTTTTGACTTTACTACGAAGTTACTGGTTTCCCTGGTTAATCAGTTGTTGGCTTGGCGCCCTACTTTATTTTGGATATGGTATTTGTCGATCTTATGGAGAAACGCTAATTCCGGGAAGAGTTATGGTGATCACCAGCCTATTAAACCTCATATTAGATCCTATCTTTATTTTTACCCTAGACTTAAAGATAGCCGGTGCCGCTTGGGCCACTTGTATTTCTTTTGTTATTGGTTGTTTTATTATTTTTAAGACCATATTCGATAAAAATCTTATTATGATGCCAGCTGATCTTAATAAAAGTAAAAATGGGATAACAGCAATTGCTTCGTCTAACGATTCCCGCAATGTTAAGTCAATTTATACCACCGATTTCAGCCATGATTGTGACAATAATTATCGCTAGCTATGGTGATTTGGCTATTGGTGCCTGGGGATTAGCAAATCGAATTGAGTATATTTCCATTATATTAATTCTTGCCTTAACAATGGCATTACCACCAATGATTGGCAAACTCAAAGGTATGAATGAAACGGCTAAAATACTAGCATTAGTAAAAGTCGCGGTTATGTTTGTGATGTGTTTTCAAATTATTTTGGCGCTAATTTTATACTTATTTGCCCCACTAATGTCGTCGCTTTTAACAAATCAAGCAGAAATAAGCGCTATTTTACAAAACTACCTATGGATTGTACCGCTAAGTTATGGGGCATTAGGGGTTTGTATGATTTGTGTTTCGGCCTGTAATGCAATGAGCTCCCCAAAATCAGCGCTACTGATATCAATGCTACGTTTATTTGCCTGTTACTTACCGTTAATTTGGATAGGATCTGAGTTATATGGCTTATTAGGTGTATTTATCGGGGCCTGCATTGGTAACTTCTTATCCGGTATACTTGCCTGGAATATGTTTCTAAAACAAGATACCCGTTACCATTCGAGATGCAAAGTTCAGCAAGTTGTGAGGTGAGTAGATTCTAGGCAGAAAGTTGAAGATCTAACGGGTTAAATCAATACTTTCTAACAACGAAGATACTTACCTCAAAACTTGCCCTGTGGGTCGCTAGCTCGAAAAGCAATTCATCGTTGCAACATTCGATGAGGGCTAGCCATTTAAGATGTAAATACTTGTTTTTACATCTACCGGCAGAGGATTAACGAAGTTAATCGCTCGAGAGGTCATCATGTTGCGCCTTGCCTTGCTGTCCGAGCTAGCGACTGAACAAAGCACCTTGATTGGTGACGGGTATATAATAAAATCGGTAAAAACTAATTATTGGCAACACAGCAAAAATATAAAAGTTAAAAAAAGAGAACTATTTAGCTCTCTTTTTTGTACCACTTATTGTTTGATGACTTCTAAAGAATCAATCCTTAAAAAGGCGCAACATTATCACGAGGATTACTAGGTACAGTCCAACGCTGATGCGCATCCAACAATTCATGACTCATTCCCGGTAATGGAATTTGCCCTCGGTCACCATATAGCCACATAACAAAGTTAGTTCGCTTTCCACCTGTGATAGGTTGCGCCGCATGTGGAATATTACCACGGTGTATCATTGCCACACCTGGCTTAAATGTTAACCTCTTTTTATCGCCTGTTTGCGGATCATAAAAATCAACTTCTGACCCCGTAAAATCCTCACCTGGTAAATTAAGGTTTACATTTAATGTCACTGACGATGCATCACTATGTAATCGCAGTGATGTATCCGTTCCCGCTTGATATTGAATAGAAAAACCAAAGGTCTGAGAGTCAAAGCCCATCACTTCCGGAAATAAAAATCGCGCAATAGGTCGCATATATTTATCCATTATTTCACGATAAAATAATTGAAAGTTAGGCGCCGCCAGAAAACCTTCAGAACGCTCATCTAACATTGCACCACCTCGATTTAATGCAATACCATAGGGTGGACGTAATGGGATATCAGCATTTCCAACTTCTTCCAGATACTCACGAAAATTAGCAAGTTGTGTTGGTTCAAAAGCTGGAACTGAAATACCCCCGGCGAGACTTCTTGCATCAAATTATTCAATGCCCCTTCAGTCGTCGGATCTTGCCATGCTTGATTAACCGTATTGCGTAGTTTTGTATCTAGTAATAACTCATCTGGAATGAAAAGTTGTGCTTTATTAGTTTCTTCCCATTCTTTCCATGCATCACTGAGTAAACCTTTGTTTAAATCCCAAAAATGTTGCACTGAAGGATCACGCATTAACATTGCATTTCTTGATGGTAAATCTAAGTTACGTGCTTTTTGTAGTTGAGACGTTGATTGCTGAGCAACCTCAGTTTTTGTTTTTTCCATCTTACTTCTCCAAATTTAGTGTCAGTATTGCTTTAATACTGACGATGGAGCTAATTTATTACAAAGCATTAAATTAATAAATAACACTAATATACAAACAGAATTAATATTATATATATAATCATTCACTAATTTGATTAAACCTATTTTGACTAAACTAAAGAAAATAGCGCTATACCTTCAATAAACTTTGTCAAAAAATAGAAAATAATTTGATTTTTGTCCAAGTTTTTTACTTGTACTCTTTACAAACAAATACAAATGATAATCAATACCAACTAAGTACATTATTAGGAATAAATCGACATGGATAAATGGCAGACAATTAATGCAACAGGGAAATAAACACTATCATATGGATCAATGGGATGAGGCATTAAGTTATTACCACGAAGCAATTGAATTATTAGAGTCTATAGATAGTATCGACTCAGGCAATGCACAAAAAACCTTACAGGCATGGGTTTGTGGTTATCACAATCTCGCCAGCACCTATGAAAAACAAGGCTTTATTGAGCGTAGACGTGATGCTTTAGTAACCCCTTTTCGAATAATGCTTGCTCTCACAAATAATTCTCAATCTACTTTAGAAATGCAAATGTTCACATACCGAGCTTTACAAATGACAATACCGCCACTATTAGAGTTTGCGAATACATATCCAAGTGAAGTTAAGTTTATTAAACAGCTAATAGGAAGTATTGAAAGTAACAAACAGCTTCATTAATGAGTTTAAATATCACAAAAAATGTTTATTAAACCACAAATACAAATGATAACTACTTGCGTTAAGTTGGAATACCATGTTAGATTTAAAACTTAATCACTAGTGAGCATGAGATGTATGAACTCTGAAAAGAAATTAAAAAAACTTAAAAAGTTAAAGAAACATAAGAATATTATTTACTTACCTTTAAAGTCGAACCCTTGCAAAAAGTGCCCAGCGCTTAAAAAAGGGTTGTGTAAATGTGCCGTAAAAAAATTCGCCTCATAAATCACCTTATAACGATAAATTCATAACGCTCAATCATCGAATTAGAATCAAGGCAGAGAGTGAGTTCATTAAATTATGTGAACTTTATTGGTGCTAGGTCTACTAAACAATAACTCTGCTTATTCTCGCAAAATACCCTAAAGATATGGGCACTGACTTGCTAATATTGATTTAAATTTACATTTTTTATCAATAGGTTTCGTATAATTGTTAGAAGTAAAGTAGAGTTGACCATGTCAATAAATCTTTATTTCTAAGAACAGATACGAGGCAATCAGACTTACATGTTTAAATCATTTTTTCCCAACCCTAAAGCGTTTTTCTTGTCCCTTTTACTGTTTGCGACTACTGCTTGCGCTATTTGGTATGGATTTAACGAACAGATGGCCGTTTTACTCGGCCTTGATATTTCTAACACAACCCCGGTAATTGGTTTAGGACATTTTGTCACTGATTCTTTTTTACTTTTCTATCTTTATTATTTTTTCTGTACCACTATTTTTGCTTTAATATGGTTTAAAATATCGTCGCATAAATACCAATGGTGGTCAGTTGTTGGCTCTTCGGCCATTTTATTTTCAACTTATTATTCGGTACAAGTTTCCGTTGCTATCAATAATTGGCGTCGCCCCTTTTTCGATTTAATTCAATCCCTATTAAAACCCATTGATAGTGCTCTAACGGCAGAACCACTCAGTGACCAAGCGGTGAGTGCATCAACGGCAGAATTATTTGAATTATTATTGGTATTTGCACAGATAGCATTTCTAGCCATCTTTATTTTTGTAGCAACACGTTTTTTGGTTAGCCATTATATTTTTCGCTGGCGTAGTGCAATGAATGAGTATTACACGCAAAACTGGCAAAAATTGAAAAATGTTGAAGGTGCATCGCGACGTATTCAAGAAGATACCATGCGCTTTGCTTCTATCATGGAAAGCTTAGGGGTAGCTTTAGTTGAATCTGTAATGACCCTATTTGCCTTTTTACCCGTGTTATGGAGCTTATCTGAATACGTGTCTGAGCTTCCGATAATTGGTAAAATCGCTCATCCTTTATTTTATGCTCGCTTTATTCTGGTCTATCTTTGGTACGGGAATTCTTGCTTTAGTAGGGATAAAACTACCAGGGTTAGAATTTAATAATCAAAAAGTGGAAGTCGCATTTCGTAAAGAATTAGTTTATGGTGAAGACAATGAACACCGTGCCGATCCGATAAAACTCAACGAACTTTTTGCCAATGTACGCAAGAATTATTTTCGTTTGTACTTTCATTATATGTATTTCAACGTAGCTCGAATGTTATATTTACAGGCAGATAACATCTTTGTCTTCATTCTGTTGGTACCAACTATTGTTGTGGGTGCGATTACCTTTGGTATTTTGCAACAGATTTTAACGGCATTTGGGCAAGTTAGTAATTCATTCCAATATTTAGTGAATTCTTGGACAACTATCGTTGAACTGCTCTCTGTACAGAAACGACTAACTGCCTTTGAATCGGTATTAAAAACACCTAAATAATAAGTTCTATAAAAATTAATCAAAAAAATCCGATGTAAATAACATCGGATTTTTTGTGGTGACACTAGATTAAACTAACTATTTCTATTTAACGCAACCCTGCCACTAAGCTTGTTGCCATATTATTCATCAGTTCAAAATATGCATTTGGCCCTGCCTCGATATTCGAACCAAGAGGATCTAATACTCCTTTATTAGCACCAGACCCTTCAATGATCGTATCCACTAAACTCGATTCAAATTGAGGCTCACTAAATACACAAACAACTCCTAAGCGCTCTACTTTGCTACGAAGTTCACTGATACTTTTAGCACCCGCTTTTCTTTCAGGATCAATAGTTACTGAACCAACCGCTTTTAGATCATATTCAGATTCGAAGTATTGATAAGCGGCATGAAACACAAGGTAAGGTTTATCTTTCACTGGCGCCAATTTTGTTTTCAAGCTTGCATCTAGTTGTTCTAATTTAACAAGTAATTTCTCTGAGTTAGCTTGATATTGCTTAGCATGCTCAGGATCCATTTCTGCAAGCTTCTTGGCCGTTTCTATGGTCACTTTTTTAGCGATAGTAGGAGAAAGCCAGATATGAAAATCTAATGATGCCATCTCTTCTTCATGTGCATCATGGTCATGCTCTTCGTAGTTCTTCATGTGCATCGTGGTCATGCTCTTCATGTCCTTCATGTCCTTCATGTCCTTCATGCGCATCGTGGTCATGCTCTTCATGTCCTTCATGCGCATCGTGGTCATGCTCTTCATGTCCTTCATGTGCATCGTGCTCATGCTCTTCATGTCCTTCATGTGCATCGCGCTCATGCTCTTCATGTCCTTCATGTGCATCGTGCTCATGCTCTTCATGTCCTTCATGTGCATCGTGCTCATGCTCTTCATGTCCTTCATGTGCATCGTGGTCATGATGATCGTGGTTATGTTTAGCCCAGTCTCCACCTTCACGTTTAGTTAATAAAGATGACTTTAACACTTCAGACAAGGTTAATGTTTGAGCATCTTTTGCTAACGTATTTAAAGGCTTTTCAAGAAAACTTTCTAATTCATGACCAACCCAAACAACCAAGTCAGCCTTAGCAAGGCCTTTTGCTTCCGAAGGGCGCAAAGAATAACCGTGTGGCGAGCCTTTTTTAATAATTAAGTCTGGCGTTGCAACCCCTTCCATAACGGCACTAACAAGAGAATGAATTGGTTTGATACTCACCACTACCTGTGGCGGTTCAGCGGAAAATGCTGAACTTATTGGTAAAATAATAAACAAAAATAATGACAGTAATTTTTTCATGTTTTAATCTCTATGATTATTGATATAGTGAATGTTATGTTATAACATAACACTTAAATCAACAAACTATTTTACTTAAAATAATTCTGGTCACAACAACAAGGTAAAATTGTGCTATTCATAAAATGTTTCAATAGGATGCAAGATAGCTAAGCATTAAGGTAAAGGCCTTTATTGAAAACTTATCTGCTAAATTAACTCAAGTGTAAATCCTACAAACACAATCTATTTTTAACTTTAACCATATATAATAAAATATTAGAACTTTGTTTTTAAAACAAAGCGATAGGAAATGCCCAATGAACGAAAGTCTACTCCAGTTACAATCTGTTAGTTTAAAAAAAGGAGAGCATACTTTATTAGAAGCAATTGACTTAACTTTAAATAAAGGAGAGATATTGACCGTCGTGGGCCCAAATGGTGCCGGCAAAACAACCCTGCTCCGTGTTGCCCTTGGATTACAAAAAACCAGTACGGGTAAAGTAATATTAGCGCCGAATATCACCATCGGTTATGTTCCACAAAAATTGCATATCGACCCAACGTTCCCAATTACCGTTAGACGTTTTTTATCCCTTGCAAAGGTAACAAATAAATTAGATTTTGACTCACTTTTGTCCGATGTAGGTGCTTCTCACGTTATAGATTCACCACTGCAAAACTTATCTGGTGGTGAATTACAACGAGTATTAATGGTGAGAGCTTTAATGAGAAACCCACAGATTCTTGTTTTAGATGAGCCCGTTCAAGGTGTTGATGTACATGGGCAAGTCGAACTTTATGATTTAATCAGTCGCGTAAGAACAGAGCGTGGTTGTGCTATTTTAATGGTTTCACATGATCTTCATTTAGTAATGGCTTCAACTGATAGAGTGCTTTGCTTAAACCAACATATCTGTTGCGGCGGAACACCAGAATTCGTTGTCAGCGATCCAGCCTACGCTCAACTTTTTGGTCCACATGCGGCTAATCATTTAGCGCTGTATATACACGAAAAAGGCCATAATCATGACCACGATCATAACCATCATTGTTCACATGTAGAGGAATTAAAATAATAATGGATGATTTTCTAATTAGAGCACTGTTTGGTGGTCTCGGTGTCGCTTTAGTGGCGGGCCCCTTTGGTTCCTTTGTTGTGTGGCGACGTTTAGCATATTTTGGCGATACGCTTGCACACTCAGCCCTACTGGGTGTCGCACTTGGATTTATTTTACATGTCAATTTAACGCTAGGTATTTTTATTATTTGCCAAGTATTGGCTATTTTGCTCTTTATCAGCCAATATCAACGCCAGCTAGCTAGTGATACTCTATTGGGAATTTTCTCACATGGCGCATTATCACTCGGGCTAGTTGCCTTAGCGTTTATGGATGATGTGCGTATTGACCTTGTTGGTTATCTATTCGGTGATATTCTTGCTATTGGTAGCAGTGACTTGTTATGGATATACGGTGCAGGAGGTATTGCACTGCTTGGTTTAATTTGTATTTGGAAGCCACTTTTATCTATTACGATTCATGAAGATTTAGCACGTGTAGAGGGAATACCCGTTGATCGGATAAACTGGTTATTTCTAGGTTTAATTGCACTGACAGTTGCTATTATGATGAAAGTTGTGGGCATGCTACTAGTAACCGCATTACTGATTATTCCAGCGACCACGGCGAGGCGTTTTGCAAATACACCTGAATCGATGGCATTAATTGCGATTTTAGCAGGTTGTTTTTCAGTTATGTTAGGTTTGTTAGGGTCCTTCTATTACGATACCCCATCAGGCCCATCAATCGTTGTGGCTGGGTGTTTGTTATTTATTAGCAGTATTTGTATTCCTAGAAAATAATAATTAAATTACCAAAAATATTATAAATGGGTGGCAGTCGATTCGACTGGCCACTTTGTCTAATCAAAACCTTCCTTTCATTTTTACTTTTACTTACATAACATTTGTCAATACAAACCAATAAATTATGTGATAAAAATCACTTTCACTTCTAATTCAGCTCCCTGTTTCAATGTAAAAGTAGTGCATTACCTCTCAAAAATAAAATTTAGATTAAAATAAATTGATTGATCTGAGTCAATGAACTCAAACCCTCTCGGAGTAGCATAGAGTGCAATGATATCAATTATCATTGCATTTTGTGCTTTATATCGGCAAAAAAGTGAAAAGATTCAGCTTTCAATACCCAATATGGATAATTAAATATGAACATTTCAACATTTAACGACTTAGAAACATTTTCATCTCAAGATTTAGGAAAGCCAGAAATGGGTATTAACAACCTCACTCAAGCACAGGAAAAGCAAGAATATATTATCAAAGATATCCTGCCTGAGGATGAAGAAATGACTCACTTTTTATTTTCACTAGGTTGTTTTAAAGGTGAAAGCATTACCTTGGTTTCGATTATATCTGATAGTTATGTAATTATCGTTAAAGATGCAAGATATAGCATTGGCAGTGATTTAGCAGAATTGATACTCATTTAATTTCATTCGAAATACGCGAAACAAAACCGTTATTTAGTCTGTAAAAATAACTTCATTTAATAATGTTGAGCAGGGTTTCCTTGCCAATAAAGTGATAATAGTTATCACTACAATTATCATTTAAAATAGGAAAATCATCATGAAAATAGCACTCACAGGAAACCCCAATAGTGGTAAAACCACACTATTCAATGCCTTAACAGGCAGTTCAAGTCACGTAGGTAATTGGGCTGGTGTAACAGTCTCTAAAAAAGAAGCTAAGGTTAAGCCGGCTTTTAATGTTAGTAACAAAGACATTTCAGCTATCGACTTACCTGGTGCTTATTCAATGTCTCCTTTCTCCTCCGAGGAAACAATCACTCGAGATTTCATCAAAAATGAAAAACCGGATGTTATATTGAATATTGTTGATGCTACAAATTTAAGCCGTAGCTTATTCTTCACCACTCAGCTTTTAGAGCTTAATATTCCCGTTGTTATCGCACTTAATAAAAGTGATTTAACAAGTAGTAAAAAGAATATTATTGATATTGACGCTTTAAGCAAAGCATTTAATTGCCCCGTTATTGAAACCATTTCGACAAAAAATAAAGGCTTAGATAAAGCAATCTCAGTAGCTAGTGAACGAGTTGGACAAAGTCAAATAGCTCCCTTCAAAGCTGACTTAGATGATTTAAGTTCAGCCGAATTGGTAAAAGCTTCTGATGTAAAACGTTTTGATTTTGTTAAAAACATTGTAAGCAACATTGAACAGAAAAAAACAAACAGTAACCAACAGTCTAAGCAAGATTTAGTTGATAAAGTGGTTGCAAACAAGTGGTTAGGACTGCCTATTTTTGCTGTGGTTATGTGGTCTGTATTCTCGATTTCACAAACTCACTTAGGCCCTATCCTAGCAGATATTTTAGTCGGCTGGATCGACGTATTATATGCAACTGTAGAATCATTATTAGGGAATGATGTTTCACCAGTATTAAGTGCCTTGTTACTTGATGGTATTATTGCGGGTGTTGGTGCAGTTGTTGGCTTCTTACCACTAATTATGGTGCTATTTTTTGTACTGGCATTGCTTGAAGATTGTGGTTATATGGCACGTATCGCCGTAGTAATGGATCGTTACTTTAAACACTTAGGTTTATCAGGAAAATCAATCATTCCAATGATCATCGGAACAGGTTGTGCTATTCCAGGAGTTATGGCCACTAGAACCATTAAAAATGAAAGACAAAGAAGAACCACCGCTATGTTAACACCATTCATGCCCTGTGGTGCAAAACTACCTGTTATTGCATTGTTTGCAGGTGTTTTCTTTAATGACGCAGACATGGGTCGGAACATCTATGTACTTCTTAGGCATTGCGATTATCACCTTTGGTGCATTAGCAGTTGTAAGAATCACTGGTGAGAAAAATGCACGTTCATTCTTTATCATGGAATTACCAGAATATCGCTTCCCAAGTTTAAAACGTGCAACAACCTCTACTCTTTCAAGAGCAAAAGCATTTATTATCAAAGCAGGTACGATTATCTTGTTATGTAATGCGGTTGTTCAAATTATGCAAACCTTTAACTGGCAGTTTGAAGTTGTCGCTGAAGGCGCGGCTAATACCAGTATTTTAGCAAGTGTTGCTTCACCTTTTGCATTAGTACTTGTTCCATTAGGTTTTGGTGTTTGGCAATTAGCAGGTACAGCTATCACAGGTTTTATCGCCAAAGAAAACGTGGTAGGTACATTAGCGGTTGTTTATGGCATCACCAATTTCATTGATACAGAAGAACTAGCACTTGTTTCTGGCGGTTTCTGATGTTGCAAGTATCATGGGATTATCTTCTGTTGTCGCTTTATCTTACCTTATTTTCAATCTATTCACGCCACCATGCTTTGCGGCATTAGGAGCAATGAACTCAGAAATGGAAGATAAAAAATGGCTATGGTCAGGCATTGGATTCCAGTTTGGTATGGGTTACGTGGCGGCATTCTTGACATATCAAGTAGGCACATTTATCACCACTGGTATGGTCGGCCAAGGCTTCATTTATGGTTTGATTGTGACAATCGCGTTAATCGGCACACTAGTTTACTTTATGTATAAAGGTGAGTCAGTCGCTCAACAGAAACTAAAAATGTATGCGACCTAGTAACGATAACGGAGAATTACAATGACAAATATAATTGTATCCTTAGTGATTATAGCCATCATAGCCCTAGCTATTGTGAAAATAATCTCAGAAAAACGAAAAGGCGTAAAATGTATTGGTTGTGCTGATAGCGGTAAATGTAGCTCTCCTAAAGTAACAAACAAGGTGACTAAAAATGAACAAAGAATTGAAATAATAGAAGTTAAATAATCGATTTTAAACATCGACTTTTATTAATCAACACTAAGGGAGTCCGCTTCAACGACTCCCATTTTTTACTCACAGATAGCATACTAAACTTTAGCTAAAAACTTCTTTAATCTATAAAATTAAGCAGTTGTAAACTTGAATAAAGATTAGTTTATAAGCCACAGCTACCCTCATCCTAAAAATCTTCTCTTCCTCCAACACAAACGATATTAATTATCATTTGCGTTTAATGAAAATAATAATTACTATGCTTGTGAATATTATTATCGCGACTTAACGGAGTAAGTTTTGCCACAAATATCAACAAGTGTGCTCATTATTGAGGATGACCAATCATTAAATAAACAGCTAACTGAAATATTACAGGGTAAAGGCTTTTCAATTACACAAAGTTTTGATGGAGAAAGTGGTTTAACCCAAGCATTAATGAATAAGTTTGATCTGATTTTGCTGGATGTCTTATTACCAAACCTCGATGGTTTTTCAGTTTTGAAACGTCTTCGGAAAAATCGCACAACCCCGGTCATGATGCTGACTGCTTGTGGTGCTGAAGAAGAGCGAATTAAGGGGTATAGCCAAGGTGCAGATGATTACCTTCCGAAACCCTTTAATGTACAGGAGCTGATGTTAAGAATTGAGGCATTATTACGACGTACTCAGGCAAGCAGAAATAATGCATTTAAACCCTCACAGCTCAATGATAGCTTATTCTCCTTAGACCGAAGTGATTTAACCGTTCATTATGATAATAACGCACTGACATTTACCAATATTGAATTTAACCTGCTTTGGACTTTATTAGAAAATAAAGGTGAAGTTTTAAGTAAACCCTATCTTTATCAAGTGGTATTTGAACGAGAGTTTAGTCGTTACGATCGTAGTTTAGATATGCATTTAAGCCGTAGTTCGTCGCAAATTAGTAAGTTGTGGCATGTTTACCGATAGATTAAAAACAGTACATGGTAAAGGTTACTGCTTAACATGAGAAACTCTCTTTTTTGGCGTTTATCCGCTTCAATTGCCATTGCAACTGTCGCATTATTTTCTTTGATTAATTATTTAATAGACGTAACAGAATGGCAGATGAGCTTCATAAAATCTGAGCATCAAGCCGAACTTATTAACTATGCACAACAAGCTGAACAGCTTTACTTGAATAATGAAACACAGGCGCTGAAAGATTTTTTACAACAAATACAAAGCAAAGAAAATACCTGGGTCGCCATCGTAGAGTCGAACCTTAACCCGATATTAAATACCCATTTACAGCGAGCAGTTCCTCGATTACTTTCAACTCGGGCGCGGTGTAGAGTGGAAAGTGCATCTTTATTTTGATTATAACCCGGTTATGGAAATCCCATTTATAGATAAACACACCCACTTTTTAATACGCTTGCCCGAACGAATGCGACCAGGGGCTAACTGGAAGCACTTAGATGTATTACTACAGGTTGGTTTACCACTCTTACCATTATTATTACTTACTTGGCTTATTTATCGCTACCTTATGTCACCGCTACAACGATTAGGTAACGCAACCAGAAAATTTAGCGAAGGTGATCATAAAGTACGCGTAAGGCCAAGTCTGGGCTCACGCAATGATGAGTTAACGGATTTAGCCGACGCCTTTGATCTGATGGCTGAAAATACCGGACAATTAATCATCAAACAACGCCAATTAATTGCTGATTTATCACATGAATTGCGAACCCCTATTACACGCATTGAAATGGCAATTGGCAGTGCTAAACAGGGCATTGCGCAATCACAACTGTTACCTCGACTCGAAAAAGAAACAAATGAAATCAGAACATTAATAGAAGATACTTTAACACTTGCCTGGTTAGAGAACGAAAAGCCGACCCTAACTGGCGATTGTTTTGATCTTACAGAGTTAATTGAGGTGATTGTTGAAGATGCTAGGTTTGAATACCCAGACGCAACAATAGTTTGTCAAATGCCCGAACAACTCGCAATGACAAATAGCAGTCAACGTGCACTTGCACCTGCCTTAGAAAACCTGATCAGAAACGCACTCAAATATTCACCACGGGACAGTAAAGTATCAATTAGCGTTGAAGTTATCTCACAACAAATACATATATTAATTTGTGATCAAGGCAAAGGTGTTCCAGAAGAATTATTAGATCGCATTTTTCAACCATTTTTTCGTGTTGATAAATCTCGTGATAAAAATCCAACCGGCTTTGGTCTAGGACTAGCCCTTGCGAGACGTCAAATTGAAGCAATATCTGGTAGTTTACGAGCAAGTAATCTTAATCCCGGCCTGAAAATGCAAATCACCCTACCACGCAAATGATATTAAATCTCATTTGTAACAGATGTAAAATGTCTTTATTTATCCCAGCATATTATTGAAAATACCACCTATTGCGAATAGTTATCATTACGGAGTTTGTTAAAATGGATATAAAAAAGAATCGCTGGATAAAACCTAGTCTGGTTTCACTAGCTGTCACATCGGCACTAATGAGCCAGTCATTAATGGTCGCAACAGAAAGTAATTCAATTGAAACGCTGACAGTAACGGGAGAACAATCTTCTGCAGTTGATATTAATATTGACAAAAGTCACTTAGAAAAATCACAAGCGGGTGATCTTAAGGATATCTTTAAAAATGAAGCGGAAGTATCTGTAGGTGGCGCAACATCGGTATCTCAGAAAGTATATGTACGTGGTTTAGAAAGTAATATGTTAAATGTCACCATTGATGGTGCCAAGCAATCTAGCAGTACCTTCCATCATCAGGGCAGTATATCTATTGAACCTGAATTGCTTAAACAAGTCGATGTGCAGGCTGGTACAGGTAATGCACTTAGTGGCGCTGGTGCATTAGGTGGAGAGGTCAAATTCATTACTAAGGATCCACTAGACTTATTAGAAGCGGGAGATCGATTTGGTGCCCTAGTGAAAGGAGGTTATAGCACTAATGCAGAAGCCTATAAAGCTAGCCTCAGTGTTTACGGATCCTTAACTGATAACTGGAGTGCAATGGCAACGGTTGTACAAACCGAAGCTAATAACTACGATGATGGTGATGGTAACGAAATTGAATACAGTGCCTATGATCAGCAAAATGGCTTAATAAAGCTAGTTGGTAACTTTGATAATAATCAACGATTTAGTATCAGTTATGATAATCGTATCGATGATGGTGAGAGATTAGTTAAACCAAACTGGACACCGGGTGTGAAAAATACAGGTGTGGAAATGGAAGCACACCGCAAAACAGGCACAATAGAATACTCCATTGATCCAACAGATAACCAATGGTTAGCATTAGAAACAAGCGCATACTACACAGAAAATAACATTCTTCGAGTTAGTGATAATGCAGAAGGTATGATTGAGAGCTATGGCTTTGATATTCGTAACAGTAATAAATTTTCAAAATATTCAATCACTTATGGGGCAGATTATCGTAATGATAAATCATCCTATCAATCGACTAGTGAAAGCAGTCGCCTAGATGAAGGTGATGTTTATGGGCTTTATTTACAAGCAGAAGTTGAATTAGCGCAATCTTGGCTGTTAAACATTGGTAGCCGTTACGATATTTACCAAACTACCGATGCAGATGGCTTAGAATTTGATAGTAAAGGTTTTAGCCCTAATGTAAGCCTTTTATTTACACCGTTAAGCAACTTACAATTAGAGCTTGGTTATGCTCAAGCAATGCGTGGCGTTGAGGTCAGAGAAAGTTACCTTATTTATGATGGAGGTTATACAAACTCAGAAGACTTAGATGCTGAAACAGCTGAAAATATTGAATTCTCAGTTGATTATCAACTAAACCAGTTAGCGATGTCTGCAAAAATATACCACTCTACGGTTGATGATGTTATCGATTATGGAGAATGGGGTGATGTGGATTATAAAGAATTTAATAATGATGGCGAGCTAGTTAACAAAGGGGTAACTTTAGGCCTAAATTATCATTGGCCAACAGTGCAAGCAGGCATTACTTATAATCATAATACTGCACAACTTAATGGTGAAATATTAGGTGACTATTATGATACTGATCTAGGTACCTCTACCGGTGATATCATTAATACCAATGTAAGCTATCAATTGTCACAGTCCGTTGAGCTCGGCTGGTCTGCTAACTTTGTAACTCGTCTTACTGAAGTAGCAAATGACTTTTATGAGAAACCAGGTTATGGCGTACATGATATTTACGGGCAATGGCTACCACTTAAAGATGATGCCTTAAAAGTAACCTTCTCAGTCAGTAACTTATTTGATAAGCACTACCGAGACCAGTCTACCTTTGGGGAAAGCATTTACGGTGATGCAGGTGATATGTCACCAGGTCGTGACTTTAGAATTAACCTTGCATGGGCACTGTGATCCCAATATAAGGCCCTAATACCTTATAAAAAGGTCCGTTGCACTTTTGAAGTACAACGGACCTTTTATTTTATAGAAAGCTACAATGTTAAAAAATTGCAATAAATACAGTTTTAAATGGTAGCTATTTATCACCCAAAAGTTTAATCAGACCATTAATTAAACTCGCGCGCCAGGAAAGCCAATCATGACCTCCATGCACCTTTTCATAATAAACCTCTGCCCCCTTTTGTTGCATAGCTTGATAGGTTATATCGTTATAGATACACATATCTTTTTCAGCTAAACCAATGCTTTGAAATATCTTTAGAGTAGAAATATTGACTTCATCTTTTAAAATTTTGTCAGCCAAACTATTGTGAGGTGGTTGACTATCCCAGTCTGGATTATTAAGTTTAAAGGAATCGGGATCTCGCATTCTGTCCATCTCTGGCCACCAAAATGAACCAGAAAGACTGATAACCTTAGAAAAAACCTCGGGAAAATACATACCAGCATAGAGGGCTGAGAGTCCGCCAAGGCTTTGCCCGGCAACTAAACCGCCGATAATAGCAGAATCAGATAAGGCTAGCTCAGCTCTGACTAAAGGTAATAATTCATTAACAATTGCCATCCAAAACTCATTATCACAACTCAGCTCTTTCCAACGTATAGAGTTATTAATTGATGGGATCAACAAATAATGGGCTGGTGCTATTTTGTGGCTATTAGTTAAGTATTGAAGTACCGATAACATGCCACTATCAGCGCCCCACTTCTGCCCATCCAATAAAATCACCACAGGCGCTTCACCATTAGCCGTAGAATAAAGCACACAATCACGCTGATTTTTTAGCACTGTTGAAGACCAACTGACAGTGTTTAAATCCGCCATAGAGAGTGAATTTAATTCACCTTGATCCCACTCTTTCCAACCAACTTCTGGCAATGCATCAGGCAGATGAAGCGCTGAGCTTTTACCCCAGCCAGCGGTAATAATCGGTAATTTATTTAGTGGATCATGAGTTTGATTTTTAATAATGCTAAGCCACCATTCTCGTTGTTTTTGTTTCGCGTTTATGGCATTTTTTTGCTCCGTTAATGGGCATTGCTCTGAAGTAATCGGGATAAAGGAATAGCTCGCCCGCCATTTAGAGTCAACCTTAAATAACTTAAACCATACATTACTATCCGCCACTCTCTCTAACGAAACGGGCTCCCAACTATGATGGCCGGTTAAAGAATTGATATCGAGTAAAACCTTGGAAAAATCCGAGCGTTTTTGATCACCTTTCGGATCCTGCCACAGGAATAAAACATTACATTTTTGCTGTTCGAAACCTTTTAATAAAAGGCGCTCCCATCATTTGAATATTAGCCCACCACTTAGCACTGCCAATATCATTTATGGGTAAATCAAAACTCGCTAGTAATGTTTGAAAATTGGATTGATTGTTCATTTAACCTCTAACACAACTTAAAAGAAAATAATTATCATTAAGGTTAGCATGTGCATTTCAGATTTTATATTGATAATCATAATTCTAGCTATTGATATTTAAATCCTGTGGCGGGAAACCAAATACTTTTTTAAACGCAATGGTAAAGTTTGATGGGTGCCGATAGCCTGCATTATAAGCGACCTCAGAGATACTAATAGCGCCACTTTCTAATTGTTGTTTTGCAATAAACAAACGTCTACGTCGAATATAACTTCGTAAACTAGTGCCTAATGTTTGTTTAAATTTATGTTGTAAGTTAGAAATGCTCATCGCACTAAAATCGGCTAAGTCACGCATTGAAAGGTCTAATTCAAGGTTTGCTTCTATGTAAGTAATAAGTCGGTCTAAGGATGGATCATAAAGCGACTTCGGGGCGATAAAACGAGATTCATTCTGGTTTTCACAAAAGTAAGTAGAATCACTCAATTGCTTAAAAATCTCTAATAATAATGCCTGCGTTAAAGCTTCTATTTGCATTTGCTCTATAAAATCACTCGGCGTGCCTAATTTAATAATTTTAAGTGCCAATTCTAATATCTGGTCGCTCAGGGTTAATTCAAAGTTTGCCAGATGCTCTGTCATAAAGGCGCTAATATTATCATTCCCCTTCAGGCGACTCTCAATCCAATTCGAAAGCACAATAACATTCAGCTTTAATACGCGATTATTCTTATGCAGAGTACGCCGGAAACTGACAGGATTTTTAAGGTTAACCATCACTGCTCTTTGCTTAACACTGGTATCATAGGAAAAACATAAGTCATCATAGGAAAAATCAACCATCCCATCTAATAGGATAGTGATACAGACAGACTTCTTAGCAATAGAAAGTACTTGAAAGTCTTCAAGCTCTTGTGTTGCACCACCATGCAGAGTAAAAATATCATCGTTACTGTAAGAGATAATCTTACCTTCAATGATAGGTAAGCTTTGCCCCACCTGACCCGAAGAATAACTATCAGAAGAACTGTCAGAATAACAATCTGAAACAATTGTTTTATGTTTAAGATCTCCAAAACAACGAATAAAAGATCCTTTGAAGAAGTTGGAATTAATTTTCCTGTGACACTCATTTTGCATTTCCCATAATCAAATAGCTATTTTGCATAACTAATTAAACTATCTTAGTTTCAGTAACTACTTTAACATTAATGATAATAATTATCATTAACATAAAAAGGTAAAATAATGAAATTGATTGATACTAATCATTGCAAAGTATATTTCACGGTTATGCTGGCTATCAGTACACAGGCACTTCAAGCTGAAGAAGCCAAACAATTAGAAGTGATGGTCGTCACTGCAGAAAAAATGGATAAAAACCTTAAAGACACTACCACTGCGATCACCGTTATTGATGGTGAAGAAATAGCTAAAACAGGCGCAAAAACAATCAATGATGTGATCACCACTGCACCAAATGTTGTCGCGGCTTCATTTGGTACTGTCAATATTCGTGGTATTAACAGTAGTGGCGCAGCAACAGGTGCTTACGCAACAACAAGTGGAAGCAGACAACGCATAAACACTACTGTTGATGGTGTTGCAGATGCATTTACAGGTTATAACTTTAGTGGTTCTGGTGTTTGGGATGTGCAACAAATTGAAGTGCTTCGTGGTCCTCAATCTAGCACACAGGGCGAAAACTCCATTGGTGGTGCAGTATCAGTTAAAACTAACGATCCGACTTTTATTCCTGAATATGCAATACGCGCAGGTATAGAAACCTATGAAAATGGCAATGTAATGAATAATCTTGCACTGACGGCTTCTGGCCCTTTAAGTGAAGATTTAGCTTACCGAGTTGTTTTAGAAGGAACTCACGGTGATGATTTTGTTAGTTACGACGGTGATACGTCCTCTATACCCGTAGATCCCGAAGCGGCTGAAAGTTTAAACCTTCGCGGTAAACTACTCTGGTCACCCGCTTTTAATGAAGATCTAAGCATAAAACTAACCACCAACTATCGCAAAGCCGACGGCAGTTACCTTAATTGGGTCGATTATGACAATGGTGAAGTCAGTGATGACCAAACATTAACATTAGATACACGCACCAATACACGTATTAATGATTCTGACGTTAAAAACATCGCCGCAGAAATAAACTATGACATCAGCAATAAGCTGAAAAGTATTTCTTTAATCTCAACCAATAGCCAAACTAATACCTTTGACCAATACCCAAATGAATCAACTTATACCTTTAAAGATGAGACGACATCGGCAGAGAGTCGCTTATTATTTTCCCCAACAGATAGCCAATTAACTGGTTTTGTTGGGCTTATGTTAGCTGACAGAGAAAATACCGTATATAGCCCAACTTATACTATTTCGGGCGAAACCCAAGAACAACGAGTCGGTTTATTTGGTGAAGGAAATTATAAGCTTAATGAACAATTTACCTTAACTTTGGGCGGTCGTTTATTATATGAAGAGCAAGATCGTACCTACAGTAATCGAGGTATTAGTTATATCGATGACAGTATTGATGACTTTCTTATTTTACCAAAACTAGCATTAACTTACGCAATAAACCCAACAACAACACTCGGGCTATCCGCTCGCCAAGGTTATAATTCAGGAGGTATTGGATATGACAGTGGTTATTACTCAGGCACTGCAGAAGCTTATAATTTTGATAGTGAAACCGTTAATGCCTATGAATTTAGTTCAAAAACAGCATTTAATAATGGCACAACATTAAATGCGACTCTGTTTTTTAATGACTATCAGGACTACCAAGCAACATCAAGTGGCCGAATCTACAACGTTGATGGCGCCTATACCTATGGGTTAGAACTAGAAGCTTCACATTGGTTAACGGACTCATTAGAGATCAAGCCAACATTAGGTCTAATGCAATCTAAAATCAACAGTGATACAGACTATCAAGGCAATGAGTTATCGAATGCCCCAGAACTTAATGCTTCACTTGCTTTCAACCAATACATAGGTGAAAACTTTATGGTCGGCGCTGATGCAACTTATGTCAGTGAATACTATTCTGATCTTGAAAACACAAAAGATTATAAAGCAGGTGACTATACAATATTTAATACTAACCTCGATTACCAAATTAATGATCTATTAATCAGTGCTTACGTAACTAATTTAACCAACGAAAGTGTTGTTTATATCATTAATAGTGGCACCCGTGCAGACCATTGGCCAAAGTCGAACATTTGGTCTTAATCTGACCTACAAAATGTAATACTCGATAGAACACCTAGAAATAATAACTGCTTATGCACACTGTGCTTTACAAGATGAGTAGGCAGTTATTCTCTCCTTTTTCATTAATTTCAAACAAAATAATTCAATCACTTGCACAAAAAATCATACATAAGTACAATGCGAGTGATAATGATTACCGTTAACATAAACAACTCTATAGCGATCATATTATATGAAAAAAATACTATTTTTATTACTCACTTTATCAAGTGCACTTGTTACAGCAGAGACTATTTCTGTCACTCATAAACTTGGTAACATAACATTAGAAAGCACACCCAAAAAAGTGGTAGTGATAGGTTTAGGCGCTTTAGACACATTAGACTATTTTGGTATCACACCTATAGCGGTTTCTAAAGGTATCAGTTATCCGCCTTACCTTGAACAGTATAATAGCGACAAATTTGCCTCTTCAGGTACCGTTTTCGAGCCAGATTTTGAAGCGATTTATAACATGAAACCAGATTTAATTGTGGTTGGCATACGTAGTTCAAAGTCTTATAAAGAATTATCAGAAATTGCGCCTACGCTTTTATTTGCCATTGATGAACAAGAATCTTACTGGGAAAGTACACAAAAACAGTGGAAGAACATTGCGACTGTATTCGATCTCGAGTCTGAAGTAACAAACACTATCAATACCTTAGATAAGCAGATTAAAGAAATACATAATAAAAATACCGAGCATAAAACTGACGCATTAACCATTATGAGTTCAGGTGGCAATATTACGACCTTTGGTGCGCAATCCCGATTTGCTTCTATCTATCAAGATTTTGGTTATTTAGAAACAATCATAAATGTTAAAGGAAGCCGTCACGGAGACTTAGTTTCTTATGAATTTATTCAAGATGCTCAACCTTCTACTCTTTTAATTATTGATCGAGATAAATTAGTTAATAAAGGTGAAAGTAAAACCAGAGAGCAGTTTGAAAATCCTTTGATAAAAGCAACACCTGCCTATAAAAACAAACACATGATTTTTTTAGATCTTAATGCTTGGTATTTATCAATTGCTGGCGTTAATGCAACAAAGCAAATGATTAAAGATCTTACTCTTTAAGTTTAGATACTGAGTAAAGTACAGCTTTACTCAGTTTATTTTTTATTGGAATTATCACTTGAAATGGTTACTTTCAGCGCTTCTTTTATTAAGCCTAGCGTCTCTTTTTGTTGGTGTTAGCCAACTTTCTTTAACGTCATTATTATTGTTTGACCCTCAAGCTTGGGAATTATTAACAGTAAGCAGACTACCAAGGTTGCTTGCGATTTTACTTGCTGGAGCAGGCTTAAGTATCGCTGGTTTGGTGATGCAACAAATCAGCCAAAATAAGTTTGCGACCCCTTCAACCTCTGGCACTATCGAATGTGCCATGCTCGGTTATATGTTGAGTTTACTGATATTTGGTCATGCTGAAGCTTTATGGTTGATATTCTTAACCGCTATTCTTGGCACCTTAATGTTTATTAAACTGATTCAATCTATTCAGTTTAAAAATGCCATATTTGTGCCATTAATTGGTATCATTTTTGGTAATATTGTTGAGTCCTTAGTCACCTTCATTGCTTATAGATATGATGCCTTACAGAACCTTTCTGGCTGGAGCCAAGCCAACTTTTCTAATATTCTCCAGGGTGACTATGAATTGCTCTATATTGCGATCCCCTGTGGTATTTTTACTTATTTATATGCAAATCAAATATCTGCGGTTGGTATCGGTAAAAACTTCGCCACTAACATAGGCCTTAAATATAATCAGATTGTATTTATTGGTATCGTTTTAGTATCGGTTATGTCCGCATCCGTGGTGATGATTGCAGGGCAACTACCATTTCTTGGCCTTATCGTTCCTAATATTATTTCTTATTTTAACGGAGACAACCTTAAGAAAAACCTGCCCAAAACAGCAGTGTTAGGTGCCAGTGTTGTGCTTATCTGTGACTTAATCAGTCGTACTGTAATGCCCCCTTATGAATTACCAATTTCATTATTCATTAGTATTATTGGTGGTTTCGTCTTTGTTGTTTTATTACTTAAGCGAGAAGCCAATGACAGATAACTCTAAAATATTATTGCTTGTCATATTAATCTTGATTTTCGCAGGATATTTATTAGGACATGGCTTAACAGCAGATAATTATGAATACTTTTTGTCTAAACGCACACCTAAAATAATCGCTATTATTTTAGCAGGTGTCGCCATTGCATTATCGTCATTTTCATTTCAAACCATTACCCACAACCGTATTTTAACGCCAAGTATTATGGGGTTCGACTCGCTTTACCTGCTCACACAAGTGTTGATTGTATTAATCGCTGGCGGTCTCAGTATTGTGTCCATGGACCCATACCTGAATTTCATATTATGTGTTGTGGTGATGCTGATGTTTTCACTGACTTTATTTCACTTCTACTTTGCTTCCAAACGAAGTGACATTATCGTGTTGTTATTATTAGGGGTTGTACTCAGTCAGTTGTTTTCTAACGTCGCAAACATGTTGATCATGATGCTAGATCCCAGTGAGTTTGCCATTGTACAAACTAATATGTTTGCAAGTTTTACTAATGTAAAAACAGAGTTAGTTTTCCTGTGTATTCCTATCATCACTTTAACCGCTATCGCATTATTTAAAATGAGTAATACCCTCAATATATTATGGTTAGATAAAGATAATGCCACCAGCTTAGGTGTTGATGTTGCTAAGGTAACTAAGCGTGTTTTATTGCTCAGTTCATTACTGATTGCGGTTTCGACAGCCATGGTTGGCCCAGTACTTTTCTTGGGGTTATTAGTCACCAATTTAACCAGAGAATGGCTAAATACTTTCCGACACAATACCCTGTTTATCGCTTGTATGTTGGTTTCTGTTCTAGCCTTGTTAAGCGGTCAGTTTATCGTTGAATTTGTTTTTCAATTACAAACCACTTTAAGTGTTGTTATCAACTTTGTAGGCGGATTCTATTTCCTACGAATGTTGCTTAAAAATAAAATCGTATAGGATCATCATGATAAATGTTAAGCAAGTAAATAAACAATATTCAGGCAAAGTGGTTGCTTCCGATATCAATATTGATTTTGAAAAAGGCAAAGTGACTTCGATTATTGGCCCGAATGGCGCGGGTAAAAGTACATTACTTTCCATGGTCAGTCGTCTATTAGAAAAAGATTCCGGCTGTGTTTATATTGATGGCACTGAACTGGAAAAATGGGCCACTAAAACCTTAGCCAAAAAATTAGCCGTACTTAGACAATCCAATAATTTAACCATGCGTTTTACCGTTAAAGAACTTATCTCCTTTGGACGTTTTCCCTATTCAAACGGCAACTTAAATGAAGAAGATAAAAAAGTCATTCAACATTCCATTGATTATTTGGAGTTAAATGATATTCAAGATAAATACTTAGACAAACTCAGCGGAGGCCAAAAACAACTCGCCTTTATTGCCATGGTGATGGCTCAGGACACTGATTATGTCTTGCTTGATGAACCACTAAACAACTTAGATATCAAACACTCCTTGCAAATCATGCAAAATATTCGTCGTTTAGCACATGAGATGAATAAAGCCGTGGTTATTGTTATTCATGATATCAACTTTGCTTCCTGTTATTCCGATAATATTGTTGCCATGAAAAACGGAAAAATTGAAATATCAGGCACAGTTAATGAAGTCATAAATGAAACCGAGTTAGAGAAGGTGTATGAAACGCCCTTTAAAGTTGTCACTCTCGATAATAAAAAGGTATGTGTTTATTATTAAGGTATTAATTTTTAGAGTGTTTCAATTGATAGTTTAGAAATCTAAATATTAATCTCTGACAGCCCCATTTCTCCTATGTAATTTACACCTCCAATCATACTCAACATCATCATGCTTGCTTCAAGGGAAAAGCGAGAATGATGGTGTTTAATATTTATGAGCATTTCTATCATTCAGCCTTTTCAAGGTTAATAACAAATGTATGTATCTATATGATGAACTATTGACTTTTAACTTTAACTTATTGATTTAACGTTACATGAGCGTATGGTTTAGTTTGATTTTTGCAAACAATAGATTTCGCCTTTATCTTTAAATTGGGAAATTTTAATTGATTCTGCTTAATAACTTGTTGAGATTGTAGAAAGCTCAATTTTTATAAATCATTATTTAAAAATCAAATCAATAAACTGAAAATTAATCTCTTAATCAACTAGTAGTTTTAAAAGGATATTTAATGAAAAACATATTATTCATAACCGTAATCGCTACAACATTTTTAGTAGGTTGCTCTTCCGTACCAATGGAATCTGCAGAAGTAGCGAATGCGGCTAAAGAATTTAATCCACCATCACAAAATACAACTGGTATTTATGTATATCGTAAAGATACTTTTGTTGGTGCGACCCTTAAAAAAGATGTTTGGATTGAGAAAGAATGCGTAGGTCAAACAGCAAAAGGTGTTTTCTTTTATAAAGAAGTTCCTGGTAATGAGAAACTTGAAATATCAACAGAGTCAGAATTTTCACCAAATACTTTGACTATTAATGCAAAAAATGGGGAATTATATTTTGTTGAGCAGTTTATAAAAATGGGTGCCTTTGTTGGCGGTGCAGACCTTGAGTTAGCCCATCCTGATACCGGTAAGTCAGAAGTTCAAAGGTTAGGTATGGCTAAAGGAGGGAACTGTGATTCTGTTTTAAAATAACTGCCTAGAAAAATTTTAAATGGAAAATACAGTTGCCTGCTTCACTTCGTTTACATTACTGCCACTATATTTTCCACTTAAGCAGGCTTTGAGATCTTAAAAAATTAGACCTTTAAAAAATCATGAAAAATTAAAATACCCTGAGGGTAAAAATCTTCCAATATAAATAAGCTCGATTAATTTAAAAGTTTCCATTTTTAGGTTGTGATTACCTAGTATTTACCCCATTATAATTGTTAGTGTTTATGCCAATATAAGGAGTTACTTATCAACGTATTAATTATTTTTTCTGTATTAATTTTAGCTGTCGCCTTGATGGTTACTCTCCTTGAGCGTTTTGCTAAACCTGTCGATGAGCGACAACAAGCTAAATATAGTCAAGTATTGCTTATTTTGGTTTTTATCATGTTAATGCTCTCCCTAATCAAAGCAATTATTTAGCCCCCTATTATCCGGCCGTTTTACGATCAGCTTTATTCCACTAATAATATAACAAGCCTCTTGACATTGGATTTAGCTCCAAGGTTATACTCACTATAAATAAATGAGAAAAATCTTCAATGAGGAACACACCATGTATCGTATTGGTGAACTAGCTAAACGCTATGGATTAAAAGCAGATACCTTAAGGTTTTATGACAAACAAAAATTGTTAAGCCCTTCATCGCGCAGTGAAGCAGGCTACCGCCTATATACTCAAACTGATGAAGAACACTTACGTTTCATTTTAAGAGCAAAAAGAATAGGCTTTTCATTAACCGATATTGCAGATCTGCTTTCTATTGAGTTGCAGAAAGCTAATTTAACCTGTGGCGATGTGAAAGACGTCGTTGATGCAAAATTAGTTGATATTGAAGCGAAAATTGCTGAGCTTAACTATTTTAGAGAATCATTGCGGCGCTTATCAGATGAATGTTGTGGCGGCTCAGAAAGTGCTGAACACTGCTCTATCCTCGATGATCTTGAGTCCAATACATCTGGCTTTGTATTTGATTTTCCAGCTCAATCTTCTGACAACCAACAAAATAAGGATTAGCCATGTTATTCACTAACTTTCTTAATCTATTTTTAGAGTCTGCACCTTGGTTACTCTTGGGTTTAATATTAGCAGGCATGTTAAAAATGTTTGTGCCTATGTCATGGATGCATAAACAACTTGGTGGACATGGTTTTAAAAGTACCATTAAAGCGACCCTGCTCGGTGCTCCACTACCACTTTGCTCCTGTGGTGTTTTACCTCGTCGCAATTGGCTTAAGACGCTCAGGAGCCTCAAAGGCATCAACAGCCTCCTTTTTAGTATCAACACCGGAAACAGGTATTGATTCTGTGAGTGTTTCCTATGTGTTACTCGGCCCTTTTATGACAATCGTTAGACCCATATCTGCCATTGCGAGTGCAATAACAGCCGGCATACTAGTTGGTCATATGGAAAAAAAGGAACTGTCTCAAAATAACAAACAACCAGCAGAGCAAGATAATAAACCTGAAAAGCCATCCAGTTGCTGTAGCGGTACAGAAACGACTGCACCTAAAAAACAAGCAGTTGTTGCGGCAGTAAAGAAACTACTGCACCTAAACAAACAACTGAGCCTAAAAAACAAGCGACTGTTTTAGTAGTAAAGAAACCGTTGAACCTATAAAAACAACCAGTTGTTGTAGTAGTAAAGAAACTGTTGAACCTAAACAATCAACAGGACCTAAAGAAGAAAGCAGTTGTTGTAGCAGTAAAGAAACTGTTAAGCCTAAACAATCAACGAGTTGCTGTAGCAGTAAAGAAACCGTTAAAGCCAAAGAGCCAATCGCTAAACGTATCATAGAGGGTATACATTTCTTGCGCCACAGATCTCGTTAGAGACACTACTATATGGTTATTAATTGGATTATTCTTCGCGGCGCTTGTACAAACCTATGTTCCAACTGATTTTATGACTAAATGGGGAAATGGCATTCTAGCTATGTTAGTGATGATTATTATCTCTATTCCTATGTATATCTGTGCCACTGCTTCCACGCCCATTGTTGCGGGGTTATTACTTGCAGGCGTTTCACCCGGTGCAGTCTTAGTGTTTATGCTTGCAGGTCCAGCAACAAATATTGCAACACTAGGAGTTGTTATTAAAGAACTTGGTAAAGGTGCATTATGGGGCTATCTCGGAGGCGTGATCGGTGTTGCTTTAATAGCAGGTGTGATAGTTAACTACTTAGTCAGCCAGTTCGGTTTTCAAGTAATGCCACAAATTGGCGAACACCATGAATTATTACCAGCACCTTTGGTATACACTTCTGGCATTATATTAGCGATATTAATGGTAAAAGTGCTGTTTGATAAGCTTCCTAAATAAGCAAAAGAAAGCAGTTGTTCTTAATATATTTTATAGATAAATTAGAACATAGCAGAGTATATTAATTGAAATATACTCTGCTAATAAAAATAAAAACGTAAATAATTAATAGAATCTAATGATCCATTCTGCTGTGTTTTTGAATCATTTCTAACTGAGCCTCAAGGTTTTTCATGCAATTTTTGCAGGGAGGATGTGCATTTGCAAAGGACATTAAAGCAGGCAATGTTACATTAATTGCTCTCATGGCAATTTCTTTTTGTTCTATATCACCACCATTATATAAGGCCATATGTAGCATAGACTGATGAGGAATAAGCAAACATTTCTGCGCTTTTTCAATTGCACCTTGCTTGCCATAAATTGTTGCTAACTCATGATAACTAGCAATCCAATCACACAGTGCCCCAATACTTTTTGGTTTCTGT
Organism: Psychromonas sp. KJ10-10; assembly: GCF_047323245.1. Classification (GTDB taxonomy): domain Bacteria; phylum Pseudomonadota; class Gammaproteobacteria; order Enterobacterales; family Psychromonadaceae; genus Psychromonas. The sequence goes on along the minus strand of NZ_CP178826.1, from coordinate 1,753,352 downwards.
ATTAGCGTTTTTTCAAAGTTATAAATAGCTTCTCTATGATACCGTTCACTAGAAAATAAATGTTCTTTGTCATTAGTATGTTCTAGTGATATTTCATTATTTGATAAACTCATATACGCCTCTCATTTATTTTCCCTTAATGAAAATAATTATCATTTAGATTTATTGAATTGTAAATAGTAAATTTCCAAGTTAATAAAAAATTTTAAATAATACTGTTATAGATCAAATTTTATACTGCGATAAGAAGCACTTAATAAAAATCTAATGGTAATTTCACTCAATCTGGCAAACAACGAGTAGTTTTATTCAAATAACCAAAAATAACCATACCCCACTATTAATGCTGGAACAGTGGAATAGAAAGTTGCAAAAAAGGTCGCTTTAGGTGCTAAAGCAATAGCAGGAAATAATGCATCACCATCATTAGAAATAGCATTAGATAATTGAGCAGACATAGGCACGGCACCAGAAAGATACAAACTTGCTACTAAAATTTGTGGTCCACAACCTGGTAATAAACCGACCATTGCCCCCATTAAAGGCATCCAAACGCCCCAGCCTGAAAAAACTTGTGCAAGGTTAATATCAGCAAAGGCTAAAGTTAATTCAAAAACTAAAAAAGTAGCAACAACCCAAGCTGTTACAAAATTCGTATCCTGAGCGACTTTTTGTAATGGGTGTGATGCAGTGTGTTTTTTATCTTCTCCTACGACCGCTTCATAATCATTAATATCTTTTGTAAATGACCATAACAACATACAAATGACTATAAAAATAGTTCCTAGCCACTCCATAGTTAAATCAGGCAAGGCAAACAACTGATTAATATCAACCTGAAAAGAGCCTAATGTTGAGATGATAATCGCAGGGAAAATAAGTATTTTCCAAAAGTTTCCCTGAAGGTTTATTGCTAATTTTTCAACATTAGAGTTAATTGTAGGCTCTTCAAACTTGTTTTCTTTAATGGCTTTTTTGGGGCGCATAAAGCTGTCTTTATGGATAAAATTTACGACCCAGCCGGATAAGGTTCCAACAATCACCCCCATTAATACCAAGCTAAAACCAACGCTTGGTTTACTTGCAAGCAGTAAGAAAGCGACATCTCCCATAGTAGAAGTTAGCACCGCGACTAACGAACCAAACCCTACTCGTCCGCTGACAAATTGTGTGGTAACAATAATTGCCCCACCACATCCAGGTAATGCTCCAAGCAAGGCAGAAAAGAACGATTGATAATAACGAGAATCATGATACAAACGTACCACTTTGCTCTCTTTTTTTATCAAAAGAGATAAGTAATGGTAAATGGCAAGGGTAAAAGCGACATAAACAGAGACAGCCCAAAAGGCATCGGATAATGTAGTAATCGCAATATCACGAGTGTGCTCAGAAACTAATAAAATCAATAAAATTGCCGGTAACAAAGCCCTTTTATATTTAAAGGTAAATTGTGAGCCAGCATGTTCATTTCCATACTTAAAAGGAAATACACTATTTATCACATTCATCAATTCCCCTCTTTTTAAATGATATTGATTATCATTACTATACAATTAATTATTTAAATGACAATAAATATTAGAAATTAAATAGCTTTTTTTGCTGTTAGTCTGAATGAGGTTAGTGTTTGTATAATTTGCGAGGTAGGTTGGTAACGCTAGGTTTAGGGCGTTTTAGAGGATCATTGTTATTAAATTATTTTTTAATTTACAACTCAGAGGTAAAGATAACAGTGCCGTAAATAAGGCACTGTTATAAAAGAGGTAATTGTTTGGTTATCTTTTTTTCTAACGCGTTTTTCTTCTCTTTTTTACTATAAGCCGTCTCTGGCATAGGTAATTTAGTTCTAAATTTACCATCAAAGGCGTAATAAGCACCCTGTGTTGCAGGCGCTGTTGGTATGGTTGCTAACTCCCCTACGCCTTTTGTTCCCTGCGCAATTTCAGGATCAAAATCACGTTCAACAATGATAGTTTCCATCTCAGGGGTATCTAATGCTTTAAATAATCTTAACCCTTTATAAGTAACCTGAGGGACTGCGTTGATTAACGGATAGTCTTCGGTTAAAGCATAACCAAGCCCCATCACAATACCACCTTCAATTTGCCCTTCAGCCGCTTTGCGATTTACCACTTTACCAAGATCGTAAGTCGCAACCACTTTACTTACTTTGCCTGTAGCATCAAGAATAACAACCTGAGCAAGATAACCGTAGGCCACATGACTAACGGGATTTTTCTTATCGCTACCAATCGGATCGGTGACAGCTGTGTATTCACCATAAAACTCAGTACCTTCAAGATCCTTTAAGGTTTTCCCTGAATCGAGCTGTTGCTTTAATTTTCGACCCGCACGTGTCACTGCTTCACCCGTAAAAACAGTTTGTCGTGAAGCAGTTGTTGTCCCTGAATTCGGCGCTCTGGCGGTGTCAGGAATTTCTACTACAATATTTTCTGGTTTGATGTCCGTCACTTCACAAAGCATTTGCAATGATACTGTAGCCATTCCCTGACCAATACAAGCCGCACTTGAACGAACATGCACCTTTTCATTTTCTACTGATACAATACAGCGCCCAACATCTGGCACACCGACACCTAACCCACTATTTTTAAAGGAAGTAGCAATTCCTGCATATTGACTCGACTCATAAATGTCTTTCACTGCCTCAAGACACTCCACCAGCGCCGTACTTTGATCGGCAATTTGTCCATTTGCAAGGCTCAATCCTGGTCTGATTGCATTTCTATATCTAATTTCCCAGGGTGAGATACCAACCATTTCAGCCAGTAAATTAAGGTTACATTCAAAGGAAAATGCACTTTGTGTAACACCAAATCCTCTAAAGGCACCCGCAGGAGGATTATTGGTATAGACCGCCATGCCCTCAACACAAATATTATGGAAATTATAGGGGCCAGAGGCATGCGTACAGGCTCGTTGCAAAACAGGCCCACCCAGCGATGCATAAGCCCCTGTATCAAGAATTATTTTGGCATCCATACCAAGCAAAATACCATTTTCATCACAGGCTGTTGTTAGATCCATTTCCATAGCATGACGTTTAGGGTGAATCACTAAGCTTTCTGCTCGCGAAAATTTAATTTTAACCGGTTGTTTGGTGAGCCAGGCCAGTAAGGAAGCATGATGTTGTACACTCATATCCTCTTTGCCACCAAAACCGCCACCAACCAGCGCACTTTTTACACGTACTTTACTTTTATCTAATCCCAGTAGTTCCGCCACTTCACGCTGATCATCATAAATACCCTGACCACCTGAATATAACAAAATGCCTTCATTTTCATAAACAGCAATGGCACACTCTGGTTCCATAAAAGCGTGTTCGGTAAAGGGGTTGAATAATGTTGAGTGACTTTATATTTTGCATTTTCAATGGTAGCTTTAGCATCACCACGGATCAACTTTTCAGTTTGTAAAATATTTCCCGACTGATGCAATTTTGGTGCGCCTTCAGCCATCGCTTCGACAGGATTAGTAACAGGCACTAATTGTTCATATTCAACCTCTATTAAAGCTAAAATTTCGTCCAATGTTTGTTGATCTTTACTGGCGACTAAAGCAATTGCATCTCCCACATATCGGGTAATATCGCCCTCTGCAATTAGAGCATCCCAATCTTTAGCAAGGTGACCTAATTTATTTTCACCGGGGATGTCTTTCGCTGTAGCAACATAAACCGCATCTGGATGTTCGCTAGCAAGGCTTATATCTATTTTTTTAACTAACGCACGCGGATATTTTGTTCGTAAGGCTTTACCGTAAATCATGCCAGGAAGTGTCATATCATCAACAAATTCGCCATAACCCAGTGTTTTTTCTCTCGCATCAACACGATGAATATCTGACCCTAATTTACCACTGCTATCATTTTTGGGAATACTAGTATTTTCTCTTAAATACTTTGCGCCTAATTCAAGAGCATCAATGATTTTCACATAACCAGTACAGCGGCAAACATTACGGTATAAAGCTTTCTTGATTTCTTCTCGAGAAGGTTCAGGTACTTTATCGATCAATGCCTTACCACTTAACACCATTCCGGGAATACAAAAGCCACATTGCACCGCGCCTGTATCAGCAAAGGCAAAATCATAAACTTCTTTTTCCCGCTCTGTTAATCCTTCAATCGTTGTCACAGTAATATCTTCTTCTAAACTAGATACTTTTACACAGGATTTTTGCGCCACACCATCTATGATGACAGAGCAAGAGCCACAGGCTCCTTTACTACAGCCATCTTTTATCGATATCAGTCTTTGATCTTCTCTTAAAAAATCAATTAATCTTGTGGAGTCTGGTTTATTAAATTGAATTGGCTTACCGTTTAGGGTCAAATTAATCATTATGGTCATATTCCTTCATTTATTCATTGACCAACTTTTTCCTTAATAGACTAATTTGTTGGCCCTTTTTAATTAACTTTAAGCTTGTCTTATGAAGACATAGTTATTGGTGAGTTTTGCTTAGTCATTAGTGTTGTTCTGAGATGATTGGCATTATCCCACTGCATTTTATGTTGTTGTTTGCTCTGTATATTTTGTACTTTTTGTTGTTCGAAAAGTGCCATTAATTGCGCTGAAATTGACACTGCAACCTGCATAGGAAGTTTTCCTTTTATATTAGGATCCCCCACTGGACAGGTTAAATCATTTACCAATTGAGACTTAGATAACTGTTCTTTAAGACGAAATTCAAAACGTTGTTTTTTTGATTTTGAAGCAATAAGACCAATAAATGGAAAACATTTACGTTCTAAAGCAATACGAGTAATTTCAAAGTCTTGGCTATGTTCGTGGGTCATAATTATAAGATGAGAGTCGGCCGATATATCAGCAATCGCTTCATGAGGAGTTTCATAATAGGAAGTACAAACACCAAGCTGTTCAATGGATTGTAACCAGTCTTTTCTGCTATCGATTACCTTTAAATGACAAGGTAAGGCTTTCAAAATCGTTGTAAGAGAATGACAGACATGCCCCGCACCAAATACCACTACTTTAGGCAATGAGGTATTCATATATTCAAACATCACCTGCGCAGGCACCACCACAACACTGGCCGAGATCGGCGACTAAAGAAAAGCGTTCGATATGAACAAGTGGCGCATCCATGGTTGACTGTTTTTCTTTTAAACCTTTACGTGCGGTGTTAATGATTTCAAATTCAAGTTGTCCTCCACCAAGCGTATCGAACTGCTGTGATTGTGTGATCACTATTTTCGAGCCCGTACCACGAGGTAAGGAACCAGCTTCAGCAATAATAGTGACAATGCAATAGGGTTGCCCTTGTTGCTCTAACGCCTGACAAGCACTTAACCAGTCATTTTTTGAGGAAGTGGATAATTGCGTAACAGATGAGGGCATGGTGGGACTCCTTTATCGCTATATCGTGATAAAAATTCAAATATGCGTAACGGGATTTGTTGTTGTTATTTTCGAAATCAATAAAACTCGCTCATTAGCCTTGGGTAATGAGCGAGTTTTTAACACATATTAAACAAGTAATTAGTTTGGAATTTTTGCGTCAATACCTTCAACATACCAGTTCATACCAGACAGTTCTTGATCTGTCATAGTCGCGCCAGCTCGCAACCATTTCTTTACCAGTGTTATCCTTAAGAGGACCTGTGAAAGGTTCAAATGCACCTGATTTAATTTTATCGTGTGTTTCAGTTATCGCTGTTTTTATTTCAGCAGGTAGATCTGGATTAACAGAAACAATTTGTAAGATGTCATCTTTAAAACCACTCCAGTAGTCCTCTGATTCCCACTTGTCTTCCATTACTCGTTTTACAGTGCTGATATAATAAGGTGCCCATACATCACGTACTGAGAACATGTGAGATTTAGGTGCAAAATGACTCATATCAGAAGCTTGACCAATACCCATTACACCACGTTTTTCAGCGGCAATTAATGGAGCAGGGCTATCAGTGTGTTGAATAACGATATCAACACCTTGGTCAATCAGTGCGTTAGCAAGCATCAGATTCTTTACCTGGATCATACCAAGTGCTTACCCAAACAATTTTCATTTTTACATCAGGATTAACGCTTTTAGCACCAAGGAAAACTGAATTAATATCACGGATTACTTCAGGAATAGGGAAAGAAGCAATGTAACCGATAGTATTCGTTTTTGTTGCTAAACCAGCGACAACACCTGATACATAACGACCTTCATAGGTACGTAATGCATATGTACCTACGTTTTTAGAACGTTTGTAACCTGTTGCATGTTCAAAAACAACTTTTGGAAAACGTTTAGTCGCTTTTAAAGTTGGATTCATAAAACCAAAAGAGGTTGAGAAAATAAGATCATGGCCTGATTTTGCAAGTTGGCTGATAACACGTTCAGCATCTGCACCCTCTGGCACATTTTCAACAAAGGTTGTTTCTACTTTATCACCAAAGTATTTTTCTACTTCTAAGCGACCTTGATCATGTTCATAACTCCAACCATGGTCACCGACTGGCCCTACGTATACAAAGCCAACTTTTAAAGGATCTTCAGCAAAAGACGCGCTAGAGAAGAGTGCAGATAAAGACAGTGTTACCGCGCCCAACAATTTATTGAATTTCATAAAATACTCCATGTTATTTATTTTTATAAAGGTCATTCGTTTTAATTAAGTATGTTTAAAGCAAAAAACTGACCAACTAGTCTGATTATTGAAAATTAAACCAAAAATAACTATAAGGCATTGATTTTAAATCTTTAATATTGCTATTGCATAGGCTATTTTGATATTTATGAATAACAGTAAAAAGCTGAACGCATTACTTTAGTGCTTCCAAATTAGCCTTGCACCAAAATAGATCTGATTAGGGAAAGTTATAATAAAAAACCACCTACAACTAGTTGCGGTGGTTTTTTAGTTTTACATTTATTGAGGTGCTAAACACCACTTTAATAATGCAATAATTTAGTGCAGTTTTGGATCAAAAGTCTTAGCTAAACTCATGGGTGTTGATAATTTTTGTTTCATTGAATTTGAGCTAATTAATACCATCACCACTATAGTTGCAACATAAGGCATCATCGCTAATAGGTTAGGAGATATATCGAAACCAAAGCCTTGCATTACTAAATGTAAAATCGATGCGATACCAAATAAATAAGCACCCAACATTAAGTAACCAATACGCCATGAAGCAAATACAACTAAAGCCAGTGCAATCCAACCACGGCCTGCACTCATATTTTCCATCCACATCGGTGTATAAGCAAGTGATAGGTAACCACCCGCCAACCCTGACATTGCACCACCAAATAAAGTAGCAAGATACCTAATTTTAATCACTTTTATACCGAGGGCATTAGCAGAGTGAGGATTTTCACCTACGGCTCTAATGGTTAGACCTGTACGTGTTCTATGTAAAACCCACCAAGTTACACCGGCAATCACAAAGCTAAGGTAAACTAAAATATCTTGATTAAAAAGCAATTGACCAATGAATGGAATATCACTCAGTAAAGGGATCGCAATCGGCACAAAACCGGGTATAGTCGAACCTACTAGTCCACTGCCTAGGAAAGAGCTTAAACCAGTACCAAAAATGGTCAACGCTAATCCCGTAGCAACTTGGCTAGTATTAAGGCTTAATGATAATACCCCAAATAAAAGTGCCATCACCATGCCCGCAAGCATCGCAAGGCTTAAGCCTAAGAATAGGTTGCCACTATAATAAGCACCTGCAAACCCTGCCATCGCGCCCATCAAAACCATACCTTCCTGACCAAGATTGAGAACCCCCGATTTTTCAGTAACAAGCTCACCAAGTGCAATCAATAACAAAGGCGTACCTGTTTTTAATGTCGCGATTAATATTTGTTGAATAAGTACGATATCCATTACACTGATCCTTGTTTTAACGAAGTGCTGTCTTTCTCTGAATTTAAATCTGAAGGTTTTGTTGTTTCAGCTTCTTCTACTAAAGCCGGTTTAAACCTGGCAGGTACAATCGTTATTTTATAAAAGATAAGAAAATCACAGGCAAGTACGAAGAACAACAAGGTTCCCTGAAACAAACCAGTAATTGCAGTAGGTAAACCCAATTCAATCTGCGCTAAATCACTGCCCATGTACAAACACCCCATAAACAATGATGAAAAGATAATACCGATAGGGTTTAGACGCCCTAAATAAGCAACAATAATAGCGACATAACCATAACCAGGTGAAACAGAAGGGATCAACTGACCAATTGGGCCAGTTACCTCTGCGACTCCTGCAAAACCAGCAAGAGCACCAGCAAATAACATAACACCCCAGACAATTTTGGCACTGCTAAAACCAGCATATTTAGCGTGCTTGGTCTTCACCATAAACACGTAATTTAAAACCCGGTAAGGTTTTAAATAACACTACACTTGTTAGCACAGCCAATATAAGAGCAACTAAAATACTCACAGTGGCGCGCCCATCTTCTTGAATAATAGGTAATAAAACACCATCGGCAAAGATAACTGACTCAGGAAAGCCAAAGCCTTGCGGGTCTGCTAAAGGTCCATGAACGGCCCAAAGCAATATATACAAACCAATATAATTAAGCATTATGGTTGATAAAATAATATTGGTTTTGAAAATACGTGATAAACCAGTCGGGATAGTCGCCCAAACTGCGCCAGCTAAAATTCCTGAAAATAATGTTGCTAACAACATTACCGTACCTGCATCTTCTCCTGCTTGAATAGCAATCGCACTACTGGCGACCGCGCCCACGAGTAACTGCCCTTCTGCCCCTATATTCCAAATATTTGCTCTAAAGCAAATTGCCAGACCTGTTGCACAAAGTAACAATGGTGCGGCTTTTACCATTAATTCACCAATGTTATAACTATCGCTAATAGGCATCAGCACAAAAACATCAAAAGCTTTCTGTGGACTAACATCTAAAAAAATGAACATTAAGCTTGATACACACATGGTTAAAATAATGGCAATGACCGGAGAAATCCAAGCCATTATTTTTGAACTTTCTATTCTGGGTTGAACTTTAAGCATTACTCACCTCCTTATGTTCAATAAATCCGCCTGCAATCCATTTCCCAATTTCCTCTATATTGGTATCCTGTGTTTTGACCATTTTAGAAAGCTGTCCTTCATATAACGCAGTTAATCTATCGCAAATAACAAATAATTCATCGATATCTTCCGATACCACTAATATGGCGACACCTTGATCGCGTAACGCAATAAGTTCTCGATGAATCGCACTAGCGGCACCAATATCAACTCCCCAGGTTGGATGCGCACAAATAAGCACACTCGGTTTTTGTTGTACTTCTCGGCCAATAATAAATTTTTGTAAATTACCTCCCGAAAGACTCTTAGCCTGTGAAAGTTCGTTATGACACTTAACCTTGTTATCAGTTATTATTTTCTTAACTAGGGATTTTAATTTATCGCTAAGAATAAAGTTGTTTTTAACCAACGCACTAGAGTTAGTCAGTAAAGTATTATCCATCAGACTCATCTCTGGAACAGCGCCCTGACCAAGTCTGTCTGTCGGAACATAAGCCATGCCTAGCTCTCTTCTTTGACCCGCATCTAAACTGCCGACAGCTTCACCATTAAATAAAATACTATTGTGATTTGCGCGAATATCTTCTCCACTAAGTACTTCTAAGAGATCTTCCTGTCCGTTACCAGCAACGCCTGCAACCCCGAGGATTTCTCCAGCTCTTAGCTCTAGGCTAGCATCCGTCAATCCACAACCAAAGGGATGTGTTGGTGGTAGTGTTAAAGAAGAGGCAGAAAATATAACTTTTTCAGTATTTGCTTTCGGATAACTTTCAGATAATTCAGCATCGCTACCAACCATCATTCTCGCGATAGAATCTGGCGTTTCCTGTGCAGGAATACACTCTCCTGTCACCACCCCACCACGTAAAATAACAGCACGATCACAGAGTTCAGTCACTTCTTTTAATTTATGACTGATAAAAAGAATACTGCCTCCTTCACTGGCTAGTTTTTTCAATACACGAAATAAACCAGAAACTTCATGTGGTGTTAATACCGATGTTGGTTCATCCAAAATCAATAATTTTACGTCCTGAATTAAACAACGCAGAATTTCCACACGTTGACGTTCACCAATACTTAAACTGTGTACATATCGATCTGGGTCTACATGTAAATCGTATTTTTTACTCATCTCAACAATTTTTGCACGTAAATCAGTTAATTGTTCAACAAAAGCTTTATCTAGTCCTAGCTCAATATTTTCTTGAACTGTGAGTGTTTCAAAAACCGAAAAATGCTGAAATACCATGCCAATGCCCATTGTGCGAGCTTGGTTAGGTGATTGAATACTCACTTCATGGTTATTCCAAAAAATAGCACCATTATCGGGTTTGTTTACGCCATAAATCATTTTTACTAGCGTCGATTTCCCTGCACCATTTTCTCCGAGTAAAGCAAGTATTTCTCCTTTATGAAGCTTCATGTTGACTTTGTCGTTTGCAATCACGCCTGGAAATATCTTACTGACATTCCAGAGTTCCAATAAAGGTATTTTATCCATATTGAGTGAGTCCTTTTTAATTCCAGGCTATGCCCGATTTTAGGGCTATCTTAGCCATTTCAGGTAAGAGTCAATGCAAAAAGCTGACCAAGTATTCAACCTTTGAAATTACAGGATTTTTGATTATAAAAAGGGGAAATATGATGCACCTTTGGTGCAGGCGCACTTAAATGGTGCACAAAAAGGGCAAAAAGAGAGGGTTTGGATTTAATTAGGGCTAAGCTATTTATACTTAACCCTAAATAAATACAGTTTATTTTAATAGATAAGAAATATATTTGGTAGATATATTATTTAAGATCATCCATTGCTTTCCATAAACGTGCGACGACTTTTCTCGCCTGCGTGTAAATTTCAGTGACATCAAAAGGAAACTCACGATCTTCATAAACAAATTCCCCTTCAACAATCACACTAGAGACATTACTTGCATTCAACCCAAAGGCAAAATGACCAGCAATATTTTCAGCCATTAAAGGCGTTGGACTGACATAATCAAGAATAGTGAGATCCGCTTTATTACCGGGCGCTAATTGGCCAAATTTAGCAGAAAAGTTACGTGCTAAAAGCTCATTACCATTATGTAAATGTTTCAGGAAGCTATCTGGCCACATCGGCCCACCTGAATCACGGTGTTTAAAGAAAGCAAACTTGAGCTCTTCAAACATATCCGCGCCAATACCATCCGTTCCTAAAGCAACGTTTTTAAAGCGACCTAATTTCTCATTATAACCAATCGCATTATTCATATTTGAACGTGCATTGTGTACTAAAAAAGCATCCTTTTTATTGACGATGGCAATATCCTTTTCCGATAAAAATAAACCATGTGCTAACAAACTTTTATGATTAATTAAGCCATAATCATCCAGTCGTTCAATCACATCTTGGTCATAGTGGTGGTGACTATGAGTGACATCATAACGATCTTCGGCAACATGAATATGTAACCCACGTCCGGTTGTTTTAATGGCATCCGATAACAGAGTCAGGCCTTCATTGCTTACTGTAAAAGGTGCATGTGCTCCAATATGCGCTTCCACAAGATAAGGTTCATCACCTTTTTCCTTGGCGGCATCAATGAGTTGTGCAAAACGCACATTCTCTTCGACACCTTCTGCCATTTCATCTAAACCTCGGTTTCTATCCGTCGTTTCAAAACAGGTCATGCCTCTTAAACCAGCCTTTAAGAAACCTTTACGCAAAGTATTCAGTGAACCCTTAATATAATAGGGTGATGCATGGTGATCGATTACTGACGTACAACCACTCTTAATCGCTTCTAAGGAGCAGATAAGACCGCTAATATAAAGCGACTCTTCATCTAATGCTTTATCCAAACGCCACCATAGATTTTTTAAGATAGAAATAAAATCAGGACTCGGTTTTATATCTGCCATGATCCCTCTTGCCAGTCCTGAGTAAAAGTGATTATGGGAACAAACAATACCCGGCATCACTAATTTACCCTTTAAATCCCTGATTCGTGCATTTGCATATTTGCTGTGAAGATTACTCCCAATCTCTTTTATCATGCCCTTTTCAATAACAATATCTAGCCCTTCTTTTACAAAAGCAGGCTCTAATTGGACGGCCGTTGCATTTTTAAGTATTAACATGAATGATTCCTTATTAAGCTTCGACTTGACCAAGTAAGTAACTGTGTTGCGACAAAACATAATTAATCATAGTCGCTTCATTTTTCATAGATTCTGGCAAACTAACCATGCCCTGTGTATCCATTGGATATAACTGGGACTCACCCGCTACGCGTAATAGAATATCTTTACCCTGCACATAAAAGCCTTCATTAGTGCTGTTATCAAAATCCTCACGTAAATTAAAAATAGTGAATTTATCTTTATAGGGTTTGCTATCCCAAGGACAGAATTGAGCACAATTGCCACATTCGTTACAGAATGCATCGATATGCAGTACTTGCAATTCATCTTTAAAACCAGGAATTGGCAGAGAAATATTGGCGCGATTCGGACAGACATCAACACATTTACTACATACATAGGAGCACTCAAGGCAACGTTTAGACTCCTGTTCAATAAAGGCTGATTGTTGTGACTTCACAAGCTCCTCTGCTTCAATTAATTTCACTTCAATTGAGCCTTTGCGAGTGTAAATTTCCTTTGCCTGTGCTTGTGAGTTAAAGCTATTTTCTTCTCTGCTTTTTTGCGCACGAGCAAGGATAGCATCGGCGACTTTTCTGCCTCCTTCTATAAGCCGCAACAATAGAAGATGGTCCTGTGTGTGCGTCTCCTAATAAAAACACATTTTCAATATTGGTTTCACAACTATTATTTTCAACAACAGGCCAACCATCTTCACCCATCTCAAGCCCCATCGCAGTTAATACGCTTTTGTTGCTTTGCTCACCAACCGCAGTAATTAATGCACTTGTTTTAAGTGACACGGTTTGTTGCGTTGCTACTGGAGATCGACGCCCCTTCGCATCTGCTTCACCTAGGGTCATAATGCGGGCTGTCAATGTGCCATCAGCCTGAAAAGATTCAGGGTTAGTTAAAAACATAAATTTAACACCATCTTTAACAGCAAGATCATACTCACCTTTATGAGCGGGCATCTCAGCTAAACTACGACGATATAACACAGTAACTTGCTCAACACCCTCTACTCTTAGAGCCGATCTAGCACTGTCCATTGCGGTATTACCACCACCAACTACAACAACATTTTGTCCCAGTTGAAGCGCCTCTTTTTTATTAAATCGACGCAGAAAATCAAGGGATTTGTAAATATTATTATTGTCTCCTTGTATTTGAATTAGGTTACCTTTGTCGGCCCCTATGCCAAGACAGATATACTCATATCCCTGCGCTTTCAAGGTGTTAATGTTAGTATTTTCATCACATCCATACTCAATCTTAACACCATGATCCTCAACAAATTGAATATCATGCTCTATCGTACCTTCAGGAATACGGAACTGCGGGATAATGTGTTTAACAACGCCACCAGCACTTTTTTCTTTTTCAAAAATAGTCACAGGATGGCCTGCTCGAGCAAGAAAGTAACCAGCAGATAAACCAGCAGGTCCAGCACCTATTACTGCAACCGTTTTTTTAGAGGCATCAATAACAGGTTTCTGCCATTCAGCTTTATAGTCTTGCCAACCTTCTTTTAGTGCAATTTTTTTCATTTCACGAATATTTACCGCGCCTTCATAATCACGACGAGTACAGTTGTACTGACATTCATGATCACAAATATGACCAGTAATAGAAGGCAATGCATTACGCTCATAAATAACTCCTAGCGCTTCCTTATACTTGCCCTCTCCCACTAAACGAATGTACTCTGGGATATCTTGGCTAATTGGACAGGCAGTGATACAAGGTGCAACAGAACAATCTGTTAAGGGGACTTTTTTATCAACACTGATATCTTCAGGACCACGCCAATCTTTTTGTGCATAATCAATAGTTAATGACTTAGCGACCAATGCCTCAAGCTTCACTAAATCAATACTTGTCATTTGCCAATCATCACTTGAATCAATTTCTTTAGCACAATCCATTAAACGCATATAACCGCCGGGTTTGAGCAGATCAGTTGCCATAGTGATAGGTCTAATACCGGTTTCAAATATTTCACGAATATTAAACTTACTCGCACCACCAGAATAAGAAATCGGTAAAGCACCATCAAATTCTCGCGATAATACCAAAGCCACATTAATTGAAATTGGGAATAATGCTCGCCCCGACATGTACATTTCTTTTTCTGGTAAACGACCTTTGTTATTAATTGTGCCAAGGGTATTAGTCAGTTTAACGCCAAAACCAATGCCCTTTTCTTCACCAAGTGCCTTTAGTCTATGCAACATGGCTTTAGCAAGCATCAAGCTGTAAATCTTTAGTAAAAGCTTCTTCACTTAAAGAAACATTAGTAAAACCAGATTGATCTAATATCTCTCTAACTCGCTTGAAACCCAGCAAAGTAGGATTAAGTTTAACGTAGGTATTGATGCCACGCTCTGCGATCATATAACGACAAATAGCTTCTATTTCTGTGGGAGGACAACCGTGCATCGTTGATAATGTCACGCCCCTAGTTAATTGAGCAGGAATGTTATCCGCTAAGCTAGCAAGTGCAGGTTGTTCTACTTCTAATGAGCACTCAGCTAATATTGCAGAATTTTCAATAAAGTCACTTAGTTCAGCTTTATATTGAATAAATTTTGGATGCTTGCGAAGCATCTAACATATTGCTGATATATGCCTGCATTGGTGCTGTTTTGATGCCGGCAAGATCATAACCAACACTCATATTAAAGATAAAGGATTTACCTGATACTGTTTTTTGAGGTGTTAACAAAGACTCAAGAAGGTGTAATACAAACCACGCTTTTAAGTATTCATCAAAGGCTTTAGGAAGAGTGAATTCGCTAGACCATTCGGTATTATAACACTCGTCTTCGGCATCAATGCAGGGCTTAGCAATTTCCAGCGTATCCATTATTTGTGCGGTTTTAAGCTCCATAAAACGCCCGCCCGCTAACCAGGATGTCACGATATTCTGTGCAAGTTGTGTATGTGGTCCTGCAGCTGGGCCAACAGGTGTCTCTGCACCTTCTCCCCACACTGAAATACTCTGCTCACTTAGTTTTTGATTGCCTTGTTTTTTATAACATTGCTTAAGTGGCATTGAAAATATCGATTGGTTTGTTTTATATTCATTAAAAATACGATTAAGTAGTTCACTAAATGGAACTGGGCGCATTATATCTGCCATGAAAGCTTTCCTTCTTTTGATGTTTTTCAGTTTTCCTTATATCCAATAGAGCAATGTGCAGGCCAATTCTTCGCGAACTTTACTCATTTAAATAATTGCGCACATATAAATGATTTAAATCAAATGAAATAAAAATAGTGAGGGATTTAAGCTAGAAAAGTGACGATTTTGAATAAATGAAATCAGCGAGAAAAGTGAAACTATAGGAGCAATACCAGGCAAAGCTTGAATTATCACTATCAGTTTAATAGCCAACTATCACAATGATAGTGATAGCCCAGTGATAGCATAGCGATAATTGATAAAAATATATCAGTTAAACATTTTGCTTTTTCAAAAGCGCTTGATAGGCATCAGGAGTATCGATATCAAAATAAATATTAGGGTCTGTTAATTGCAAATAAGACACTGAAAACTCATTAAGTATCGCTTTCATTTTTCCGTTATAGGGGGCATTTAAAATTGTCTTTCTTAACCCTGAGTGAATTAAAACCGGGTGACCTGAGTATTTTTTATCACCTGGGAAAACAGTCCCTTGCGAGCGTGCTTGCCAAAGATTATGGTAAATTTCTGGATTGATACAGGGCATATCAGCATGACTAATAAAAAAATGTTCACCACTAACATGTTCAACTCCTCGCTGTATCGAAGAGAACATGCCTTGCTGGTAATTTTCATTAATGACTATTTTAACATTTTCATAAGTACGCATTTTTTCAATTAATTCATCGGCTCTGTATCCAACCACTAAGATAACCCGCGAGCAAACTGATAAAGCGTTTTTTACACTGTTTTCAAGGATTGTTGTATTGTTATAGGGTAGCATGAGTTTCCACTCGCCCATGCGTGAAGAAAGCCCAGCGGCTGGCATAATACAATCGATATCAATGAGAGATGTTTTTTGAGTCATAAATGATATTCTAATAAATAGTTTTCCCTTTAATACTACCCTTAATTGCGAAAGTCATGCACATAAATACTAATTCGAATATTGAAAATAAACAATTAATACAAACCTTGTTACAGGCTCATAAAGCTCCTATCACCATTTCAATCGTCGGAGCGGGCGGAAAAACGCACCTTGCACGCTGGTTAACTTACTTTTTCAAAAAACAGGGAAAAAATGTATGTGTCACGACCAGCACTAAAATGTACCTTCCCGATGACACGGAATACGATAATATTATTCAATGGGATGAAACTATACCTTTTGAAACTATACCCATTCAGCGTAACAAGCACATTGCCAATACAACGTTTCTCTATACCCAAAAACTAACCGATCAAACATTAAATGACCCCATTAAGGTCAAAGGTTTACCTTTAACAGTATTAGAAAAAATACATCAGGCATCTTTATTTGATGTGATCATAGTTGAAGCCGATGGTGCAAATCATCTGCCCATCAAAGCACCCGCAGGGCATGAACCTTGCATACCTCAATGTTCAAACATTGTTTTTGGGGTAACCGGTGCTGAGGCGATTTTTGCAAAAGCAAATAGTCAATCTATCCACCGCTGGCAACAATTTTCACAAGTCACTGGCTGTTTAGAAAAAATGCAAATCGGACATTCTGTATTAAAGCGCTTATTAAATCATTCACAGGGAATGTTTAAAAATGCGCCTGAGCAGGCAATGAAAATGTGGGTGATTAATAAATATGATTTAGCAACTGAACCACAGGCTTTATTATCCCTAGCAGAAAAACTAATTGTCGATGAGCCAAATTTAAGCTGTATATGGTTAACCCAGCTTAATAAAGCAGATCCTATTAAAAAAGTTCTGTCCAAGTAAAACTAAAAAACACGGACTATAAAATGCAACAAAAAAACACTCATTCAACCAATCTAGTCATTGAGCAACCGCTTATTGCCAGTAATAAACTAGTTGTGATCCGTGGAGCGGGTGATATCGCAACGGGCATTGCCGTGCGTCTTCACAATTGTGGTTTTAAAGTGGTAATGACGGATATCGCTTTACCTACTATGATCCGATCTAGTGTTTCCTTTGGTCAATGTTTATATGGCAAAGCACAACAGGTAGAGGGTATTACCGCTGTCGAAGCGAAAGATTGTCAAGCCGTGTTTGATATTCTCAATCAGCAACAAATTCCGGTGATAATCGATGAAGATGCAAGCTTAATTAAACAACTTAAAGCACCTTTTTTAGTAGATGCTATTTTGGCTAAGCGTAATTTAGGCACTCACAAATCAATGGCCCCTATCACTATTGCGCTTGGCCCAGGTTTTAATGCAGGTATTGATTGTGATGCAGTCATTGAAACCAATCGAGGACATTACCTAGGGAGAGTAATTTACCAGGGCCCTAGCCAAGAGAATACTGGTATTCCGGGCAATATTGCAGGCTTTACTTATCAACGCGTAGTACGTTCCCCTTGTACTGGCATATTCAAATCGGTTGTTAAACTCGGCGATATCGTTAAAGAAGGCGATTTAATTGCGCAGGTTAATGATAAACCTGTTGTTGCTCCTCTAAATGGTATGGTCAGAGGATTACTTAATGATGGCCTCGAAGTTGAACAGAATTTTAAAATAGCTGATATCGACCCAAGGGGCCTTAAAGCCGATTATACCACTGTCTCAGATAAGGCTAGAGCTATCGGCGGAGGTGTATTAGAAGCCATGTTACACCTCTCTTTGTAATTACTCAGGGCGTCGCTATTTAAGCCTAATCTATTATGAATTTTGAGCCTTAAAAGGCTTCCGATGCATAAATTGGCCGTATCCTGCTTGTCCTGTGAAAGTGCCTTGGTGAGCAACAATAGCACCTCGGCTGATTGTCATGATAGGCCAGCCATGACATGCAGTACCTTCAAAGGGCGTATAATCGCTATTATCGTGCAACACATCATGATTAATAATACGCTTTTCATTAGCATCAAAAATAACCAAATCTGCATCTGATCCCACTTCAAAACAGCCCTTTTTAGGATAAAGCCCAAACAGTTTTGCTGGTTTATAACTAGTCAAATAAACAAAGCGTTGCACACTAATACGGTTTTTCATCACTCCCTCTGAGAATAACAAGGGCATTCTTGTTTCCACACCTGGCAACCCATTTGGGCATAAACTGAAATCATCTATACCCAGTTGTTTTTGCTCCTGATAAGTAAAGGCACAATGATCCGTCGCAACCGTATCGATACTGCCATCAATCAGTCCTTGCCACAGTTTTGCTTTTTCAGCTTCAGGACGAAGTGGTGGGCTCAAAATATATTTCAGCCCATCTGGTTGTAAATAACAGCGTTCATCAAGTAATAAATATTGTGGACACGTTTCTCCCCACACAGCCTGATTATTTTGCCGTGCAATACGTGCATAATCTAACCCTAGACCATTTGATAAATGCACAATATATAATGGCGCATCATCGGCAAGTTTGGCTAAATTAATCATTCTAGCGACGGCCTCAGCTTCACACTCTAGTGGTCTGCTAAGCGCATGATACTCAGGTGTTGTTTTGCCTTCATTTAAAAATTGAGCACGTTTAATCGCAATGGTTGCATCATTTTCAGGATGTACAGCAGTCAGCGCCCCTACTTTTTTGAGCTTGCTAAGGGCACGATAGACGGCGCCATCTTGTAATTTATGCTGATAGGTTAAATACAGTTTAAAACTGGCAATCCCCTGCTCATGCACCATAGCTTCCATTTGCCCAAGAATGGTGTCATCAATATGCTGGATCACACCATGAAAGCTATAATCAATGACCGCTTTATCCTGCGCATACCCCTTATATACCTTGAGTTGATGAAAAAGATCACAGCCTTCAGGGCCAAATCCCATGTGGTCAATAATACTGGTTGTGCCACCACAAGCCGCAGAGCGAGTACCAGAATAAAAATCATCGCAGCCTTCGTGTTATTCCCACATCAATATTAAAGTGAGTATGCACATCGATGCCTCCGGGCAAAACGTATTTATCTGTGGCATCAATAACAACACAATCAATATCTTCAGTGGAAATATTAGCGGCTATCTGCGCTATTTTTCCATCTTTTATTAACATATCTGCTTGGCGAGTGTTTTTATGATCAGCAATCTGGCCATTGCGAATAAGCAAAGCTTGCTCTGCCCCTTCCTGACCTGCGGAGCTTGCTAATAAATCGCTATTAAATGCTACTTTTTCATTCATAAATTAACCTATTTGTTTAAGCACTAGCGTATTTACCCTGCCAAACCACATCACGATAATGCGAAGGGTCGGTATCACCCTCAGTGCTAAACACTAACACGACAGAATCAGAATCAAGTTCAAGCTTATCCATCAAGGCCTGTTGATCTTCGCTATAATAAAGCCCAGCAAGCAAACCAACACCAATTGCACCAGACTCTCCAGAAACAACACGCGGATCATCAGCCATCGGATTGCCAAGTACTCTCATACCTAATGCGCCTAATTTATCTTCACAGGAAACAAAATGTGTCGAGCAGTTACGTAACACTTCCCAGCCTAGAGGGTTCGGCTCACCACAAGCTAAACCCACCATGATGGTATCAAGGTCACCACCGACATTAACCATATCGCCTTGCGCATTTAAGCCAGAACGATAAATACAGTCGGCTTGATTTGGTTCGACAATGATAGTTTTTATATTCTCAGCGCCTAATTTCTCAGCTAAAAAACCTAATACTCCACCAGCCATCGCACCGACACCCGCTTGCAAAATAACATGTGTTGGTTTATCGATATTCTGCTCGCGTTATTTGCTCGACAGCCTCCGCGACCATAGTGCTATAACCCTGCATTATCCAAGTCGGAATTTCACTATAACCTTCCCAAGCTGTATCTTGCACCACTTTCCAACCATTTTTAGCAGAAGTTTCTACCACCAGACGCACGGTTTCATCGTAATTAAGATCCGTCACAATGCACTCTGCACCCAATGCTTTAATATTATTAACTCGCTCTGTCCGCTGCGCCTTTAGGCATGTAAACAACGGCATTCTGCCCTAATTGTTGAGCGTACCCAAGCAACACCTCGACCATGATTACCATCTGTTGCAGTGGCAAAGGTCAGCTTTTGAGTAATATGATCGTTGAGTTTATCAAAGTCGCAGACTATCAATATCTAGTTTAAACTCGTCACATAACAAGCGAGCAATGGCATAAACACCTCCTAACATTTTGAATGCGTTTAAACCAAAGCGATAGGATTCATCCTTGACCAGAATATTTTTTAAAGAGAAATTTTCAGCCAGTGAGGTTAATTGATGTAATGGCGTGGCTTTATAATTAGGCAAACGTTGATGGAAATTTTGTGCTTTTTCAGCCTCAGATACGCAGAATAATGGTGATAATTGACCATTAAAATGAATGTTTTTTGCGATTTTAATATTAAATTTTTTCAAAACTATACCTTATTATTATTGAGAAGCGAGTCGCTCAAATTACTTAAAAACCTACATATTAATACTTACAATCCAATATTTATGCCAAGTTTTAATAAAGGGAACAATCTCATAACGCCTTGTATTTCATGGCTCGGCTTTAGCTTTGATACTAGAGAATGATAGTTGTACCTATCATATTTATAAAAATGATAGTGATAGATATCAAGGAGTATCATTTTGATATGAGATAAGGTGAAGCAATGGTAAAACAATGACTTTTATGACAACATCTAGAGTAAGGTTAAATGTAAAACGGATTTATATGCGAGAAAATACAAGTAGCTCTGAATTAATGGAGATCCAACCAACCATTATTCGTTTCACAAAAATGTTAGCGGCTGTGCTTAAAGTTGATGCGGAAGTTGTCGATGCCAATTTAGTACGCATTGCGGGCACTGGGCCTTACAATCAGCATTTTGGTAAGAAACTTAATACCAGCTCGCGATTATTTCGCTACATAATTGAAACCAAAGAAGAAAAATCGCTTATAAAATCTCAAACAGATCCACTCTGTAAAGATTGTACAAGTAGTGATGGTTGCGATGAAACCGCTTTTTTAGGGGTACCGATTTTATTAGAAGATCGCTGTATCGGTGTGATCAGTTTGGTTGCATTTAACCAAGCATCACAACAAGTCATCCAAGAAAATGTGCTCATTTTTTCTGATTATATTAAACACATTGCACAACTTGTGACTGCCAAACTTGAGGAAAAACATACTTCCTCTCATGGTCTGCAGGAAGTGTTCATTAATCTTATTGATAATATGGATCAGGGGGTACTTGTCCTTGATGAAAATGACTACGTTAAATACGCAAACCAACCCGCATTAAAAAGCTTGGCTCTCAGTAGAAATGATTTTCAAAAAACCAGAATTAAAATCAGACCATTAACTCACTGTAAAAACAGCACTGAGTCACAACAGCAAGACATCATTTCATTTGGTGGAAGAGAAGAATTATTAGTGGGACGCTTTAATAATGCCCAATCCCATAAGCTTTTTCTGATGTCTTTTCATCAACCCCATGTTGTCCCTATGAGTTCAGAATCTAATGCAGTATTTGTTGACACTATTGGTGAAAGCAAAAAAATGCCGCATATAAAATCATTAATGAACAAAATTGCTTCCAGCCCTTCAAGTGTCTTGATCAATGGTGAAAGTGGCACGGGTAAAGAAGTCATTGCCAATGCGATACACAAGCTCAGTCAACGAGCAAAAAATCCTTTTATCGCAATAAACTGTGCGACTATTCCTAATCAATTATTAGAGAGTGAGCTTTTTGGTTATGTTAAAGGTGCTTTTACTGGTGCATCAAGCAACGGCAGAGTAGGTTTAATTCAAGCGGCAAATAAAGGCACCCTTTTTCTTGACGAAATTGGTGATATGTCAATGCAACTTCAAGCCAAATTATTACGAGTGCTTGAAACACGAGAAATTACTCCGGTTGGATCTAACAAAGCACTTACGGTTGATATACGCATAATTTCTGCAACCAATCGAAATTTCACCGATTTAATTGCCAATAATGAATTTCGAGAAGACTTATACTATCGACTAAATGTTATTCCTTTACACCTCCCTGCGCTAAAAGAACGCGAAGGAGATGTGCCATTACTAATTAATTATTTCATCGATATTCACACTCGAAAACTCGGTGTTAGTTATCCGGGTATTACAGAGCAGGCACTGAACTGTTTAACCCAATATCACTGGCCAGGAAATGTGCGAGAGTTAAGTAATCTCATTGAATATCTTATTAATATTGTGCCTGATGGCGATAAAATTGATATTGACCTTTTGCCCCACATCTACAAATAGATGCACCCAAAAGCCAGTTAAATTTTACTGAGCAAGGTGCGGGTATGAGCTTAGAAGAAATTGAAAAATTGCGTATTGAAGATGCGATTTCGAGATTAAGTAGCCGCAAATTAGTGGCTGAAGAGTTAGATATTGGTATTGCTACGCTATATCGAAAAATAAAGAAGTATGGTTTAAGCAGTTAAACAACTTTATAAAATCATCTTACTAGCAGGCTAGTAAGATGATTTATCTAAGAATCTTAGTTAAAAAGATTCCGTTTTTTAATTTATTTTTTCTCACTGATGATCTTATATTCATCTGGTCTACGGTGCAGATCAAAATTGAAAATATGCTCTTTTATTTCACGCGTCATTTCAAAATCACAATCCGCGAAAATAAGTTCATCCTCAACGGTTTTTGCCATAGCGAGTATTTCACCCGTTGGTGCGATAATACAACTTTCACCAAGTAGGTCACAGCCCTCTTCATTACCCGCTTTTGCACAGGCAATTATCCAACAACCATTTTGGTAAGCAGAGGCCTGCATCACCACATGATTATGAAAAGCCTGAAGGTGGTCATGTTGTGGTACTGGCGGATAATGCATTGGAGTATTGTAACCTAACACAATCATCTCAGCGCCTTGTAGCGCCATCACTCGGTAGGTTTCAGGCCAGCGACGATCATTACATAATGCCATACCCACTTTTCCGCCCATAAAATCCCAGCTTCCAAAACCTGTATTACCAGGTTCAAAATAACGTTTCTCTAGATGTTGGAAAGGCCTCCATTCTTCATGTTCACTATGTCCAGGTAAATGGATCTTACGATATTTTGCGCTTATTTGACCCTTATCATCAACCAATATAGCAGTGTTGTATCTATGTGTAATGCCCTGTTCATCCTCGGTTAATTCCGCATAACCAATATAAAAACCAACACCTAGCTCAGCGACTTTATCAAATAACGGTTGAGTCTCTGCATTAGGCATTTCTGTTTCATAAAAATAATTCAGCTCTTGTTCATCTTCAATAAACCAACGTGGAAAAAAAGTAGTCAAAGCAAGCTCGGGGAAAACCACAAACTTACAACCATTACTATGTGCTTTGGTTAATAAATCAATCAAACGAATGACAACAGCACTTCTAGGTTCGCTTCGTGCAATAGGCCCTAATTGGGCAACACCAACAGTTAATATTCTAGACATATAATAAATTCCATAAGTTAAGAGGTAAAAAATTAAATAATAATTAAGAGATAAAATCCACGACCGTTTGAAGCAATAAATTTGCACCATTAGTAACTTGATCGGGATGTGTATATTCATTGATATTGTGGCTAATACCTTTATAGCTAGGCACAAATATCATTGCAGTCGGGCAGTGTGGTGCGAACATTTGCGCATCATGCCCTGCACCAGAAAATAGTCGTTTTGTTGAAAAAGTATTTTGCTTGGCTAATGTTTCAATGCGATCAACTAATTTAGGGTTAAAATGTACTGGTTGAAATCTAGCAAGAATTTTTTGCTCAACTTTTAAACCATGTTGTTTCGCTTGTTCATGAATAAACTCCTGTAGAGCTAATTCTGCTTTTTGTAGCTCCGATTCATTTGGATTTCTCAAATCAACCGTAAACAATGCTTCATTTGGGATAACATTAATTAAATTTGGTTTAAGTGTTAAAGCACCTACTGTCGCAAGTTGATTCGGTGCCATTAAACTTGCAAGCTCATTCACAAACACACTCACTTTGGAAGCGACCAATCCCGCATCCTGTCGATATTGCATTGGAGTCGTACCAGCATGATTAGAAATGCCAGTTAAATGAAATTCCTGCCATGAAATGCCTTGCACGCCTTCAACAACTCCAATGTCTATTTGTTGCTCATCCAACACAGGCCCCTGCTCAACATGAAGCTCAATAAAACAAGCAACATCTTGTTTAATATTGGTAAATTCAGCGCTTCCGTTATAACCAATACGCTTTAATTCATCCTCCACTTTGGCGCCGTCAATGCCCTGTGTTTGTAATGCAGTTTGTAAACTAAGCACTTGCGACAATACTGCGCTACCCATCATATCGGGCGCAAAACGAGAGCCCTCTTCATTGGTAAAAAAGCCAACAGAAACAGGGGTAGTTGGTGTGATGTTATTATCAATCAGTGTTTCGATCACTTCTAGACCAGCTAACACACCTAAGTTCCCATCAAATAAACCACCAGTAGAAACAGTATCGATATGTGATCCCATCATAATACAAGGTAACTCCTGCTCCCCTTTAAGGGTTGCGATAACATTACCAATTGCATCAATACTGATATCAAGTCCTAAATCTTGCATCCAGCTAACCACTAAATCGCGACCTTTTTTATCAGCATCAGTTAAGGCTAAACGTGAAACACCACCGCCATCAAGTGCACCGACTTCACCTAAACATTGCAAACGACTCTGTAATCGCGCGACGTTAATACATAAAGTTTTATCACTCATATATTGCCCTTAACTTAAAATTTTAAAATCACAAAAACTGAAACAAAAATACCAATTAAGTTAATAGTAAAATTTAAATATCATTATTTCAACTCTTTTTTGATAATTATTTTTCAGTTATAATTATCATGAAAATTAATTACCAGTTTCTGAGGAGATAATATTGAATAACAATAATGAACAAGATTTACTGGATGCAAGAATACGTACACATTATGAAAGTTTGCCTCCCTCAGAAAAGTCACTGGCTGATCTTTTGCTGTCTTTTCCGGGAAACATAACCGACTACTCGGCAACAGAACTATGTAAGCAGGCAAAGACCTCTAAAGCGATCGCAACACGTTTTTTTAGTCGCCTTGGATATAAAGACTTTAATGATGCTAGACGACAGACTAGAGAAGCCAAAAAATGGGGTGCACCTATTTACCAAAGCAGTCGCTTTGATGAGGTTTCAAAAAGTGAGAGCAGTAATAGTGAAATAATTGCAAATCATATCAACCGCGAACAAACTAATTTACAACGTACTCTTGAAGGCATCGATATTTCAACCTTGCGTTCATTAGTTAAAGCAATCATAAGTAAACAGAGAGTATTGATTGTTGGTTACAGAAATAATCGTTTTCTGGCGGAATATTTACATCGCCAGCTAGGACTACTAAGAAACAATGTCACCTTACACCCAGGTCCTAATCAGGCTATCGCTGAAGAAATTTTTGATATCAATGAAGATGACTTGCTCATTGTTTTTGCGATGCGCAGAAGAACCCCCATTCTTGATAAAGTGATCGAATTAGCAGAGCAGAAAAAGACCCCTATCGCACTGATAGCGGATCCAACCGCCGCCACACTTGAAAAGCGCGCGAAGTGGAAATTAAATTGCATTGTACACGGCACTTCTAGCTTTGATTCCTACAGTAGTGTTATCAGTGTTTTAACCTTGCTGATCAGTATTGTTTGCACAGAAAGTACCAGTGCATTAGAACGATTAAGAATGGTTGAGTCGACCCATGATAATTTAGGCGAATTGAGCGGAAAATAACTAACTTCAAAGAACAAGTAGCAAGGCCATTATTATCTGACCTTGCTACAATTGTAATGCGTAATATTGCTATTATTTTTTCTTAGGTAAACTCCAGGGAAAGTAAAAAGCTTGTATCCACTGTATTGATTTAAATAATAATAAACTCACTGCAGATAATAAAATCAAACCAGAGAACGCCTGTGAGATCTTAAAAATGAAGTGGAAAACTGGATAAAATATCCAAGCCCCTGTTCCGCAAAGCAACAAACTCAGCAACCACAGCGCCAATAATCGACAGCGTGATAGAAATACGTAAACCACTAAATATATGCGGAATAGCATAGGGAATACGAATTTGCCAAGTTTCTCGATAACGTGGCGCGCGTAATGATTGGCTCAATTCAATCATCTCAGGAGGTGTTTCCAACATCCCAGTTGTACTTGAGACAACAATTGGAAAAAATGAAATTAGACAGGTGATCAATACACGTGAAGAATCATCCGTTCCTAATAACACAATAATCAAAGGTGCAACGGCAACAATAGGCGTAGACTGGATAACAATCAATGCAGGGTAAATAGTACGGGTTAATAATTCCGAGCGCACCATTGCAATGGCGAGTGGTATGGCAATCAAAATAGATAAACCAAAGCCCATTAAAGCAACACGCAGGGTAGCCCATAGATGAACTGTCCAACGGGCCATATCGACTCCAAAGAAAGCTGTTACTATGTCAGAGGGTGATGGTAAAACATAACTTGGCACATCTCCTAACTGGCAAACAAGCTCCCACAACACGATTAGGCCAACAAAAAAAACAATGGGAGCAAAGCGATCACTCTGCCTTCCAATCCAATGTTTAAACGAATACGTTTGGCTCATAAATATACCCTCGAATTTTATTTGTTAGTTCGGCAAAGTAAGCTTCATTAATGGTTTCAGCTGTTCTTGGACGAGGTAAATTTACATCGATCAAATCTAAAACAGTACCCGGTCGCTTACTCATCACTAAAATACGATCGGACAGTAAAACCGCTTCGCTAATTGAATGGGTTATGAAAAGAACAGTCTTAGGGTTCTTTTCCCAAATTTTAAGTAAATCAAACCCCATTTGTTCACGGGTCAATGCATCTAAAGCAGAAAAAGGCTCATCCATTAATAAAATATCTGGATTAAGTAATAACGCACGAACGATGCCCACTCTTTGTTGCATACCACCAGAAAGTTCTCCTGGCATTTTCTCAGCAAATTGACTAAGCCCAGACATTTCAAGTAGTTCATCAGCATATTTTTCATCCTGAGGGCTATAAAACCCATATTTATGCTTTAGCGGAAATAACACATTTTTACGCACCGTCAACCAAGGCAATAGATTAGCAGTCTGAAACACAATACCAACATCATCACGAGGCTCGGTTACGGACCGATTAAAAACACTCACCTCACCCGCAGAAGGAATTAATAAACCAGATACCAAACGTAATAAGGTAGATTTACCACAGCCAGAGGGGCCAACCACAGCCACAAATTCATGGCGGTGGATATCTAAATCTATATCTTCAATGGCCATGGGAGCATCGGGGTTGGGATCATATCGATGACCAACTCCTTTCATGCTCACATAAGAATTCGCAGTTTTATTTTTCATCGATTATTCCTGCAGGTAATCAAATTTCACAACGGTTTGTGGGTCAAGTGCATCTTCTTCTAAGCCATTAGCGGTAGCAACATATTCCCAAGTGTGTTGAATACGTTCAGCTGTAAATGTACCAACACCATCTGCCTTAGTTACATCGTTATAAACCAAGCTAGTGATACCTCTGATTTGATCCGCCGCAATCTTTGCATCTACTTCAGGCACAATCGCATGTATCGCTTGCCCCGCTTTATCAGGATGTGCATAAGTAAACTCAATTGCTTTAGCAAATGCTTTAATAAAGCGCTTAGCGACATCGGGACGTTCATTTAAAAAGGCTTCCGAGGCTAATAATGAAGAACTGTAAAGGGATAAACCAGCACTCGACCAAGGGATCTCAACCAAATTTTTTCCCGCTTCTTTAGCTTGCTTTTGGAATAATGGCGTATTAGTGACCCATGCAATAATGGCATCTGTATTACCCATGATCATCATTGGACTTAAGGCGCCAGCATCGGCTTTTACTAATTGAATATCCGATTCCGATAAACCATTCTTTTTAAGTACTAAGGGTAAAAACGCATTTGAAGAGGTAAAAGGTGAAGTTGTTACTTTTTTGCCTTTCAAATCTTTAATAGAGGAAATGCCAGAGCTTTTCAAAGCAAAAAAAGCATGAGGAGCCTGAGTAAAATAAGGCAAAACAGCGACAACAGGTGCATTACCTCGCACTTTAGCGACCATCAATCCACCGATATCAGAGGTACCTATATCAGATTGGCCCGTTGACATTTTTGTTAATGTATCCGTTGAACCTCGTCCACTGGCAATAGAAACATCAAGATCTGCTTCTGCAAAAAATCCTTCCTGAATACCAACATACACTGGTGCAAAATCGCCTCCAGGTAACCAATCTAATTGATAAGTCACCTTATCCGTCGCTAAAGCGAGCGAGCTTGAGAACAAACCAGCCAATAACGCACATTTAAATACTACTTTCATAATTAACTCCATCTAAAAATAACAACCTATGTATTTTCACTGTAAAACAAAGTGAAACCAAAATACCAACAAAATAGATTCTAAAATTTAAATTTCAAAAACACAATGATTTTTTGGTATTTTATTATCACTTAAATTTAATTTGATAATAAAATACCAACTAGAGTTAAATAAGCTAAATTAATAAGAGCCACCTGCTTAACAGTTGCTTTTCGTTAAACACAAGATCCTGCTACAATATAATTTGAAATGCATAATAAGAGAATGAGGCCTTAGGTGGACATAAAGAAGAGCAATAAGCAGAGTAAAATCCGTGCTAAAAATAATGAAAAAATTCTTCTGGCGACCGAATTAGAGTTTGTTAAACATGGATATAAAGGGACAAGTATTCAGTTAATTGCTGATGCAACGAGGACTACCTAAAGCCAATTTGCTGTATTACTTTAGTAATAAAGCAAATCTTTATAACACGGTATTAGAGGGCATAGTTCATCAATGGGATAGGTTCTTTACTGATATTACTGAAGATGATGATCCTGCCGAAAGTTTAGAATCATATATCCGTATTAAGGTTGAGCATGCTTTAAATTACCCAAATGCATCAAAAATATTTGCCACTGAGATTATTCAAGGTGCGCCAAATATGAATGACAAATTACGTCAATATGTACATGATAATTTAACAAATAAATGTAAAGTGATTGAAAGCTGGATTGCACAGGGAAAAATGAACAAGGTAGATCCACATCATTTATTTTTCCTAATCTGGTCAAGCACTCAGTATTATGCAGACTATGAAACACAGGTTTTATTAATCACCGATAAACAAAGCTATCATACAGAAGATATCGAACGAATTAGCCGTTTCCTGTGTCACATGATTTTGTCAGGTTGTGGTTTAAAACCAACCTACCAACTTTAAATCTAATTAAAGTGCATAAAAATAATCTAGAAAACTATTCACATTCATGTAACATACAAAGCTAATTAGCAGATTAACACGCAAGTCACTGCTAGATATAAACTTATTGAGTATTCAAAAATTACGCTCAATAAGGCTTATAACTTACTCTTCTTTTTTTATAAAAGGTGTGACTATGTCTAAAACGCTATGGATCAAAAAACCACTTTCTGTCTTTACTGCAAACAATCAAGATGCCGGTAACGGGATTGTCATCAAAAACGGTGTTATTGTAGAGCTTGTTGCCAGTAATGCTGAACCTAAACAACCTATAGATCGTATCTTTGATGCTCGCCAACATGTTTTAATTCCCGGCTTGGTTAATACACATCATCATCTCTATCAAACCCTGACTCGTGCATTTCCACCAGCATTAAATAAACGTTTATTTCCTTGGTTACAAACCCTATACCCAGTTTGGGCGAAATTGCGACTCGACATGTTGCATGCGAGCAACGGAGCTTGGTTTAGCTGAATTATTGTTATCGGGTTGCACAACGGTCGCAGACCATCATTACCTTTTCCCCAAGCATTAACTGAAGCGATTGATATTCAAGTATCAGCGGCTCAAAAAATCGGTAACCGCGTGATGTTAACACGCGGTTCAATGAGTCTTGGTGAAGAGGATGGCGGTTTACCACCACAATCAACGGTGCAAACAGACACAGCTATTATTGATGATTGCCAACGCGTTATTAACCAATTTCATCAAAATGAAGTAGGCGCTATGGTACAAATTGCACTTGCCCCTGCTCGCCTTTTTCAGTTACTACAGAATTGATGAAAGAGACGGCTAAGCTTGCTCGAGACAATAATGTTCGTTTGCATACTCATTTAGCAGAAACAGAAGATGAAAATAGTTTTTGCTTAAAAACCTTTGGCTTACGTCCTGTAGATTATCTAGAGTCTGTTGAATGGTTAGCATCAGATGTATGGCTTGCTCATGGTATTCATTTTAACGATGATGAAATAAAACGTTTGGGCCAAGCAAAAGTGGGTATTGCACACTGCCCCTCCTCCAACATGGTGTTAGCCTCTGGCATTTGTCGCACTAAAGAGCTTCAAGCAGGAGGTGCTTTCGTGGGGTTAGGTGTAGATGGCTCTGCATCGAATGATGGTTCAAATATGATCCAAGAGGTTTCGCCAAGCCTTACTCATTAATAGATTACGCTACCAAGCAGATGAAGTGACTCATCAAGATGCACTTTACTGGGCAACTAAAGGCTCAGCTCAAGTGCTAGGTCGTGATGATATCGGTGAATTAGCGATTGGTAAACAAGCTGATATTGCACTCTTCAACCTCGATGAAGCACGTTTTTCGGGTGCTCATGATCCTCTTCGTCGCATTAATTTTATGTGGTGCGCATAGTGCTGATTTCGTGATGGTTGCAGGTCAATGGAAGGTAGAAAAAGGCATATTAGTAGATAACCACTTAACAGAGATTCAAGCTCGCCACCAACAGGCAAGCAAAGATGCTTGTCCAATAATCCCCTTACATAATAAACCATCACATTCCTGCGCTGTAAGCTTTAACACAGACTATTCAGCGCAATAACTGCCTCTTTAATCAATAAACCTTTCTTCATCTTTAACCTTTCAGCCTTTCAGCCTTTCAGCCTTTCAGCCTTTCAGCCTTTCAGCCTTTCAGCCTTTACCAAACTATATCCCAAAGATTCAAATATCCAAAAAATCCTGCGTTTTTGTACCTGAATGAAATTATATGACTAGTTGGTCAAGTTTGGTATAAAGGTTGCAATGTCATCTGGTAATGATAACTACTTATTTAAATAATACTGTTTTTAAAATTTCCTAAAACACTGTTATTAAAGAAAAAATAATGAAGGGGAAGCATGTGATTCATTTTTTATTAAATGATCGACCAGTGCAAATCGATCAACAAGCACCAGATATAAACATTTTGAATTGGCTTCGCACCAAAATAGGGAATACAAGTAGTAAAGAAGGATGTGGAACCGGTGATTGTGGTGCCTGCACAGTATTAGTGGGTAGTGAAATCACTGATAAAAATAATAATAGCCACTGGCATTACCAAACAGTCAATGGTTGCTTAATGTTATTAGGTAATCTTCATGGTAAACATATTATTACCCCTGACGCATTAACCATACAAGCAAATCCAGTTTTACAAGACTTACACCCCGTGCGCCGCGCTATGGTGGAATGTCATGGGTCACAATGTGGTTTTTGCACCCCAGGTTTTATTATGAGCATGTTAGCGCTTTATATTAATAATACTGAATACCCGGGTAAAAAAGCGGTGATCCATGCCTTAGGTGGAAATTTATGTCGTTGTACAGGTTACAGCCCAATATTAAAAGCGGTAGAAAAGAGCTATCAATACCCACGTCAGCAAGAGCTATGGTCAGCTAGGGCAATAGAATTTAAAAAACAACTCAATGAGTTAGATAGCGATGTTGCTATCAATGTTCCCAGTTTAACCCAACATAATGCGGTGTTTTATGTACCACAAAACTTATCAGATTTATTAACCCTTAAACAGCGTTATCCGAGTGGTAAACTTGTTGCTGGTGCGACTGATTTATCCATTGAATTAAGCCAAGATTTATTAGAAATAAACACTTTTATTTCTGTCGCTCAAGTAAAAGAGTTATGTGAATTTGAAGAAACGCAGGATTCATTTTCAATCGGTGCGACTTTACCCTATAGCGAATTTACCGGTCCCTTTACAAAACATTATCCCGAAGCGAAAGAGTTATTTGAGAGACTCGGTTCAACACAAATACGCAATAGTGGCACACTTGGCGGTAGCCTTGCTAATGCCTCTCCTATTGGTGATCCCGCTCCTCTATTAATCGCTTTAAATGCGCAACTTGTTTTACAAAGCCTCAACAGTACTCGCACCATCGCCGTTGAAGATTTATTTGTTGGTTACCGACAAACCAGTCTCAAAGAAGATGAAGTGATCGCTACTATTATAATTCCTAAACCTAAAACCAGCAGTAAGCTTGCTTGCCATAAAGTTTCCAAACGTTTTGAAGATGATATTTCTACTGTTAGTTTAATCATTGCACTTGAAACCGATAACTCAAATATTTCCTCTGTTCGTTGTGCAATGGGAGGAATGAGTGCAACCCCCGCTCGTGCTAAACATATAGAAAACTTTCTTAAAGACAATGAATTTACAGTAAGTACTTTTATTGCGGCAAGCGAATTCATCGAAAAGGATTTCAGCCCGATGAGTGATGTTCGTGCCAGCGCATATTATCGCATTACAGTTGCGCAGAACCTTTTACAACGTGTCGGTTATGAATTCTGTCAGCCGATCAATATTAAGCAAGTTGGTGACACAGCCCATCAACATGCACAAAAGAATATAGCGATGAGGATTAATCATGCGGCACTTTAAAACCTCCACCGATAAAGATAAAAACAACAATAACATCGGAAAATCAGCCTTTCATGACAGCGCCATTAAACAGATCTGTGGTAAAGCGGATTATGTCGATGATCGCCTTGAACTCAGTAATTGTTTATACGCCTACCCAGTTTTATCTCGCATTACCTGCGGAAAAATACTTTCAATCGATATGTCTGAAGCACTCTCTCTTGAAGGGGTTGAGACAATACTCGGTTACCATGATATTCCAGGTAAAAAAGACATTGGCCCAGTATTTCCTGGTGATATTTTACTAACTGAAGAAAATATTGAATACCACAATCAGCCGATATTATTAGTGGTTGCAGACTCTTATCAATTGGCTCGTAAAGTCGCTAGACTGGTTAAAGTAGAATACCAAGAAAGCCCTGCGATGCTGGATATTAAAGATGCAATAAAACAACAACACTGGGTACGTCCGCCTCATCAAATGATAAAAGGCGATGCACAGCAAGCGATTCAACAAGCGCAACATACACTGTCTGGTGATATAGCTATCGGTGGGCAAGAGCATTTTTATTTAGAAGGGCAAGTTGCCAGCGTTCAGCCAAATGAAGATGGGGGCATGTTTGTACAATGTTCAACTCAACATCCAAGTGAAGTGCGACGATCTGGTCGCAAAAGTATTAAATTGCCCCTTTAATATTGTCACCGTTGAAATGCGCAGAATGGGTGGCGCTTTTGGTGGCAAAGAAACCCAAGCGACTCCTTGGGCATGTTTAGCGACTTTAGCGGCTTACCACACAGCTTCCCCAGTAAAAATTCGTTTATCTCGTAGTGATGACTTTCGCATAACCGGTAAACGCCACCCTTTTTATAACAAATATCAAGTTGGCTTTGATGAACAAGGTGTTATCGAGGGTGTTGACATAGAGGTTAATGGCGATTGTGGTTATTCACCGGATCTATCCGATGCGATTGTTGATCGCGCTATGTTCCATGCCGATAACGCTTATTATTATCCGAATGCTACAATTGTGGGTAATCGCTGTAAAACTAATACCGTCAGCCATACTGCCTTTCGTGGTTTTGGTGGTCCTCAAGGTATGATAACAGCTGAACTGATAATGGATGATATCGCCCGTTATCTGGGTAAAGACCCCCTTACTATTCGTCAAGCAAATTTGTATCGTCCAGGTAGAGATACAACCCCTTACAAACAAACCGTCGAGCAACATATTATTGCTGATATGCTCGATAAAATAGCAATCGATAGCCAATATTGGCAACGCCGTGAAAGTATAAAAGCTTTAATCAGCAATCCCCTTTTATTAAAAAAGGTCTGGCGATAACACCCGTTAAATTTGGTATTTCATTTACTGTACAACACCTTAATCAGGCAGGTGCCTTATTAAATATTTACGCCGATGGTTCGATTCAAATAAACCACGGTGGTACAGAAATGGGACAAGGTTTAAATACTAAAATAGCGCAGATTGTCGCCCATGCTTTTAGTGTTGATCTCAATACCATTGCTATTACTGCAACTAATACCGATAAAGTGCCTAATACCTCACCGACAGCGACCTCAAGTGGTACCGATTTAAATGGTATGGCAGACATTAAACGCGACTAACACTATTAAAACACGACTTATCAATTTCATCAGCCATCACTTTGACGTGAGTATTGAGCACATAAAATTTAGCAATAATCATATCCAATATGCGCAGGAGAAAATTAGCTTTATTGATTTAATTGAGCTTGCTTATATCAATCGCATTTCATTATCTTCAACGGGTTATTACGCAACACCTAAAATTCACTATGATCGTAACAAAGCGGAAGGTAAACCTTTCTTTTATTTCTCACACGGTGTGTCTGTGAGTGAAGTTGAAATAGATACCTTAACCGGCGAAAACACAGTAACACGTGTCGATATCTTGCAAGATGTGGGTAACTCTCTCAATCCCGCTATCGATATCGGTCAGATAGAAGGTGCCTTTATTCAGGGTATGGGTTGGTTAACTACAGAGGAATTAAAATGGGATAACAGTGGACGATTAGCAAGCTTTGCCCCTGCTACCTATAAGATACCCGCCATTGGTGATACGCCTGAAGAATTCAATGTCAATTTATATGATTCTGAAAACCCAGAAGCGACCGTATTCCGCTCAAAAGCGGTTGGTGAACCTCCCTTTATGCTTTGTTTTAGTGTTTGGAGTGCGATACGCGATGCAATTGCCAGTATCACTGATTATCAATTCTCTCCTCAACTCAATACACCCGCAACGCCGGAAAGAGTATTAAATGCGGTTATGCAAGCGCAACAATTTACAGTAACAAAAAAGAATCAAGACAAGGAAATATGATGAGCTTAGAAAAAATAAACACACTTGATAACACACAAGCTTATCAACTATTTGAGGGTGTTGTTGTAGCCCTAACTGGATTGAGGCAATGCTAACTGCCCGTCCTTTTAAAAACAAACAAGCATTATTGGATAGCGCAAATATCATTTGGCAATCATTAGCAGAGCAGGACTTTTTGATTGCCTTTACTGGGCATCCGCAAATAGGCAACTTAAGCACCTTACAGGAAAAATACGCACATACGGCAAAGGATGCTGGTCATGAACAAAGTGCCATGTCTGTTGCTGATCAATCTGTTATCGAAGAGATGTTTTTATTAAATAAACATTATTTAGAAAAATTTGGATTCATTTTTATCGTCTGCGCCAGTGGTAAGAGTGCCACCGAAATGTTGACTTTATTAAAAAACAGAATCGGCAATGAACGCCCTACTGAACTTGCCATTGCAACAGAAGGAACAAGCCAAAATCACAGCAATACGTCTGGAGAAGTTATTATGAACAACAATCCTATTACTACACATATATTAGATACTTCTACGGGCACACCTGTCGCTAACATCAAGGTAAGTTTATTTGTTTTACAGGATGATAACTGGCAATTATTAAGCTCGGGTATCACCAATGAAGATGGCCGTCTTAGTGCCTGGGAAAGTGATGCTTGGTATAAAGATTTGTCACCAGAACAATTATTTTCCACCTATAAAGTCGTTTTTGATTTAGATAGTTATTGGCAAGGACAGCCAACTCCTGCTTTTTATCCAAGTGCAGAAGTTAGCTTTAGATTGCAAGATACACGTCATCACCATATTCCTTTATTGTTGTCTGCCTTTGGTTATTCAACCTATCGAGGAAGTTAAGATGAGCACATCAACAACCATTATTTGTGCAGATATTCTCGATTTTATTGAGGATCCAAGCAAAGATGAAGAGCATTCCTACCGTTATTTTTCACCTGGTGTCTTAGTCATTAAGGATGGTCTTGTACAACAAGTTGGTTTAGAAGCAGAGATATTACCTGAGCTAGAAAATCAATTAGACGATTATGAAATAAAACGCTACGACAATCGTCTGGTTATTCCTGGCATGATAGATACTCATGTTCATTTACCGCAAACAGAGATGATCGGGGCTTATGGAGAACAACTACTCACTTGGCTTAGTGAGTATGCTTTTCCCACCGAAAAGAAATTTTCCGATGAAGAATATGCTCGTATGATATCAAAACGATTTTTAGATGAGTTATTACGTAACGGCACCACAACCGCGCTGGTTTTTTGTACCGTTCATCCCGAATCAGTAAATGCTTTTTTTAAAGAGTGCCAAGAGCGACAATTACGCATGATTGCGGGCAAGGTAATGATGGATGTTAATTGCCCGGAAGATCTCTCAGATTGCTCGGAAAGCAGTTATCAACAATCAGTAGAACTGATTGAAAAGTGGCACAATGTGGATCGCTTAAATTATGCCGTCACCCCCCGCTTTGCACCAACCTCTTCACCTGAGCAGTTGCAAAAATGTGGGCAATTATTAAAAGACTACCCAGATACCTACCTGCACACACATTTATCGGAAAATGAAGATGAGATAGCTTGGGTAAAACAACTATTCCCCGAAGCAAAGGATTATTTAGGTGTTTATGAAGATGCCGGTTTAGTGAAAAAACGTTCTGTTTTTGCACATTCAATCCATTTATCTGAACGCGAAATGCAATGTTTATCAAAAAATGAAGCGTCAATTTCACACTGCCCTACTTCGAATTTATTTTTAGGCTCAGGTTTATTTAATTTAGCCTGCTGTGAAGAGCACGATATTAAACTTGGTTTAGGAACAGATGTTGGGGCTGGAACCAGCTTTTCATTATTACAAACCAGTAGTGAAGCTTATAAAATTCAGCAATTACAGAAACACAAAATGTCTGCGTTTAAAGGGCTTTACCTGGCGACTTTAGGTGGCGCAAGAGCATTAGACTTGGAAGGTACTGTCGGTAATTTTTTACCCGGATGTGAGGCTGATTTTGTGGTTTTAGACGACAATGCAACCCCTTCTTAAAATTTCGCTTACCACATAGTAAAAGCCTCCATGATCGCCTTTTTGCGATCATGATGCTAGCAGATGATCGTTGTATTGAAGAAACATACGTGATGGGCAAAAGCGCTCATAAACGTGATAATTAAGGACGTTATATTTATGGAAAATTATTTAATCGAAGTTGCACATTTAGTGTTACGTTATTTTCATGTTATTGCAGGTATTGCCTGGATTGGTGCATCATTTTATTTCGCATGGTTAGACAACAACTTACAAACCCCACCTGAAGAAAAAGCTAAAAAAGGTATTAGTGGCGACCTATGGGCAATACACGGTGGTGGTTTTTATGAAGTAGCAAAATATAAAAATGGCCCAGAACATATGCCAAGTACCTTACATTGGTTTAAATGGGAGGCTTATACCACTTGGATAACCGGTATTTTATTGTTTACCCTACTTTATTATGTTGGTGCAGATGCTTATTTATTAGATAGTAATAAAAATGGATTAGACCAATTTCAGGCTATCCTCACATCAATGGCAACAATTGCTGTAGGTTATGTGGTTTATCGCTTGATATGTAATACCGCACTCGCTGAAAAAGGTTATATTTTTACTGCTATTATGATTGCGTTGTTAGCCTTTTGGGCTTGGGGATTAGATCAATTATTTTCCGACCGTGCTGTATATCTGCATATTGGCGCATTAATCGGTACTTGTATGGCGGGTAATGTTTATCATGTGATCATGCCAGGGCAACGCTACTTAGTAAAAGAAGTTGAAGCGGGTAGAATTCCCGATTCAAAACCAGGCTTAAAAGCAAAACGTAGCTCTATTCATAATAACTACGCGACCTTGCCGATTATTTTTATCATGTTAAGTAATCACTTTTCGCATACCTATAGCCATCAATATGGATGGTTAATTTTGATTGTATTGATTTGCATAGGTATGTGGATCCGCCACTTCTTTAATCTAAAACATATTGGTATTAATAAACCTTCTGTTTTAATTACCGGCATAGGTGCATTTTTTATTCTAATGTTAGCGATTGCGCCTTGGCATAGCCTGAAAAAAATAGAAACAACACAGGTGGTTGATGATAGCCACGCTTGGCAAATCATTAATACTCACTGTAGTGAATGTCATAGTGCAACACCGCGTTCGACAATGTTTACTAGCGCTCCATCAGGATTAATCATTGATTCCATAGAAGATGCAAAAAGTATCGGCAATCATGTTTAATCGCGCAATTGTAAGCAAAGATATGCCGCTTGCAAATATGACTAACATGACAGATAAAGAACGACAAGATTTAGCAATCTGGTTACAAAACCACCAAAAATAAAGAGTGTGAATATGACATCAAATGAGCAACAAAATTATCCACGAGATTTGCTAGGTTATGGCCAAGATACAGTACATGCTAATTGGCCTAATAAAGCACGGATAGCAATTCAAATCGTGATGAACTACGAAGAAGGCGGTGAAAACTGTGTCTTACACGGCGATCCAAGTGCGGAAACCTTTTTATCAGAAATTATTAATGCACCGCAGGTAGCAGACCGGCATATGAGCATGGAATCTCTCTATGAATATGGCAGTCGTTCTGGCGTGTGGCGATTATTACGTTTGTTCGAAAAATATGATATTCCGATCACTGTCTTTGCCGTTGCAATGGCTTTGCAACGTCATCCAGAGGTCGCGAAAGCGATACAAGATGCCGGCCATGAAATATGTAGTCATGGACTGCGTTGGATTAACTATCAAGATGTTGATATCGAAACAGAACGACAACATATGCAAGAGGCTATTGCTATTATCAAAAAAATAACTGGTGAACGCCCATTAGGTTGGTACACCGGTAGAACCAGCCCTAATACAGGAAAATTGGTCGCTGAAGAAGGCGGTTTTGTCTATGATGCCGATGATTACAGTGATGATTTACCTTTCTGGAAAAATGTTGAAGGTAAACAACAGCTGATCGTGCCTTATACCTTAGATACCAATGATATGCGCTTCGCCTCTGTTCAAGGTTTTAATGCTGGTGATCAGTTTTATAATTACCTAAAAGATTGCTTTGATGCCCTTTATGAAGAAGGTGATGTGAATGGGCTTAATCGTCCAAAAATGATGTCGATTGGTTTACATTGTCGTATTATTGGTCGCCCAGCAAGAATAAAAGCACTAGAGCGATTTTTGCAATATGCGCAATCCTTTGAGGATGTTTGGTTCGCAAAACGTATTGATATTGCGAAACACTGGCAGAAAGAGCATCCAGCGACGACCTCCAACAGCTAAAATAAGTAATTATTTAGAAAAACAGGTGAGTGACCTATTTAAGTGTCAAACACCTGTTACTCAAATTGCCCTAGCCATGTTTTTAACATTTTATTTAATAAGGGTTTATCTGTTTCAGAAAGCGATGAAACCAATTGTAATTGCACTTTCACATGCTCCTCTATCACTTCATTAATTAACACAATACCCGCTTCACTTAAAGCCACCGACACACTTCGCCTATCTTGTTTACTATGCACTCGTTGAATTAGCCCTTTTATTTCTAACTTATCGAGACGATTTGTCATTGCACCAGAAGTTAACACCATAGAGTTAATCAACTGTGAGGGAGTTAAGCAGTAATTATCACCAGATCGTAATAGAGTGGCAAGCACATCGAACTCTCCGGGTTTCAACCCAAAGGATTTATGACATAGTGCAATTCGGCTTTCAAAATGTTTACTTAAACGCATCACGCGACCTATTAGTTGCATCGCATCTGTCTCTAAGTGTGGTTTTTCTTTTGTCCACTGTTGTACAACTTTATCTAATCCGTCCATTGGCGATTCTCTACAATTTCAATTGATCTTAATCATAACATAAAGAATCTTTACATGAAGTTACTTTACAAAATGATTTAAGTGGCGCAAAATTGCAACTATCTTAACGTAAAGATACTTAACAAAGAGATATTGAATGAACATATTACTGGCTATGATCCCTGCTTTTTTGGGGCACTACCTATGCATCAACACAACTCACTTTGCCGGATTGGCCTCCCTTATTACTTGGTGCATTACGTGCTTTGCCAGCAGGATTAATACTCCTATTAATCAAGCCTAACCTGCCAAAAATGTCACAATGGGGAATACTATTTCGCCTTGCTATGGTAAATATTGCTATTTTCTTTTGCCTTATATTTATTATGGCTTCAACACTACCCTCTGCTATTTCAGGTGTCGGTATGGTTTCCTTGCCTGTTTTTGCCATGATTTATGATTGGGTTATTAACAAACATAAACCTAATAAAACCCAAGCCTTTTTTGGTTTAATATTAATTCTACTTGCCTGGATGCTATTTAACCCAGGCACAATACAATTAAACCCGATTGGTTTAATTGCAATGTTGATGGCGATTGTTTGTATTATCTACGGCAGTAGCATGACCAAATCACTCGGTGCGCGTATCAATTGGTGGAATATTTTAACTTGGCAACTCATTCTTGGAGGCGTGATTTTAACCATTGCGTCAGTTATTGATGCATTGATTGCACCTGAAGAATATCTACAAGTGGCAACACAATTTAAATTAATTAACGGCTTGGGGTTAGTTTGGATTATTCTACTGAACCACTGCTATCGCATATGCTTTATATGTTTGGCTCCTGCAAAGAATGACAGTGGTCGATTTTACATTCGCAGGTATTGCTAACCCGATTGCAGGTATACTCGCTGGTTTATTATTTTTAGGTGAATCCTTTACTGTTACACAATATATATTAATGAGCGGTATGATTTTGGCATCATTAATGCCACAGATAATTGAAGTGATGAAACCTCATTTAACCTCTAATACACACTTGCAATATGAACCAACGCTCGCTCCTTCAAAATCTAGTTAGTTTTATTAAAGGAGCTAAATAACAACAAGCATCCAGCTTTAACTGATATGCACTACATCAACACGACATAAGCACCATAGCGCAACAAGCTTTGCACCAAAGTAGAAAAAATTAAAAAATAATCTGCTTTTATTAACAATAATAAATACTGCTTATTTATATAAAAAAACAAATTACTTATTGATAATAAAGGACTAATTTATAGATCTCTATTTTAGATTAACTTAATTCGCCCGATATTAAAGACAAACTATATCAATCACTTTTTAATGTTAATTGGCCTAAAACTAGCATAAGCATAAAGGTGTAAATAGGAATTTTTAAAAGCGACTCTAACTTTCACAGAATATAAACACTTATAAATCACAATAACAATAAACGGATTACTTTTGGGAGAATAAAATGGAACAAGTTCGCCTTACTCAATATAGCCATGGAGCCGGGTGTGGTCGCAAAATTTCACCGCAAATTTTAGATAAAATATTACATTCTCAAATAGCACCTTTTCAAGATCCTAACTTATTAGTGGGTAATGAAAGTAAAGACGATGTCGCCGTTTTTGATCTACAAAACGGCACTGCAATCGTCAGCACCACTGACTTTTTTATGCCTATTGTTGATGATCCCTATGATTTTGGGCGTATTGTCGCGACTAATGCTATCAGTGATATTTATGCGATGGGTGGAAAGCCAATTATGGCAATCGCTATTCTTGGTTGGCCTGTTAATTTATTAGCACCAGAAATTGCACAAAAAGTGATTGAAGGTGGTAGAGCAAGCATGTCGAGAAGCGGGTATCTCGTTAGCTGGAGGTCATTCAATTGATACACCCGAGCCAATTTTTGGTCTTGCGGTAACGGGAATTGTATCAACCGAGCAAGTTAAACAAAATAATAAAGCAGAAAAAAGTCGCCAATTATTCCTTACTAAACCATTAGGCATCGGCATATTAACTACCGCAGAAAAACAATCAAAATTACTTGATGAGCATAAAGGACTTGCCAGTCAATGGATGTGCAAGTTAAATAAATCAGGCGAGTCCTTTGCTAAAATTCCAGGTATAAAAGCAATGACCGATGTCACTGGGTTTGGTTTACTTGGTCATTTAAGTGAAATTTGCGAAGGTAGCCAGTTAAAAGCAGAAATTTACTTTGATAAAGTCCCATATCTACCTAATATTTTTGATTATATTGAAAAAGGTTGTGTCCCGGGCGGAACAACACGAAATTATGAAAGTTATAGTCATAAAATAGGTCCTATCAC
The DNA here is from genome assembly GCF_047323245.1 of Psychromonas sp. KJ10-10. Classification (GTDB taxonomy): domain Bacteria; phylum Pseudomonadota; class Gammaproteobacteria; order Enterobacterales; family Psychromonadaceae; genus Psychromonas. Next base: position 1,710,778 of record NZ_CP178826.1, on the reverse strand, counting down.
CGAGCAACAAAAGTCCTTACTCTGTGATCCACAAACCTCTGGAGGACTTCTACTCGCAGTTGCTCCGAACTCAGTAGAAGAAGTGCAGTTAATCGCTAAGCAACACGATATTGAGCTATAAGCTATTGGAGAATTAAAACAACAGGATGGGCCAATTTTAATCGACGTATTGTGATCTCAAGAATCGCCTTCACTACCATTAAAAAAATAAAATTATTTTGAACCATTTCATGTCAAAGGCCGTATTAGCTAAAAATAATAAGGCCACGACAATGGATATAAACAATGGATAAAAAAATACTTTTACGTTTAGGTGAATCTGTCATGCCAGAAGCACCTACTGTTCAACTAAAGAATGGAAGTTTTTGTATACCACAACATTATTTAACCTATGAGCACACTTTAGAAAGTGTAGAAGCACTCATTTGTGACATTGAATATGACGAGCGTTATGTAGTATTCGCGACCCAAGAAAAAAACGAAATTTACATACAAGTGGGTGTCGTCGGACACGATAATTATGTGAAAAAGTCTTCACAAAAAGAGTTAAAGCTATTATTTGGACGAAAGTGGCGTGTGGAGCCAGAGTTACCGACATCTGAGATTATCCAAAGTGTTTTTTTAGCGATAAAAAAGCGCGTGAACATGAAGTGCGTGAGCTATTTAAGTTAAACTGGAATAATAGTGTCACCACTCCTTTTAATACTCATATTGATTTACCGTTAATGGCTGAACAATATGAGCAAAAAAGCATTTTAAAAATAACCCTAAGCACATAACTTCAGCACAAAAAATAGAGCATATTTTAAGTCACTTTAGTTATGATCATAGTATTTTTGCATTGCACCATGCCGAGCAAAGAAACAATGGGTTATGGTTAATTGACATTAAAGTAATTCGCACAAAATTCAGTACATTACCAGAAACAAAAGATCGACTTATATATCTACAAATAGACGAGTTATCTCTAAATTCATTAAGTCGTGCTTTAATGCGAGAACTAATTTCAATAAGTGATGAGCATGTAGATATACATTTTAGCTACCGAGGATTTAATCGATTTAACCCAAACATTAATATTGAAGATATTGCCGATTTATCACAGCAAAGTCGCAAGCATGAATTAGCGAGCCATTTTGCCAATCAATTTAGTAAAACCAATTATGAAGTAGATCAAAAGCGCATACCACCAGTGCTACCTGGAAAATTAGCTCAAAAAAATAGTCGAGTGATTGAAAAATTCAAATTAGGTGCAGTATAAATATCAGGACAACTTACACCTATTGTTAGTTGTTAATGTCTAAAAAATGAAGCCCGATAATTTTCTTATCGGGCTTATATTCAAAAAGTATTATTGCATTGTTGGCGCTAAACTTGAATCAATGGGGCGTTGCTTTTCAACCCCCATATAATCCATCATTCCTAGCGCAGACTTGACGCCCTTCATCGATAGCATATACCACTAAATCAGCTCCTCGTACCACATCACCACCAGCAAAAATTTTGGGGTTACTGGTTTGAAATGGATAAGGCGACTCTTTCTCGGCAATCACACAATCCCAACGATTAAGTTTGATATTCTGCGAACTAATCCATGGCATAGAATGCGCGTTAAAGCCAAAGGCAACAATCACAGCATCAGCAGGCATAAAGAATTCTGAACCGGGAATGGGTCTTGGTCGACGACGGCCAGAGACATCAGCTTCGCCCATTTCAGTGCGCAATAAACTAAGACCTATCACACAATCATTCTCATCAACTTCAATCTTGAGTGGCTGAACCATAAACTCAAAATCTACGCCCTCTTCTTTAGCATTTTTTACTTCTTTCGTTGAACCAGGCATATTAGTTTCATCACGTCGATAAGCACAGGTTACCTTTTCAGCACCTTGGCGAATAGCGGTTCGCAAACAATCCATCGCGGTATCACCTCCGCCTAGCACCACTACTTTTTTATCTTTTAAATCAATAAAGGGTTCTGATTCCCATTGAGGCCAGCCCATTAAGTCTTTAGTACTCGCATTTAGATATGGAAGCGCATCATAAACACCATTGCTTTTTTCGTTTTCTAAACCGGCCTGCATATAATTGTATGCACCAACCCCAAGAAAAATAGCATCGAATTCTTGCAACATATTATCAAAGTTAACATCACGTCCCACTTCACAATCAAGGTGAAAATCGACACCCATTTCAGTGAAAAGCTCTCGGCGATGAATTAGAATTTTTTTATCTAACTTGAAGGGAGGAATACCAAAGGTCAGCATGCCACCGATTTCTGGCTGACGTTCAAAAATAACCGGTTTAACACCGTTACGTACCAAAATATCTGCACAGGCAAGCCCAGCTGGCCCACCACCAATAATAGCAACTTTTTTGTTAGTTGCTTTAACATAGGAAAGATCCGGTTTCCAACCTTGGTCAAAAGCGCTATCTGTTATAAAACGTTCTAAGTTACCAATGGTCACCGCGCCATGGTCCTCTTTTAGAGTACAATTACTTTCACAAAGTTTATCCTGCGGACAAACACGTCCAGTGATTTCAGGGAGAGAGTTAGTTTGATGACTCAACTCTACCGCGCGCATAATATCCCCTGCTTTGGTGAGTTTTAATAAATCCGGAATACGGTTGTGTAATGGACAACTCCACTCACATATAGAGTGTGTACCACAGGTTAAACAGCGTCCTGACGCATCTGTTGCTTCACTTTGAGTAAAAGTCGGATAAATTTCAAAAAAGTTGTTTCGACGAATAGCAGGGTCGACTTTAACAGGATCATGTCGAGCAGATGCCTTTCTTAACTGAGTAATTTTACCTAGCCCTTGAGCTTTCATTTTAATACTAGCGACTGTTTTGGGAGCACCACCAATTGCAGTTCTGATTTGTTTAGATTTACGTTGCAAAGCAAGTGTTTCTTCCGTGACAAGTGATAAGGCATCACTAGGACAATTTTCCACACAGGCAGGACCAGCTTCACGCTGTTCACATAAATCGCATTTATGGGCGTTAGCAACTATTACTTGATCATCCTTTTCTTCAACCGTTACAGTCATTGCACCAAAGGGACAGGCAACTTCACAGCTTTTACAACCGATACATTTTTCTTGGATCACTTGAACCGAATTGTTTCGATAAACAATGGCCCCTTCAGGGCATGAATTAACACAGGGTGCATCATCACAATGACGGCACAATAATGCAGTATGGAGATTATTGGCCTTTACCACATTGATACGTGGTAGAAATTTTTCAGCATCTGACACATGTTTATTTTGATTATGAGCCATCACACAAGAAACTTCACATGCTCGGCAACCAATACATTTAGTGGCATCACAAATGACAAAACGATTCATGTTAATCCTTAACTTTTACTATTTTTTAAAACATACCTTTAACAAAAAGGCATGTATTCCTTTGCACTTTTTACGAAGCTTCAGCTACATTGATCAAACGAGATTTTAATTCGCTATATTCATTTTTCAGGTATTCTTCCGCTTCTTTTTGATTACTTATTGCTTCGATTGCAACAGCGCTATATTTATATTCTGGTGTTTTAGCAATCGGGTCTACATGGTCAAGAGTCAACTCATTACAGGCACCAATCCACCATTGATATGTCATGTAAACAGAACCTTTATTGGCCCGTTCAGTAACATTGGCACGGGTGATAACCTTACCGCGTCGAGATTTAATCCACAGTAAATCTTGATCTTTTATGCCTAAATAAGTGGCATCATTGGGATTGATTTGAGCATATCCCGGTTCATCTGCTAGGGTTTGCAGAGCATGACAATTACCTGTCATAGAACGGCAGGAATAATGACCAACTTCACGCACAGTACTTAATACATAGGGGTATTTAGTATCAAGCTTATCCTTGGGTGCACGCCATTCAGCAAAAAAAGCAGTCCTTTACCATTACCACCTTTACGTGGGAAAACATTATTTTCATATAACCAAGGAGTACCGGGATGATCTTCAGAAGGACAAGGCCATGGAACATAACCCAAACCTTCCATTTTCTCATAGGTTGCGCCGGTATAGAGAGGACAAAGCAGACGTAACTCATCCCAAATTTCTTTGGTATTGTTGTAATGCATTGGGTACCCCATTGCAGTTGCCATTTCTGAAATAATTTGCCAGTCAATCTTCACATCACCCTGTGGTTCAATCGCTTTGCCAAAACGTTGAAAACCACGATCGGCGACCGTGTAAACACCTTCATGCTCTCCCCAGGAAGTAGCAGGAAAAATGACATCTGCCACTTCAGCTGTTTTGGTCATGAAAATGTCTTGAACGATCAAAATATCTAATTTAGAAAAGGATTCACGTACCAAAGATAATTCAGGCTCAGTTTGTAATGGATCTTCCCCCATCACATAATTCGCGCGAATAGTACCTTTTGCAATCCGATGCGGTAAATCAGTAAGCGCACAGCCTACCTCAGCAGACAAGCTTTCTACTCCCCAGGCTTGAGCAAATTTTTCTCGGTTTTCAGCCTCTGTGACACTTTGATAACCAGGGTATTGATCAGGTAAAGCTCCCATATCGCAAGCCCCCTGAACATTATTTTGACCACGAACCAGGGCCAACACCGACGTTTGGACGCCCGAAATTTCCGGTTAATAAAGCCAAACCAGATAAACCCTTAACAACATCTACGCCTTGCCCCCACTGTGTCACCCCCATTCCCCAAAGAATGGTTGCCGAAGGTGTCGCAAAGCATATAACCGGGCGACTTCACGAATCGATTCAGGATTAAGACCAGTAATAGTTGAGGCGTACTCTGGAGTATATTTTTCAACCACTTTACGCATATCTGAAAAACCTTCGGTATGCTTAGCAACATAATCGGCATCATAGAGGTTTTCATTGATCAGTACGTGAGCGAGCGCATTAACAAGCGCCATGTTAGAACCATTATTTAGCTGTAAATGAAGATCAGAAATACGTGCAGATTCAATACGGCGAGGATCACAAACAATAATTTTTGCACCACTCTCCTTGGCTTTAATCACACGTTTAGCAAGTACAGGGTGAGAGTCCGCAACGTTATAACCAAAAATAAGGATACATTTTGTATTCTCTATCTCTCCGATAGAGTTACTCATGGCACCATTACCCAATGTTGCCTGCAGGCCTGAAACAGAGGGGCCGTGACAAACACGAGCACAACAATCAATGTTATTAGTACCGGTCACCGCTCGCGCAAATTTTTGCATTACATAGTTAGTTTCATTACCAGGCCCACGTGATGAACCGGTATGCATAATTGCATTTGCACCAGATTCAGCCTTAATAGCCAACAATTTTGAGCTAGCAAAAGCAATCGCTTCATCCCAACTTACTTTCTCTAGCTTGCCATTCTTCTCTCGGCGGATCATTGGATGGCGTAAACGTGGCGTTAACAGTTTTGTATCATTTAGAAAATCCCAACCATAGTAACCCTTTAAACAAAGTTCACCTTGATTAGTCACGCCATTAGCGGGCTCTGCGCCGATAACTTTATTGTCTTCGACTAAGAGATTTATTTTACAGCCTGTACCGCAGTATGGGCAGACGGTTAATGCTTTATGCATGATTACCTACCTTATAGAAACTTATTTGTATGATGATGACATGAGTTAACGCATTAAATGGCTATTATCACCAATAGCAGTGCGTAATAATTTTTTCTGTTTCAATTCAGATAACTGCTGTTGATCACATATACTCAACGCATCGGTTGGGCAAACACTTATGCAAGCTGTTCCAGCAACATTATCAACACACAAATCACATTTTATGACACTTGCTTTGCCTTCTTTCATGGTAATATCTATCGCCCCAAAGGGGCACGCGACCATGCAACTTTTACAACCAATACAACGTCCTTCATAAATTTCAACAAAACCATTTGCTCGTACTAAAGCCCCGGTGGGACAGGCTTTTGCGCAGGGAGCATCTTCACATTGCTTACACATGACAGGTACGGTGATATCCCCTTCTCTTATCACGGTAATTCGAGGACTAAATGATGCGACTGAAATAGCAAGTTTGTTATCATGGGCCATTGCACATGCTAACTCGCAAGTACGACAACCTATGCAACGATTCGGATCTGCTATTATAAATCTATTCATTTATATCTCCTGTGCTTAGAATTAAAGCAACGGTTTTGATAAATAAAACGTCAAAATCTATCTAAACCAATAAAAATTGATTGCTTTATAATCTTTATTACGATCAATTTATTTGTAATACAATATTAGTGTTAAATGTTATTTTTAAGAATATCTATTTAAATTAAAAAATTATTCAACCTAGATCATATTTCTGTGTTCTTTTAATGAAAATAACCTTTAAATTTGTAGGTTTTAATGGAATTTTCTAGCTAGGTTGGATTTTTACATCATTAAAATTGGTAATCGTAATATGAAAATCTAAATAACCAGCGAGCAAAATAGACAACTTATATTTTTTCTACTCGCCAACAGCTAGCCGTAAAGTGCAATAATAGCGCCATATAATTATCTTTATGATGGGTAACTTATTATCAACACAGCACGAGGTGGAGTTTCACTTACAATATATTTTGCAGGACAGGAAATTTAAGTAGAAAATTAAAGATAAAACACCTTTAATTTCAAAAACTAAGAATAGATAGCTTTATTTTTATTACACAGTTAATACTGTCAAAATGGGGGTAATAGGTCAGAACATAGCTTAGTTCTTGATAGATTGGAAATCACCAATACTGATTAAATCTGATATAAGGAAGAAATGACTAAGTGTTAAAATGCACACAAAAATAAGTAATTGTTGCATTTGTAACACTTAGTAATTAAAAATAATGTTAGATAATTGATACACAAGCATCTAACTAGTATTTTGAATGTTAAGGATTATAAACTTAAAACTACATCCAAACTAATTCATTGTTTATTAATGTAATGACTTCCTGTTGTGGTTCACTACCATCATAAAACCAAATTTCAATAAGATACGCAGATTGTTGATTAATAGCAGTAAATGACTCTGTAAATATACCACGGTCTAATGCCCCTGATATCACTCGGCTAGAAGAGTCTGGATAAAAACGTCCAGTATTAAGTCTGCTGATAATCACTGTAGATAGAAACATAAGCACGTTCATCCTGAAGTTCTAATAACTCTAAAAAACCTGAACTTGCTGTTTACTAGTAAAACTAAAATCTTCCGTAGCAACTAGATCATCCATTTCTAAAGAAAGTGTTTGTACGGGTTCAATATTCTCTGCCGTTGTGATTAATTCAACATCATTACCTGTATTGTTGTTTACTGTATTACTAGTGTCTGTCACGCTAATATCAGCAATGCTACCACCTCCTCCACCACCTCCACAGGCAGTAAGAAGTAATGGAAACAGACATAATGCAATGTTTTTTAGGGTATTGTTTATCATAATTCGTCTCACATAAATTGTTTTTAAAATAAATAGTTATCGATTGCTAGTTGAGGTTCAAACCAATTGCTTTGTTGTTCTCCATCAGACTCAACAAAAGTTTGAAAAGCTGGATATGCCATTATTAATGGGCTCCTTTCACTAGGCCACTGCCAGCTATCGGTGATTTCTAATGCCCAGGGTAAATTATTGGCATTTCGGTAATAACGCTCATTACTCGGCTCACTAGTATCATCACCTAAACCAAAGTTATCGTAATTAAATTTATCTGTTGGTGCTTTATCAACTAAGTGGATCTCTAAACTTCTGCCTGGATGCTTGCGTAAATAAATCACCGTGATACAAACCTTCTGTGGCAAAAATAAAAGGGTCATAGGGTGTCGCTGGAATATCCTGCAGATCTAACGGGTTATGGAAAGGTACACTGAGCTCAAAATTAAACATTTTGGCATCACTACAACCGGCTTCACTGCGATAATAATTACAGCTAGTTTTTACATGTTTCCATAAATCTTGACTGATCATTAACACTGCATTTCTATTGCCTGTTTCTAAAATATCGTAGGTTGTCGCACCATTGGTCCCGCTGTATTGTTGCTCAGCTCCATTATGTAATAAACGTAGCGTTTGTGTATTAACATTATTACTGTCAATATTTTCTAACTGTACTGCGAAGCCATTATGGTAATCGCCTCCTAGTGCCAGTAACTCACCTTGAATATCAATACGTACAACCTGTTGATCACGAATCACCTCCACTGTGCGGTAATGAAGCACGACATCATTCATGTCATAGTCATCACTGATAGGCCATTGATCTTCATAGGCAAGCGTAACCCAACCATCTTTACTCGGGTAATAGCGATAGGTTAAACCTGACTCTGTAATACTAATAGGATGATCTTCAACTTCACCACTTTGACTACCACCGTCATAACTTAGCCCACTTTGCTGACTAAAACGGAAACGACTCCAACTCTCTCCAGCAATCGCACCTTCAGGCACACGGAGTACCAACTGATTAAAGCCTGGTTGCAAAGTTATATCGGTAAATGTCTGCTCACCTTGATCAGCAAAGTCACCATCACCATTCCAATCAAACCAGGCATTTAAAACACCTTCCGTTGAGGCATAAACACTGACTACCGAATCTAAGCCCACAGCTAGCTCGGTTACAAAATTAACCCCATCTTCGTCATCAAAACTACTATCATTAACCTCTGAATGATCATCAGAGTCGCCATTAATATAACCATCATAATCGCCATCTGGTGGGGTTAAGCCTAAATAGGTTTGTCCATCTAATAGATGTCTTGGCCCATTATCAGCAAGCAGAGTCATATAACTTTGTGGCGCATCAGCAAAATCAATAGTTGATAAAGTATCTTCATCAATCAATGGGGCTGTTGCACAACGCGCACCATCGTTTTGGCTCGAGCTGGGCCCATCTGCAAAATGAATCGCACTAACATCAAGATCATTAACACTTTGATCCTCTAACTGAGAATCAAGTCCTGATAAATCGATACGATATACTTTGCCATCTTGGTTACGAGATAGATAAAAGTAACCATTCACATCAAAATACATAGCACCAAAGGTACCGGTTTCACCACTATCACCAACGAACAGAGTTTCCCCCGTGTTAGGGTTAATTTGATACAAAAATCCATTGCTATTATCTACACCGTAAAGCATGCCGTTATTAGGGTGAAAGGCAAAATCTGTTAAGCTGATAGTACTTTTTTGGGTGATTAATTCTGCGCTCAGTACATTATCAACTGAATCATCAAGCGGGCGAAGGTCAACGCGATACAGACCAACGTTCTTGCGGTATACATAATAATAATGGTTTGCAACATCACCCACGTAGAAATTTTTATTATTTGGTAGTCCGGTAACCTTTAAAGCTTCAGCCTGGAAATCACCACCAATACGCATCAATGTTAATCCACTGCTATTAAAGCCGTATAAATATCTATCCTGCTGATCAAAACCTACACCATTAATATTACCGCTAATGCCAAGATCTTCTGCAAGTAACTCGTAATTTCCGGTTACTAAGTTGATACCATAACTCGCAACTGGCGTTCCTTGAAATAAAAAGCTTTACTTGGACAAGTCGTAAAAGGATCTGCTTGAGCACTGCTCAATAATGCACAGCTTCCAACTAATATTTTAGCGCTACTTAAGCTTGTATTAATAAACCTTTGGTAATAACTCTTGAGTGTGTATTTTTTCCTGTGCATTATCTAACTCCCATATCAATTCGTTTTAGTATTTTCCTCCCTACAATCCAATTACTGTGCCAACACTATAAATCTTATTAGAAAAGGCTCACAGCCCCTACCCTGTCTGTGTTTCTATTATTTTCTAACAAAATATGAAAAAACCATGAGTCGTTCTATTCGCAATTTGCAACGCGAGCGTGCATTAATTCTTTAGTGATTGCGAAATAAAGATTCACGGCAAACTCAATAAACCCTGAAATAGTGGGATTTGATAAAAATATACATTCAGGCATTAAACTTGCTGTATCTACTTTAACAGCGTTATTTTTTTAAAAGGCTCATAAACAAATGGCAATACAAAAACAAAAAGTTTGGCTATTAGTGGATAGTAGTAAATCAGGTGGAATTGAATCGCATATTCACCAATTAGCGAAGGGATTACAGGATCATGATCAACAACCACAGGTGGTGTTTCTGCGTGATTATGGTTTTCACCCACTAAAAGAACAACTAAGAAAGGATGATATTGACACGCAAACTTTAAGCACTGGTTTTATGCCATTATTAAAGGCGATTACAACACAACGTCCAGATATCATTCATACTCATGGTTATAAAGCCGGGATAATGGGACGCTTAGCCGCCACGATTTTAAGAGTTGCAGTGGTCAGTACCTATCATGCTGGAGAAGTCCCAAAGGGTAAGCTCGCACTTTATGATAAATTAGATAGGTTAACTGCTTTTTTAGGCAAACATATTTTTGCAGTCAGTCCACAAATTGCAAAGCGTATCTCGGTACAGACAGAGATCTTTGATAATTTTGTTAATAATTCAGAAATAAAAGAATCAGAAGGTACACAAATCGCCTTTGTTGGAAGAGTCAGCCATGAAAAAGGACCAGATCGCTTTATTAAGTTGGCTCGAAAGTTAACTGAGCAACAACTTTATCTGTATGGTGATGGTCCACAACTTGCCGAACTAAAGCAAGATCTACCCACTAACCTTCATGCATTAGGTCAACAGGATGATATGGCAAGTGTCTGGCCAAAGATCGGATTATTAGTAATACCTTCTCGCTATGAAGGTTTACCAATGGCGGCATTAGAAGCAATGGCCAGAGGTATTCCAGTCATTGCTTTTCGCGTCGGAGCATTAGATAAGTTAATTAACCATCAGATAAATGGCTGGTTACTTGCTCCTGGGGATGTAAATGGAATGGCTCAAATAATCGGACAATGGTGTGAATTAAGCGAAACTAGTAAACAACAGATACGTAATACAGCCAAACAAACTATAGCAACACATTTTTCTAGCACAGTGGCCATTCCTAAACTCATTACTCGCTATCAACAAGCCAGCAGTAAATAAACTACATTCTCTTTAGTCCTGCATTGCATTTTGCAATTCAGGACTAAAAACAGTTGAAAAAACATCCCCAAAAAACAATAAAACCAATAATTACAAACACTTAAAATTTTGGCCTAGCTTTTGCTTTATCAGTAATATATTTATCAAAAGAGGTCATAACAGATGCATTCATCAACAACAATACTATTCACTCATTATGGTGATAACTGGATACGTGGTAGTGAACGTTGCTTGTTAGATCTGCTCTGTCATCTGGATAAACAAAAATTCACTCCCATTCTATGGTGTAATCAACCAATTTTAGAAGCACAGGCAAAAAAACTGGGGATCATTGTGTATCGAAGTGACTTTCCTTTATTGCTTGGCTGGAATGCGCCAAGGTTTAACCTTAAGGGGTTTACTCAGCTATTAAAAACAGCACTAAAAATCATCGATAAACACCAAATTAAACTGCTTCACGCCAATAGCGCAGCGCCCTGCCAGTGGCTTAATTTTGCAGCTCGTAAACGTAAATTACCATTACTTTGCCATCTTCATTCTAGCTATCAATTACGAGATCGTTTATCACTGGGGCTTTACCAGGTAAACATGGCGGTTGGCGTAAGTGAATACGTACTAGATGGACTAAAAAAAGATAATTTACCAAAAGCGCGACACTGTGTAATTGCTAATGGCATTGATCAACAACAGCTCCTTAATCAACCTGCACAAGCTTTAGGAAACTTAATCACCTTAGACAAAGAAGATTTTGTGCTTGCAACGGTAGGCTCATTAATTGAGCGAAAAGGTGTCGATTTGATTATTTCCGCCGTCGCAAAACTGATTAATAAAGGATTCTCTTTGCGTCTGATTATTATTGGTGATGGTCCACAACGCTCAACTCTAGAAACACAAATTAATAAATTAAGCATGGCACACAAAATTACACTACTTGGTGAACAACATAATGTACATGGCATTTTACGCGAACATGTCGATGCATTTATCTCCGGTGCACGCGAAGAAGCCTTTGGTCTAGTATTAGCTGAAGCAAGTCTAGCAAAAATTCCCGTCATTGCTCCTGCTGTGGGTGGTATCCCAGATGTGGTTATTGATGGTAAAACTGGCATATTAATTCCAAGTGAAGATGTTGATGCCATGGCCGAAGCTATTTCTGAGTTATATTTTCACCCTGAGACTTGCCAAAATATGGCCAACGCTGGTTATCACCATGTTCTCGAACACTTCACAATCACAAAAAACAGTAAACGTTTTGAACAATTGTATGAAAACATGCTCACAATGGACGGTAATAAAAATAAGATGGCACATCATTGGTCCCTTGCTTTATCACTAAAAAGTGCCTTGAAAAGCATTTTTAATAAGGGGTTAAGCATGTCGCATAAAGCTCACCTGTTGATTATTGATCCGATTGCCTTTAGTGGTGGCTCTAAAATTGCAACAGAAAGTATTTTGCGCCAGCTTGATACAAATAAAACTCGAATCAGCGTATTAAGTGCAGACTCCGACTCCTGGCTGTGGCCAGAGCTCAAACGAGTTAAGCTTTATCAACCTCAATGGCTTGCCCGCCAAGAGCAAGGCATTGCCTACTTCATCAGCCATTTTTTCATCATGCTACAAATCTTATTGCTACGAATTCGTTTAGGTCACATTGATATGACGATAGGAGCTTCAGGTCCGGGCGTGGATTTATCCTTATATCTTATTAAGCCATTTTTAAGCTTTAACATTATTCAGCTTATTCATGGTCCCGTTGCTAGCTCTAATACCATTGCACGCTGTTTAACGGTTTCTGAGCAGATTTTTTATCTGCCTAGTACTCGCTCCTCATTACTCAACTGCCTGAGTTATTTCCACTCAGTTAATATAGATAAGTTACCAGCACATTACCAAATAATGGAGAACGGCCTATGTGATACGCACTGGCCAACACCATGCACCAAACAGCCACAAGCCGTGGTTTTTTGGGCACGCTTCATTACTAAAATGGAAAGGTTTAGAAACACTACTCACTGTACTCAGTAATATGCCAGTCCAACAACGCCCGAAAAGCCATATCTGTTATATCCAACCTAAACAAACACAGTTGCCAGTGAGCTCACTTAATGAAGGGCTAGCCAAGGTGAATTATTACCCTTCGCCAAAGAACCTTGATCAGATAAGAGCAAGCGCAAATATTTTTGTCTCTACCAGTCACCAAGAACCCTTTGGTTTGTCTATTTTAGAGGCTTTAGCGGCAGGCCAATGTGTGTTGATCCCTAGTGATGGCGCATATTGGGATAACACTTTGGTTGATGATATTAATTGTATTAAATACCACGCAGGTGATGTTCAGGATTTACAAGATAAACTCACTTTATTATGTGCTGATATTGATCGAGTGACTCGCATTGGTCAGCAAGGCATGAAAATAGCATCAGGTTATCGCGCTAGTGAGCAATTCCTTAATATTCAAACTTATCTGGCACAAGCTACAGCGATACAAGGTTAAACTATGAAATTACTTAAAAATAGTGTATTGCAACAAAGCCTGCTCTATGGGATGAGTATTGCCCTAATGAAGGGTATTTCTTTACTCATTCTACCCTTTATTGCCCACCAGCTGAGTAATGAAGAGTTTGGTCGCCTTGAAGTGATCAGCACCCTCGCCATTATTGGCAGTATATTAGTCGGAATGGGGCTTGAAGATACCCTATTTCGCTTTGCTGGATCAGTGAAAACTAAAGCGCAACAAAATCACATAACCGCACAAATCTTTGGATTAAGTCTAATAGTAACAGTACTTGCGCTATTTGCTGGTTGGTATAGCGCCAGTACAATTGCAACTTGGATACCCGGCTCACCAAGCATCTATGAAGTACGTTTGGTGGTTAGTGTATTAGCATTAGAGGGTTGTATTGCAATTCCCTTAGGTTGGCTTCGAATGAATGATCGCGCGGTGAATTTTTTTATAGCAAGCTGTGGACGAGCACTGTTACAAGCGACCCTAGTGCTTATTCTTTTACATTTCGAACGTGGCGTTGCAGGTATTTTAGAAGCGGGTTTAATCGCGACTGTGGCGCAAACTTTGCTACTTGGATATTGGCAATTACGTGGTACCGGAATAAGCTACAATTCACAAATAGGTAAACGCGCTTTAATTTATAGTTTACCAATTGTTGGTAGCGACTTACTCGCTTTTACACTTAATGGCTTAGATCGGTGGATCTTAGCAAGTCACACTAGTCTTGATGATGTGGCACAATTTTCAATCGCGACTAAATTTGCTTTAGCGACAGTCTTATTATTACAACCCTTTGGTATGTGGTGGTCACCTAAACGTTTTACTGTATTACATGAAACTAATGGAGAAGCAAAAGTAGCCCGTTTTGTAGCAATGGGGATAGGCTTAGCTTTAATGATTAGTTTATGGGTCGCTATTCTTGCACCAATTTTAATCACGCAATTGTTGCCAGCTAGTTATAATAATGCAAGACAATATGCTCTTGGATTGATTGCAATAATGCTTCTTAAAGAGTTAGTCGAACTGATTAACATCGGTTGCTTTATCGGTAAAACCACACGTAGCCAATTTGTTATCAATCTGATCGTCGCTCTTATCGGGGTCAGTGCCATGCTAGTATTAACACCAACTTATCAAGTATGGGGAATTATTTTTGCCTTGTTACTTGCTCAATCAATACGCCTGTGGCTTTTCTATCAAGTCAGTCAATATTTTCTGCCCCTTAACTACCCATTAAAATCCTTAATGATGCTCACCTTAGTAGGCTTATTTTGGTTATTTATTAGTCTGCAACTAAGCCATATTTTGCATTTATTATTAGTGCTTATCTGCGCAACATTAAGCTTATTATTTTGTGCACAGGCGTTAAACTTAATAAAACTGCCATTCACATTTATGCAATGGTCATTAATCAATGAGTAACGGCGGCGGTAAGCAACAACTATTAACCTTGGCAATCACTCTGCTAAGTTGCTTTTTAATCGCAGTCGCCTGGCGTTTTGTTGCTCATCCAATTGTTTTAATTGCCTTTGGGTTAATCCCAATCGCTATTTTCGTTGTGTTACGCATCCCCTTCTTATTTATTTTATTATTTGTGATCTTCTCATTTTTTCGCATTCATGAGGTGTTTCCACAAATCTATAACTTTAAGATCCCTCTATTGCTTTCTTTAGCTTCATTAGGAGCATTATTTTGGCATGTTTGCCTTTCCGGTAAGGTCACTATCTACTGGTCTCGCGAGCTTACCTTAATGAGCATTTTCTTTGCGCTGGCTATCATTGGAATTATCTTAGCAAGCAACCGCCCGATCGCTATTGAGTACTTTAAAGGTATTTATTGGAAAATTATTATTATGACCTTCGCGATTGCCTGGTTATCACGAACCGAAAAAGATTTTGCTTTAGCCTCGCGCTTAATTACCTTCTTTGGCATGTTGGTTGGCCTAGTGGCCTTGAGCAATCAAATCAATGCCATTGGTTTGGTTGAAGGAACTCGAGTGACAATCGGACGAGATATCGGCTCGGTGCTAGGTGATCCCAATGACCTAGCTTTGGTATTAATGTTTCCAGTTGCCTTTGCCTGCAGTTTTATCATGACCCCAAATATTCAACGACTAAATAAACTCCTCGGTTTGGTCAGCGTGATAGTCTTATTTTTAGCCATTATTGCCACCCAAAGTCGTGGTGGATTGCTCGGCATGATGGCCATTCTTGGGGTATTTGGTTATCGTAGAATCGAATCAAAATCATTGTTTATTGGATTAGGTATTGTGGTCTCCTGTGCATTGTTTGTTTTTGCCGGGATTTCCGATCGAGCCTCTGGTGGAGCAGCAGAAGAAGGCATTGATGCATCAGCAATGGGCCGTTTGTATGCTTGGGAAGTCGCCTTTGGGATGGCGGTACATAATCCCTTTAGTGGCGTTGGCCTTAATAACTTTTATTCCAATTATTACTATTACAGTCCACATTGGGATGGCCTTAATCATGCTGTGCACAGCACCTGGTTCGGTATTCTTGCTGAAACTGGTTTTCTGGGTCTGATTGTCTTTATTATCACCATAGTTGCATTATTAAAAAGTGCCTTGAACAGCTTAAAACAGATTGAACGTCATCTAACTCAGGTCAACCCAGCCATTCATGCAGCTAGGCACAAGCAGTACTTGCAGGATTAATTGGCACCATTGTTTCGGCCACATTTTTAACACAGGGTTTTACCTGGCCTATTTATATACTCGCAAGCATTAGTCGTCGCTATCGCTCAATGGATTACCAGTAATTTACCTGAAAACAAAACCTAAATTAGCAAGATATAAACTGAATCGCTTGTCATTAAATCACATCAATCGTGAATAAATAAGGTTCGCTATTTTTTGCAATTTGAGAATAACATTTGCAATTTGCTTATCGGCGCGCCTTTTGAAAACACATAAAACTATAAACCATTGATTATATTAAAAATAAAACTTGGCCCAATCCCTGCAATAAAGCTCCCATAAAATAAATTTTAGTAATACCCCTGGAGCCTAAGCATGAAAACCGTGTCACTTAATCATACTAAACAATGGTTAAAAACCAGTCAAAACCCTTTTGCAAAAAAACTGCTTAGTGTCATTAAAGCAATTCTTTATTTTCAGTTGCCAGCACCGCGTTTTTTATTCACACCAGCTTATTTGATATATAAATCTCTCAATAATTTTTGGGAAAGCCTTACCCGCATATTTTTTGGACGCCTCTTTTTAAAGGCCGAGTAACTGAAGTTGGCAATCAACTTTATTTATATAGTGGTCTGCCTTATATCAGTGGCCCCTTGAACATCAGCTTAGGTAACAACTGCCGGGTATCTGGGCAATCTACCTTCACGGGTCGCAGTTGCAGTGAGACAACGCCCTGTTTAAGCATTGCCAATAATGTCGATATTGGTTGGATGACTACCATTGCGGTGGGCAGTAAAGTAATTATTGAAGATAACGTACGCATTGCAGGACGTGCTTTACTCGCCGGTTATCCAGGCCACCCTTAGATGCAAAGGATCGCGCACTGGGTTTGCCGGAAACAGATGATCAAGTTGGCGATATTATTTTAGAAAAAGATGTTTGGTTAGCCACGGGTGTATCAGTAATGGCAGGTGTGCGAATAGGTACAGGTAGCATTATTCTCGCCGGTAGTGTGGTAAGCAAAGATATTCCTCCTATGGTTCTCGCAGGTGGTATTCCTGCTCGTGTTATTCGTTCACTTAGTCACGAAGAGCAAAGCCGTTCACAGGAGAAAAACTAATATGAGCCAGGATTTAATTGTATTTGGTGAAGATTGGGAGGCTTGCCAAGTAGCACCCAACATCTTATTAGGCACCTAGCCGAAACACGCAAAGTATTATGGATAAACTCTATTGGACTGCGTCGCCCGACATTAAGCCTACGTGACTTTAAACGTTGTATAAATAAACTCACTTGTCGCAGTGCTCAACAAATGCAGTCACAGCCATTAAAGGAGTCACTTCAGGATAACTTGCAAATCCTTGCGCCACGAACTCTACCAGCACCACGCAACAAATTTACTCGCTGGTTAGCAGTGAAATTGTTGTTATTACAAATTCGACCAAAAGTTAAAAAACAACAACTAAACTCACCACTACTTTGGACATCATTGCCAACAGCAGTTGATATGGCTGGTCATCTTAATGAATCTGCACTTATCTATTACTGTGGTGATGATTTCTCTGGTTTAGCGGGAGTAGATCATCATACAGTTGCTCTGCGTGAGCAAGAATTATTAATAAAAGCAGACTTGATTTTAGCATCCAGCCCTGCACTTATAGCTCGTAGTGAGGCGCAAAAGACCCAATTTTTACCACATGGTGTGGATTATGATCTGTTTACTACCCCAGTGCCACGTGCAACAGATTTACCGAATGATGGTCGCCCTATTGCTGGTTTTTATGGCAGTATTTCCGAGTGGCTTGATATACAACTGTTGACTGATACTATCGCACAAATGCGCAACTGGCATTTTGTATTTATCGGCACCGCAGTAGTGGATATCTCTAGTTTGCAGGCTTTTGATAACGTTACTTTTTTAGGCCCGCGTAGCCATCAGCAATTACCCGCCTACAGTCAACATTGGACTGCTTCATTATTGCCCTTTGTAGATAATGCCCAGATCCGTGCTTGCAACCCGTTAAAACTTAGCGAGTACCTAGCGACTGGCCGTCCGATTATCAGCACCTCATTCC
Source organism: Psychromonas sp. KJ10-10 (assembly GCF_047323245.1). Classification (GTDB taxonomy): domain Bacteria; phylum Pseudomonadota; class Gammaproteobacteria; order Enterobacterales; family Psychromonadaceae; genus Psychromonas. The sequence continues at coordinate 1,692,522 of NZ_CP178826.1, read as the reverse complement.
CTGCAGTAGAGGCTTTGCCACATCCGGGGTTAGTACAAATAGCCAACAGCAGTAGTGCAATGGTTTGTGCACTTCGCGCCAGTGAACATGTTAGTCAATTACCTGATTTTACAGGCGCATTACAAAGCATTGTTCGCGATCATAGCTGGAAAGCTCGTGCAACGCAGGTTGATAGCTGGTTGGAGGCATTATGAGCAGTTTGAATATGCGTATTTACCTGATTCTTGCAGGTGCTTGGCGACGTCGTTATCCGATTATCATCCCGATTTTAATTTTGCCATTGTTTGTCATCGCATTAAGTATTTTAAGTCCTAAAAACTATGCGGCACATACCAGCATGCTGATCCAAGAAACCGCTAAGCTAAATCCTTTCTTAGAAGACTTAGCGGTTTCTGCGATGCTAAAGGAGCGTATTAGCGCCTTAAAAACCTTGCTTCATAGTCGCCATATTTTAACTGCGGTTGCCCAGGAAAGAGGCTTGGTTGATGAGCAAACAAGTGCAAGCACAACAGGATCAGATCATTGCTCAATTATCTAACTCATTAACCATTGCCATGCTTGGTAAAGATCTTATACGTATCGATTATCGTGCGAATGATCCAACAGGCATGAAGGAGATGCTTGAGTCAGTCAGCAAACAATTTGTTGCCCAAGTGTTAGCACCGGAACGATCTTCAATGCAAGATTCAAGTACGTTTCTTGGTGAGCATTTACAAAATAGGCAATTGCAATTAGATAAAGCAGAACGCGCCATGGCCCTTTTTGTTGAGCAAAATGCGACCGAATTACCAGAGTTGCATCTGAGTAATATTAGCCGTTTATCTAAACTTAAACAGCGCTTAGCTGAACGTCAATCTGAGTTAGCTGGTGCGACAAGAAGCCTTGGAGGCTTGAATCAGCGACTATCAAAAAGTAATCCGATTGTAGGTGTCATTGAAGAGAAAATTATTCGTTTACAGGGTGATCTTGCATTACTTCGTGGTCGTTATACCGAGGAGCATAGCGCGGTAATCAGTGCCGTAAAAAAATTGCGACGCCTTGAACAGGAACGTCAGCAACTTATTGGAGGCAACGAGCAAAGCCTGAGCCTCGAAGAACTTTGGGTGATTGGCAATAATTATCAATCTGGCGATGATCCAGAGTCGCAACCACTGCTTATTTCGCAACTTGAAACAATGCAGGAAACCAGTGCCAAAGTGGAAGGGCTAAGTGATGAAATAGCCAGTTTGAAAAAGCTGATCAATACCCTTGAAAGACAAATGTCTAGCTACGGTAAAAATGCCAGCGAATTATCTAAACTACAACGAGACCTGGTTATTAAGCGCGATCTTTACGACGATATACTATTGCGTTTTGAAAAAGCCAATATCACCGCATCACTTGGCGTATTTGAGCAAGATAAACGAATCAAGGTCATTGACCGTCCCTTTACCCCTTCATCGCCAAACAATAAACCTTTGTTGCTTTTTATCATTAGCGGAGTGCTTGGTGGGTTATTTCTTGGTTGTGGACTCGCAATTATTTTAGAAGTGAGTGATAACCGCGTATTTACGCGAGAGCACTTACAAAGAATCACCGGCACACCAGTTTTAAGCCGTATTCCCTATATTGTTCCCCGAGAATCAGGAGATTTTTTATGAACACCGTACTGCAAATTGTCCAGCATCTGCGCCCTGGTGGTATTGAAACCTTAGCATTGGATCTATGTAACTTTAACCATGCCGATGAAAGAGTATTAATTGTTAGTCTTGAAGGCACACTAGAGCAAGCACTTAAGGCCTGGCCAAGATTAGAAGCAATGCGCGCGCAATTAATCTTTTTAGATAAGCAACCAGGATTACGCCCTAGTTTGGTCTCACAATTAGTCAAAATTATCAAACAAAGTGGCGCGCAAACGGTGCATAGCCATCATATTGGCCCATTACTCTATGCTGGTTTAGCGACCCGTATTTCAGGAGTAAAACACTTTATCCATACCGAGCATGATGCTTGGCATTTACAAGATTCTAAACGACGTCGATTACAGCGTTGGGCAGTCAAAATCACCCGCCCTACTTTGGTCGCTGATGCACAGACTGTTGCGATTAATATGCAAGAGCAACTTAACTGTGATCAGCCAATCACTGTTATCCGCAATGGTATCGATAGTGAATATTTTATTCCTGGTAATAGCGATAGCGCGCGTGATCGACTAAAACTGCCTAATAATGTAAAGATTATCGGTTGCAGTGGTCGACTTGAAAAAGTCAAAGGACAAGCCATCTTGATTGAGGCTCTCGCTAAACTTCCTAATGATACCCATTTAGCCTTAGCTGGCAGTGGTAGCATGGAAGAAAAGCTTAAACAGCTAGTGAGCGAACCAGGATTACAAAAGCGAGTGCATTTTCTCGGTCATATCGACTCTATGCCTGAATTTTATCAAGCATTAGATGTGTTTTGTTTACCCTCATTAAATGAAGGCTTTCCTCTTTCACCTCTTGAAGCACAGGCCTGTGACATTGCTACCCTAGTAACGGATGTCGGTGGCGCGAAGGAAACTTTATGCCCTGATAGTGGAAAATTTGTCATTGCTAATAATAGCGAGAAGATGGCACAGGAATTGCTCAGTATGTCGCATCAGCCATGTGCAATGAAACCACGTAAGCACATTAAAGCACAGGGCGATGTTCGAGTGATGGCAAACGCCTATCGCGATCTACGTACCCCAGTGGGGCAAGGAGCTTAACATGAGTCACCTATTTCTGATCAGCCTAACCATTATTAGTGGCTTACTGGTCATTTATCATCACCTCGGCTATCCACTTATTTTGCGATGGTTTGATAAAAAGAATCCGCAAAATGCAACGCCAAATGCAACTCGCAAATATCAGCAATCGCCAAGTGATCAACAGCTACCTAAAGTCGCCGTTGTGGTACCGGCTTATAATGAAGCGCAATGGATTGCAGAGAAGATACGTAATCTCGCATCCCTTGATTACCCAGCGCAACGTTTACAAGTGGTTATCGCCTGTGATGGTTGCAGTGATAATACTTATAATATTGCCTGTGCGACAGCTAATGAGCCGGAGTGCCAAGATCTAGAAATTACTATTCATAATTTTATCGAGAATCGAGGCAAGGTGGCAGTGCTCAATGAGCAAATTGCACAACTAAACTGCGATCTGGTTGCTTTGAGTGATACTTCTGCTTTGCTCTCTATTGATGCTTTACTACTAGCGACTTTTCGCTTTAAAGATCCTAAGGTGGGCGTATTAAATGGTCATTATCAACTGCAAACCGCAGGCAGTGAAGGTGAACAAGCCTATTGGCATTATCAAAGCAAAATAAAACGTAGCGAAGCGACGACTGAGCTCTACACTTGGCGCTCACGGAGCCTTTTATGTATTTCGTCGCCACTTATTTACACCTCTAGCCAGCGATACGATTAATGATGACTTTATTTTACCGATGCAAATCGTCGTCGCCGGTTATCAAGTCGCTTATGAGGCCGAGATTAATGCCCTAGAACTAGAAAAGTCCAGCGATCAGCAAGATCAGCAACGTCGCCGTCGCATAGCCGCGGGAAATTTTCAACAAATAGTAAGACTTAAACATCTATTTTTACCTCGTTATGGACGCGTCGCTTTTGCTTTTCTTTCAGGAAAAGGATTACGTGTGATGATGCCATTTTTAATGCTGATAGCCCTATTCGGTAGTTTAGTTTTAGCTTTTGAGTACTGGGTATTTTTAGCCTTAGCAGCCCTGCAAGTTAGCGCTTATTTACTAGCTATCTGGCAATTATTATATAAACCATCACCAAGCAACCGTCTCTGTAAATTACTTGGTTATTTAGTTAGCGGACACGTCGCCAGCGCTATTGGTACCGTCCGTTATATATTGCGCTTAGATAAAGGTCATTGGAAAAAAGCTAATCACTAACAGAACAAAATACTAATAATAAATAAATTTAAAAAACTAAGGACAACAAAATGCATAATACACAATCACTTTCGCCAATAACCAGCTATGTGCCTCCGGTAGTTAAATTTAACAAGCGCATATTTGATATTATTTTTGCTAGCTTAGCATTACTGATGTTATTGCCATTATTACCTTTCTTGGCGCTGGCCATTAAGCTTGATAGCAAAGGCCCAGTTTTTTATAAGCAAACCCGTCTAGGACGCTCAAAAACAACCCAGAATAAGTTATTTACTATCATTAAGTTTCGTACTATGTTCACAGATGCAGAAGCTAATGGTGTTGCTCAGTTAGCAGGTGAAGACGATCCACGTATTACCCCTGTTGGACGCTTTTTACGCAAAACCCGTTTCGATGAAACACCACAATTATTAAATGTATTAATTGGTGATATGTCTTTAATTGGGCCTCGCCCCGAACGTCCAGAATTAAGCAGTGAAATTGAAAAAAGACGCCCGTTTTTTAATGAGCGCACATACGATGTTTTACCTGGCTTGACGGGCCTTGCTCAAGTTAATCAAAGTTATCAAGGCGACTGTTCATAATATTGATGAAAAACTCGCCTTTGATCATGCTTATTCATTAGCCATTAGCCAACCTTTATCATGGCTAAAAACGGATACTATGATTTTTTTCCGGACTATTTTAACGGTCATAAAATGTAATGGCTAAACAACAAAAGCATAAACCTTTTGGTGTTTTGAATGCTTTAATTTATTTTATCAATGTTCTGATATTAGCTGTAGTGATCTGCTCTTATATGCCGATTCATTACGGCTACTGGTGGCTGGATAATTTACTTAGTCTGAAATTACAATGGGCTTTAGTGGCGTTGTTGATGCTTGCGGTTAATTTTTTTATTATCCGCAAAGCACTAATTTTTTCGTTACTCACATGCCTGATGCTTAGTTATCCACCACTAAGTCAATTTGTTAACAATACACAAGCACATGAAACGACACAGTTGTTAAATATTGCCCAGCTTAATCTGCGTTACCAAAATCCCGATATCGAGCAATTACTTGAACGCCTTAATAGCAGTGAATATGATCTGCTGGCACTACAGGAAGCAAGTGATAATTGGCATAGACAAATACAAAGTTTAAGCAAAAGCTACCCTTATTCTGTTGGCACGAGCGATAGTTCACCTTCTCCCTCTGGACTGGTGTTATTTTCGCGCTGGCCGATTGTCGAACATCAATTACATTTCCTTGGCTATCGCGGAGGGCATGTCATTGAGGCAATCATACAAAGCCCAGAAACCTCTACCCCCGTTCAGGTTTTTGCATTACATCCAGTTTCACCAAGAAACGCTGAATTATGGCAATTACGCAATAAAGAACTCAATAGTGTTGCACAACTTGTGGCTAACTCTTCTCTGCAATATAAAATAATTATCGGAGATCTCAACACTAGTCCTTGGTCTTGGCAATTTAAGCGTTTACAAAACCAAAGTTTATTAAGCAACACCAGTAATTTGTTTGGTTATATTCCAAGTTGGTCTTATCGTCAGGATAACCCTCTCATCACCTGGTTAAGCAGTGCTTATATTGATCATTGTTTGATCAGCGACGATTTTATCTTAATTGATAAGTCCCAAGAACAAATCAGAGGCACAGACCATTTGTTAATAACAACCCTTCTCGGTATGCCTGAGTAACTCTTTTCTATTTGCGAAACTATTTGCAAATTGCAAAATGCATCATTTCGCAAATGGCTAAAAACCACAAAAAACACCATAACCAACTGTTAATAAAGATAAATAAAAACTGGCACAGTAAATGCTTCAACTGGAATAAATAGCGCAACTAGGCGCAAATTATTTAAAGCATTAGGAGCTAATAATGGATATAAAAAACATCACCGATGCCAGTGGCGATCTCATTGTTCAATTAAGTGGTGAAATGGACGCACTTGGTTGTAGTCAAATTCGCAAGGAACTTGAAACACTCGCGCAACAAACACACAGCCACACCTTACTTGATATCAATAACATTAATTTTATCGACTCATCGGGCATTGGCGCTATTGTGTTTTTATTCAAACGTCTAAAAGAGCAAGGTCGTACTTTGGAAATCATTGGTGTTCAGGGACAGCCACAGGAATTAATGAAATTATTACGCATCGATAGTGCTATTCCACTTACCCATGCAAACAACATGACACAACATCAGGAGCACAGCTATGGGTAAGTCAACCTTGTTAATTCTTCCCTTCATTGCTCTGTTAACTGCGGGTTGTAGCCACAAAGCAGAACCAGGCCATGGCGGAATGGCAGAGCATCACCTGATGAATATACCTGATCACCCAGTAGGTTTAGAAAATGCTTTGTACTTCGAGCAACGACTGAGTAATAGGCATTTAGACGACTTGATTCTAGCGGGTGCAAAAATCTGTTTTCCTGCAAGCGAGTACATACACTCAACATTCGTAAAAACCGTATTGCAAGAGAGTTACAGGGTGGTTTAGAAGGTGATGCAAGCAACGATTTAATCATTCAGCGAGACCAATTAGCACGCCTTGAACGCAGACTTAATTATGTGCAATTACAGGGTACCTGTGTCCCTAATCAAGTAGATAACAAAGCAAATGTAGAGCCTGTAAAAGTGCAGTCCAAACAAGCACCATTAAGCAAAATAAATGAACAGATTATTCATGACCTACTGAATAACAATAATCAGTTTGTGCGTGATTCAGCGCCGCTTAATCCGAGATATATCGGGCAACTAGCTGAAGTAGCTCAATTATTGCGAGATCACCCTGAATATCAATTGAAAATAACCGGTCACGCCGATACTACTGGTGATGCAAGCAACAACTTATCTTTATCCTTGCAACGTGCTCAACAGGTCGAACGTTACCTGCAAATTTTTGGTTTAAGTCCGAATAATATTGTTATCGCAGGTGAAGGCGATAGTAACCCGTTATTTGATGGCGAGCAGGCTCAGGTTCAATTGGTCAACCGACGTGTCAGTATCGAACTAATTAACACCACCACTCAAAAGGCAGATTAATCATGAGTATTCAGTCGCTAAGTCGCTATCTATTTTTATTTTTTGTTAGCCTAATGTCATTTCAAGTTCAAGCCAATAACCTTCAATATCAGGTACAAAAGGGAGATATTCTGCAAATCCTTTTACCCGGTGAAGATGCTTTTCAAGGTCCCTTTGAAATTGATCGCCAAGGACAAATTATGTTACCAGAGGTCGGTAAAGTAATGGTGAGTGACATGACTGTAGCGGCTGATTGAAACATTGATCAGCGATCGCTTATCGAAGGCTTTTATTGATTTGCAAAGCCTGCGTGTATACCTGCTGAAAAAACAGCTCATTATTAATGTTCATGGTTATGTGAATTCACCTGGTGAATATACTCTGCAATCCGATGCTTCAATACAGTTGGCCATTCATGCGACTGGCGGATTACGCTCCGGTGCACAACTCGATAGAATGCAGTTGATCCGTGATAATAACACCGAAGTATTTAACTATAAAAAATACCTCGATAGCGGAGATCGTAGTCTGTTACCAAATTTAAGTTCTATGGATACATTATTTATTCCTGCTTCTCCTATGACAGGTAATGTGGAAGTTGAATTTAATCCATCCGATCTTGCTAATGCCGGTGACTCTGAAAATAACAGTCTAGCTATTAAAATCTTTGGAGAAGTTAACCGCCCAGGCAGTTTCGCTTATCGTGAATCAATGGATATTGTGGATTTATTAATGGGCTCTGGTGGCGTCACTCGTTATGCTGGTGTTGAAAAAATCCGTGTCATTAGCCAAGGCCAACCAGCGATATTTAACCTTAAAGAATACCTAGACAGTGGCGATCAAAAATACCTGCCAGCGATGCAACCTGGTTCAACCATTTTTGTTCCTAAACAAGAAGAAGAGATCAAAACTGGCGCACATATGGTTTATGTCATGGGTGAAGTTGCTAAGCCAGGCGCTTACGAAAGTAAACAAGGTGTTGGTTTTATGGATATTCTAGCAAATGCCGGTGGACCAACACGTTTTGCGGAATCACGACAAATTCGTATCATTAAAGCAGACAGTAGTATTGTTGCCTTCGACTTAACTGCTTATACCGAAGGACGCACACAAAAACGACTGCCTAATATTGCCGCTGGTGACGCGATATTTGTACCAGAAAAAACCGATATGAATGAAAAATCTTGGTTGAAAGTAACACCTGATCGTGCTGGTTCGTGTACTCGGTTCGGTTGTTCGTCCTGGCCGTGTCGAGTGGTCCGATGAAATGTCACTGCTAGATTTACTTGCTCATGTTGGTGGGCCAACACAACGTGCTGATACCAATAATATTGAAATTGTTGTACCTCAGGGTAATGGTCTGGCCGAGACTCACAATTTTGATTTAAATGCTTTTCTTAAAAATGGTCAGACTGATCAATACCTGCCACGAATTAAAGCAGGCTCAACCATCATGGTTCAAGACCTGCCCCAGGACCCAAGCGATAATAAAGCGCAATGGGTTCGTCAGGCCTCTGATAAATCGATTTATATTTTTGGTCAAGTCGGCGCACCTGGTCGTTATATGTTTTCCAACGAAATGCACTTTTTAGATATCTTATCTGCTCGCAGATGGTCCTACAGATAAGGCTGATCTGCGTAATATTCGCATCAATCATCGTGATGACCGTTTGCGCGCGGTAAGTAAATTAGATCTCGCTCTGTACTTTGAAACTGGCGATGATAGCTTACTGCCAGATGTTAAAACTGGCGATACTATCTATATCCCTGAAAAAAGTAGAATTTGGTTAGATCAATCTAAAGAAAGTACTGTGCGTGTACTTGGTGCGGTAAATAAACCTGGCCGTTACCGCTTTGACGATACTATGACTGTATTAGATTTACTTGCAGAGGCCGGTGGCACCAAAAGTGATGCACATATTGAAAATATTAACGTGGTTAATCTTTCTTGTTGCCAAGACCAAGCACGTAGTTTCGATCTTAAAAAGTTTAGTCGTACTGCCCGCTTTGCTGATCTGCCTGTATTACGAGCTGGTGATACGGTTTATATTCCCTTTAGAAGCGAAAGTGGCTATCAGAAATTCCGCGGAGTAATGACTGATATATTCCAAGTCGCTACCTTAGTTGCCTTATTTGGCTTATTGTAAACTGATTAAAAGAGCAACCTATGACTAATATACCTTACCAAAACATGGAAATTGAACAGGTTTATACGCAAGTTCTCAACCGCCAGGGAAAAGCGATTGCAGTTTGTTCTGCCAATTCAGGCGAAGGTGTAACTAGCCTTGCCTTGGCTTTAGCACAACGTAATTTGCTTGCCGGACACTCAACGTTATTGGTAGACCTTAACCTTTATCGCCCGGCATTACATAACCTGTTACCAATTAAACCCTGCAGTGAGCTTTCTTCGCTCTCAGGCAACAAGGTATTGCCTTCGCCACAACTGGTGACGATTGACAATAACCCGATCACACTTACAGGGATCAGCGCCCCGACTAAACGCGAAGATATTATTAAATTACGTCAACCCGGCGTACTCGAGCAATGTATTAGTGAATGGTTAGAAGACTTTGATACTGTGATTTTTGATACTTCGCCATTGAACCGTATAAATGGCCAAAATATACCTGCAGAGCGAATTGCCAGCGCCTGTGATGGAGCCATTTTGACTGTGCTTGCAGGGCAAACCAATGAAACCATGGTCACAAGTGCGGTAAATAAATTACAGTCAAATCATGTTGATCTGCTGGGTTGTGTATTTAATGATTATAATAATCCCTCCTTAAAAAATGAGTTATTACGAGAAGTTCAAAAATTAGAATCAAAATGCGCATGGCTAAGTCGCTACCTTAAACGTCTTATTAATAATAATAACTTTTTAAAACTGGAAATCTAGATCATGAATATATTGCAACTGCAATCAACAACACCACCAGATCTAAGTACACCAAGAGAGTTTCGCCACCAGCTTGAAGCTGTGATTAATCTTAGTGTAAACAGTTTAACAATACGCCAGCGGATCCTATTGTGTATTTCAGAAGCACTCACTAATTTAGTTATCCATGGTCAGCCTGATGTACAAAACATTAAGCTCGATTTTGCCTGCGATGAAAACAGCTGGTACATGGATATTATTGATGACGGACGCCCCTTTGACCCAAATCAACAACTTGATGATAATCTGCTACTAAACTTCACTGAGGCAGAGGACGGTCGTGGTATCGCGTTATTGCATTCTCAGAGTGATGAGCTTAGCTATAGACAAAATAAAGAAAATCATACCAATCACTTAAGGCTTCGTTGGTATTTTCCTGAACCCATTAAGCAGAAAACGGTTTTAATTGTTGAAGATAACAACAGTTTACGTTTTCTTTATCAGTCCTATCTTAGCAACAACTTTCGGGTGTTAACTGCAAATAATGGTTATCAAGCGCTGGACTCATTAAAGTCTCAACATATTGATTTGGTTATTTCTGATATTAGAATGCCGGAAATGAATGGCCTCACTCTGCGTAAAAAGATCAACCAACAAACAAGTAATCAGTTAATCCCTTTTATCTTTTTAACTGGCGAAGATGCACCTCTGATACAGGAGCAAGCCGCCGAGTTAGGTATTGATGATTATCTGATAAAACCGGTCAACAAGCCCCAGCTATTGCTCACCATTGAACGTGTATTAAGTCGCTCGAAACAGGTTTATCAAAAGCTCAGTAACCACCTTGATAGTAAGATTACAGCATCACTAACACCATGTGCTCCTGAAAATATAAATGCTTGGCACTTTCAATTAGCCACCCGCAATACGGGCGGCGGGGAGGAGATCTTTTATTACACAAACACTTTGCCAAAAATACCCTGCTACTATTAACCGATATAATGGGACATGATCATAGCGCTAAATTTTTTGCACATGCCTATGGTGGTTATATGCACGGTTTAATTCAGGCAATGCAATACGAGATAAATCCCGCTCAGCTACTCACTCAAGTGTCTAACGGTGCCTACGATGACCAACTGCTCTCTCAAATAACCTTAACATGTAGCTCAGCACTACTAACTGATAATGGCCAGGTAAATCTAGCCAGTGCAGGTCATCCCGCCCCACTACTGATCAGCGACGATGGCGTTTGTAGTATCCCAAGCACAGGTGTGCTACCTGGATTATTAAGTGATGTTGAGTATGAAAATACTTCTCTACAACTGAAAAAAGGCCAACGACTTGCCTTTTATACCGATGGGTTATTCGAGTCTGTCGCTGATAATAACGCTCGCAATAGCTTACTACAGCAAATCTATGATGCCTTATATGATACTCGCCACTTATCTATTAAACAGTCAATACAACAGGTTATGGCCATTTTTGATCGGCTCACTAATGGCCAGCCAAGCGATGATACTTTACTGTTATTAATTGAATATCAGCTTTAACTAAAGAATATCAATAATAAGATTGAATTAATTAAAAATAAGGAATTAGAATGTTTTTCTTTAAAAATAAAAAAAGGTATTAATCATTGATGATGACCCTAGCATATTACGTCAGGTATCCTTTCATTTAAACAACCACCGAGGTTACACCACATTACTCGCTGAAAATGCAGAAAGTGGTCTTGAACAGGCTAATAAACAATCCTTAGATTTAATTATCCTAGACTGGACTCTTCCGGGGTGCAAGGTATTGAGCTATTAGCGATCCTTAAAAATAAAGCAAAAACCAGAAATATCCCAGTATTAATGCTCACCAGTCGCAGTAAAATTGGAGATGCTGAAAATGCATTTCGACTAGGTGCAAGTGCTTATATGTTTAAACCCTTTTCATTAGAACGATTAGGAGAAAAATCCACTAAGTTAATTGAACATCAACCTATCAGTTAGTTACAATGATTAAAATCATCCAAGGAGTTTTCATGAAAAACATTATTTTTGCCCTGGCACTATTATTGCCGAGTATTCACAGCCACGGCGAAGAAAGTCTCTCCTTTGGAATAGTGCCACAACAGTCTGCAAGTAAACTTGCACAACTGTGGACACCAATTATAAGCCACCTTAGAAATCAAACCGGATTCAACATTCATTTTGCCACCGCACCAGATGTTCTCACCTTTGAAAAACGCTTAGCCCAAGGTGAGTATGATATTTCTTATATGAATCCACATCATTACGTAACTTTTAACAAATCTAATGGATATGAGGCGATTGCGAGGGCAAGCAATGAACAAACGACGGGTATCATTGTTACAGCTAAAACGAGCGGAATTACAAGTATTGAAGACTTACAGGGAAGTACTCTAGCCTTTCCTTCTACAGTAGCCTTTGCCGCCACTCTTCTTACACAAGCAGAGTTAAATAATAAAGGGATTAAATTTACCCCTAATTATGTTAATTCTCACGACTCTGTTTATTACAGCGTTGCCAAAGAAATTTATCCTGCGGGAGGCGGTATTGTGCGTACTTTTGATAATATTCCCCAAAAATACACAATAAATTGAAAGTGTTATGGACAACAAAAGGTTACACTTCACATGCAATTGCTATTAACCCGAAACTTCCACCGGAAATTGTAAAAGAAATACAGCTAGCATTAATCGAATTAGCTGATACCCCAACCGGAAAGGCAATCTTAAAAAAGATTAATAGTGAAGGTTTCGAGGCGACAGAAAAGATAGTGACTGGAATGATGTACGTGCTTTAAATATTAAATAACCACTAATAAAATGAGTTAACTATGAGTTTTAGGATAAAAACCATTATTGGGATTGCTTTAATTCAATCCGTTTTACTGATCATTTTAATTGTCAATGTGATGAACTTCCTTATTTCATCGAATGATCAACAATTACAGCAACGAGCGGAAACCACTTCGACTCTATTTGCTAAGTCAGTAAAAGACTCAATACTATCCACCGATATTGCCACTCTTGAGAGTTTTGTTGACGAGATATTAAAAGCCCCAGATATTGTCTATGTCCGGATCAGTAGCCCGCAACATATTTTTGTCGAAGGTGGAGATCCGCAAATATTAAAAACACCTCATAAGCCAGACACGGGCCTTGCTGTTATCGAAGATAATATTTTTGATACGCGTGTTGAAATCAAAGAAGCTGGTGTTTTATACGGCGTTATAGAAATGGGTATTTCAACTCAATCTATTGAATCTTTATTATCATCAGCAAAACTCGATGCCTTTTGGATTGCCACCTTTGAAATACTGTTGGTGGTAATATTCTCAATCTTTTTGGTAACTATTTAAGTAAACAATTACAACAACTAAAAGTTGCCTCTCAAGACATCAGTAAATCAGGCCCAGGTTTGCAGATACCAGTTTCCGGTGATAATGAAATATCTGAACTTGCTAGTGCTTTTAATGAAATGTCTTCAACTTTAGCTCGTAATCACGACCAATTATCACAAAACAAAGAAGAAGAAGAAAAAGATGAATGCTTTGGCTAATAGTAATCAAGCCAAAAATGAAGCCATACTCAATGCTTCTCTTGATGCCATCATCACGATTAATGAACGAGGCGAAGTACTCGATTTTAATAAAATTGCCGAATCAACTTTTGGCTGGACTTATGAAGAAATTGCAGGCCAAAATTTAGCTAACTTTATTATCCCAGAAGCACTGCGAAGTGCCCATCATCACGGCATGGAAAAGTATCTAAAAACCAAAGTAGGCCCAGTATTAAACCAACGTATCGAGTTAACTGCTGAACATAAAGCAGGCCACTGCTTTCCAATTGAGATCAATATCGCGCCAATTGAAACAGAAGAAGGCCTTCTATTTACAGCTTTTATTCGTGATATCTCCGCACGTTTACAATCCGAAAGTGAATTACTGATCGCGCGACAAACCTTTGATTCAGGTAATGCTATCTTTATCACTGATGCAGAAGGAATTATTATCCGCGCCAATCAGGCATTCACTATGATCACTGGTTATAAGGATTCAGAAGTTGTTGGTAAAAGCCCTAGTATATTAGCATCCGGACAACATCCGAAAAGATACTACCAAGAAATGTGGTCGACTTTACTTAGCACCGGCCAATGGAGCGGTGAAATTTACAATAAACGCAAAAATGGCGAGATTTATCCTGAATATATCAATATTTCCTCGGTCAAAAATAAATCTCAAGAAACCACCCATTATATCGCTCACTTCATGGACATCAGCGAACAAAAAGAAAACGAAAAGAATTTACGCAAAGCCCGTCAGCAAGCAGAAATCAGTAATGAAGCTAAAAGTAATTTCCTTGCTTCTATGAGTCATGAAATTCGCACTCCAATGAATGCCATACTCGGTATTCTTGGATTACTTAAAGATACCAACTTAACAGAGCAACAACTGAAACTGGTACAAACCGGACGAGATTCTGGAGAATTATTATTAACCATTATCAATGATATTCTCGACTTTACCAAAATGGATATAGATAAACTTAAACTCGAAAATACTCAGTTTGATTTACACCAGCTATTACTCAGTTGTAATGAACTTCTGACGAACATGGCCAATAAAAAGTCCATTATTTTGCAACTAGTTATGAGCGATGATTTACCTCAATACGCTCAAGGCGATCCCACCCGTTTACAACAGATACTAATTAATTTAATCAATAATGCCATTAAATTTACCAATCATGGCAGTATCATAGTAACAGCTGAACTTGAATCTCAGAATGAGCAAAGCTTAATCATGCGTTGTAAAGTAAAAGATACCGGGATAGGTATTGATAAGGCCGATCAAGATTCTTTATTTGATGAATTTACTATGGTCGATCAAACACACTCAAGAAAATATGAAGGAACCAGGCCTTGGTTTAGCTATCTGTAAACGCTTAGTGAGCTTAATGGGTGGCGAGATATCAATTAACAGTGAACTTGGCCTAGGCAGTACTTTTGAGTTTACTGTAAAACTCGATAAGGCTGATGTAAGTCATAATGGTGATGATTTTCCTCAAGAGTTACAAAATCAACTACCATCGGCGAATACTCGTATATTACTTGCTGAAGATAATCCCGCTAATCAGATGGTTATCAAGAGTATTCTTGAATTTGCAGACCTCCAAGTTGATGTGGTCGCGAATGGCTATGAAGCAATTGAAGCAGTGCGTAATCTTCCATACGACATCGTACTGATGGATATTTCCATGCCTGAAATGGATGGCATGACCGCAACTCAAGAAATCCGAAAATTACCAGGGGATGAGCGAAATATTGCTATTGTTGCGCTAACTGCACATACATTAAATGGAGATAAAGAGCGCTTTATAGATGCGGGGATGAATGACTATTTAAGTAAGCCAATTGATAGGCTCGCGACATTAAACTGTATTGCTCGTTGGACAGCAAAAACAGTCAAGGAAAATAAACAGGAAATAGTGCTAAATAATGAGGATGATAGTGATAATGCCTACGTTTGTGAAAATGTGTTGCAACAATTAGTGCGTGATACCAGTGCAGAGATAGTACCTGAATTAATGTTACTGTATATTGAAGACAGTAAAGCACGTATGGAACTCATTAAAGAAGCTATTGATAAACAAGACATTAGCACTTTAGAGTTTGAGACTCATACCATCGGCAGCAGTGCTATTGCACATGGTAATAGCAAGCTACATGATTTAGCGCGTAATATAGAGCACCTTTGCCAGCAACAGCAAGCACAACAGGCATTTACCCAAGCTGGTACAATGATTACTGTGGCAGAAGAATCATTTCGCTTATTAGCCCTTCGTGCTGAGCAAGGCTTTGGATAAATAATAGGAAGCACAGATGAGTAACAAACCAAATGTATTGATCGTGGAAGATTCATCACCACAGGCTAGGCTTTATGAGCAGTATTTAAAAAATGAAATAATCAACCTCTCTATTGTTAGTAGTGGCGCAGAAATGCAGGATTATTTTAAACAAACGCCTCCCGATTTGTTGTTACTCGACTTTAAATTACCAGACATGGATGGTCTGGCACTACTTAACTGGATGAAAAAAGAAAACTTCAACTGCTTTGTGATTGTTATTACCGGCCATAGCTCAGTGGACGTAGCGGTTGATATGATGCGAAGTGGCGCCAATGACTTTCTTGAAAAACCGGTCACTGCGAGTCGACTCCGTACCTCGGTCAACAATCTACTCGAGCGCGCACGTTTACAACATTTAGTTAATGACTATCAAAAAACCTTTAAACGTAATCAATACCACGGTTTTATCGGCTCAAGTTTAGCGATGCAAGCTGTTTACCGGATTATTGATGCCGCAGCACCAAGTAAAGCTTCGGTTTTTATTACCGGTGAAAGTGGTACTGGTAAAGAAGTCTGCGCCGAGGCGATCCATGCACAGGGACCTCGCGCTAAAAAGCCTTTTGTAGCAATTAATTGTGGTGCTATTCCCCGCGATTTAATGGAAAGTGAGATATTTGGCCATGTTAAAGGCGCATTTACTGGTGCTTTTGGTGAGCGTCAGGGAGCGACTGTCACAAGCTAATGGTGGTAGTTTATTTTTAGATGAAATATGCGAAATGGATACGGATTTACAAACTAAGTTATTACGCTTTATCCAAACCGGGACCTTTAAAAAAGTTGGCAGTAATAAACTAGAAACAGTTGATATACGTTTTATTTGCGCCACCAATCGTAATCCCCTGGAAGATGTTGCTAAGGGCAGATTCCGTGAAGACCTTTATTATCGCTTGCACGTTTTACCAATACAACTCCCCTCTTCGCGACAGAGAGCAAGATATTATAGAAATTGCTACTGATTTTCTTCGTAATTACGCACAAGAGGAAAATAAAGGGTTCAATGCCTTTTCCCCCGAGGTTCAACAGCTCTTTATTCAACAATATAAATGGCCAGGTAATGTACGAGAGTTACAAAATATTATCCGTAATATTGTTGTTTTAAATAATGGTATGACAGTTAAACTTGAGCACCTTCCTGCTCCATTAAACGTCCTACAACCCACAGATACCGTAGCTGATAACACCACTGTACCTGCTGTTGTAAATACGGAGTTTGCGGTTAATAGCATTGAGGATATTCGCCCACTAGCGGATGTCGAGCGACAAACGATTGAGCAGGCCATCAACTTTTGTGATGGAAATATTCCTAAGGCGACAGCTTTACTCGATGTCAGCCCTTCTACTATTTATCGTAAAAAACAAAGTTGGGAATAACCAATCTCAACACACTCTTAGCAGTAGCAACTCCCTTGCTACTGCTGTTATTATTAAGTATTTTATTTAACTCAACAAACATAGGGGTATGAGGCTTTAAACCTGACAGGTTATTCAAATTGATATATTAAAATTGCCTTGCTATTGTACTCGCTAATTCCTCTAAACCTTCAGAAAGAGAAAACACAAGTTGTTCGTACCCTTCTGTTTTTAATGGTTTATTTATTTGGAAATACTCTCTATTGATAAGCTTTCCTTGCTCGTCAATAAGTAACCACTCTCCGCTTAATTCTGCCGTTCCAGTATATTCACCATTAAACTTAGAAAAGCGTACCAGTAACTGAGTTTGATTATTTAATGCTAATGCCGAATCTAATTGAACTGGCCAATAAACTATCTGTTTAGTACGTAAATCATTGATTAGATGTTGTGATATTTGATCTGAAATTTTATCTGCCCAGCGATTCTGTTGTGCCTGTATCACCTGTGTTTCTGATACCCGATAAACTAAACCAACTTGGTTCAAGTAATCTGCCAAATCTGTTTTTAGCACAAGAATAGGCGCGCTTTCAGAAGCTATAGGTGTTATTTGTTTTACAGGTAACAAAAATAGTGAGTCTTTTAACGCAATGTTACTACTATAAGCTGTTAAAAAAAGGGTAAAAATACATAGCCATTTTTTCATCAATTAGTACTCCTAGCAGGAATAGGATCTGCTACGCTGTCTTCACCAAATATAAGTGAATTAGGTTTATCATTTACCTGTTTCAAAACAGGTTGAAGCTCTACCATTACTTGTTCAAACTTTGTTAGTGTTTGTTGTAAATCCTGATATAACTCCGAATTAGGACTAAACCCCTGTAATGTTTTCTGTAATTGTTGCAGATTTTCTTGTACATCAGAGGGAGTGCTTGTGTCGCTTCCTGTTCAACAAGTGCATTAAGCTCTTCAAAGGTTGCCTGGGCAGAGGCTAGCGTCTTATCTAAAGAATCCATTGAAGTGGAAAAAGAATCAATCGCTTCATTCAAAGGCAAGTCATTAAACTTATTTAATAATGAAGAGAACTGTTGTTGAACAATGGCAAACTCCCCTTTTTTAGTGGGAAAAACGTCAAATCCATCAATTTGAGTCATTTCAAAACTAGGACTTGGACTATCAAATTCAGTCTCGATGTATAAAGCGCCAGTAATTAAGCTTCCTGTCGCTAGCTTTGCTTTTAATCCATTTTTAAAATGTTGTTCAATACTATTTTCAAAAACGTCTGTGGTCATATTTTTACTTTTATTAAAAAACCTTTCAGGCTCAACTTTAACTAAAACATGAATTTTAATTGATTCAGAACTGCCTTCGACGTAAGCCACATCATAAGGAGCCTGTAACACAGTGCCGATACGAATACCTCGATATTCAACGGGAGCGCCTTTATTCAAACCACGAATTGTCTCATCAAACTCCATCATGAAAGTATAATATTCTTTATAGAGCCCTGCTTGGACTTGTTCGTAGTTATCAAACAGAGAAAGCCTTACCAGTTTCTCTGCAAACGGTTCTCCCGGTTTTTCTCCCTCTGGTACACCAAAGGTAACACCACCAGACAAAAGACTTTCTATAGAGTCTATTTGAACTTCAAAACCATCTGTGTCGAGTTTTACATCAAAGCCAGAGGTTAACCAAAACTGGGAACCTGTAACAAGCAAATCATTATAGGGCGCAAAAATAAAGAGTTGGTACAGCGCCTTTTTTTGTTGCATGTCAAAGGAAGCTTTTTCTACTCTGCCAACGGTAAACCCTTGGTAATTAACTGGGTCGCCAACATTTAATTTCCCTGCTTTATCATGACTTAAAACAACGCGCATGCCTTCGCTTCCCAGTGGCGCAATGGGCGGAAGATCTAACGCAGTAAAATTTAACTGTTTTTTTGATGACTTACCTGGCTGAATTTGGATATAAGCACCAGAAAGTATTGTATCTAAACCAGAAACACCTTCACTACCAATACGGGGTTTTACGACCCAAAATTGTGTTTCATCGTTAAGCATCCTCTCAGCTTCTTTTTTCATCTGAGCTTTAACTAGGATGTGATCGTAGTTTTCGCTTAAACTAATTGCAGTTACCATACCCATATTTACATTTAACGATTTAATTTCTGTTTTCCCAACTTCAAGGCCCTCAGCTGTTGGCATTTTGATGGTAATTTCTGGGCCCGTACTGTTTATATATTGAAAAAACATCCAGATACCAATAAGCAACGCAATAAAAGGAACAATCCATACCGGTGATATTTGTTTTTGATTCTTTACCTTGGCCTGTGCCTGAGGTTGAGTACTATCACTCATAATTTTTTATCTCGTTATTGTTTTTAGCTAATTGAAGAGGATTATCTATTTCATGTTTTAAGTTTTTATCTACAGAATCACACCATAACATGCGTGAATCGAAAAGCATTGCTGAGAGCATTGTAAATATAACAACGGTCGCAAACGATAGAGTCGCAGGGCCAGGATAAATAGCCATTAAATTTTGTAACTGAACGAGTGCAACTAAAATAGCCACAACAAAAATATCGATCATTGACCAACGACCAATAAACTCAGTCATTCGGTATATTTTTAATTTCTTAATGGCATCTTTCTCGGATAAGTTACTTACTCGCTTAGCCGTAATGAATAACCAAGCAAGGGCAATCATTTTTACTAATGGAATAAAAACACTGGCGATAAATATAACTAAAGCAACGGGATAAGAGCCTAGATGCCATAGCAAAATTACGCCTTCCATAATGGTAGAGGGTTGGCTTGAGCCAAGACTGACCGTATACATCATAGGATAAAGATTGGCTGGAAGATAAAAAATACATGCGGTGATCAACAGTGCCCATACTTTCTGTAAATTAGCATGCATATCAAAATGATGTAAAGGGCTGTCACAGCGAATACAGTTATCCTGAGATGCCTTAGCACCAGCATTAACTTGATGGCATACATGACAACTCAAATGACTCTTAGAGTGATGAGTATCCCCCTCATAATTTTTTTCAATCGGCTTTGCAGGTATGAATTGATCCCATAACCAGCTTTTATCCACTAAAGAAACACACTTAACGACCAAAACAGTATAGATACAATAAGCATAAAATGAGTAACCCAGCGTAATATCTGCGAGCGAAGCAATTTTAATAAGACTAACAAGTACCCCTAACAGAAATACATCTACCATCAACCAAGGCTCAACAAAAAATAGTAATTTACAAAGTGACTTTATCGTTTTGTTCACCAGGGCAGTAAGAAAATGTAGTCTATATCGATAGGCAGTAAAATAGAGGATTAACATTACACTAATGTATATAGTAGGTAATATAATAACAGTGCCAAGTAACAGAAAAGCAAGCAAAGAGTTTTGAAATTCATCTAACATTTGTGCTCGCGTTTAGTAAGCTAATTTCCTGTGTCATTCCTTGTACAGAAAATGACATAAATGGAAATGAGATACTCAATACAAGCATCACTAAACAAGCAATAGAATAGGCAATCGCCCTTTCATTTGGATTAACTGTCGTTTTAGTCAATACATGATCACAGCGAGAACCAATGTGCTTTTTGCCCCTCCTGTAATTCAGGAATAGCAACAACTAAACCACACTCTTCGCATGAGATCATTAAGTGAGCATCTGGTGCAGCGCTGTCTATCTCCATATTATTATCATAACCCTTATACTTATCTACCTAAAAACCCGAATATTTTACTCGTTAAAAGAGCTAAGAGCGACATTACATTCAATCACCACAGGCTAAATCATACCCTAAAAAGCATTAATGGAGGATATTTAGTAGTCGAAAGTCCTCAAGTATTGAAATAACTAACTTTAGCATTAATATTTGAAGCCCAAGGTTCACCAGCATTTGTTAGAAATTGGGTTTGAAGAGGTTTTTATTTAAGGGTTTTCTTTTAAAAGAATTGGTTGCGAGAGCAAGATTTGAACCTATGACCTTCGCCAATGTTTATTAAGAGTTGAGCCCGATTAGCTTTTCTTAAATAACCACATGTAAAATTGGTTGCGAGAGCAGGATTTAAACCTACGACCTTCGCCAGTATTTATTGAGAGTTGAGCCCGATGAGCTTTTTATATTTGAAAGTAAAACAAGTAAAATTATTAATGTTTTAATGCTAAGTGAGTTTTTAATTGGAGACTTTTCGTTCAGAAGAATTGGTTGCGAGAGCAGGATTTGAACCTACGACCTTCGGGTTATGAGCCCGACGAGCTACCAAACTGCTCCATCTCGCGTCCGTATTTAATACTATTTTTTCTATTTCTTAATTCTTCTGGGGATAAAAGAATTAGTTGCGAGAGCAAGATTTGAACCTATGACCTTCGCCAAGGTTTATTAAGAGTTGAGCCCGATGAGCTTTTCTTAAATAACCATTTATAGAATTGGTTGCGAGAGCAGGATTTGAACCTATGACCTTCGCCAATGTTTATTAAGAGTTGAGCCCGATGAGCTTTTCTTAAATAACCATTTATAGAATTGGTTGCGAGAGCAGGATTTGAACCTACGACCTTCGGGTTATGAGCCCGACGAGCTACCAAGTCGCTCCATCTCGCGTCCGTATTGATGTTTCTTTTTCTTACTTATTTGCAACTATCTTTGAGTGTTATTAAGATTTAAGTTCGACAAGCTTTTCTTTTTTCACACTTTAAATTGGTTGTGATAGCCGGACTTAAACCTACTACCTTCGCCAGTGTTTATTAAGAGTTGAGCCCGATAAGCTTTTCTTTTTTCACACTTCAAAATTGGTTGCGAGAGCCGGATTTGAACCGACGACCTTCGGGTTATGAGCCCGACGAGCTACCAAACTGCTCCATCTCGCGTCCGTAATTGTTGCTATACCATGGTGGGCGATACTGGGCTTGAACCAGTGACCCCCGCCTTGTAAGGGCGGTGCTCTCCCAACTGAGCTAATCGCCCATGATATTTACTGCTAATTATATACCTTAGTGCTAATCACCTAAGATACATATAGAGAGCAAGCTCTCATTTTCTTCACAATATAAGGCTAATTGCCCATGATATATTATGAAACTTGTATATTTTTCACTTCGAAATACAATTGAAGGTTTAGTTTGCAATGTGGTGGGCGATACTGGGCTTGAACCAGTGACCCCCGCCTTGTAAGGGCGGTGCTCTCCCAACTGAGCTAATCGCCCACATTACATAACTAAGACTTTTTGATTGTGGTGGGCGATACTGGGCTTGAACCAGTGACCCCCGCCTTGTAAGGGCGGTGCTCTCCCAACTGAGCTAATCGCCCACAATCAAAACTTTTGATGTTTGAGCAATGCTCTCCCATCTATTCAACTAAAGGCTAATCACCTAAAATCAAAACTTTCGATGGTCAAGTAATGCTATACCATCTTTTCAATTAAAAGCTAAACGCGAATAATCAAATAAAGCTTAAAGAATTGGTGGGCGATACTGGGCTTGAACCAGTGACCCCCGCCTTGTAAGGGCGGTGCTCTCCCAACTGAGCTAATCGCCCAATCCTTTAAAACTTTGTCTTTTTGGCTAATGCCTTGAAGACGAGGCGAATAATATAGAACCTAATTGCTTGTTGCAAGCACTTTGTTTCAATCTTTTTACTGACTGCTTAACTCTTAAGCAAGATGTCTATAAAGCCTGCATAAAGGTGAAAAATTAACTTAATATTACTAGGTAAGCCAAGACGCACTTCCATTTTATATAGATTTTGTACGCTGAGGCTTATCGAATATGAATTAACTATAGTAGTTCTCAACAGAATTGATAAAAGTAGCTAATGCTTCTTGAGGTAACAGATTTATTCCGGCGTAACTGCACGACCACCACCAGTTTCAAATTGACTACAAATATCCCCTGCCCCTTGTTTATTGCTTAAAGGAGCACGAAGTGAAACAAGATAACTGCCATCTTTGTTTTTAGTAAGTACTGCGTGAGCGGATTCCGGACTTTGATTTGCTAATAAATTACCATAAACACCACTAATTCGACGAGACCATGCTTCATTGGGTAATTCAAATACTGATAAGATCTCACTTTGATGATTAGCAGGTATAGCTAAAACTTTGTTTAAATCTTCTTCATAAGCGTACCTTTAATGTATAAAAAGGAGAATTTAAATCCTCTATTACATCAAAAGGCGAAGGATAAGCGACTAATGCTTGATATAAAGTAGCAGGGTCAAAGTGCAAATCAGATATAGCAGAACCATAACCATTATAATTAATTAGTGTACCTAGCTCTTTTAATTGTTCAGCTTGTTCTGGTGAATAACCGGCTAACTTGCAAAGCTCGTCGGCCTTGGCAATCAAATTATCACCATAAGCGGCAGTAATTGCCCAGGCATGAAATTTTCCACCTAAAAGTTTGTCCACAATTAATGCAGTACAAGTATTGGCATCTAAATCAATATTAGCATCTAGGTTCACATGTTCAGGAATATTACCTGCACGATGATGATCGGCATAAAAACCTTCGCGCCTTGATCTAACGCAAGCATTAAACCTTGGATATTTTTTTCCATTGAAATATCTAAGATAGTTAAATTATCGCCAGAAGTTGCTGAAACATTTTTGACAAGATTAATATCGCGTTTAACGCCGGTAATAAGTTGGCTTTTTAGAGGGGTTGTAAGACGTAATTGAATTAATGAGATAATGCCATCAGCATCACCATTGAAAATATCGAAGTTCATAAGAATCCATGAAGTTATTTCAGGAGAGAAGCGCAGTGACGAACAAAGACAGTTACTTTCCAGATATGAGTGAATAATAAATGATAACAAACAAAAGTTAACATAAAAGCAGTAAACATAACAACTTCAGGAATGCCAAGTAGTTCACCAAAAATACCAATTGATGCAAAAATACAGGCAATAAAACAAATTAGTCCAAGAGTTTGTAATGAACTCAATCCTAATCGTTCGCAAACATGATGAATATGTTCTCTATCTGCCTTAAAAGGAGATTGCTTTTTACGTATACGACGGATCATAGTGTAAGCCATATCCATAAGAGGAATTGCGATTATCCATAAAGCCGTGACGGGTTTTATCTTATTGATCATTTGCGAGCCATCATATGCTTGGCTTCCTTCAATTAATAACCAAATCACGGTAAAACCAATAAACAAACTACCTGAATCTCCCATAAACACTTTTAATTTTTTCTTAGGTAAAAGGTCAAGATTACAAATAATGTAAGGAATGATTGAAATAATAAAAACACTACAAAATAACAGTAATTGATATTGTTCATTGATAGCAAATAGAATTGCAAGTGCAGAAAGTGTCACCATTGCTAACCCGCCTAGCAAACCATCTAATCCATCAACCATATTAAATGCAGTGACAGCACCGATGATTGCTACAATCGTAAAAAGGATGTCAAAATTACCAAGCAACACATCACCAAAGCCAAATAGATTACCGAGATAATCAATTTTGAAGCCTTCATGTAAAACCAACCAAGCAGAAATAGCAATGATCAGAGTCATACGTAACTTAACGCTTAAATCAAGTTTGTCGTCTATAAGACCAAGCAATAATAAAAAAGCACTACAAAAAATATAAACTTGATTGTCAGAAACTAATTCAGGAGAGAAATATAATGTAATTGCAATGGGTAAGAAAATAGATAAACCACCAATAAGGGGGATATTACCTTTATGTTGTTTTCTTTCTGTAGGGCGGTCAACAAAGCTTATTCTTACCGCAACTGGGTGTAGAATATAAAGAGAAATGCTGGCAAAAGTAAAGGAAAACAACAAAGTAAAAAACATATCACCTTTCTTTAAAAAATATGTACACTATGAATAAATTCATTATGCCACATCACATTTTTTATACAAACATATTTTTTATTTTATACTTTGCGTACTACCTCAAGCTTTATTGTTAACCTACATCAATTTAAATTATAAATATTCTTTACTTTTCAAATAATCAACCACTTGCTTTGCACAATTTTCAATTGATTTACCATCAGTTTTGACATGAACTTCAGGATTTTTAGGTGCTTCATAGGCAGAATCAATACCGGTAAAGTTTTTAATTTCACCTGCACGGGCTTTTTTATACAAACCTTTAGGGTCACGGGACTCACAAACTTCCAGAGGGGTATCGATAAACACTTCGATGAATTGTTCTTTTGGTAATTGAGCTCTCACCATTTCACGATCTGAGATAAAAGGAGAAATAAAGGCTGTAGAAACTAATAAACCAGCATCAGCAAATAATTTAGCGACTTCCGATACTCGTCGAATGTTTTCAACACGATCTTCATCAGAAAAACCTAAATCACCATTTAAGCCATGACGAACCATTATCACCATCCAACACATAGGTTTTAACTTGCTCTTGATGCAACATTAAATCAACGGCATTAGCTACAGTCGATTTCCCTGAACCACTTAATCCAGTAAACCAAAGTACTGCAGGTTTATGACCATTAAGCTTCACATGGTCTTCATGTGAAACACTTGCTTGATGCCAAACAACATCAGATGATTTATCACCATCGACTTCTTTTTCAATATAAGGGTTATTCATCATTTTCTCACAAAAAGGCTGTAAAGCTTTAAGCTTGAAGGCTTGAATTTTTTCCAACTTCTAGCCTTATCGCTTTACAGCGTTATTTATAGTCCAAACACCACCACAATCATTGTGACGGCTGTAATACTGTAAGCAATGCTTACGGGGATACCAATTTTAATAAAATCTATTAAACGATATTGGCCAACATTAAATACCATTAAATTAGTTTGATAACCATAGGGGCTAATAAAGCTGGCACTCGCGCCGAAGGCAACAGCCATAATAAAAGCCATTGGGTTAGCATCAATACTTGCTGCTAAGCCGTAGGCAATGGGAAACACTAACGCAGCAATGCATTATTGGTCACTAATTCCGTTAATAACCAAGTCACTACATAAATGGCAATAAGCGCTATGAGAGGACTAAAGGCATGGCTATTTTCAGCGATGAGTGTATTAAATGATTCGATTAAGCCACTATTCTGTAAAGCATAAGAAAGCACTATGGCGGAGGAAATAATCACCCATAGATCCGTTGGAAAACGTCGTATTAATTCATTAGCACTAAAACATCCCGTTAATAAAAAGATACCGAGTAAAATTAAAACAGCTTTAAATAATGGAATAATACCTATTGCAACTAAAACAATCGCGCCGATAAAACCAAAAACTGCAAGTAACTCTTTTTTCCTGATAAGCGCGAATCAAGTTCAATATCAGATAATAGGATAAAATTCTTACGAATATTACGTCGTGATTTAAAGTCTTCACCAACTGCGAGCACAAGAAAGTCACCAGGTTTTATTTTTAATCGACCAATTTTTCCGGACACTCGTTCTCCATCTCGTTTAACGGCTACCACAGCGACTGTCAAACAAAGAACGAAAACCAACAGATTTTAATGTTTTACCCGTTAATATACTTTCAGGACGGACAACCACTTCACGTAAATTATCAATTGATAAACCACTATTTTCAGCAAAAATAGATAAACCATCAAACATATTAAGCTGACTAACCTGAGAAATATCACCACTAAAAATTAATTTATCATTTTCTTGTAGCACTTCAGTAGGTGAAATTGCCCTTAATAATTGCTTCCCTCGTATAATTTCTACTAAAAAGAGAGACTGTAAATGACGCAAACCATTTTGCTCAACGGTTTTACCCACTAAGCTCGAACCTGGGTTAATTTTCGCATCAATAAAATAAGACTCAGCGGTATCGGTATGAACTGCTTTATCGGGTAATAAATAACTAAAGAAACATAATGTAGCACCACAAACAAAGACTAAACAGAGGCCCACCAAGGTAAAATCAAAGAAACCAAGTGATGGTAAGTTAGCATCTAAAACTAAGCTATTTACAATTAAATTAGTTGACGTCCCAACCAGCGTTAGCGTACCACCTAAAATAGCGAGCATAGGAAAGTGGGATCAATAATTTACTGGCGAGCATGATGAGGGTTATTACGAATCGGCGCTAACATAGTAGAAACAACAGCAGTATTATTAAGTAAGGCTGAAGACAGGACGGTAAAACCATATAAACGCGCCCAGGTAGATTGATAACTGGTTTTAATCACCTTCATGGCAACAAGACGCAATAAGCGAGTTTTTTCTAAAGCAATAGAACACAACATTAAAAGAATTAAAGTCAACAAACCTTCATTAGAAAGACTTTTAATAATTTGATCTGTGGAAACGGTATCGCTAATAAATAGCACTAACAATGCGATACCAAAGACGAGACTAGGTCGCTGTTGATATTTGATTAACCCTACAATCGTAGAGACAAAAACAGCAAGCACAAAATAAGATTGAAGAGTCATAAGCATTCAGAAGCTTATAGCTTGAAGGCTAGAAAGCTGGAAAGCAAATTGCCTTACAGCCTTATAGCCTTATAGCCTTATAGCTTAGTTACATCCTTTGCTTCCCAATGTGGAAAGTGTTTGCGTACTAATGCATTAAACTCTACTTCAAAAGCACTGTAAGCATGTTCCTGTTCTTTTTTGACCGCTTCAATAGAACCACGGATCATACCTGCACCAACTGTTGCATTTGTTAATCTGTCGATAATAATAAATGCACCGGTTGCACGATTTTGATCATAGGCATCAAATTGAACAGCTTCAGCTACTTCAAAATTACAGCTACCAATTTCGTTTAACTCAAGTTGGCTTGCCGGAGTTTGCTCCATAGAATTAACATCTGTTTTAGAGTTAATAGCTACTACTGAGCCCACAGTTACGTTAGTACCAACTTTGACAATGTATTCACGGTCAACGTGTAACGCTTGTTCATCCATCCACACTACATCAGCAACGAAATTTTTGCTCGACTCTGGTTTTTCATGTGGACGAACAATCATATCACCACGGCTGATATCAATTTCATCTTCCAGTGTTAATGTAATTGCCATATCTTGGTATGCAGAATCAATATTGCCATCAAAAGTAACAATTTCTTTCACTTTGCTTTGCTTACCTGATGGTAACGCTTCAATAGTGTCACCAACGCGGATATCACCAGATGCGATTGTACCTGCAAAACCACGGAAGTTTAGATTAGGACGGTTGACATATTGCACAGGTAAACGGAACTGATCATTTGAGTCACTATTAATTTGAATCGTATTTAATAAACGCATCAATGGTGAACCAGGGTACCAAGTCATGTTTTCACTTTCGTTTACAACATTGTCACCTTTCAAAGCAGAAATTGGCACAAAACGAATATCAGCAATATTTAACTGCTCTGCAAATTCACGGTAATCAGCTTTAATTTTTTTGTAAACGTCTTGATCGTAATCCACAGCATCCATTTTGTTAACCGCAACAACAACATGCTTGATACCAAGTAATGAACAAATGTATGAATGACGACGTGTTTGTACTTGTACACCATGACGAG
The DNA here is from genome assembly GCF_047323245.1 of Psychromonas sp. KJ10-10. Lineage (GTDB taxonomy): Bacteria > Pseudomonadota > Gammaproteobacteria > Enterobacterales > Psychromonadaceae > Psychromonas. The sequence goes on along the minus strand of NZ_CP178826.1, from coordinate 1,663,927 downwards.
CATCGATCAAGATAATCGCAAGGTCACAGGTTGAAGCACCAGTTGCCATGTTACGAGTATATTGCTCATGTCCAGGAGTATCAGCGATGATAAATTTACGTTTTTCAGTAGCAAAATAACGGTAAGCAACATCAATAGTAATACCTTGCTCACGCTCAGATTGTAAACCATCTACTAATAGTGCTAAATCAAACGAATCATCCGTTGTATTAAATTTTTTAGAGTCTTTTTCAATCGACGCCATGTGATCTTCAAAAATCATTTTGCTATCGTATAATAAACGACCAATCAAAGTTGATTTACCATCATCCACGCTACCACAAGTGATAAAACGCATTAAATCTTTGTTTTCATGTACACGAAGATACTCTTCGATATCTGTTGCTAATAAATTTTGTTCAGTTGACATTTTAATTCCTTTAAATAGAGCTAGAAAGCGTTAAGGCTTGAAGGCATTAAGGCAAATTCTTCACATCTTCATTTATTCTACTTATTAAGCCAGATAACATAGCTGAAATATGGCGTGTTTTATCAAGCCAATTATTACCGGTTGCTTTATCGATATAACCTATATCAATACCAATATAGATTTGAGTTCTTAATTCTGCGCAAGAACTTTTGGCAATAACTAAAAAATGGCACTTATCTTTAAATGTTTTACGTGACATTCCTTCAGCAATATTACTAGGCACCGATAAGCCGGAGCGTGTTATCTGATCTTTAAAACCAAAATCTCGAGAAACTTGAAAATGCAGGTACAATTCAACGGCAAGTTGCTTTGATTCTTTCCAGACACTTAGTTTCTCAAAATTCATAAACATCTCACTTAGTACTAGAAGGCTTAAAGGTTATACTTTCTAGCCTTACAGCATCTAGCCTTCTAGCGTTATTTTTAAGCTTCGCTTAAAAGTACCCTTCCATCTTTTTCTTTTCCATCGAGCCGGCTGAGTCGCTATCGATAACTCGCCCTTGACGTTCAGATGTCGTGGTTAATAGCATTTCTTGGATAATTTCAGGTAATGTTGTTGCTTCTGATTCAACTGCACCTGTTAATGGGTAACAACCTAAAGTACGGAAACGCACACTTTTCATTTCAGGTACTTCACCTTCTTCAAGTGGCATACGTTCATCATCTACCATGATTAGCGCACCATCGCGCTTCACAACAGGACGTGGCGCAGAGAAGTACAATGGCACCATTTCAATTTGCTCTTGATAAATGTATTGCCAGATATCAAGTTCAGTCCAGTTTGAAAGAGGGAAAACACGAATACTTTCACCACGGTCTACCTTAGAGTTATAAATATTCCAAAGTTTCTGGGCGTTGGCTTTTAGGATCCCAACGATGCTTTTTATCACGGAAAGAATAAACACGCTCTTTTGCACGAGATTTTTCTTCGTCACGACGGGCACCACCAAAAGTCGCATCAAAACCATGTTTATCTAATGCTTGTTTAAGCCCTTCGGTTTTCATAATATCTGTGTGTTTAGCACTGCCATGTTCAAAAGGGCTAATGCCCATTTCTAAACCACGCGGATTTTTATGTACAATTAACTCAAAGTCATGTTTTTTCGCTAAATTATCTCGAAACTCAATCATCTCTTTGAATTTCCAGTTAGTATCAACATGAAGTAATGGGAAAGGAATTTTTCCTGGATAAAAGGCTTTACGTGCTAGGTGCAATAAAACAGAGGAATCTTTACCAATGGAATAAAGCATTACTGGGTTATCAAATTCAGTCGCAACTTCACGCATAATCTGAATCGACTCGGCCTCTAGGGCTTTAAGATGAGTTAATCTACTTTTGTTCATGACTTTCCTTCAATATACATTATGTAGTTATAAAGAAGTATGCCTGAAACTTGCGAAATAGTTAATAATTTTAAGGATAATTATTGATGTTAGAATGCTATAACATAGAATTTTTTGTCATTAAGTGTATCAAACAAAAATCTATTAGTTTTAGATATAAACTTCGACTATTTTTATCAAAGATTTTTGTAAACTTTAATCGCCTCTTGTAAATCACTATAAAAAGTTAATTCGCCTTGATGCAAAATAATGGCACTATCACAAAACTCTTCAATCTCTTTTAATTCATGGCTTACCATGATCACATTAGCTGTTTTACTTTTATCCAATAATGCTTGCCTAGCCTTCTGTCTAAATTTTAAATCACCAACAGAGGTTGCTTCATCGATTAAATAAATTTCAAAATCAATAGCAATACAACACCCAAAAGCAAGCCTCGAACGCATACCACTAGAATATGTCCGAACTGGTAAATCATATTTTACGCCAAGCTCCGCAAAGTCTTTTACCTTCTCTTCATACTCGTCTAAATCAGCAACACCATTTACGCTACCGATAAACCGAGTATTTTCTCGGCCTGTCATCTGAGGGTGTATGCCTGTTGCTAAAGCAACCGGCCAAGATATCGCTTTATCAGTAATTACTTTACCTTTATTAGGATACTCACTGCCAGCAAGGATACGAAATAGCGTCGATTTACCCGCACCATTTGAGCCTAATATCCCAACATTATGCCCCTCGGGTATTTCGAAATTAATATCTTGGAATATATATTGATTACCCAAATCAGAGGGATAATACTTAGTCAGATTTTGTAGTTTTATCATAGGAATACAGTTTATTAGTAATTAATTTAGTGAGCAGATAGTTTATATGGATGAACTGCTACTAACAACTGAAAGCTAACAACTAATAGTGGCCTCTCCACCAATAACTGCATTTACACCAATCATTTCTAATTTGTTTGCTAATGCCTGTTTGGCTTCATTATCGCCATGCACAATAATAGCCTTTTTGGGTTTACATCGAATGTATTTTACAAAATTCACTAGGTTATGTTGGTCTGCGTGTGCCGAATAACCAGAGATAGTATGAATGCCTGCTTGAACCGCGTGCTTCTTTCCATCAATAAAAACATAACCACCTCTCGGACCATATTGCTGTATATCATGCCCTAAAGTACCGCGAGCTTGATAACCAACAAAAAGCACATCTGCCCTAGGCTCACTAATAAACCGTTTTAAATAGTTAACCACCCTACCACCACTGCACATGCCACTAGCGACAATAACAATCGCCGGTTTATTGCGTTTAGCCAAATACTCAATGGTTTGTAAATGTTGTAGATGTGTATCAACCGTATACAGACTTTCAAAATTAAGTGGCTGACGACCTTGTTTAACTCTACGTTTTGCTTCTGCATCCCATAAAATTTGAAATCTCTGATAATAATCGGTGAATTCAGCCGCCATAGGAGAGTCTACAATAATTTCAATTTCTGCTAGTTTCTTGTATTGTGCGCGCCCAATGATTTGTTCTAATTCATAAAGTAACTCTTGGGTACGACCGATACTAAAGGCCGGGATAATCACTATGCCATTATCTTTAATCGCCTTCTTTAGAACTTTAGTAAAGCTTTTAACACGATTTTTTCTTCCTTGATGATTTTTATCTCCGTAGGTACTTTCAATAACAATTACATCTGCTTTATAAGGGCTTTTAGGTGCCGCTAATAGAGGGGAATAAGTTGCCCCGAGATCACCAGAGAAAACAATACGAGTAGACTTTTCATTAATAGGCTTTACATCAATTTCAATATAACTCGATCCAAGAATATGCCCCGCGGGCTGAAATTTCACTTTAGCCTTAGGTTTTGTATTTCCCTTTAAATCGAGCAAAAGCCATTGTTTGTAGGGTACTGCAATCAATTGAATTTTTAACCGTGATAAACAGGCTTTGATGATTGAAGCATTACGAGTAACACCTACTTTTAAGGCATCTTCAATAACCATAGGTAATAAAGATGCTGTTGCTAGAGAACAAATGATTGGGCCAGTAAAACCACTTGCTAATAAATAAGGAATGCGCCCCACATGATCAATATGGCAATGAGTGACTAACAAAGCTTGAACGGTAGAAATATCAAAATTGATACTCAAATGATTTTCGCCATCATTATTTTTTGATATTTCATCACCTTGAAATAAACCACAATCAACTAGAACACTATTATCATCATCAATCAGTAACTGATGACATGATCCAGTTACGCCACTAATAGCACCGTGATGTAATATTTTCATTAAAGTATGCCTTTTGTAAAAATATCACATTACTTTATCCTTAACCTTTTATCATACAAGTTAGTGGCAATAAAAATGAGATTTAAATCATAATTAATTCACATTTAAGTCAAAGTAAAGCACACGCCAACATCGATAAAGTCATTTTTTTTAGTTTTAATCAATTTATTTCTTACTTTATATTTAAATTGATTAAACCTGAAGACTCTGTGAGCTTGTTTTTAGACGTCCGATTTAATTCATTAGACTTAATTAAAAGTTTATTAAGCTTAAGCTTAAACCCCATATGATTTGGATTAAAATAATGAGTCGCTTTTGCAAAAACTAATGCATTTAAATAGTCTTCCATATCATAATGATAGCAACTTAGTTCAAAGCAAACTTTACCTCGCTTTCCCGGGTGTATGGTAAAATTATTAATATAGTTTAATAAGGATTCATCGATTAATAACTCTCGAGCAGAAGCTAATACTTCAACTGAAAATGCATTATAAACATCTAAATTATCAACGATTAAATTTGGATTATTAGTAAGCTTAAGCTTGAGTTCATTATATAGTGCTGGCTCTACTTCCTTTATATAATCCGCAATTAAAGTCAGTTCATTTAATGACGCCTCCTGTCGCTTAAAAGGGCGTTGTTGTTTATGTTTAAACTGTTCATGCAAAGGTTGTAGTTCAGATAGTTTATTATCATCAATAAAAGCTTGCATCAACAGACAATTCTCAAGGTTTAATCTTACAAAGTCGCCTTCATCCATTAAAGAATATTTAGCCTCTCCAATAGTACAAGCCTGCAAAACTTGGTCTAATTGTGGCTCTAAATGACTTAAATCAAAATGATTTAGTAAACGTTTAAACTCTAAAGCCGGAAATGTGAAGGATGGATTAATATTGTTTGATTCTACTTTTATCTCCACTCCAAGAACACTCAACAAGTCAGAAACTATCCCACCACCTTCCATCAATTTGAAATCATAAGGCCTTAACTTAAATTGCGGTACGGGAACTCGTTTAAAATAGCCTTGTAAATGTTTTAAGGTATTATTATGAATAACTTTTGGCACCTGAAATTTATTAACAGCGGAGTGCCTTTTAATACCTTGATTATAATTAGATTCACAAAGCTCTAATGGATGACGAATATAAACAACAAATTCAGCATCAGGAATCAAAGAATGTAGTTCAACAATATGAGGAAAAAGAATTCAGAGGATAATAATAAACAATGAAAATCGGACTGTTTAAACTTTGATATTAATTTTTTTAATCTGTTCTCACAAACAGTCCATTTTCCTGTTACAGAATCTCTTTCTAATATTTCGTGTAAATTTCCTGAACTAATTTTTTCTTTCGAAATAGAATGTGGTGGGTAATAAATCCCATTTTTATTTAAAAAGTCTATATTCTGTGACAGCCAAGCTTGAAGTGCTGAAGACCCTGTTTTACCAGGGCCTGTATGAATGATGATTCTTTTATTTATAATATTCATCGTAATGTAAAATCTTCTCTATCTAAGGTTAACCACTCACTGTAGCATGGATCATTTAATAAAGCCTTACTCCAAGTTTTTTTCATATATTCAACCTCACTAGCAAAACGAGCCTGCTTTTCTGGTGTATTTTCTGTCCCACGACTAATCGATTCATGATGCACCATTTCAATATAAGGAGACCATAGATTACGGTAGCCGGCTTGCTTTACCTTTAAACAAAAATCGACATCATTAAAAGCAATAGTTAAATACTTTTCATTTAACCCACCAACCTCTTCAAACACATCTTTACGAACAGCTAAACAAGCGACGGTTACTGCAGACAAATTTTGTACAACTTGTAAACGCTTAAAATAGCCGGGATGACTTTTAGGGAAATATTTATGTGAATGTCCTGCAACACCACCTAAACCAGTGATCACACCACCATGTTGTAGTTTACCATCAGGATAATAAAGCTTAGCCCCAACACAACCAATATCTGGACGGCTAATATTTGCCACCATGTCTGTTAACCAAGTATCACTAATAATTTCAATATCATTATTCATTAACACTATTAAATCACCATTAGCTTGAGTGACTGCGAAGTTATTAATTGCTGAATAATTAAATGACTTATCATATGAAATCAATCTAATCTTTCCTTCAGCCTCAAGCCCTTTAAAATAGTCTAAAGAAGCTAGATCATCTGATTGATTATCTACTAAAAGAATTTCAAATTTAGGATATAAAGTTTTTTTATAAATAGAATTTATACATTGCTTAACAAGCTTTTTAGCATTCTTGGTGGGAATGATAATTGAGACTAGAGGCGTATCATCCGGCACAGGCCAATTTACTTTATAAGTATTTGCTAATTTTCCAATTTCAACAGATTCAACCTGTTGAGCTAAAGCATCCTGCAACGCTTTTAAACCAGCTGTACAAGAATATGACTTTTCAGACTCTGAAAAGGCGGTAGAGCCTTCAACTGCTCGCCAATGATACAGCACATAAGGAACATGAATAATTTGCTCATCACCACACTTAGCAATACAGCGTAATAATAAATCGTAATCTTGACTACCTTCAAAACCAACTCGGAAACCGCCAACAGACTCAACAAGCGAACGATTATAAACACCTAGGTGCGATATATAGTTCAACGAATACAATAAATCACGGTTCCATTGAGGTTTAAAGTGAGGAAATGCTCGTTCACCTTTATGTGTAATTTTATCTTCATCGCTATACAGAATTTTTGCTTTAGGGTTTTTATCAATAGCCTCCGCCATAGCGGATAAAGCATCACAATGTAATAGATCATCATGATCCAACAGCACGATATAATCACCAGTTGCAATTGCTAAACCATCATTGGAGGATAGAGAAATATGACCGTTTTCAGAACGTTGTATAACGCTAATCCGAGTATCTTCAACTAACGAATCTAGGTAGTCGGTTAATTCAGCATTTTGAGAAGCATCATCAACTATCACCAACTGCCAATGGGTATAACGCTGTCCGATAACTGAAGCGACCATCTCTTTGAACAAACTAAGATCAGGTTGATAGGTAGGAACAATAATAGAAAAGCCCGTTTGGTAATGAGCAGTGTTAATAACAGATAACAAACTATTTTGTGCAGTCTGAATTTCAGAATATCCCCCATCAAGGGGAGTTTCATAAAATACTTTCGGTATAAACGTGCAAGCCAATCAATTTTTCTAAGTTGATAACGAGTTGCCATCATAAATTTTTTAATCATCTAAAACCCCAAATTGCCTACAAAAAGTGGAATATTTAATTCTAATATTTTTGCTACTATCCAATTAACTTTTGAGATAAAAGGTCGTGAAAAAACTTGCTTTAAATTTAGAGTAATATTCTTCAAATTCAATTAAAGAATTATCATTACTCATAAGTAACCATAAAACGCCTTTAATCGTAGGCTGTAAACCAATATTTAATTCAACTAGAGACTGACCTGAAAGCGAATTTGGAGAGGGGTAAACCGCATTATTGCCAAAGGCAAGAGCTAATGTCTGATAACGAAAAAGTGGGTTGTCTGGTAAGAATTTAATGTACCCTTTTTCACGACTAGAAATTACTTCTTGAGCATAAGCCTCCCAAAATATAATATTTAAACGAGAACCAAATTTTGACTTTATAGTATGAAGTATTTTTATACGCTTAAAGAAAACATCTTCATTGTCACTTAATTTACGTATATTAGAAACAAATGTAAAATGACCATCATTTTTAGTTAAAAAATCTTCTAATCTTGACAATCTAACTTCTTCAAGAGAATAAGAGTAATCTAATATACCTTTGTTACAAAAGGTATTTATGTTCCTTATTAAAGAAGAGTCCCCTATTATTCTGTAATCAGATAATCTTGAAGGGGAAATAAGTCAATTACAGAAATGCTATTTATATATCCAAAAATCAACTTATATAAATAGACATAACCTAAAAATGAAGGATGATTACTACCATCTATATATAAGGAGTCTAAATTCATTTCAGAATCAATTTTAATAGTGTTATTTTCAAATTGACATTGTATCTGGTGTAAGTTCCATATTGGGTGCTTGTACTCTTCATTTGTTGTATATTTGTTTTCTTTACGATTTTTGTGTTCCCGTAATGCTAAGTCCCAGAAAATAAATTTTATTTTAGATTTATATCTAGAGTGTGACAAATAAAGTAATTCATTAACAACTTTATCATACATCTCTCTATCATTTTGAACTGAAATTAATTCCTTTTCTATACCATGTTGATTTCTTATTTCCGAATCATCAATTAATACTTTATTCCCAAACCTAAAATCACCAACTATAAAAATAATTTGATTATAATTATTAAAGTCATTAAATTTATTTTTAATGAAGTCCCCCCATATAGGTGCTCCCCCACGCCCATGAAAATCGACATTTGTCAAACTGGGTATAATTGCAGTATTTATAGATTGAATCCATCTCATAATATGAGATGGCCCTAAGATTAAACTTTTCTTTTCCATAACTCTTCCGCAAATGTAAAGTCATCAGGCCAATCAATATCTACTGACTTTAGCTTTTCTTGTTCTAATAAAAATGGTTTCAACCCAATACGGTCATCATAATTTTTATAATTTTTAATTGTTGATAAAAACACACCGCTATCCACTTCATATAATGGTTTTACGTTTTGTGTCATTGGCCACTTCAAATCATTACGATCGTAGCTGATAGGTCGCTTTTCATCCCAAATGAACCCCTGTAGTTTAAGAACTGTCATTAGAGAGTCATAACCTTTAGATAAAGCATCTTCGTATGCAACAATAATATTTTCGTAATCAAACTCAGTAATAAAAGGAGAAGTAACATGAGTCCATAACACCTCTCCCTCTTTGACAATTGATGGGACATATTTAATTAATTCATCAGTAGTGGTTGAACTGCTACCTAAATGATCAGGTCGATCATCTACAACTATCCTAGAATCATTCACTTTATTTGCGAAGCTTAATACTCTTTCATCATTTGAGGATACGACAATCGAATCTATTTTTTTACATTTAAGTAATTGTTCAAGTTTAATTTTAAGTAGCCCACCTTTTACACCAGCAAAATCTTTAACGTTCTTATCAGGGATACGTTGGCTTCCTTTCCTGCAAGGTAAAAAAGCAGTAATCATAGCAATTCACTCCAGTTATTAATTATTTTAGAGCCATTTTTTTACTTAACGTTACAAGTTTTTCTTTTACGTTTGAAAATGGAATATAAGCTATAAAGTCAATATTCGATAATCGCGTCGCCTCTAAATCCGAAATAGCATCGCCAAACATTATTGCACGTTGTTGAACATTTGACTTTAATATAGATGCAACTAAATCTGATTTTTTAGCCGGAGAACCAAATATTTCATCAAAATGGCTATCTAAACCTCTTTCTTTAAAAACATCTCTCAATTCTTGTTGCTCAGAGCCACTAGCGATATATTTTTTGCCCCGTAAAGCAGATATAAAAGTTAATATATTTGGAGTTAAATCAGCCGATAAATAAAGCGCCTTACATTGACTTGAATAACCTTCTAAAATATCTACTTTTATGGATTCTTTTTCACTATCTTTTAAATCCAAAAGCTCATTCACAAATACATCAATGTGGTGAAAACGAGAACGGCCAAAATTATTCCGAAAGTAATCAATGCAAAGGTTAACATGCTTTATATTTTTAACTAATGGAAGCAATGCATTATGCATTGCATCAATTTTTAATTGGTTGGAGTCTAAAATAACTCCATCACAATCAAAAATATAAATATCATATTTAGCAATTGGGAGCATAAACCGACCCTTTAGTTAATGGGTAGCTTGTTGGTGTTAATGAGACAAGCTCACAAGAGCGGTCATCTTTATTATATAACTCTATGACCTTCATCATCTCTTGTTGGCGTGAATCATTTTTATCGTAGCCATCAAATCCAACTAGTTTAACTGAGCTTGGACATGACTCAAGTAACATAGCTAAGACATAAGCAGTGGTAATATCCGACGGAATTACACTGTGAGACGTATTAGAGGCAAATTCGTTGTCTTTTATAGTCAAACCATAATCTAGTAACTGAAGGTCTGAAATAACAGCCAATTCACTTTTTGTGAAACGATGTAGTGGTAATATAACAGGCCTATTTAATTTATTATAACGGTCTGCATCTGATAAAAATTTTGCGTTATGAGAAATCACATAATAATCGATAATATCAGCTGAAATGTAGTCACTTACATTAATAGAAATAACAACAGGTTTAAATTGCTCAATATATAAATTGATCGCGCCTAAGTATTTTTTAGTACTTGGCCCATTAGTCACAATAAGTACATTTTTATTATCAAATAGTCCACAAATTGCTTCTGTTCCAGATAATGGGGCAGTCTCGTTTGTATTAAATGATAAAGCAGTGTTTAATACAGCACCATTGTAAGATGTAGTCCCATCTAATTTACTTAAATAATCTATCGCACCAACTATTTCATCGGTCCCGTAATGGCTATTAGATAATAAGTTTTGAATATAAGTAGGATGTACATCATTTTGAGCCCCTAGGAAATATAATAAGTTACTTCCCCAACCGTAATGTCTTTGCATTGATTCGAAATGACGTATAACTAACTCATAAATAGGTTTAGATATATACTTACTTTCACCTTTATCCAAAACAGCCAATAAACTTTCTGTTTGAGTATTACCAGCACCACGGCCCATACCTGTAATAGTTGCATCCAACCAAGTAACACCCACATTATTGGTCGCTATCGAATTATCTAATCCTTTTGCCATATTATTATGAGTATGAATCCCTAATGGTCCAGACCATTCAGTACGCAATGCAGTTACAATTCGTTCAACTTCCACACTATCCATATTACCTAGCGAATCAGCAAAATAGAGTACATCTAAATCATCCCACTCTTTAGCTTGTCTTGCTTTATCTGCAATCACATCACCAGCTTTACCACCTGCTTGCATTAAGTTATAACCAACGATATACCCCAATGATTTAAGACACTTAACGATGGGGCCTGAGTGCTCTACTTCTGGAAAATGAGCAACAACTCGTACTAAACTTATTTTGCTATCACTAGCTGGTACAAACAATGCTTCAACAGCATCTTCAATTGATAATTCAGACTCTAGTATTGTTTTCGCATCGACCATCACACCATAAGTAGGGCCTTCAGGTAAATCTAATGTATTTAGGTGAGCCTCCGTTGTATATGCATAAGCCCCTAAAAAGTCTCCTTTAGGAAAGCTTCGTAAACCAAGCTCCACATAATCAATTTTTGCTTCACTTACCGCTGATAAGTAAGCCTCGACAACTTCCTGTTCAAAATCCCAGTTATTGTAATAACCGCCATCTCGTAACGTACAATCTAATATATGCATTTATTTCCCCAATTTTATATTAATTTGATTATCTACAATTTTAAAAAAATCAAGGAACTCACCTTTAACAAACCTATACCTTTTCAATACAGGTTTTGAGGTGAAGCGTTGATTTCTTCCTAGAGTATATTTAGCTTGTTTAGTTAGCCTAGATTTTTGCTTCTGCTCCAATAGCGCAACCTGTGCAATTAACGCTTGTTCTCCTAGTTTTAATACTATTTCACAATCGTGGATTTGTGTCAGTAAAGATTCATTTTTAGGGTGGTATATTTCATTTAATGCATGTTTAGAATTAAAAAAAGCTTCATTAAGGAACGGAATTGCATCATCAAACTTTTCTTTATATATTTCTATTAAAGCTAAACATAAAATAGTACTTATATAGTTCCATAAACACATCGGAGCATAACTTATGTATCTAGATTTGCGGTAAACCCCCAAAAATATTTTTTCTGCTAATGGAATTTGATTCAAAAACAAGCAAAACAACCCTATATTCAAAGATGATGATATGTACCATCGTGCATCTTCGGCAGTAATGATATTTATATGCTTATCATATGCTAACTTTTGTTCAACTATAAAATCAAATGCCCATTTAAAGTCATTAATATTTTCAGAAATTCTAAAAAAGAGATTGGTAAAAAGCATTCCACTAGCACAAGAATTTAAGTTTACATGACTCAATATGTAAAGATATGATGCTATTTTTTCAAATCGACATTCTAACAAGTTTATACTTTTAATAATATTTGAAAAATCAAGCTCCCAACTATCACAATCTATATCAATAAGGTTTAATTCCTGAATATTTTTTCCATCTATAGACAAGTAAATTTTTTTAATTTGAAAATATCAAACAGAAGAAACTCAAAGCTTATTTCCTCTTTATCATTTATCGTCTTATGTCCCTCAACAACAAGATTTTCATCAACTAAAGCCACAGTTTGTTCTTGTGTCACATTTAATTTTAATGAAAACTTTCCGTCGGCTATAAACTTTTTATTGACCATTTTTCATGTCCCAATTGATTATTTATAACAGTTTTATTCTCAGATAATTTTTTATACGCATAATCTTTCCACTCTGCAGGCATCCCAAAGTTTTTTGTTTTATTTACCTTTTTATCTAGTTTACTTTGTTCAGGAGTGATGACTTTAATCCCCAAAAATTTTTGCACTTCATGTAACATTTCAATTGGGTTTTCTCTAAAATCTTCAAAATAAAGAATCATTAACTCATCATTATTCAAAGAGTTCTTAAGTAACTCGTAGTTTTTTGCATACTCTGCATTAACCCAAAAGAAATCCTTATCCAGTAAATTTTTAAAATGTTCAAAGCCTGCATCTAAAGCCTCATCCTCTCTGTTTACCCATTTCATGTGAAACTTATAATGCGACCACAAACGCTCAAGAGGATCACGCAATGTATAAATAACTTTTACATTTTTAGTAACTTTACGAACATTACCCCAGCCATTTTCATCCATTTGACAGTACAAATTTGAAAAATCTGCGCAGAACTTTTTGCCTGTATTAAATCGGAATAAATTTTCATACCATTCATTTGATATTTCTTTTTCCCTCGCATATTCTGCATACCATGAAATTTCTTCTGCATTCTGTGATATGAATTTAGGATTACCCGAAGCCGTTTTTTGTAACACTTCTTTCAATTTAATAATGCGGTTTCTATGGTTAAGTTGTTTTTCAATCCCTATTTTATTTGCAAAATAATGTATTTCTTTTTCTGGTGTAAAATGAATTTCAGGATGATCTTTTAATTGTTCATACAACCATGTGGTCCCTGCTTTCATTGCTCCTACACTAAGAAATAAATTTTCTAACATTTTGGGCTTTTCCTTATTAAATTTAATATAATTGGGATATCTTTTGTCATCACGATGAATTGCAAGTAAGTCAAAGAAATTCCCTCCTTCGTCGAGCGAATTAATATGCTTAATCACAAAATCATCATTACTGCTATTTCTTTTTCCATTATTAACAAAAAATTCATATCCATTTTGTTTTAGTAAAACTTCAATATCTTCATAGTTAGCATTAAACCTCAACAATTGTTCTCTGCATATTTCAATGTAAAATACAGGTCGATATTTCTTAATGAGGTGCAAGCATGATTTAATAACTTCAAACTCTGCCCCTTCGACATCAATCTTTATTAGCTGTAAGCTATCGATACAATTATCTTGAAACCAATCTCCAACAAGTATGGATTCCACACCAACATCATTAACGTTACTAGGAACAAAATATGACATACCTGAATTACTGTTAACTGGCTTTTTATGCGAGTATAATCCCTTTTCGTTAGTCTGCAATAACGTTAAACGGGATAATGCTATCTTGCAAGTAATTATTGACTATGTTTTGACTTAATAAATCAAAATTATCTTTATTACCTTCTAATGAATATATTTTTCCAAGTTGTTTATTAAAAAAGAAAAAGGTATAGAAAATGTGCCTATATGTGCACCTATATCTAAAATATTATCTCCTTCTTGAATAATTGTTGATAGCATAGCCAGCTCATTTCTGGTGTGAGCAGAGTAAGCTTTAAGTTGATCGGTAATTAAATCGTTCTTCCAACAAGTAAAATCTCCATACATTGTATGAACAATTTCCATTTCCTGATTATCAAGCATTATAATACCTAGCTAACTCTTCAACTTGCTTATCTACGATACGAATATCATGTTGCAATATTATGCTTTTAAATTTCTTAGAGTTTTTATCAATCTCATTGACAGCTTTAACCACACCTTGTACGTCAGGCTTTATACGCAAACCTGTATTCCCTTCTATTATATCCTCACCTATTCCTCCAAGCTCACTGGCGACAACCCAGCAACCACAAGCAGTGGCTTCACGAGTCACTAAACCATAACTTTCAGGCCACATAGAGGGAGCAAACAAGACGTCCATTTTTTGATATAACTCGGTAATGCCTGTTTGGCTAACACGTCCTATAAAGGTTACAGGTACTTTCCCCCAAAATGTTTTTTCGATATATCCTTCATCTTTAGCATGATCCACAATTAACATTTCAATATTTTTAGGCTGTTCTTGCTCTATTGCTTCTTTTAACAAGAAATAACCTTTATGATTAGCCATCCCCCCAATGTGTGCACAAATAACCTTATCATTCTTAGAAGTATCCTTGTCTAACCATTCAACTGTAGAGCTAATACCATTTTTGTTTACTTGTATTTCTGAGTAACCATTTTTTCTGTAAATAGTGGCAAAACTTTCAGATACAGTTAGCAAATATTTAGCTCCTTTCAATAAATCTCTAAAGTAGATTAAACGCTCAATAGAGTCTTCTAAGCTAACGTTGTTGGGTAATGTTCTTTGCCGCAAACATATCTGGGTGCCCATCAGGATAGACGTTATCATCTGCATCAACCAGAAATTGATGGTCAGAAATCCACCATGCATCATGAGCAGTGATAATATAAGGAATTTTATTATCTTTTGTAGCTTCTATCACAGAAGCTGTCAAACGCTGTACACAATGAAAATGCACTACATCTGGTTGTTCTAGCTCAATAAACTGTTCAAATAGCTCATACATTTTAGGATCTTGTGCATGCCAATCCATGTTTTCACGATATAAAATAGTAGAGCGATAAACTGTTACTCCCTGGTGCTGATAGCTTGTTAATTCATAAGGTGTTGTACACCGATCATCTGAGGTAAAAACCACTAACTCGTATTCATCACCATATTGCTGTTGCAATATATCAAAGTTATCTGAAACAACTCTTGTTGCTCCTCCAATAGCTTGAGGAGGAAAAAACACATTCACTAACGCTAATTTTTTCTTATTTTTAACTGGTTTAACTAATAAAGAATCTATTTGTGCTACTAAATTTTCACCCAAATACTCTACGGAATACTCATTTTGAACTTTAGTTAATGCTTTACTTGCAATTTTTTCACGTAGTTGAGGGTCAATAATGAGCCGATTAAGCGCGTCAAACCACTCTTGCTCATTACTCGCTATAAAAGCATCTTCACCATCCACTAATACATCTCGGTAATTTGCAGTTGTACTCACTACTGATGGAATACTAAAACAGGCGACTTCAAACCACTTCAACTCACTTTTACATCCGTTGATTTCATCATCGTCTAATACAGCTAGGCTAATATCGGCTTGTGCTAAAAATGCCCAATATGCTTTAACATTTTTAATTGGCGGTACTTGTTTTAATTGTGTTTTATAACGAGAAGTGAAAGCTTTGGGTAATTGTAAGTAACCAGCAATAATTAAGCGTGAATTTTTATGTTTATCTAAAATTCGCGTTAAAGCAGGTAATGCTTGATCAATGAAATCACTATTATGCGCTTGAGTACCACTACCGTAAAAAATATCAACCGTTTTTTTATGTGACTTATCTTCACTCCTAATTACATTAAGCTTATCTAAACCATTACGATGCAATAAACAGGTTTTATCCATCACTAAATTTTGTAATTTGTCGCATAATAGTTGCGTAGAAGATATACCAAAACGACATTGTTTAGCCGTGAGCATAAAAACTTGCCATTGATTTACGTAATTCTATATGAGTATCTAATCCGACATACCCTCCAAACGTTTCAATGGGTGCTGGATAACTTTCTTCAAATAAAAGATCGTCAATTTCATAAAATGATGCTTTACCATTAGCATTAACTTGCGCAATTGTTTTTAACACTTCAGGTAGGGCTGGTACTCTATAGAAAATCACAATATCGTGTAAAGCAATCTCATTTTGATGTTCATCAACTTTCAACCAATCGACAGTTGTAACTTCTTTACCTTGAGTTTCTAACTGCTCTACTTTTTGGTCAATTCGATAGCGTATACATTGAGGTACGTGGAAATCACCAATGATTAAAATTTTATCTGTATTCAATGTTTTTAATTCTTGTTGTTCTATACCACCATAAAATTGATAATACGCATCATAAATAATTTCGGTGTACTCTAATACTCTTTCTTTTAATTTCTTACGATTATCTAAAGTTGCGAGCATATGAATACCCCTAAATAATCCCAATAAAATTTTTGAATAAAACTTTTTAACAATTCAAAGGAATATGTGAATTCAGGGCATTTTTTCTGTAATGAAACGAGTAATTTAACCCCATTTTGAAAACTAAACTGTTTTTCTGAACACTCAAGTAGACGCTCTATTATTTTCAACGAAGGTTTAGAAGAAGCTTCAAATACATGCATATATGCACTTTCTGCATCTTGGTAGTTCTGTTTAGTAAAAAAATAATCTCCTACAAATTCCATTAATTTACTATTCTCAAAACTGGATAAAAACTCAACGCCTTGTTTAATACGTTGTTGGCTTTCATAACAGAATAAAATATTGTTAGTTAAGTACATTGAAAGTTCAGGCAACTTAATTGCAATTGCTGATTGGTATATTTTTTGTGCTGTTCGGTAATCACTTTGATCTAGGTATGTATTACCTAAATGTTCTAATACCTCTCCGTTTTGATGAAAATATAAAGACATTTGCCAAGCAGAGCGTGTCGCTTGTATACTTTGCGTCGTTTTATTATTCCTGTACTCCAAATAACAACGAACACCTAAATTTTCGTAAAACTCAGCATCTTTTTTATTATCAGCATAAATACTAATCGGCTGAGTAATTTTGCCAACAGCAATGTTTAATATATCTGTTACATTAAGCGAATAATTCTTATTATTTAAAATAATATCATTTAGTTTAAACTTATCTAAGTCTAGATATAATACCCCGTTATTACTATCTACCCATTGTTGCATTGTTCTGAATCTATTTTCAGACTTTCCATTTGTTAACCAATGTATTTTTGCCTGTTGCAGTGAAGTAATCCCAGCTTCTGTAAGGTCTGGATAAAATAACAAATAGAAATCAAGATCTAATTCAAAATTAAATTCATCAATTGATTTAATTCCTTTAGAAAGTAACATTTGTTCTAAATTAGGAAACCTTCCCTCTTTTTTTCCTTTAAAATGCCAATGATTCTTCAGACGTTTATTAGACAATTGGCTAAGATCTGGGTAACTAGAGCGATAGAATTCAACATCTAAAATACTTTCATTAGACGTGGCAATTCGACTCATTATTTTTGTTTTCACATTCATTTTTTCACAACCTCTAATAGATCCTTCCACCAAGTTTCATTTCCTAAATACCAATCAACTGTTTTTCTAATACCTGTTTCAAAAGATTCTGCAGGTTTATAACCCAACTCGTTATTTGTTTTAGTTGCATCAATCGCGTAACGCCAATCATGTCCTGCTCTGTCAGTAACAAAAGTAATGAGTGAAGTGGCTTTACCTTCTCGTACGGTTTTCGCTTCAGGGAATCGGGTTGCGAGAGTTGGGTCCTTAGCAAAATACTCATTCATTAACTCACAAACTAATTTCACGATATCAATATTAGCCCATTCATTATGACCGCCAATATTGTAGTTTTCACCTAAACGCCCTTTATTAAGAACTAATTCAATTCCACGAGCGTGATCTTCCACATATAACCAATCACGAATTTGTTGTCCATCACCGTAAACAGGTAATGGCTTATCAAATAAAATATTAGTAATAATCAATGGGATCAGTTTTTCAGGGAAATGGTAAGGACCGTAGTTATTAGAGCAGTTTGATGTCGTGACTTCCAAACCATAAGTGTGATGATAAGCACGCACTAAGTGATCAGAAGCGACTTTAGATGCAGAGTAAGGAGAGTTAGGTGCATAAGCAGTTTCTTCTGTAAATGCAGGATCATTTGGTCCAAGTTCTCCATAAACTTCATCTGTTGATACGTGATGAAAACGATGTTTAAGTGGTGCTTGGCCATTTGCTTTAGGTTCGTCAATCCAAACTTTTTTTGCCGCTTTGAGTAAGCTGTAAGTACCAATAATATTAGTTTCAATAAATGCATCTGGCCCAGTAATAGAGCGATCAACATGAGACTCTGCGGCAAAATGTACTAATGTATCGATTTTATGTTCTTTAAGAAGCGACTCTACTAGCTCTGTATTACAAATATCACCATGAGTAAATACAAAATTAGGATTGTCTTCAACAGAAGTTAAACTTGCACGGTTGCCTGCATAAGTAAGTGCATCCAAAACAACTACTTTATCCTGCGGATTATTTGCAAGCCAATACAATACATAATTTGCACCGATAAAACCGGCACCACCTGTTACTAGTAAATTTCTCATTTTGTTCCTCAATACAAGAGCTATCAGCTTGTAGTTATTAGTTATTATTTATTATTTATTATTTATTATTTATTATTTATTATTTATTATTTATTATTTATTATTTATTATTTATTATTCTGGCTATGTTTTAATTCATCCATCATTTCAGAAAGCTGTTTACGCCAGTGAATTGTTTCTACGCCACTTGCTTGTTCTGCGGAAGCTTTATCAATGACACTGAAGGATGGGCGAGTAGCCGGAGTTGGGTATGCACTAGCAGGAATAGGACGGACAGGAATAGCTTTATCTAAAAAACCTTTTTCCACAGCTAACTCTTGAATAGCCACTGCAAAATCGTACCACGAGCAAACACCTGCATCGGTCCAATGGAGCAACAAAGCTTCAGAGCTGGAAGGCGTTAAGGCTTGAGGGCTTGAAGATTGAACATCCAGATTTCCAGCATTTAGGCCTTCAGGCATAATAAGCGCCCAAATCATTTTCGCTAAGCCTTTTGCCCAGGTTGGAGTACCCACCTGATCGTATACAATACCTAGATGCTCTTTCTCTGTCATTAAACGCAACATGGTTTTTACAAAATTATTACCGTTTGCGGAGTAGACCCATGCAGTACGGATAATGGTTGCCTGTGCACCTAGAATGTCATTTACTTTGATATCACCAGCTAATTTAGAAGCGCCATAAACATTAATTGGATTTGGCTTTTCATCAGTTTGATAAGGAGTCGTTTTGGTTCCATCAAATACAAAGTCAGTTGAAACATGGATAAGTTTTGAATTTAGGTCTTTACAAGATAAGGCTAAATATTCACTGCCTAAATCGTTAACAGCATAAGCTGTTTTAATATCTTCTTCGGCTTTGTCGACCGCTGTATAGGTCGCTGCATTAATAACAATATCAGGTTTATGTAGTCTTAAAACTTGTTCAACAACTTCTTGATCAGTAATGTCTAAATCTTGTGCGGATAAACTGATAAGGTTGATCATCTCAGGTTTTGTTTGCTCAAGTTCCCAAGCAAGTTGTCCACCTTTCCCTGTAATTAATACTTTCATTTATTTGAACTCACTTAATGGTAACTATTCTTAAAAATCAATATCAAATAATACAACAAAAAATATCAATTATGAACCGATTGAATTACTAAATTTCTCAAATTTAAGTGATTAATAAAAAGGTTAAGGGTGAAAGATGAAAGGTAAAAGATGAAAGATAAAAGATAAAAGATAAAAGATAAAAGGTTAAAGGTAAAAGTAAAAGTAAAAGTAAAAGTAAAAGTAAAAGTAAAAGTAAAAGTAAAAGTAAAAGGTTAAACTCTATTATACGAAAAATAAAATGGAATATTAAACTAATGTATATTAATTTTTATGTAATCGGCGCTTTAATAGAAGAAAGATAATAGAGAGTTTTCTTATCGTTCCACTTTGAGTTATGTTTTTAAACAGCACAAAATAAAATATTTTGAAAATCGAACAGTCATATAAAGCAGTAAATTCAGATGCTTGATTGGTAGTATTTTCAAAGTACTTTGCTTGTTGCATTGCTTTATTAAAGTTTTTCTCAAAGAGTTGATAACTCTTTTTAGCATTAATCAATAATAACCAGGTTGAACGTTCTGGCGAACCAATAACGTTAGCGCTATGTTGTCGATATTGCATAAGAGGTTTATCGATAAGTTTTATTTTGCCGTAATATGAAGCGATAATGGCAAACCACCAATCGTGCATAAATGCTTCTTTCGGTATAGGCATTGCTTTATTTAACAGTTGCCTGTTAAACGACATAGTACACCCTGAAGCAACGTTACGTTGGAGCAAGTACTTTGTTTGTAAATGCCAATCTTTAGAAATTTTACTACGCTCATAATCACTATAATTTAAAACATTTAGTTGTTCATCAACAATCATTTTGTCAGTAAACACTAACAAAGGTTTTATTCTCTCCGATTCTCTCTCTAATGCTTTTAATGCTTTAAAGCTTTCTATTATTTTATCTTTAAACCAAATATCATCCTGATCTGATAACATTAAGTACTCGGAAGTTGTTAACTTTAAACCTTCTGAAAAATTTTTTGTGTTCCATGTTTTCCAGACTGATTAATATGCAGTTCTATTTTATTATCGGTTTTTTTAGCTTTTCAATAATCTTCAACGTATCATCAGTTGAGCCATCATCGATGATAATAAAACGCTCGATTAACTCATTATATCCCTCACAGTTTTGTATAGAGGTTATCTGTTCCTTTAAAAATTTTGCACCATTATAAGTAGCAAGTACGATATCTATCATTTTGTTTTTTTATTTGAGAGCAATGCATCTATCATTAACAAGTAATGCTTGGCAATGTTTAAATGACAGAATTCTTTTTCAGCTTTAAGACGTCCATTGATGCCTAAATTTAAGCGTTCTTGATGTGACATATCAATGATTTTTTGCATGGCATCTTCTAAAGCTTCAACATTTCGACAGGGTATTTTTATACCTGTTATTTGATCCTCAACTGTTTCTCGGCATCCAACATTATCAGTAGTAATAACCGGTTTAGCCATTGCACAAGCTTCAATCAAACACTGTGGAATACCTTCTCGGTAGTAGGAAGGTAAAACAACACAGTCATAGTTTTTGACAACAGAATATACATCATCGGTTTTACCCAAATAGCGTACATTTCTTTCTTGGTCCCATCTTATCAATGTGCTTCGACTAATACCCTGAGGGTTATCTTCATCAATAAACCCAAGTAAAGAAAATTCACATTTAACAAAGTCACTAGAAGCCTCGTCTTTAGCGAGATATTTATCTCGTATTCTTTCAGCGACTTTTACAAACTCTATCACCCCTTTATTCTTCAACATTCTAGCCACTAAAATAAAACGGACAACATTATCATCTGGTGCAGAGTGCGCTTTAAAGCTTTTAAGATCGATGCCAATACCATGCACTCTGGAAGTGTGCTTTGCTTTAACAAAATGGTGCTCTAAATATACCTGCCTATCATCTGGGTTTTGAAAAATAATATGGTTAACTAAAGGCTGAGTGAGCCGTAATAGAAGCTTACCAATCCGTGGTTTAAACCCTTTTTCAGTAAATATTGACCCCAGTCCTGCTACACTATTTATAACAGGGATATTTAATAGGCGCCCAATAACTGCACCATAAATATTCATCTTGGGGGTAAAATTTAAAAGGCAATCAGGCTTTATTATTTTTATTGTGCTATAAAATTGTAGAATTGTTTTAAATTCTACAGTTAACTTTGCCCCAGATCGATCCACAGACATAGGATAAAAATGGCAACCCAACGCACTTAGTTTTTCAGAATAAGCATCTTTAGGTGCCAAAATGTAAACCTGTCGCCCATCTCCCATAAATTCTTTTATTGTTGTTCTAAAAAAATTATAGATAAACCATGAGGTATTTGAACTAATGAGTATTTTTTTCAAGAATTAAAACTTTGGTGCGTCTAAATATGACATTCCAGCTTCATCTTTAGCCGATAAGTTAGGAAGTTTTCCCTCAACTAATGGCCAATCAATGTTTAATGTTGAATCGTCCCATTTTATTGAGACCTCTGTATTAGGATTATAAATATCAGTACATTTATAAACAAACTCAGCCTCTTCACTTGTTACATAAAAACCGTGAGCAAAGCCTTCTGGGACCCATAGTTGACGTTTATTTTCAGCAGAGAGTAATACTCCAACCCATTGCCCAAACGTTTCTGAAGATGTACGCAAATCAACTGCCACATCAAATACTTCACCTTTTGTTACACGTACTAATTTACCCTGTGTATTCTCAGTTTGAAAATGTAAACCACGCAGAATTCCATGACTAGATTTGCTATGATTCTCTTGAACAAATTCTGTTTTACCACAATGCTCATTAAATAATGATGTACGAAAGGTTTCCATAAAGAAGCCTCGTTCATCGCCAAAGACCTTTGGCTCAATAATTTTTACGTCTGGAATGCTTGTTTCTATAAATTTCATAATAACGACTCGATTTACAAATTAAAAAGGCTAATAGCTAATTACTGATAGCTGATAGCTGGCTCTAAAACACTGCATTATCTAATAAAGATAATAAGTAACGACCGTAGCCCGATTTAATAAGAGGCTGTGCGATGTCTCTTAATTGTTCTTTACTGATATACCCCATTCTATAAGCTATTTCTTCAGGACAGTTTATTTTTAGCCCCTGGCGCTTTTTCTATTGCACGAATAAAAACCGCAGACATCAAGTAAATCATCTAGCGTACCGGTATCTAACCATGCCGTCCCACGCCCCATAATTTCTACTTTGAGAGATTTCGTTTGTAAATATTGGTCAATCACATCTGTAATTTCAAGTTCACCACGAGGAGATGGCTTAACATTTTTAGCAAATTGCACTACTTTGTTATCAAAGAAATATAGACCTGGAACTGCGTAATTAGATTTTGGTTTTTCAGGTTTTTCCTCGATAGAAATAGCTAAGCCTGTATCATCAAATTCAACAACTCCATAGGATTTAGGATTTGAAACATGATAGCCAAACACCGTTGCCCCAGATTCTTGCTGATTCGCTTTCTTTAAAGAAGTAGCAAAGTCATGACCATAAAATAAATTATCACCAAGCACTAAAGCGGCAGGAGAGCCTGCTAAGAACTCCTCAGCTAATAAAAAAGCTTGTGCTAATCCGTCAGGGCTTGGTTGCACTACATATTCAAAATTAATACCCCATGCGACTCCGTCCCCTAATAAACGCTGAAAACGATGTATTTCATCAGGTGTTGATATAATCAAAATTTCCGTAATACCTGCCATCATCAAATTTGAAACAGGATAAAAAATCATTGGTTTATCATAAACCGACATTAGTTGTTTACTAACAACTTTAGTTAATGGGTATAAACGCGTACCTGAACCACCAGCTAATATAATACCTTTTCGATTTAATGGATTGCTCATAAAATACCTTTAATTTATTTGTTAGAAAGCTAAAAATCTGATTCTTATTTTAATTCACGAATAGTTGTGACGATGATTTTTCCTATACCATATATCAAACTAAATAAAAGCAAAAATAAACTGATGTTATATATAACATCAGGGTATTTTTTCTTCACTTAATGTTGCTTTTTCAACTACGATCAAATATTTGATTTGTCGATATGCTTCAATTCTTGATTTTTCTAGGGATATTTGCGAAGAAGTGTAAGCTTGAAGTGCCAGCTCCATCTTTACTTTATAATCTGTAAATTTTGCTAATAACTCACTCACTGCAATTTCTTCTTTTCCAGATTGTGCGAGCTTATTTCTTTCTGTTTTTAATTGTGCACTTAGTGCTTTTAATTCATTTTGAAGTGATAAAACTTGAGGAGACTTAGGGCTCATTATTGCTTCAGCTGTTTTCAACTCTGTTTCTTTAGTCGCGATTTGCCCTTCTAGAGTATAAGTAATCTCTTGCATCGCTACCCCTTCTGCGGTAGGGTCTAACAAATTATATTGTTGTTGAAAATTTAATAAATCAGTCTGCGCCTTTGCGAACTTTCTCTCAATATTTTCATGTTCACCTTTAATAAAAGCGAGTTGTTCATTTGCTAATTGATGACCTATAGAATTAATAAACCATTCTGCACGGTTAACAATTTTATTTGTCAATAACTGTGCATACTCACTATCAAATCCTTGACTAGAAATAGTTATAATCCCTGATTTTTCATTAATATCAACTTTAACTCTTTCTTGAAAATAACTAAGTAATTCATCTCGACTATCACTTTCATGAATACGACTGAAATAATCGATAAAACCTTGAGTGTAATGATTTCGCAAATCTAACTCATGATTCAAATATTGCACCATATCATTAGAGTATATATAAGCTTTTACCAATTCAGTATCGGAACCACCAGAGGATACACCTATACCGGAAAGCAAAGCCATTCCCGCATCCATGGTTGACATTGAATCAGGTTGTTGAACTATTACCTGCGCTTTACTTTCAAAACGCTCAGTTGCAATAAACACTTGGTAAATGGTGAATAGCAAAAATGGTAAAATAACAAGCAACATAAAAGGCGAGGTAATAATAGCTTTTAACTTTCCTTTTTGGATTTCATTTACCTTAACGTTTTGTTTATTTTTGTTTTTTGTCTCTTTAACTGATAACTGAGAGCTACCAGCTGACGACTTCTCTCTCTTCTGGTTTTGCAAATTTTTAACACGCACTAAAACGCGATCTGATAATTCTTTATCAGAATGTTTTAATTCTTCAGCCTTTTGTTTTAAAAAGTCAATACTATTGAATTCTTCTGGCTTAAGTGTATTTTTTAATTGTGAAAATCTTTGTCCAAGCATATAAATCAGCAACCAGTTATGAGCTGTTAGCTCTCAGTAAATATAAGCTTTCAACACTATGCTGTCAGCTTTCTGTAAAATAAGGGTTCAGCTTTCGCATAGCTAATCACTGAAAAGTATTCGCCTAAAATTTATCTAACTATCGGCTTATCGCCTGCTTCCAACTTATATGATAAATGGCTAATGCTAGAAATAGACTGCATAGTGTAAACATGTTTAAATAAAATTCACTTACCCCTGCATCACCATAACTAGGATAAGCGACATATCTCATTAATTCAACGGCATGTAACAAAGGATTCCAATTCAAATAGTGCCAGTATTCAATAGGTATATCCTGTAAACTAAAAAATATTCCAGAAATAAAAAATATTGGACGCATAGCTAACGACCTTAATTTTTCTATTTCTGGCAGGTAACAAGATACAATAGCGAAAATAATACCAATACAAGTTGCAAACAACCAAACCTGGAAAAATATAAAAATTAAAACAATAACATTATCAATATGAATTTCTATTCGCATAAATAAACATATAATACCTATTATTAGTACGACAAAGATTTTAACTAGAAACTCAAAACAAGAAACAGCAATAATTGAGCTTATTGGCATAACTTGACGAAATGCGTACAAAGGTTTACTTTTTTTATCGAATTAGATACACTACCGATTATTCCCAAAAAAACTGAACAAGCACTAAACCATAAACCATGAAAAAGAATGTTGGAACTGTATGTGTTTCACCTCCATCAAATCTACCTCTAATAAATGAAAGCATCATTATAAAAGCAACTGGGGAAACAACAGACCAACTAATGCCTAATTTATCACTAAATTTACTTTTAATTTCTCTTAGAAAAATCGCAAATATGACATCACCCCATATTTTAAGGGTTGATCTTTTTTTAACTAATGCCATAAGGACAACGCTAAAATGCTAGAAGGCTTGAAAGCTTTAATGTCTGAAGCTAAGAGCTGATAGCTAATAGCTGATAGCTGAGCTTTAATCATCAATTAATCGCCACATTTGCGACTACGGCTATTTGATAGATAATTTGTGTTACATCTTTTACAGCTTGCATAATTTTAGCATCAACTTTAGGAAGCACTAGAATTTGGTCACCTGGTTGAATTTTGGCATTAATATCAAAAACAACCAGGCCATTTGCTCTGACAATTGAGATACGTTCATCTTCTGCTCTATCAGTAAAACCACCCGCCCAAGCGATATAATCATCAACAGTCGCATTTGGGTTAAATACTACTGCCTGTGGCATTAACACCTCACCACCAACTTGAATTAAATCAGTGTAATGAGGAATTACGATTTGATCCCCCTTTTCCAGTAGTATATTTGCTGTTACTCCGTTATCAGAAACAATCACTTTACCTAATGGCATTATTTGTCGAGCTTTTTCTGTAAAAGCTAACACTAATTCAGCTTCTTTGGCACGAATAGCGGCTTCGCCATCCGATGACACAGGAGCACTAAAAACACTCCTTTCTAGTCTATCAAGAGACTCATCCAACATTTGTTTTTGACGTTGCGCGACACTTTTACGAAGAATATAAATTGATTGGTTATCTGTTAAATCAGGAATAATTGGAATATGACTTAATAAATCATGCAAACGTGTGCTTTTTTTCACCGCAAAATAAGAAGGGCCTAAATAACTGCCAGATACTTGCACATCAATTACATGTGCATGTAAATCATCGTTAAAGACAACACTATCACCATCTTTAAGATCAAAATTTAAGAAGTCATTGTATTCAAGATAAACGGAAAAAGGTCCTTCACTTCTATGTCCAAACACTCCAACGTGACTGATTTTTGCATTAGGTCTTGCCAAGTCTGCAATTTCTTGCCCTGAAGAAATAGGGTTTGTTAATTCAAAACGAAAAGGGTTTCGTACAGAACCGCTTACAGTGATCGCTGATTTTTGCGGTTTAACTAAAACAACATCTTCATCTTTAAAGGTTACTTTTTCTAGTTTGCCAGATTGTACAAAATCATACAGATCAATACTTTTTATCACGTCACCATTACGGATTATTTGTATTTCTCTATAACTACCACGTTCAGGATCAATACCACCAGCGCGTTTTAAGAAATATAATAGACTGTCCGAAGCCATACCAGCATATTGCCCAGGGCGAATTATCGCACCAGATAAATACACACTCACGGGAGTTGCAGTCAGTAAATTAACGTATATTTCTACATTGTTTGTATAAATAGCTTTTATTTTACCTGTTACAAAGCGATTTACCTCACTTGCAAGTACACCAGAAACATTAATCGGTCCGACGTTAGGTATAAAAATATTGCCTTGATTATCAACGGTCGCCACATCCGCATAACTTACCGCGCCCCAAATCCAAAGATTTATTTTATCTCCAGGGGCAATCAAGTAATTATCATTAAGGCCGTCACTACGTTCTGATTCATAACCACCTGCAAAGATATTAGCGCCATATGGCGGAGGAAAATCTTCACCTGAAGTAGGAAGTAATTGACGAACATCTACTTCTCCCGGTAATAATACACCAGCTCTTGAAGCTTTATTATATTGACCTGCTTCTAAGGATTGCATTGCAGAGGGATTAGTTAAAGTAGGAATACTTTGAGTTGCATTACTGCCAACATCAACTGTACTTGGTTCAAAAGCCGCAGTTACTAGGTTAGAAAAAGAAAGTAACGAAAGTGAAATAACAGTAGCTGTAAAGCTTTTAATTTTGAAGGCATTAATTTTCATAAGTGACTCTATTACAGTTCAAAATGGCGAGTAGATTCAATAATTTCATTTTCTAAAAACCATGCTGTTTGTTGTTCATTTTCAGCATTTAAGAATGAAATTTCACATACGATACGTCGCTTCATAACTTGCGTTTTATCGGTGATTGTTAACTCACGGCATGTTTTCCCTAATGCCGAGGTATAAAGTTCGCTTAACTGAAGACTGAACTCTGTATGAGGAAGAACTAACTGAGAAGGATCCGATAATGCTTGCCAATAACGTTCAGGTACGACTTCTTTATTGGGCTTTTCTTGAGAAAAAGTTACCAGGGGAACTGAAGCATTTACTTTACGCGGTTTACTTGTACAACCAGCAATCAATAAAATACATACAAAAATTGAGCTGTTTCTAAAAATATTTTGCATTTTAATAATTCTTACTTCCATTGTTTAATTTGAAATCGTATTCCACTTTTATCAAAGGAAATACCCTTGAACAATTCATTATCAATAAATGCATTGTAAATAACAACGTAAAAAAATAAACATTTTGTTATTCAATATTAACCATACTGAGGCTCAGAAATATACCGAATCAAGCTCTTTAACGCAACATTAAGGTCTACAAATAATCAAACAAACACAATAGATCTATGCAAAATCTAATCCAGTGATGAAATTTCAAGCGATGAGTTACGTGTTTCTAATCGTAAGTGACTAGCTTCAACTTCGAGATCCGAGCTTTCAAATACTCATCTCTCATCACTTGTAACTGAAAAGCTTAATAACTATTTGCGACTAGAAAATCATCACTCGCCTTTTAACTTTCACACATCAAATTTGTTTCACTAAGATAAAATAAATAATTAATCTAATACATTGGTATTGAGTTGGGGATTAGTTAAAATGCGTTTATTTTTCCAACTGTTTAAAATAAAGGATATTCCCAAATGACCGTTAAGACTCGTTTTGCTCCCAGTCCAACTGGATTTTTACACGTCGGTGGTGCACGTACTGCTCTTTACTCTTGGTTATATGCAAAAAGCCAAGGTGGAGAATTTGTATTACGTATTGAAGATACTGATGTGGAGCGTTCAACTCAGGAAGCCGTTGATGCCATTTTAGAAGGTATGAGTTGGTTAGGGTTAGATTGGGATGAAGGTCCTTATTATCAAACTAAACGTTATGATCGTTATAACGAAATGGTTGATAAGTTACTCGCAGAAGACAAAGCTTATAAATGTTACGCATCAAAAGAATTGCTTGACGAAATTCGTAGTGAGCAGGAAGCCAATAAAGAAATGGCTCGCTACGATGCTAATCACCCCAAAATTATTGTTGCTAATGCTAACGCTACTAAAGGTGATCCTTGCGTTATTCGTTTTCGTAATCCTAAAGAAGGCTCTGTTACCTTTAATGATGAAATTCGTGGAAATATTGAAATTGCTAACAGTCAGTTAGATGATTTGATTATCCGTCGCACAGATGGCTCTCCAACTTACAACTTTTGTGTTGTTGTAGATGATTGGGATATGCAAATCACTCATGTAGTGCGTGGTGAAGATCATATTAATAATACCCCTCGTCAAATCAATATTTATAAAGCATTAGGTGCACCTGTGCCGACTTTTGCTCACTGTGCAATGATTCTAGGTGATGATGGTGCAAAACTATCTAAGCGTCATGGTGCTGTGTCTGTAATGCAATACCGTGATGAAGGTTACCTACCGAATGCACTTAATAACTATTTAGTTCGTTTAGGTTGGTCACATGGCGATCAAGAAATTTTCTCAGAACAGGAAATGATTGATTTGTTTAGTTTAAATTCAGTAAGCAAATCTGCTTCCGCTTTTAATACTGATAAGCTTTTATGGTTAAACAATCATTATATTAAAACATCTGAACCTGAATATGTGGCTGGTTACTTACAATGGCACATGGATAAGCAAAATATTGATACATCAAATGGCCCAGCGTTAACTGATGTTATTACTGCACTTTCCGAAAAAGTTAAAACATTAGTCGAGCTGGCCTCTTCTAGTCGTTATTTTTATGAAGATTATGCAGACTTTGATGCAAATGCGGCGAAGAAACACCTTCGCCCAGTTGCTAAAGAAGCATTAGCTTTAGTACAAACTAAATTACAAGCTTGTGATGATTGGGCTGATGAAACACTACATCAAATCATTCAAGACACAGCTGATGAACTTGAAGTAGGCATGGGCAAAGTAGGCATGCCATTACGCGTGGCTATTACAGGTGCAGGACAATCTCCATCACTTGACGTGACTTTACGTTTAATTGGTAAAGAACGAAGCATTAACGGTATTTCACGTGCATTAGAGTTTATTGCAAAGCGTGAGGCGGGACAATAAGAAAAAAGATGCTGAAAGGCAGGAAGGCTCGAAAGCTGGAAAGCTGGAAAAGCTGGAAAAGCAGGAAAGCTGGAAAGCTGGAAAGCTGGAAAGCTGGAAAGCTGGAAAAGCTTATAGCCTTAAAGCCTTAAAGCCTTAAAGCCTTAAAGCAATATGACCTTATGCCCTTCGGGCTTTTTAGCTTTTTAAATTGACAACAAATATCGGGGTGAATATAATCTGCCTCGATATTAATCTTTTATTTCCAGTAATATCAACTACCTGTAATAATATGGGGCTATAGCTCAGCTGGGAGAGCGCTTCGCTGGCGGCGAAGAGGTCTGCGGTTCGATCCCGCATAGCTCCACCACTTCTAAGATATATTCAAACTTAAATTACTTCTTAGTTTAAAAATCCGGATAACTTTTTTGTTGAAAATAATCAGCAACGGATATTAATTTTAGTGCAGACTTTTTCTCTTTACTAACACTGATATTGTTATTATTCATAATCAGAATTAGTCCGCTAACATTTTTTGTTAAAACACCTTTATCAAGCTCTGCAAAGGTCAAATAAAGTTGTAAACTTTCTGTAATATCAACATCATTAACGATCTCTATATTAGTTAAACGACATTCTGGATACGGCAATTCAATCTCTTCTAAGGCTAATAAATAGTTTTCTGTTAATTCAACATCCACATTATCGGTACGAATTAAACCGTCTTGATTAACCCAGGAAGTTAATGTGCTTTGTAGAGTACAATCGTACAATTCAACATAGGAAGAATTACAAATTTTCAATGCTCCCTGCGCGAGAGAAATATATTCAATACAACGATTTTCAGGTGCACTTAAGCGTCGCACATAATGATAGAATTTCATCAAGGCTTGAAAATTAGCAACATTCACTTTAGTGACAGATAGTTGATCATTCTCTTCAACAAGCAACTTTATAACTTGCTTTACTTGGTGATACAAAAGTTCTGTTTTTTCAGGAAAGGCGAACTCTAACAACTCATTTTCACCTTCATTACTTAGTCGGTAATATCCTAGTTGATTTAGAAAAGTGATTTCCACTAGTGTTTGCCCCGCAATCGGCAAGCCTTCTTGCTTAGCTGTAATATTTAATTTAGCGAGATATTGTGATAGGGAGTGATTTGGCTTAAGTGCTTTGATTTTTAATAGATAAGCAACACCTGATTTATCTTCGTTAAACAATATCGATGGATCCAATCCATCTTCATCAAGATAAATAGCAATACGCTCTTCAATATTTTGCTTTTTGCGGCGTGCTTGTCGTCCAACAGGTTCGGCAACTTTATAAAAATCAAATTCACTGCTTTGTTTGGATTTTAAGTAGTTGGCAATAATAAGAGATAACAAGCAAAATAAAGCCCAGCCATAATAAATATAATCGGGCTCCGTTGGAAAGAATTCAGCAGGATCTAAAAAAATGAATATAAAGCCAATTAAAGTCGCTGAAATAATTAATGCATTAATATTGGCTTTTAAGTTTTCACTGTTGAATAATTTCAATATAAGACCCAGCTAATAGGTAAAATGAACATTTATTCTACAATTAAAGATAAATAAAAATCAACATGATCATAAGATTGTAAAATATAGAGAAAAATATTTAATCAAAATCAGTTACTTTTTCAAGTTCATAAAATGATTCTGTAATGGTATCTAACTTCTCATCTAATAATTGTCTCGCATCATTAAGGCCTTGGTTGTAATAAGCTGAACCAACTTTTTCACTAAAGAAATCAAGCAAAAATTCAGCATCAAAATCTCCAATTTCTTGTTCTAATTCCCTTTCAAAATAACGTTGAATTTCACTGACAATCCTGCTTTTTTGTTCAATAGAAAACTCAATGCTTGCCATTACTTTAATTCCTTAATATTAATTGGCTGAATAGCTGGTTTAAGGTCTCGATATAAATTCACTGCTAATGTCTCTGCGAGAGCAAGATAAGGAGCAACTAGCGTTGCTTGTTCGCCTTTACTCACTGTTGGATTGCCTTGATCGCTATCTTCACGATAATTAATATGTAGTGGTAATCGACCTAGGAAAGGTAAATCAAATTGCTCTGCTAGTTTTTCACCACCACCAGTGCCAAAGATGGCTTCACTATGACCGCATTTTGAGCAGGTAAATAGACTCATGTTTTCAACAATTCCAGAGATGTGAGTGTCCACTTTATTAAACATGGTGACTCCTTTTTTAGCATCAATTAAAGCGACATCCTGTGGTGTTGTCACAATTACTGCACTACTAACAGGTACGTTCTGCGACATAGTTAATTGAATATCACCCGTACCAGGTGGCATATCAACTACTAAATAGTCTAATTCAGGCCAATCGGTTTCATTTAAAACCTGTTGTAATGCCTTACTTGCCATTGGACCACGCCAAATCATGGCATCTTCTTCAGCCACTAAAAAGCCAATGCTATTACAAACAATACCATGCGCTTCAATAGGCAACATAAGCTTACCATCGGCACTACTTGGTTTTGCATCTTTAACACCTAATAAAGTTGGCGTGGAAGGGCCATAAATATCGGCATCTAACATACCGACCTTAGCGCCATTCTTAGCTAATGCTAAGGCTAAATTAACACTAACAGTTGATTTACCGACACCGCCTTTTCCTGATGCAACTACGATTATATTTTTGATATTAATAAGTGCCGTTTTAGTACTACTCACCTGTAACGCCATTACATCATGTGATACTTGCCAAATAGGCTCCGCATTGAGTAACTTTTGAATGTCACTAGCACTATCTTGTTGCAAGGAAGCAAGCCAAATAGGCGCATAAAAAGGTAATTTCAGGGAGATTGTCTTAGAATTTTCATCAAAGCTAAGGCGCTTATCTTGCTGTAATTTATTGATGATTGAAGTGTTATCAAACTTATTCAGTATTTTGATAATTTTTTCAAGGTAATTGGCTTTTTTGAATAACATAACAATCCTAATGAGAAAAAGTGTTTGTTTAGTCTACCAAAATCAAACTCACTTTTACCATTAATTTAACAGTGGGCTTTGTAGCTTGAATTGGGTAGAATTATCCTTCTAATAAAATACTTAAAGCTACATATTACTGCTAAATAGGAATACCCATAAAATGGCAAATCAAGATCGTAAAATCCTAGTTACCTGCGCCCTCCCCTATGCAAACGGCCCGATCCATTTAGGTCATATGTTAGAGCATGTACAAGCAGATATTTGGGTACGCTTTCAACGTTTACGTGGTAACAAGGTTCATTTTATCTGTGCTGACGATGCCCACGGTACACCTATTATGCTTAAAGCAAATGAAATGGGTATCACACCTGAACAAATGATTAATGATATTAAAGCGTCACATGAAAGTGACTTTAACGGTTTTAATATTAGCTTTGACAATTACCACTCGACTCATAGTGAAGAAAATAAAACCCTATCATCACAAATTTATATCACTTTACGTGACAGTGGTTTTATTAAAACAAAAACAATTTCTCAGTTATTTGATCCTGAAAAAGAGATGTTCCTACCAGACCGTTTCGTAAAAGGCACTTGCCCGAAATGTAAATCTGAAGATCAATACGGCGATAACTGTGATAACTGTGGTGCTACCTACAGTCCGACTGAAATGCTGAATCCTAAATCAGCCGTTTCAGGTGCTACACCTGTCATGAAAGATACTGAGCATTTCTTCTTTGATTTACCACAGTTTGAAGATATGTTAAAAACCTGGACAAAATCTGGTGCGCTTCAAGCAGAGATGGCAAATAAAGTTGCTGAATGGTTTGAGTTTGGTCTTAAACAATGGGATATCACCCGTGACGCACCTTACTTCGGATTTGAAATTCCTGATGCACCGGGTAAATATTTTTATGTTTGGCTAGATGCGCCTATCGGTTACATGGGTAGCTTTAAAAACCTATGTGATAGAACTGAAGGTCTTGATTTTGATGAGTACTGGAAGCTAAATAGTGACGCTGAGTTATATCATTTCATTGGCAAAGACATAGTTAACTTCCACAGTCTATTTTGGCCCGCTGTATTAGAAGGTTCAGGATTCCGTAAACCGACTGGTGTTAATGTTCATGGATATGTCACGGTAAATGGCGCTAAGATGTCTAAATCTAAAGGCACCTTTATTAAAGCTAGCACTTATCTTGAAAACCTTGATCCTGAATGTTTACGTTATTATTACGCGACTAAATTAACCAGTAAAATTGATGATTTAGACCTTAATTTAGAAGACTTCACGCGACGCGTTAATACTGATGTAGTTAACAAACTGGTAAATTTAGCGTCACGTACTGCTGGTTTTATTGCGAAGAAATATGACGGTGAATTATCAGCAACAGTTTCAGAACCAGAGTTATATCAACAGTTTGTTGATGCAAGCGAAACTATTGCGGACTTATTTGAAAAACGAGAGTTTGCCCGCGCTATTCGTGAAATTATGGCATTAGCAGATCTTGCTAATAAATACATTGATGAAAAAGCACCTTGGGCTCTCGCTAAAGAAGAAGGTAAAGCCTTAGAAGTCCAAGAAATTTGCTCTATGGGTATTAACCTGTTCCGCGTTTTAATGACCTACCTAAAACCTATCATGCCTAAACTTGCCACACGCAGTGAAGAATTTTTAGCGGAAACTTTAACCTGGGAAAGCATTAAATCACCACTTTCGGGTCATAAAATTAATAAGTTTAAAGCGTTATTCCAACGTATTGATGCTAAACATGTTGAAGCTATGGTTGAAGCCTCTAAAGACAGCATTGAAGCAGATAAGGCGACAAAAGCGACTGTTATTGCCGCTGAGCTTGAAGCATCAAAATCTGAACTTGATAAAGAGCCACTAGCACCAGAAATCGATTTTGATACCTTTGCTAAAACTGATTTGCGCGTAGCATTAATTGTAAAAGCCGAGCATGTGCCAAAAGCAAATAAACTACTTAAGTTAACACTCGACATTGGTGGTGAAACACGAAACGTTTTTGCTGGTATTAAATCTGCTTATAATCCAGAAGATTTAGAAGGCAAGTTAACGGTCATGGTAGCCAACCTAGCGCCACGTAAAATGAAGTTTGGTATGTCAGAAGGCATGGTATTAGCAAGCTCGGCCCAGGCGGTGAAGATATTCACATCTTAAACCCAGACAATGGCGCAAAACCAGGGCAAAGGATAATGTAGAAGATCAGCTGAAAGGCAGGAAAGCTGGAAAGCTGGAAAACCTTATAGCCTTAAAGCCTTAATATTCAGAAACAAAAAATCCCAACCTAGTTGGGATTTTTTATAAGCATTGAAAAGTATTTAAGCTTGAATACTATTCTTCATATAGATTGTCATACACATAATTAGTTGCTTCGATATAACCTGGGACACTACCGCAGTCAAAACGCTTACCTTTAAATTTATAAGCGATAACACAACCTGATTTTGCCTGTTGTAATAATGCATCGGTGATTTGAATCTCATCATTTTTACCAGGAGGTGTATCTTCTAAAATTTTGAAAATATCAGGTGTTAAAATATAACGTCCAATAATCGCTAAATTACTTGGTGCTGTTCCAGGTGCTGGTTTTTCAACCATATCATCAACACGGAAAATATCATCTCTGATCATTGAACCTTTGATAACACCATATTTGTGAATTTCTTCTTCTGGTACTTCTTCAACAGCGATAATTGAACAACGGAACTGCTCATATAATGCGACCATCTGTTTTAGAACCACCATCCCCTTCAGAGTTAATACATAAGTCATCTGCTAGTACAACGGCAAAAGCTTCATCACCAATCAGTTCACGACCAATCAAAATAGCGTGGCCTAAACCTCTCATTTTTCGTTGACGGATAAAAGAAAAGCGCGCGCTATCCATAATTTTACGAATATCTTTTAATTTTTCTTCCTTCGCAGTACCACTGATTTCATTTTCTAATTCATAATTATGATCAAAATGATCGGCGATTGAATGCTTACCGCGACCTACCACAATTCCCATTCCCGTCATGCCTGCTTCTAATGCTTCATCAACACCAAACTCTATCAATGGTTTGTTTACTAATGGCATCATTTCTTTTGGCATAGACTTAGTCGCGGGTAAGAAACGTGTTCCGTAACCAGTCTGCTGGAAATAAACATTTTTTAATCATAGTATCCGTACCTTTATCAGTTTAAATTGAACATTAAGTTGAAACTAGTAAAACCAAGTTATCATTTTAAGATTTATTTTGCATCATATTTTTGGCATTCTAAAAACCTATTCGATGATACGAATGCCATCATTTTCAATCGTAATTAACTTTTTACGATATAACTGACCGATTGATTTTTTAAAGTTTGCTTTACTCATTTTAAGAATTTTAGCAATCATTTCAGGTTTACTTTTATCATGTAATGGCAGGTAACCTTGGTTCTGTTTTAAGCTTTGTAAAATACGTTCAGCTAACGCATCAACCTTTGCATAGCCTACTTTTGTCAGCCCAACATCTAATTTTCCATCTTCACGTATTTGTTTGATATAACCTTTACAATGTTTACCAATTCCCATGTCTCCAAAGACTTCACTTTCAAACAGCACGCCCCAATGTTTATCATTGATAATTGCTTTAAAACCTAACTCTGTTTTATCAGCAATAAGAATATCCACTTTTTCACCTACTTTATAATCAGCAGATTCATTATCTAAGAAACGATCCAGTTTTGAGGATGCAACTAAACGCTCACTGATATCATCTTGATAAACATAAACAACGTATCCATAACCTTGTTTCATGGGTGTTTTTTGTTGGTTAAAAGGCACTAATAAATCTTTAGGTAAGCCCCAATCTAAAAATGCTCCGGCACGATTGGTATCAATAACTTTTAACGAAGAAAATTTATTAACCTCTGCTTTAGCGCGTTGTGTTGTCGCAATTAAGCGATCTTCAGAATCAAAGTATAAAAATACTTTAACAGAGTCACCGATTTGCATATCATCGGTTGCATAACGACGCGGTAAAAGGATTTCTCCCTCAGGCCCACCATCAAGATAAAAGCCAAAATCAACCTGCTTGATGATTTTCAGATCGTTATAAGTACCAATTTTAATCATAATTTTCTCTTTAATTTGTTGTAATTAACCTTTAGGTCGGTCAATTACTGCTAACGTCAAACGTGACGTGCAAATAAGTTGCTGTTTTTCATTATGTATTTCTATCTGCCATACATGTACTGTACGGCCCAATCGAATTGCCTTGGCAATTCCAGTTACAACACCTGCTTTAACACTGCGCAGATGGTTTGCATTCACTTCAAGACCAACACAGACCTTATTAGCCGGGACAGCTAAATTCCCCGCGACGCTACCTAGCGTTTCTGCTAATACCACCGATGCCCCACCATGCAATAAACCATGAGGTTGATGAGTGCGATTATCAACTGGCATCGTTGCTTTAATAAAGTCATCACCGACTTGAGTATATTCAATACCTAATAAATCAATGATGGTATTTTCATTTAGTTTATTAAGACGCTCCAATGAGACATCTTTTTTCCAAATTGACAAAATTTAAACCCCTTAATGATGCTTGAAAGCCAGAAAGCTAGAAGCTAGAAGCTAGAAGCTAGAAAGTAAAATTGACAAACTAACCACAAGCCAGCACCACGAAGCGCTTCACTACACAAAGTTCACGAAGAAAAAACGAGGACTTTACCTTACAGCTTTCCAGCCTTATTGCTTTTTAACTTTTAGGTTATCTATAAGCTAGAAAGTTAAATTTACAAACTATAAGCCAATACCCCGAAGCGCTTCACTACACAAAGTTCACGAAGAAAAAACGAGGCATTTGCCTTACAGCTTTCCAGCCTTATCGCTTTTGAACTTTTAGGGTGCTCTATAAAATAGCTAATAACGCTTGTACTGGATGTTTCAATACTTCACCTTCAATACGTTTTACTTGGCTACGACAAGAATAACCCGTTGCTAAACATTCACTGCGATCACGTTTCGCAATTTCAGCTTCCCAACTTAAACTGTAAATAGCTTTAGATTGCTCGACTTTACCAGCATCATGCCCAAATGTTCCCGCCATGCCACAACAGCCGACAGCGACATCACTAAAATTCGCACCATAATGTTTGAATATTTTAGCCCAATCTCCAGCAGAAGTTGGTTCAGCTGTTTTCTCGGTACAGTGACCAAATAGATAAAATTGTTTTTCTGTTAATGCTTTTGCTTCGCCCTGCAAACGAGGTAATAACCATTCCTGGAACAGCTGTACATTAAACTCACCTCGATGCTCACCGAGTGTTTGCTTATATTCATCACGATAACAAAGTACCATCGCAGGATCTGTTCCCACCATTGGGATATTTAATTCACTCATTTCATTTAAAAACTGTGCAGAGTCTTTACATGTTTTAGCGAATTTATCTAAAAATCCTTTAATATGCTGTGGTTTACCATTTGGTTTAAAAGGTAACAATACCGGTTTATAACCTAATTTATTTACAGTTAGCATCAAATCACGAACAACATCAGCATCATAATAAGTGGTGAATGGGTCTTGTACTATCAGAACATACTCTTCACGTTCTTTTTCGCTCAAAGCTTTTAATTTATCCAGATCAAATTCTGTTATTGATGGTTTTACAGTGTTTGATTCAAGTGTCGATTTTAACGTTGGTGAAGACAATAATGGAATATCCACCATGCCAACAAACTTCTCAGTTAATGTCGCTGTTAGTTTCATTTTCATGAAGAAATTAAAGAAGTTTGGCAACTTGCCCATTAAGGGTGCATATTGTTCAACATAAGCAACAAAATAATCTTTTAGAGGACGTAAATAACGACCATGATAAAGGAACATAAATCTTGCGCGGAAGGTAGGTACATCAACTTGAATAGGACACTGACTGGTACAGGCTTTACAGGCTAAACAGCCTTGCATCGCTTCCATCACTTCATGTGAGAAGTCATATTCACCTTTTCGTTGCGCCAGGGTATTTTTAAATTTGCTAAACACGCTCGCATTTTTACCGGCAAACATGTCATCTTCCAATTGCAACACATCAATATCGTTATTAGCTAATTGACGTAACCATTCACGCATCAGGCCAGCACGACCTTTAGGAGAATGAACACGATCGCTCGTCACTTTAACAGAAGGACACATTGGAGATTTAGTATCGTAGTTAAAGCACAAACCATTACCATTGCAGTCTAAGGCTTGAGTAAAGCTTTCACGTACCTTGACTGGGATTTGGCGATCAAAGGTGCCGCGTTTTGGCGCATCAACGCTAACCAATTGCTCAGTGGAACTCAGTGGTGTACAAATTTTGCCTGGGTTAATACGATTTTGAGGGTCGAAGGCGGTTTTTATCTTACGTAATTCAGTAAATAATTCGTCTCCAAAAAACTCAGGGCCATATTCACTGCGGAAACCTTTACCGTGTTCCCCCACATTAAGCCTTTGTATTTACTTGTCAGCACAACCACTTGGTCAGATATTTCACGCATGAGGACTTCCTGTTCAGGATCACAGAGATCTAGCGCAGGTCGAACGTGTAAAACTCCAGCATCAACATGCCCAAACATACCGTAATGAAGACCTTTATCATCAAGTAGCTGACGGAACTCATTAATATAATCAGCCAAATTTTCAGGCGGAACACAGGTATCCTCTGCAAAAGCTATAGGTTTGGCGGTGTTATCTGTTTTACCTAATAACCCAACTGCTTTTTTACGCATGCCGTAAATTTTATTAATATCAGCAAGTTGATCGCAAATTTGATAGCCAATCACACCCGCTTCATTGTTAGCAATCAAACGGTCTAATTCGGCTGTTAATGAAGCAACTTTTTCAGCTTGTATGCAGTCATCTTCTTCAACAAACTCAACAATATTAATGCCATCCATCGTTTTGTTTGGCACATCAGTAATTAAATCGCTAATGCTGTGCCAAACAATATCTTCTTTGGCTAGATTAAGTACCGTAGAGTCAACGGTTTCAACAGACAATGCATTTGCTTTTACTAAAAATGGTGCATTTTTAAGTGCCGACTGAAAACTATCGTATTTAACATTAAATAAAGTACGATATTTTGGAATTTTTTGGACGTGTAATTTAGCTTCTGTAATGAAGGCTAATGAACCTTCAGCACCACAAAGAATACGCGATAAATCTACCACACCTGTTTGCGCATCATAAACATGTTTTAAATCATAGCCGGTTAAAAAACGGTTTAACTTTGGAAAACCATCTTCAATTTGCACTTGTTTAGATTCACTGGTTTCTATTACTTGACGATAAATGGCACCTATAGCATCTTCTCTTTCACTTTCTTTAAGTAATGCTTCACCACTAATTGGTGTAGAGTCTAATACTTCACCATTAATTAAAACTGACTTCAAGGCTAAAACATGATCACTTGTTTTACCATAAGCGAGTGAGCCTTGGCCCGATGCATCGTTACTGATCATGCCTCCGATTGTTGCTCGGTTACTGGTTGATAATTCAGGCGAGAAAAATAACCCATGTGGTTTTAAGTATTCATTTAATTGGTCTTTAACAACACCTGTTTGTACATGTACCCAACCTTCATCAACATTTATCTCTAAAATCTGATTCATGAATTTAGAAAGATCTATCACAATCCCGTCAGTTAAAGATTGACCATTTGTTCCCGTGCCACCACCACGTGGAGAAAAGCGAATATCAGAAAATTCTGCAGTCTGAGCTAATTGACATATTTCAACAATATCCTGCGTTGATTTCGGAAAAATCACCGCCTGTGGTAACCATTGGTAAACGCTGTTATCTGTCGCTAATGCTAAACGATCTGCATAATTTTTAGCGATTTCACCTTGGTAATTGCTATTAACTAAAGCTTGCAAAAAGGCAAAATAATCTTGCTTGATATTTTCGTTGTGGTTTAAATTTGGGATCATACTGAACGCACCTAGTACATAAAGATAGTGGTATAAAATTGTTGCTTATAATAGCACATAAAAGCGATGTATTTCCGACAAAAAAATAGGATGAAATTAATTTTCAGCTAGATTTCAGGCTATTTTTTGAACATATTAAATGGTTATATTTTATAAACACACTTGAAATGATATTGATTATCATTTAGATTATGTTAAAGAGGCTAATTAAGGAAAATATTATGATATATAATAGAGAAAACAAACAATCGGTACAATTGGAAATCAGTATTGAAAAGTTAGCTTATTTAATTGAAAGTGGTGCTATTTGTGCCGGTGAAATTCGTTGCCTGACGGCCGACTCTAAGCAACAAGTTTCAGCGCTGTGCCTAAGCTCCTGTGCTAAGAATATTTCTTGTAATATTGCGATTTTTAATGAATTTTCACAGGCTCAACCAATCTCTTTAAAGAAAACTTTATAACCCATAAAAAATCAAATTTCATAAAAGCCTGCTAATGATTTCCATCAACAGACTATCGATTTACAAGTTAACTAAATTAACCTTGTGTTTTAGGCAAAACCAAGTTTAATAAAATCGCAACCAGACCACATAGGCTCACACCTTGCAAACTGAAGGAACCGAAGCCAAAGGCCATGCCACCAATACCAAATACCAGTGTAACGGATACAATACAAAGGTTACGCGCATTTGATAAATCCACTTGATGACGGATCAGTGTATTCAAACCAACAGATGCAATCGTACCAAACAGTAGGATCATGATCCCGCCCATTACTGCACCTGGAATGGTTTGTAATATTGCCCCAAATTTACCAACAAAAGCTAAACAGATTGCGATCACAGCGACCCACATCATTATTTTGGGGTTGAAATTGCGTGTTAACATCACCGCACCAGTTACTTCACTGTAGGTAGTATTTGGTGGACCACCAAATAGAGCTGAGGCACTAGTCGCAACACCATCACCAAACAAGGTGCGATGTAAACCAGGCTTTTTCAGGAAGTCTTTGCCAGTAACATTACTAATTGCCAAAATATCACCAACATGCTCAACAGCAGGAGCAATAGCAACTGGGATCATAAACAACACCGCATGCCAATTCCATTCAGGTGCTACAAAACTAGGCACACTTAACCAAGGCGCATTTGAAATAGCCGAAAAGTCAATCACACCAAACAAGTAGGATAAGCTATAACCTACAATCACACCGGCAAAAATAGGCACTAATTTAAATACGCCCTTCGCCATAGTAGAAACAAGCAAGGTTGTTAATAATGAACACAGAGAAATGATTAAGGCTGTATCTTGTTCGATAAACACCACAGAGCCATCGCCCGCCTTACCAAAAGCCATATTCACAGCCAAAGGAGCAAGGCCTAAACCAATCACCATGATCACGGGTCCTACAACAACCGGCGGTAAAAGGCGATGAATGAAATCAACACCTCTCAACTTAACTGCATAGGCCATCACCATATAAACCACACCAGCAAGCAAATAGGCCGGACATGGTAGCAGGAATTCCCCAGGTTTGTATGCCATAGGCAATTGGAGCAATAAAGGCAAATGATGATGCTAAAAATATCGGTACTTGCCCTTTAGTTACAAAGTGAAACAGTAAAGTACCAATGCCCGCAGTAAATAAAGCGACATTTGCATCTAAGCCAGTGATAAGAGGCATTAAAACAAGTGCACCAAAGGCGACAAATAGCATTTGCCCGCCAGCTAATATTTGCTGAGGAACAGATAAATTAGCGACGATGTCCTCGACGGGCTTATCAATATTATTTGTTGATTGAGAAGTTGTATTCGAAGGCATTATTTCGTCCCAAATATTTTATCACCAGCATCACCTAAACCAGGGACAATATAACCTTTATCATTTAGATGAGAATCAATTGAAGCAGTATAAACTTCAACATCAGGATGAGCTTCTTCTAACGCCTTTAGCCCTTCTGGTGCGACAACTAAAATAAGCACTTTAATATTAGTGCCACCATTTTCTTTAACTAAATCCAGAGTAGAAATCATTGAACCACCCGTTGCTAACATAGGGTCTACAACTAAAACCAAACGTTGGCTAATTTCGCTAACTAATTTTTGGAAATAAGGTACTGGCTCTAAAGTTTCTTCATCACGGTAAATACCCACAACACTAATTTTTGCGCTTGGCATATGCTCTAGCACACCATCCATCATGCCTAAACCAGCACGTAAAATAGGCACTACTGTCGCTTTTTTGCCTTCTATTTGTTCAATTTCAACTTTGCCATCCCAACCATCAATAGTCACCTTTTCAAGTTCAAGATCCTTAGTTGCTTCATAAGTTAACAAACTGGCAACTTCACGTGCTAATTCACGAAAATGTTTAGTACTAATATCAGCTTTACGCATAATGCCAATTTTATGTTGAATTAATGGATGTCTTACTTCGATTACTTTCATAGTATTAACCTTAAAATTTAAATGATGTGTTTATAACAGGGTTTTTAAAATAAAAAATGGGATAAATCACTCTTTATAGGATAAGAGAATTTTTTCTTTTTAAGTATTATTTTTTATTTTTATATACTAAAAGCGCTAAAGGAATTAGCGCTCTTTTTATCTAATTTGAAATTTATTTATTAGTTAGATTAGTGGCACCGATTTGATGAATTGAAATATCTGCACCATTAAACTCATCTTCTTCGCTCAATCGAATAGGCGCAAAAGCATTCACAACTTTATAAACAGCAAAACCACCAATTAATGCAATAGCAACACCAGCGATAGAACCAATTAATTGACTCATAAAGCTAACGCCACCTAAACCACCAAGGGCTTCTAAACCAAAGATACCTGCGGCAAGACCGCCCCATAAACCACAGATCCCGTGTAAAGGCCATACACCTAATACGTCATCAAACTCAGCATATTTACTTTGCATAAAAGTAAATAACCAAACAAAAGTACCGCCAGCAACTAATCCAG
Source organism: Psychromonas sp. KJ10-10 (assembly GCF_047323245.1). Lineage (GTDB taxonomy): Bacteria > Pseudomonadota > Gammaproteobacteria > Enterobacterales > Psychromonadaceae > Psychromonas. The sequence continues at coordinate 1,619,813 of NZ_CP178826.1, read as the reverse complement.
TCACTAATGCGCCAATTGGATGCATTACATCTGAACCAGCACAAACCGCTACTAACCCAGCTAAAGGTCCATTATGAATGAAACCCGGATCTTTTTTACCAATAACTAAAGAGCTTATGATACCACCAACCATAGCCATTAAAGAGTTCATTGCCACTAAGCCACTAATGCCTTCAATTGCCTGTGCAGACATGACATTAAAACCAAACCATCCTACCGATAAGATCCAAGCACCTAATGCGAGTAATGGGATATTTGAAGGTGCAAATGCCACTACTTTACCGCCACGGTAACGCCCATTTCGACTACCTAATACCACAACAGCGGCAAATGCAATCCAACCACCAACAGCGTGTACTACTATAGAACCAGCAAAATCATGAAAAGAAGCACCAAAACTATTTTCTAGCCAAGCTTGAAAACCATAGTTACCGTTCCAAATTAAACCTTCAAAGAAAGGATAAACCAAACCAACACAAAGTGCACAGAAGCAACTAACATTGGGTTAAATTTAGCACGCTCAGCAACACCGCCTGAAATAATCGCAGGAATAGCGGCAACAAAGGTCATTAAGAAGAAAAATTTAACTAACTCATAACCATTATTTTCAGCAAGAAACAGCAGGCACTATCAAAAAAGGTCACGCCATAAGCTAACCAATAACCAAAGAAAAAATATACTAATGCAGATACACCAAAATCTGACATGATTTTAACTAATGCATTCACTTGGTTTTTGTGGCGCACCGTGCCAACCTCTAAAAAGGCAAAGCCAGCGTGCATGGCAAATACCATAATTGCACCTAAAAGGATAAATAAAGTATCTGCACTACTGACGAGTGCTGTGACATGATTTTGAACTGATTCCATTCTTGCCTCTGATTTTGTTGTGAAGGTTAAAATTGTTAGGATCATAACTTATCAACAGCCTGATTAACATCCTTCAAATAAGGATTTTAAAAAAGCCAGTATCTGAAAAACTAAGTTTATAAACCATTTACCGTGATTTTACTGCCAAAGTGGTATTTTCAATAGCAATGTGGATCAAAAAAGGGCTTATTAATCATAGTTTCTTATTTATTATTGTTTTTAAGAAGGCGAGATTTGAACCAGCGCACGCTATCTGAATTGGCCATTATTTCTTTGTAAGCATCTCAAAAAAGATTATCAATCTTTTTTCTGTCCAATGAGCTTTTAAAACAAACTTTAATTTTAAGCAAAAAAAAACCGTACTCAAACGAGTACGGTTTTGTATACCAATCTATATGAGTCAATGATTTAAGATTGCGTAGGAAAAATTAACAAGAGCAAGGCCTTTGATTGAGCAATAGCGTGCTATTGGGATTGAAAAGAACGACGCTATTATTAATTTTAACCAGCAAGGTTAATCAGAGACTTATTTAGATTGGTATTTAGTGGCTCCTCTTGCTGGGCTTGAACCAGCGCACGCTTTCTGAATTGACCATTATTTCTTTGCAAGCACCTCAAAAAAGATTATCAATCTTTTTTTCTGTCCAATGAGCTTTAAAACAAACTTTAATTTTAAGCAAAAAAAAGCCGTACTCTATGAGTACGGCTTTTCTTATGTGGCTCCTCTTGCTGGGCTTGAACCAGCGACACACGGATTAACAGTCCGTTGCTCTACCAACTGAGCTAAAGAGGAATTGTCTTTTCTACATTGTTAATCCGTTGTAATGAATTAACAGTGTTCTCAATAGCTCTACCAACTAAACTATGAGGAATTAGTTTTGAAACTCAAAACTATAAAAGTGGCTCCTCTTGCTGGGCTTGAACCAGCGACACACGGATTAACAGTCCGTTGCTCTACCAACTGAGCTAAAGAGGAATTGTTCGTTTTAAGTCATTAGACTTGTTATTTTGAATTATCAAAATAACCAAAGTGGCTCCTCTTGCTGGGCTTGAACCAGCGACACACGGATTAACAGTCCGTTGCTCTACCAACTGAGCTAAAGAGGAATTGTCTTTTCTACATTGTTAATCCGTTGTAATGAATTAACAGTGTTCTCTATGGCTCTACCAACTAAGCTAAAGAGGAATTGTTCTTTTAAAATTCTTTTATCAAAACACTTTTTAAATAGCTGTGTTTCGAAGACGTGCGCAGTATATTTTTTGCTTATGCCCCTGTCAACAAAAAAGGCAGATAAAAAAACTGGTTGCTGATAATTCAAACAACCAGTCACAAAACCTACTACAATTGATTATTTATGAGACAGACCATAGAAGCGCCTATATATCCCACTTAATATTTGTTTCCATTGCATCACGAATTTTTTGTAATGATTCATCACGCTCACCAACAATAACAACATTAGTATTGCCCATTTTTTCAGTGACCCCTTTTAAATGCTCATTACTAAATTCTGCTGTTTCAACAAATTTTGCTTCTTTAGGCACAACAAATACTGTGATTTGGCCTTTTTCTCCTCTCATCACCATATGTAGAGCAGGCGTTCCTTTAAAACTACAATAGTTGACGTAAGTTACTTCACCTAGATCTTTTGTTGCATGAGCACCATAACGTGCTAATTTAGCATTGACCATTTTTAGGTCTGCTTGCTCATTTGTTTTGGTTGTAAAATAATACTCGTCAGTAACATGTTGCATTGCGACTTCGCCAATATCCGCAGGAGAATAACTAACATTATTCAACAAAGGCAAAGTAATGCCAATAACAAATGCAATTGACGCGACTATCGCAATATGCCAACGATTACTTTTTATACGCTCATTTTCAATAGCAAAACTTTGCTCTAATAAAATTTTGTCTGTCAGTCCTTCAGGCACATCTACTTTTAAAAGTGACTGCAAGTTAGCATCAAAATCTTTAGCTTGTTTAACTAGTTTTTTATCTTTGTCTGAATCCGCAATCCGTTGTAAAAAGTCGTCACTTTTATCATGCGGTGTTGCGATGGCTGTGTGCCGAAATAAAATATCATCCATGGGATGCCTCATTTTCTTTTGTTACAGTAGTCAGTGAAGTTTTTAATAAATTTTTAGCACGAAATAACCGCGTTAATACTGTATTTTTATTAAGTTCTAATTGCTCCCCTATTTCTTCTGCGCTAAAACCGGCAACAAGTTGTAATAATAGAGGTTCTTTATATTCATCTGCTAATGTTGATATTTTTCGTATTAATAGTTCGCTATCCATTTCTTGTGTTAAGTCAGCGTTATCAGCTATTTCATGATCATCAATATCTATAAGAGGATGCTCGCTTTCGTTCAAATCGGCGCGCATTTTCACGCCTTAATATGGTGAACAGCCACCCCTTAGCTGATTTATCATCTAATAAGCTATCAATATTTTTCCATGCGCGTAGGCAAGTTTCTTGCACCAAATCCTGTGCAACATCGGAGTCATGGCAGATCCAATACGCATAACGATAAAGGTCTGCACTGAAGACATTAACTAATGCCTCATAGCGTTTTTGTTTTCTATTCATATCTATAAGGACAGAGGAATCAGAATTTTTATTTCGCTTTCTGGAAAATAAATTCACGATTTTTGTTTCCTATCTTTTAATCTATTGATTTTACTGACTAACCTATTTTTATTAATAAAGGTACTTATAAAATTTGTTAATAAAAATTTAAATTAACAAGCTTTTTGTCAAAATTGTTAATTTAAATTTAAGTCAATGTGAATTAAATTAAGTACTTTAATTATAACCGATAATAATAACAAAATTGTTTCTGAAAATCCCTGCGCAAACCTTATATTAAAGCACTAAAGAAGAATAAAATTGATTTATGAATAATCCTACTATGGAAGGTTATTTTTTTACCATAAAGTCAAATAGCAGAGTTTCATTGTTATCGCCATTAGCAATCTCTATCTGTAATTCCCAAACCATTTCGTCCGTCATACATGCTCCAACAAGCCCCCTTGCAGTATAGTTTTTCGCTCCTGATTTACTAAAGAACACAGGTATTCTGCCCATAAACATACTTTTTCCCACAATTTGAGCCTTACTAATCTCGCTATTTTCAAAGGGTGTTATTAATTCAAAATCAATCCATTCTTCTGCCTGAACAGGCGCATTCTTAATATCAAGGAAGAAACTGCCTTGTTCAGTAATAAATTCACAAGCACTTGAATAATCACACCTTAATAATGATATTTCAGAATTATCATTATTTGTGTTTGTTGTACTATTAGACAGTTCACCCTCAAAAGTTCGCCAAAAAAATAACCCTAATAAAACAATCATCATGAATAATAATTGAGCAAGTCGGCTTTTCGTTAACATATTAATTCCTTGTAAAAATAGTGGTTACAGCTCATTTATTAACATCAATAGGATTTTTATTAACAAATTCTCAACGCAAATCTATTCATCTTTTAGATTATCGCGTACACTTCCACACAAATGAAGTGGTTTTAATAAGCAACTTATTTGTAGACAACTTCATTTAATTACTTATATGCGTCATACCACACGCACATTATAATTACATGCATGGAATAATAACAATGACAACCGCAACCACGATACAACCTGACTACAACATGAAAGTTGTTCGTCAGTTTACACTTACCACCATATTATGGGGAATTATTGGTATGGCTGTTGGGGTGCTTATTGCGACTCAGCTTGTCTGGCCGGTACTGAACTTCGATACGCCTTGGTTAACTTACAGCCGTTTACGTCCGCTACATACAAATGCAGTTATTTTTGCATTTGGTACTTCAGCATTAATGGCGACCTCTTTTTACGTTGTGCAACGAACTTGTCAAACAAGATTGTTTGGTGGGACGCTTGCGTCAATCGTTTTTTGGGGATGGCAATTAGTGATTCTTTCTGCTGTTATTACTTTACCAATGGGTTACACCACTTCAAAGGAATACGCTGAATTAGAATGGCCAATTGACTTATTAATTGCGAGCTATCTGGGTCGTTTACGCGGTTGTCTTTTTTGGCACGCTTGCGATACGTAAAACATCACATATTTATGTTGCAAACTGGTTCTTCGGTGCATTTATTTTAACCGTTGCTGTTTTACATATCGTAAACAGTATGGCTATTCCAGTGTCACTCGGCACCATGAAGTCATACTCTGTTTATGCAGGTGCAGTTGATGCAATGGTACAATGGTGGTATGGCCATAATGCTGTTGGTTTCTTATTAACGGCAGGCTTCTTAGGTATGATGTATTACTTCGTACCGAAACAAGCAAATAGACCCGTTTATTCTTACCGTTTGTCTATTATTCACTTCTGGGCTTTAATTGCCGTTTATATTTGGGCGGGTCCTCATCACCTTCATTACACTGCACTTCCTGATTGGGCTCAATCATTAGGCATGATCATGTCACTGATTTTATTTGCGCCATCTTGGGGAGGCATGATCAATGGTATCATGACGCTATCTGGTGCTTGGCATAAATTACGTACTGACCCTATTTTACGTTTCTTAGTGGTATCACTTTCTTTCTATGGTATGTCTACCTTTGAAGGTCCGATGATGGCGATTAAGACAGTTAATGCACTTTCTCATTATACTGACTGGACTGTTGGACACGTTCACTCTGGTGCCCTAGGTTGGGTTGCAATGGTATCTATCGGTGCGCTATATCATTTAGTACCGCGATTATTTAGCCAGCAAGGTATGTACAGCGTTGCACTGATTAACCTACATTTCTGGATGGCAACTATTGGTACGGTTCTGTATATCGTTGCAATGTGGATTTCAGGTGTTATGCAAGGGTTAATGTGGAGAGCCGTTAATGCTGATGGAACTTTAACTTATACCTTTGTTGAATCATTAGAAAAATCATATCCATTCTACGCTATCCGTTTCTTTGGTGGATTAGTGTTCTTAACAGGCATGTTAGTAATGGCATATAATACTTACAAAACGATTACAGCTGAAAAAGGCTCAATCCAACCTCAAGAACTTGGGGAGTAATAAAATGAAACATGAATTTATAGAAAAAAATGTTGGTTTATTAGCCATTTTAATCATCATTGCAATTAGCTTTGGTGGTTTAGCACAAATTACACCTCTTTTATTTCAAAAAGAAACAACTGAGCCAGTAGATACATTAATTCCTTACACTGCATTGGAAATGGAAGGACGTGATATCTATATTAAAGAAGGTTGTCATGTGTGTCACAGTCAAATGATTCGTCCTTTCCGTGCTGAAACTGAGCGTTATGGACACTACAGTGTAGCTGGTGAACATGTTTGGGAACATCCATTCCTATGGGGTTCGAAGCGAACAGGTCCTGACTTAGCTCGTGTTGGTCAACGATACTCTGACGCTTGGCATGAAGTTCATTTGATCAATCCTCGTGACGTTGTGCCACAATCTAATATGCCTGGTTTCCCATGGTTAGCGGTTAACGTACTAACAGGTGAAGACACTGCTCGTAAGTTAGAGATTTTCCGAGATAACTTTGGTGTGCCTTACACAGATGAAGATATCGCTGGAGCAAAAGCAGAAGTCGAAGGGAAAACAGAAATGCAAGCACTGATTGCATATCTACAATCTCTTGGTCACGCGTTTAGATAATTATCAATAGTGCCTAGATGCTAGGCACTGACACACTGGAGGCTTTATGGATTTCGCAACATTTAATGGACTATATACATTATTTTTAATTATTATTTTCGTTGCATTGATTTTGTGGGCTTACAGTAAAAAAATAAAAATTCGTTTGATGATATCGCTAATTCTATTTTTGATGAGCCACAGGACTTGGCAAAAACAGAAAGCGGGCAGAATAAACAGTCAGGAGACAAAAAATAATGAGCCTATTTTGGACTATATGGATCTCAGTGATTACGCTAATTGTTATTATTGGATGTGCAGTTCTATTAAAAGCGACCTCTAAAAATACAACGGGTGTGCCTGAGGGGGAGCCAATGCCCCACACATTTGATGGCATTCAAGAGTTAAACAACCCACTTCCTAAATGGTGGACCGGTCTATTCTGGTTTACGATTGTTATTGCTTTGGTTTACAGTTTTGCATTTCCAACTTATACCGCAAACTTTAACGGTCTATTAGATTGGACAAGCTCAGAGCAAAGTGTCATGAACCCTGAACAATCAGCGGAACTTGCTAAAACATCTCAATCACAATACCAACGTGAAATAAATGATGCTGATGAAAAGTTCGGCGCCATTTTTAAACAATTAGCTTACGATGAATCAGGCAATTATAAAGATATCGCTCTAATCGCAGAAGACAAAGAAGCGGTTAAAGTAGGACAACGTTTATTCCTACAAAACTGTGCTCAGTGTCATGGTTCAGATGCCCGTGGTAGCCAAGGATTTCCAAACTTAACTGATGATGATTGGATTTATGGTGGTGATACTGCATCAATCAAAACGACACTTATGAACGGTCGAAACGGTGTGATGCCAGCTTGGAAAGATATCTTAGGTGGTGACCAAGGCGTTAAAGAAATGACAAGTTACGTACTTCAACTTAGTGGTCGACGAGTTAATGCTATTGAAGCACAAGCTGGCGCTGAGAAGTTTGCTTTATGTGCGACCTGTCATGGACCAGAAGGTAAAGGTATTTTTGCAATGGGTGCACCTAACCTAACAGATACTGTTTGGTTATATGGTGGTTCACGTAAAGCTGTTGAAGATACAATTGCTAATGGCCGTAACGGTGTAATGCCAGCTTGGTCTAAAATATTAGGTGAAGATAAAATTCAAATCATCTCTGCTTATGTTTATTCTCTTTCTTTAGATAAATAAACAACGCATTGTAAAGACATAAAAAGCCTCCTTAGTGAGGCTTTTTTTATGGAAAAATTCAATGCAAAATGATAGATTCTCACTTCCACTTCCTACCTATTTAGGGTAATTATGAACGAAAATAAAAAAAGTTGGTTTAAACAGTTTTGGCCTTGGTTTCTAATCGGTTTACCTATGGTGGCAGTGGTCGGTTCAATTAGTTTAGTTTTTACCGCAATGGATCATAAACCAGATATGGTTGTTGATGATTATTATACTAAAGGAAAAGCAATTAATAATGACTTTGCATTAATCAATAAAGCGACAGAGCTCAACATCAGTGCCAGTGTTGAACAAACAGGTAAATCATTACTAATAATCATGCAAGGAGTAGAAGATAAAAGCTCAATTTCATTTTCTTTATTTCACTCTACCCTAGCAAAAAATGATATTTCAGCCATGCTTACCGCAGATGCAAGTGGTAATTACATGTTTCAAAGCGATCAAGATCTAACAGGAAAATGGACTCTGCGTATCGAACCCTTTGATAAAAGCTGGAGATTACAAAAAACAATTAACCTTCCAAGTACTACATTTAAATTATAATGAGCAAAAAGCGATTAGTTCTGACAATTGTTTTCACTGTGGAGAAATAAACCCCAAAGGCGACACTTTTAGTGTCCAAATTAAAGGTGAAGACAGAAGAATGTGTTGCCCAGGTCGCCAAGCAGTAGCACAAACCATTGTTGATAGTGGTTTGACTTCCTATTATGAGCACCGTAGCGAAAATGCCGAAAAAGTCACTGAACTGATCCCTGAACAATTATCACAACTAGCACATTATGACTTGCCTCAAATTCAAGAAGATTTTATCAAGCAGGATGCTGAACTCAGTGAAATAACACTCACGGTCGAAGGGATTACCTGCGCAGCTTGTGCTTGGTTAATTGAAAAGCAATTACGCCAACTACCAGGTTTACACTTTATAAATGTCAATACTACGCTTCATCGTGTGGTTATTCGTTGGCACAAAGATAAACTTAAACTGAGTCATATTCTCACTGAAATACAGAAAGTCGGTTACAAAGCTTACCCTTTTCAAATAAACCAACAGGAAGCACTTTATACTCAGCAAGCAAAAGCATATCTTAGACGTTTAGGTCTCGCTGGAATAGCAACAATGCAAGTGATGATGTTTGCCATTGCTTTGTATTCGGACTTTTTTAGTGGAATGGAAGAAGAGTTTATTCAGTACTTTCGTTGGGTAAGCTTTATTCTTGCTACGCCTGTTTTACTTTATAGTGCACAACCTTTTTATATTAATGCTTGGCGAAATATCCGTAATAAAACCTTAGGCATGGATATACCCGTTTCTATTGCATTATTAGGCGCCTATGTCGCTTCTGCCTATGCAACTATTATGACTACAGGCGAAGTATATTTTGAAGCAATCTCCATGTTTACTTTTTTGCTACTATTAGGGAGATTATTGGAATTAAGAGCACGCCGAAAAGCATCAGAAACAAGTAGTAATTTATTACGTTTATTACCCTCTATGGCAACGCTGATTGAAGGTCACGGAGAAGATGAAACAGAATCACTTGTTCCTGCAAAAACATTAACCGTTGGACAAATCATTTTAGTAAAAGCCGGTGAAACGATTCCTATTGATGGCATTATTTTGTCAGGTAGCAGTAATATTGAAGAATCTATGTTAACAGGTGAACACCTTCCTGTTCATAAGAATAAACAAGGACATGTTTTTGCAGGGACTGTAAATATCACAAGCCCACTGACTATCCGCATCGAAAAACTTGCACAACATAGTTTAATATCTGACATCATTCATCTTCAGAATAATGCGCAACAAAACAAACCACGTATTGAAGTCATTACTGACCTTGTCTCTCGCTATTTTGTTGGTGCTTTATTAATTATTGCTCTGTGCACTTACATTGGCTGGAGCTTTATTGATCCCGAACAGGCATTTTGGATCACCCTATCGGTATTAGTTGCGACTTGCCCCTGTGCTTTATCACTGGCAACCCCTACCGCTTTAACCTGTGCGACTGCAAATCTAAATAAACAGGGTATTCTTATCAAGCAACACCATGTATTGGAAACGGTTAATAAGATTAACCATATGGTATTTGATAAAACAGGAACACTAACACAGGGTGACTTTGTATTACTCAAGAGCACTGTTTATAGTCGCTTCTCAGAACAACATTGTATTGATCTCGCTTCTCAATTAGAACGTGTATCAGAGCACCCTATTGCACTGGCCTTTAATAAACACCAAAAGCAACAACAACGCCTTGAAGAAGTTGTAAATATCCCAGGGCAAGGTTTACAAGCCAATTACCAAGGCAAAGTACTAAAATTAGGTCATGCTCAATTTTGTAACATCACTGATATTATTGACAGCAAAGAATTAATTATCTACTTAACCTATGATAATAAGCTTATCGCAACCTTTGAGTTAGGTGATACCCTAAGAGAAAGTGCACAACAGATTAGTCAATTTTGTCGGCAAAAACAGATACAAACTACACTATTAACTGGTGATATTTCTGCAAAAAGTGAAGATGTGGCAAATCTATTAAATCTTGATAATGTGGTAAAAGGGGTTACCCCAGAGGGGAAATTAACGCACCTTCAAAAACTTCAACAATCTCAACAGGTATTAATGGTAGGAGACGGTATTAATGATGCTCCAGTGTTAGCTGGTGCTCACGTATCTGTCGCACTAGCAAGTGGTACCGACATTGCTAAAAATAGCGCCGATGTTATCTTACTTGGAGAGGATCTAAGTAAAATTAATACCCTGTATCAAACAGCACAAAAAACCACTTCGATTATCAAGCAAAATTTAGCCTGGGCGATTGGTTATAATATTATTATTGTCCCCCTTGCTATTACGGGTTATGTTCCACCTTATATTGCGGTAATTGGTATGTCCTTTAGCTCATTAATTGTTGTGAGTAACTCGCTACGTTTACTCAAATAAAGGAATTCGTATGAGTATTATTTATGTGTTAATCCCCATCGCAATATTATTTGTTGCCATTGCAGTATGGGTATTTTTTTGGGCGGTAAAATCAGACCAATATGAAGACTTAGACAGAGAAGGCATCAATATTCTATTTGATGAAGATTTAGATAATAATAGCTCCAATAAAGAGAAATCATCAAAACATGATAAATGATTTTCTAGTCGCCTTGATGATTGGACTATTAGGTGCTGGGCATTGCCTAGGAATGTGCTCAGGCATCGCCAGTGCAATCACCTTTTCAAGTACGGCTTCGCAAAGTAAAATAAGCACCTTTACTGCTTTAGTTCTATATAACTTAGGAAGAGTAAGCAGTTACTCACTTGCAGGTTTTATATTTGCAGGTAGCGACAGTGCTTTAATTGTATTTTTTGGTGGGAAAGAAGCGCTTATATACCTTAGAATATTAGTCGCTATTTTAATGTTACTACTAGCACTTTATATTTCTCGGTTATGGTTTGGTTTAGTGCACCTAGAAAGAGTGGGTCAATCGATATGGGTATTTATTAAGCCAATTGCACAGTACTTTCTTCCATTGAAACACCCTGCCCTCGCATTGCCTTTAGGTTTTTTATGGGGCTGGTTACCCTGTGGCCTAGTTTATTCAACACTTTCATGGGCGACGAGCAGTGGTAGCGCAGAAAATGGCGCATTAATTATGCTTGGCTTTGGATTAGGAACATTACCCGCTATGTTAGCTGTAGGCTCCTTGACACAACAGTTAAAAATCATGCTTAATCATCATTATTTTCGTTATGCAAGTGGGCTTTTACTGGCTATATTTGCCCTGCATACCTTTTATGTTGCACTGCGACAGTTGAGTTAAGGCTGGTCTTAACAAATAAGTTACAAGTAAATCTAGCACACATTTTTTAGCTTAATATTCAGCACAATGAAGTAAGTTTTGTATAACAGTTCAAAGCCAAATCAAATGGTGCTAAACTTGACTTAAATCAAGAATTGGAAAAATGAATTATGGATAAAAATAATACAGGTCGAGTTCAATCAGGTGCCTCTGCAATTCGTTGCCAAGAATGTAGCATCAGTCAATTATGTATCCCTTACTCTCTTAACGAAACCGAATTAGACCGTTTAGATAGTATTATAGAACGTAAAAAACCGATTCAAAAAGGCCAAGAAATATTTAAAGCGGGTCAAGCAATGAAATGCTTGTATGCAATCCGCTCAGGTACATTAAAATCTTATACAATCACAGAACCAGGGTGATGAGCAAATTACCGCTTTCCACTTAGCTGGTGATTTGGTTGGTTTTGATGGCATTAACAATGGAACACATCCTAGCTTTGCTCAAGCACTTGAGACGGCTATGATTTGTGAAATTCCCTACGATACATTAGATACACTTTCTACAACCATGCCTAAACTAAGACAACAAATCTTACGTTTAATGAGCTCTGAGATTGTAGGTGATCAGAACATGATCTTACTACTTTCTAAGAAGAATGCTGAAGAACGTTTAGCTTCCTTTATACATAACTTATCAGTGCGCTTTTCTGAACGAGGCTTCTCACCAAGAGAATTTCGTTTATCAATGACACGAGGCGATATTGGTAACTATTTAGGGTTAACAGTTGAAACCATCAGTCGCTTATTAGGTCGCTTTCAAAAAAGTGGTATGATCGCTGTAAAAGGCAAATACATCAGTATTTTAGATGAGCCTCAACTAGCAGAGCTTGCTGGTGCAAAGAAAAAAGATTAACTATATGATATTAAAGTAATGACACCTCAATTAACCAGAATTGAGGTTAGTTAACAAAATAGCCTTTTTGCAAATAAAAAGGCTACCTTTTTCCCTTCTTCTGAACTAAATTATAGGTATGTATTTTCTTCTAATGGAGAGTAATTATGCTTAAATATAAAAATATTTTAGTTTTTATCGATCCAACTCAAGAGCGTCAACCAGCCCTTGCCCGTGCCATAGAAATTGCTGAAAAACAAACAGGATCAACAATAACTTTATTCCTATGTTGTTATGACCTTAGCTATGAAATGACATCTTTAAGTTCAAGTGATGAAAGAAAAGCAATGCAACGCATTGTTATTAAAGAGAACCAAGCTTGGCTTGATGCTATCACAGTGCCTTACCAACAGCCAGGCATTAATCTAAAAAGTCGCATTATTTGGCATAATCGTCCTTTCCAAGCGACGATCATGGAAGTGCTCAAAAACGATCATGATTTAGTTATTAAAGCGACTCACCCTCACTCTAAACTGAGTGCAATTTTGTTTACCCCTACAGATTGGAATCTATTACGTAAATGCCCAGTACCGCTGTTATTAGTGAAACATAATAAATGGCCTACCAATGGTAATATACTTTGTGCGATAGATTGTAAAAGCCAACAGGATGGCGAACATCATGCATTAAATCAGCAAATTATTGATGAAGCAAAAGTCATGGCAAATATCATTAAAGCCAATGTACATATGGTGAATGCTTACCCAAGTCCACCAATGAATATTATGCTGGAATTACCTGAATTTGATCCTATTAACTATGAAGATGGATTAAAGAAACTACATCAACAAACCTTGCTTGAGTATGCACAAACAAATAACATAACTGAAAAACAAATCCATCTTGAACAAGGTTTGCCAGAAGATGTGATCAGTGAGGTTGCAAAAGAAATAGATGCAGAGCTCGTTATCCTTGGTACAGTTGGTCGATCAGGTTTAAGCGCAACGCTACTCGGCCATACCGCAGAGCAAGTGATTGACCAGTTAGACTGTGATTTACTGGCTCTAAAACCCGAAGGCTTTGTAAGCCCAATTACACTTTAATAAATGCCCAATATATTGAATAAACACCTTCAATATTATTGGGCAAAAATGAGATATTTATAAATGAACAGATTAGTTGCTGGTGATAAAGCACCATTATTTACTTTAAAGGACGACCAAAATAACAACGTTTCTCTTGCTGACTTAGCAGGCAAAAAGGTATTGGTTTATTTTTACCCTCGTGCCATGACGCCTGGTTGTATTACTCAAGCCTGTGGTTTGCGTGATAGTAAAAGTGAACTTGAAGCTCACAATACCGTAGTTTATGGTATCAGCCCAGATCCGGTTAAGAAGCTTGCTAATTTTGTACTTAAAAAAGAACTTAATTTCCCTTTATTATCCGATGAAGACCATGCAGTTGCAGATGCTTTTGGAGTATGGGGCGAGAAAAAATTTATGGGTAAAATCTATGATGGCATCCATCGTATTAGTTTTTTAATTGATGAAAATGGCGTCGTTGAACACGTATTTGATAAGTTTAAAACAAAAGAGCATCACCAAGTTGTTATGGATTATTTAAATAATAAATAAACAAGATCAATTAGCTAATAGCTCGCCACTATTAGCTAATTTCTAATTACTCTGATAATTCCGTTTCTCTTTCCCATGCATTCTGATGATACTGATATAGCTGATTAGATCCTAAATAGTTAATCTTTACTTTTGCCATATCATCATAAAAGCCTTTATTAAATGCAAATGCACTATGCATTAATTCACGACTTAACCAAAAAGTATCCACTGGTATTTGTTTTTGTTGTGATAAACGTTCATTAACACTAGCGCCTTCCTTCGTTGCAATAGTCCAGCCCCACTCACCAAATGAAGGCACGTTTTGGTGGTATTGTTCAACTTGTTTAAAATTCGTCGCCTTGACTGTTTTTCCAATGGAAATAAAAGCATTTCGCGCATGAAACGGTGATGTCGATTGAACTACCATAGCACCATCGCGATTGAGCAAATGATTAAGTCGGTAATAAAAGTTAACACTATATAATTTATTTAAATCAGGGTGGCTGGGATCAGGAAGATCCACAATAATGGTATCAAAAACTAACTTCTGTTGGAGTAATTTATCAATTTCAATAAAAGCATCACCATTAATCACAGACACACGAGAGTCATTAAAGCTATCAGCTGTTAATGCCTTGATCTTAGTTTGTAATGAAGCGGGTAAATCTTTCTCAGGCGTTTTAAACAACTCAATAAGCATCGGATCAAGATCAACAAGTGTCACTGCTTTAGGTTGCCATTTAAGTACTTCGCGCAGAGCTAATCCATCTCCACCACCTATAATTAATATATTATTATGCTGATTTGAAGCTTGCATTGCAGGATGGACTAAGAACTCATGATAAATATGTTCATCTAAACTTGAAAACTGTAATCGACCGTTAATGTAGAAATTGTAAATTGGTTCAAATCCACCACCTAATTGTCGCTCAGTAAACACTAGGTTTTGATAAGGCGTTTGAGTCTGATAAAGCACCTTGTCAAGGTAGAGCATATTTTGCATTTGTTTTTGCCAGTTTCCACCATACTGAAAAACACTAATCACTAGCAATGCTAACAGAGCATGCCCCATCAACAGCCATTTAACATGTCGTAAGTAGCCCTTAAAGCGTATCAAAAAGATAAAACCAGCAACGAGGTTTAACGTCGCGGTTAATGCGCAGACTTGGCTTATTTCTATTTTCAACATAAATAGGACCCAAATAGCGCCCCAATGCCTGCACCAATATAATCCGCACCGTAAATAGTGCCTGCATTATGCGCTAAATGATGCCCATAAACCGTTTCTCGGATACGTGCTATCAAAGGAATTTCCATACCAATTAAAAAACCTAGAATAAAAGCAAAAAGGTAGGGAAGCTGTAAACTGATCCAATTGATTTTGGCAAGTATTCCACCACGAGGTATCATGTCTACTGGTATCTGATAGGTGTCAGCAATAAGATGCGGTAGGGTTTGACTGAAACCAATTATAGACGCGATAAATAAGGTCGCACTACAACCGATAAAGGCAACCACCAGCTCTAATGCAACAAATCCTTGAAAAGCATCTTTTATTTTTTTAGCAGCAAAGGCGCCCAATCCCATCGACACAATCATAATACCAATAATGGCGTAAATGACTGTTTCTACACTGCCCAAAATACGTGCAGAATAATGAGATAAGAGATACTCATAGATAAGCCCACAACAGGCTAACGTCGCCATGATTAAGATAAGTAAACTGTCATCAATTAGCAGTTTTAACTTTTTATTTTGAGGCATGTTTACCACTAATCCAGTGTTTCCAAAAGATAAAAGGCTATCAGTGATAGCCTTTTATAATTTACTTAATGCTTTGTGTTTGTTTAACTCATTAACGCCATCAACAACAACGCAATTGAGAATGAAATGGTCAATTCAATTGTTGCAATACCAATGTTATCTTGATCTTCAACTTCAACACGACGATTAATACCCCATAATACAATTAGCTTTGCAAGCATGGTGAGAATAGTTAAACACAGCATCAAAATAATACTCATCATTGCCCATTGAGTAATGCCTAACCATAATGCTTGCGTATCATAAATAATAAAATAACTAGCGACTGTCACCGACATTGCAGTCGAAATTAGGTAACCAGCATAACGAATAGCCAACGCGATATGCCCTGTCTCTAAAGTTTTTTGAAAATTTGAAGCGTTATGAAGGCTAAATTTCCATTCAAAAATACGGGTAATTAATACCAGCATAACCTGAGATACAATCCAAGCCGAAATAAGCGCAATAAAAGTATTCACATCTAAGCCTTCAACCCACATTAAAGCGAATGCGCACAACGATAGCGGTAGCAATCACAGAAGCGAGATCAACTAAACCAACTGAGATATTACGATTTAAAATCAATTCATGCTTATTAAAGTCCGGCAAGGCAAATTTATCATGGATAAAACGCCCCGCTTTAATCAAGACAAGTCCAGTAATACCATAAGCAAACATACCTATTAGCTCAATAGAATAAGAGCCAGCTAATTCACCAGTGATTGCGCCACTTAGTGCAATACCCATGGCAAGCAACTGCACCCGCCATGCTGATCCCGTAAGCAAAATTATCTTTCTGAGATAATTCATCTTTTGTATCAACATTGTCGATAAAGCCCATGGTGAAACGTATACCACCTAGTAATGCAATCGCTACTGCCATATCAATTAAAAGATAAATAGCAAGATCACCGCTTTGTCCTAATGTTGTGAGTAATTGATTCATATTTAGATCCTATTTACCGCGACTTGTGCCACGTGATGATGTTGTTTTACTGTTTCTGAAACTACTTGCAACCTTAGACTTTGATTGAGAACTTGTCTTTGACGCTGTTTTAGATTTTGAATAACTTGACCGCCCAGCAAAAGGAGTAGACTTTTGTGCTTTATTACTTGAAGCAGACATTGCACTAGCGCCTGTTTTAGATTTTGCATAGGGACTTTTAAAGGCACTATTATTCCCAAACTGTTTTTTAGTTTTAGTGGCTAAATCGTTTTGTGATTTTGTCTGCTGTGGCGAGGTGTAACGATTTCTACCAACATCATTATAGTAACTATAGTCTCGATTTGATGACCATCTATCATAACGAACAGGATTAGTAATAGCAGAAAACATCGAATACATACCGTACCAATGCCAAAAGGACATACCACTGCTATTGGTTTGCCATTGTCCATAACCAGGGTTACCAATTAATTGACTACCAGCACCATTATCTTCCGCACCATTTGCCAATAAACTCTGAGCCTGACTAATTGCGTTAACACGTGCTAATTTACCATTGGACATATCAGCAATAACGTTAATCGGATCAGAAAGTGCATCATTAAAAAGAGATGGATCAGAGGCTTCAATAAGCGTTTCTGTTTCGAATAACTGTGCTTCAATATCTCCGAGTACTTGGGGTTGTTCGCGCACCGTTTTTAAACGTTGTACTAAACCTTGATAGGTAGGCCCATCACGGGTGGCATCACGGCTTAATTGTTCTAATAAAGGCTTCAGCTCGGGTTTATCTTTACTTAATAAAGTAGCATATTCCTTTAATAACATTGCATTACGAATATTACCTTTATCTAAGCTCTCGCCTAAATTATTCAGTAAATAATCAGCACTTTTAATATTACTATCTATTTGATCTTGCCTCTCATCGCCACAGGCGCTAAGAAACAAACTGAAACAGATAATGAGTAATAATCTCATTTTCATTAGATTCCTTAAATCTTATTCATGCTTAAGTTTAGTTTCTAAATAGCTGATCACACGCTGTAAATCCTCTGCAGTATCAATGCCTGCGGCCGGGACTTCAAGTGCTTGTTCAACATGTATTTTAAAACCATGCCATAACACGCGTAATTGCTCTAGCTTCTCAATAGTTTCAAGCGGAGAAACGGAGAGTTGCGCATATTGTTTCAAGAAACTGACACGATAGGCATAAATGCCAATATGACGTTGTAGATATTGTTGCTCAACCTGAGCATTTTTTATATTTTGCTCATTATAATTGTCTCTATCCCAAGGAATAGTGGCTCGGCTAAAATAAAGTGCTAAACCGTTTTTATCACTGACTACTTTAACAGCATTAGCATTAAACACATCATCAAACTCAGTAATTGGTGCACTTAATGTGGCAACGCTAGCATCTTGATTATTTTTTAAATTATGTGCAACCTGGGTGATCACTGCAGGAGGAATTAAAGGTTCATCCCCTTGAACATTAACAATCACTTCATCTTCAGCAAATTGATATTTCTCACAAACTTCAGCAAGTCTATCTGTTCCAGATTCATGATCTGCTGAAGTCATGCAAATTTCAATATGTTCTATTGAAACCAAAGCATCAGCAATACGCTGATCGTCAGTAGCTACAATGACACGGGAAGCACCACTTTTTAAAGCTTGTAATGCCACTCGCTCAACCATGCTTTTACCTAAAATATCAACGAGAGGTTTAGCCGGTAAACGTGTCGATTGATATCGAGCAGGGATTACTGCAATAAACGACATGTTTAAATCTCCTCATCCGCCGTTATTGTTCGAGCTCGTACTGCTAACAATGCAGGAATTCCATCTACAATCGGGTAAGCAAGGTGATCAAATTTACAGATAAGCTCATTGGTTGATTTTTTAAACCCAAGCTTTCCTTTACAGATTGGGCAAGCAATGATGTCCAGTAACTTTATATCGATCATTATATTTCCTTAATTCTTTTTAATAATTGTTGTTCAAATGTTTCTGGCAATTGTGCATTAACAGGTAAATACCACCAGTTAGACTGAGCAAATTTGACACATTTAACAGCGTCCTTCTCAGTCATTAACAAAGGAATCTTTGTATCAAATTGAGTGAGATCATCTTCATTAAATGCATAATGATCAGCAAAGGCGACCTGAGTTGCTAGGCGGTATTGTTGCGCCTCTAAAGTATCAAAGAAACGTCGCGGATTTCCAATGGCGACGACAGGCATTAACCTTCACCAGCTTAGGTAAACGCGCCTTTCTGCCATCAACCGCGGTACAAGCTTGCGCTTTTAGTAACATAGTAATTTCATTATCAGCTTGCTCACCATTATTAATAATAAAATCAACTTCCTGCAAACGTGATATTGGCTCTCTTAATGGCCCCATTGGCATTAATTTCTGGTTGCCAAAACGACGTTGTCCATCCACGACAGCTATCTCAATATCTCGAGGTAGCGCATAATGCCGCAAACCGTCATCACTGATAATAATATCCACATCACAATGCTCACTGATATAACGCGCGGCTTTTGCACGTTGCGGATCAACAACAATTGGAACCTGTAAACGTTTAAACATCATCACCGGCTCGTCACCGGCTTCTTTACCCTGTGTATTAGCATTTACTAGTAACGGATACTCTTCACTCCTGCCTCCATAACCCCGGCTGACAATACCAGGTTTATAACCCTCTTTAATTAAAAGCTCACATAACCAAATAACAAAAGGTGTTTTACCATTGCCACCTACTGAAATATTACCAACAACAATGATAGGTAACCGAGATTTATTATGTCTATTTGCTTGTCCCTGTAAAAAATAACGACGCCCTTTAGAGATAACAAATAAGATAAGTGTTAATGGATATAAAAACCAAGCCCACCAACGAAGTGGTTGATACCAAAATTTCATTATAATTCACCCGATGCTTGTAAGTTGTTTAACGTATGATAAATGGATTTTTTTGCTAATAATTCACTATGAGTACCAGACTCAACAACGACGCCACTATCTACAACCAAAATTTTGTCTGCATGTTCAATTGTTGAAAGGCGATGTGCAATCACAATTGAAGTACGATTTTTTTGTAACTCATCCAAGGCACTTTGTATATGTCGCTCTGATTCAGTATCTAATGCCGAGGTTGCCTCATCTAAAATCAAAATCGGTGCATCACGTAATAATGCACGTGCTATTGCTAAACGTTGGCGTTGGCCACCGGATAATAATGCGCCATTTTCACCAATAACAGTTTCAAGTCCATCGGGAAAATTATTAATAAATTCCATTGCATGTGCTGTTTCAGCGACTTTAATAATATCATCTCGACTATATTTTTCAGTGGTCGCATAGGCAATATTATTTGCAATTGTATCATTAAATAAATGCACATTTTGCGAAACAACCGCAACCTGATTACGCAGAGAGCTTAATTTATAATCATTAATATTTACACCATCAATTTTTATTATTCCAGAGTCGATATCATAGAAACGTGTCAACAAATTCGCGATAGTTGATTTACCAGAACCAGAAACGTCCCACTAAAGCAAAGGTTTGACCCGCTTTTAAATTAAAACTAACATTGTTAAGAGCGGCTTTATCAGCACTAGGGTAAGTAAATACAACATTATCGAGTTCAATATCCCCCTTAGCACGTTCAATTATTATAGTTCCTTCATCCTTAGCAATGGTTTCGTCAAGCATAGTGAAAAGACTTTTACTGGTTGCAATACCTTTTTGTATTTCGTTATTGACCTGAGTGATATTTTTAATTGGTTTCATCAAGCCCATCATTGCACTGATAATCACTACAAACTTACCGGCAGACAAAGTATCCATAATCTCAGGAAAAGTCGCTAGAAAAAGAACAAATGCCAAGGCAAAGGAAGCAATGGTTTGAATAACCGGCACACTAATGGCACTTGCACTAGCCATTTTCATATTTTGGGTACGTACTGTATTACTTACTTTTTCAAATTTCTTATTTTCGATCTCTTGCCCGCCAAACATTAATACTTCTTTGTGGCCTTTTAGCATTTGCTCGGATGAAGTGGTGACTAAACCCATGGCATTTTGCAGGTTCTTACCAATTTTTCGAAAACGTTTACTGACGATATTAATAGCAATTCCAACAAAAGGAGCAACCACAAAGAAAACCAGCGACAATTGCCAGCTTTGATAGAACATCATAGCAACTAAACCAATTAACAAAGCACCTTCACGAAAAATCTTCACTAATGCATTACTCGTCGCATTTGAAACCTGAGTCGCATCATAGGTAATTTTAGAAATAAGATCGCCACTATTGGTTTTATCGAAAAAGCTGATCGGTAATGCCATTAATTGGCTAAATATCTGACGTTGTAATTTCATCACAACATGATTACCAACCCAGGCCATACAATAGGAACTTTGAAATGCAAAAATACCGCGAAAGGCAATCACAATCACTACAAAGTATGGCATCATTTTTAAAATACTGGGATCTTGCCCGGTTAATCCATTATCTAATAAAGGCTGTAATGACCAAATAAGTAACATATCAACGCCAGCATAACCAACCATTCCAATAATGCCGACAAATAATGCCAGTTTAAAATCTCTTACATAACCAACAAGGCGTTTAAATACTTGCATGCCATCATTTTCGTTATTTGTCATTTCTGCTTCCGATTTGTATTTAACGAGGTAATTTTTATCAAGGCCTTACGCCCCAAAAGAACGATGATACCAATATGGCGCCAAATCTTCTCTAAATGTTTTTATCTTAATATCTTGGCCTGATATTTGAAAGCGAATAAAACCACTTAATCCACTATTAAAACCTATCACTGACTGTTTCTGATATCGCTCCAACACCTCACTAGCAGGAAATCCCCAATGATTCATAAACCCAGCGCTGTATATCACCCACTTTGGAGAAACACTTTTAATAAAAAAGTTGCTTGAAGAATGACGACTACCGTGATGTGGTGCAAATAAAATATCACTATCAAGTCTTTCAGATAAGGACCGCGTTAATATCTTTTCCTGTTTTTTCTCAATATCCCCAGTTAGTAGAACCGAAGTACTACCATCTGTAATACGTAATACACAGGAGTTATTATTATCATTATTACTAAGCTGATTTGGAGACAGGACTTCTACATCAAGTACTCCAAGTTTCCAACTTTGCCCTTGCACGCATTGCTTAAAATGATAATCACTGTTTAAAGGTTCGCCAGCCCAACGTTCAACTACATAAACATGATTGGCAATAATATTCGCTCCACCAGCATGATCATTATCACTATGACTAATTACTAGATGATCAATTTGATCTACTCCGAGATAAAGAAGATAAGGAGCAATTTCACTATCAACCATATTAAACCCAGAAGGATAACGCGCACCAGTATCATAAAGTAAAATATTATCTGCATTACGCACTACAACTGATAGCCCCTGCCCTACATCGATAGTTTCAACGAACCAAGTATTAGATTCATTTGATTTTTGTTGGCTGATTAAAATGACAATTAACACAGTAAATATATAACTTATTTTGCGTAACGCCTTATTGTGAACATGACTAATAAATAGCAGTAAAAAAGGGAAAAAATAATGATTAATACATTTTTATTTAAGTTAGAAAAATGCTGATAACTTGTACTGGCAAAATCAGTGAAATTAAAGAAAAAAGAAATTATCACATCACAAAAGCTGAAAATTATCAGGGAAACTGGCTCATAAATTAAACTAAAGCCAGTGGCTAATAATACCAAAGGGATAATCAGCAAAGAGAAAAGAGGCACAGCAAATAAATTAATAACAATTGCCAACGGACTAAGGCCAGAAAAAACCTCTAACTGAACAGGTAACATCAAAAAGGTTAAGCCAACTTGCAAGGTAAAAAACAACATTACGTATTTAATAAGTTTGTTTTTTAATGTCAGGTCATCATTAGATTCCTGAGTATTTTTAGTTTTTTCTTCTCCTGTGTGAGAAAAGATCCAAAGCAACAATAGAATAATTGCCACAGCAAAAAATGATAACCAAAGACTCACACTTAATATTGCTAGCGGGTCCCAAACAAGCACCACAAATAAAACCAATAATAACAAATCACTTTGTGCACATTTCCTTTTAAGGATAAAATAACCACAGACACTAATAACATTAAAAAAGCACGTTGTGTTGGTAACGAAAAACCTGCTAAATAAGCATATCCCCAGGCTCCTATTAATGCCGTTATATTAATTAAACGCAACGAAAACCAGCCCAATCTGTTTGCAGGTAGCACTCTGTTATAAAAAGACTGAGCTAATAGATAAACAACAGAAAATAACAAACCAATATGCAAACCTGAGATAGCAAACAGATGAGAAATACCTAAGTTTCTTATTTGTGTTTTAATTTCATAGGGAATTAAAGACTTATCAGCAAATGACAGCGCTAACAATAAACCTTGGTGATTAAGATTGTTGGTGATGGATTTCACTTTCTCATAAAACTGAGCACGAAGTGTAATTTGCTTATATTCACTCTCAAGGTGTTTTTTTATGGTCGCTTGATACGCAATATGTTCAGAGTACGACCACTTCTGTCGATCAAATGCGCCTGGGTTTGCACGACCATAAACGGGTTTAAAGCGAACTCGAAAGCGCTGTAACTGACCTGCCTGTAATTTGGTATCCGGTCGATACCAACGCATTTCAATAAGTGGTGAATAATTTAAGTGATCCGTATCAACTTCAATTAACTTAGCGTTAAAATAACCGTGATTGCTTTCACTTATTAATGAAATGATCTCTACAATTATGGTATGGTCTTTGCCGTCCACCAGTTTGACTAAACTACTCTCGTTAACTATTTTTGTTTCTGTAAATAACTGCCCAGTTAGAGTTAAATTTGTATATACTGAGAAATAGATTGCAGTGATAGGAATGATGGCAAATAAACGTAAACTTGGTGTGTATAATAAAATCAGTGTTATAACTATTGCTATCCACAGGAAAAACTTATCTAATAGCTGAGGCCAAAATAGTGTAGAGACAAGGACAAATATTGAAAGCATTAACGCAATACGCATTTTTTTCATCAAAACTTATCATCCGAATTGATAACCATAAACCCAAATTATATGCCTAAAAAATTCATTCAACGATTTTCACCAAAACCTGAAACATTAAAAAATCACCCTCATTTAAAGCATTTAGGTCAGGCATTACAAAACGCTAATTTATGGCATCTTAATCGACGCACGGCGGCAGGGGCGGTGGCAATTGGTTTATTCTGTGCTTGGATGCCAATCCCTTTTCAAATGCTACTGGCCTCTATTCTCGCAGTGATATTTTCTGTCAATCTACCTCTTTCAGTAACATTGGTTTGGATCTCTAACCCTTTAACTATGCCACCTCTTTTTTATGTTGCATATCGATTAGGTGCTTACCTACTCGATAGACCAATAGTTGAATTCCATTTTCATTTATCTTTTCACTGGCTAGCTAAAATGTTTGAAACAATTGCGCCCTCACTATTATTAGGGTGCTTTATATTAGGATTTATTAGTGCAGGTCTGGGGTATTTCTTATTTAGAGTTGTTTGGCGTTTTAAAACCACTAAGAAATGGCTTCAACGTCCAAGGCGCTAATTAGTCAATAATTTATCAAACCTACCTAATAACTGTAACAGGTGAAACTGATAAAAACAGTGACTCAACACTTACCTAGCTCCTTTAAAATAATAAATTAAAAGCCTTTTAATAGTGAGCTATCATATTCTGTAATATCCAATTTAATCTGATACTTCAGTAATAGTTCATCTAATTCCTGTTGACTTTTATCTAGCTGAGAAATGGTTAACAGATTGTCATCTAGCATCCATAACTGCCGAGAAACCTGTATAACTAAATTGTATTGCTAGCATTGCCTTTTCATCACCCATTTTACTTGCTTGCATCAGCTTCCTCATTTTACGAGAAATTAAATTTAATTCTTTTTTTAAGCGCCACACATAACTCACTTCATTTAAAAATGTATGATCTTTATAAATATTAAAAATAATCGTAATTAACAAAACACTGCTCACGACACCTAATAAATTCCAATGAAAATGCGTTCCCTCCGGTGCGGGATATAAATAGATTAATAATTGAGAAATCCCAAAGCTACCTATAAATAAACAAACGATACAAATGGCAATTAAAATATTCAGGTGACGACGATAGCGCGTTTTATCTATTTCAATCAATAACATGACTTTCCTTTTCATTTTTGCAAAAAAAGCTACCGAATCGATTCAGGTAGCCTTTAACTGGTTAAATATATTTAATTAATATGAATTAAACAATACGCTGATGTAACTCTTGTACTGAAGTCACTGTCGCCTCATCAGCGGTAGGATCTGCTAAATGAGCCTGACAAGTTGCAAAAGCACCATTTAAAGTTGTAGTGTAATCAACTTTATAACGTAATGTCGCACGTCTTAACTGACGAGAATCTTCAATTGCTACACGCCCTTCAGTCGTATTAACAATATATTTATATTCATCGTTTTTAACACGGTCAAGAATATGCGGACGACCTTCTTGTACTTTATTAACTAGGCGAACATCAATGCCAGCCTCTTTAAGTACCAACATAGTGCCCTGCGTCGCATCAATTTCAAAACCAAGCGCAAGTAAGTTTTTAGCTAATTCAACAACACGTTTCTTATCGCTATTACGAACAGAAACTAATGCACGTCCAATACTTGGTACTTCTTTTGTCGATCCTAATTCTGCTTTTGCGTAGGCTTCAGCAAAGGTCGCACCTGCGCCCATTACTTCACCCGTTGAACGCATTTCTGGACCTAAGATAGGATCCGAACCAGGGAATTTATTAAAAGGTAGGACCACTTCTTTAACAGAGTAATAAGGTGGAATGACTTCTTCGGTTACACCTAATTCTTTTAGCGTTTTACCCGCCATCACACTCGCACCAATTTTAGCAATTGGTACACCAGTCGCTTTAGAAACAAAAGGAACTGTACGCGTCGCACGAGGGTTAACCTCAATCATGTAAACTTGGTTATCTTTAACTGCTAACTGAGTATTCATTAAACCAACAACACCTAGCTCAAGCGCTAATGATTTAATATATCCACGCATTTCATCTTGCACTTCAGCGCTTAATGTATATGCAGGCAATGAACATGCAGAGTCACCAGAGTGGACACCAGCTTGCTCAATGTGTTCCATGATGCCACCAATAACCACATCTGTACCATCACTGATAGCGTCGATATCAACTTCCGTTGCATCATCTAAGAAACGATCAAGCAATACAGGTGATTCGTTAGAAACACTTACCGCTTCGTTGAAGTAACGACGTAAATCTTGCTCATCGTATACAATTTCCATTGCACGTCCACCTAACACATAGGAAGGACGAACAACTAATGGGTAACCAATACGTTTAGCAGATTCAACCGCTTGCTCTGTTGTTGTTACAGTGTCATTTTCTGGTTGTTTAAGACCTAAACGCTCAACCACTTGTTGGAAACGTTCGCGGTCTTCTGCACGGTCAATCGCTTCAGGTGAAGTACCGATAATTGGCACACCAGCGGCTTCAAGTGCACGTGCTAATTTAAGTGGTGTTTGACCACCATATTGCACGATAACACCTTTAGGTTTTTCTACACGAACGATTTCAAGCACATCTTCTAAGGTAATTGATTCGAAGTATAAACGATCCGATGTATCGTAATCCGTTGAAACCGTTTCAGGGTTACAGTTCACCATAATGGTTTCATAACCGTCTGCACGCATTGCCATAGCGAGCATGTACACAACAATAGTCAAACTCAATACCTTGACCGATACGGTTAGGACCACCACCAATAATCATAATTTTTTCATTATCAGTTGGGTTCGCTTCACATTCTTCATCGTAGGTTGAATACATGTAAGCGGTGTCCGATGAAAATTCAGCAACGACAGGTATCAACACGTTTGTAAACTGGGAATAATGCAAATTTTTCACGTAGTTTACGAATTTCGATTTCTTCAACACCGATAACTGTTGCGATACGGCTATCTGCAAAACCTTTACGTTTTAGTGCTTTTAGTTTAGTTGCGTCTAAGTAACGTAAACCGCCTTCAGCTAATTTTTTCTCTTCAAGAATAAGATCTTCAATTTGTACTAGGAACCAAAGGTCAATCTTAGTGATGTCATGGATTTCCTGTATTGTCATGCCTAAACGGAATGCATCACCAATGTACCAAATACGCTCTGCACCAGCTTCACGTAATTCGTATAGTACTTTTTCTTTTGCGCCTGCATCGTTTAAGTCAACTATTGGGCTAAAACCATCAGCGCCAACTTCTAAACCACGAAGCGCTTTTTGTAGCGACTCTTGTTGGTTACGGCCAATTGCCATTACTTCACCAACAGATTTCATTTGCGTGGTTAAACGATCGTTTGAGTTAGCAAATTTTTCAAAGTTGAAACGTGGAATTTTAGTCACAACGTAATCAATTGTTGGTTCAAAAGATGCTGGCGTTTTACCACCAGTAATATCATTTTGTAATTCATCAAGCGTGTAACCGACTGCTAATTTAGCGGCGATTTTAGCAATTGGGAACCCCGTTGCTTTAGATGCTAATGCAGATGAACGTGATACACGTGGATTCATTTCGATAAGTACCATACGGCCGTCAGCAGGGTTAATACCAAATTGAACGTTTGAACCGCCAGTTTCAACACCGATTTCACGTAATACAGCTAAAGAAGCATTACGCATTAATTGATATTCTTTGTCAGTTAATGTTTGTGCTGGTGCAACCGTTATTGAGTCACCAGTATGAATACCCATTGGGTCAAAGTTTTCAATTGAGCAAACAATGATACAGTTATCATTTTTGTCACGAACCACTTCCATTTCATACTCTTTCCAACCAATTAACGATTCATCAATTAATAACTCGTTAGTAGGTGAAAGGTCTAAGCCGTTTGAACAAATTTCATCAAATTCTTCTTTGTTATAAGCAATACCACCACCAGTACCACCCATAGTGAAAGAAGGACGAATAATACATGGGAAACCAACCATGTCTAATACGCCGTATGCTTCTTCCATTGTGTGTGCAATGCCTGCACGAGGACATTCAAGTCCAATTTTTTTCATCGCAGTGTCGAAACGACTACGGTCTTCTGCTTTATCAATTGCGTCAGCCGTTGCACCAATCATTTCTACATTGTATTTAGCTAATACGCCCTTAGACTCTAGCTCTAAAGCACAGTTAAGCGCTGTTTGCCCACCCATAGTAGGTAAAACGGCACAGGGACGTTCTTTGGCGATAATTTTTTCTACAACTTCCCAGTGGATCGGCTCGATGTAAGTTGCATCGGCCATTTCTGGGTCTGTCATAATGGTTGCAGGGTTAGAGTTAACCAGTACCACACGGTAACCTTCTTCTCTTAAAGCTTTACACGCTTGTGCGCCTGAGTAGTCAAACTCACAGGCTTGACCGATAACAATCGGACCTGCACCTATGATTAGGATGGTTTTTAAGTCATTACGTTTTGGCATCTGAAATTACCTTTCTATTTCTATTCTATGTATTCGAAAAAAGAGTTCCGATCAACTAGGCGTTTTTGTACTGTTCAATCAATTCAATGAAGTGATCAAATAATGGTGCTCGCATCATGCGGACCTGGGCTTGCCTCTGGGTGACCTTGGAAGCTAAATGTCGCTTTATCAGTACGGTGAATACCCTGTAAAGATCCATCAAATAATGAAACATGAGTCGCACGTAAATTGTCTGGTAAAGTTGCTTCATCAGCGACAAAACCATGGTTTTGACTAGTTATCATAACCACGCCACGGTCTAAATCTTTAACAGGATGGTTAGCACCATGATGACCAAACTTCATTTTCACTGTTTTCGCGCCACTTGCTAACGCTAGCAATTGATGACCTAAACAGATACCAAAGACAGGAATATCAGTTTTAAGAATTTCTTGAATTGCTTCTATAGCATAAGTACATGGTTCTGGATCGCCAGGACCATTAGAGAGGAAAATACCATCTGGATTCAATGCGAGTACATCAGCTGCAGGGGTTTGAGCAGGCACTACTGTTAGTTTACAACCACGGTCTGCTAACATACGTAGAATATTACGTTTAACACCGTAATCGTATGCAACAACATGGAATTTACCTTCACCAGTATGTGCTGGTAGACCACCCGTTAAGGTCCAACTACCTTGAGACCATTCGAAGCCTTCTTTAGTTGACACTTCCTTTGCTAAATCCATACCTTTAAGACCAGGAAATTGTTTAGCTTGAGCAAGTGCATCTGTTGCGTCGATATTATCACCAGCAATGATACAACCGGCTTGTGCCCCTTTTTCACGTAAAATACGTGTTAATTTACGTGTATCAATTTCAGCGATACCAACAACATTACGTGCTTTTAGATAATCGCTTAAAGAGGCTTGGTTTCTGAAGTTGCTTGCAAGAAGTGGTAAATCTCGGATAACTAAACCACAGGCGTGGATTGATTCAGACTCTTCATCTTCATCATTAGTCCCAGTATTACCGATATGGGGGTATGTTAATGTTACAATTTGGCGTGCGTAGGAAGGATCAGTGAGAATTTCTTGGTAACCCGTCATTGACGTGTTAAAAACAACTTCTCCAACAGAACTTCCTTCAGCCCCAATTGAGACACCTTCGAAAATAGTTCCATCTTCCAATACCAGTATGGCCGAATGACTCAAAATAACCTCCATGAAAATACAATAAAAATAGATTATGTGATGCTATTTTACGATTTTTAACGGAAGAATTTTTTATTTTTTCCGCCAAATAATCATAAATTTTGGCAAATTCGCGATAGTTTATAGATCTTAAGCACAATTAACCAATAAAATTTGGCTTTATGAGAAAATAAATAATGAAAAATAAAAACAGAAGGTATATGAAAAAAAATGGTGAATTAAATTCACCATTTTTGTGGGGATTTAATGTACAGTTAGTTTAAGACAATACTTTTAAAACACTTAAGGTGGCAGGTAAAGTTGGGATAAGCATCACAACCAACAGACCTAGGAAATGACGAATTGAATATGGGTCTTTAAAATTTTCTTCTGACACGGTAGATTCCTTAAGTAAAATATAAATTTTTTGATTTAAATCAATTTTTGCGAATCATACAGCAACTATAAACAGCTAAACACCGAACAAAATTGTGGTTTTATGGCAATTATATTAAATATGGGTTCTAAATATTGTCCTGCAGAAGTTGATTTCTTCGAGGTGAAAGTTGATGTAAATGGTTGCTCCCTTTGCGAAACTTTCAACAACGAAAAAGGCATTTTTAACCAATAAAATGATCAACTAATTATTACATTCTTTTCTCTTTTCAGTTTTATTTATAAGGCGCTATATGCAACTTTTACAATCACGAACAGCAAGTCCCGTTTGGTCATTCTTTTCGACTATTTGTTCTATTCCACACCCATCAAAACATGAACAACAATTAGTTGATTGGATAACAAATTGGGCATCAGAACAAAATATTCAATGTGTTCAAGATAATGTCGGTAACCTTATTCTAACAAAGCCTGCTTTTGCTGGTTATGAAGACAAAACACCCGTTGTGCTTCAGGCTCACCTTGATATGGTGCCACAAAAAAATAATGATAGTCAGCATGACTTTGTTAATGACCCAATAAAAATGGTCATTGACGGGGAGTGGTTACATGCAGATCAAACAACACTCGGGGCTGATAATGGAATCGGCATGGCAAGTTGTCTCGCAGTGTTAGCAGATAAAGAATTAAAGCATGGCCCATTAGAAGTATTATTAACAACCGATGAAGAAACTGGCATGACAGGTGCATTCGGCCTTAAGGCTGGATCACTAAAGGGAAAAATACTCATCAATACCGACTCTGAGCAGGAAGGTGAGCTTTACGTCGGTTGTGCTGGCGGTGTTAATGTTAATATAGAATTACCCTACGAAAAAATGGAAACAGAGGTTGATAGCTGTGCTTTTGTTTTACGTTTATCTGGCTTAAAAGGTGGCCATTCGGGCTGTGATATTAACTTAGGCCGTGCTAATGCAATTAAAGAACTAGCAATGGTTTTTAATAATTTTGATGGTTTTCCTTTTTACATTGCAAGCTTAGAAGGTGGTAGTTTACGCAATGCGATCCCACGGGAAGCATCAGCGGTTATTGTTTGTGATCCACAGTACCAAAATAGTTTAGAACTATTAATTAATACCCTACAAGTGACTTTATTAGATAAATACAAAGGTGTTGAAGATAATTTACAATTAACCCTTGAAGTTTGTGACGTGCCCCATTCTATTTTAACGATTGAAAGCCAAAGGATATTACTTGAGAGTTTAAATAATTGTAATAATGGCGTTTTTGCAATGGATGCTCATTTTTCAAATGTGGTAGAAACATCAAGTAACTTGGGAGTTGTCACTCAACAAAAAAGCCCAAATATGTCTTTTAAAATGCAGGTTTTAATTCGCTCTCAAAAAGAACAAGATAAACATATTGAAGCGGATAAAATACAACAAAGTTTTGAACAATATGGTGCTCGGGTAAGAAAAGATGGCAATTATCCAGGCTGGGTACCCAATGCAAATTCAAATATTTATCAAATCATGGAACAGCAATACATTAAGCTATTTTCAGAGACACCAAAAACCATGGTGATACATGCGGGACTTGAATGTGGGTTATTTAGTGATCAATACCCAGAATGGGATATGATTTCTTTTGGTCCAACAATTAACTTTCCACATAGCCCAGATGAAAAAGTGCAAATTGCCAGCGTTGATAAATACTGGGAGCTACTTAAAGCAACACTAGAAGCTGTCGAATAACCTTCATCGTATAAAAACACAAAATATCGTTTAATAAACAATATTTTGTGTTTTTGCTTTTTAGCGCTTAGCAAATTGAAACAGATTAAAAAAGTTTTCACTGGTTACTTTGGCCAGCTCTTCTATTGTCACCCCTTTTAAATCAGCCACAAATTTAGCAACATCCGCCGTAAATGCGGGTTCATTTTCTTGCCCTCTGTGTGGAACAGGGGCTAGATAAGGCGCATCGGTTTCAACTAATAAGCGATCTAATGGAATTTCTTTAATTACAGCTTGCAGTTCTTTCGCATTTTTAAAGGTAACAATACCTGATACTGAAATGTAAAAACCCATTTTCATTGCTTCTATTGCCATTTCAATGGATTCTGTAAAACAATGTAATACACCACCAACTTGTTCTGCACCTTCTTCACGTAATATATCTAAGGTTTCCTGGCGTGCATCGCGAGTATGAATAATTAAAGGTTTGTTTAGTTGCTTAGCAATACGGATCTGTCTACGAAAGCTTTCTATTTGCCAATCTTTAGTCTCCGGCGAATAGAAAAATCCAGCCCGGTCTCACCAATAGCAACCACTTTTTCACTGCTTGCGTATTCTAATAACAACGCATCATCAATGACTTTGTCTTTATTTTTTTCATCGTAATATAAAGGGTGTACGCCACAACTGCTAAATATCTGCTGATGATCTTTAATAAGTGTCGCCATAGCAGGATAATCTTCAAGGGTAACACAAACACTCATCAGGTAATCGATTCCCGAAGCTTTTGCTTTATTGACCACATCATCGAGGTCTTTATGTCTCTTTTTATAATCTAAACGGTCTAAATGACAGTGAGAGTCCACTAGCATGTGTTTTATTCCTTAAATCTATTTTTTATTTTTATTAATAGAGCTGAAATTAATAGCTCTTTTTTTAAACCAGAATGCTCATTAAGCAAAGCGCGGGTCTGTAATACTTGTTGATTAAGTTCACGCAATGCCTTAAGACTAATTTGCTTACTCCAAATTTGCAACTGTGGCAAAGCAAAGGCATAAACAGCATCATCAGCGAGCGTATTTTCCGTGAGCTTGATTTTATGCAACTCATGCAACATCAGGAAAAGTAAGGTTAAACGAGATTCTGTGTCTTTACTTAAAAATAAACTAAAATCAAATAATGCTTCAGGTGCATTTAATAAAGCAAATAGCCCTTCAACGCAATTTCTTCGCTCATCTTCTGCTTCACCAGATTGTAAGGCAGTCAAATAATTAAGTAATATTAACGGGCAGTTTTGAAATTGCCTTAACACACCTTTATCTGAGACCTGAACGCCCTGTTGCGTTAACCAATTTATTAAAGCCTCATCATTAGGGCTATGAATATGCGAATGCTGTACTCGACTATATAAAGTTGGTAATAATTGATGGTGAGTCTGTGTTAATAGGATAAGGTAACTATTACCCTGTGGCTCTTCAAGTGTTTTTAACAGCGCATTAGCGGCGGCAACGGTGAGCAGTTGAGCATCTTTAATGATCACAACCTTATTTTCACCCAAATGTGGTCGCTCATTCAACATATCAATGAGGTTTCTTACCTGCTCGACACCAATTGCTTTGTTGTTCTCACTTTGTAATAAATGATGATCAAGGTGATTCTTAGCATCGAACAATTGACAGGAATGACACTCTCCACAAGGTCCCTTTCGTTTATTAGTACATAACAGGTACTTTGCTAAGTTTGAGGCAAGCTTAAATTTACCTAACCCTATGCTACCAGTAAAAAGCAATGCATGCGCAAGTCGCTTTTGCTGATAACTGTGCACATGTTGGTAAAAATTATCCTTTAACCAAGGTGTAGAAACAACAGTATGTGGCATTACTTATAAACTCGCTAACCAATTATCAAGTTGGCTAAATATTGATTTTTCAACCAACTCAGGGGTTTCACCAGCATCGATTTTCACCGCATTGTTATGTTGGCTAACTAGGGTTAAAAACACTTGTCGTGTGCGCTCAAAAAAATCAATTGCAAGGCGTTCAATTCTATCTAACTCTCCACGCCCACGTGCTCGATGTAAACCTAATTCTGGGTCAATATCTAAATAAAGGGTAAAATCAGCATTAAAATCACCCAATGAGACTTGTTTAATCTCTTCAATCAATTGAGGGTTAATACCCCGACCGCCTCCTTGGTAAGCAAGAGAGCTCCAATTGTGGCGATCGCCAATAACAATATGGCCATCGCTAAGAGCGGGTTTAATGACATGTTCGACTAATTGCACTCTGGTCGCGTACATAATTAAAAGCTCTGCTTTATCCTGTAAGGTTTCGCCCTGTATTTCCATTTTGACAATATCGCGCATACGTTCAGCAAGCTCGGTACCACCAGGCTCACGGGTATACGTGATCTTATCTATTGGCATATTTTGTAATGCTAACCATTTTTTAATATAACCAATCGCCGTGGTTTTACCAGCACCTTCTAGGCCTTCAATAACGATAAATTTACCCGCTAATTTATTGTTTGCTGGCATATTATTTTCCTCGGATGTATTTATCAACTGCACGATTATGCTCTTTTAAGTTTTTAGAAAAGTAAGAAGTGCCATCACCTTTGCTGACAAAATAAAGATATTTCGTTTTCGCTGGATGTAATGTCGCGTATAAAGCGGCTTCGCTTGGCATTGCAATAGGTGTTGGAGGCAAACCGTCAATGGTATAGGTATTATAAGCTGTTTTTTCGCGTAAATCTTTGTCGCGGATACGTCCGTTATAACGCTCTCCCATGCCATAAATAACGGTTGGGTCAGTTTGTAAACGCATTCCAATACGCAGGCGGTTTACAAAAACCGATGAAATTTTATCACGATCATCCGATAAACCACTCTCTTTCTCGATAATGGATGCCATTATTAATGCTTCATAGGGGGTTTTATAAGGTAAGTCTTTTTCACGATCTGCCCATAATTTTTCAAGCACACTAGTTTGATGTAAATAGGCTTTTTTAATTATCTCAAAGGCACTCATTTGCGCACTATAATAATAGGTTTCAGGAAATAGCAAACCTTCTAACTTTTCATGAGAAATATTTAACGCTTCAATAATTTCCGCTTCTGTTTTTTGTAAGGGTATTAATAATTCAGCCTTATTAATATTATCCAACCATTCTTTAAAGGTGCTCCCTTCAACAAAGGTAACCTTGAACTGGTATTCTTTGCCGGTATTTATTTCCACTAAAATATCTTCTAAATTATAACCTTCTTTAATTTGGTATGTGCCAGCACGAATACCCGTCAAATCTGGACGTAATTTACCAATCACTTTCCACCAACGTAAATCAGAAACAATGGATTGTTTTACAAGGCTGCTCACCCAATCGAGAAAAATGACTTCCTTCTTGCACCACAATCAATTGAGTTTTGTCGAGTCGAGGACGCGTTAAATAATCATCTATTTGCTGTTTTGCATAGAAAAGCCCAGCTCCCCTAAAACAACTAACAACAAGATAAAAACAACGATTTTTTTAAAACTCATGGTGATTAATAACCTATTTAATAATTGATTGTAATACGCTACAGGGTTCAAGGCGGAGTGTTTGTTGCTGATATTTTTTTACTGGGACTATGCCCATCAAAGCAT
This sequence comes from Psychromonas sp. KJ10-10, assembly GCF_047323245.1. Classification (GTDB taxonomy): domain Bacteria; phylum Pseudomonadota; class Gammaproteobacteria; order Enterobacterales; family Psychromonadaceae; genus Psychromonas. The sequence goes on along the minus strand of NZ_CP178826.1, from coordinate 1,584,476 downwards.
TCGTTAAACAGATTGATTGTGCTTCTATCAACTGACTTTGGTGAATTTCAGATTCAACAATCTCAATATTATTTTGTTTGGCTAAACGCAAAATATTTCGTCGTTGGACACCTTTAACACCACTATTATCTAATTTAGGTGTAAGCCATTGTTGATTCATATAAATAAAAACATTAGCACTGCAAGCTTCAACGACAAATCCATTCTCATCACAAACGATCCCTTCAACTGCATGCTTAAATTCTAATTCATTTTTTATTATCACCTGTTCTAAACGATTTAGTGTTTTTAACCCAGCTAACTGTTTATTTTTAGATAAAATAGATTCACAAAGGATAATATCTATCCCCTGATGTCGCCAATCAGAATAAAAATGGGGATAAGCTGAATCAGATATAATACGAAGTGGTGAATCACACCCCTGAGTGCTATAACCACGCCCGCCACTTCCACGGGTCAATATGACCTTCAAGACGTGCTCAGAAACATCTGCAAAACAAGCGACCTGTTGATGCACTTCTGCTGATAGCTGTTGCCAGTCTATTTCAGGAAAAAACAGAGCCTTTGCACCTAATTGTAGACGCTGTAAGTGAAAATCCCATAATTGTGCAACACCCGATTGAACTTTAATGGTGCTAAAAAGGCCATCACCGTATGCTAAACCACGATCCTTTGCATCAATATGATTCGATTCAATTCCATTAATTAACATAAATGCGCTTAAATTTTCCTTATATGCAATATAAAAACCATAGACACAAAACAGTAGGCATAAAAAAACCCGAAATGAGATCGGGTTTTTATTGTATCGTTATTTTTAAAAATTAGATACGTTTGAAGATTAAGGTACCATTTGTACCACCAAAACCGAATGAATTAGACAGTGCATATTCAATGTTTGCAGGACGAGCTTTACCATCGGTTACGTAATCTAAATCACAACCTTCACTTGGATTTTTAAGATTAATCGTTGGTGGTGCAAGTTGATCACGCAGTGCTAGTACACTAAATACGGCTTCAATCGCACCAGTTGCACCTAATAGGTGACCTGTCATCGATTTAGTTGAGCTCATCATGACACTTTTAGCGGCTTCGCCCCAAATACCTTTAACGGCTTGAGTTTCTGCAATATCTCCCGCAGGAGTTGAAGTACCATGTGCATTGATATATTGAATATCTGCGGCTTCAATTTTTGCATCTTTAATCGCATTTTTCATCGATAATGCGACACCGGCACCACTTTCTGGTGGTGACGTCATGTGATAAGCATCGCCACTCATACCAAACCCTGAAAATTCAGCATATATTTTAGCGCCACGTGCAACTGCATGCTCATACTCTTCAAGTACTAACACACCAGCACCATCACCCAAAACAAAACCGTCACGAGACTCATCCCAAGGACGACTCGCAGTTTCTGGAGAATCATTACGTGTTGAAAGGGCACGAGCAGAGGCGAAACCACCCATGCTAATTTCACTTGATGCTTTTTCTGCACCACCGACAATCATCACATCAGCATCACCGTATTGAATCATGCGAGCGCCTAAACCAATACTGTGTGTACCAGTTGTACAAGCAGTAGTAACGGCGATATTTGGACCTTTAAGGCCATTATTAATTGATACGTGACCAGAAATCATATTAATGATAGTTGCAGGGACAAAGAATGGGCTAATTTTACGTGGACCACTTTTATCAAAATTACGCACATTAGTTTCAATGGTTGTAATACCACCAATACCAGAACCAATAGCAACACCAATACGCTCTGCATTGTCATCATTAATTATTAAGCCTGAATCTTTAAGGGCTTGGTCAGCAGCGACAACACCGTATTGAATAAAAGTATCCATTTTACGAGAGTCTTTTTTGGTCATGTAGTCTTCAACATTGAAGTCTTTAACTAAACCAGCAAATTTACATGCAAATTTCTCTGTATCGAAGTGCTCGATATTAGATATGCCACTTTTACCAGCTTGGATAGCTTCCCATGAAGACTCTACGGTATTACCAACAGGGGTTAATAAACCTAAACCTGTGATCACAACTCTGCGTTTTGACACTTTTTATTTCTCCTATAACTCACTATCTATTTGAATAGATTAATATTATGTTCTTTTAAATAATGACGTTATCATGCCAGTTAAGGTAAAAATCATTAGTTAGAAAAACACAAAAGGCGGTCACAGACCGCCTTTCAACACCAATTCAATTAAGAATCGATAATTAACCGTTATTTACAACATAATCGATTGCTGATTGAACTGTAGTAATTTTTTCAGCTTCTTCGTCAGGAATTTCAGTATCGAATTCTTCTTCAAGTGCCATTACTAATTCAACTGTATCTAAAGAGTCAGCACCTAAATCATCTACAAAAGAAGCTGTATTAACAACTTCGTCTAGTTGTACACCTAGTTGCTCTACGATGATGTTTTTTACGCGTTCTTCGATATTGCTCATATTTATCTTCCTTTAGTAATACGCTGTATGCGTTAATTGCGGTAGTTTATGCTATCGCGTTTAATATTCAAGTATTGTATCACTGGTTAGACCAGTTATTTTTACATTTTAATCAATATATTGATTAGAGCCAAACTTTTATTTTTAAAGCTCAAAATTCGTACGTTTTTCGGTGACATAACTTGCAAACTATGTTTAACGGTGCCGATTATACGAATAAAAACCAATTTTTCAAGTTTCAAAAGTCAATTTCGTATCACCTACAATGCTAGTGATGACTCTAGCTAAGTGTATGGTGTTAAATACAAGACAAAAGCACGGAGCTAATTTTACTTGCTTTAACATTCAGCCTAGAATGCTGGTGATGTCTCAGACTAAGTGAATGGTGTTAAATACAAGGCGAAAGCGCGGAGCTTAGTTCACCTCGGATGCTTTAATATTCATTCACCTAAACACTCAAAACATTTTATGTTAAGTCAGTTAGTTTGAGTTCAAGGCGAAAGCGCGGAGCTTGGTTTACCAAGTGAGCACTTTCAACGTAGAAATCGAGCTAAATGACGACACATAAATTGTTTAAGCTTAAACCATGTACATCCCACCGTTTACATGAATAGTTTCACCTGTGATGTAAGCGACACCTTCAGAGGCTAAAAACACAACCGTCGCGACAATTTCACTTGGATCACCTAAACGACCTGCTGGTACGTTAGCTAATGTGCTTGCACGTTGTTCTTCATTTAGCGCTTTAGTCATATCAGTTTCGATAAACCCTGGCGCTACTGTGTTTACAGTAATACCACGGCTAGCAACTTCACGTGCTAAAGATTTAGTAAAACCAATCACGCCTGCTTTTGCGAGTGCATAGTTAGCTTGACCTGCATTACCCATTGTACCTACCACAGAGCCAACATTAATAATACGTCCGGCGCGTTTTTTCATCATTGGACGCATTGTTGCTTTACTCATTTTGAAAATAGGCGTTAAGTTAGTTTCGATGATATCGTTCCACTCATCATCTTTCATACGCATTAATAAGTTATCACGTGTAATACCTGCATTGTTAACCAATACATCTACACTACCAAATTCTTTTTTAATCGCATCAAAAAGTGATGCAATAGAGTCATTGTCGGTAACATTTAATACAAAGCCTTTGCCAGCTTCACCTAAATATTCACTAATAGCGGTTGCACCACCTTCGCTGGTTGCAGTGCCTAATACCGTTGCACCTAATGCCACAAATTTTTCAACAATTGCACGACCAATACCACGGCTAGCGCCCGTTACTAATACAACTTGACCTTCCATGTTACTCTCCTTTTACTGCGGCAAGTGCACTTTCAAGTGTTGCTACATCATTAATTACTTGTGCCGTAAAGCTTTTATCAATACGACGAACTAAACCACTTAATACTTTACCAGGACCAGCTTCTACTTGCAGATTGATACCCTGAGATGCCATCTTTTCGATAATGCTAGTCCAGCGAACTGGGCAATATAGTTGGCGTACTAAAGCATCTTTAATTTTATCTGTGTCTGTTTCTGCTTCAACATCAACATTATTAATAACAGAGATTTGTGGCACTTTAAATTCAATATCTTTTAACGCAATTGCTAATTTTTCAGTCGCAGGTTTCATTAATGCACAGTGCGAAGGCACTGAAACTGGTAATGGTAACGCACGTTTTGCTCCCGCTTCTTTACATAAAACACCAGCGCGCTCAACTGTCGCTTTATTACCAGCAATCACCACTTGACCTGGTGAGTTAAAGTTCACAGGAGAAACAACTTCACCCTCAGCGACTTGTTCACAAGCCTGCGCTATTTTATCGTCAGCTAAACCAATAATTGCATACATAGCACCAACACCAGCAGGTACAGCCTGTTGCATCAATTGACCACGTAATTCAACCAATTTAATGGCATCTTTGAATTCAATTACGCCGGCACAAACTAATGCAGAATATTCACCTAGACTATGTCCGGCAACCACAGAGGGTAATTGTCCGCCCTGTTCTGCCCAAACTCGCCAAATAGCAACGGAAGCGGCTAATAAAGCAGGTTGCGTTTTGTCTGTTTGATTAAGAGCCTCACTTGGCCCCTCCTGTACTAATGCCCATAAGTCGTAACCTAAAGCATCACTTGCTTCTTTATAAGTATCGACAACAATAGGAAATTGCTCTGCTAACTCAGCTAGCATTGCAACACTTTGTGAGCCTTGCCCTGGAAAAGCAAAAGTAAAATTTGTCATATTTCATCCTAAGTAATTTGAAATTTATAAAAATAAAAAACAGGAGCAGACTCCTGTTTTATTTAGTTTAATCATTTTAGCCAAAGTTCAAGGAAAAAGTGCCTAACTTAGCTGACTAAGTGAGCACTTTGAACGCAGAAACCTGACTAAATAGGGAGGTTTACATTATTTGCATATTACATGCGTATTAGTGCACTGCCCCATGTAAATCCACCGCCAAATGCTTCTAATAATACTAGCTGTCCAGGTTTAATTTTACCTGAACGTACTCCCTCATCAAAGGCAAGAGGTACTGATGCTGACGGAAGTATTGCCATGCCCTTCAAGTGTTAAAATAACTTGTTCCATCGACATATTTAATTTTTTCGCAGTGGTCGCAATAATACGTTTATTGGCTTGATGCGGTACTAACCAGTCAAGCTCTTCTTTTTCAATATTGTTCGCGACTAAGGTATCTACAACCACTTGGCTTAATTTTTTCACTGCTACTTTAAATACTTCATTACCAGCCATAGATAAATAAGCTTCATTAACAGAAGCTTCATTGCCACGTTGTGCATTAGGTAATTTAAGTAATTCGCCAAAACGTCCATCTGCGTTGATATGTGTCGATAAAATACCTTCATCTTCACTTGCTGTTAATACAACCGCACCAGCGCCATCACCAAATATAACAATGGTGCTACGATCTGTTGGATCACAGGTTGCGACTAATGTATCTGCACCAATCACAAGAATATTTTTAGCGTCGCCACCTTTAATATAATTATCAGCAATACTCAAGGCATAGGTAAAACCCGCACAGGCGACTGAAACATCAAAAGCAGGAATATCAGAAATCCCCAATAGTTGTTGCACTTCACAGGCGACAGAAGGAAAAGCATTATGATTACTGGTAGTGGCAACAATAATTAAATCTAATTCATTAGCTGTCATATTAGCGGCTTGTAAAGCTTTTTCAGCGACTTCCTTGCCCATAAACGCAATCGTTTCATCAGCATTAGCAATACGACGTTCTTTAATACCAGTACGCACAGTGATCCATTCATCACTGGTATCAACCATTTTTTCTAAATCATCATTGCTACGGACTGTAGCCGGTAGATAGCTACCTGTACCTATAATTTTGCTATTCATGTGATAAACAATCTCGCTCTAATAAAACCGCTTCTAAGCGATTTGAAATACTATTGGGAATCTGCCACTGGATTTCTTTAATCGCTTGCTCAATCGCGTAACCAAAAGCAACTTGATTAGCAGAGCCGTGACTTTTAACTACGATACCGCGTAGGCCAATTAAACTGGCACCATTATACATATCTGGATGTAAATGTTTAAATTGCTTTTTTAGGATGGGACTTAATAACTTGCCTAGTAACTTACTATAAAAATTGGAGTTTACCGCTTTATCAAGTTGTTGTAAAAATACACGTCCCATTCCTTCATAACTCTTAAGCGCAATATTACCAGTGAAGCCATCGGTGACAACAACATCCGCCTGGCATGAAAATAATTCGTTAGCTTCGATAAAACCAACATAATTTATATATTTACTCTCACTCAATAATAAAGCAGTACGTTGTATGATATCACTGCCCTTATTATTTTCTTTACCTATATTGAGAATCGCAACTTTAGGCTTTTCTATTTGTTCAACCTTTTCACACAATACACTTCCCATTACGGCAAAATTAAACAAGGTATCACTGTCGCATTGTAAATTAGCACCCAAATCAAGCAGGTAAGTATGCCCACAACGATTTTTAGGTATGCCTGAGACTAAAGCAGGTCTTGAAACGCCATTGATAGTTTTTAAAGCTTGTTTCGCCAATAGCATTAAAGCACCGGTATTTCCCGCACTCACACAGGCATCGGCTTCACCTTCAGCAACCATTTTAAGGGCAATATGCATTGAAGAATCTGAAACATGTCGCAAAACATAAACAGGATTATCTTCCATAGAGATAGAGTTTTCAGCATGAACAACAGTAACACGCGAATGCATTAAAAGATCATACTCTTCTAACAGGGGGTAATTTTTTTATCAGCGCCAACGATGATGAAAAATAAAGTTGGGTATTCTTGGAGAGACTGCTTCGTCGCTAGGAGCGAGATATGAGGGCCGAGATCGCCCCCCATGGCATCAAGCGCAATTGTATATTTACGCAAGGTAATATTATAGTTCGATTACTTTTTTGCCTTTGTAGAAACCATCTGCAGTCATATGATGACGGCGATGAGTTTCACCAGACGTAGCATCAACTGTAAGTTGAGCTGGAGCACCTAATGCATCATGCGAACGACGCATGCTCGCGTTTTGAACGGGTCTTACGACTTTTTTGTACAGCCATTGTAAAAATTCCTACTTGTTATTTGCGCTTTAACTGAGCTAAAGCATCAAATGGGTTGGGACGTGTCGTCTCTTCCTCATCAATCTCACCAAAAGTCAGTTCGTACTCACTTTCAGCACAATCTTCGATTGCGTGTTTCGCTATCTGAGGTAGAGTCAATATCAGCTCATCTTCAACAATTTCGTGAAGATTTACCTCCCCATTTTCATCATAATAAATGGGTTCATAGACGTCTGGTAAATTATTTTCCTGCTCTTGATTATGAACAGGACAATACGTAAATTCAGCTTCGCACTGATAAATCATAGGCTCATTGCACCGTTGACAGATGAGTTCTACTGCAACACTCGCTTTACCATGAAATATTCTCAACTTTTGTCGATCAATTTCAAATTGAAAATGGGTGCTGATATCTGATTGAATACTGATTGTTGATTCCGCTAGCCTTTTCATTAAAGCTTTCTGAATTAAGGCATCTAATTCAGTGCTAGATTGAGTTGCGCGTACCGGATCAACGCTAATCGGTAATTTAACCTTTTGCATGGGCGCGAATGATATAGATTGGCAACGGGATAGTCAAAGAAAAATAGAGAATTTTTGTATCTTTTAGCTTAATCATTTTAGGCTCAGTAGTTCTTTTAAGTTTATTTGCACAACATGTTGCTATCTTTTTAGTCAAGACTGAGTTTAAGTTCTGTTTTCAGTATGTATCAGTTACCAAAAATACGACAAACTTCCTCTTGCATAAGACTTTTAAGCAGATTCAATCATACAACTTCACTTAATTAAAAAAAACAGCAATTAAATTATTTTTTAACACTATCCTAAAGTAGTAAAAATAAAGTAATAAAAATAATACCAGCATGTTCTCGCATAATTTTATTTCAGCACTTAATATGGTCTCATTAACTAATAAAACGAGTTTAATATGTCAAAAACAATTATTTTAGCTTCAACCTCTCCTTTCCGTAAGCAGTTATTAGAAAAATTGCATATACCTTTCTTAACAGAAAAACCAAATGTCGACGAAACCCCATTGGAAGCAGAAACAGCAAAACAATTAGTGGAGCGTTTAGCAATTCAAAAAGCATTAGCTATTAGCCCAAAATTTGAAAACGCGTTGGTTATAGGATCCGATCAAGTCTGTGTCAATGACGGTGTTATTCTTGGAAAACCAGGCAATTTTGAAAATGCCTTTAAACAGTTAAAAGCGACCAGCGGTAAAACCATTACCTTTTATACTGGCCTAGCGCTAGTTAATAGCCAAACAGGTGAGCATCAATCCTTGGTCGAACCCTTTGTGGTTAAGTTTCGTGTATTAACGGATAAAATGATAACTAACTATCTTAATAAAGAGCGACCATATCAATGTGCTGGCGACTTCAAAAGTGAAGGTTACGGCATTAGTCTATTTGAAAGTTTTGAGGGTAAAGACCCAAATAGCCTAATAGGCCTTCCCCTTATTTCCTTAATTAGCTTATTAGAAAATGAAGGGGTAGAAGTTGTTTAATCAATACTAAGCTATTAATTAAATAGGTCGCGTTTAACCATAAATGCACTAAGATACTGGCAACATATCCTAATGCAATAACAGGTGTCCACTTCAGATGCGAGGCAAAGGTATAAACGCCTCGTGCTTGCCCCATTAAAGCAACACCAGCGACTGAGCCGATTGATAATAACGAACCACCTACTCCAGCAGTTAAGGTTACCAATAACCATTGTCCAAGAGACATCTCAGGGTTCATACTCAATACCGCAAACATCACCGGTATGTTATCCACAATTGCAGATAAAATACCCACGGTAATATTGGCATAGGTAACATCCCACTGATTATATAAAACCTCGGAAACTAAATTTAGATAACCAATAAACCCTAATCCCCCACGCAAAGTACCACACCATAAAAGAATAACAACGTATCCCATTCTGACTTTGCCACTCGATTAAAGACATCAAAGGAAACAATGCCCCCCAGGTGCTTCAAACGCGCATTATCATGATTTCGCTCTGCAATAGCTCGCTTTTTAGCTAAGGAGCTAGGTAGAGTTTTACGTAAAAAATAACCAAAGAACTGTAATAGCCCTAACCCCGTCATCATGCCTAATACTGGTGGCATATGCAGAATTGAGTGTGATAATACTGCTAAGCAAATAGTGATTAAAAATAATCCTAATATACGAAAGGCACCACGCTTAATTTCAATCACCTCTGTGCTCGGTTCAGGGTGTGCATGATCAATAAAAAACTCATGATGGTAGCGGGTATAAGGGCATTGATGACCGATGGAATAAATAATACGAAGAACTGCAAAAATTCAATATCACCACTTTGCCAAACCATCAATGTAGTGATGTCCCCGAAGGGACTAAATGCACCACCAGCATTGGCACAAACCACAATATTCACACAGGAAATAGCGATAAAACGCTTATTGGTGGCCCCTACTTTCATCACTACCGCACACATTAATAAGGCAGTAGTTAAATTATCCGCAATGGGTGAAATGAAAAAAGCCAATCCACCGGATAACCAAAAAATAGCTTTAAGTGATAAGCCTTTATTTACCATCCAAGAACGCAAGGCATCAAATAACCTTCGTTCTTCCATGGCATTTATATAGGTCATCGCAACTAATAAAAAGAGCAATAATTCTGCATATTCTAATAAATTATGTCGAAAGGTTTGTTCTGCTTGTTCAGATAAACCGTTTTGCGCATAAACCCAAGCAATAGCCCCCCAAATAATACCTGCGGCCACTAACACGGGTTTTGATTTACGCATTTGTAGGTGTTCTTCTGCCATCACTAGAACATAAGCAATAAAAAAAATAATAAGGGCAAAATAACCAACAAAGGAATTAGTTAAATCTAAGCGTTCAAGTGAAGAAGCAAAACTTAATGATGGATAAAAAATTAAGTTTACTATCAAAAAATATAACCAGAAAATCCTTTTCATCTAACCGCCCTTATTTTGATTTTTATAAAGGTCGCTAGTGTAACTCAATAAATAATATCAATAGATTATGAAGATCACATTTATTTTTGATCATACAATAGGCTTATTTAGCACAGATAAAATTAACCTTAAAGGCTCGCTTTGTCTTAGCCCATTTTTAGCAACTGCTCATGTAATTTAGCAACGTCATCACGTAATTGAGCGGCTTTCTCAAACTCCAATTCTTTAGTAGCGACAAACATCTGTTTTTCGAGTAATGAAATCTGTTTAAGAATATCTTGTTCACTGTGCACTTCATAATTAGCTTTATACTCTGCCACTTTGGCAAGCTTACTATTTCCTTTTTTAAGATTACGTTGGCCTAATTGCATCACATCATTAACTTCTTTGCTTAATCCCTGTGGGGTAATGGCATTATCAAGGTTAAATTGGTGCTGTAATTCACGTCTGTCTTCAGTCACCTTAATGGCCTTTTGCATTGAGCCGGTTATTCTATCCGCATATAAAATCGCTTTACCTTTAAGGTTTCGCGCATGACGTCCCATAGTCTGAATCAAAGAACGCTCTGAACGTAAAAAACCTTCTTTATCAGCATCTAATATTGCAACTAATGATACCTCTGGAATATCCAAGCCCTCACGCAATAAATTAATACCAATTAATACATCAAATACACCTAAACGTAGATCTCGAATAATTTCTACTCGCTCAACGGTATCAACATCAGAATGCAAATAGCGCACTTTTATGCCATGTTCATTTAAATAATCCGTGAGATCCTCGGCCATTCGTTTTGTTAAGGTGGTCACCAAAACACGTTCCTGCAGTGGTAAACGTAGGTTTATTTCTGAGAGTAAATCATCTACCTGTGTATTAACAGGACGTACTTCAATCACAGGATCTAACAGACCTGTTGGGCGGATCACCTGACGTACCACATCCCCCTGCGATTTTTCAATTTCGTAATCACTTGGCGTCGCTGAAACATAAATCGTTTGCGGTGCAATTTTTTCAAACTCTTCAAATTTCATTGGTCGATTATCTAATGCAGAGGGTAAACGAAACCCATAATTGACCAGATTTTCTTTACGGCTTCTATCACCTTTGTACATAGCGCCAATTTGAGGCACTGTGACATGGCTTTCATCAATAATTAACAAACCATCCTTAGGAAGATAATCAAATAGCGTAGGTGGCGCGGCACCGGGTTCTCTTCCTGACAAATAACGAGAATAGTTTTCTATTCCCGAGCAATAGCCTAATTCATTCATCATTTCGATATCATATAAAGTACGTTGCGATATACGTTGTTCTTCAATTAATTTATTTTCTGCTAAAAATTGTTTTTTACGTTCATTTAATTCTAACTTTATATTATCGATTGCTTTTAGGATCTGCTCACGGGGCGTAACATAATGCGTTTTAGGATATACAGTCACACGAGGGAGATTATCTAAGGTTTGCCCAGTTAAGGGATCAAAGACAGTTATTTTTTCTACCTCATCATCGAATAATTCGATACGTAGGGCATCACTTTCTGAGTCAGCCGGAAATATATCAATCACTTCTCCACGTACTCTAAAAGTGCCTCGACTTAATTCCGTTTCATTACGGTTATATTGTAGATCGACTAACCGCTGTAAAATTTCACGACTAGAAATAATCTCCCCTACCGTCAGGTGCAACATCATTTTCAAATAAGCTTCAGGATCACCTAGGCCATAAATAGCAGAAACAGAGGCCACCAGTACAACATCTTTACGTTCTAGCAAGGCTTTAGTGGCAGACAAACGCATTTGCTCTATATGTGCATTAACAGTCGCATCCTTTTCGATAAAAGAATCAGAACTTGGAACATATGCCTCTGGCTGATAATAATCATAATAAGAAACAAAATATTCTACTGCATTATTTGGAAAAATTCCTTCATCTCTCCATAAAGCTGAGTCGCAAGGGTCTTGGTTCGGAGCCAGAATGACCGTCGGCCGATTTAGGGTTGCAATGGTATTCGCGAGGGTAAATGTTTTACCAGATCCGGTCACACCTAATAAGGTTTGAAAGGCAAGACCTGCTTCGATGCCTTCCACTAACTGGTTAATTGCGTTGGGTTGATCACCTGCTGGTAAAAAAGGAGATGAAAGCTGAAAAAGTTTTTTCATATTAGGCCTCAAAATATACACAACACTAAATACATGGAAGAATTAAGAATCATTAACAATATTGCACAATAAGTCATTTAAGTTGAATAATAGCACGAAATCACTATTTTCAGACATTAACAATTCATTAACAGAGTTATTCAAGCAAATCCAGTTTTAAAGCGATTATTAATGCAACAGTAGGTTTACAACGATCTTAGGCTTTGCAATGAATAAATAACCAATTAGCAGTGTTCATAAAATAAACAATAAAAACTAACATTTTAGAAGCCTTGTCAATGAAAATTTTCACCTTAAAATAAAAATAATTAACAGAAAAAATGTTGACTTTAGGTTTTTATAAAAACACTAAAAAAACATCAAACAAAAACTAATAAACAGCTATTGACATACATAACTATTTGTTTTTAAATAAGTTTACTTTTTGAGTGTTTTTACAACAATCTAATGCAAAGCAAGTAACCATCAGCCTTACAGCTACTTTTCAAATAAAGCCCCACAGAGTTATCCACAGAAAAAGTGGATAACCACTGCTAACCTAGAGTACATCAGCGCTGTAGCAAAGTGATAGGATTTTTTGAAAGATCTTTCACTATAAATGAATAAGTAGGTTTGATCATGTTTTGTACAAAAAAAGATAAATACTAGAAATAAGCAATACTGGCTAACGCTAAACAGTAAATAACAAAACAACATAAATATATTGCATTTATAAGCTGTTTTTAAAAAGTTAATATTAGAAATGCCTAAAAAGCGCTCGTTCACAAAACTTATTTAATAAGTTTGTTATGCTAGCACCTTAATTAGCAAATATAGGAAGATCCCTTTGAACATTCATTTATTAAAATTAGTCGCTATTTTATTGTCTACCCTACTCTTAGCGACCTGCTCAAGTACCCCTACTAGTTTAGAATTAACCCCTAAATTGCAGGGAAATATCACTGGAGAGCCAGTTCAAAGCCAGCAAGATTGGTTAATAAAAAGTAAAGACTTGCGCACAGCTCGTTATCTTATCGCGATCAGTTCCGGTGATGAGGTCGCTCAACTCATCAATGAATCAACAAGTACACGCCAGACTGTAGAACGACTATTGCAACATAATTGGCAGAAGCAAGGTCACCTCTTTACTAATAAAGAAAACCATAGTCACCAGATAGAAATTCAATTGATCAAATTATTAGCTGAAGTTGAACAGAGAACACTCAGTCATGAGACAGAAATAAATGCTATTATTAAAGTGCAATTACAGTCTAACCAACGTACCTATAGCAAAACCTTCCGATCTCATTATGAAGAGAAATCTCCACTTAGTGCTAAAGTTAACTCTTTAGCGACTCAATTAAATGAACAATTATCGCAATTACTAGAACAAATTCTTCAAGACGAAGAACTTAACAACAAACTACTTAACCTTTAAAATTTACCATTAGGAAAATATAATGAAACTGCTTTTATCTCTTTTTATTCTGTTCCTCAGCCACAGTAGCTTTGCGACTGAAAATCCGACCGTGATGATGGATACCTCCAAAGGTCAAATAACCATAGAGCTATTCCCTAATGAAGCGCCTAAAACAGTAGCTAACTTTTTAGCTTATATTGAAAAAGATGGTTATGAAAATACTAACTTTCACCGTGTAATAAATGGTTTTATGATCCAAGGAGGTGGATTTTCTGCCGACACTGGCAAGCGAGTTGATACATTAGCACCTATTGAAAATGAATCTACTAATGGTGTCAGTAATAAACGAGGCACAATTTCCATGGCACGTACTAACGCTCCGCATTCGGCATCGCGCCAATTCTTTATTAACCATAAAGATAATGCATTTTTAGATGCTAACGTAAATAAATGGGGTTATGCAGTGTTTGGTCAAGTCACATCGGGAATGGAAGTTGTTGATAGTATTGCAGTCGTGCAAACTGCTGGCGCAGACAAACCAATTCAGTCTATCGTGATTAATAGTATTAAATTACTCACGAAATAATTTTAAAAGGTCCACAAAACATTTATGTGGACCTTTATCGCTTTATCGCTTTGTAGATTAAGATAACTAGCTACGAGTTCGAGAAGTACTACGTCGACGTTCAGTTGATTTACGATGTTGTGCATGTTTTTTCACAGCTCGGCGAATACGAGCCTGTGTATTTTTGGTTTTATTGTCATCCACACGAACTTTACTTTCCGTTTCCTTAGGCATATCCACTAATTTTCGGAAATAGTTCACTTCTTTTAAGTTAAGTTCAGTCCAACCACCCTGTGGTAATTGCTTGTCCAGATGCAGGTGACCATAACGCACACGCATTAAACGGCTTACTTGAACGCCTTGGCTTTCCCACAAACGACGCACTTCACGGGTACGACCTTCTGTTAATACAACATGGTACCAACGATTAATACCTTCACCGCCGGCTTCTTTTCCTGACTCTTTAATTGCCAAAAATTTAGCTTCACCATCCTCTAGCTTAACACCCGTGCGTAAACGGTTAAGCATAGCTTCATCCACTTCACCAAATATACGTACGGCATATTCACGCTCGACTTCACGGCTAGGGTGCATCATTCTATTAGCAAATTCACCATCAGTGGTAAACAGTAATAACCCAGAAGTGTTAATATCTAAACGCCCGATTGAAATCCAACGGCTCCCATTTAATCGAGGCAAACGCTCGAAAACGGTTTTACGGCCTTCTTCATCACTACGAGTACAGACTTCACCTTCTGGTTTGTTGTAGGCTAACACACGACAAACAGTTGCTTCTTCAGTGATATATTTCACTACAAAGCCATCTAAACGTATCACTTGGTTTTCGGTTACACGTTCACCTAAACCAACCACTTTACCATCAACACTAACACGCCCTTCAGCGATTACTGTTTCCATTTTACGGCGCGAACCTTTACCTGCGCGCGCTAATACTTTTTGTAATTTTTCACTCATTGAAACTTTCCTTTGGGTAATTCACATTATGCCAAACAAGAAACCGCTTATAGCTAAAAGCCTTAAGGCTTGAAGCAAAAAAAGAGGCTACTTTATGCTTTGCTATGTTTTGCTTTCCGGCCTTCCAGCCTTACAGCTTTACTGGAACGGGGTTAGGTCTCCCGCCCCTCTCTTGCGATGACAACATCGTCATCTGAGAAATCAATCACTGTGGTGGGTGATTCACCTAAATAACCACCATTAATGATCAGATCTACTCTATTTTCTAAAAGATCGCGAATCTCTTCGGGATCAAATTCTGTACTTTCTTTACCTGGCAAAATTAAGCTGGTTGTCATTAACGGTTCGCCTAACTCTTCTAGTAATGCCAATGCTATCGCATTATCAGGAATACGAATACCAATCGTTCGTTTAGTCGGATTCATTAAACGCTTTGGTAATTCTTTGGTGGACTTAAAAATAAAAGTATAAGCCCCTGGTGTATTACTTTTTAATGCTCTGTAGGCCTGATTATCAACTAATGCATAATTGGCTATTTCAGAAAGATCTCGACATACTAGGGTAAAATTATGCTTTTTATCTAAGGATCTAATTTTACAGATACGATCAAGGCCACGTTTATTATCCATTAAACACCCAAGTGCATAACCAGAATCGGTCGGATAGATAATAACGCCACCTTTTTTAATAATCTCCACAGCCTGTTTCATCAAACGTACCTGTGGGGTATCTGGGTGAACATAAAAAAATTGACTCATAAAAATCTTCTTTTAAATTTAATTCGTAATTACTAAGTTCGTCGCTATTAAAGCGCTGTTTTTATGGATTAAGTATATTCTACAACTGTGCAGAAATAAGCCATTTATTGATTGTTTTTTAAAACAAAATTAATCAATCTACTCTTTCTGCTAATTGCTCACTTAATTGATTATATATTGGCCAATCTAACCACAAGGGTTTAGCTATTTCAGGCAAATGTAAGGCTTTACCTAAATCACGCCAGCGTCCTACAAAATGAAAGTCACTGCCCTGCGATGCGAGTAAATTATATTCTTCACTCCACATTGCTAACTGCAAACGTACCTGTGGTGATTGTTGCCCCATGGCAACTTCCATCGCATCACCACCAGCGACTTTAAACTCAACAAATAATCGGCGCATCCACTTATTAGAAAGATGGTAATGATTTGGGTGCGCTAAAATCGCCTGTCCACCAGCTTGATGTATCACGTCAATGGCATATTCAATATCTACCCAATTATGAGGGACATAACCTGTGTTGCCTCGGCTTAAGTATTTATCGAATACTTTTTGAAATGTAGGTGCGACACCTTGCTCAACTAAATAGCGTGCAAAATGAGCGCGCGTAATCGCACCTTCACCAGCTAATGCTTTTGCACCTTCATAAACCCCTTCAATATTTGCTTTAGCAAGGCGCCTACCCATCTCCACTGCACGTGATTCACGCTTTTCTTTTTGTAACTCAATCAGTTCTTTTAAAGCCGAGTTATTAGGATCAATATTCACCCCAACAACATGAATCTCATGATTGAGCCAATTAGTGGTTATTTCAATACCATTAATTAAGGTTAATTTTAATGACTTTTCTTCGATGGCTTGTTTTGCTTCAAGCAAACCATCTACCGTATCATGGTCGGTAATGGCTAATATATTAACCTGACGATTAGCGGCACGATTTACCAATTCTGTCGGAGTTAATTGACCATCAGAAGCCGTAGTATGTGAGTGAAGATCAATTAACATAATTTAATTACCTGAAAAGCGAGTTAGCTTAAAAACATCTTGACATTAAAGGCGTAATCGCAAAAAATGGTACCCATAATTTCTGGGACGCATCATATATGATTTTTAATACAATTACTCTTACTGATTCTTGGTGGCACTCATTCTCTTAAGCGAGCAATGAGGTTTTTGTATAGTTATTAATAAGTAAATATTCCCAAACCAAATTTAAAGCTCGCAAATTGCGGGCTTTTTTTGTTTTTAGGGTTTGAGAAATAAATTGAAATAAAGAATGAGGGAATATGAAAGAATTAAACATCATCTTTAGTACAGATTGGCGATGGCGAAAATAATCAAAGACTTAATATTCAACGCCAACTTATTAAACAAGGAATACTCAAGATGAACACACACCACCCAATCGGGGTTTTACGTACTCTACAAACAGAATGTGAATATATTCAAGACTCATTAGGTCTATTCAAAAAAATGAGTGAGAATAGCGCCAATCATATTCTCTTCGACTCGGCAGAAATAGATTCTAAGGCGCACCTGAAAAGCCTAATGTTAGTTGATGCCTGTTTAAAAATAACCTGTAACGGATTAACAGTCACACTCGACTCTCAAACTGATAATGGTAAAGACTTAATTACCTTTATTACGCCCAAATTTTCCATTGAACTTATCACTCAACAATCTCCTAGCCAATTAGTTTTACAATTCCCAGAATCTGATAGTAGTGGTGATGAAGATAGCCGACTAAAATCAGCCTCACCAATGGATGCTATTCGTTTTATTATTGAACAAATTAAAAAACAATCATCACATCCGCAGGCTTTATTTTTAGGTGGTATTTTTGCCTATGACTTTATCGCTAGCTTTGAAGATATCGGTGATGTCCCCGATAGTGACAATTGTTGCCCTGATTTTGTTTTTTATGTTGCAGAAACCTTGATGATCCATGACCATCAGACACAAAAAAGTGAAATTATTGGCTCTGTTTTTGGTGGTTTATACAGTGATGAAAATCATGTCCGCGTTTCAACCCGCCTTGCTGAAATTCAAAATTTATGTCGCAACTTTAGTCCCTATGCGAATAAACAGATTGCACTCGAAGGTAAAATATCAGTAGATGTCAGTGATCAAGAATACTGCGACATAGTTAATAAGCTAAAAGAGAATATTGTCAAAGGGGATATTTTCCAAGTTGTTCCTTCGCGTAGTTTTTCTTTGCATTGCCCTAACCCTTTAGCGGCTTACGCAAAATTAAAACAAACCAACCCTAGCCCTTACATGTTTTATGTAAAAGACAGTGATTTTATCCTTTTTGGTGCTTCACCTGAAAGTGCTTTGAAATACACAAAAACAAGCAATGAAGTCGAGATTTATCCGATTGCAGGGACTCGTTCTCGTGGTTTTAATAAAGATGGCACTATCAGTAAAGATTTGGATAGTCGTTTAGAGCTAGAGCTACGTTTAGATAAAAAAGAAACTTCAGAGCATCTAATGCTTATAGATCTCGCCCGTAATGATGTTGCACGTATCAGTGAACCAGGTTCACGTCATGTCGCAGACTTATTACAAGTAGATAGATACAGCCATGTTATGCATTTGGTTTCACGAGTAGTCGGTCAATTACGTGCTGATTTAGATGCCTTACATGCTTATCAAGCCTGTATGAATATGGGCACATTAGTAGGAGCGCCTAAAATTCGCGCCTCTCAATTAGTCCGTGATGTAGAAAAGAAACGCCGTGGTAGTTATGGTGGCGCTGTAGGTTATATTAATGGTGAAGGCGATATGGATACCTGTATTGTTATTCGTAGTGCTTTTGTAAAAGACGATATTGCTCATGCTCAAGCGGGGGCTGGCGTAGTATTTGATTCTGTACCACAACTTGAAGCTAATGAAACTCGCCAAAAAGCAGTGCAGTATTAAATGCGATTGCCTTAGCACACGGTACGACATTAAAAGCTGTTCAAGAGCCAGTTCAAACAACACAAGGAGAATAACATGAGTACTTTAAATACAGAGTCAAAAAAGACCACGTTATTTTTCTTAGATAACTTTGATTCGTTTACCTACAATTTAGTAGATCAATTTAAAGCGCTAGGTTATCCGGTAAAAATTTATCGTAACAATCAAAGTGCCAGTAAAATAAAACAACAAATTGATGACTGTGAAAATAGCAGTGATGATAGCAAGGCAGTGCTTATTTTATCACCTGGCCCAGGTACACCAAGCGCGACGGGCTGTTTAATTGAACTGATTGGTTTATGTCGAGGGCAGATCCCAATGATTGGTATTTGTTTAGGCCATCAAGCCTTAATTGAACAATACGGTGGCGTTGTTGGCGGCGCTGATGAAATAATGCATGGAAAATCATCCTTAATCAGTCATTGTGGCGACCGTATGTTTAGTGGTTTAAGCCAACCACTTTCAGTTGCGCGTTATCACTCATTAATTGGTACAACTGTGCCTGAGTCGCTAGAAGTAATTGCTGACTTTGAAGGCATGTGTATGGCAGTTTATAACCAAGCAGATCGCGTTATTGGCTTTCAATTCCATCCGGAATCAATTTTGACCTGTGAAGGTGCCAACTTACTCGAAAATAGTCTGAATTTTGTCACTAATATAGAAGCCCAATAGGCAAGGGAGTAAATAAATGGATATTTTAGAACAGTTATACCAGGGTCGCTCCTTAAGTGTTGAGCAAAGCGAAATATTTTTTGCAAAGGTCGTTAATGGAGATGTTGACCCTATTATATTATCTTCTGCCCTTACCGCTCTGAAGATGAAAGGCGAAAGCATTAACGAAATTACGGGTGCGGCTAATGCACTACTTGCTAAAGCTAAAGCCTTTCCTCGCCCTGACTACCCTTTTACCGATATCGTTGGAACAGGTGGAGATGGACTTGGTACCATTAACATTTCTACAGCTAGCGCAATTGTTGCGGCCAGCTGTGGTTTAAAAGTGTGTAAACATGGTAGTCGAAGCGTATCAAGTAAATCAGGCTCTTCGGATTTACTGGCGGCCTTTGGTGTTAATTTAGATATGAGTCCTGAAGTGGCTCGTAAATGTTTAGATGAACTTAACCTGTGCTTTATTTTTGCACCCGCTTATCATGCTGGTATGCGCTTTGCGGCCCCCGTTCGAGCGACTCTGAAAACACGATCTATTTTTAATGTATTAGGTCCATTGATAAACCCTGCTCGCCCTGAATACGAATTAATGGGTGTTTATGCACCTGAATTACTAAAGCCCATTGCACAGGTGCACCAACAACTAGGCATGAAACGTGTGATGGTAGTATTTGGAAGTGGACTTGATGAAATCGCCTTGCATGGTGAAACGCAGGTCGCTGAATTAGTCGCTGGTGAAATTAAAGAATACACCTTAACCCCTGCAGATTTTGGTGTTCAATCTTATCCTTTAGAGTCTATTTTTGGTGGTACACCAGAAGAAAATAAAGTCATTATCGAAGATATTTTACAGGGCAAAGGCACAGATGCTCAACAGGCGACCGTTGCCATTAATACTTCAGCTTTATTAGTGATTAATGGTTTTGCCGATGATTTCAAAGCAGGAACCACAATGGCTATAGAAGCAATGAAGAATGGTAAGCCATTACAATTAGTACAAAAATTAGCGGAGATGAGCCAGTGTTAAACGATAGTAGTTTACAAGATACGATTTTAGGTAAAATCGTCGATGATAAAATTGAATGGGTTAAGCAACGCCAATTACAACAACCACTGATCCAATTTAAGGATGAGCTCGTAGATAGTGATAGACATTTTTACAAAGCCCTTGACCAAGAAGAAAGTGTTTTTATTTTAGAGTGTAAAAAAGCATCACCGTCAAAAGGATTAATACGTCCTGAGTTTGATTTAGATTTAATCGCTAATGCTTATAAAGAGCACGCTAGCGCGATCTCAGTATTGGCAGACGAAAAATACTTTCAAGGTAGCTTTGATTACATCACTCAGGTACGTGACATCGCTACTCAACCAGTGCTGTGTAAAGATTTCATTGTTGATACCTATCAAATCTACTTAGCACGTCATTATAAAGCCGATGCTATTTTATTAATGTTATCGGTATTAGATGATGATGCTTATCAAGCTTATCGTGACACGGCACATAGTTTAAACATGGGTGTGTTAACGGAAATTAGCAACGAAGAAGAACGTATCCGTGCGATTGCGCTGGGTGCAAAAGTGATTGGTATTAATAATCGTAATCTTCGTGATATGAGTATCGACCTTGAGCGAACTAAAGAATTAGCTTCAAAAATTCCTGCTGACCGTATTGTGATTAGTGAGTCAGGTATTTATCACCATAGCCAAGTAGTTGATTTAAGTAAACATGCTAACGGGTTTTTAGTTGGTAGTTCGATTATGAGTCAAGATGATATTGATTTAGCCTGCCGTAAATTGATTTTAGGTGAAAATAAAGTTTGTGGGTTAACTCATGCCCATCAAGCCAGGTGTGCTTATGAAGCAGGGGCTATTTATGGTGGACTTATTTTTGTCGACGCATCTCCGCGTTTTGTTGATACCGAAGAAGCTCGCCAAATTATGACTGGCGCGACGCTTAAATATGTTGGTGTTTTTCAAAATGAAGACCCGGAATTAATTGCTTACACAGTTAAACAACTAGGACTTTCAGTTGTGCAATTGCACGGTGATGAAACACCTAAAGATGTTAAAACTTTACGTACACTTTTACCTAAAGACTGTCAGATTTGGAAAGCCCATGGAGTGAGTGAATCTCTGCCTGAGTTTGAAAAATTTAATGTTGATAAACATCTACTTGATACACGCATTGGTAAACAAACCGGTGGCACAGGCAAAGTATTTGACTGGTCATTATTGGCTGAAAGCAATATAGATAAAAACAAGGTGATGTTAGCAGGCGGATTAACACCAGAAAATGCTAAACAAGCATCTTTAATTGGTGTAGCAGGATTAGACTTTAATTCTGGCCTTGAAAGTGCACCAGGTAAAAAAGATCCACAAAAAATTATCAATGCATTTAGTGAAATTAAAAAATACATGTTAAGAGCATAAGTTAGCATAATTGAAAGGCATAATTTGAAAGGTATAAATAAAATGGAAAAATTAAATCCTTATTTTGGACAGTTTGGTGGTATGTATGTGCCACAAATTTTAGTTCCTGCATTAAAGCAATTAGAAGCAGAATTTATAAAAGCACAAACATGCCCTGACTTTTTAGCAGAGTTTTCAGAATTATTAACAGAGTACGCAGGTCGCCCAACGCCACTTACTTTGTGTCGTAACTTAACCAAGGGTAAAAAAAGCAAGTTATACTTAAAACGCGAAGATTTATTACATGGTGGAGCGCACAAAACTAACCAGGTATTAGGCCAAGCTTTATTGGCAAAGCGTATGGGGAAAAACAAAATTATAGCTGAAACCGGTGCAGGACAGCATGGTGTTGCTACAGCGATTGCCTGCGCATTATTAGGTTTAGAATGTAAAATTTATATGGGTGCCGTGGATATGGAACGTCAAGAGCCAAACGTCTTCCGTATGCGTTTAATGGGCGCAGAAGTAATTGCCGTACATTCAGGAGCATCAACCCTTAAGGATGCCTGCAATGAAGCGCTTCGCGATTGGGCTGGTAGCTATGAAGAAACTCATTATTTATTAGGCACAGCCGCGGGCCCTCACCCCTTCCCAATTATTGTGCGTGAATTTCAAAAAATGATTGGTGAAGAAGCTAAGCAACAGTGTTTGAAAAAAGAAGGCATTTTACCTAACAAAGTCATTGCCTGTGTCGGTGGTGGTTCTAATGCCATTGGTTTATTTACTGATTTTATTGGTGATGAATCCGTTGAGCTAATTGGCGTTGAGCCAGGAGGTCATGGTGTCGAAACTGGTGAGCATGGTTGTCCTATATCACATGGTTCAAAGGGTATCTTTTTTGGTATGCATTCATTAATGATGCAAGACGAACATGGGCAGGTACAGGAGTCGTACTCAATTTCAGCAGGACTTGATTTCCCATCTGTAGGGCCACAACATGCACATTTAGCTGAAACAGGTCGTGCACAATATGTGAATGCAACCGATGATGAAGCATTATTTGCATTTAAAGAATTAGCACAAAAAGAAGGGATTATTCCTGCATTAGAATCTTCCCATGCTCTAGCGCATGCCTTAAAAATTATTGAGCAGGATGATAAAGAACAAATCATTATTGTTAACTTGTCGGGACGAGGTGACAAAGATATTTTCACTGTTGCTGATATATTTGAAAAAAGAGGAATGATGTAATGACAACACGTTATCAAGATTTATTCGCTAGCTTAGAAGCTAAAAATCAAGGTGCCTTTGTTCCTTTTGTTACTATTGGTGATCCGAATAGTGAATTATCTTTAAAAATTATCGATACTTTAGTGAAGTCAGGTGCAGATGCACTTGAACTTGGAATTCCCTTTTCTGATCCTGTTGCTGATGGTGCGGTAATTCAAGATGCCTCAACACGTGCTCTTGAAGCAGGCGCCACACCTGATGGTTGTTTAGCGATAATAAAAGAAGTGCGTGAATTGCACCCTACTGTACCGATTGGTTTACTTTTGTATGTCAATTTAGTTTATAGAAATGGTATCGAAAACTTTTATCAACGTTGTGCAGAAGCGGGTGTCGATTCTTTATTAATTGCAGATGTGCCTCTAGAAGAAAGTGCACCTTACCGCTAGCATTGCTGAAAAATTTGGTTTACAGCAAATTTTTATCGCACCACCAAACGGTGATCAAGAAACACTAAAACAAGTCGCTCAATTTGGGCAGGGTTATACTTATCTATTAAGTCGCGCAGGTGTAACGGGTGCAGATGCTAAAGCAGGAATGCCTGTGGAGCACATGTTATCGACGTTAAATCAATACAATGCGCCACCTTCTTTACTTGGATTTGGTATTTCTAAACCAGAACAAGTGAAAGAAGCCATTAGTTCTGGAGCGAGCAGGTGCTATTTCTGGCTCTGCGGTAGTGAAAGTGATTGAGAAAAATTTAGCTGATGAAGATAAATTATTAGAAGAAATGACAGCCTTTATTAGTTCGATGAAGCAGGCAACTTTGCTTTAATTATTTAAAAGTGGGTTAGTTATTTATTAACTGATCCACTTTTATTAACCCATTCCCAATAACAAAAACTAAGTGCCAGGTAACTCTACTATTCTCCAATAACAATCTAATAGTTTGACTAATTCTTCAAAGCCATTTTCCAGTCTTTCTTTAACAACATAACCAGCAATATTATGGTTATAAGCGACGACTTTATCTTCATCATCTTTACTCGTTGTTAAAACAAAAACAATACTGGTATTCAATGTCGCATCTTTTCGAATTTCCTCTAGGAAAGCTATTCCTCCCATTCTAGGCATATTCAGATCTAACAGAATAATATAGGGATTTACTACAGTATCATCTCTAAGCAATTCTAGTGCGACAACACCATCCTTAGCTCTCACAATAGGATTTGCAATTCTTAACTTTTTAAATGCACGAGCAACCATTTTTGCATCAATATCATCGTCTTCAACCAATAGAATTGTTGCGTCTTTGTAATTTTCGTTTTTCATTTTTTCTCCTGGTTGTGCTCTCTTTAACTTTGCTTAGGCCAAGTAAAAGTAAAGCAAGTGCCCTCTTTTCCATCTGACTCTACGGTAATTGAACCATTATGATGATCTAGTAATTTTTTAATAATCGCTAGCCCCATACCACTTCCTTCCACTTCATCACGAGGTTGTAAGGTCTTAAATAATTCAAAAATTTGTTGGTGATATTGCTCTGGAATTCCTGGGCCGTTATCTTTAATAGAGAATTGATAATATCGAGGGAACTCTTTACTACTAACTGTAATGACGCCGTCTGTTCTATTGTTATGCTTAATGGCATTACCAATTAGATTTCTTATAATTGTTTCAAAGGGGGAAACGGAGGATTTAATGACTGGCATATCCTCTTGGCAAACTAAACTTATATCATGAGATGGACATTGTAAATCAAAGATATTTAAAACAACCTCTTTTGTATCAATCTCTTGTATATCCCCTTCTTTTCGGCCGATATGAGAATAATCAAGTAAATCCTCCAATAATTTTTCTAAACGTTTGGTTCTGTTCATCAGAAGCGATAAGTTCACTTTAGTATCTTCATCGGCAAAATCATCAATATCTTCTTCGATCCATAAAGCCAGTTGCATAATGCCTCGTAAAGGCGCCTTTAAGTCATGGGATGCAACATAAGCAAAATCATTGAGTTCTTTATTACTGCGTTTTAATTCTTCGGTTATTTTTACATATTTTGTCATATCAATAATGGTTGCGAGTGTTTTCGATTTATCACCATTATAAAATTGTGCGAGACCTATTTCGATAGGAAATTCACCTCCTGATTTAGTTAAACCAAATATATTTCGGCCAATACCCATTCGTCTTTGTGAAGGATTGTCATTAAAGTTTTGACGATGCTGAGAATGATTTTTTTGATGCCTTTTAGGGATCAGTAAATCAATTTGTTTACCCAACATTTCAACTTCACTATAACCAAATAAGGTACAGGATTGAGTATTAACCGTTTCAATATTGCCCTTGTTATTAACAATAATAATGCCACAGGGAGTACTTCCGTTATATTTCTATAATATTCTTCTTTGATCGACAACTCATGAGTCATATGTTTAGCTAAAGCAACAGCACGTTGTTGTGAACGAGTTAATGTGATGAACAATAACAACAACATAATATTAATGGCTATACCACCAGTAAGAATAATGATCGGTTGGTATGAACTGGTTTCACTTTCAAAGTTAAGATCGCTCTGAATATGGAATGTCCACTCTCGACCATACATATCTAGCTTAGCTTCTTTGTACAATAAGGGTTTATTCCCATAGCTTGGGTTAGCGAGTGTTAACTCATCATAAAGAATATGATTCCCATCAACCACTCTGAATATTAAATGTCGCTGATCCTGTTCAAATTGCAGTGCGCCATTAATCAATTTAGACATGATGAAAGGCGCATAAACATGCCCTACAAAATGCTTTTTACGTAGTGCTGGTGTATCGATGTTTTGACTATTATAAAAAGGCACATATTGTAAAAATCCTGGTGGTTCGCTTGTTATCCTGCACTAAAACAATTGGGCCAGTAATTTGCGTCGTACCTGTATCTCTCGACTTTCTAGTCGCATTCAGTCTATTCGACTCAAAAGCAATATCTAAACCAACTGCCTGTGCATTAATTGCGAATGGTTCTATATAAGTGATTGGCCAAAATTCTTGCTGTGAATGTTGTGGGTGAAGCTTAAAATCAGGCCGATATTGTCGTTGTTGATCAAGGAATTGCTGAATATTTTCAGGTTTTACCTGATATATAACACCAATACCATTAACCCCTGGATAAGTTTGACTTAAATTTAAAGTATCTGAAAAACGCGCCCATTCTTCGACATAAGTTTTTTGAGAAATGGACTGAATGGCGCGAGCACCTACTTTTAGCGCAACTTCATAGTGAATCATACGTTCTGAGATTTGGCTTAAAATCTGTTCAGACTGAAAATTAAATAATTCCTCTCTGTTATGTTTTACTTGATTGTCTGATATTTTCCAGGCGAGAATTGTTAATAAGATAGAAGAAAATATAACTAACCAATGCTTCCAGTGTAAAAGCATTTTGTTTTCCTGCGACTTTTTTATCATGAAGTTATTTCCAAAGCGATATTTAAAATAGACGCTTTCTGGTCAATTTATTTAAAAATATTTTTTTCAATTTCTGAAGCGGGTATTGGTTTTGAATAATAATACCCTTGAACACGCTGAATATTAAGTCTTTTACATAATTCGACATGTATTTGAGTTTCCAACCCTTCGGCAACAACATCTAAACCTAAAATCGTCGCCATCGCAACAAGCCCTTCGACTAAGGCACTATTTTTAGCATCTAAGTTACTTTCAGGCATCAGTGTTTTATCAATTTTAACAACAGAAATAGGATGATTTCTAAGGTGAGCAATAGATGAATAGCCAGTACCAAAATCATCTAAAGATAAGCGACACCCGGTTTCTGTTAATCCAGCAATAACTTGTCTTGAGGTTAATGTATCTTTAAATAAAGCGGTTTCTGTTAATTCAATTTCTAGTAAATGTGCTGGTACTTTATATTTAAATAAACAATCAACCAAAAAGTCGACTATTTCGATATTTCTTAATTGCACTGCGGATACATTAATTGACATAGTATAAGGGTCTTTTAAACCATTATTCCATTTCGCCAAAGTAGAAATAGCATTTTCAATCACCCACAAACCAATAGGTATAATTTGTCGCGTTTCCTCTGCTATTTGAATAAAGGCATCAGGGGCTCTGGTTTCACCATCAATATTCCAACGAATAAGCGCTTCAAAACCTTTCACTCGCTCACTTTTAGGCTCTATAACGGGTTGGTAATATAATTGAAACTGTTGTTTTTCAAGGGCAACTCTTAACTCAACTTCAGTTTGTAGACGATTATGAAACTTTTCCTGCATTTCATGCTCAAAAAAACACGCTTGATTACGTCCCCATTTTTTAGCCCGATACATTGCAATATCAGCATGTTTAAAAATTTCTTCACTGGTTTCATTGTTATTAAGATGAAGCGCAATACCAATACTCACGGTTGAATGGATCGGAGTAGATACTATTTCTAAGGGCTTTTGCATGGCATTAATAATACGTTGAGCAACTATGCTTGCATGTTCACTACTTTCAAGATCAGTTAATGTAATGGCGAATTCATCACCACCTAATCGTGCAAAAATCTCATTTCCTCGAAGGCAAGACTTAATTGTGGCAACGGTTTTCTTGAGAAAAATATCACCGATATCATGACCAAAATTATCATTTATTAATTTAAAATTGTCGATATCTAATAATAAAAGTGCCAGGGTATTATTTTTTCGACGATTATTAGCTAGGGCTAATTTTAAAGACTCATCAAAAAAATAACGATTAGGTAATCCGGTTAAAGAATCTGTTTCAGCTAATACTTTTACTTTTTGATAGGTTTCATAGAGTTTATTTTCTAAATCATGCCTCGTAGTAGAGTGAAGAATAGCGCGTCTTAATTTTTTTCCGATATTTCTGACTTTATCAAAAAGTCCTGTGCGCCAGCCTTAATACATTCAAGAGCAATCTCTTCATCTTCTGAGGTACTCATCATCACAATGGCAGTACTTGAGCCTTGGGGTGCGCTCCTGATTTCAACAATCATTTCAATGCCATCTCGCATAGGCAAATTATAATCAAGCAAGACCACATCAAATACTTTTTCAGAGTTTAACTTTAGACCTTGGTCAACGGTCAAAGCCTCAGTAATGTTGACTGCTAAGTTGCTCTTTTTTAAAGTGCGAATGATAACCGCTCTATCAACGGAGTCATCATCAACTAACAGAATTTCCATTAATTATCCTCAATTCTATTGCCTACAAAATCAAATTTTGATGTGTGCCATTTAAAGTGATCAATTAGAAAATAAATTAAATATTTATTGTTCTTATAGTTATCACAACTTTAAATAAATAGTGTAGACCAAATAAAATATATGTCACTGCAAGGACAGAACAATAACGATAATAACTTACAATTGAGAGACTCGCGTTAAGCTATGCAATTGTCCGAAGCCGTTTTCATCTAATTCAACGTGAGCAACCGCAGAGGTTGTAAAGGCAGGTACACCGGCTTCTGGCGCTAACTCTCCAACAATATAACCAACCAAGGGTAAATGCGAAACAATTAATAGGGATTCAACCCCGCTAGCCTGTAAAGCAAGAATTTCATTTACGGATTTAGAGGCACTGCCACTGGGTGTTAAGGATTTAATGATTTGTACATTGGATATCTCAGGAAAAAAGGACGTACTGATTCCCAAGTTTGCTGAGCACGTAAGTAAGGACTTACCATAACGGCATCAAAGCTCACTTTTTGATTAGCCAAACTACTTGCCATCATTTCCGATTCTTCTCGGCCAAGTGCAGTTAACGCTCGCTCTGAATCTGAATTTGCCATCATTTCAGCTTGTCCATGACGCATAATATATATTTGCATTTATTTTCTCCAAGTAACCAGCGAAGGCCAATCCAGTTAATACTAGTACTAATTTGGATTTTTTTGATCGTTAATGTTGTGAGTATATTTAGCTAGCAAAAAAAAGCTTTCTAAAAGATTAGAAAGCTTATCAATATTTACTGCGCTACTATAGTTTTTATTTCAATCTTCAATAGGAGTATTACCTGTCATTTTTAAAATTGCGCTAGCAACAACAAAAACACCAATAAATCCACCTAAAAAGATCACAGGCATTGCGACGTAACCTAATGTGTGCCAAATAATTGATTCTAATGCGCTCATGTTTATATCCTTTAGCCGTTAAAATAAATTGTTATTTGTTAATAATACGTAAATGATTTAAAAAAACCTGTTTGAAATCATAAAATTTTATATCTATATATAAATTAGGGAACTTTATTATCTTTTAACTGACTGTTATTATTCACTAATTATCATTCAATGATGTCTAGAAATAATACTTTAAGAAGAATTTTAACATGGTAAAACAACAACTTGATGCGCTCCGCGCATACCTTAATAAAATGATTATTGGTCAAAGTGAACTCGTTGATGGTCTATTAATTGCACTATTAGCGGATGGGCATATTTTAGTAGAAAGTCCGCCAGGGCTTGCAAAAACACGTGCCATTAATGCACTTTCGGATGGCATTGAAGGAGATTTTCATCGTATTCAGTTTACCCCAGATCTTTTGCCTTCGGATTTAACTGGTACAGATATTTTCCGCCAAGAAACGGGAGAATTTATTTTTGAAAAAGGACCTCTTTTTCATAATCTAATATTGGCAGATGAAATTAATCGCGCCCCAGCAAAAGTGCAATCAGCACTTTTAGAAGCAATGGCGGAACATCAAATAACAGTGGGTAAAACAACCTATCAGTTACCTGAATTATTTTTAGTAATGGCAACACAAAACCCACTAGAACAAGAGGGAACCTATCCATTACCAGAAGCTCAATTAGACCGTTTTATTATGCATTTGGAACTTGATTACCCAGATGCTGATACCGAAAAACAGATTCTAGCGCTTAATCATAAAGAAATTTTAAAACAAAAAGTTGCCGAAGTAACTCCGCTTCTTAACGAGCAAATATTTGCCATTCGTGAAGAAATTATGAACATCAATATTGCCCCACACTTAGAGCAATATTTAATAGACCTGATCATGGCAACACGCCAACCAGCACGTTATGGCGAGCAACTAAAAGATTGGATAAGTTATGGCGCTAGCCCACGAGCGACACTTGCTTTAATGCGAACCGCTAAAGCGCGTGCATGGCTTGATAACCGAGATTATGTAATGCCCGATGATATTATTCAAAACCTTTATCCGGTATTACGCCACCGCCTCATTTTGAGTTACGAAGCAGAGGCTCAGGGCATCAATGCTAACCAAGTAATTAAAGAAATCATTAACCAAGTCGCGTTACCAGCATAATGACCATAGCACTATTTCAAAATACCCCTTATCAGACAGGAGTAGATATCCACCTCGATGAGCTGTTAAGTTACAAGCAACAGGAAAAATTACAGCTTCAACCTCGTGCAACGGCTAATTACCAACAATTAGCTGGTAATTACTTAGCCAAAGTAAAAGGCCGAGGTATGGAGTTTGCTGAGGTGCGTCATTATCAAGCTGGCGACGATGTTCGCACTATTGATTGGTCAGTTACCGCACGAACCAGGTAAAGCGCATACTAAATTATTTCATGAAGAAAAAGAGCGCCCTGTTTTTATTTTGTTAGATCTTTCTGACAGTATGATTTTTGGTAGTCAGTTTGTGTTTAAATCAGTTCAAGCTTGTCATTTAGCATCACTGTTAAGTTGGCAAGCTAAACAACGAGGAGATCGTTTAGGTGGAATTGTATTTAATCAACAACAGGTTGCCGAACTAAAACCTACTGGACGAAGTAAAGGTTTGATGCGTTTTTTACATCAAAGCCAACAATTATGCGTCGCACAGCCTTTTAAAAAACACGACAATCAACAAGCTTTATTTAGACAGCTAAAACGCTTATCTCGCTTAGTGCAAACGGGAAGCCAAATTCATTTGATCAGTGACTTCTCTCAGCTTGATAACAACGCAGAAAAACTGTTAACACTAATAAATCGTCATAATCAAATTAATGCCTGGCAAATAAGTGATCCTTTAGAGCAAGATCTACCTAAAAATGCACTTAATGCTCGACTAAAAATTAATAGTTTAACGGGCGCTGGTTTTTTAAAACAAACGCCTCTAAGACCTATCAAACAGCGGCTTCACAACGCCAACAAAAAATACAACAGGTGATGATAAAACACGGGATCCCACTTTATCACGTTAGTGCATCATTACCATTAATGGAGCAGTTTCATGTCCCCGCTCGATAATCAAGATCCCCTTGCACAGTTAAATGATATTGCGGCGCTCACACCACCAAGTTGGTTTCCGCCAGCGCTGATTTATTGGGAGTTGCTATTTACCAGCATTATTTTGCTTGCCGGTGGTTATTACTTGATTAAAAAAATAAATAAACAGAAGAAACAACAACAATTATTCCTACTAAAACTGAAGCAATTACAGCAACAAAAGGCGAGTTTTATTTCTCTTAATCAATTATTAAAAGGTTGTGCTTTACATTATTTCCCACGCCAAGACGTCGCCTCATTACACGGTGAAGCTTGGTACGAATTTTTGCAACAATACGCAGCTATTGCGCTGTTTAACAACAAACAAGATTTTATATATCGCTTATATCAAAGCAACGATCAAAATTGCCAAGAGAAAGATTTCTCCGAAGCAAAACGCTGGATCATTGAATTACCAAAACAAATAAAAAAGCATAATCAGAAACAGGAAAAAAAGATGTTTGAGTTTATCCATCTTTGGATTTTTATTCTATTACCACTGCCGTTATTAGCACGATATTATTTAAAGGCTAAACAACGAGACTATACTCAGGTCTGGCTCCCTTTGGCACAAGGTATTACAAGCCAACAAACTGATATTCAGACAAAACCTATTAATGCCTTTATTCCTTGGCTAGTTTGGTTTTTATTACTCTGCTCATTAGCCAAGCCAATTTGGTTTGCCGAACCAATTCGCTTACAGCAAGCTAGCCGAGATATGATCCTTTCATTAGATCTTTCTGGCAGTATGCAAGAGGTTGATATGCAATTAGAGGGTAAAACGGTAGATCGTTTAACTCTAGTGAAAGATTTATTAAATAAATTTATTGAACAACGTCATGGTGACCGTTTAGGTTTAATATTGTTTGCCGATCATGCTTATTTACAAACACCACTTACCTTTGATTTAAGAACCATTACTGAGATGGTAGCTGAAACAGAGCTCGGGTTAGTTGGTCAAAAAACAGCGATTGGAGAGTCCATTGCACTTTCCATTAAACGTTTTGTTGAAAATAAAAATGAGCAACGTGTGCTCATTTTATTAACCGATGGCGCTAATACCGCAGGGGTTATTGACCCCATTCAGGCGACTCAACAGGTCGCCAAAAATAATATTACTATCTATACCATAGGTATCGGTGCAGATGAAATGATCCGTAGAAGCTTCTTTGGCAATCAACGAGTTAATCCATCCGCAGACCTAGATGAAAAAAGCTTAACCGAGATTGCTAACTTAACAGGAGGAAAATATTTCCGTGCAAGAAACCAACAAGAATTACAGGAAATCTACCAACAACTCAATTTATTAGAGCCCATTGACAGCGACTTTTTAGAGTTTAGACCTGAAAAAACCTTTTTTACTGGCCACTTTCCCTAGCTTTTATCATTTTAATATTATTCAGACTCTATTTATCATTAAGGGGGCGTTATGTTGCTTGAAATGACCTTCATGCCACTTGAATTTCTGCGACCTCTTTGGTTGTTAGGATTAATCGCTTTGTTAATATTTGCACTGTTAAAGCATAAGCAAAATAAACTCTCTGGTGAGCAAGCTTTAATAGCGTCGCATCTAAGTGCCAATATCGTGACTAAAGCATCACATTCAAAACCACATTGGTTTGCTTTTTACAGTGCCCTAGCTATTGCTTGTATGGCACTTTCAGGCCCGACAATACGAAGCATTGATATGCCTGTCTATGAGATGGAAAAAGCCCAAGTAATTGCTTTTG
This sequence comes from Psychromonas sp. KJ10-10, assembly GCF_047323245.1. Classification (GTDB taxonomy): domain Bacteria; phylum Pseudomonadota; class Gammaproteobacteria; order Enterobacterales; family Psychromonadaceae; genus Psychromonas. Next base: position 1,551,350 of record NZ_CP178826.1, on the reverse strand, counting down.
ACTTGAGTTACTCCATGTATGCAACAGATATAAAACCAAATCGCTTAAGCCAAGCAAAATTTAAAGCGATTGATCTTATTAAGCAATGGAGTGAAGGTGAAAAAGCAATGATTGCCTATGCTGGAGATGCTTTTACAGTTGCCCCACTTACTCGCGATGGTAATGCCATTATCAATCATATTCCACATTTAAGCCCAGATATAATGCCTGTTCGGGGTTCGCGCGCAGATTTAGCCTTAGCAAAAGCAATTGAGTTATTAAAGAATGCTGGTTATTCACAGGGGCATATTGTTTTTATTAGCGATGACATTAGCGAAGCTCACGCCAAAGAAATGATAACAATGTTAAAAGATGAAAATTGGATTGTTTCTATTTTAGCTGTCGCTACAGTACAGGGAGCGCCTATTACTTTATCCGATGGCTCATTATTAAAAAGCCCTTCGGGTGAAATTGTTGTGCCTAAATTATCAGCGCAACCGCTTTATGATATTGCTAAAGCTGGTCAAGGTTTATATCTTACAAGTAGCAATAATAGCCAGGATATTAATCAGCTAGGACAATATTTTGCGCATATTCAAAAAGATGAAAATAGTGAAAGTTCATCAAATGCTAGTGCATCAGACCAATTTTCAATAGATGATGGTTATTGGCTAACCTTTTTATTATTACCATTGTGTTTATTGTTATTCAGAAAAGGGGTTATTTTTGCACTTCTATTCGCTATTTATCTTCCTTTAACCAGTGCCCCCGTTAAAGCGAGCAACCGAGACCACCGAAGCTAACAAAGTGAACAGCTCAATCTGGAAAAATAATCAGCAAAATGCTTTTCAAGCTTATCAAAATGGCCAATATCAGATCGCTAGCGAACGCTATGATAGTCCACTAGAAAAAGGCAGTGCTTTATATAAAAATAAACAATTTGAACAAGCCCTAGAACAATTTACCAAAGCAACTGAATTAGATCCTAGCAATGCAGATACTTTTTATAATCAAGGTAATAGTTATGCTCAGTTGCAACAGTTTGATAAAGCCATTGAAGCCTACGATAAAGCCATCGCTATTCAACCAGATATGACACAGGCTAGCGAAAATAAAAAAATTATCGAAGAAATTAAAAAGCAACAGCGACGAGAATCAAGAACAGAATCAAGACTCACAACAACAGAATCAAGAGCAAGACTCAGAAACAGGGCCAAGGGCAGAACCAAGAGCAACAATCACAACAACAGAACCAAGAGCGACAACAGGATTCAGAACAACAATCTAAAAATGAACAACAAAAAACAGAACAACAAGAACAACAACAGGAAGAGCAACAAAAACAGCAAGCTGAGCAACAACAAGACCCAGATCCCGCAGAGGATGAACAACAGCAACAGCAAGCAATGATGGATAAAACAGATCAAGACAATAATCAGGAGTTAGAGGAATTACCTAATTGGCTTAAAAATATGCCTGACGATCCCTCTATTTTATTACGTCGAAAAATGCGACGAGGAATATCAAAAGCGCGCTCAATCTCAACCTGTTAAACAACAACAAAATACTGGAGTTATTTGGTAATGAAAAACACATTCTCTTTATTGGCTCTTTTACTGACGACTTTATTGATGAGCTTGCCAGTGCATTCAGCAATACAAGCAAGTGCAAGTGTCAGTGACACCAATATTATATTAGGTGATATTTTTATACTAACAGTGAGCATTAATGATAATGACGATGACTACCAATTAGATACTCGTCCACTTGAGAAAGACTTTACTGTTTACCTGCCTTCGCAATCGAAAAGAAGCGAGTTTATTAATGGTTCCTTTAGCCAGAGAACAGAATGGCGTGTGCGTCTGCAAGCGCAAAAAGAAGGTACATTTACTATTCCATCTTTTAAAATAGGAGATTACCTCACCGAGCCGATTGAAATTAAAGTTAGTGAACTCTCTCAGGCAAATATGACAACACAAGATGATATTTTCATTGAAAACAGTATCAACAAAGATAGTGTTTATATCGGTCAATCATTTATTTTTACCACTAAATTATACATTTCAAAGAATAGTAATGATCTCGACTTAAAAGCCCCTACTTTGAAGGTGTTGAAAGTGCGGTATTAGGTCAGGATAAAACCAACCAAAGGATCAGAAACGGTATTCGATATAATACCATTACACGCCAATACAAGATGACTCCGACTCAAGCAGGAAAATTTGAAATAGACTCTCCCTTATTAACAGGGACAGTCCAACAACTCGTTGCAGTAAGTGAACGACAAAATAGAGTTATCTCCAAACCAATTAATATTCGTGGAGAGCGTTTAAACATAGAAGTCAAAGGTATTCCTGAAGACTACCAAGGACAATGGATTGTTAGTGAAGATTTGCGTTTAATCGAAGACAATGATTTAACAGCACAGTCCTACAAAGTAGGGGAGCCCATCACTCGAAGCATCACCTTACAAATTGCTTCTATGGAAAAGGATAAGTTACCAAATATCAAACTCAATTATCCAGCGTCGTTGCGATTTTATCCTGACCAAGACCAATTACAGGAAGGCCAAGCAAATAATTTAAATTATGGCGTACGTATTATTCGTCATGCGATTATTGCTGATAAAGTAGGCACATTAACATTGCCTGAAATAAAACTAGATTGGTTTAACAGTCAAACCAATCAACAAGAAACAGCAATATTACCTGAACAACAACTGACAATTATCGTCGCTGATAATCAGCCTATTAGCACAACACCAACAGTACAACCAATTACAGCACAACCTAAACCAACCATTATTGTCGATAATAGTGCATTGATATACTGGCAAATTACAGTGTTAATATTACTCATTATTATTGTATTTTTAGTTCTATATCATGTTTATTATCGAAGGAAAATAGAGACTAAAACACAGAGTAAAAAAGATGAACTTAAGCCAATAAACCAAGATTATTTAACATTGCAAGATTGCTTAATAAAAGGCAAAGCAAGTCAATGTTACAGTGCATTATTAGCTTATTCTCAATATCATTTCCCTAACATAAAAGGCTTAAATCAATTGCCTGAATATACGAAGTTAAATGAAGAGGAAAAACAACGTTTAACAAGCGAAATTCAATTCCTACAGTTATGTTGTAGCGATGCTTCTATTCAATGGAATGGCTCTGCACTGAGTATCTTAGTTGCTAAAATTGAAGAAAATAAAAACACATCACAAAGCACAGATCCAATGCAGATTAACCCCTTATAAAAAGTCACAATAAAGTGTTATTTAGTTTAATTTTAAATAACACTTTTATTATTTTCCCTACCATTTCGGGTAATATCTGCCTTAACACAGTCAATTCTTAGCACAACCATTTTTTTTTAAAAGCGAGCTAATAGAAGACATTAACCTCTAATCCGTGAGTTACATCTAGGAACCGCTAACAATTTTTTAAAAATCCTCGCTTGCTGATACTCATCCATGATTTATTAACATCTTAAACGAGTATGTTTAACATTTGTGATGACTTCGTAAACCTTGTGCCATTTTATGGCGCTCAAATTTGAAAAGGAACATATAAATGAGACTAACAAAAATTGCCATGTTTTGTGGGCTAGTCGCTTTAGTACCAAACCTTGCAAGTGCAGATACTTTAGAAGATGTAATGAAAAAAGGCGCGTTAAACTGTGGTGTTTCGACTGGTATTCCAGGCTTCTCTGCAACGGATTCTGAAGGCGTATGGAAAGGTCTTGATGTTGATTTATGTCGTGCCATTGCGAGTGCTGTATTTGGTGACGCTGAAAAAGTTAAATATATCCCTCTAACGGCAAAAGAGCGTTTTACTGCACTACAAAGTGGTGAAGTAGATGTCCTTTCTCGTACGACTACATGGACTGCAACACGTGATACTTCTCTTGGTCTAAACTTTGCTGGTGTGAACTACTACGACGGTCAAGGTTTCTTAGTAAGCAAATCGCTAGGTGTAACTTCTGCTAAAGAATTAGATGGCGCGACTTTCTGTATTCAAGCTGGTACAACTTCTGAGTTAAACCTTACCGATTACTTTAAAGCAAATAACATGGAATACAAAGGTGTAACTTACGATACATCTGGTCAAACCATTGATGGTTTCAAAAAAGGTCGTTGTGATGCGGTTACTTCTGATGCGTCTCAATTATACGGTCTAAGACAAAAAATGGATGATCCTTCATCGTCTGTTGTATTACCTGAAATCATTTCAAAAGAACCTCTAGGTCCTGTTGTACGTCAAGGTGACGATGTATGGTTTAATATTGTTAAATGGACTATGTTTGCAACACTTGAAGCGGAAGAGCTAGGTGTGACTAAAGCAAATGTTGATGACATGATGAAATCTGAAAACCCAAGCATCAAACGTCTGCTAGGTACTTCTGGTAATGCAGGTGAAAACTTAGGGCTTAAATCAGATTGGGCTTACCAAATTGTTAAAAACGTAGGTAACTACGGTGAGTCATTTGATATGCATGTTGGTAAAGGTTCTCCACTAGCTATCGACCGTGGTCTAAATAACCTATGGAATAAAGGCGGATTAATGTACTCGATGCCAATTAGATAAATAGCTTATTTGATACCAAATTCGATAATTATCAGTTAATTAACGCCTTTGGTATAACTCCCAACTAGGGGGCCAGTCCCCCTTTTTAAGCTTTCCCTCTCTAGGTTTAATTATGAATAAAACACAACTCCCAAACCCTTCATCAAACGGTGGCTTCTTGAATAATCCTCAGAAACAGAGCGATTATCTATCAAGTGGCGACATTGTTATTGGTGCTCTTTTTGCTTATTATTTCGCTAATAATATGTTCGATAATATCGAAAAACGTGGCATCACAACCGGGTTTTCCTTTTTAGATGACGTCGCAGGTTTTGGTATTAGCCAAACATTAGTACCCTACGATGATGGTACCTCCTCTTATTATGACGTGTTTATTGTCGGTTTATTAAATACTCTCTTAGTCTCTTTCATTGGTATCATTTTAGCGTCTGCATTGGGACTACTTATCGGGATCGGGCGTTTATCTCCCAACTTTTTAATCTCTAAATTATCGCTAGTTTATATCGAGACCTTTCGTAATATCCCTATTCTGTTACAAATCCTGTTTTGGTATAACGTGGTATTAGCGGCATTGCCTAGTCCACGACAAAGCTTTTCTTATTTTGATAGCTTCTTTTTAAACAACCGTGGGTTGTTAACTCCTGAGCCGATTTTTGAATCTGGCAGTGGCTTTATTCTCAGTGCGTTTATCCTTGCGATTATTGGCGTGGTGTTTTTAACTCGTTGGGCAAAAAAACGTCATGAATTAAGTGGCGAAGAATTTCCTATTTTTAAAGTTGCGATTGCAATTCTAATTGCGACACCTTTACTCGTTTATTTTATTACCGGTCAACCTATTGGTGCTGAGTACCCTGTTTTAAAAGGCTTTAACTTTAAAGGTGGCATGGCCATCATTCCAGAGTTACTTGCCCTTGTCTTTGCTTTGAGTATTTATACTGCCACTTATATCGCCGAAGCCGTTCGAGCAGGTATTGAGGCTGTTCCCCCAGGACAAAAAGAAGCCGCTAAGTCCTTAGGCTTAAAGGACCATGTTATTTTACGTAAAGTGGTTTTACCGCAAGCATTACGTGTCATTATTCCTCCTGTGATTAACCAGTTTTTAAACCTAACGAAAAACTCTTCCCTCGCAACCGCTATCGGATACCCCGAGCTGGTAACGTTATTTTCAGGTACAACATTAAACCAAGTCGGCCAAGCAATTGAAATTATTTTAATGACCATGGCGGTATACCTCACCATTAGTATTGTCATTTCCCTCGTATTGAACTGGGTAAATGCAAAAATGGAAATTAAAGGAAGATAATTATGGCAACTTATACGATGAAACAAGCGAAACCCGCACCGTCAAGCAGTAATGGCGTGCTATTTTGGCTTAAAGAAAACCTATTCCCTGACATTAAAAATAGTTTACTCACTTTAGTGGGATTGTATTTAATTTATATCACAGTACCACCACTGCTTGATTGGATGATATTCAATGCAACTTGGAGCGGTACACCGGATGAGATTGTCAAGGATGGTGCAAGATGGATATATGTTGCGGAGAAATTCGACCAATTCATGTACGGGTTTTACCCTGCCGAATCACATTGGCGTCCTAATTTAGTGTTATTAATTACCGTTGCTTTTTTATTTTCTTTTAAAGCAATTAGCAATGTGCGAATTAAATTATCACTTATGCTTCTTTTCCCTTTTGTTTGTTTCATCTTAATCAGCGGTGGTTGGTTCGGGCTTGAAACCGTAGAAACTGAAAAATGGGGTGGACTCATGCTGACAATATTAGTTGCGACTGTGGGTATTATCGCTTCCTTTCCAATTGGCATTGTTTTGGCATTAGGCCGTCAATCACACATGCCTATCGTGAGAACTCTGTGTGTTGGTTTTATTGAATTTATTCGTGGTGTGCCACTGATCACCATCTTATTCATGGCTTCCGTGGTATTACCGCTGTTTTTTAGTGACGGTATCGATTTTGATAAGTTATTACGTGCACTAATCGGTATTACCCTATTCCAAGCGACTTATATTGCAGAGGTAGTGCGTGGTGGTTTACAAGCAATCCCTAAGGGGCAATATGAAGCGACTGAGTCATTAGGTTTAGGTTATTGGCAAGGTATGGTATTGATTATTTTGCCACAGGCATTAAAAATCTCTATTCCAAACTTAGTGGGCTCATTTATCTCACTTTTCAAAGACACAACACTGGTATTGATCATTGGTCTCTTCGATATTCTGGCAATGGTCACACTGACGACCAGTGATACCAATTGGCTAGGTTATGAGATTGAAGGATACGTTTTTGTTACTTTAATCTACTGGGTTATCTGCTTTAGCATGTCGCAATATTCAAAATCAATTGAGCGTAAGTTTAATACAGAACACTAAATAACATGCTCTGGGCGTTGCAATTTAAGCCTAGTTCATCGTTGAAAAATGCTCATTTAAACGACTAAACTGCGCTTTTTCGCCTTGAACTAAACATAAATTGCTTATCCCAGAACATTTATAGCTTTATTTAAAAAATACATAGTTATTAATATAAAACATATAAAAATGAAAAAATTTAATAGGAAGCATTATGTCTGAACAAGAAATCATGATCTCAATGAAAGACGTTAACAAATGGTATGGCGATTTTCATGTGCTTAAAGATGTTAACTTAGATATTAAAAAAGGCGAAAAAGTGGTTATCTGTGGCCCATCGGGTTCAGGTAAATCAACGACCATTCGCTGTTTAAACCACCTGGAGAAATTTCAACAGGGTAATATCAATATCAATGGTACTGAGTTGATTGACGATGTAAAAATCGTTCGTCACATTCGTGCACAGGTGGGAATGGTATTCCAACATTTCAACTTGTTCCCACATTTGTCAGTATTAGAAAACTTAGTACTAGCACCGATTTGGGTACATAAAGTGCCACGTAAAGAAGCCATCAAAAAAGCGATGTACTATCTTGAGCGTGTAAAAATTGCTGAGCAAGCAGATAAATACCCGAATCAATTATCTGGTGGTCAGCAACAACGTGTCGCGATTGCGCGCTGTTTATGTATTAACCCTGAGATTATGTTATTTGATGAACCGACTTCGGCACTTGATCCGGAAATGGTATCGGAAGTACTTGATGTAATGGTTGAACTGGCAGATGAAGGTATCACCATGATTTGTGTTACCCATGAAATGGGTTTTGCTAAAAAAGTAGCAGACCGTGTTATTTTCATGGATGCAGGACAAGTGATTGAAGAGAATGAACCTAATGAGTTCTTCAATAACCCACAATCTGATCGTCTAAAACTATTTTTAGAGCAAATCTTATCGCACTAAAGAGATGTTTAAAGCATAAGGAGTGCGAGTAAAAGCTTCACTCCTTTTTATCCCTTTTTTATTAGCTCACACAGTTAATTCTTCCTCTTACATAAAAGTTACCTTCATTTATCTGCTAATAGCCTTATTATTAAGGCAACTAAATCGCAACAGACTGGAAAATCACCTGTATTTTTTTGTAAAAAACTAAACACATTAAAATGGCTTTTATTTGGTGCAACCTAGATTTCATTTTGCACCACCTTAGTGCGAGCTCAGAAAGAAATAATTTTACTGTGTTTTAAAAAGCATCAACATTTGTTTAAGCAGATATTTTTGCCACAAAAACAACACCGTAAGCCACTGAATTTTAATGTTAAAATATTTTTTTCTTTAAATGTTATTCCTATTTAGGTACTTGGTATGGTCTATGCAATATCTATGGGGTAGCGTTTACAAAATTTATTAAAAATCTAATTCACCTTAAAAAGGAAACAAAGATGGGAATTAAAAAACTAGCATTATTCACAGCAATCGCGACAACACTTCCAAGCATATCATCAGCAGATACATTGGAAGATGTGATGAAGAAAGGCGCACTTAACTGTGGCGTTTCGACTGGTATTCCAGGCTTCTCTGCAACGGATTCTGAAGGTGTATGGAAAGGTCTTGATGTTGATTTATGTCGCTCAATTGCAAGTGCTGTATTCGGTGATGCTGAAAAAGTAAAATATATCCCTCTAACGGCGAAAGAACGTTTTACTGCACTACAAAGTGGTGAAGTAGATGTCCTTTCTCGTACAACTACATGGACTGCAACACGTGATACTTCTCTTGGTCTAAACTTTGCTGGTGTGAACTACTACGACGGTCAAGGTTTCTTAGTAAGCAAATCACTTGGTGTAACTTCTGCTAAAGAATTAGATGGCGCGACTTTCTGTATTCAAGCAGGTACAACTTCTGAGTTAAACCTTACCGATTACTTCAAAGCAAACAACATGGAATACAAAGGTGTAACTTACGATACATCTGGTCAAACCATTGATGGTTTCAAAAAAGGTCGTTGTGATGCGGTTACTTCTGATGCATCTCAATTATACGGTCTAAGACAAAAAATGGATGATCCTTCATCATCTGTTGTATTACCTGAAATCATTTCAAAAGAACCTCTAGGTCCTGTTGTACGTCAAGGTGACGACGTATGGTTTAACATTGTTAAATGGACTATGTTTGCAACACTTGAAGCGGAAGAGCTAGGTATCACTAAAGCAAATGTTGATGACATGATGAAATCTGAAAACCCAAGTGTTAAGCGTCTACTAGGTACTTCTGGTACTGCGGGCGAAAACTTAGGGCTTAAATCAGATTGGGCTTACCAAATTGTTAAAAACGTAGGTAACTACGGAGATTCATTTGATATGCATGTTGGTAAAGACTCTCCACTAGCTATCGACCGTGGTCTAAATAACCTATGGAATAAAGGCGGGTTAATGTACTCAATGCCAATTAGATAAATAGCTTATTTAACATCAAACTAGGGGGCTTGTCCCCCTTTTAAGCTTCCCCTCTCTAGGTCTAATTATGAATAAAACACAACTCCCAAACCCTTCATCAAACGGTGGCTTCTTGAATAATCCTCGAAACAGAGCGATTATCTATCAAGTGGCGAGCATTGTTATTGGTGCTCTTTTTTGCTTATTATTTCGCTAATAATATGTTCGATAATATCGAAAAACGTGGTATCACAACCGGGTTTTCCTTTTTAGATGACGTCGCAGGTTTTGGTATTAGCCAAACATTAGTACCCTACGATGATGGTACCTCCTCTTATTATGACGTGTTTATTGTCGGTTTATTAAATACTCTCTTAGTCTCTTTCATTGGTATCATTTTAGCGTCTGCATTAGGACTACTTATCGGGATCGGGCGTTTATCTCCCAACTTTTTAATCTCTAAATTATCGCTAGTTTACATCGAGACCTTCCGTAATATCCCTATTCTGTTACAAATCCTGTTTTGGTATAACGTGGTATTAGCGGCATTACCTAGTCCACGACAAAGCTTTTCTTATTTTGATAGCTTCTTTTTAAACAACCGTGGGTTGTTAACTCCTGAGCCGATTTTTGAATCTGGCAGTGGCTTTATTCTCAGTGCGTTTATCCTTGCGATTATTGGCGTGGTGTTTTTAACTCGTTGGGCAAAAAAACGTCATGAATTAAGTGGCGAAGAATTTCCTATTTTTAAAGTTGCGATTGCAATTTTAATTGCTCGCACCTTTACTCGTTTATTTTATTACTGGTCAGCCCATTGGCGCTGAGTACCCTGTTTTAAAAGGCTTTAACTTTAAAGGTGGCATGGCCATCATTCCAGAGTTACTTGCCCTTGTCTTTGCTTTAAGTATTTATACCGCGACTTATATTGCTGAAGCGGTTCGCGCAGGTATTGAGGCGGTTCCCCCAGGACAAAAAGAAGCCGCTAAGTCCTTAGGCTTAAAGGACCATGTTATTTTACGTAAAGTGGTTTTACCGCAAGCATTACGTGTCATTATTCCTCCTGTGATTAACCAGTTTTTAAACCTAACGAAAAACTCTTCCCTCGCAACCGCTATCGGATATCCCGAGCTGGTAACGTTATTTTCAGGTACAACATTAAACCAAGTCGGCCAAGCAATTGAAATTATTTTAATGACCATGGCGGTATACCTCACCATTAGTATTGTCATTTCCCTCGTATTGAACTGGGTAAATGCAAAAATGGAAATTAAAGGAAGATAATTATGGCAACTTATACGATGAAACAAGCGAAACCCGCACCGTCAAGCAGTAATGGCGTGCTATTTTGGCTTAAAGAAAACCTATTCCCTGATATTAAAAATAGTTTACTCACTTTACTGGGATTGTATTTAATTTATATCACAGTGCCACCACTGCTTGATTGGATGATATTCAATGCAACTTGGAGTGGTACACCGGATGAGATTGTCAAGGATGGTGCGAGATGGATATATGTTGCGGAGAAATTCGACCAATTCATGTACGGATTTTACCCCGCCGAATCACATTGGCGTCCTAACTTAGTATTATTCTTGACTGCAGGTTTACTGATTGCATTCAAATTATTGAATAATGTGAAAATTAAATTTGCGTTGATGCTTGCGTACCCTGTTGTCTGCTTTATCTTAATCAGTGGCGGTTGGTTCGGGCTAGAAACCATTGAAACAGAGAAATGGGGTGGACTCATGCTGACAATATTAGTGGCGACTGTGGGTATTATCGCTTCCTTTCCAATTGGCATTGTTTTGGCATTAGGCCGTCAATCACACATGCCTATCGTGAGAACGCTGTGTGTTGGTTTTATTGAATTTATTCGTGGCGTGCCACTGATCACCATCTTATTCATGGCTTCCGTGGTATTACCGCTGTTTTTTAGTGACGGTATTGATTTTGATAAGTTATTACGTGCGCTAATCGGTATTACCCTATTCCAAGTCGCTTATATTGCTGAGGTAGTACGTGGTGGTTTACAAGCTATCCCTAAAGGACAATATGAAGTCGCTGAATCATTAGGCTTGGGTTATTGGCAGGGGATGGTGTTAATCATTTTGCCACAGGCATTAAAAATCTCTATTCCAAACTTAGTGGGCTCATTTATCTCACTTTTCAAAGACACGACGCTAGTATTGATAATTGGTCTCTTCGATATTCTGGCAATGGTCACACTGACCACCAGTGATACCAATTGGCTAGGTTATGAGATTGAAGGATACGTTTTTGTTACTTTAATCTACTGGGTTATCTGCTTTAGCATGTCGCAATATTCAAAATCAATTGAACGTAAGTTTAATACAGAACACTAATTAGGAAACATTATGTCTGAACAAGAAATCATGATCTCAATGAAAGACGTTAACAAATGGTATGGCGATTTTCATGTGCTTAAAGATGTTAACTTAGATATTAAAAAAGGCGAAAAAGTGGTTATCTGTGGCCCATCGGGTTCAGGTAAATCAACGACCATTCGCTGTTTAAATCACCTTGAGAAATTTCAACAGGGTAATATCAATATCAATGGTACTGAGTTGATTGACGATGTAAAAATCGTTCGTCACATTCGTGCACAGGTGGGAATGGTATTCCAACATTTCAACTTGTTCCCACATTTGTCAGTATTAGAAAACTTAGTACTAGCACCGATTTGGGTACATAAAGTGCCACGTAAAGAAGCCATCAAAAAAGCGATGTACTATCTTGAGCGTGTAAAAATTGCTGAGCAAGCAGATAAATACCCGAATCAATTATCTGGTGGTCAGCAACAACGTGTCGCAATTGCACGCTGTTTATGTATTAACCCTGAGATTATGTTATTTGATGAACCGACTTCGGCACTGGATCCAGAAATGGTATCGGAAGTACTTGATGTAATGGTTGAGTTAGCAGATGAAGGTATCACTATGATTTGTGTAACACACGAAATGGGTTTTGCGAAAAAAGTGGCAGATCGTGTTATTTTCATGGATGCAGGACAAGTGATTGAAGAGAATGAACCTAATGAGTTCTTCAACAACCCTCAATCAGATCGTTTAAAGCTATTTTTAGAACAAATTCTATCGCACTAGCAGTAGGCTTTATAAGGGTCGCGAAGCAACGCGACCCTTTTATCAAACTCCCCCTATTCAATTTTCTTTGCAACACATCAATTTGCTACATTAAACCTACTTCAATGAATTAAAGTCGTATAAAATGACGGTCTATTTGACACTGGCTTTAGGTATACCATGGACGTAGAATTATTGGAGATTCAAGACTTTATTCGTCAATACCCTCCCTTCGATTCATTATCAAATGAAGATTTGATTGAAATAACACGCAAGCATTGAAATCTCATATTTTCGCGCCCAATCAACCATCATTGATATCAATATCGAAATTAATGAACTGTATATGGTTCGTAGTGGCATTGTTGAGTTATATCGCCGTAATGGTGATCTTTATAATCGTCTTGATAAGGGGCAATTATTTGGGCAAATGGCACTACTCACAAATAACAAAGTACGTTTCCCAGCAACCGCTTTAAATGACACCCTTTTATATTGCATTCCAGAAGAGGTTTTTCTTCGTTTTTGCGATCGTTATGTCGATTTTGCTGGTTTTTTTGAAGTCGAAGATAGTACCCGCTTAAAGCAAGCTGTCGAAAATAATACTAATGATGCTAACTCTTTAACCACTTCTAAAGTAAAAACACTGATCACAAGAGATGTTGTTATCATGACTAACAATAGCTCTGTTCAGGACGTTGCTATGACCATGACAGAGGAAAATGTATCAGCTGTTCTGATTAATGATCCTGATATTAGTGAAGAACAAGGTAATAACTTTGTTGGTATTATTACTGAAAAAGATCTCTGTGCTAAAGTTATCGCTTCAGGCCTCAGTGTTGATTCTCCAGTCTCTGAAGTGATGTCGACAGAATTAATTTCACTGGATCATAATGCCTATATTTTTGAAGCCATGTTATTAATGTCTCGCTTCAATGTACACCACCTGCCTATACTGAAAAACAAACAACCTATTGGTTTAATTGAAGTCGCCGATATCATCCGCTATGAATCTCAAAATAGTTTGTTATTTGTAAGCAGTATTTTTCAACAGCAAAGCACTGAGGATTTAGCCTTATTATCACTGCAATTAAAAGACTGTTTTATCCGTATGGTTAATGAAGATGCAAACTCACATATGGTCGGTCGAGCAATGTCCGAAATTGGCCGTAGCTTTAAACAAAGATTACTTGAATTAGCAGAAATAGAATTTGGCCCTCCTCCTGTGTCCTATTGTTTTTTAGCATTAGGCTCGATGGCGCGCGATGAACAACTGATTGTAACCGACCAAGATAACGCCATTATTCTTGATAACAGCTTCGATCCATCCATACATGATGACTATTTCACTAAACTATCAAAATTCGTCTGTGACGGCTTAGCGGCCTGCGGTTACAGTTATTGTACGGGCGATATTATGGCTACTAACCATGAATGGCGAAAAACACAATCTCAATGGGAAGATTGTTTTGCAGATTGGATCGATGATCCTAATCCACAAGCACTATTAAATTGCTCTATCTTTTTCGATTTAACCGGGGTTTATGGTCGCGTAAAATGGGCAGAACAATTAAATGGCTTTATTCTGCGTCGCGCCAAGAAAAATAATCGCTTTTTAGCCTGTTTAGCGCGCAACGCCTTAAATCGTAAACCACCATTAGGTTTTTTCAAAGATTTTGTAATGGAAAAAGATGGCCAACATAATAACTCAATTAACTTAAAACGCCGTGGTACCGCACCATTAGCAGACTTAATTCGAATACATGCCTTAGCAATTGGCTCACAGGCTCAAAACTCCTTTCAGCGCCTTGAGGATATTATCGAGTCGGGAATTTTACCAAAATCCAAAGGGCAAGATTTATTACATGCTATGGAACTAATTTCTTTAGTGCGACTGCGTCACCAAGCATTAGATATCGAATTTGATAGAGAGCCCGACAATAATATTGAACCTGAAAATATGTCAGACTTTGAACGTAGAAATTTAAAAGATGCATTTTTAGTTTTGAGCAACGCACAAAGCTTTTTAAAATACCGTTATAACGCGAATATGATGTCATCATGATGCATAAATATACTCATCAAGAAATTTTAAACTGGCAAGCCTTCCTGCAACGACAGAGTGAACAATGTGAAGATACACGTTTACAGCATTTTTATCAGCAGGGAACTTATCATAATGAAACACCTCTTAAAGATATTGAATTTGTCGCATTAGATTTTGAAACAACCGGATTAGATGCCACCCAAAATAGCATTATTAGCATTGGCCTAGTGCACTTTAATTTACAACGAATTTACTGTAGAAAAGCAAAGTTTTGGTATGTTGATCCACAGGATAAATTACAGGATGATTCTGTTGTTATCCATGGCATTACCCATTCAGATTTAATAAAAGCCCCAAATTTGATTAATATTCTAGAGCAACTTTTAGACGAATTAGCTGGAAAAGTAGTTGTTGTTCATTATCGTCGCATTGAAAGGGATTTTTTAGATAACAATTTACACGCCTTGATTCAAGAAGGTATTATTTTTCCGATAATTGATACCATGCAAATTGAAGCAGATATTCAACAACAAAATACCAAAGGGCTTATTAACTGGTTAAAAAGAAAACGGCCACAATCAATTCGTCTAGCTAAGAGTCGTTTACGATACAACTTACCGACCTATTCTCCTCATGATGCCTTAACCGATGCCATTGCAACAGCTGAGTTATTTCAGGCACAAATTAAATATCATTTCAGCCCAGAAACCCCGATCAAGGTACTTTGGTTATAAATTAATATCACAAAAAAACCGATAGAATAAATCCTATCGGTTTTTTAGGGTTATAAAACGTTATTACGTCTTAATTATTTGCCTCTAGGCTCAGTCCGCATACCCATTATTAAGCTGACACACATTAGCAATAAAATAATGGTAAATGGTAGGCCCATTGAAATCGCACCTGCTTGTAAGGCTTGAATCGCTTCTGTACCACCAATCCACAGTAACGCAACTCGCAATTGAACCTTCAACCGTCGCCCAAAAAATACGTTGTGGGACAGGCGCATCAATTTTACCACCAGCAGTAATACTGTCGATAACAAGAGAACCTGAATCCGAAGAGGTAATAAAGAACACCATAACTAACACAATAGCCAACATCGATAAAATACTGCCCATTGGTAATGCATCAAACATTTGGAACATAGCAAGGCTAACGTCTTTCAGACCTTCATTACCTAGGCTACCAATATTATTTGCAACTTGATCAATGGCTACACCACCAAATACCGACATCCATAATACAGTTACAAGTGTTGGAACGATTAACACTGCAGTAATAAACTGACGTACCGTACGGCCACGAGAAATACGCGCAATAAACATGCCTACAAATGGGGACCATGAAATCCACCACGCCCAGTAGAAGACAGTCCAACCCTGCATCCAAGCTTCGTCTTCACGACCATGTGGGTTACTTAGAGGAATAATATTTTCGACGTATCCCATCACGGTTGTTGGGATAGTACCTAACGCGATAGCAAAGCTTACCAAAGCAACAAAAATAACTAAAACTAGCGCAAGTAACATATTAATATTACTAATGACTTTAACACCACCATCGATGCCACGAACTACAGATATAATGGCTAATAGAGTCACACCTGCAATAATCAATAATTGCAAAGAAAGATCAGATTCAATACCGAATATATGATGGAAACCACTTGCAACTTGTTGAGCACCTAACCCTAAAGACGTTGCTAAACCAAATAATGTTGCTAATACCGCTAAGATATCAACGACATGACCAGCCCATCCCCAGGCTCTATCCCCTAAAATAGGGTAAAAAATAGAACGCATCGATAAAGGTAAACCTTTATTGAAAGCAAAAAATGCCAAAGACAAAGCTACCACACCATAAATGGCCCATGGGTGTAATCCCCAGTGGAACATAGTTGCCCCTAAAGCAAGTTTAACGGCTTCAGGTGAATTAGCTTCCACATTAAGTGGCGTTTCGTACCATCCGGTGTAATAGGCAACAGGTTCTGCAACTCCCCAGAACATCAAACCAATACCCATACCGGTCGCAAACAACATTGCTATCCAAGACAGAGTTGAATAGTCAGATTTTGCTTCGTCGCCACCTAGTCGGATTTTACCGTAAGGAGAAACCACTAATGCCAAACAGAAAATCACAAATATATTAGCAGACCACATAAATAAGCCATCAAAAGCACCTATGATTTGCCATTTAATGCCATCTAAGAAGCCTTTCGAAAGTTCTGGATCTACCACTAAAATAATCAGTAAGAAAAGACAGACTAAGCCTGCGCTGATCCCAAAAACGGGATTATGAACATCGAATCCCCATTTTTTAACATTATCTTGCCCTACCGTATAATCAGTATTTTCAATACTGTATTTATCTTTATTTAAACTCATTTTTCCTCAATTAGAACTATTTAGTCCTATTAATATTTGTAATATTTTATTACTTTCACAAGAAAATTGTGACACAAGTCACACGTAAAAAATGAAAGCTAAAAGTGATCATAACATGCTTTTGTTATCACATATTAGTTGTCACATCTCTTTTTTATCATTATTGAGCAGAGAAAAATAAACATTGATGATTAACGACTACAATTAGGTGCTTCAACATTAGTAACAGGAAGCCTTAAAATAGCATCATTTAAATCATCGATACGTGTTGCATGAGAAGGATGCGTTGATAATAATTCCGGTGGCTGTTCACCAGAAGCCTTAGCCATATTTTGCCATAAAGTAACACTTTCACTAGGATCAAACCCAGCTCTCGCCATCAATAATAATCCAACGATATCTGCTTCTGATTCTTGCGAGCGTCCATAGGGCATTATGATCCCATACTGCGCACCAAGTCCTAATCCAGCCATTGCAATACTTTTATATTGATTACCCTGTAACACAACATCGGTGATGCTTAATCCAAGATTGGTTAGCTGACTAGTTGATAAGCGCTCATTACTATGGTTTGCTGTTACGTGAATAATTTCATGACCAATAACCGTAGCGAGTTGATCTTGGTTATTCGCAACTTTTAACAATCCTGTATAAACACCAATTTTACCGCCTGGTAATGCAAAGGCATTAACTTGGTCACTATCAAAAACAACCACTTCCCATTGTTCAAAATCAGGCTGAGGGCCAAGCGTTTTAGTAATAGCTTGCGCAACACATTGTACATATTGGTTAGTCTTAACATCCTGACTTATTTTTTCCTGTCGCTTCATTTGCTCAAAGGATTGTGCTCCTAGAGTTGACATTTCTCCCCCAGAAAAAAGTAAAACCTGCTGTCTCCCGGTCGGCGAAGTGGAACATCCCATTAACCCAATCAGGGTTAAACTACTTAAAAACAATAGAGGTATTACTTTCATTGGTACATTCCTTTTTCATAAAAGCAGATATAAAACAAGTGTCTTAGATGTTAAGTAAAATATGTTAATTGTTCAAGAAATGGAAAAATATTACCCTTAATATTTTCTTTTGAACAAAATAAAACCAATAAACAAAAAGTTATGATATATAACTGTAAAACTAATGCAGACACAACTAACTATCAGTTATACTCATTTAGGTAAATGATATATACCTTTTAACATTTAAGGTGCATTTAAAAAACCATTAGCAGAGCCTCTATGTTAGCAAAAATAGAGGCTCTGTTTTATTTAATAAATAGGAATTTCATGAATAACTTTTTTAAAAAATCACTGATTGCTTTTGTTGCAGTAGCAAGCCTAATCACTGTTCCCGCTTTTGCACAGGAAACCATCAAAGTCGGCATGTCTGGTCGATACTTTCCATTCACTTTTTCAAAACAAGATAAATTACAAGGTTTTGAAGTTGATATTTGGGATGAAATCGCAACACGCTTAGATGTTAAAGTTGAGTACACAACAGCCAATTTTTCTGGTCTATTTGGTATGTTAGAAGCAGGTCATATTGATACTATTTCTAATCAAATCACCATGACAGAAGCTCGTTTAGAAAAATATGCGTTTACAACACCTTATGTAATTGATGGCGTACAAATTACGGTTCGTAAAGGACGTGACGACATTAACAGTGTTGAAGACCTTAAAGGTAAAAAAGTAGCAGTTAATTTAGGCGACAACTTCGAAGAAGTATTACGTAAACTAGATCCGAACAATGAAATCAACATAGTTACTTATGATTCGGGTTTAGAACAAGATGTTGCACTAGGCCGTATGGATGCTTTTATAATGGATAAAGTATCATCTGTACAATTAATCAAAAAAGCAGGGTTGCCTTTACAACTAGCAGGTCAACCTTTCGAAAAGATTGAAAATGCAATGCCATTTTTAAACAAACCTTCACAACTTATTATTCGCGATAAAGTAAACAAGGTTTTAGCAGATATGAGAGCTGACGGTAAACTAGCTGAAATCTCAATGAAATGGTTTGATGGCGATATTACTCAATAAATAAACCATCAAAATTAATACTCTGCTTATTCATTAAAAAGCAGAGTATTTAGCCATTTAATAACATTTAACAACCTTAAACTTCTCTAGAGTGGTATCATTACCACAGAAAATCATTCAAAAATTAGGATAGCATTCTTCATGCAAAGCTCGTTTGACCTGCAATACATCATTGAATTAATGCCAATATTATTTAAATATCTTGGTGTTACCATGGAAATGGCACTTTGGGGATTTTTATTCGCCTTAATTTTGTCGTTATCACTGGCGCTAATCCGTGTTTTTAAAATGCCTTTTATCCAACATCTTGCGGCATTATTTATTTCATTTTTCCGTGGCACGCCTTTATTAGTACAATTATTTCTTCTGTATTATGGCTTGCCACAATTTATGCCTATTTTTATTGGCATGGATGCATTTACCGCTTCTATTATTGGCCTTTCTTTGCATTTCTCTGCTTATATGGCAGAAAGTATTCGTGCTCGCAATTTTAGGCATTGATAAATCACAAATGGAGGCCTGCTTAAGTATTGGTATGACCCGTTTACAAGCCATGAAACGTATCATATTGCCTCAAAGTCGCTCGTGTCGCAACACCTTCTTTAATGAACTATTTTATCGATATGATTAAGAGCACTTCCTTAGCCTTTACCCTTGGTGTAGCTGAAATAATGGCCAAAGCACAAATGGAGGCTTCTTCTAGTTTTAAATTCTTTGAAAGCTTCTTAGCTGTTGCTTTTGTTTATTGGGGAATTGTTTTAATTTTTACTCGCTTGCAACATATTTTAGAAAACCGATTAAATAAGGCTTATTAACATGATTAAAGTGACCAACCTCAGTAAAAGCTTTGATGATTTATCAGTCTTAAAAGAAATCAGTTTTGAAGTAAATAAAGGCGAGATCATCGTTATCATTGGTCCATCTGGAACAGGTAAATCAACCCTGTTACGTTGTTTAAATTATTTAGAAACACCGACATCAGGACAAATTGAAATCGGTGATATTAGTGTTGATGCTAAAAAACATAACCAAAAACAAATCACCAAATTACGTCAACATAGTAGCTTCGTATTTCAAAATTATTCTTTATTTGCTAATAAAACGGCAATAGAAAATGTTGCCGAAAGCCTAATCACAGTATGGAAAGTGGCGACTAATGAAGCACTAGCAACGGCTAAAGAAGTGTTAATCAAAGTTGGCCTTGCAGATAAACTAGACTTTTATCCGTCACAACTCTCAGGTGGTCAACAGCAACGAGTGGGCATAGCACGTGCAATGGCAACCCATGGCGAAGTTATTTTATTTGATGAACCTACCTCAGCTCTTGACCCCGAATGGGTTGAAGAAGTGCTTGCTGTGATGAAGCGACTCGCAGTAGAAAGGCAAACTATGATTGTAGTCACTCATGAAATGCAATTTGCTCGCGAAGTCGCCGACAGGGTTATTTTTATGGAAGGTGGCTATATCGTTGAACAAGGTACACCAGAGCAAATTTTTGAAACCCCACAGAATGAACGTACACAGGAATTTGTTAAGCGTGCTTTAAAGCGCTAATAACCCCTTTTACATTTTGAGAATCAAATATGACAACTGTAGCACCCGGTAGACAACAAATTTTTACCCTTGCATGGCCAATCGCCATGAATGCAGTTTTACTACAATTAATTTTAGTCATTGATACAGTCCTAGTTACACCCTTAGGAGAAGAGTCACTCGGCGCCATGGGTATTGCCGCTAGTATTGCAGGACTTATTCTAGGACTTTTATTTGCCTTCTCAAATGGGTCTCAATTAATTATTGCGCAGGCGCATGGCGCAGATAATAAACTTGCCGTTAATAAAGGTTTTCGTTCAGGCCGTTTTATTAACTGCTGTATTACCGGCCTTGGTATTGTGTTAATTTTTACCGTCGCTAAACCACTCATTGATATCATTTCAGATACAGATGCAATGGCCACCTTAGCCTATGATTATTTAAAAGTATTTTCATTGGCAACTGTCGGTGTCGCCCTTTGTCAAAATATCACAGTGTATTTTAATGCCACAGGTAATAGTCGCATTCCTTTTTACGCTAACATTTTTGAATTACCCATAAACGTTATAATCAGCACGTTATTAATCTACGGTTTATTTGGTTTTCCAGAGATGGGATTAACGGGTGCGGCTCTTGGCTCAGCGATCGCTGTTATGTGTCGCACACTATTCTTAATCGTTTTTTATACAAGACAACAGAATAAACAAAACACTGATAAGTCAGTTGCTCTTGAAACGTTAACAGTCGCTGATGTAAAACATCATTTAACCTACGCAACTCCTATAGCTGGTACCTTTATCAGTGGTGTCATGGCCAATAGCTTGTGCATGTTAATTTATGCAAAACTTGGGGTGAATCAATTTGCGGCCTTAACGCTACTTGCTCCTTGGATAAAAGTAGCAGGTCATTTAGCAACGGCATGGGCACAGGCAACCAGTATTATTGTTGGGCAGTTATTGGGTAAAAAATCCTGGGGAATGTTAGACACGGTGATAAGTAAAGCTTGGGTTACCTCTTTTATTATTAGTATTTTCATGTCTCTTGCTTATTTAGCCATGTTTTATCTTTTTGAAGTTATTTATCCAGAATTACAGACTGAAACTGTTTCAACGCTTTGGCAGTTCATGCCTATTTTAGTGATACTTCCTTTTATCAGAGCCTCAAATACTTTCTGTGGGAATGTGTTACGCGCCGGTGGAGATGCAAAGCATGTATTTAAAATTCATGCCTATACCCAATGGCTTGTGATCGTGCCTTTGTCGGCAATTTTTGTGCTCTATCTTAACTTAAGTGCAGTATGGGTATTTGGTTTAATGCTATTAGAAGAAACAATCAAAGGCGTACCCTTCCATATTCGTATGTTAGGTGGAAAATGGAAGCGTAGCTTGGTCTGAGGTTTATCATTACTCGATTTATGACAATAACAATTTAAATTATGATTTCATCAGCAAAAACGAGTGCATTGGAATAACAATGCATGATGAAATTTTCATCTAGGTTAAGAAATTTATTACCTTCAGTAATATCAGTGAAATCAGCGTTTTCTATTTTAAAACATAAATCCAGACAACGCCCTAGCTCACTCGATTTATTGGTTAATGCATCTTTAAGCTCTAAACTTAAGGATAACTCATCAAATAACGATTCAAAGTCAGCATCAATTAACACATTTAATATCGATACAATACCAAGTAAATAGCCACTCTCACTGAGCTTTTTGTTTGATTGCAATAATAACTCTATAAATTTTGCCCTAATTAAGCCAATTTTTATCAGTTCAGATGGTTTATCATCCCCCAAATCACCAAGGCATAAAACAGTAACAAACTGTTTAATCACATCTTCACCAAGATAAATAACAGCCTGTGAAATACTACTTATTTTCTTATTTGATGATTTACAGCGTAAATTAGAAAGTCTTAATAAGCTAGAGACTAAAGCAATATCTTTTTCCACTTTATGCGTTAACGACGCAAAGTTGATAGGCCTTTGAAGCGTGATATTTAGCAAATCTAAAGTGGCTAATTTGGACGGGTTAATATTTTTAAAATGTAATAATTTGGGTTTAGTAAAATAATAACCTTGAAAAAAATCTGCACCAGCCCCACGAATTAACTGGAAAGTTTGATCATCTTCGATACGCTCAACAATGATGTATTTATTAGGGTATTTAGCTTTTAACTGAGCAATTCTTTTAAGCGTATGTTCAATGTCTTTATCAACTTCAATTTTGATATATTTAACTTGTTGAAGTAAATTGTCCCATTTCTGATCGCCATCATAATCATCTAAAGCAAAGTTATATCTCAATTTTTTTAATGCTTCTACGCAACGCTGTACCTGATCGAGTTTATCGGTTCTTTCAATGATTTCTAATACCACATTACGCGGGGAAATTAACTCTGGTAACCCATATATGAAAGAGTTAGCAGATAAATTTATAAATACTTTTTTATTATCTGAAAGTTTATTAATACCAAAGAATAATAAGCTATCGAAGAATAACCTTGCCGTGGCAACGTCATCACTGACATCGGCAGGAAAATAGTTTTTCATTGAGTTTCGATAAAGCAACTCATAGGCAAACACGTTTTCATTTCGATCTAAAATTGCTTGCCTAGCAACAAACTTAACATTCTCAGAACTCGGCATTATTACTCCATTAAAATATTAGTTAACAGCAAAAGTATAGACAGTTATTTGTTAATAACAGGATAGAAACCTTAGAAAAAGTCATTAATGTGCTCTGCATCTGCACTTAATAAGTATATTAGTAATTTTAATGGCGGTTAGCATATTCCTGCGGTGTACAACCAAACTGAGTCTTAAAAGCATTAATAAAGTCGCTTACGCTTTTATACCCTAATTCATGCGCAACAGCGGTAGAACTTTGTCCTTGAGTTAATTGAACTAGCGCATTCATTAACTTAAAACGACTTCGCCATTGACGAAAGGTCATCCCAGTTTCTGCTTTAAAAAGTCGCTCTATAGTACGCACGCTAGCTCCTGCGAGTGTGGATAGACTTGCAAGGGAAAGTGTTTGTTGTGGATTTTGTACAATATAACTTACCAAACGTTGCAGGCGAGGATCTTGTCCTGAATGAATATATAAATTGGTTGCTTCTAATACCTCTAATTCATCTATCGCTACTAAGCCAATTCGTTTTCTGCGCACATCAGATAAACGATGATTATCATCCGTTAAGCGTAATATAATTTCCTTCATTAAAGCACTCATTGTTACCATCACAATGCTTTTTTCATTTTCCCTAACGATATAGGAAGGATCGATATAAATATTTCTAATTTGAGTATTAGTTTCACTGCTTACTTGATGGGAAATATTACTTGGGATCCACAATGCATGTGTAGAGGGAACCACCCACACAGCCTTTTCTCCACTGACTCTTAACACTCCCTGCTGTGCCCATAATAACTGTCCACGTGGATGTGCATGAGGTTCAATGCTTGCCTCTGCCTGCATACTTCGGCCATGGGAAAGTACTGGCTGACTAGGATCTAACATAAAAGCAACATCACTGGGCGCCAACATTGACGCGTTAGGAATATGTTTTGTCATAAGTGCCACTTAAAGCGTCATTAAAGTTTGGTTATCATAGCATATCAGTTACAACATTCTTTGATCTCACAGGAATTATCAATATGGGAATTAAACTAAGTTTCAAATCATTCATTGCTTACCTGGCTATAGCATTCGCTGTATATATAATGCTATTTCCATTAGCAAATCAGCCTGTTTCATTTTCTTATAGCGCTGGTGTGGTGCTAATCACCCTGACCTGTTGGAGTGCTTCATTATTGCCTCCTTTCTTAACCGGATTAATCTTTTTTGCTCTCTCCATTATCTTACAGTTAATCGAGCCGAACCTATTATTTTCTGGTTTTGGGTCAACCGCCGTATGGTTAATTATCTCAGGCTTTATAATCGGCTCTGCAATTTCATCATCAGGTTTAGATAAAAGGCTTGCCTCTATTATCGCCCCCATCTCACGATTAGTTATCCTCGTTTAATTGCCGGATTGGTATTCAGCGCCATGATATTAGGCTTTGTTATGCCCTCTTCCGTTGGAAGAGCTGTTGTATTGATCCCAGTGGGTATGGCATTAGCGTCAAAAATTGGATTTGTTCAAGGCAGTAATGGGCGTAAAGGTATCGCAACTGCACTAGCTATTTCATGTAATATGCCCAGCTTTGCAGTACTACCTGCGAATATTCCAAATATGATTTTAGCAGGCTCCAGCGAAACCCTATATAACATCCAGTTTGGTTATCTTGAATATCTATTATTACACTTTCCTATTTTAGGTTTTATTAAATCGCTATTAGTTATCTTTTTAGTACTTAAAATATTCCCAGAAACTATTCCGACCAACAAAGGTTTTTCAGATGAGGAGGGTGAAGAAGAGAACACTTCTAATAATGCCTTACAAAAAAAGTATTAGTTATTCTAGGTATTACTTTATTGGTTTCTGGATAACCGATACCCTACATGGCGTTAACCCTGCTTGGGTTGGTTTAACAGCGACTATCATCCTACTATTGCCTAAATGGGGCATTATTGAACCGAAAAAATTCAACAGTTCGATTGATTTTGGCACAGTTGTCTTTGTTTCTGCGGCACTTGGATTAGGCGCTCTCGTTAATGTTTCTGGCGTCGGCACTATGATGGGAGAAGCCTTTACTCATTTATTGCCCTCATCTCCCGACAATACCTTCGCAAGTTTTATGTCGCTTTCACTTATTTCCACATTAACGGGCTTAGTAACAACTATTCCAGGAGTGCCAACGGTTCTTTCCACAATGGCGGCTGATTTTGCACAGGTAACCGGTTTTTCATTACCCGCAGTTTTAATGACACAGGTAATAGGCTTTTCAACGGTAGTTTTTCCTTATCAAGTTGCCCCATTAATCTTGGCTATGCAATTATCTAAAGAATCATTAGGCAGTTTAGTTAAAATAACGTTACCACTGGCACTGTTAACGATTGTGTTATTAATGCCACTTGATTATTTATGGTGGGTATTACTGGGTTGGATAAATTAAAGTTATTGTAAAAATGTATAAGAGGCGAATTGACCTATACCCGTTACCATTCAAAATGCAAAGTTCAGCAAGTTGTGAGGTGAGTAGATTCTAGGCGGAAAGTTGAAGATCTAACTGGTTCAATCAATACTTTCTAACAACGAAGATGCTTGCCTCACAGCTTGCCCTGTGGGTCGCTAGCTCGAAAAGCAATTCAGCGTTGCAACATTCGATAAGGGCTAGCCATTTAAGATGTAAATACTTGTTTTTACATCTACCGACAGAGGATTAACGTAGTTAATCGCTCGATAGGTCATCATGTTGCGCCTTGCCTTGCTGTCCGAGCTAACGACTGAACAAAGCACCTTGATTGGTAACGGGTATAGTAGCCTCTTAATCATTCAACCTATCTATTTGCCTGAGAATAGCGATGCTCTGAGTACAACAATTAGTTTATAAAATAATTTCTCTTTGACAATCATGCACTTCTACACCTAAAAAAGAACCTAATAATTCAGCATCTTGTATCAGCTGTTGTTGGTCATTATGATTTAGTATATTAATTCTTCGTCCATGTTCAGTTAATAAATTTAATTCATAACAACTATAATTTACTCCGTGTTTACTCTGAATAACTTTGTTGTTGATTTGCAAAGAGACAATATTGTGAATTTTAACGTCTCGGTCTTTATGATTATTAAATACCCCTGAGTGCCTATCAAAGGTAGCACGACTGAGAAATGGTTGAACCAGTGTTATGCCCAAAATTGTAATCCCAATACCAAATCCACCAAGGAAAATAGCAAAGTCATATTTATTTAAAATAATGAACTGGTAACTTGCAAGCCCGATTAAAAAAGCTCCCACAATAATATAAATAACACAGAATAAAACCGCGACTAAGGTCGGCTGTAAGAAAGCAATGTCATTATTTACGATGACTTTATGAGACAAAAATTTGGGACCATTTCTGAGTAATGTACGGGTTAAATCAATCGTGATGGTTTCTGTTTCATTCTCGTTCATATGCTTCCCTTGAATAAAATACATACACTACATACCACAAAAACTCACCGAAGTGAGTTTTATTACATGTGCTGAACAACATTTTGAAATAGCTATACTATCAAGGATAGTATTTGCAGATTACTTTTTATCGTAAGCTTTTATCTCACCAGATTTTACACGTTCGATAAAGGATACTAGCTCTTTTTTTACAACAGGCATCAAGAAATATAAACCGATGATGTTGAAAATGGACATGGCAAATATTGCGAGCATCAGAGAAGTCAATAACGGCACCAAATTGAATTGTTGCACCGATAACAACAAAGATACAAAACAAAACTTTGAAAACAAGTTCTGGTGCTTTACCTTCGCCAAATAAATATGTCCATGCTTTTAATCCGTAGTATGACCAAGAAATCATCGTTGAGAATGCAAACATAATAACTGCCATTGCAAGTAAATATTTAAATATACCAGCAGTTTCAGTAAATGATGCTGCAGTCAATGTAACACCTGTTAATCCACTACCATCATAGGGAGCCATATTTAGACCCGCGATAGTAATAACTAATGCAGTCATGGTACAAATAACAACTGTATCAACGAATGGTTCTAATAATGAAACTAAACCTTCAGTGATAGGCTCTTTCGTTTTAACTGCAGAGTGAGCAATTGCGGCAGAACCAACACCAGCCTCATTAGAAAAAGTTGCTCGTTTTAAACCCTGGATCAAAGCACCAATGAATCCACCAACAACACCTGCGCCAGTGAACGCCCCATCAAAGATAGCGCCAAATGCGACGCCAACTTGACCAAGATTAGAGCCAATAACAATCAGTGCCATACCAACATATAACCCAGCCATCCAAGGTACAATGCGTTCTGTTACTGATGCAATTGAAGGCATACCACCAACAATAACCGAAAACACCATTGATGCTAAAATAACACCAGTAATAATTCCGTATTCGCTAGGAACATCAAACGCATAAGTTAACATTGCATGTGCTTGATTAGCCTGGAACATGTTACCGCCACCTAAAGACCCTAAAATACACATTAACGCAAAGCCAATAGCCAATGCCTTACCTAAACCACCAAGGCCTTTCTCTTGTAACCCTTGGCTTAAGTAATACATTGGACCACCAGATACAGCGCCTGAAGGTAAGATAGTTCTGTATTTGACACCTAAAGTACATTCACAAAATTTAGACGCCATGCCAAGAAGACCACATAAGATCATCCAGAAAGTAGCACCCGGTCCACCAATTGCGAGTGCGACACCAACCCCGGCAATATTACCAAGACCAACCGTGCCTGAAAGTGCAGTGGTTAATGCTTGGAAGTGTGATACTTCACCCTCTTCTTTAGAGTTAGGATCAGTATATTTTCCTTTAATAATGTTAATTGCTAAACCAATGCGTTTAAATTGTACAAAACCAAAATAAATAGTGAAGATAAAGGCGACGATTAATAACCAAGCCACAATAAGTGGAAAGCTTGCGTCGCCAATAGGAACACTTTTAAAGATTAAACCAACAAACCAGCCTGTGTAGTCATTAAAAAAACTATCAACAGATTTGCTTATAGCATCAATTGTTTGTGCAAAACCGCTCATTTCTTCAGCAAAAATATTTGTGCTAAAGGCGAGTAAAAATAGAGGTATTAATTTTCGTATTTTGAGCATGTTTATTTCCTTATTACATGTTTAATGATTAAAGTGGGTTTGTTTGTTTTAAATCAAGATGTGAACAGCAAAAATATTATATACAAATTCCTTAAGTTGTATTAACTATTTTTATTGTTTTATTTTACAAAAACAGAGCATTCCACTAAAACAATCAGAAAAATAAGAGTTAAACTCTTTTTCTATACTGATAATTAGTTTCTCAATAAATAAACAATACCAATCCCCTTGCATTGATTAGCTATATTTTTTCTCTAGCAGTTACTATTCCTTTAGTTTTATTTAATCTCAGTTCTGGATAATGGAAGCGAAATAACATTAAACTTCAATAGCTTAAAAAACATATCATACAGTGCTGTTAGTTTTGCGTAGTCCAAGGCGAATCATCGAAGCAATAACGGGTTATTGGGAGGTGATTTAACGCAGAAATACGCGTAATTAACGGTACTGTATCGTTTTGCTTATCCAGAACCGAGGTTATTTACAACCTAAGAAGTAGAAAAAGCTTAATACTAGCCAATTTATAATTCCCTCTATGGCTTTTCATCCCGAAAATGACTCATCTTTTAACTACAAAAAAATATTAAAATTAATTAATTTAAAAATAATTTAATTTTTTTGCATCCAAAAATGCCTCTCGATTGTAGTACCTATTAACAGTAGGAAAAAACTGTTCTTTAACTCAAAATCTATCACTAAATAGGGAAACAATGATGAAAAATCAAACTATGAACAAAGGTCTAAAAATCACAGTCGCATCTATCTTAATGGCTGTCGCTTCACAAACCTACGCAGGTTCTTTTTCTCAAGATAAATTACCCAGTGAAGTACGAGTTCCTGCGGGTCATAAAGTCGCCATGTATACAACTGCCGAAGGTAATATTACTTGGGAATGTAAAGCAAATAGTGAAAATGCAGGAAAAGCAAAATGGGCATTTGCAGGACCTCGTGCCATTTTAAGTGACAACAAAGGTAATCATTTAGTCTCATATTTTGGTCCACCAGCGACTTGGGAATCACTTGATGGTTCATCAATTACCGGTAAACAACTCGCTGTTTCACCTTCAGCAAAAGGCAGTATTCCAATGCAATTGGTGAAAGCGAATGAATCAACTCGCCCTGGTGCATTAAAAGATGTTACCTATGTACAACGTATTAATTTAAAAGGCGGTGCTCGCACCTGAAATGGGTTGTAATATGGATATGATAGGCCATACCGTTGTAGTTAATTATTCAGGTGAATACTTATTTTGGAAAATGAAATAACCATTTCCAAAACCTATTAGCTAGCATTCATTTATTATGAAATGCCAGATTCTTTGCTAAAAGAATAACCTAAAGAGTTTAATGACTTAAAAAGCCCAGTTTCGTATACTGGGTTTTTCATTAGTAGTAGGAAATAGCATGCCACCAACATTTGATTATGAAAGTGTATTACAACAATGCGCTGAAGGTAATCGAGGCGCCCTTAGGCGACTTTATGAACAAGAAGCACCAAGACTACTCACCGTAGTAACGCGAATTTTAAAAAACCGCGCATTATCAGAGGACGTAGTACATGATGCCTTTATTAAAATATGGAAAAATGCGACTTCCTACCATAAAGACTTAGGCTCAGCACGAGGTTGGATTTATACCTTAACAAGAAATTTAGCCTTAAACGCGCTTAAATACAGCAACCGACAAGTGCTAGCAGAACCCGATTTTTTACTCGACCTTTGTGATAACAATGCATCAGAGTGTGCTGAAAAACCAGATGAAATAACTGAATTATCTGCTGATCCACTTGCACATGCTTCTCTTACAAACTGTTTAGGTCACCTACAACCCGAACCTAAACTTTGTGTATTACACGCTTATGTTGATGGTTATACACAACAAGAAATTGCCAAATTGCTTAATAAGCCACTTGGTACCGTTAAATCATGGATCAAACGTAGCTTAAGCGCGTTAAAGGAGTGTTTACAATGAATAAAGGGTCACAGCACACTCCCGATAAAGATGATGATTTATCAGGACAATATGTACTTGGCACCTTAAGCCCGGAAGAACGACAGGCTTTTGAAAGCCGATTATCGGACAGTGTCGAATTACAAAGAGCCGTCAATCAATGGCAAGCGCACTTTTTATCGATAACTGACCAAATAGAAACCGAAGAGGCACCTCAACCTTTATCTGCTCGTATTGAACGTAGTCTCGATGAACTTGAGAAAGCACCTAAACAAGTTACGCCAGAAAAAACAAATCCATTGTTATCCTTTTGGCAAAACTTGGCATTATGGCGTGCAGTTTCTGTCGCTTGCCTTGTATTAGCGGTAACTTTAGGTATTAAAATACAAAGCATTGAACCTATGATGGCTGAGCCAACTTATATTGCAGTATTAGTTGCCCCTGAAAACAAAGCACCAGGTTGGGTTATACAAACCAGCCATACTAACCAAATGCAGTTAGTGCCTTTAGGCGCAGTAGAAATACCAGAAGGCAAAGCACTACAATTCTGGACTAAAGCAGATGGTTGGGATGCACCTGTCTCTTTAGGGTTAGTGAAAAAAGGCGAAACACTTAACTTAGATATCAATAAACTGCCTCCACTGGCGGAAAATCAGTTATTTGAATTAACCCTAGAACAAGAAACCGGTTCACCAACAGGTAAACCAACCGGCCCAATTTTCTCAATTGGACGCGGTATTTCGATGTAGGATTATTTAGGTTAATAAATTTATAAACTAGCAAGAATAAGCCCTCGTTGTTAATAATAAACGGGGGCTTTTTTATGAAAGATTATTTGCCGCAGAAGAAAGGTTTGAGCTTTGAGCCGTTATGAGCAAATTATATGTATTTTACTAATTTAGAAATGAAAAAACATTGTCAGCCACTAAGGCCTCTTCTATCTTACAAATATGAAATAAAAATTTCTCATTCTTTATACTTTTTAGGTAAAGAATATACTGAATATGAGGAGTTACTTAATTAGTAGTAAAATGAAGTACCTTCATAGGTACTCCATTGATTAACGAGGTGATTTTTAGAAATAGTTATGTATGGAAATTTTTTTGTCTTAGTAACTAGGACTAAACCACACACAATCCAAAGTTCAGGGTAAGCAACAATAGTTGTATATAAAGACACCACTCGCTTGTCTCCTTTAAAGGTTGAAAAGAAAAGACAAAATACACTACAATAAGAATGTTGAAATTCAATGGTATGTAGCGTACTTTATCACCTACTTGTTATTGATTAGAAGGAAGCAGATTAAGCATCGATTCGAGTCGGTGTTTGTCTGCTTTTTTCATCTATTAAAATAGACTTAACCTATCTTTACGAATAAACAAGCGCTCTGTAAAGAGCTATACCATTGATTAGCTATGATAGTGAAATCATTTTACAGCACCTAGTTCATAACATACCACCAAAAAATGCGCCTAAAAATTGATGTAGTCAGCCGATAAACGAGCTCTAGCGTCATTCGCGTATTTTGATTAACGCTCTGCAATCGCTTGATTTTTATAAGCCAGAAATGAAAAAGCCCCTGTTTACTTTAGTAAACAGGGGCTAAAATAGTTGTAGTCAGCCGATAAGCCGGGTTCTGTCGTGAATCGTCATTCGTCTAGGTCTGCAATCGCTCGCAGACTCAAGCAACCTACCCGCTTCCAGTATGGGTCATACCTTTAGGAAGCCTATTTGGTCTTGCTTCGGGTGGAGTTTACCTTGCACTGATGATTACCCATCAGCCGGTGCGCTCTTACCGCACCCTTTCACCCTTACCAACTAATAAATTAGCTGGCGGTCTCCTCTCTGCCGCACTTGTCGTTAGCTCGCACTACCCAGGCGTTACCTGGCACCCTACCCTATGAAGCCCGGACTTTCCTCCCCTCTTAAAAACCGAAATCATAAGAGCGGCGACGATTTAGCCGACTACGGGTGCGGAGTATATAGAACTCATTTAAAAAATAAAGGTAATTACTCATTTACTATAAACTTTAAGAAAAGGCATCAGCTCTAACAAACCGAAATATGCACAACTAAACCTACAAGTTTTCTAGGCCCCATTTATACAGCTCATTTTTCTTTTCATTATGTATTTGAGCAGTTAAAGCGTGACTTTTTTAAGAGGTAACTGTTCTTTTAATAGGGTTAAGGTATTAAGTGCCACTTGAGAGATAGCATCTGTATCAATCGTTGCGCCATCAACCATTAATACAAACTCACCACGACAGTGGTTTTCATCTTCTTTTAACCAAGCAAGCATTTCTATCGCAGGCAAGGCATAAAAAGATTCAAAGGTTTTAGTGAGTTCACGAGCAATGACTAATTTTCTGTCTTCGCCCAGAAACATTCACAATTTGTTGTACGGTATCGATAATTCGACGGGGGGACTCATAAAAAACCATAGTGCGTGTTTCTTCGATTAATGCACTGAGTTTATCTTGCTTGCCTTTTTCTTTGGCAGGTAAAAAACCTTCAAATGAGAATCTGTCTGTTGGTAAACCTGCGGCACTTAAAGCAACAATAGTTGCACAGGCTCCAGGAATTGGCACAATTTCAACACCGTTTTCACGACATTCATTAACTAGATGATAACCAGGATCACTGATCAACGGAGTCCCCGCATCAGAAATTAACGCCACAGATTGACCTGCTTTTATTTTTTCAATCAGCACTTTGCCACGCTCGCGTTCATTATGATCATGTAGCGGAAACATTGGTTTTTTAATTTGATGATGGCTTAATAGTTTTCCACTATGACGCGTATCTTCTGCGACAATTAAGTCTACTTGTTGCAGTGTTTCGATAGCACGATAGGTAATATCACTCATATTGCCAATAGGCGTGGCAACGATATACAGTTTTGCAGGGAGAGATGATAAAGATTCGTGATGCTGAGACATATAATTAGCCTATTAAATTATGAATAAGATTGTTTAACGCAAGCCACAATATTACACTACATAGTTATTGATACCTATACAGAAATTCTGCGACCTATTCTGCAATTAATTAAAGGACTCTACTTTGAACGTTTTACTCACAAAGCGCATAAGCCGTTATTTAATACTGATCACTGCAACCCTTTTAATGACTGCCTGTGTTTCTACAAAAATATTACCAGAGGATATTCCACCAGCGCTTTTTAGTGAGTTGGAAAAAGATTCTACATTTTATCTTAATAAAGATAGCCAGTTAGGTAGCGACGAAAATTTAGACTGGCAATTTCTGGCGATACAAGCACTTATTAAAGAAAAGAAATATGTGCTTGCTAACGCTGTTATTGACTCTTTACAAACAAAAAAACTGACGCTAACGCAATCTTCGACATTAGCACTGTTAATTGCAGATAAGTATTACGCGCAGGGGAAATTGCCAGAAGCACAGGCTTCCTTAATTATTACTGATTACCAAGCACTTAGTAATAACGGCTATGTTCATTATTTAACGCTACAATCTACTTTACATATAGAAAATAATTTACCTTTTGAAGCCTCTGAAAGCTTACTTTTATTAGTGCCACATCTTGTTAGTGATGAACAAAGACAACAGTATAATGACTTATTATTAGCGCAGTTAATTCAATTACCTGAAGAAACCTTAGCTAGCTTTGAATATGAAGAAGATAATATTGAAACAGATGCTATGGAAGTAGGCAGTAGCATTGAGAAGCAAAACCTTGAAAACCAAATAAGCGAAAATGCATCACAAGCTGTTGAAACAATTAGCAAACAAGATGACTATCAAATCGACGCTAAATTTAAAGCGGGTTGGTATTCACTGGCACTTCTTTATCAACAACATAAGTTACGCCCGAACAGATTAAATCGCGCATTAGATGAGTGGAAAAATACTTACCCAAATCATGATGCGCTCGAAAACATGCCTTTAGTATTAACGAATATTTCTGCCTCTAGCCCTTATCAACCTGATAATATTGCTGTGTTATTACCGTTGACAGGTCGTTTTGAAAAACAAGGTAAAGCAATTCAATTAGGTTTATTAAATGCTTATTACCTACAACAAAAGTCATTAAAAAATGGCGATATGCAACCGCCTACTCTGCACTTTTTAATACTCAAGAAAGCTCGGCAGAGCAACTAGCAATACAAATAAACAATGCCAATATCGATTTTGTTATTGGTCCATTAATGAAACAAGAAATTGAAGATTTATTACCTTTACTTGGCACCTTACCAGTATTGGCGCTTAATCAATTTACAGAAACAGCACAACCAGTGGATGCAAACGGTGAGGTAAAAGCACTTGCTTGGCATTATTCTTTTACGCTATCACCTGAAGATGAAGCTAAACAAGCGACCATCAAAATTCATGCTGATAAATATAAACATCCACTTATCATTGCACCACAATCAAATTACGGAACGCGTGTTGCTAATGCCTTTAAAGAACAGTGGGCGTCGTTAACTCCGGGCAGTAATGTTCAAGTAGAGTCTCACTATTTTCAATCAACAAACAAATTAGCAGACTTTATGGAGAACGTATTACAAACGGGTCAAAGTAAACAACGTATCAGTCAAATGCGATCAATTGTTGGCTTACCGATAGAAACAGAAGTCAGAAGTCGACGAGATATCGATGCAATATATATCGTCAGCAGACGTGATGAACTTATTCTAATCAAGCCTTTTATCGATGTATCTGTTAGTCCATTCGCACCGGATATGCCACTCTATGCAAGTTCACGTAGCCATAGTGAAGACCGTTATAACATGCAAAATAAAGAGCTATCAAAATTAGTTTTTTCTGATAACCCATTTCTATTAAATGAATATAATGAATTAAGTAAAGAGGTTGAACAAGCCTGGGGTAAACAAGCCTTTTCAACGCTACGAATATTTGCGCTAGGATTTGATAGCTATCAAATCATTGAGCAATTAATCCACTTGAAAAATACTGAAAATGCAGTGTATAAAGGCCTTGTTGGAGAACTTTCTCTGAATGCTGATAATAATATCAATGCAAAATTGAGTTGGGCTAAATACCAAAATGGAACACTCTTTGAAGTTGCCCCGACTGTTTCAGCCGAGTAATTCAACAGGCGTTATTGCAGAGAAAAAAGCCTTGGCGTATTTACTTAGCCAAGGCTTAACACTGCTTCATCAAAACTATTATTGTCGATTTGGCGAAGTAGACTTGATTATGCAGGATAAAGACACATTAGTATTTATAGAAGTTCGTTATAGAAAAAATGGAGACTTTGGAGGCGCCTTAGCCTCTATTACACAAACTAAACAACGTAAATTAATTAAAACGGCGACTCATTATTTAACACAGTTAACGACTGAGCCTTATTGTCGCTTTGATGCTATTGCTTTAAATGAAACTGATGATAGCCCAATCTGGGTACAGGATGCATTTCAAGCATAAAGATACGCCTATCGAACCAGGCCAATTGCTCTTGTCTTGGTATCCTCACTAGCGACTAATAAATGTATCTTGATTGATAACGGATAAAAATAGAAAAAATGATTAAAGAAAAAATACATGCTCACTTTGCTGAGAGCATTCAAACAAAAATAGTGGTCGCTGAAGCATTACCTGAATCCATAGAAAAAGCGTCTCTGGCTTTAACAGAAGCGTTACTAAGAGGAAATAAGATTTTAGTCTGTGGGAACGGTGGCGCGTACGCTCTTGCACAAATTTTCTCATCGCACCTATTAAATAAATATGAAACGGAACGTCCTTCTCTGCCAGCCATTGCAATTACTGCCGATTCAGCCTTACTTTCTGCTATTGCAACCGACAGTCATTTTGACCAAATTTACGCAAAACAAATCTCAGCGTTAGCGCAAACAGGGGATATTTTGTTAGTTATCAGCCACGGAGGTAATAGTCGTAATATGATTAAAGCCGTAGAGGCGGCACTAAGTAAATCCATCCAGATAGTTGCCCTGAATGGTGTTGATGGAGGCGAATTAGCAGGCTTATTAGGTTCAGACGATATTGAAATTCGCGCACCAAGTGACAAAGGTTCACGTATTGAAGAAATACACCTTTTAGTGATCAATTGTTTAAGTGATCTGATTGATCAACAACTTTTTCCTCAACACTAAGATAAGCACATGAAAATGAAACTATTATTACCTTTTTTAACGATACTGCTGTTATTACAGGGTTGCGCAGGTGGTTTGATTGTTGTCGCGGGTACTGCTGTTGCCGTTGCAAGTGACGAACGTACTGTTTCAACCATTATAGAAGATGACCGTTTAGCAGTTGATGCGCTTAATTTAATCAATGAGCTAGATATAAACAAAGATGAAATACGCATTAACCTGATCACTAACAATGGTTATTTATTGGTCATTGGACAGGCTAATAATGAACAACAGAAACAAATGATTAGTGATGAACTCAATACATTAAAAAATGTGAAAGAAGTTTATAATCAACTACGTATTGGCCCGACTATTGGTTTTACCCAACAAAGTAAAGATAGCTGGATCACCACAAAAACAAAAAGTAAATTAACAGCACATGAAGATGTAAATGCTTTTCAAATTAAAGTGGTGACGGAAAACAGCGAAGTATTTTTGATTGGTAGAGTTGATAAAAAAACAGCCGATGCCGCCACCAATATCAGCCGTCAAATATCTGGGGTAAAACACGTCAACCGCGTATTTCAAATGATCTCAGAATAGCTACATCTCAAATATTAAAGCGACACAGAATAAGAATTAAAGCCATTAGCTGTTAGTATGTTCAAAACCTTAAAAAACAGCTATTAGCTATCAGTAAGGTCAAAATATTTAAAAGCCATGTCCACTTTATTTGGGTCATAGCAGACTTGAAGCTAGAAGCTGATTTTACATCATTAATCGATATCTAAATACTTATGCATTTGTACCGATAAGCGCCAATTTCGTTCTATACACACCTGCATACACAGGGTTGTCGCTTTCGGTTTTTGAGAAATAGGCTGTAAACAAATGGTTTTCTGTTGAATATCTTTTAACGGAAGCAACAATGCATCCAGTTGCTCGATATCTTTTTCCGTACCAACCGGATGCTTTATTTCATTGGCACGTTCTAATGCTGATAACAAAACCTCTTTTTTAGCACGCATATTCACCTTGGGAGATACAGTTACCCAACTCGAGGGATCAACAAGAACCGGATAAGTACCACTTGTTTCAATTTGTGTTTTAAAACCAAATTCATGCAATAAATGAGTTAACTCCCGCAAATCATACATACAGGGCTCACCACCGGTGATCACTACTAATTTTGCGCTGTAACCCAAACGTTTAATTTCATCAATAATCTGTTGTGCACTAACACTTGACCAACGCTCTGATTCATTACTGCGATCTGTTAATAAATTAAGTGTGGTTTGTTTATCGGGAGAAATAGTCCAGGTATGTTTTGTATCGCACCAAGCACAACCAACATCACAGCCCTGTAAGCGAACAAAAATAGCAGGGCTTCCTGTATAAAAACCTTCGCCTTGTATCGTCTGAAAGAGTTCATTTACTTTATAATTTTTATGCATTGCTGGTCATACCTATCTAGAGGTTATTTTTGTTAATTCATAGGATAAATTTTTCGAGTAGAATACTAGACTTCAAGTTTATGTCTAGCGCTATTGCTTGCATGATCTGCCTGATGTTATTTATCTTACTTGCTAAGGCGTATATACTGACTGGCTAATGTGGACAAAACAATAACCGTCTAAATTAATTTAAAAGTGGGAATTACAATTAAAATGCAAAACAAAGTCGTTGTTATATATTCAGGCGGAATGGACTCTTACACTGTTTTACACAAAGCAATTGAAGAAGGTTTACAGCCTTATGCGTTAACTTTTGATTATGGACAGCGTCATATCAAAGAGATTGAAGTTGCTCGTTCTGTCTGTGAAGAATTAAACATTAACCATAAAGTTATTGATATTTCAGCGATTAACCAATTAATTGGTGGTTCTTCTTTAACCGACAATACAATTGATGTGGCATTAGGGCATTATCAAAATGAAAATATGAAAAGTACTGTTGTGCCTAATCGAAATATGATCCTATTATCTTTAGCAATTGGTTATGCAGTATCGATTGGTGCTGAACAAGTTTATTATGGCGCACATTCAGGTGATCATGAAATCTACCCAGATTGTCGCCCTATTTTTGTAGAAAAAATGAATGAAGTTGCCGCCGTTGCAAACTATGAATCGACAGAAATTTATTCACCATATTTAAACAGTGATAAAATTGGTATTTTAAAAGATGGTTTACGCATGGGGCTTGATTACAGTAAAACTTGGACCTGTTATAACGGTCGTGAAAAAGCATGCGGTCAATGTGGTAGCTGTGTAGAGCGTCTTGAAGCCTTTGCTGAAAATGGTATTACCGATCCAGTTGAATACGAAACACAGGCGGTGTAATGATTAGCTATTAGTTATTAGCTATTAGCGACAAAAAAGGCTCATGTGATTATTCACATGAGCCTTTTTTCAGCCTTTAACCTTCAAGCCCTCAAGCTTTAAATCCTTCCAGCCTTTAACCTTTCCAGCCTTCCAGCTTTAAGCCTTCAAGCCTTTAACCTTTCCAGCCTTCCAGCTTCAAGCCTTCAAGCCTTACATCATTCACTCATCGCCATAGTTTGCGCATATTTAAATTCAACAGCTTCGCCTGACTTATCAAGATCAACGGTGACACTGCCACCACTTTGCAATTGCCCAAATAAAATTTCATTAGCTAATGGCTTTTTCAGCTTATCTTGGATCAAGCGCCCCATTGGTCTTGCACCCATTGCTTTATCATAACCATGTTCAGCTAACCATTTACGAGCCTTATCACTTACTTCTAACGATACTTGTTTTTTATCTAGCTGTGCCTGTAATTGCACAATAAACTTATCAACAACTTGGTAAATAACATCCATGCTTAAATGATCAAACCAAATAACATTATCGAGACGATTTCTAAACTCTGGTGAAAATAGCTTTTTAATCTCATCCATGACTTTATGAGAATCCTGTCGCTCCTTAAAGCCAATGTCGCTTTTAGTTGTTTCACGTACACCCGCATTAGTTGTCATTACTAACACCACGTTTCTAAAGTCAGCTTTACGTCCATTGTTATCCGTTAAGGTGCCATGATCCATCACCTGTAATAAGATGTTATAAATATCACTGTGCGCTTTTTCAATTTCATCTAACAATAAAACAGCATAGGGATGCTTGATCACCGCATCGGTTAATAAACCGGCTTGCTCATGGCCAACATAACCAGGAGGTGCGCCGATTAAACGAGAAACCGTGTGTTTTTCCATGTATTCAGACATATCAAAACGTAATAACTCGATGCCCATTGCTTTGGCAAGTTGTTGTGTAACTTCGGTTTTACCAACACCCGTCGGCCCTGCAAATAAAAATGAGCCAATAGGTTTAAACTCATCGGATAATCCAGAACGGTTTAGATGGATGGCACCAGTTAAATGATCGATCGCCTCATCCTGTCCAAACACAGTCATTTTCAAACGCTCAGGTAATTTAGCAAGTTGATCTTTATCGGAACTACTCACTGAGTTCTTAGGAATGCGTGCAATTTTAGCGATAATATTTTCAATTTCTATCACACCAATGGTTTTTTTACGCTTGCTTAAAGGTAACAGACGCATTTGGGAACCGGCTTCATCAATAACATCAATCGCTTTATCGGGAAGGTGTCTATCATTAATGTATTTTGCACTTAATTCAGCGATGACTTGCAATGCTTTTTGAGTATAACGGATATTATGATGCGCCTCATAACGAGAACGTAATCCAACTAAAATTTGCTCCGTTTCTTTAATCGAAGGCTCAAGCACATCAATTTTTTGGAAACGACGTGCAAGCGCATGTTCTTTCTCAAAAATTTGCCCAAACTCTTTATAGGTTGTCGAACCAATACAGCGTAATTTACCGCTACTTAACAAAGGTTTTAACAGGTTAGCCGCATCAAGTTGCCCACCTGTTGCCGCACCAGCACCAATAATCGTATGGATTTCATCAATAAATAAAATGGCATTGTCTTGTTTACCAAGTTTAGTTAACACGGTTTTAAAACGTTGCTCAAATTCTCCTCGATATTTGGTACCCGCAAGTAAAGCCCCCATATCTAAGGAATAAATAATATTATCTTCAATCACATCGGGAACATCATTATTCACAATACGATATGCTAAGCCTTCAGCAATAGCTGTTTTACCTACACCAGCTTCCCCTACTAAAAGAGGATTATTTTTACGGCGACGACATAATATTTGTACGCAACGTTCAACTTCTTTATCTCGTCCAATTAAAGGATCGATTTCTCCTGCTTCAACCTGTTCATTGAGATTCACAGTAAATTGCATTTCATCTTTAGGCTCCGTAGCCTGCTCAACTTGCTCTTGCTCATTAAAAATAGCGGGAGGAACATCCGCTGATTTACTGATACCATGGGAGATATAGTTAACCACATCTAAACGTGAAAGATTGGCTTTTTTAAGCAGATATACAGCCTGAGACTCCTGCTCACTGAACATAGCGACTAATACGCTTCCCGCAGAGACTTCAGTGCGTCCAGAGGATTGAACATGGAAAATAGCACGTTGTAAAACACGCTCGAAGGCAATGGTGGGTTGAATTTCTATTTTTTGCGTTTGAACATCTGGCACTGCGGGGGTATTTTCTAAATAGGCCAGTATATCGACATGCAAGGAAACCATGTCAACTGAGCAAGCATTTAATAATACTTTTATCTCTTCATTTTCAAGTAGTGCAAGGAGGAGGTGCTCAACAGTCATAAATTCATGCGATTTTTCAAAGGCAAAACGAAAGGCTAAATCTAAACTATTTTCTAAGGCTTTATCTAACATATAGACCCCTTACTGGGTTGGTTTCAATTCACGACTCTTTTTCCATTGAGCAACGTAATGGATGCTCATTTTGTTTCGCGTAATTCATCACTTGCATTACTTTAGTTTCAGCAATCTCTGCACTAAAGGTGCCACAGACTCCAACGTCTTTATAATGAACACTTAACATAACTTCTGTTGCTTTTTCAGAATCTAAACGGAAAAAACGCTGTAATACATCAATAACAAAGTCCATCGGCGTATAATCATCATTATGTAGTAACACATTATACAAAGGTGGTGGTACTAATCTTGTTTCTACCCGTTCAATAGTGGCCGAATCATTCTCTGTTTGTGGGGTATTTTTTCACTCATCTTTTAGTCTAGTCTTATTATTAAAGTTATGGAAAATATCTCATTCTAACTCTCAATCAAAAACATTAACAAAGATAAGAATTAGAAATATGGTTAAATAATAATAACTAAAGCAATCGATAAACAACAGACTTAAATAAACAACATTAATATCTTATTTATTTGACACCTAATTTAATTTTTAGTTGCTCCTGCACCACCTCAACCAATTTATCAGGCTGAAATTTTGAAAGCAATGCATTACAACCCACTTTTTCAACCATTGCCTGATTGAAACTTCCACTTAAAGAAGTATTTAATACAATATGTAAATCAGCCATGGCGGGATCAGCACGCACCTCAGAAGTCAATTTGTAACCGTCCATAATCGGCATTTCAGCGTCAGTAATTAACATCAAAATTTCATTCTTAACGACTTTTCTTTCGCTAATCCAGCCTTTTAAAATATTTAATGCCTGTAAACCATTTTCCGCTGAAATTATTTCTACCCCTAATTGTGATAACGTTGCTTGCACTTGTTTACGTGCCGTTGAGGAATCATCCGCATGTAAAATTTTAACGCCAGCAAATTTGTCAGCGATAGCGGTATCAACAACACCTTCAGAAATAGTAATATCGTAATCAATGATTTCAGCTAATACTTTTTCAACATCAATAATTTCTACAATTTCTTCCCTATCCCCTTTTTTAGGTGAGCTATCGCCGTTAAATAATGGTGGCGACCAACACTTGCAGGGGAGGCATTATTTCCTTCCAGGTCATATTAACGATATGATCTACCTTACCAACTAGAAATCCCTGCACTGTGCGGTTGTATTCTGTAATAATTAAATTACATTCTTCATCAACCGGAATAGGTTTCAACCCTATTGCTTCGCGAAGATTAATCACAGGAATGGATTCCCCGCGTATGATCGCAATACCCGAGACTTTAGGGTGTGCATTAGGCATTTTATTTAAAGCGGGTAATTTCACCACTTCCTTTACTTTAAAAACATTAATCGCAAAGAATTGACGTCCTTGCAAATGAAAAAGTAAAAGTTCTAATCTATTTTCACCAACTAAGTTAGTACGCTGATCAACGCTATTAAGAAGACTTGCCATTGATTTTTTCCTACCTGATATATGTTTATCACTGGTGTTTATAGTTAGATATTAGTTCGAGTCTGTATAAAAGCTAGTACTACTGGCTGTTTAATTACTGAAGTTATATCTATATTGTGAACAAAAACCATTTACATTAATAACAATCAACAGGTGGTTAATTTATCAATATGTTCTGTTAAATAAAAAGGATCACCGAAGTGATCCTTTTTTATTTAACCTCAGTTCTGGATAATGGAAGCGAAATAACATTAAACTTCAATAGCTTAAAAAATATATCATACAGTGCTGTTAGTTTTGCGTAGTTCAAGGCGAATCATCGAAGCAATAACGGGTTATTGGGAGATGATTTAACGCAGAAATACGCGTAAATAACAGTACTGTATCGTTTTGCTTATCCAGAACTGAGGTTATTTAACAACAATTAATGAGACTAATCTCCACGGGCGATTCCTTCACGGCGAGGATCTGCCCCACCAATCAATTTATTATCTTTAAATAATATCGCATGAATTCCCGAGTTAAGATCTCGTATGCTCACTTTAAACCCCATTGCTTCTAATTCATCTTTAAAATGTATAGCATTAGTACCCTTTTCAAGATCATAGGTGCCAAAACGATTCACTAAATGTGGTAAATCGATGGCTTGCTGAATATCCATCCCCCAATCAAGATGAGCAATTAAAGTAGATGCCACGTAACCAATAATGCGAGAACCTCCTGGCGAACCAACGGCTAAGTATGGTTTACCATCTTTCATAACAATACTAGGAGACATCGATGAGCGAGGACGTTTTCCAGGTTCAACACGGTTAGCAATCGGGTAACCATCTTTATAGGAAGCAAATGAAAAGTCAGTTAATTCGTTATTCAGTAAAAAGCCATTGCTCATCACGCGTGAACCAAAACCGTTTTCTACGGTACTGGTCAATGAAATCACATTGCCTTGTTTATCTGCAATCACTACATGTGTTGTAGAAGGCAGTTCCAATGACTCATCATCAGCTAAAGCAATCGCCCCCTCCCATGGTGGCTCACCAGCAGACACATCAGTCAGTGCTTTCCCTGGTTGAATTAATTTTGCACGCTCAGCGAGATAAGTAGGATCTAATAACCCTTGTGGCATCGGCACAAAATCAGAATCGGCCATATATCGACCTCGATCAGCGAAGGCAAGCCTGGATGCATCACCTATAATTTGCCATGCTTGGGCACTATCGGCGCCCATTTTTTTCAGATCAAAGTGATTAGCAATACCTAAAATTTGTCCAACTGTTAATGCGCCAGAGCTGGGAGGTCCCATGCCACAGACATCATATTGATGATAGGGTGCACAAACTGCTTCACGCTCAATAACTTTATAGGTTAAGAAATCCTGCATCGCTAATACACCAGGATTATCTTCAATATTATTCACTTTATTAACGATATCCTGTGCTATTTTACCACGATAAAAGCGACC
Source organism: Psychromonas sp. KJ10-10 (assembly GCF_047323245.1). Taxonomy (GTDB): domain Bacteria; phylum Pseudomonadota; class Gammaproteobacteria; order Enterobacterales; family Psychromonadaceae; genus Psychromonas. The sequence continues at coordinate 1,507,374 of NZ_CP178826.1, read as the reverse complement.
TCCCCTTGGGTTGCAATCGTTTCTAAGGATTGTGCATAAAGGGTATTTTTCAATAAGCTTCCCTCTACTAAAGGTTCACCATTTTCATTAAAAAAGTAATCCTTGGTATCTGCATAGCGAGATAATTTATCTTTATCATTGTCAATTGCTGAAGCAAGCCTTTCAGAGACATGAAATCCATTAGTGGCAAGCTGTTGCGCTGGTTTAAATAAGCTACCCCACTCCTGAGAACCATACTTTTCATGCATCGTAGCTAATAATTTAACTGTGCCGGGTGTACCAACTGAACGGCCACCAACCACAGCATCGTAAAACTTAAGTGGTTTACCATTTTTATCCTGAAATAACTCTGGTTTAGCGACGAGTGGTGCCGTTTCTCTTGCATCAAAGGAGGTTAGTTTTTTATTTTTAGCATCGTAATAAACTAAAAAGCCACCGCCACCTAAACCAGAAGATTGTGGTTCAACAAGTCCCAAAACAGTTTGTACAGCAATTAAGGCATCCGCAAGCATTACCGCCATTTTTTAATACTTCATAACCTGCTTGCACAGCTAAAGGGTTGGCGGCAACTACCATATAGTCATTAGCAACAACACTTTGCTTTTGTTGATATGCCGAGCTCATTTCGGGAGCCACTGAGTCGGCCTCTTGAGATGCGGAAATTGCATTATATGAGAGAAGGCCCATTGCAGTAGCTAATAGTGATTTTTTATACATAAATATCCTATTTTTCAAATCTGAATCAACGAGTTAAAGCTATATTAAAATTACTTTAACGGTTTATTAAATATGTTATCTGGTAGCAATGTGAGTTTTAATATGATGAACTTAAATTATTGAAATAAATACTTTTTATCTAATCAATAAAAGAACACACTAAATCATAATAAAATGTGAATCATTTTGTTTTGACTCACATTCAATATTTAGGGATAGCTTGAAAAGAAAAAGTTAGCTATTGATAGGAGTTTATTAAATATATTTTGCACGTTTAGAACGCATTAACACTAATGAGAATAAAGCAATTAAGAGCGGTACAAAAGATACCCAAAGTACAATATTCCATCCATAGATACTAAGGATGCCACCCGATGAAAAAGAACCAATCGCCATTAAGCCAAAAATAATAAAGTCATTAAGAGATTGTACTCTATTTTTTCTTCAGGTTTGTGACATTCCAATACCATCGCAGAAGCTCCTAGAAATCCAAAGTTCCAACCTATTCCTAGTAAGGTTAAAAGCATCCAGAAATGAGAAACATCTTCACCTACAAAACCAATGACAGCAGAAATACCTGACAGGCTCAGACCTATTATAGAAATACGTGTCGCACCAAAACGGGTAATCAATTTACCGGTGAAAAAACTCGGTAAATACATCGCAATCACATGCCATTGCATGCCTAAATTAGCTGATTCTTGGCTATGCCCGTGCATATGCATCGCTAGTGGCGCAGAGGTCATTAGAAAATTCATCACCATATAAGAAGCGGCACCACAAATAACAGCCGCAATAAAGTGGGGTTGTAAGGCAATTTCCGCTAAATCTCGTCCGCCTTTCATCTCTTGTTGAGTTGGTTTAGGCGAGTGCACACCCAATAAAATAAGTCCTGCAATAGCGGCAACAGTGGCCTGTGCAACAAAAGTGGCGACAAACATTTTATCTGTCCAAAGGTGCATAGTATGTGTCACCAATTGAGGGCCAATGACACCAGCGAATATGCCCCCCGCCATCACTAACGACAAGGCTTGAGCACGCTTATCTTCAGGTAAACCATCTGTAGCGACAGAAACGAAAAGTAAGTGTAACTGCCGCATAAGCGCCACCAAAAAAAGTAGACAAGCAATATAACCCAAAAGAGCCGGTTAACAGCGCGATTACAGCTAAAACTCCAGTTAAAATACCTGAGCCTGTCCCAACCATAAATGCACTTCGTCGGCCATACTTCCTTGCTAATTCTCCAACAGGGAAAACACAAGCGACCATGCCCACAACAAAAATAGAAATAGGCAAGGTGGCAAGTAAAGGAGTTGGCGCTAACATGCTACCTACAATCGCCCCGGTAGCAAATACCACAACGGAATTAGCACCAGATAATGCTTGAGCTAAAGTTAATCGCCATAAATTAGAGCGGTGGGATTTTTCATTGTTCGGAGGTGATTCTGAAACGGATTGAGTTTGGTTAGACATTATTGTTTACCTTTAGGGATTATTTTTGTAACAGAAGTCTAATCAGGTACTTTTACTTAGACAACTCATATAATCTTTAAACTGATGATAGAAAATCTTTATAGTGAATTACCATTTTCTACGACTTCAGAAAAAGCCACTCTCGAAAAGCTTTTATTGTACCGATTGCGGTACTTTCTGGTCGATAAACAACATAATAAGCGAGCGGAGAATCAAATTGAATATCCGGAAATAATCGAAGCAAACGCCCAGTAGCTAGGTCATCTTTTACCATCACACTTCGTGCCAAGGCAATTCCTTGTCCATCAATGGCAGACTGTAAAACAGAAGCTGAGTTATTAATTTGAATATTTGAAGCAGTCATAGTATCTAATATTCCCGCCTTTTTTAACCAAGCATCCCAAGTAGGGAAACCAGTTTGACCATCTAAAGACAAATCATGGATAAAGGTTTTGCAAAGTAAATCATTAGGTTCAATATGATTTTTTTGGGTGGCAAATAGATGAGGAGAGCAAACAGGGTAAACCTCTTCTTGCATCAGTTTTTCGGCAATTAGACCAGGCCAACTACCTTGCCCATAACGCACACCAATATCAATTTTTTGGACAGCAAAATCCACTGTTTTTAAATTAGTATCTAATCTAACATTTGTTTCTGGACAAATTTTTTGGAATCTTTCCAATCTAGGCAATAACCATTTAGCAAGCAAAGGCAGGGCTAACGGAGACCGTTAACACATCACTTAAACTGCTTTCCTGAAGTCGATCTAACCCCATGACAAGTTTATCAAAACCCTCACGAATATCTGGCAATGCATTTTCAGCAGTTTGCGTAGGAATAAGGCGTACTTTACCACTAGTCATTCGATGAAAAAGTGGCGCATCAAGCCACTCTTCTAATGAACGAACCAATTGGCCAACTGTCGCCGGTGTGACATTTAATTCAGAGGTCGCTGCAGAAAAGCTCTGATGACGCGCACTACTTTCAAAGGCGCGAAGTGCATTTAGGTGTACAGGTGATTTCATATCAATAACGTTTTTCTTTAATGTGAAAACACATTATCCCGTTTATGATAGAAAGTAAATCAACAGACAGAAGTATAGGAAGCAGGAAGTAAGGCTAGTCTTGCGCTTTTAAATAATGAATAATCTGATTTGAACTGCCACGCCATTGCAACGATGGATCAACCAGATCTTGTTCAAACTTACCATCAATAAACACATCAACAAAGGCAATCACCTCTTTTTGTGCATTGCTTAATTCAGTTAATGTGTAACCAGACCAAAGCCAGATGTCTTTATTATCACACTCATTCACCACGCGTTTTATCAACTTTAAAACGGCAGTTAAATTCTTAGGGTGGAGCGGATCACCTCCTGACAGAGATAATCCTTTTTTGCGGACTCTTGTATCATTAAGATCTTTAATGATGGCGTCTTCTAGTTCTTGAGTAAATATATGCCCTGCATCGGTGCGCCATGTTTTTTGATTATAACAACCCGGGCAGGCATGTTCGCAACCACTTACAAACAAGGTACAACGTGTGCCAACACCATTTACCACATCAATCGGATGATAAGCACTGTAATACATTATAAATGTTTCACTCTGCGTTTTACTTCTTCTTGCTTGCCCTCGTTGAAAGGTCTTGAATCTGGACTACCTAAGTAACCACAAACTCGACGAGTAACCGCTACTTTTTCAGGATCAGAATTACCACAACTAGGACAAGTAAAACCTTTGCTTGTACATTCAAACTCACCGTGGAAACCACATTCATAACATTCGTCGATAGGTGTATTGGTGCCGTAATAAGGAACACGTGAATAACTGTAATCCCAAACATCTTCTAAAGCTTGCAGATTGTTTTGCATATTTGGATATTCGCCATAACAGATAAATCCACCGCTCGCTATTTCTGGATATGGCATTTCAAAATCAAGCTTATCATAGGGATTAGCTTGTTTTTCAACGTCTAAATGAAAGCTGTTAGTGTAATAGCCTTTATCCGTCACACCTTCTAATACACCAAATTGTTTAGTATCTAAGCGACAGAATCGATCACATAAATTTTCTGACGGCGTTGAATATAAGCTAAAGGCATAACCCGATTCTTTTGCCCAAACTTCCGTTGCGACTTTCAAATGTTGAATCATTTTAAGGGCTTTTTGTTGTTTTTCTGTATTTTCAAAAAGATGCCCCTGAGCACCATAAAGCGCATTAATCGCTTCGTGTAAACCGATGTAACCTAATGAAATAGAAGCACGACCGTTTTTAAATATATCCGCAACACAATCATTTGCTTTAAGTCGAACACCACATGCCCCTTCCATATATAAAATAGGCGCTACACTCGCTTTAACTTCTGAAAGCCGTTCGATACGTGTATCTAATGCTTTTTTAGCCATCAATAATCGTTTATCAAGTAACTCATAAAATAGTTTTTCATTTCCATCGGATTCTAAAGCGATTCGAGGTAAGTTAAGACTCACAACACCGAGGTTATTTCGACCATCATGAATAAGTTCATCATTTTCTTGATAAGCGCCAAGGAAACTACGGCACCCCATTGGGGTTTTAAAAGAGCCAGTGATATCAACCACTTTATCAAAGTTCAAAATATCAGGATACATACGCTTAGAAGCACATTCTAAAGCTTGCTGTTTAATATCGTAATTTTGATCTTCTGGTTTATGGTTAATACCATCTTTAATAGCAAAAACTAATTTAGGGAAAATGGCTGTTTTACGGTTTTTACCGAGTCCAGCAAGGCGAATTTTGAAAATAGATTGTTGAATTAGACGCGCTTCCCACGAGGTGCCTAAACCAAAACCAAAGGTAACAAAGGGTGTTTGTCCGTTTGCAGTGTGTAAGGTATTTACTTCATATTCTAAGGATTGAAAAGCGTTATAACATTCTTTTTCTGTCTGTTCATCAGCGTACGCTTGAGGCTCATTAATTCCCCATTTCTTAGCCGTCGCAAGGTGCTTTTGGTAACTCTTAGAAACATAAGGAGCAAGTGTTGTATCAATGCCATTAATGGTTGTTCCACCATAAATATGGCTCGCTACTTGAGCAATAATTTGTGCACAAACTGCGGTCGCTGTTGAAATAGATTTTGGCTCTTCTATTTCAGCGTTACCCATTTTAAAACCATCGGTAAACATACCTTTGATATCAATGAGCATACAGTTAAACATTGGGAAAAACGGCGCATAATCAAGATCATGATAATGGATTTCACCTTTATCATGAGCGCGAACCACGTCGCGAGGTAGTATATAAGATTTAGCGTAATGCTTAGCAACGATACCCGCTAATAAATCGCGCTGAGTAGGGATCACTTTGCCATCTTTATTAGCGTTTTCATTTAATAATGACGCGTTACTTTGTTCGATTAAGCCATCAATCTCACTATTTAGATGACTTTTACGCTCACGAGCTAAGTCTCTGTCATGGCGGTATTCAATATAAACACGTGCTAATTCAAGATGTCCTTTCTTCATTAAATAGTGTTCAACTTTTTGTTGAATCTCATGAATATCGACTTCAAATTGATCTTTCAGGTCATTTTCTACTTCATTTGCAATGGCAAATGCATCAACGCCTTTGCGACGTGCGACTCCCGAAGCTTTTAATATTGCTTCTGCAATACGTTGAGTATTAAAGGGGCTTGGCTACCGTCGCGCTTAATAACAACCGTTTTCATAATTGGCTCCGAAAAGAAAAATGACAAAGAACAAAATAAACAACACTATATATAGTGGGAAGGCACTATACATAACACTATATATATGCATTTTGATATGAATCAATTTTAATTCGGGGTGCTTATTTTGTGATTAAAAAGATGCGACACAAATCAATTAAAGATAAAAATAATATCGAAACAAAAATTTTAAAATGATTAATATTGCACTTAAAGACTCTTTTGATTAATAAATTGTATGCTTTACAGAAAAATATTCTGTTCACAAAAAACATTCTTTGTGTTGTTATTATTAGAGTCGTTGTTTGCTATACTCGCGCGCAATATGCATTTTTCAAAAATCCCCTATTCAGCTAGTGGAATTATTATTTTATGAGCGATTATTTTTTACTGTTTTTTGGCACCGTTTTAGTCAATAACTTTGTGTTAGTTAAATTTTTAGGTTTATGCCCTTTTATGGGTGTTTCCAACAAAATTGAAACGGCCGTTGGCATGTCATTTGCGACAACTTTTGTACTAACACTCACAGCGGCACTTTCGTATATTGTTAATAACTTTATATTAGTACCGTTAGATCTTGTGTACCTGCAAACGCTTAGCTTTATTCTTGTGATTGCCGTGGTTGTGCAATTTACTGAAATGGTCATGCACAAAACAAGCCCGACTTTATATCGCTTATTAGGTATCTTTTTACCTTTGATCACCACCAACTGTGCCATTTTAGGATTAGCATTACTCAACATTAATGAAAACCATGATTTTGTTGAATCTATTGTTTATGGTTTTTCAGCGGGTATTGGTTTCTCCTTAGTATTAATTTTGTTTTCATCAATGCGTGAGCGTTTAGTCGCTTCTGATGTGCCACTGCCTTTTAAAGGGTCAGCAATTGCGATGATCACCGCTGGTTTAATGTCATTAGCCTTTATGGGATTTACGGGGTTAATTAAATGATCATCAATATCATTATTGCCGTTATTACCTTAGCTGTTTTAGGTGCTATTTTTGGGGCTTTGTTAGGTTATTCATCTATTCGTTTTAAAGTAAAATCGGATCCGATTGTCGAAGAATTGGATGCGATTTTGCCACAGACCCAATGTGGTCAATGTGGTTATCCTGGCTGTAAGCCTTATGCCCAGGCCATTGCTAATGGTGATGATATTAATAAATGCCCACCTGGTGGCGATGCGGTAATGCGTCAATTAGCAGATAGAATGGGTATCGAACCAAAAGCATTAGAAGGCGAAGAAAAGCCAAAATTGATTGCATTTATTCGCGAAGATGAATGTATCGGCTGTACCAAATGTATTCAAGCCTGCCCTGTGGATGCGATAATGGGCGCAACTCGACAAATGCACACAGTGATCAGCAACGAATGTACTGGCTGTGAGTTATGTGTTGCCCCTTGCCCAACCGATTGTATTGATATGTTACCGATCGAAATCACTACCAAAAACTGGCAGTGGAACCAACAACGCATCCCTACACAAATTAACACCGAGCTTTAGTATGACAGATAATTTTAACCTATTAACCGACGATCAGTTAGACGCTATTTCTTCGGGAAAGTTATGGACTTTTCATGGTGGTATTCATCCTCCAGGAAATAAACTTCAGAGTAATCAGGAAACGATAAGTGATGCGGGTATTCCTGCTACCTTAGTGATTCCAGTTGAATATAAAGGTCAAATCCCTGATTTATTAGTTAAAGTCGGTGACTTAGTGTTAAAAGGGCAAGCACTTAGTAAAGTATCAAAAACACTGGTTGCAAAACATGCCAGCAGTTCAGGTACGGTTATTGCGATTGAAAAACGTTGTGATTTACACCCGTCGGGGTTGAGTGTGTTATCTGTAGTGATTCAAACTGATGGTTTAGATCGCTCGATCGAATATATAAAACCCGAGGATTATAAAACTCAATCACCAGTTGAATTGGTAGAAAAGATCCAGCAGGCCGGTATTCTTGGTTTAGGTGGTGCAGGTTTTCCAAGTCATCTCAAGTTATCATCACAAAACGACATCAAACTGCTATTAATCAATGGTGCAGAGTGTGAACCTTATATCACTGCCGATGATCGCTTAATGCAAGAACAAGCCTTTGAAATATTGGAAGGTATTAATGTTCTTGAGCATATTTTAAAGCCCCAATTAACAGTTATTGCGGTCGAAGATAATAAACCAGAGGCAATTAAAAGTTTACAAGAAGCTCTGAGTCATAATGCGCATAAAGATAAAATTATATTACGCATCATTCCTACGGTTTATCCATCAGGAAGTGAAAAACAATTAATTGAGATTATTACCGGTCAACAAACGCCCTATGGCAAACACCCTAATGCCCTTGGTATTGTGATGCAAAATGTGGGCACTGTTTTTGCGATTAAGCAGGCGATTATCGATGCAAAACCTTTAACCTCAAGAATTGTTACCCTCACCGGCGACTCATTAAAGCAATGTAGCAATGTCAGCGTGCGTATTGGTACTCCAATTCAATATTTACTAGATAGATATTGGGTAGATTCGATGGCATTACACGAGATCATTATCGGCGGTCCTATGATGGGTTATACCATCAAAAATACCGCTGCGCCTGTGACCAAAACCTGTAATTGTATTCTTGCCCCAACTATTCAGGAAATGCCACCAGCACAGCCTGAAATGCCTTGTATTCGTTGTTCTGAATGTGCAGAGGCATGTCCTGCAAACTTATTACCACAGCAGTTATTATGGTATTCAAAAAGTCAGGATCATGACAAGTTAGAAGCCTATAACTTGCAAGCTTGTATTGAATGTGGCGCCTGTGCTTATGTCTGCCCTAGCCATATTCCTTTAGTTGAATATTATCGTGTCTCTAAGGCTGAAATTTATACCGCTAAAACGGAAGCTAAAAAAGCTGAAATAGCACGAATTCGCCATGAAAAACGCGCCTTACGTTTAGAGCAAGCAAAATTAGAAAGACAGGCTAAACATAAAGAAGCGACTGAAAAACGTAAAGCACAATTAAAAGATAAAAATGGCGGTGATGATTTAATTGCAATTGCATTAGCACGCGCTAAAGCTAAAAAATCTGCAAATCAGCAAACAACAGAGCCAGCAGAAGAATCTAAACCAGCAAGTAAAAACAGTGCAGTTGCGTACGCTATTGCACGTGCTAAAGCAAAAAAACAAGCACAACAACAAAACACTGAAACTGCTGATACACAGAATACTAATAATAGTTCTGAAACAGAATCAGCCACGAGCGATCCTAAAAAAGCGGCTGGTTGCGGTGACTATTGCTCGCGCTAAAGCAAAGAAACAAGCACAACAAAAAAATACTGAAACTTCTGATACACAGGATACTGAAAAAGATCCTCAATCAGAATCAACAGCAGTTGATCCTAAAAAAGCGACTCGTTGCGCTGACCATTGCACGTGCTAAGGCTAAGAAAAAAGCACAGCAACAAGGCAGTGAAAATTCTGATATACAGGATGCTAAAAACAGTTCTGAAACAGAATCAGCAACAAGCGATCCTAAAAAAGCGAAGAGTTGCAGTCGCTATTGCCCGTGCTAAAGCCAAAAAACAAGAAAAAGAACAACAACTAACAGAGCCTGATAATAGCGAAGTTATTGCACTACGTAAGCAACGCAAAGAACAAGCTCGTATTCGCAAGCAAGAGAAGCATGAATCCTTTTCCGCAGACAGAAAAAGCGGATGCCAGCGAACAAACAGAAAATCAGGCCCCTTCAGCGGCTTGAAATAAAAAAAGCTAAAATTGCAGCAGACTGTTGCAAGAGCAAAGGCTAAAAAGGCAAGTGCAACAAAAGAAAGTACAGACAAAACAGAACACAAGGAACAGCAATAATGGCATTTATTAATGCAAGCTCACCGCATCAACGTACTCGACGCCGTAGTTCCCAAATTATGGCTTGGGTAATACTGTGTTTAATTCCGGGTGTGGCATTGCAAAGTTATTTTTTTGGGATTGCTAATATTTTACAAATTATATTAGCAATCATTGTTGCCCTAAGTGCCGAAGCAATTATCCTCAAACTGCGCAACCGCCCTATTATATATACCTTAAAAGATGGCAGTGCATTAGTCACTGGTATCTTGATTGCGATTTCTATTCCCCCCTTGCCCCTGGTGGATCATTGTTATTGGTACTGCTTTTGCGATCATTTTTGTAAAACAACTCTACGGCGGTTTAGGACAAAATATATTCAACCCAGCCATGGTCGCTTATGTTGTATTGGTGATTTCATTTCCAGTGCAAATGACTGGCTGGCTACCGATGCTAAGTTTACAGCCCTTTGAAATATCTTTTCTAGATCAAGTTAATACTATATTTACCGGTTATACACTTGATGGTTATAGTGTCGCACAACTCAGTACCAGTATTGATGGGTTATCAATGGCAACCCCACTTGATACTGTCAAAAATGATTTAAAAGCAGGATTCACCACCACAGAAATATTCGATAGTATTGCTTATCAAGCTTCTTCATCACAGGCTATTACATGGGTGAATTTAGGTTTTTTATTGGGTGGTATCATCTTATTGGCTAAACGTATTATCCTGTGGATGATCCCTGCAAGTTTCTTAGCTGGCATGGCATTATTTTCCTTTATTGCCTTTGCTTATCAACCTGATCTTAATGGTTCTCCCTTTTTCCACCTTTTATCGGGTGCAACTATGTTGGGTGCATTTTTTATTCTCACCGACCCAGTCAGTGCGGCAACAACGGTTAAGGGGCGCTTGATTTATGGCTTCTTAATTGCCTTTATTGTAGTCATCATCCGTAACATAGGCGGTTATCCTGATGCAGTAGCTTTTGCCGTTTCTGTTAGGAAATATGTGTGTACCATTAATCGATTATTATACACAGCCTAGAGTTTATGGAGGCAAAGCATAATGTTAGTAGCAATATCTCGAAATGGTTTCCTTTTAGCCGCTTTTGCCATCGTTTGTACCGTTGCTATTGCAACTATTAGTCAACTCACTAAACCACTCATTGCCAAACAAGAGCAAATAGCCTTGATTAATACCATTAATCAATTAATCCCCGCTGAAAGCTACGATAATGATATTTTTGCGAGCTGTTTTTTGGTTAATGATGATCTGCTTTTAGGTAAAGGGCAAACACAGAAAGTCTTTATTGCCACTAAGGGAAATAGTCCTGTAGCCGTCATGCTAGAGACCAGTACTTTTAAAGGTTATGCGGGTGAAATCAAGCTTGCAGTAGGCATATTTGAAAATGGCGAAGTCGCAGGCGTGCGTGTTATTCGTCATACAGAAACACCGGGCCTAGGCGATAAAATTCAAACCAATAAAACAGATTGGATCTATAGCTTTAATAATAAAACATACCAAAAGGCACAAGATGTTCGCTGGGAAGTTAAAAAGAATGGCGGTGATATCGATGCATTTACCGGCGCAACCATTACCCCACGCGCCGTTACACTTGCAGTAAAAGATGCACTTATTTACTTCACTGCAAACAAACAAAAACTATTTGCTCATCAAGCTGATTGTGGAGACTTAAAATGAAATCTGATAAACCACAAATAAATGAGAATACTGAAACTATCGATAAGGCTGATAATATCAATAGCGAAACGATTGAAAGTATTGATGAATCAAAAAATGATAGTGTTATTTATAAAGAGTTAACCTTGCAAGGGCTGTGGAAAAATAACCCAGGTATTGTCCAACTACTTGGTTTATGCCCCTTGCTAGCAGTGACAAATACCGTCACTAATGCACTTGGTTTAGCGATTGCAACATTATTAGTTTTAGTCGCTTCAAATACCTTAGTTTCATTGATTCGTCACCATGTACAAAAAGCAATACGCATTCCTATTTTTGTTATGATCATTGCTTCATTAGTTACCTGTGTACAATTATTAATGAATGCCTTTACCTATGAATTATATTTGTCGTTAGGTATTTTTATTCCTCTTATCGTAACCAACTGTATTATTATCGGTCGCGCTGAAGCCTTTGCCTCTAAAAACAGCGTAAAACTGGTCATGCCTTCGATGGTTTAATGATGGGGCTTGGCTTTGCGCCTGTCTTATTATTATTAGGCGCGATACGTGAAGTATTAGGTCAAGGAACTCTGTTTGATGGCATTGAAACTATGCTTGGCGACTGGGCGAGTTCACTAACCATTACCATTTATCATGCTGATACTAAGTTTCTATTAGTCGCATTACCTCCTGGTGCATTTCTTATAATGGGATTAATTATTGCTTTTAAAAATGCCGTTGATCATGGCATCGAAAAAAGCAATTTGAAAAAGAGTGCTAAAAATACAGCTCAAAAAACAGCTTCTATTGAATAAGGGTTAGATGTGAATAAACAAAAACGCCTAGAAATTTTAACGCGCTTACGTGATAACAACCCTAAGCCAGAGACAGAGCTAAACTTTAGTTCTCCCTTTGAGTTATTAGTAGCAGTTACCCTCTCAGCACAAGCCACCGATGTCAGTGTTAATAAAGCCACCGATAAATTATTTCCCGTGGCCAATACCCCAGAAGCAATTTATGCCTTAGGTGTTGATGGATTAAAAAGTTACATAAGAACCATAGGTTTATATAACAGCAAAGCCGAAAATGTTATCAAAGCCTGCAAGATGCTCATTGACCTTCATAATAGCGAAGTACCAGAAAATAGAGACGCACTAGTCGCCTTACCGGGTGTTGGCAGAAAAACCGCTAATGTGGTGTTAAACACCGCCTTTGGTTGGCCAACAATCGCCGTTGATACACATATTTTTAGAGTCTCTAACCGTACTAAACTTGCCATGGGAAAAAACGTCGATTTAGTCGAAGCAAAGTTATTAAAGGTGATCCCAGCCGAATTTAAAGTAGATGTACATCATTGGCTTATCCTGCATGGCCGTTATACCTGTGTCGCCAGAAAACCAAGATGTGGAAGCTGTATAATCGAAGACCTTTGCGAGTTTAAAGACAAAACTGAAGATTAAACACCTTATTTTCAGCGAAACTACAGAAATTTTTTAATAAATATCGACATAAGTAAAGATTTAGACGAGGAAATTTAGTCATCTAAATCTATTAACTTTTCTACCTAAATTAGTTCCCTTTTGCTAAATAATAAGGCAAGTCGCTAGCGCTCCAAGCAAGGTAAAAATCAAAAAATACTTCCTGAGAATCACAGATTTTATCGAAGTTACTCTTTTCAGTATAAGGTACTATACTTATTCAATTCCCTAATTAATTTAAATGTATTTGAATACTAACCTGCTTACATTGGTCTATTTTTATGAAAAAGAATAAATCTTTTTTAATTTTTACAATCGCAATGTTAATAGGCTTTCCTGCTCTAGCAAGGGAATGTTTATCAATGCATGTGATCGATTTTCCTCCCGCAGGTTTTAAAAATAAGTCCGGAGAATTAACAGGTATTCATACAGAGTTCATTGAAGCGCTTGAAGAACGATCTGGAATTTGTATAGAAAAAAATGATGCCTTATTCTAGAGCATTAAAGAATTTAAAAGAGGGTATACATGATGCCGGAATTTTAAACCCTTCCTCCGATTTAGATTTTTATGAAAATGTTCAATATATTGCAAAAATAATTACCCTAAAAACGATCATTATTCCTAAAAAAGGACTTAGCCTAAATAGCCGTGAAAGTTTAAAAAACATTACTATCGGTAAAATTCGAGGCACGCCTTTAGGTGACTCCTTCGATGAAGATAAATATAAAATTCTTGAGTTTACAAGTTATGGCCATGGCGTAAGTATGCTTAAAAGAGGTCGCATTGACGCATTAGCAGGCAATGCAGGCGGTATGAATGTGATTGGAAAGTTTAACTTGAATCATTATTTCAATGTGCCAGATAAATTCATTTTAGGAGAGAGAGAACTTTGGCTGGTTTTTCTAAAAACTCGAATCATGTTGATAAAATAGAGACCGTAAAAACAGCCTCACAAGCATTAGTAAATGAGGGGTTTGTTGAACTTATTTTCGAAAAGTTTTTAGGGAAAGATTGGAAATTATTAAATGAATAGGCTCCTAAAATATTCGGAATTATTTATCGGCACATTTTAAGCATATAACTCTTTGGTAAGGATTTGTATTTTTCATCAACTAGTAATAGAGCGTTTAAACAACCTTAGGAAGTAAATGAAAAATCTAAATATATTAATATGTCTCATAATATTAGTCGCAAATATTAAACCCGTATTCGCTTCACAGAAACTAATATTTACATCAATTGAAAATTCATCTTTTACAAATTTTGCTATGTCAGTTTTAACTGAAGCATATCAGAGAATTGGCTATAAAATTGGAAATAAACCTATGCCGGCCAAAAGAACATTATTTATGGCCAATACAGGAGTTGGCATTGATGGTGAATTATTCAGAATTGAAGGTATTGAAAATGAATACACAAATTTACTCCCAATTATTGTTCCGTTACATCAATCTAAATGGATGGTACTTACAAAAAACAAAAAAATTGAAGTAAATGGTTGGGATAGTTTACAGCAATATAAAATAGGTATTCGAAGAGGTGTATCAACAACAAAAGAAGGAACTAAAGGTTTTGATATACAAGTTGTAAATTCAAATATACAACTATTTGAGCTTTTAGAAAGAGACAGAGTTGACGCAATCATTATATCTAAGGGAAACGCAAATAAGGTACTAAATGATTTAAATATTACAGGAGTTCAAATGATGGAACCACCAGTCCATATTAATAATGTTTACCATTTTATACACAAAAAAATAAACATTTGGCTCCACATATTTATGCGACATTAAAAGATATGCAGGATACTGGTTTAATTGAGGAGATAAAAAATAAAAATCAATTTGTCCAGTAAATCATTTGCCACCACAGAAGCTTTACCATGCAACTAAAGATAATATTTATAAGTATTCAGTAGATAATTTAGTTTATACGCTTGCTAATAAATATCCTAAAAAGACTAAGTCGTCAGACCTCAATTCCAAGCAGAATAGTAACTTATAACCGCCACAATTCCGATAAACCGATGATCAATTAGAGCTGGTCGAGAGCATATTTCTGAAATTAATTTCTATAAAATTTGGGGCACAAAGTGCCCCATAAAAACGCCCTATTAGTCTCTAAGTGAATAGCTAGAATCATTGCACAACCGATGATTAAACAAGTCTCTTAGACGTATTTATTGAACTTATTCACCATCATCGATTTCATAAGACAATGATGCATGAACAACACCGTTATAAACGAATTGACCGTCAGAGTTCATTTTCTCTGATACCGTGACATACGAATCATTTTCCATAGCCACATTATTTGCTGATAGATTCTATAGAAAACTTACGTAATAAATCAGTTGAGCTAGTCGCTTGTAAGTTATTCAATTCACTAAGCCCCTGTTTAAAGGCTACGTCTTTGGTGCTAGCATCAGCTGTTATTACGATTTGGTTTGAATAAGACATCTCATCTGCAAAGGTTTGCGTGCTTAACACTGCCATAGTTGATATAGCAGACGCGATTAAAAGTTTTTTAGTAAATTTCATATTGTTACCCTTTTTAATAGTTTGATTGCACTAGACTCTGTATGGAGACTATCCCAGTCTCGTTTCGATAGGGTGATTAAAACAAGCAGAGTTGTCAGAGTTTTGTCTCAAAAGGGTTGATTTGTAATAAAGTGTGTCAATATTGGCGATTGCCATACTTTGATACATTTGAGCAGTAAAAGTATCGAATTTTAAATAAATTAAGTAATTAAGCTAAAAAGAGAAAAGTTCAGAACCAAAAGCAAACTGAAACTCGCCACTGTAACGATCTAATGGTAAGTTAATAGAAGTAGGAATAACGTTATCTAATGGGCATTTGCTAGCTCAATATTGAAGTATAGACCTAGCAAATTAGAATCTTTCCTTTATTTCTGCTTTGCTTGCTGTAGAGCTTGCTCGATATCTGTCATTAAATGACGTTTAGACTCATGAAGATATAAATAAAAGTGTTTTGAAAATAAAGGCTTGTCTAGGCACTTCTTAAGTTTAATGCCTGTTTGCTCTGAATAATACTCGATAACAGATTGATTATGAACGGTATAATCAGCTCGCCCGCGTTGTAAAATCTCTAGTATATGAGCTATGCTAGCTACTTCTTCATAGCCAACTTTAGATCTTGGGTAAACGATGCTTTCAAAAAAACAACCCCTCTAGTTCCAACAGGTTTAAATTGAGCAAATGCATCCCAATCTTCCATACAGTTATTCTCAGCGAGGATCCAAACATCATAATCAAACTGTCCTACTGATACATCAACACGCTCTAAATTAGGGAACTTTGATTCAATAACAGGATGACGATAAAATTCGCCGTCTATGTAACCCACAGAAGCAAGCTTAAGACTACGTTTGGCAGGTAGATAACGAAACTCGATTTTATTCCCACTAGCTTTAACTGCATCTTTTACCCATTCCGCGACTTTTAACATGCCTGGATCATGAACATCATTTCTGATGCCAATAATCAATGTCTCACTGTGCAATGAAAAGGAAAAAAGAATAAAAAGATAACCGCTACTACACGTCGTATAAAGATCATAACTAAGTACCACCTTCATTCACCTTGAGTCATTTTAGGTTTTAAACAAAAAATATAACATACTTACATTAGCTCTGTATGTAAGCAAAACGTGTTTTTAAGACGAGGTAGTACTTTCAACTTAACTTATTACAGCTGTTATTATCGCATTGCCTTTCTAGTCAGTAGTATAGTGCAATTTCACTTGTTTCTGCATTTCCACTCGATTAAGTTTTGTGGGTTTTCTAAAATTTAGTCATACTGACTCTTTTACATATGGTTTGTTATTGTTATTAAAAAAGGTTGACCTTGGTGGTAACCTGCAGCCTAACAAAAATACATACGAAACAAATAGTTATGTAATTTCTAAGGAATCACTATGAGCGTCATATTTATCACAGGAGCAAACCGAGGAATAGGCTTAAGTCTCACTCAACTTTATTTGCGGGCTGGGCACACAGTCTATGCCACATACCGGAACGAAGGATCTTCAAGATCCCTTTTAGCTCTAAAAACAAAACACAGCAATCTTTCCTGTATAGAACTTGATGTAACAGATTATGCTTTAATTCAAGAAATAGGAAGCTCCATCGACAGTATTGATTTGTTGATTAACAACGCTGGTTATTACGGCCCAAAAGGTTACAACTTGGGGAACCATAGATGTTGATGAGTGGCGTAAAGTATTTGAAATCAACACGATCGCGCCTTTAAAGTTGGTAGAAAAACTTCTAAGACCTCTTAGTCAGGGGCAAACCAAAAAGATTGCATGTCTATCATCAAAAGTTGGTAGCATAGCAGAGAACACATCTGGTGGTGGATATATCTACCGCTCTTCAAAAGTCGCACTAAACTCGGTGGTAAAAAGCTTAAGCAACGACTTAACTCCCCAAGGCTTTACCGTTCTCGCGCTTCATCCTGGCTGGGTGAAAACAGAGATGGGAGGCCCTAACGCACTGATTGATACTCTTACATCAGCTCAAGGTCTGATGAAAGTGATCGAAGATAGCGATCAGTCCATGAGCGGTCATTTCATTAACTATGACGGTTCAGCTATCCCATGGTAATCTTGTGTTAGGTTATATCATTTCCGAAGCTGAAGACTAACTAGTCACCGCTACAATTGAGATAAATCTATGACGACTTAAAGATAACTGTGGCATTTTTGCAGACATAAATTTTCTATATGACTTGGGGCACAAAGTGCCCCATAAAACGCCTATTAGAGGGTAAATGAATAGATAGAATCCCTACACAATTAGATGATTAAATAACTGTATTAGGCGTATTTATTGAATTTACTCACCACCATCGCTTTCATAAGACAATGAGGCATGAACAACACCATTATAAACGTATTGACCGTCAGAGCTCATTTTCTTTGTTACAGTGACATATGCACCATTTTCCACTGCCACATTATTTGCTGACATATCTAAGGAAAACTGATGTAATAAATCAGTTGAACTAGCCGCTTGTAAGTTATTCAATTCACTAAGACCTTGCTCAAAGGCTACGTCTTTGGTGCTGGCATCAGCTGTTATTACGGTTTGGTTTGAATAAGACATCTCATCTGCAAAAGCTTGCGTGCTTAACACTGCCATTGTGGATATAGCGGATGCGATTAAAAGTGTTTTAGTAAATTTCATATTGATACCCTTATTAATTGTTTAATTACACTAGGCTCAGTATGGAGTCTGTGCCAGTTCGTTCGATAGGATTATTAGAACAAACATACTTGTCTAAGTTTTGTCTAAAAAGGGTTGATTTGTAATAGAGTGTGTCAATATTGCCGGTTGCCATAGTTTGATACATTTGAGCAGTGAAAGTATGGAAATTTAATTAAACTAAAATCAAAGGTAAGCTGAACTGAACATAGTCGCTGTAATCCATTTAGTGTTAAGTTACATGCGGATTTAGCTCAAAAGCAGTTTCCAACATTTTATTTAAAAAATTGAAAACTTAGGCTAGGATTTATTTGCTTGTGGTCGCCAACCCAACTCCAAATAACATATAAAAACTACCACTTACTTTTCCTATAATTCGACTACCTTTCGGTGACGATAGCTTCGACTTTGCGACCATCGAGAACAGGCCATACAGGCTATGAATAATAACCATAAGAACACAAAATGTAACAGATAGAAGAATGAATTGAGATAAGTAGCTTTTATCGTGATCAATAAATTGTGGAAACAACGCCATAAAAAAGAAGATGGTTTTAGGATTGGTCATTGTAATCAGAAAACCTTGCCTAAATTTTAACAGATGACCTTGTGTCGCTTGAGCTTTACTTGGATCCATTTTTGAAGAAGATGAATGCCACTGCTTGATTCCCAGATAGATGAGATAACCCGCACCAACAAATTTGAGGATGGTAAATGCAACCGCTGATGTAGCTAAAATAATGGAAA
Organism: Psychromonas sp. KJ10-10; assembly: GCF_047323245.1. GTDB lineage: Bacteria > Pseudomonadota > Gammaproteobacteria > Enterobacterales > Psychromonadaceae > Psychromonas. Next base: position 1,488,515 of record NZ_CP178826.1, on the reverse strand, counting down.
GACTTGTCGCTGATAATGTCATGCGACACACAACACCCCTATCGCTAAACCTAAAATACTTGGGATTGCACCAACCACCCCATATCTAAGAGCATTTGTAATCGACAAAATGACTCCTGGTCCAGGGCTTGCGATTGTTGCACATGATATAGCAACATATAATAAATACTGCTCCATACTAATCTCTTTAAGTATACAAATGATACTTATTAAAATACATGACATACGCCTTATTTAAAATACATACTCACGATATTCTTTCTTATTTATAAAATCAATGTGTTGGAAATAATCATGAAATGGTACTGCAGTTTTCATTATTGAATAAATAGGATCAGCTTTAAGGCACAATGTAACAAATTGCAAACCAGAACCCCAAATTAGGGAATAACGCCATAGCCATTTATTAAGTGTTACTCGTATAGAAACATATTTTGTTATTGTCTAAATCTCTTACGTAAGCAGAATGCATATTAGAACGTATTCTAGGCTCTCCCTCACTCATACCTCCTAAGTCAATAGACTTTTTATGTAATCGGTTAACTTCCTCGATTGAATCGACATGGACACCATCAAAAAATGCAAGAAGTCTACTTAAAATATTTTATTGGGTAGCAAGCCTTTACTGGTCGTGACCTCTCAGGTCTATAGGCCAAGTACCTACCACCTCTTTACCTCTTATCAGATAAAATTTATCAAACAAATTGACTGTTGGGTCGCAATGAGAAGAGACTAGTTCCAAAACCGATCCAAGCGAAGGAAGCTTTGCATTATCTGCACTCGTTATCTTGCCATATTCATCACCAAACCAGTCGTATTCGAGCGATAAATTGTCGGGTACCATCACTTGAGGGCTTCCTCCATCTTTGTATAACGTCTTCATTCCAGCATCTACAGTTACAAAATCATCATGGTTGTCACTAACAACAGTGGTCAGTAGTCGCAAGGCTGGCTCAAACGAGGTAAAACGGTCATGATTATCAGCCGAGCCAATTTCAAGATACTCAGTATCCATACATACATAGGAACCAACCTGATGATCTGATATCTCAGGGACTGTTATATCAATATCAAAGGTTCCTGTGCCAGAAGCACTAAAAATGGTACAGGTTGACACTGTTGCCTTAAGCTTTCGAAAGATATGCACAGCATCTTGCAAACACTGTAGGGAGGTTTGCTTTCTTATATCATAAGGGTGAATATGTTGGACATGTCCCGCATAGGCTTGAACCCCGCAAAGGCACAAGCTTGGGCAGGCCACAATTTTCTCAGCTAGGGCTAATGCGTCTTGTGGCTTCTCTCCGGTTCTCATGCATACCAATATCCAGATCAAGCAACACATTAATAGACAAACCTTTTGGAGCCAATGTCGCATCAAGTAATTCAATGTTACAAGAATGCTCAACAACAACCATTAGAGAATTATCCTTGGTGATAAGATCTCATAAGCCTTTCTACTTTGCGCGGTGTCGCCAACGCTCCAGTAATCAGGATATTATCAAGACCAGCCTTCACCAAGGCTTCAGCTTCAGAGACTTTTGTAACACAAACACCGACAGCACCCGATTCGACTTGCTTATGAGCGAGCATTGAACACTTGTGAGTCTTAATATGAGGCCGTAAATCTTTTCCCGCCTCTCTAGCTAAGGCTTGCATCTTCTCAAGGTTTCCTCAAGAATATCCATATCCAGTACTAAACAGGGAGTGTCGAGATCATGTTTATATTTTTCTGTAGTACTCATTTTATTTCCTTCACTCCATTTTTTTCATAGGAGATATGTTTATTTATAGCCAGTATAAAAGGGTAGCTTATAATTTTTAGAGTGATTTAAACTGATTTACAACTTCAAAAACTGAAAATCGAGTATGTAGGTTATTCTTGTCGCCCACAACAGTTTACTTATACCGTGAACACCTTTATGAAGCGAAATGACCATAGTTTTAAAGCTAATCGACTATTGCCCACAAAATCTATATAAGAGCCCCTAGAAAATGCAAACAACTAAATTCATATTGCTCAAAATAGAGTGAGTGAACTTACAAGTCATTGGACATGACAACCTATACGCATTAGGTGATATTGCAACTGTGGGGAAGCCAAATTGGGTTACCTTGCTCAGAAACAAGGTGGATACTTGGCGAAATCGATAGTCAGAAAATTGAACAATAAAAAGTTAAAGGATATAAACGCAACCCACTAATGGCACTCATTCCTACAGGCCAAAAAAGTGGTGTTATTCAATTACCTTTTGCTGTAACAACCTTTAAACCACTCATTAATATGAAACAAAAAGATCTATTTATAAGCAAGGTCTACAGTGGCTTTGGCACTTCGGTAACATCATAGCCACTACTGTTTCGATTTTTAGCTGAAGTTATTTATAATAATTAGCGGGTCTATTTAACATATTAAATTTGCTTATTTCTTTGTGCAAATTTTGCCTTAAACTAAAAAATCAAAATATTGAGCATTTTGTTTTAGAGGTTAAGGCTTCAAGCACCTTCATTCCTTTGTAGGAATTACCTTTTTTATTTAATTTAGGGCTCCACACGGCAATACAAAACTTTCCAGGATGAATTGCCACAATGCCACCACCTACACCACTCTTACCAGGTAAACCGACTTTAAAAGCGAATTCACCAGCTTCATCATAAAACCCGCACATTAACATAACAGAGTTTATTCTTTTGGTGCGAGATAAACTAATAACTCTCTGATTAGTTATAGGATTTACACCACCATAAGCGAGAAACATAAACGTTTGAGTCAACTCTTTACAGCTCATTTCAATTGAGCAAAGATAAAAATATAAGTCTAAAACAACATCGACATCATTATGAATATTGCCAAAATCTTTCATTAAATTAATCAAAGCATGATTTCTATAACCACATTTCTTTTCTGACTCTGCTATTTTTGAAGAGTAATTAACACTACCAATTCCAGATGACTTTCTAATAAAATCAAGCAATTGTTTTTTAGGGTTATCTAAACAGGTGACCAAAATATCACATACAACAATCGCGCCTGCATTAATGAATGGATTACGAGGAATACCATGTTCATACTCTAGCTGTACCAAAGAGTTAAAAGGAGAACCTGAAGGTTCAACACCAACACGAGTCCATAAGTCTCTGCCCATAATTTTCAATGCTAATGTTAATGACAATACTTTAGCAACACTTTGAATTGAAAAAAGCTCATCAGAGTCACCAAATGAATAGTTCTGACTATCAACGGTAGCTAAATGTATTCCAAGCTTACTAGGATTAACTTTCCCTAACTCTGGAATATAAGTAGCAATTTTACCGAGATCATCAACCTCTGAGAATTCAGATGAAATTTCAAAAAATATTTTTTCGTAATCTATTTTATTAATCATTTATTCATCGTTCCAGGTATTTACTCAGCTTCAGAGGTTATAAAAAATTTAAGTGTTAATATAAATTTTACTGCATTAAATATCCGTCAATATTATTGAATTAAATAACACATATGTTTTATGCATAAAATGAACATATGAATAAAACAATTTTTATGGGTTTTATTAAGCACAACTCATGTTTAATTCTACCTGATTAAAGCTTTGTTTGATATTTCGATAAGCTAGTCCACTCGGATAACCACGTTGTTTGGTGTAGGTTAAAGCACGTTGAGTAATTGCTTCATCACTAATAGAATTTGTAATTGCAAACTCTCTACAACCTTGAAGCGACTTATTAACATAGCCTAATGAAATTAGCTGTTTTGTTATTTCATCTGCGCAGGTTAATACTGAAGAAGCTTTCACTATTTCACAACGAGCATAATTATTATTTTCAAATGAAACACCTGCGGCCGCGAAGGCTTGCATCATCACCCGGTATTTGCTGTGCGCCAAATAATGGCACATCGGTTACTTTTGCCTGTGAGAAACTTGGGATAAATTCTGCCATATGCTCAATAGCTCGCTCTGTACGAAGTTTAACTTCATCGAAAGACCAACCTTTATAGATTTTATCTAAAAAAGGTTGTCCTAACTTAGGTTGCGCACTGTTTTTATCATTGGCAATCAGCCCATCATCAAACAAAGTAATTTTTTCAGTCATGCCATGTAGTTGGATCACGTTATCTGGATAAGGTGTAAACTGTGCCATGCCATGAGGAGTTCCGCGCTCACCGTGGAAAATAACTTCAGGCCAATAGCTACTCGTTCCATCCCATTGCGTTACATAAGCGACCTTGAACTCAACAATACGTTGCTTGTGAAAACCTGCCGCATCATCTATTTCACCGCTTTTAAAACCAGCGGCATTAATTATGTAATCGAAATATTCAAAGGCTTCTTGTTGGTCTTTCTCAAAAGACACTTTCCAGCCTTTATCTTCTGTATGCGTTAGTTTATTAACTTTAGTATTCAGCAGAATGTTACTTTTTGGGTTCTTTTCTAATGACAATGCAAGACTAGCTCCTAATCGGAATACATTCCAGCCAAATTCTTGAACCAGTACTAAGGGAAATTTAAGAGTGGATAAATCCACATGCTTAGCAATCGGTATCATCCACTCTTCCGGAGTACTCGGTACTGCGACTTCATCCAACCTTGCTAATGCTTGCATCTCTTGTAATTCAAATAAGCGGTAATAATCCCAGCGCGCGCCGAGCACTTCATTATTAGCATCTTGTTGAATAAGTTGTTCATATTCATGTGTTAGCATTTTTAAACGAGGTAATAATGCAAGTGCATCGCCACTGTCTCTTTTAGGCACAGCAATCACTGTCGGGCGGTAATCAATAGAGTCAGGAAATAACCTTAGCGTGTCGATAGACTCTTTTAGTAAGGTGACACACTGTTTATCGGATATTTCACGATATAAGTTACCACCAGCGTGTAAATGACAGATAGGAGGACCATTAACTAAGCTTGTTCCTTTTTCAAACAAACTAACTTGAAGCCCTATTTCACTTAAGTATAAAGCAACAGAAGCGCCTGCTATGCCACCACCTATGATCGCAATTTTTTTACTTTTGTGTGAATTTTCCATGTTATTTATCAGCCCTACTAAAATTGATTCTTGGTTTGGTTAATCTTCTATTGATTCATTTTCATTAATTGGCCCAAAAAAGAAATGATACTGAATAATGTGCAGTTTATGCCTCTAATTCAAATAAATCATAGATACTCAATTTATTACGGTGAGAATATAAAATTAGTTCATTTATTTGTTCAATTTTTTAATTTTTTAATTTTTCTTGCAAAGAATAAATCCAACTCAGATTCAATAATCATTGTTTCGGTAATGCTACTTCCGCAAAACAGGATACGTAGAGTTCAAATTAAATTTTAAAAGTATACTAGTATTAGTATGAACCATGATTTGGTTGCCAATGTGAAAAATAATACATACCCGTTTCCATTAAATTTACGATGCTATTTTTTGCAATTTCACTGGATTTAAAATGCTAAATAAAGCCAAATAATATGAAAACAAAAATCACTCTATTTACACTATATGCACTGTCTCTTTTTTTACTAATATCAGTACGATAAATGCGCAGTCTTATGTAAAGCTTAATAGCACCGATAACATTGAATTAAATGAACATAACCTATGGATACAAGCGGACTCATTAGATAATTCCCCTAGCTTCCCCGTATTAAATCAATTATATAAAGATGGTAAACCAATAAAATCAACATTTGGTGGTAATGGTGCTTATGTAACAAAGATAAAATTAAGCAATACCAAAGGAGAAAGTGATACTTGGTTTGTTAATGTTAATGCCGTTTATTTAGATATAGGAAGTGCTTATTGGCAACCCGAAAATGGAGAAGCCAAAGCATTAGAAGACTTTGGTCAAATAACAAGTAGCGCGCCAAGATTCGCTCATTCACAAGTATTTTCATTACCATTAGAGAATAAAGAAACTGGTACGCTTTGGATTTATGTACAAGCCAAAACTTTCGCAAAACCTGTTCTAATCAAGTTTTATAATAAAGAGCAGTTCTACCGTAATCAGTTTGTTATAAACTCTCTTAACTCAATATCATTTACCGTCATGATAACCTTGGCTTTAATCGCTTTCTTCATATATATCAGAACGAAATATTTAGTTACATTGGCATGTACGGGTTATATAGGCATACAGGGTTTAGGTTGGTTTGCTCTGCATCAGGAAGCTTAGGTTACCTATTCAACGTACCGGGTATTAACCTTGTTTATAGTGGTATAATGTTGTTCCCTTTTGTTGTCACATCTGCCTGCCAATTCACTAAATTGTTATTTAACTGTGAATCAGAATATCCTAAGTTGTCAAAAGTATTAAACCTCTTATCAATAATCAGTTTGATGTTAGGCATTTTAATGCTCTTTTTACCCTTCACAATCAGCCACTTAATATCACATATTATTGCAGTAATATGGATCCCACTTTGTATAGGTACCGGAATATTTATGCAATCAAAAAAAGATTATAGGGCAAAATATTATTTACTCGGTAACCTTATATACGGCATAGCGTTAGCTGGATATGTATTAACGAATTTCTATAAAATTGGTTGGGACATTTCGACTGAACTTATTGTAGAAATAGCATTAACCATTGATTGTATGTGTATTCTTCTTTGTTTAACTAAATGGATGCAAATACAACAAAAAGAGTTTAATCGCAGTTATGTTATTTCACGTATCGATCCATTAACTAAAATCGGCAATCGTTTTGCTCAAAATGAAAAGCTGAATAGTTTAACCGGGCACTATTGCATCACTTTTATTGACCTTGATAATTTTAAAAAGATTAATGATAAATTCGGTCACGATGAAGGAGATAGATTTTTAGTCGAAACAGCTAATTTAATGAAAGCAAATTTAAAGGGAATAGGATCTATATTTCGTTGCGGTGGAGATGAGTTTATTTGGGTAGTTCTATAGAACATAAACAAGAATCTGAAGCTCTATTAATCAAGTTGTCTAATATTCTGCTAAAAACTGAGCAAGACTTACGTGAAATAGGATGGAAAGAAGCTGGTCTTAGTTTTGGAATTGCAACGAGTTTTGAAACCCTAAATCAATCTGAGTGCTTATCCTTAGCTGACCAACGTATGTACAAGTACAAACAAGAACGTAAATAACCTCAGTTCTGGATAAGCAAAACTAACAGCTCTGCATTATATATTTTTTAAGTTATTGAAATTTAATGTTATTTCGCTTCCATTATCCAGAGCTGAGGTTAAATAGATATTATTGAATTCAAATAATATCGAAAGGCAGATTGCTATTATGCCAATTACGGATATTTAACGTTCAAATATTACGCTGAAAGAAGAAGCCTAGGTTGTCCTAAGCTAACCACTTAAAATAAACCTTAGGCTACAAATACAGCGGTAACATCTTGCGCCAATAACGCCCTCTGTGTGCCCTTCCATCCCACTCATACATTCGATGCTCGACTCCTTTTTGATTAAGTATTTCACTAATTAAATGGTTGTTTTCTAAAAAAGGATCTTCCTTACCAATAGTAAATACAATGTCGCTATTTTGAATTTCTCGGAGTTGTTCGGAGTTAGTGATACTTTTCAAAAAATGGGAAGGTGTATGGAAATAAATATCTTCATTATAGTAGCCATCAAAGAGGTCAGTAAAAGACTCTACTCCCCAAGTCAGATCATATCGCCCAGAGAAAGCGACCAACTTTTGGAATAAGTGAGGATGACGAAAAAATATATTTGCGACCTGATAAGCCCCTAAGGAACAACCATGGGAAATGGTGCAGGGATGAGAATTCATACGTGACATTAATGGTATGACTTCTTGCAGAATATATTCCTCATATTGCATATGGCGTTGAATTCGCCCATGAGGATGTGCCCAAAAGCAGTACATACTTTCACTATCTATACTGTCTATACAATACAGTTGAACGTGGCCATCGTTGATTTTATCGGCGATAGAATCAATCAAGCCTAAGCTTTCATGTTCATAAAATCGACCATCTCGAGTGGGAAATACCAACACCTTTGCACCTGCGTGGCCAAATATGAGAAATTCCATATTTCGGTTAAGATTAGGGCTCCACCATTTATGGTACTCACGATGCATTATTTACTCCTAATAATTAAAAAATCTTCAACTTGTTGCCTTAATTCAGAACGCTGTTTGCCTTCGCCCCGATAAATAAAATGCCCAGCGTTAAGTACAAATAACGTTTTATTTCCTTTACAAGCATTGTAAGCACTAAATTGACCTGGAGGTGCAACATATGGGTCGAATAACGCTAGCCCCCAATGCGTAGGTCGAGTCAAGTATTTAGTCGCACTTGATGTATCAAAATAACTTAAAGTGGTATGCAGGTCTTTATTGTCAGAATGATCAATGAGTGCCTGAGTACTGCCAACCGTTGGCATGTTCATACGTAGCTCGGTATTACCAAAAGTAGGCACGTGGAAATGACTACGCTGAATACGCTCATCAAATGCACTCGCAAAGATGCTTAATCCTCCTCCAAAACTACTACCAATGAGACCAATTCTTTCTTTTATATTGGGGAACAAGGTTAATAATGCGGAAATACCACACCAAATATCCTGCACACAACCGCCAAGCACGTATTGATGTTTGTCTTGGATATTATGTAAAACATGCCAGTAAGGATCACTAGAAATTGGCGGATGTGCACTACGACCAATGCCTCGCAAACATGGGATTAATATAGCCGTGTTATTTAGTTTCCAACTTGTATCTGGTTGTTCTAGACCACCATAACCGTGAGCCCAAACAACACCTGATTCAACCTTACCCTTTGTTGGTAAAAGCAACCATCCACCAATACGGACCCCATCATTTGAGGTATAATAACAATCGAAAACGCGCCAATGATTATGTACTTTCCCTGTGTCTTGGAGACTGAGAAACGGGTTTACTTGCAAAGCTTGTTCATATTTTTGTTGCCAGAACTCAGCAAAATCATCCGGAGCTATGCTCGCATCAACTTTTTTAAGTTGTTCCAAGTTGTATCCATACGTTGGGTCAAAATCGTATTCATGTTTAAAATTAACGGTCATATTCATCTTCGTTATTTTGCTAGCCAGATTAAAGGTTTTATATTACAGAGTTATTAAAGGGTATCAATATTAATGCCTGCTAGGTTTCATTTTTGGAGGAAAACAATAAGGATATTGGTTTCTGGGAAAACCTTAAAATGTGAATGACAGGTAATTATTTAGCGACAACAGAATAAGTTAAATTATTAACAGTTATTATTATTCGGCAAGTTTAGTTTTCATCCAAATGTCGGCATCAGTAACGTTATCGAAAAAGCCACAGGTTTCATCAGCTTTAGCGCACAATTCAGAAAAATGCAGTTTACCAAAATAAGGAGCAGTCGAGTCGCTCAAAATAAATGCTGTTGCGATACGCCCATGTTTTTTATCTTCTATTATTTGTTCAACAAGCAATTCAGCCGCATCTGGGGTGTGAACAGGATCGCCGTGTATGATAGCAATAATACCCCACTTAACCTTCCCGCGTATTTCTAACATCAGCTCAGCATTAGCAAACGAGATCTTCATCGCTTCCATATTCCATGGTCCACAACCTTCAACAGTTAATATATTACCATCTAGATTTAAACTAAAAATACCATGATCATTCATATTAAGAGGCTCCTATTAAGAAACATTAAATATCAGTCTATCATGCTGATTAAAGTATTCAGTGATTGTGTCTACTATTTAATATTCCCCTCCACCCTTTATAAGACGGGAAGATAAATCGAAAACAATAGCTCAGTCCGATTTATAGGCATCCTTCTATGTATTGCACTTCAGGGTAGCGACCTAATCTATATTGCCCAACAACATCAAATTCAGTTTCAAATATAAGTCCATTTCCCGATGGTAAAGTCACTTCTAAATACTCGCCTGCTTCGCCTAAATATTCATGGGGTTGGCTTTTTACTTTCTGATAGGTTTTAAGCACATCTTGTTTACTCGAGCCGATACCAATATTGTTTTGAGTGAAGATATTTGCTTGTTTATCAAAAACATCAAAGCGCACCACGGTGTCATCGATAATCATAATATATAAGTCTGTATTCTCTTCAGGGTGATGCAAATAATAACAATCTGAATCTTCTTCCCTATCAATTAAAAAGTGAGGAAGTAGACTTAAGGCTTTATCTACGGGCATACCAATCACAACACCACGATAGTCATTATTAGTAAGATTAGTTGAGGACACACAGGCGGTTAAAAATATCATCACTGTGAAAAATAACGTTTTCATGTTCCACCTCATCTAAAAACTTATTTAATGATTTATCTATTTGAAGAAATGATAGTAACGATGCCACACAAAAAGATCACAAGCAAACAAGAAGCTAAAAGAGTGTAGATGATTGCAGTATCTACACTCATAATAGCTAAGGCGTTAATTTTAATTCAATTAATCAATATCTCGCACTAATCGCACATAATTATAAATGCGTACACTATCGAGTTGAGGGCCTGAACCACCAGAATAATCTATACCATCCCAACTTTTAGGATCACTTCTTTGTGCGCCTGCGCCATGAACGTCAATCCAAGTTGCCGAATCTTCGTCATAACCAAGCGCTTTCCCGAAAGCAACATAAGCGCCTGCACTTCCATAATCCGTATCGCCATAACTGTCACCATCGGTCGCATGTGTAGTGCTACTCCAGTAAAGGCCATAGTCATCATCGCTATTTTCATCTGTGATCACAGTGATATTAAATACATCGTTTATAACGGCGTAATCCGTTGCGACTAATTCTTCTGTATATTCCACTAAGCTATGTAATTCTTTAATATTTGGTAAACGCCAATCGCTATAACCTAGGTAAGCAATATCATTCATATTATTTACATAGGTAAATGCATCCTGCCAAAGCATTGCACCTGCCAAGTCAGTATCATCAGCAACAAGCAAGCCATCATTATCCGCATCAGTCCAATCAAGCAAGGTATAATCAAATCCAGTTGCTTCTGTGACAACTCCTGTTGTTGCATCATAATCAGAGCCACTATCGGACTGCGCCCACATCAGGTTAGTTGCATTATCCGTGATAGTATTATCACCGTTATCGACGAAATCATTAGTCGCATAATCTGTATTGCTTCGCATGCACAAAACAAAATAGGTTTTATCACCCGTGAAGAATTCCTCTGTATACCCTTTTATTCGACCATCTGCGAAGTTAACACCAAACATCATTTCAGTGCCTTGACCATTATAAAACTTAGAGGTTGTCGCATATTGTGAGTCAATAATACGTTCATCAACAGTACTTCCGTAAGCAAAATCAAACACGCTATTATCAATAAAAGGCGTTAAGGTATCCGTATAGTCTGTTGTGGGATCAGTGCCCTGGAAGTTCATTAAAGAATACAGCTGTTTGATATTAGGAAGTTGCCAATCTGTGTATCCAGCATAATCAAGAGAGTCGCAATAACTCAGTGCATCGTCAGAAGACATTTTATCCGCACTAGTAATATCATCATCACCTGTCATTTCAGGGCTTTGAGTCCAAATTATACCAGTGACATTATCAGTCACGGTTTCATCTCCATCGCTACTGATATTGACAGTGTAGCTCTGTGAACTACCGTTAATTATTTGCGCATCTTGCTCATAAAAATCTTCGCTTGATGAAGATGGGCAACTGATTTCCTCATTATTGTCATAACAAATTGTTTGCGCTGAATCAGCAATCGCATATGAAGCAGATGCTGTGGAAGTTGAACTCGAACTTGAACTGCTATCAGTAGAATCTGAATCATCATCAGTGCTAGAACTATCACAGGCGCCTAACATTAAACTGAGCATGATAATGCTTGCTTTACTTAATTTTGAACTACTTAAATTGTCGATAACTTTCATTATTATTCCTCTATTTATACCTTATACCAAATTCACTTTAAATGAATGGCATAAAACACATTAGTTTTTATTATCAACAATCATAAAATTTAAATGTGTAAGAAGGATGCATAACTGTGTAAGAACAATGAAGATGATTTGACAGAGTGAAGTATCAGAATAAAACATGATTTAGCACAATATTGAGATAAAAACGAAAAAGCCAAACAAATGTTTGGCTTTTAGGTAAGATTTAAATTTTACAATGCTTAAGCGTTAGATTCTGAATCAGTGCCACGAAAACGTTTTGTAATGCCATTTAAAAAGTTACGTAATAACTGGTCGCCACATTCTTTATAGTTGCGGTGATCTTTTTTACGAAATAGCGCTGAAAGCTCAGATTTAGAAACAGGAAACTCAGCAGAGCTTAACGCATCTAACATATCTTGTTCTTTAAAGTTTAATGCGATACGTAATTTACGTAGAATATCATTGTTACTTAAAATAGCTTTAGCTGGCAGAATAACTGGGCTAGAACCTTCTTTTTTACCACGTTTTTCATTAATTAAACCATCTAAAAATAAAGACAAAAGACTATCTCGGCAAAAAACAAAGTTCTCTTCACCTTCTTTTTTCATGATACTGTGTAAGTAGTTTTCATCAATTGCATTATCAACTGAAGCAAAAATTTCTAGCATTTTCTTATCGTTAAGTTGAAGCGCATAACGTACACGTCGTAAAACATCATTTGTGATCATAGAGTCTCTTAATTATTAAAGGTAAAATTGAATCGATTATACAGCCTATTTGTCAACTCTGCTAATCACAAGCTTGTAAAACCTCAAGTAGTTCATTAGCGATTAAGGTAATCAAATCTACTGAAACAGCGTTGCCAGCTTGCTTATAAAGTTGCCCATTAGCCATTTTCCCTGGCAATGAATAGCCATTGCCAACGGGAAAACCTTGCAACTTAAAGGTTTCTGCTGGCGTTAGTTTACGCACCCCATCTTTGACCTTAATCAGTGCGACATTGTGTCCACCTGTACCCATATTAGCTGTTAAGGTAGGACAAACACCATTCGCATTTTTACGCACATACATGCCACGACGGACTTGATAAAACTCAAACTCATCGGTGATTTGTTCTGTAATATTAATGCGTTCTTTTTTACGTTTATCAGCTGGTAAGTGGTTATATTGCGCTTCACTTAAAAAGTAATTAGGGTACTTATTGCTAGTATAATAATAAGCCTGTAATTGTTGTTTATCTTTTTCCAAATCAAGAACCTGACTTATATTCTCTTTTAGCGCTTCATCACTATGTTTTAATTTGTAATCATCAAGTCGTTCAAACATAGTAAACCTGTCTGCATCGGACTGATTTAAAAAACAAACGATAAAAAGTCGCTCTCTATTTTGCGGTAAATTTGTGAATTCTTTAGTATTTAAAACAGCTTCTTTAATGATATAACCCGTTTTTTCTAGCTCAGATTTAATAACTTGGTAAGTACGTCCTTTATCATGCCCGTGTAAGTTTTTAACATTCTCTAAAAACAAAATACGTGGTTTATGAGCGCTTTCATCTAGATCATTTACTAAATCAATAATACTGTAAAAAAGGTTACCACGATGATCGTCAAAACCTTTACGACCACCTGCAATACTAAAAGCTTGACAAGGAAATCCTCCGGTTAAAATATCAACTGGCTCAGATAATATTTTTGCTTTTTTGTTTTCGTAAACTAAACGTAAGTCTTCGTTTTCTTCTCTCTCAGGACGAACAATTTTTTCAATATCCCCGGCAATTAAAGGGTGTTCGAAATTATGTTGATATGTTCTTGTGGCATTCTCATCTATTTCATTTGCCCAAACTAATTGATAACCACCTTGATTATTTTTAGCATTTTTAAATCCTAAACAAACACCACCGACGCCGGCAAATAAACTGCCTACTTTATAATTCATTCTTCATTTCCGAAATTAATTTTTCAAGACTGCGTAAATCACCACTTTGAACATAATAATTATCTGCATCCATTTTTATTCTGTTATTTAACAAGGCACCTTGAGGTAAACGTTGTTGATCTGTAATTAGGCTCATTAAATCTTTATGGCTTAAGTAACCAGGAATATCAAAGTGCCACTCTTGTTTTGTTATTAACTCAAACAAAAAGCCTTTTTCAACATCATCTGCATATAATAATTGCTTTGATCGTAATAACGTTTCTCCATCTGGCTTTATTCTCACTAAAATAAAATAATCAAAATGACTTGTTTTTTGGTTATTTTGATTAGGTTTATAATGACCTAATTTATCCCAATCTTTGCATTCAAGTAACAACAAATCACCATAAAACTTGGTCGACTTTATAGAGAAACATTTATTCTTAAGTTTTAAGTCACAATCATCCCATTCTGACAAGCCATAAATATCAAAATCAGGGAGTGATAATTGCTGAAAAAGCGAATGATTAAATTGATAAAAGTAATTATACACGGCAAGTTCAGATAACTTCCCCTGCAGTGCATTAATAAAAACTTCACCATTTTTACGATGATGATGACCACCACTGCGATGGTCTCGATGTGCCCCTTGCTTTGCAAAACTCATTGCATAAGCAAAGTCAAAAACACCTTTGACTGTTTGACTTCGGAAAGCGGGAAACCAATCGACATAACCTCTTTTATAATTAACTGAATAATTATTACCATCTTGGGTTAGTCGGTGCATTTTCCCACTCCTTTCTAGCTAACCAAAATATATCTATTGAACACTTAATTAAGTTCCAAGTATTTTGTTTACCAAAAAATATAGAGTAAATGCTCAGGTCTAAGCTATTTATGCTTGGTTCAAGGCGAAAAAGCGCAGTTTAGTGGTTTAAATGAGCATTTTTCAACGATGAAATTAGCTTAAATAGCGACGCCCTGAGTAGTTACACCAAAGTTAAGCATTCCCTTTTACTTTCAACTGTCTGCTCTCGTCGCAAATTGAAGCATGCGATCAAGTGAAACTAATGCACCTTTGGCGACACTTTCGTCGACATTTACTTCATGTCCAGAAGTATCAACTAGCGCACTATGAATAGCTTTAAGACCATTCATCGCCATCCACGGACAATGAGCGCAACTTTTACAGGTTGCACCATTTCCAGCCGTTGGTGCGACAAAGAGTTCTTTATCCGGACAAGCTTGTTGCATTTTAAAGAAAATACCTGTGTCTGTAGCAACAATCAGTTGTTTATTAGGTAAGGTTTTAGTTGCGTTAATTAATTGACTAGTTGAACCAACTACGTCAGCCATATCTACAACACTTTTCGGAGATTCAGGGTGTACTAGAATAGCCGCATCAGGATAAATTGCTTTCATATCTCGTAATGCAGAGGCTTTAAACTCATCATGTACAATACAATCGCCCTGCCACATGATCATATCTGCTTGGGTTTTCTTCTCTATATAACTACCTAGATGACGATCAGGTCCCCAGATTATTTTTTTACCTTCACTGTCTAAATGCTCCACAATTTCCAGGGCAATACTAGATGTTACTACCCAATCTGCACGTGCTTTAACGGCGGCAGAAGTATTGGCATAAACAACAACTGTGCGGTCTGGATGCTCATCACAAAAGGCACTAAACTCTTCCACAGGGCAACCTACATCTAAAGAACAAGTTGCTTCTAACTCAGGCATTAATACTGTTTTATGAGGCGTCAATATCTTAGCAGTTTCCCCATAAAACGAACACCAGCAATAATAAGCGTTTTAGCCTTATGATCACGACCAAATCGAGCCATCTCTAAGGAGTCAGCAACATAACCACCGGTTTCTTCTGCTAAGGCTTGTATTTCAGGATCGGTATAATAATGAGCGACGAGTACCGCATCTTTTTCAATCAATAGTTTTTTTATTTTTTCTTTGTAGTCTGATTCTTCCTGTACAGATAAAACAGCTGGTTTTGGGGGAAATGGATAATCAGATCCAACAAGGGGTGAAAATTTGCTCATCATCGACTCTAGGATTTTAAAATGGAAACAAATTATACCATGGGGCTTAAAAATGCCAAGTTAGCAAATTAATTTGGGAATAATATTGATAAAAATAGCTATTCGAATTAAATAGAAATTTAATACTGAAAAATAATATTTTGAAAAAATAGAGGAGGTTTTTAATTCAAGAGTTCAAGAAAGGTGGTGGGCCGTGAAGGATTTGAACCTTCGACAAATGGATTAAAAGTCCACTGCTCTACCAACTGAGCTAACGGCCCATATATATAAATATGGCTTGGTTTTATTTCTTAATACGCCTTTTAATAAATTAAAAGTTTATCAATAGCTCTACCAACTGAACTAACGACCCATATATAAATATGGTTTGGCTTTATTTTTTCAATACACTTTTTAAATAAATTAAAAGTGTATCAATAGCTCTACCAACTGAACTAACATTCCATATATACTTTAGCTACGAGCTATCAGTCGACAGCTTTTAGCTCTTACTTATAACTGATTAGCTAGAAGCTAACGGCTAAAGAAGGTGGTGGGCCGTGAAGGATTTGAACCTTCGACAAATGGATTAAAAGTCCACTGCTCTACCAACTGAGCTAACGGCCCATATATAAATATGGTTTTGGTTTTATTTTTTAATACGCCTTTTAATAAATTAAAAGTGTATCAATAGCTCTACCAACTGAACTAACGCTCGATATATAAATATGGCTTGGTTTTATTTTTCAATACACCTTTTAAATAAGTTAAAAATGTATCAATAGCTCTACCAACTGAGTTATTTACAAATTTATATTTTTCTTCTTACTAACAGCTGATAGCTTGAAGCTGATAGCTATATTGAAGTGGTGGGCCGTGAAGGATTTGAACCTTCGACAAATGGATTAAAAGTCCACTGCTCTACCAACTGAGCTAACGGCCCATATATAAATATGGTCATATTTATATTCTAACTAACAGCTGTCAGCTAAAAACTGACGACTTAAGAAAGTGGTGGGCCGTGAAGGATTTGAACCTTCGACAAATGGATTAAAAGTCCACTGCTCTACCAACTGAGCTAACGGCCCATATATAAATATGGTTTTGGTTTTATTTCTTAATACGCCTTTTAATAAATTAAAAGTGTATCAATAGCTCTACCAACTGAACTAAAGTTCCATACATAAATATGGCTTGGTTTTAACATACGAAAACATTAAAACCGAAGTTAAGGTTTACATGAAGCAAGTCACATTCCCTCTCAACTGCGGCGTATAATATACAATAATTTTGAGAGCGCAACAAAAAATTTGCCCTTTCTTTCTGTTTGTTGAGAAAACAAACAATTTATTATATTTTGTTTAAATTATCTGCCTTACATTTCTTTTAGGCGTTTGCTTGCAAGACTGGTCATGCGGATGAGTCTGCATATTCTTTTAATACTTTTTCATAAAAAGCCTTAGCAGAATCCTTTTTACCTAAGTATTCATCGATAATACCAATTTTAAATAATGAATCGGCACGTTTATTTGAATCGGGATACTTTTCTGTCACGATTAAAAAGGCATTACGCGCCTCTTCTCGTTTTTTCTCTTTATAAAGTAGTTGGCCTAACCAATACTGTGAATTTGCAATAAGAGAGGAATCTGGATGGTCTATCACAAAAGCTTCAAAGGCAGTAATCGCTTGGCTATAATTTTTTTCAATTAATACTAAGTCTACTGCGACTTGATAAGCTGATTTTTCATCTACTGAAACTGATTGACTATTTCCAGCTACATTATTCGCCGGAGCTTTAGCCATTTCAGCTTTTTGTTCATCAATAAGTTGATATAGATTTCGTTGGCGGTTTTCAACTTGTTCAAGTTTATGGTTAAACAATTCTAAACTACCACGTATCTGACTAACTTCTTGAGATATTTGGTCAAGTTGGTTTTGAAAACGTATCTGCATTCGATTACGGCTTTCAACCAAACGATTTAAATCATCAATTTGTTTTTGAATTCCCACACTACCAGTCGTTGAGGTAACGTCACTAACAGGCGCGATACGCAAAACTTGAGGCGGAGAAACAAGTGGCGATAAGTATCGCCACATTAAAGGTCATTTTCTTCATACTAATCAATTAATTAATAAGTAAGTTCAGCACGACGGTTTTCAGCTTGAGCCGCTAAATCATGCCCGAAATTAACAGGTTTTTCTTCGCCGTAACTAACAATTGTTAATTGGCCAGAAGATACGCCCATATTTTCTAAATAAGTCGCCACAGAAGTCGCACGACGTTCACCTAATGCAATATTGTATTCAGGTGTTCCTTGCTCATCGGCGTGACCTTCGATAGTCAAAGACTTGCTAGGATTGTTTACCAAATACTTTGCATGTGCATCAAGTATAGAAGTAAAACGTGGTGCAATTGTTGATTTATCAAATTCAAAGTGAATTGTTCTTTCTAGAATTGCAGCTGTGTATTCTTGAACAAGTTGCTCTTCCATTGTTAGCTCAACAGCTTCAATCACATTTGTTTCAACATTGCTTGCTGTTGTTGTAGCCTGTTCCATTCGCCGCATTTTTGTTTGTTTCAGATGAGTCAGCATCGCTGTCACTATTTGAACTACATGCACCTAACGCAAGCATTGGTAATGCAATTAACAAACTTTTTGAAATTTTTGAAAAATTCATTTTTCTTCCTTATTTTACTTTGAATAGTTAATTTAAAAATGGAGACCATGCTGGAGACTTAACATCACCATTTGTCGCTGGAATATGCGCTTTAAAACGCCCATCCATCGATACTAATGCCAACCCTTTGTTACCTTGATACACAGTACTGTAAATTATCATACTACCATTAGGCGCAACACTTGGCGATTCATCTAATTGTGTTTGAGTTAAAGTTCTTAACTCTCCAGAATCAAGATCTTGCACAGAAATTTTATAATTCCCGTTATTGCGACTCACCAATACTAGACTATCACCATCAGGCGTAATTGTACCACCTAAATTCATTTCACCTTCCCAAGTTAAGCGTTTTGTTTTACCAGATGTGAGCTCGACTTGATAAATCTGAGGTCGTCCACCTCTCTCAGATGAGAAAATTAAGCTTTGTCCATCGGGTGACCAACTTGGTTCAGTATCTATGACTCTGTTTTCAGTAACTCTATCAAGTTGTTTTGTAGCAATCGTCAAAACATAAATTTCAGGCTGACCATCCTTTGATAAAACTAATGCCAGCTTTTTACCATCCGGAGACCAACTAGGCGCACCATTGATTTTCGGATAAGAAGTCATTAATTCACGCTTCTGCGTATACAAATCCTGAACATAAATTTGTGAACGTTTTTGCTCAAAGCTCACATAAGCCAGCTTTTGTCCGTCAGGAGACCAAGATGGTGACATAATAGGTTGTTTAGAACGCAAAACTAATTTTTCATCGTATCCATCATAATCAGAAATACGCAATTGGTAAGGGTGCGAGCTTTCATTATCAACCGCAACATAAGCAAGACGCGTTAAGAAGGCACCACGATCACCGGTAAGCTTTTCGTAAACAACGTCGCTAATGCGATGTGAAAACTGGCGAAACTGTTTTGCATTAACGGTACTACGACGTTTATCCATCACTGGTGAATATTCAGACATTCCCATATTGCCTGTTACGACATCTAATAATTCGTAGGTAATAATAAATTCATCTGCTTTAGGCGAAGGGCTAACTTCCCCCATAACAATAATTTCTACTCCCATGTCGTGCCATAAGCTGTAGTCTAAATTTTGACTGCTTGAAGGTGTTTTTGGCATTTTATCAATAGAAATTGGACTAAACTGACCACTGCTTCGTAGGTCATTAGCAATAATTTCAGAAAAATCATACTGACTCACACCGCCACCTAACCATTTAAAAGGGATCACGGCAATCGGGCGAGCAGTGTTTACCCCTCTGTTATCAAGATTTCTAAACGAGCCGAAGCGGGTGCAGAAACCGTTAATAATGAAATTGACATGGATAGTAACAACATTATACGTACAAACATTTTTAATTATTCCTTAAAGTTCTGGCTCTAAAGTGATATCAAAATCTCTAAATTGTGGTGCAATTTCAGGATCTTTCGGAATCGGTAATATTTTGGCTTTAAACGTCGCGCGTTTAGCAGAGTCACATAATTTTGCATCTCCTTTACTCTGTGTGACATTTAGTACTAAACCATCAGGTGCTAAACGAATCGCTAAAGTACAACTTTTCCCTTTCATGCTTGGATCTATTTGCCAATTACGGCTAATTTTATCGCGAATAAGCGCTTGATAACGAGCGATCTCTGAAAGTTGCTTAGAGCTTTGTGCACTCGAAAATGAATCTTCGAACTCCTCTTGCATTTGCTTATCAAGTTCTGCTTGACGTAATCGTTCTGCTTTTTCTGTCGCTTCTTTACGCGCTTTCGCCTCTTGCTCTGCTTTTAATTTTTCTTGTCTTTCTTTCTCTTCTTTTTCAGCTTTTATTTTTGCTTCCTTCGCTAACTTTTCTTGTAAAGCTTTTTCTGCTTTTAATTTTTCAGCTGCAACACGCTCAGCTTCTTCTTTTTGTTTTCTAATGCGTTCTTCTTCTTGTTTTCTTTTAGCATCTGCGTACCGCTTTTGCTTTTTTAGCTTCTTCTTTCGCTCTTTCTTCTTTAGTCGCAACAATTTCTTCAAAAGTATCCGTTCTTCTTCTTTTTGTTTACGTTCGGCTTCTGCCTTTTGCTCTTTGATGCGCTTCTCTTCAGCTTGTTTTATTTTTTGCGCGACTAATTCTTTTTCGCGCTGAATACGTGCTTGCTCTTGTCTCTTTTGTTCTAGCTCTCTTTTCTCTGCAGCTGCAACATCGGATTTTTGTTGTGCTTTCTTTTCTGCTAAATCATCAAATAACTTTTGATTGATCATAGAAGCATTTATCACTGTCGCCTCTGGTTTGGGTTTATCCTTTAAAAAGTCAAAATCCAAACCCAATAGCATGACTGCACCAACAATCAAATGCAGTGCAAGTGCGGTGATGAAAGCAATAAATGTCGTGCTATTTTTCATTTTCCACCGGCTCAGTCATTAAACCTAGAGAAGGCA
This sequence comes from Psychromonas sp. KJ10-10, assembly GCF_047323245.1. Classification (GTDB taxonomy): domain Bacteria; phylum Pseudomonadota; class Gammaproteobacteria; order Enterobacterales; family Psychromonadaceae; genus Psychromonas. The sequence goes on along the minus strand of NZ_CP178826.1, from coordinate 1,467,582 downwards.
CGCCCGCCTCCTGCAATAAAACCATTAATTCAACAACACGTTTATAGGGTACGTCTCCGTCACCTTTAACAACAAATTGTGCTTCTTTATCAGAATCAAGTTGTGCTTTTACTAATGCACTCATCTCATCGGCACTCAGTGCTGTTTCACCACTTTCACCAACATCTAAATAATACAAGCCTTGTTTATCTATTGATGCAATCAATGGTGGTTTACTATCAACAGACAATGGCTCTGCTGAAGACTGTGGTAAATCAACCTTAACACCTAAAGTCACAGTAGCCGCCGTTGCCATAAAAATAATCAACAGTACCAACATAACGTCTATGTATGGCACCACATTTATTTCAGCAACGATTTTACGTCTTGGTCTACGATAAGAATATTGCATAACCGCCCTTACTCGTTTTCAGTCATTGCTTGGCGATGCAAAATAGAAGTAAATTCTTCCATCAAGTTAATATAAGCCGTTTCGATTTTTGCCATACGCGTTGCAAATCGGTTATATGAAATAACAGCAGGAATAGCGGCAAACAACCCCATCGCTGTTGCGATGAGTGCCTCTGCAATACCTGGCGCAACCATAGTTAATGTTGCTTGTTGTACCTGTCCAAGTGCAATAAATGAGTTCATTATTCCCCAAACAGTTCCAAACAAACCAATATATGGACTAATTGAACCAATTGTTGCTAGTGCTGATAAACCATTCTCTAACTCTTCTACTTCACGAGATAAGGTAATTCTCATGCTACGATGAGCACCTTCGGTAACACTATCCGCATTACGACCAGGCATACGATGCAAACGAGAAAACTCTTTAAAACCGCTATAGAATATTTTCTCTCCTCCTACAATGTGATCACTGCGGGCGACCGTTTCCTTGTACAAACGACTAAGATCATGCCCTGACCAAAAGCGCTCCTCAAAATGTACTAAGGCTCTTTTTGCTGACTTTAACATTCTCGCGCGAGAAAAAATCAGTGTCCATGAATAGATAGACATTCCTAATAGCAATAACATTACAAATTTAACAAGCATACTGGCTTGTAAAAATAGACCTATAAAAGACATATCAGCGTGCACTGGACATTACCTCAATAATTTCAGCTGGAATAGCTGTGGGTTTCATTTTCTGTAGATTAACACAGGCAATTAGAGTGGAAGCTTGACAAAGAAGTTCCCCATTTTCATTAAATATTTGTTGTTTAAACACAAGACTTGCTTTGCGATAGCTTTCAACCTCTGTTTTCACAGAAAGCAATTGGTTAAATCGAGCAGATTGAATACAATCCATTTCTACTTTTTTTACCATAAACGCGATGTTTTGTTCAAGTAACGCATCCTGCTCAATATTTATTTCACGTAGACATTCTGTTCGCCCACGTTCAAAAAACTTCATATAGTTGGCATAATAAACAACGCCACCAGCGTCAGTATCTTCGTAATAAATACGGATTGGTAAAGTAGAAATTAACACTCTGTTTTTCCATTAATAGTTAATAACACTACGCTACTATAAAGAAATGTTTTTGTCGAATGATGTTAAGGTTTTGTGTAAAAAATAGCGTATGCTATTTAACATGAAATTATTCTTGAGTTAAATAAACACATTAAGAGCCCACAATCTATGGATAGAGATTCATTTTTAACGCGCTTTTTATTGTCTCCAATGGAGGCAAATAATGATATCTATATGCAACAACAGATACGACCTAAAAAATTAAAAAAAGCGGCGGTTTTAATTGCGCTGGTGCAACGACAAGGCATATTACATGTTATTTTAACCGAGCGCGCTCTGCACCTAAGGCATCACCCAGGTCAAGTTAGTTTTCCAGGTGGAAAATATGAGCATTTTGACCATAGTTTACAACAAACTGCAATCCGAGAAACTCATGAAGAGATTGGTATTCATCCTAGTTTAGTCGACATCATTGGCCAATTACCCCTTTTAAAACAAACAGCGGTTTTGAAGTAACCCCCTTTGTTGCTTTAATTGATAAAAAATTAAAACTTAATATAGATGAACAGGAGGTAAAGTCAGTTTTTGAAGTGCCACTACATTTTTTATTAGATGAAGGCAATATCCATAAACAACACTTAGTTGCCAATAAGCAACGTCCTTATACTTACTGTATTAGCTACCAGAATTATTTTATTTGGGGGGCAACTGCAAAAATATTAAAAAATTTGCAGTTGAATTTATTAAGCAATAAATAAGGTAAATATTTCTCCTAATTACTCTTTATTTGTTGCCTTTTTAAGATGTTTTTTGCGAATTAAACCTTCCTGTATCGTTGATGCTACTAATACACCTTCACGAGTAAAAACTTGACCGCGCACTAAACCTCGACCATCTGAAGCAACAGTGCTTTCAACGGCATAAAGCAACCATTCATCTAATCGAAAGTCTTGATGGAACCACATGGAATGATCAATCGTGACCACCTGCATGCCCTCTGACAAAAAGGAAACACCATGTGGCTGTAACGCGGTTGGTAGGAAGTTAAAATCTGAAGCATAAGCTAACAAATAACGATGAATACGCAAATCATTTGGCATTTTGCCGTTCGCTTTAAACCACACAAGTCGTTTAGCTGGCTCTACTTCGGGCTCTACGGGATGAACAAAACTTACAGGGCGCATCTCAATAGGCTTTTCACAAACAAGCTTATCGCGAATACTATCAGGAAGAATATCGGAGTGGATCAGCGCCATTTCTTGTTCAGAAATTAAATCTTCAGGTGCGGGAGCATTTGGCATTTCATCTTGATGTTCAAAGCCTTTTTCAGGAGCCTTGAAGGAAGCTGTCATATAAAAAATAGCTTTGCCATCTTGAATCGCTTTAATGCGTCGAGCAGATAAACTGCGTCCATCTCGAATTCGCTCAACATCGTAAACGATCGGCCTATCGGTTTTCCCTGGACGTAAAAAATAAGAATGAAATGAATGAACACGTTGGTTTTCTAATACCGTATCTTTGGCGGCAGAAATGGCTTGTCCCATTACTTGCCCACCAAATACAAGTCCCAAGCCGAGATCTTGGCTTTGTCCTCGAAATAAATTTTCTTCCAATTTTTCTAAACTAAGTTGATCCAATAGATCATTTAAGACTTTACCCATTTTTAGCTCCTTTCCAAAAACAGAAAAGAGCGTTTAAAACGCTCTTTTAATTAATCTTCTTTGTTGTTTAGTCTATCACCTGCTATTGATAAGCAATTATAACGACATTAGCAATTGACGTACCTGTGCAAAGTCCACAGGCATTTCCTTAGAAAGTAACGCTAAATCAGCACGTGAAGCAAGCTCTTCAGGTATAAATATGTCGCGACCTAGAATTTCTTCTACACTTTCTTTGAATTTTGCAGGGTGTGCCGTACAAAGGAATAAACCAGTTTCACCCTCTGCTAATTGTTTTGATAGTTCACTGTAAGCGATTGCACCATGAGGCTCACATAAATAACCTAATTTATCCATCGCAACTAAGGTTTCTTTAGTCTCTTGGTCACTCAGTTTTCCGTAACCTAATTCACTTAAAGACCAACCTTTCACTTTAAATAACTCTTCGATACGAGGCCAATTATTTGGAGCACTTACATCCATCGCATTTGAAAGTGTTGGAATAGTTGTTTTAGGTGTCCAAGCTTCGCCAGCTAAATAACGCGGTACTGTGTCGTTTTCGTTAGTTGCGACAATAAAACGTTTGATTGGCAAACCTAATGCTTTTGCTAATAAACCAGCTGTTAAATCACCAAAATTACCACTTGGCACAGAGACAACCAAATCTTTACGTTGCGTTTCATCTAGTTGAGCAAATGCTTCAAAGTAATAACAAATTTGAGCAACAAGACGACTGATATTAATTGAATTTGCTGAATTTAGACCAATCGCTTGTTTTAGTTCTTGATCATCAAATGCTTGTTTTACCATCGCTTGACAGTCATCAAATGTACCTTCAATTGCAATCGTAGTAATGTTGCCACCTAATGTACAAAATAACTTCTCTTGTAATGGGCTAATTTTTCCCTTCGGATAAAGGATAACCACATCAATGTTTTCCATACCGTAAAAAGCATGCGCAACAGCGGCACCAGTATCACCAGAGGTTGCCGTTAAAATTGTGATTTTTTTATCTTGCTCTTTAAACGAAGCTAAACATTGCGCCATGAAACGGCCACCAAAGTCTTTAAATGCAAGTGTTGGTCCGTGGAAAAGTTCAAGGGCATTGATTGAGTCTGTTACTTTCTTAACCGGTGCTTCAAAGGTAAATGCTTGAGAAACAATATTATGAATCGTATCTTTGCTCAACTCGTCACCGATAAGGTGCGATAAAATTTCAGTTGAGCGATCAACTAAATTTAACTTAAGCAATCCTTCAATATCATTTAAAGGCGTGATGGTATCCGGGAAAAATAGCCCTTGTCCACGTCCTAAGCCTTGTTTAACGGCTTGTTGAAAACTGACTTGCTCAGTATTGTCGGAGATGTTGTATAAATTCATAGTTCTGTTCCTAACACGCGCGCACCCTGTTCATCAAGGTGGCAAATATGACAAAATCCTTCATCATTTTGAAGGAAATTTTCGTTTAACCAATTCTGTAAAGATTGAGCTTGATTAAGATCCGTCATCACAGCAAAAACCGTTGGACCGGATCCTGAAATACCCATCGCTAAAGCACCACATTGTTCAGCAAACAAACGTGCTTCTTTAAAACCTGGGATTAATTGTGCCCGATAGGGCTCTGCAATCACATCTTTTAACATTTTAGATGCTAAATCAGGTTGATCGCTATGACAAGCATGAACAAAAGCACCTAAGCGTCGACCATAAGTTAGTGTCTCACTTAAGCGATATTGTGCCGGTAAAATATCACGAGCGATTGCCGTTGAAATAGTAATACCAGGGTAAGCAACTACCCAATACCAATGTTTAAATGAAGGGATAGTTTGACTAATAACCCCTCCTTCATTGATCATCAATTGCATGCCACCTAAATAACAGGGAGCAACATTATCATAATGCACGCCACCACTGATAATACCTTCCATTTCACCCATAATAGCAAGCATAACGCTTTCATCAAGAGGATGTTTGTGCAATGCATTTAAAGCTTCTAAGGCCGCCACTATAGAACTTGAACTAGAGCCTAATCCACTTCCGACTGGTAAGTTCTTTTCTAAAGTGATATCAACATTTAATAGGCTTGTTGATGTTTTTAATAACGCTTCTTTGAAGGCTAAATAACAATCAAAAACAATATTCTTTTTAGGATCTGTCGGTAATTTATCTGCAAAACGCCCGACGACGCTAAAAGTAAAGGCTTCATTACCTTCACTGATTTTCACTCGATCACCAAGTTGCTGACCGTCGATAGGCGTTAAAGCGCCTCCTAATACATCAAAACCAACACTCACATTTGCAGTTGAAGCCGGTGCGTAAACGACAAGAGACATATTAAAATTCCTGCTTCCAGTTGAGGGTACGTAAAACATCCGCAAAAACACCCGGCGCAGTTACTTCAGTACCTGCACCATAACCGCGTAATACTAATGGGATCGGTTGATAATATTGACTATAAAATGCCAAGGCATTTTCACCGTCTTTCACTTTATTGAGTGGATCCTCCGCATCAACGGCTTCAATACTACATTTACATTTTCCATCTACAATACTGCCGATATAACGTAATACTTGATTGTTTTCATCCGCTTTTGCTTGTAATTTTTTGAAGTAAGCATCCGCTTCTGGTAAACGAGCCATAAACTCATCTGCCGTCCCTGTATCATCAAAACCAGGTGGTAATGCTTGTTCAATCTCAACGTCTTCCAGTGAAATTTCCATACCTGCTTCACGCGCTAGAATAAGTAACTTACGCGCAACATCAGTACCACTTAAATCATCACGAGGATCTGGCTCTGTAAAGCCCATGTTACGCGCTTCTGTTGTTACCTCAGAAAATGATTTACCTTCATCTAATTTACCAAAAATAAAGGATAATGAACCAGATAAAATACCATTAAACTTAACCAGTTGATCACCTGCATTAAATAGGTTCTGCATATTTTCGATAACCGGTAAGCCAGCACCTACGTTTGTATCGTATAGGAACTTACGACGTTTCATTAAGGCCGTTAAACGTAGCTGATTGTAATAATCCATACTGCTAGTATTGGCTTTTTTATTTGCTGTCACAACATGGAAACCAGCACCTAAAAAGTCAACATAACGCGCGGCAATCGCATCATTACTTGTACAGTCAACGATCACAGGGTTAATAATATGAGACTCGTTAACCAGCGTTTGCATTTTAGACAATGATAATGGTGACGTTTCGTCTTTTAACAGATCACGCCAGTTATCTAAGGAGATACCCTGAGCATCCATCAACATAGCGCGACTATTTGCAATGCCACAGACACGAATTTGAATATGACTTTCTGCTAGTCGAGATTGCTGACGATAGATTTGATCAACTAATGCGCCACCAACACCACCACAACCAATTAGGAATACATCAATATATTGCACACTAGCAAAGAATTTTTGATGACAAGCAATTACCGCTTCCTGTGCTTTTTTCTCAGAAACAACCACAGAAATAGAACGCTCTGAAGAGCCCTGAGCAATCGCTGTAATATTAATTGATGCTTCTGTTAATGCTGTTAAGAAACGAGCGGCAACGCCCTTTGCCTTTTTCATGCCATCGCCCACTAGGGAAATGATTGCCTGTTCTTTGATAAGCTCAAGAGGCTCAAGTAAGTTATTAGCAAATTCTAAGCTAAATTCTTCTTTTAAAGCATCTACAGCTTTCTCAGAATCGGCAGAAGAAATACAAAAACTCAAACTATATTCAGATGATGATTGGGTAATTAATATAATAGAAACACCGGCACGAGATACAGTGCTGAATATACGTCCAGCCATGCCTACAATACCTTTCATACCAGCACCAGAAATACTGATCATGGTTAAATCTTTAAGGTCTGAAATCCCTTTCACTTGTAATTCCTCATCACTTTGCTCGGCACCGATTAAAGTACCTGGCGCCTGTGGATTATGGGTATTCTTAATCAAACAAGGAATATGATGCTGTGCAATCGGTGCGATTGTTTTAGGGTGTAATACTTTTGCACCAAAATAAGAAAGCTCCATCGCTTCTGCATAACTTAGTGAGCTTAATAACTTAGCATCTTTTACTAAACGCGGATCGCGACTGTACACACCATCAACATCGGTCCAAATCTCACAGCACTCTGCTTTTAAACACGCGGCTAAAACAGCGACAGAATAATCTGAGCCATTGCGTCCAAGTACTAATGTTTCGCCTTCTTCGTTACCTGCGGTAAAACCAGGCATTAAATAAATGGCATTTTTAACAATGTCTTGTTTCTCAAACAAAGCTCGTGATGTTTCAATATCGATTTGCGCTTCAAGGTAACCACCTTTCTTGGCAATCAACATAGATTGAGGTTTGATAACTTCAACCGTATGACCTTTAGCAATCAGTAGCTGTTTCATGCAAGCAATGCTAAGCAATTCACCTTTACTTAAAATTTGTGCTTCAATGCTAGCAGGACACTGAGATAATAAACGCACCCCTTCAAGCAAATCACTTAAATGTTTTAACTCACGTTCAAAAATCGTTTTTAATAATTCATCAGCCAATTCAGAATAGGTACTTTTTAAACCTTTAATTAAGTCTGCAAATATGCGTTGAATATCAACTAAATGTGTCTCTGCAGATAAACCCTGGCTGGTTTTATCTACCACAGCAACCAAATTATTGGTGACACCAGCAGGCGCTGATAACACTAAAGCAATTTGAGTTTGTTGCTGATTATTGATAACAATATCTGCAACTTGATTGAAACGTTCGGCATTTGCTAATGATGTCCGCCAAATTTAAGTACACGCATTTAAAATTCCTACTTTCTGATATAAAAAAACCCGCAAAAAGTCGCGGGTTTTAAAAATGGTTCATCTCATTAATTTAACAATGCTTGCCGATTGTTTATAAAGAACGGCTGAAAAAAGGTTAAATTGATGAAATAAACACTGAAACATACTTTAAATTAACTTCTTATTAGATAAAAAACGAAATTGCATTGTAGCAAAGCTTTTAAGAGTGTTAAACAATTCGTCGATTAATAACCGTATTTATAATTTTTGTCTATTAAATTCACACCATATAAGCCCTTAGTTGAACGAGCAGGTTGATACATGTCAAGGAACAATCTCTAATTTATCCTGTAATAAATAATCTAGTTGTTATCTTTATGTTAACTATTTATAGTATTCCCCTAAAATAGCGAGATATAAGATGTTGAATGTCACATTCATCAAATATCAAGGTACAAAAGGTGCGATTTACATCAACATAACAGCTATACATGTAAAATAATTGTTTAAATCCGTTATCGTTAATATATTCGAAGTAAAACACAAGCCATCTCATTTCCGTGTTGTCTTTAACGTTAATCAATAATTAAACCCGTTATTAAGCATTTAAAGAATACAGAATTTAAAAATAGGAGAGACGTATGTCTACAGCTAATATACTTATCGTTGAAGATGAGTTAGTGACAAGAAATACACTAAAAAGTGTATTTGAAGCAGAAGGTTATCAAGTTTTTGAAGCTAATGACGGTAACGAAATGCATAATGTTATCAGTAATAACAGTATCAATTTAATTATTATGGATATCAATTTACCAGGTAAAAATGGATTGTTATTAGCCAGAGAACTAAGAGAAATTCAAACCATTCCGCTGATTTTCTTAACAGGTCGCGATAATGAAGTAGATAAAATACTAGGTCTTGAAATTGGTGCCGATGATTATATTACTAAACCATTTAATCCACGTGAATTAACTATCCGTACGCGTAACTTATTAACTCGTACGATGCAGGATAATATTTACTTTGAAGAAGTGCGTAAAAAAGTTGAAAACTACAAATTCAGTGGTTGGACTTTAGAAATTGACAGCCGAGCACTGATCAGCCCTCGCGGTGATCTATTCAAACTGCCTCGTAGTGAATTCCGTGCAATGTTACATTTCATTGAAAATCCAGGAAAAATACAAACTCGTGCAGAATTATTAATGAAGATGACTGGACGGGAATTAAAAGCCCAAGATAGAACGGTTGATGTGACCATCAGACGTATACGTAAACATTTCGAAAGTGTACCGGAAAGTGCAGAAATTATTGCTACTATCCACGGTGAGGGCTACCGTTTCTGTGGTGAATTAGAATAGAAGCGATTAATTAACCTAATCGATTCAATTATAAAAAAAGCGCTTTTAGCGCTTTTTTTATAATTAATCATACAACATCAAATAGCTTCTTTTTCCTGAGTGGCTAAGCTAGATGCTTTTTCAAGCATCATTTGAAACGCTTCATGCTGACTATACTTTACAATACCAAAATTAAAATTTGCCTTAAACATTAAACCTGATTTACTTTTTAACGTTGTATTCGACAATTCTACACGAGCATTAGTTAAAAAAGATGAAATGTTATCTATAGTGTCTTTTTTGATAAACAAAACAAACTGAGCATTACTATACCGAGCAATTTCAAATTGTATTTTTTCTTTGCCAAATTTTTGCATTAAAAATTTAGCAATATAAAGAATAACGTTATCCACAATAAGATTCCCGTACTTTTCAGCAAGATAATCACAGTCAGCAATATCGATAAAAAGCAATATACCTTTATCCTGAAAATCCCCCTGCTCATCCACCGCGTGATTATAAATCCACTTTCTATTAAATGTTTTTGTTAAGGGATCAATATAAATAAGATCCTTCAGAGCCTGCATTTCTTTTTTCATGGTCTGCTAATGCATAGCCTAAGGAATCTAGCTTAATATTATCTTTATCCTGAATCGCTTTTTGAGCTTGGTTCTGTAACATCTGTTAAAGAATCAATATTTTTAACAGTCTTTTGCATATAGCTATTGATATCACGCAACTCGTCGACTATTACCGAACTCACTTCGTTTTCAAATTCTTCATCATTTATTTCAATACTTACCTTTTTTGCATTTTGGTCAAATGTCTTAAAATATGAAGATGGAAGAATAATATCGTTTTGTAATAGTTCTTGAATGGTTTTATCTGTTATTTTTTTAAATTACCCTTCACTACGCTCTCCCAAAATTTGCTCAATTGAAACTGGTTTTTGAATGTAATAACCCTGAGAATAATCTATGCCTAATGATTTGACATAACGTTGTATTTTTACATCACTGACGTATTCAGCGACTGTTTTAATATTTTGTTTTCCACAAAACATCACAATACTTTTAATGAGATTCATATAAATCTCTTCATTTACTTTTTGAATTAACGAACCATCTATTTTTAGGTAATCAACATTTAGTTTCAAAATATATTCATAATTCGAAAACCCCGTGCCAAAATCATCTATTGCTATTCCGACCTGATACTCATTTACTTTATGAATAAACTCATTAATCACATCAAAGTTTCTGATCCTTTCACTTTCTAAGATTTCAATTGTCAAATATTTACCGATGTCTGCTTTTTGTAATCTCAGAAGAATAATATCGCTGATTAAAGGGTTAATAATATCGTTATATTCGAGGTTAATATTGACATGAATTTTATGCAGAATAATGATATCAAACACTTTATTGATTAATATCTGCATTAATTGCACATATAATCTATAACTTTTCGCCTTGTCTAAAAAAGCGCCTGGCAATAATATATTACCCTCTTGATCAAAGAGCCTCATCAGCGCTTCATATTTTACTGTTTGCTCTTCTGTGTTACACACAATAGCCTGAAAGTATGGCTCGACCTTATTACTTTCAATATTGTATTTTATGATTTCGATGAGATTATTATGGGAGGATTCATTCTTATAGAAGTTGGAGTCAAAGAAAACAAACATTTCAAAATTTGTTTTAGCAATGTGTAAGGCTTTTTCTGCGTAAACAATTAAATTTTTATTTGAGCTTTTTGAACAACCTACTGTGGCATTAATAAATATTTTTATATCTGGTTTAGAAACTTTGAATTTATGATTGACCAGATGCTGAGTAATGATTTCATTTATCTTAAGCACTATCATCTCAGGTAAATCAGCATAAAAAGTTAACGCTAATACATCTGAATGATGCCTCGATACCTTTCCAACCACCTTCAAACCGGTGTTTTTTTGTATCATTTTATTGATTTCATTTTTCAGCAGTAGAGAAAGGTTACTCTTTAGTTGCTTGATTATCGCATCACCATTTTCAAAACCATAGGAAGCATTGATATCTTTCATATGAAAGATATCAATTAAAAAAGCGTTTTAATATTATGCTTATTTTTTATTTTGAAATATAAATCTGATGGGAACAAAATAAAGTTTCCTTTTTCAACATTTCAATCCATTGAACTCTAAGTTAGTTATAAAAAATGAATTAATGCCTAACAATTTATGAGTATTTTTCAGTTACAAGCTCATTCAAATGTTTTCAAAAGTAAAGCTTCCATAGCACTTTATAGTTTTGTCAGCATGATGATGGCATAAACGATACTAATTAATTTAACTTGTCTCCTACTTTTTCACCTTCAAATTGAATAATGAAGAAAATAATGAAGCGATCATTTTCAGTACTTGTTATCTGAACCAGTATGTCTGAAATGATGATATAACACACTGAGATTAATCAATTTTCTAATAATCTCACTTACAAAAAGATGCGCAAGTGCATTTATAGCTTTTTCAGCACAAAGGGCAAATTTATAATAAACCAGTCATAAATTTGACTTTTTGAAGTCAATTAAATCAGTTAAAAAGGAAATACCTTATGTCTATGCTCCTTACAGATAAAAACAACTCACATAAGTCATCATCCTAATTGTTAAATACATGCGTCCTCAATTTTACCGAGTAAAAATTATTTAGCTTGAGGCGAAAGTTGATCTAATCTTTTGCTTTCTTTACGAAACCTCCAACATAGAAGTTGTTAACTTTAAGCAATGAAAAAATAAGCTAATTATTAACATTAGTATCAGCTTTGCAATTATCTGTATTAAATTAAATATTAAAAATAAAAGGTCTATTTAGCTTAGGTAAGAAAAGCAAAATTCGCTAGTCAGGAAAGAAATAAGTAAGCAGTTTTCCATTACTTTCAAAAACAGGAAATAAAGAATTTATAGTCTTTATTTGTTATGTAACCATTTACTTGGCAATGTAAAAAGTAAAAAGAGTGACAGCATTGCTAAAAACATACAATAAGGCTCAAAGCCAAGTAAAAAAGTAGCTTGTATTTGGCATTCATCTAAACAATGTGTAGATGAATAGCTATTGTTGAGCAACTGGCTAAAGAAGGGTAATGTGAAAAGAAAAAGAGGTATAGTAATTTTTAAAATCCAAACCTGTAATGCATATTCCTTATTATGTTTATTTTTATTGAGTTTTTGTATGCTTGAAATCATCAATAAAAACCAAGGAATAAAATAAGCAGGAAAGGCCCAATTAGGGTAAATTGAATCTAATGTTTGAAGAATCCCCTCTCCTAAAAACAAAACAACAATTGCTAATAAAATTGCGACGATAGCCACTCCAGAAATCACGATGTTCCAGGCCTTACTTTTTTCAGCTTTTATTACGTTCATTATAATCTTCTATTTTTTTGTTTAAGCAAGCGTAAATCAAACGCTTACTTGCGTTTTTAATTGAGCAACAATAATACCCAATCTAATAAATTACCAGAAGACTAACTAATACTATCAAGCAACTGATCCATATGACTTATCCTTAGCGTATCGGGCAATTCATTATGAATATTATGAGGGTCATATAATATTGCAAACATACCAGCGGCTTTTGCAGTGACAAGCCCAACCAAACTATCTTCAACAACAGCACACTGCTCTGCTTTAAAGCCCATCACATTAGCGACTTCAAGAAATAAACCAGGATCTGGCTTCCAAGATCCTACTTCATACGCACTAAATAAATGCCCTTGGAAATGTTCTATTAATCCTGACAATGTAAGTGCCATGGTCATTTTTTCAAGAGGGCCGTTGGAAGCAACACATTTAGGCAAATTAATACTAGATAACATCTCATGTACGCCATCACAGGCCGTTAATCTTTCTTTAAACAGCTCTGCAACAATAGCACGATAGGAACTTACAAAATCTTCCTTTAGCTTAATACCAAACTCAGATTCAAAGGATGCCATAATACCAGCCAACTTTGAGCCGACATGTTTTTCCATTATTTGTTGCGCGGGAAAATGCACACCATATTCTTTTAATTTTATTTCAAAACCAAGGTTACAAAGGTATTCGCTATCGACCAATGTGCCATCGCAATCAAATATAATACATTTAATCATATTTCTACCTATTTCATTTATTTGATAGATATTGTATCAGATATTAAATAAGCATATAAAAAATCCTCATTTCAAGTACGAGGCTTTCAAAATGATGCACGGAGAGAGACTTAAACTTGCAAGCGATTGATGTTGTACATTTTTGTGCATTATTGATAACTAAAAAATTTTCAGGATATATTTTGTAGCTATAAATTGCAGGATAAATTTCAGGCATAAAAAAACCAGCTATAAAGCTGGTTTCTTTAAAAATACTGCTCGGAGTGAGACTTGAGCTCACACGCCATTGATGTTGCACATATTTGTGCAATATTGATAACTAAAAACTTACAGGCATAAAAAACAGCTAAAAATCTGTTTTCTTTAAAAATACTGCCCGAATCTAGACTTGAACTCGTACGCCATTGATGTTGCACATATTTGTGCATTATTGATAACTAAAAACTTAGAGGCATAAAAAAAACCAGCTAAAAATCTGTTTTCTTTAAAAATACTGCCCGAATCTAGACTTGAACTCGTACGCCATTGATGTTGCACATATTTGTGCATTATTGATAACTAAAAACTTACAGGCATAAAAAAAACAGCTAAAAATCTGTTTTCTTTAAAAATACTGCCCGAATCTAGACTTGAACTCGTACGCCATTGATGTTGCACATATTTGTGCATTATTGATAACTAAAAACTTAGAGGCATAAAAAAAAACAGCTAAAAATCTGTTTTCTTTAAAAATACTGCCCGAATCTAGACTTGAACTCGTACGCCATTGATGTTGCACATATTTGTGCATTATTGATAACTAAAATTTACAGGCATAAAAAAACCAGCTATAAAGCTGGTTTCTTTAAAAATGGTGCCCGGAGCGAGACTTGAACTCGCACGCACAGAATGCACAAGATTTTAAATCTTGGGTGTCTACCGATTCCACCATCCGGGCAAAACTTTAAAATTTGGAGGCGGAACCCGGAGTCGAACCGAGATAGATGGATTTGCAATCCACTGCATGGCCACTCTGCCATTCCGCCAAAATTTAAAATGGAGCGGCACAAGAGGTTCGAACTCTTGACCCCAACCTTGGCAAGGTTGTGCTCTACCACTGAGCTAGTCGTAGCATCTTCATTTTAATTTTTATCGTTAGAAAACATTAACTGTTTCCGTTTCGATGTGGGCGCATTTTAAAGACTTTCTATTTTGAGTCAACACCCTTTGTGACTTTTTTTATTAATTATAAGCTGTTCGCTGTTTTTTCAGGCTAAATGTCTATTTATTCAACTTTTAAGAGACTTTTTACTGGCTACTCAGTGCAGGCCATGCTAGCTTTTAAATATACAACCATCGACCATAAAGTAAGTATTGTTGCAATAAACATTAGCGCAAAGCCAACCCATTCCATCATTTCTGAGTATTGCCAAATCAATACAAATAAAGAAAGCATCTGTGCAACGGTTTTAATTTTTCCTACATTAGAAACGGCAACACTGGCTCTTTGTCCTATCTCTGCCATCCATTCACGAAGTGCAGAAATTACAATTTCACGGCAAATCATAATCATCGCAGGGATCGTTACCCACATTACCGCGTAATGCTCAACAATCATTACTAATGACACAGCCACCATTATTTTATCCGCAACAGGGTCTAAAAAGGCACCAAAAGGAGTTGACTGGTCAAGTTTTCGGGCTAGGTAACCGTCCAATATATCAGTAATAGCGGCCAACAAAAAAATACAAGTACGCTGTTACTGCGGCCTAGATTACAGGAAGGTAATAAACAATTACAAAAATAGGAATTAAAAAATACGAAAACTGGTTAAAATATTGGGAATATTGTTCATTAAAAAATCCTTTCTGTGGAAATGCTATTTTTGCATTTTATTGATTGTTAATGCAAATAGTTCCCTGTTATTTATTGAGTTACCCCTTGTTTGAGATACTACGAATTTAGGGTTTCATGAATATTTTCAGCTAACATCTGACTGATACCGTTTATTTTAGCCAGTTCATCTATGCTAGCGACCTTCACGCCCTGTAAACCACCAAAATGATTTAATAACAATTGCCTACGTTTCGCCCCTACACCAGCAATATCTTCTAGCGAACTAGTGCGACGTTTTTTATCCCGTTGTCCACGATGCCCTGTGATTGCAAATCGATGCGATTCATCGCGTATTTGTTGAATTAAATGTAATGCGGGTGAATCTCTCGCGATTTCTAAAATTTCGTGGCTATCAGCTAAAATAAGTGTTTCAAGACCAGCTTTTCGAGTCACTCCCTTGGCAATACCAATCAATAAAGGGTATTTTTCAGTAAAATTTTCAGCTAATGAGCTAATAATTTCCTCTGCTTGGTTTAACTGTCCAAGACCACCATCAATAAAAATAATATCTGGGATATTTTCAATATTTTGCTTATCTCTAAAACGACGCGCTAACACTTGCCCCATAGCGGCATAATCATCACCTGGCGTGATGCCAGTAATATTAAAGCGGCGATAGGCTGATTTTTTAGCGCCTTCACGGTCAAAGACCACACAGGAGGCGACGGTTTTCTCGCCCATCATATGTGAAATATCGTAACATTCCATGCGCTGGATAGGTTCGATCAGGTCTAATTTTTCTTCCAATAATTGATAACGTTGCTGAACATTATTTTTTTGACTCAAATGGGTTTGTAATGCAACTAAGGCATTTCGTTTAGCAAGTTTCACAAACTTAGCGCGCTCACCTCGCATTTCTACTTTTAATGTGGTTTTGTAACCACAGTATTCACTAAACAAATCAGTAAAAGTAAAACGCTCTGTAAAATCATCACTTAACAGAATCTCTTTGGGGATCGCACGGCCATTTTGACCCGATAAATAAAATTGGCTGAGAAAAGCCGTTAATATTTCATCAAAAGTAGAATTTTTAGGCACTTTAGGGAAATAATTTCGGCTACCTAAAATACGCCCCTGACGCACAAAAAGAAGGTGAAAACTAGCCACTCCATGCTCATAAACAAAGCCTAATACATCAAGCTGTTCAATATCACCACTCACCCATTGTTGTTCTTGAACCTTTTTAAGTGATTGAATTTGATCGCGCCTAACCGCTTGCCTTTTCAAACTCTAAGCTCTCACTGGCAGTTTCCATTTCATTAATTAATAAATCGATCACCCGCTGACTTTTACCCAATAAAAACTCACTGGCTAATTCCACTTGATGTGCATATTCAGATTCTGGCATCGCGTTTACACAGGGCCCTAGGCAACGCTTTAATTGATATTGCAAACAAGGTCTAGAACGATTGGCATAATAACTATCTTCACATTGGCGAATAGGAAATAGCTTTTGCATCAAATGTAAGCTTTCACGAACAGCACCACCACTGGGGTAAGGGCCAAAATAAGTCCCCTTTCGTTTGCGATTTTGTGAACGCACCAAAGTTAGCTGTGGATGTTTGTGATCACTTAAAAATAAGTAGGGATAGGATTTATCATCACGTAATAATATATTGTATTTAGGTTTATATTGTTTGATGAAGTTATGTTCTAAAATCAACGCTTCTGTTTCAGTATGAGTCACTGTTACTTCAATATTGGTAATATGACTAACAAGCGCAAGGGTTTTAGGGTGTTTTTGGGTTAAGCTAAAATAACTACTAAGGCGCTTTTTGAGGTTTTTGCTTTACCAACATAAATAATAACGTTTTTGTTATCAAACATACGGTAAACACCAGGCTCAGTGGTAACCGTTTGTAAAAATGATTGCGCGCAAAACTCACTCATAATATGCCAGCCTCAAAAGATGTGTTGAGGTACTGGATATTAATTATCTGCTCAATGATCATTTTTTAAATAGCGCTTTTATAAAGTATCAGCATCTAACATGCCATAACGAATGGCAAAGTGAGTCAGTTCAACATCTCCATTCACGCCTAACTTATCGAATAAACGATATCGATAACTATTGATTGTTTTTGAACTCAAACCTAATTGCTCAGAAATATCTACAACTCGTTGCCCCTTGGTTATCATCATCATGATCTGTAATTCACGCTCTGATAATACGCTACAGGGATCTTCTGAAACGGGAGATATTTGTGACAAAGCCATTTTTGTGCTATTTCAGGTGCTAAATAACGTTGTCCTGAATGCACCGCTCGTATTGCGACAAGCACTTCATCAGGGGCGTACTTTACTTAAATAACCCGCGGCGCCAGCTTGCATAACTTTAGAAGAAATGGATTTTCAGTATGCATAGTCAGCATAATGATTTTGATATCTTCATTGATGCGCAAGATACGATGCATCGCATCTAAGCCACCAATACCCGGCATATTAATATCCATTAATATAACATCTGGGTGATTATTTCGGCACCACTTAACAGCGACTTCGCCACTATCAGCTTCACCTATTACTTTCATGCCTCGAACATCATCAATGATACGGCTTATCCCTGTACGTACTAATTCATGGTCATCGACCAACAGGATGTTTATCAAAATTGCTCTCCGCGTCACTATACTGGCGCAAAATTAAATTAAGATTTGGATAATAGCTAAAAAGTGAGTTTTTAAAAGTCAAAAAACATCATGTCATGCGTTAGTTAACACTTATCCAAGTTGCTTCATTCATTAGAAGAAAAAATGTAAATACAAAGACTAAGTATAATAAATAAATTGGCAGACATAAATAATATTAAAGTCGTAGAAAGCAAAAAGGCTCGCTATAAATAGCGAGCCTTTTAAAATGTGGCGGAGGAGGAGAGATTTGAACTCTCGGAGAGCTATTAACCCTCGCTGGTTTTCAAGACCAGTGCATTCAGTCGCTCTGCCACCCCTCCGCAGAACAGGGCGAATAATACAGAGTTTATGATTCTGTTGTAAAGAGAAAAAAGAAAAACCGAATTGTTTGCTTATATATCAAACAAAATTCTAATCGAAACGAAGTTACCTCAAACTTAAATTGATTTTTATCAAAAAAGTTAAAGGGGGTTTTAGAGGATATCGCTTTAGAGGATATGGTTTTAGTACAGATAAAATAAATTTATTAGATAGGAAGATTGATAATAAGAATATTTAAATCGCAGATAAGAAAAAAGCCACTGAAGTCAGTAGCTTTTTCTAAAATGTGGCGGAGGAGGAGAGATTTGAACTCTCGGAGAGCTATTAACCCTCGCTGGTTTTCAAGACCAGTGCATTCAGTAGCTCTGCCACCCTCCGCAGAACAGGTCGAATAGTACAGAGTTTATGATTGTATTGTAAAGAAAAATAAAGGAAAAGCGCGCGTTTGCTCATATATACAACAAAATAAGTATGACAGTTAAGCACAACAAAAAACTTCATTTCTTAGAATGCAGAACTATTATGTTATTCAATTCAATAAGGCATGGCTTAACTGATCTTTTCTTGTATCTGTTGTTTCAAGAAATCAATTAACTCATTTATTTTCTGTGGTCTTTTTTCTCGATTTGTTGAAACCAGGGCAACTATATCTGCAGAAGGCAATTGGTATTCAGGTAAAATATTTACTAACCGCCCCATTTTTAATTCCTCAGTGATATCCCACTGTGAACGCTGAATGATACCCATTGCATCAACAGCCCAATTTTTAATAACCATACCAACATTACTTGAAAGCATAGGTGATATTCTTACACCAATATTTTCACCTGATAATTTATGTGCAAACTTCCACAAGGTAACATCTTCATTATTTTCTCTTAAAGCGATACATTGATGCTTGCTTTAAATCATGTGGCGACTTTAGTTCTGGCGCTGATTTTAAATACTCAGGAGAAGCTAATAATAACCGTTCATTTTTAGCAAGAAAAATACGTTTCAAGGATGAATCCTTAAGGTATCCAATATAAATCATGACATCAGGGCGCTGTTGCTCTGACCATTGTGGATTATCGGACAATACAAGGTCAATCTCAGTTAATGGATGTTGTTTTTGGAACAGCTGCCACTATCGGTGCGATGTATTGAGTACCAAACCCCAAAGGAGCAAGCACATTTATTTTTCCTGAAAGCGCAAATTTATTATGCTGTAAATGACTTTCCAAGGCACCTAAATCTAACATCAAGCCCTTACCTTGCTTCGCCAAAATTTCACCTGCAGGTGTTAAGGCGATACTTCTAGAACCTCTCTCAACCAATTTTACTGCTAACTTTTTCTCCAACAACGTCAAGCGCTGAGAAATGCTTGGAGGAGTGACATTTAACTTTCTCGCCGTCGCGACAAGAGAACGACTCGAGGCCAAATGAAGAAAGAAATCGATATCAAGAGAATTAAGCATTAAGGCCAACCTAAACATATAAGTTATTTATAGTTAATTTTACTACATGATAAATAATGTTACTAATACATTTCCCTATCACTTTGATGGATCAGAAAAATACAAAAGGATTAAATGACCATGGAAATCCCCTTATACAATTTGACTGATAATATACTGTTATTGCTTTTTCTAATTGCAATAATTGCAGGAATTGTTGACGCTATTGCTGGCGGAGGTGGCTTAATTACAGTGCCGAGTTTACTGCTCGCCGGCATTCCTCCCTTTGTCGCCCTAGGTACAAACAAGCTACAAGCAGTTATTGGAGAAGCAACTTCATTTGTCACCTTTTTGCTTTATCATCAAATAAACATTCAGGGCCTTCTTTTGGGAATGCTAGCAACTGCAATTGGTGCGATCCTTGGCGCTTATTCGGTAAGCTTATTTGATGAACAATCGTTACGTTTTTTATTACCTATTTTAATGGTGTTTATTACCCTCTATTCGATATTTTCTAAAAGCATGAAAAAGCCTAAGGCAACACCACCTAGAATCTCGGTGAAGGTTTTTATGATCTGTTGTGGATTATCAATCGGGTTTTACAATGGTTTCTTTGGTCCAGGTACTGGCTCAATTTGGATGATTGCATTTGTTATCTTACTTGGCTACACCATAAAACAATCTTCAATTGCCACTAAACCGCTCAATTTAATGGGCAACTTTGTTTCTTTATTGTTCTTTGTTGCATTAGGTGCGGTGGATTATTCATTAGGTATCGTGATGGGAGCAGGACAAATAATAGGTTCAATCATCGGCAGTAAAATGGTTATTAAAAATGGTGACAAAATCGTTCGTCCCATTTTTATCAGTGTCACTTTGATCATGACCTGTAAATTGATTTATGAAATGCCGTTAAGTTCATTAACTGAATTTGAGAACATATTGCTTGTATTTATAAATTGACAACCAAAAAGCTACTGAACAATTTTTTAAGTTACCAGAACGAAAAAAAGCTTCTCAAATGAGAAGCCTTTTTTCTATATGTGGCGGAGGAGGAGAGATTTGAACTCTCGGAGAGCTATTAACCCTCGCTGGTTTTCAAGACCAGTGCATTCAGTCGCTCTGCCACCCCTCCGCAGAACAGGCATCATAATACAGATATAAATGACAACTTGTAAAGTTTATCAGGATAAAAAAACTGTTTGCCGATAAAATCAACAAAGCGTTTAATTAAACATCAAATCAGATTACTTAAACTGATTTGCGTGAGCTTCAGGATGTTGCTCTGCATGACATTCAAAAAGGTATTCTGCTAAAGACGCTAAAACAGTATCATCCGTTGACTGACCTAATGAATAAGCCACGGTTTTATTATCAACACGTCGGATTTGAGAACCTGAAATCGCCAAACGTCCACGATTTGGTAATTTCAAATATATATTATGTAGCTGATCAGGAAACTCAGCTTCCTCTTCATCATCAATTAATAAGGAAATACCTGAAGCAGAAAGATCTTTAATCTGATAGCGTAATTCTTCATCTTTTTCATTTACTAAAGAAATTGTTTTATCAACAGGTAAACGCCATGAACGTAATTTATCACCCGTCTCAAAAATCTTAGGAGAATTAAGGCTCATAGTAAAATTAGCAAAATCGCCCATTTTCATCTGTACGGGAAAAACAAGATGATGATTTCCATAGTTTGCAATTAATTGCAAATCATCCGCTAACCCTAATTGAAATAGCAGAGCATCTTTTCCATCAGAACCAGAAATATCGTACTCTAAATTTTTTCCTTTATTTTCAGATTCTTCAATATCAAGGATCATTTCAGATAACAATTTAAATTCTTCATCATTGACAATTAGTTCTTTAACTTCTTCGTCCATAAGGGCTCCGTCATCCTATATTTCTACATTTTATTAAATATTATAATTCAGACTACGCCAAATTAAACAATAATTAAGCAATTAATTACATTTTTTGACCTTTTGTCTCCAAAAAAGTTGCTTCTTGCCTGAAAAACAATCCATCCTCCTCATAAATATTGTTGCAAACAACTCTCTCCTGTATCCTAGTGCCTTACTTTTTTCCATTTTTATTGCTAGGCAGACAGAATATGCAAGAGATATACAACCCTAAAGAGATTGAAGCAAAATTTCAAAAAAACTGGGATGAAAACCAGTCCTTTAAAGCGACTGAAGATCCAACCAAAGAGAAATACTACTGCCTATCAATGTTTCCTTACCCAAGTGGCAAATTGCACATGGGTCATGTCCGTAATTACACAATCGGCGATGTAGTTTCTCGTTATCAACGTATGCAGGGCAAAAATGTTATGCAACCTATGGGTTGGGATGCATTTGGTTTACCGGCTGAAAACGCGACAATCAAAAATAATACTGCTCCTGCCGGCTGGACCTATGAAAATATAGAATATATGAAAACCCAACTTAAGCAATTAGGTTTTGGTTATGACTGGAGTCGTGAATTAGCGACCTGTAAACCTGAATACTACCGCTGGGAACAATGGTTTTTTACTAAGTTACTTGAAAAAGGTTTAGTCTATAAAAAAATGGCCACTGTTAACTGGGATCCAGTTGACCAAACAGTACTGGCAAACGAGCAAGTTATTGATGGTCGTGGTTGGCGCTCTGGTGCTGTGGTTGAGCAAAAAGAAATTCCACAATGGTTTATTAAGATCACCGCATACGCACAGGAATTATTAGACGATTTAGACCAATTAGATGAATGGCCTGAGCAAGTTCGTACCATGCAACGTAACTGGATTGGTCGTTCAGAAGGCATCGAGATGGACTTTAAAGTTGCCAACTCAGATCAGTCTTTCTCAGTTTATACTACGCGTCCAGACACTGTTATGGGTGTTACATATGTTGCTGTTGCTCGCACAACATCCCTTAGCTTTAGAGGTCGCGAAAACTAATCCTGAATTAGCGGCATTTTGTGAAAAATGTAAAAACCAAAAAATGGTTGAAGCTGAAATAGCGACCATGACAAAAGAAGGTGTTGATACTGGACTTAAAGCCATTCACCCAATCACAGGCGAAGAAGTGCCAGTATGGACAGCAAACTTCGTATTAATGGGTTATGGCTCTGGTGCAGTAATGTCTGTACCTGCTCATGATCAGCGCGATTACGAATTTGCTAAAGAATATGGCTTAAACATTAAAGCAGTCATTAAACCAAGCGATGCTAACGTTGATGTGTCTGAAGAAGCCTATACTGAAAAAGGCATTTGTTTTAATTCTGGTGATTTTGATGGCTTAGATTTTGATCTTGCATTTGATGCTGTTGAAGCGAAATTAGTCAGTGAAAATAA
Organism: Psychromonas sp. KJ10-10; assembly: GCF_047323245.1. Taxonomy (GTDB): domain Bacteria; phylum Pseudomonadota; class Gammaproteobacteria; order Enterobacterales; family Psychromonadaceae; genus Psychromonas. Next base: position 1,444,614 of record NZ_CP178826.1, on the reverse strand, counting down.
AGGTAAACGTCAGGTTAATTTCCGTTTACGTGACTGGGGTGTTTCTCGTCAGCGTTATTGGGGTGCTCCAATTCCAACTTTAACACTAGAAGATGGCACGGTTGTTCCTGTTCCAGAAGATCAGTCGCCTGTTGTTTTACCTGAAGATGTCACTATGAATGGTATTACTTCACCTATCAAAGCAGATTTAGAGTGGGCTAAAACAACCTATAACGGACAACCAGCAACACACGAAACAGACACCTTTGATACCTTTATGGAATCAAGCTGGTATTACGCACGTTATAGTTCGCCTGAAAGCACTGAGCAAATGTTAGATCCAGCAAAAGCAAACTATTGGTTACCTGTTGATCAATACATTGGTGGAATCGAGCACGCTATTTTACATCTACTTTATTCACGTTTCTTCCATAAATTATTACGTGACTTTGGACTAGTAGAAAGTGATGAACCTTACAAAAAATTACTGACTCAGGGCATGGTATTAGCTGACGCTTATTATTATGAAGATGAGAAAGGCGGTAAAGTTTGGGTTTCGCCAAAGGATGCTATCACTGAAACTGACGATAAAGGTAAAGTGATCGGTGCTAAAATGGCAAATGGCCAAGAATTGATTTTTGATGGCATGTGTAAAATGTCTAAATCAAAAAATAATGGTATCGACCCGCAGGATATGATTGATAAATACGGCGCTGATAGTGTGCGTTTATTTATGATGTTTGCGACACCTGCAGAGCAAACATTAGAATGGTCAGATTCGGCTCTTGAAGGCTCATTACGCTTCTTAAAACGCCTATGGAAAGTAGCTAGCGATCATGTTTCTGCTGGAGAAGTTGCTGAACTGGCAATCAAATCTCATAATGACCAGCAAAAATCACTGCGTCGTGAATTACATAAAACCATTAGTAAAGTGACTGATGATTTAGGCCGTCGTCAAACCTTCAACACCGCTATTGCATCGGTGATGGAATTGATGAACAAAGTTAATAAAGCGCCTACGGCTGATGCACAAGATCGTGCCATCATTCAAGAAGCACTAGTAGCTGTAGTTAAATTGCTATCACCTATCACACCACATATTTGTGCTGAACTATTTGAAGCATTAGGTGAAGAAGGTGATTTATTAACTACTGCATGGCCTCAAGTTGATGAGTCTGCATTAGTAGAAGACTCAAAATTAATCATAGTACAAGTAAATGGTAAACTAAGAAGTAAATTAACGGTGCCAGCTGATATTACTAAGGATGAAGTTGAAGCCCTTGGTTTAGCGGATGAAAATGTAGCTAAATTTACTGACGGCAAAACCATCCGTAAAATCATTTATGTACCAGGAAAGTTATTAAACATTGTTGCTAATTAAATTATGCTAAACAAATGATTATAAACTAAAAGGCTAAACGGCTAGAAAACGAAACCTTGAGCGTTTTCTAGCCCACCAACCTTCCTTTCTTTATTTATAAGGCTATTTATGCAAACCTTATTTTACGCTTTCAAAAGCATCCTATTAGCTTCTTTATTAGTGCTTTTAAGTGCCTGTGGCTTTCATCTTAAACACAATGATGGTTTGGTTGAAAAGTATCCAAGGATCTTATTACAAAGTACTCCTAACACCGATTTAACCCGTTTGATTAAGTTACGCTTACGTGGTGCGGGTATTGATATCGTAGACACGCCATCGGATGATGTTGCCATATTAAAAGTGGATGCAGAGCGACGTTCATCTCGAACTATTTCACTCTACGTGACCGCTCAAAATGCAGAGCAAGAATTAGGTTATAACCTCAGCTACTCGATTCAAAGCCCTGGATATGAACCTCAAAACTTTAACGTCAATGTTTACAGAGACTTTTTAGATGATTCAGAACAAGCATTAGCAAAATCACGTGAATCTGAATTATTAACCAAGGAGTTACGCGTTATTGCTCAGCTGATCATATTATTAATACTATGCTCAGTTTAGATAATAAAAACAGTGCACAACTTAATGATAAGTAATTCAAATGCGCATTTATCCTGAGCAACTACAGCGAGACATTAAAAAACAAATTCCTCATTGTGTGCTGATATTTGGTGATGAAGCATTATTGTCACTCGAGGCTGAGGACTTAGTCAAACAGCAGGCAAAATCACAGGGTTATTTAGAACATTTTAGTTTTAGCCTTGATGGTAATTTTGATAAAGATGAGATTTATAATCACCTTCAAAGCTTATCTTTATTTTCAGAAAAAAATACTCGACCTGACAATAACAAAAACCAATAAAGACAATACTGCTTTTTTACGTGAAATTGCGCCACTATTAAATCAAGATATTTTATTAATTTTACAGGGGCCTAAATTAAACAACCAGCAACTTAATGGAGTCTGGTTTAAACAGTTAGAGTCACAGGGGTTATTTGTAGCAACAAACGCTCCTACGGCACAACGTTTCCCACAATGGATTTTTCAACGCTTAAAAAACCTTGGTCTTCAAGCAAATAAAGAAGTGATTGATTTTTTGTGTCTGCATTTTGAAGGTAATTTATTAGGCGCAAAACAAGAGTTTGAAAAGCTAGCGCTTTTATATCCCAAACAAACCTTAAATATTAATCAAGTAAAACAATCCATAACGACACATAATCACTTCTCACTTTTTCAATGGTTAGATAGTTTATTAGAAGGTAACCGAGCCAGAAGTTTGCGTATACTGAAGCAATTAAAAGCAGAGGGAACGGAGTTGTTATTACTCAGTGCGACCTTAAGCAGTGAGATTCAAAAGTTACTTAAACTCAGCTATCAAGCTCAACATACCCCACTTCCACAATTGCTTAATCAACATCAACCTAAATTATGGGCGAACAAACAGACTTTAATGACTAGCGCTTTAAATCATCTTACAACACAGCGGCTTGAAGAGTTATTAATACAGTGTTCAGAATTAGAGGTAGCAGTGAAAGTTGAAAATCGCACCGATAATTGGCTAGCACTTGAGTTAATGGCAACCAGTTTTTATCGTTAAAATCATTCCCAAATTTTTCTTTTGATATAAAAAAACCATCTGTTATTGCTAACGGATGGCTTTATTTTCTATGCTACGCAATGATATACGTAACAAGAATTAATAAAATTATTTAATTTCTAATAATTCTACTTCAAATACTAATGTTGAGTGAGGGCCGATTCTGCGCCTGCACCACGTTCACCGTAAGCAAGTTCAGAAGGGATTGTTAATTTGTATTTTGAACCAACAGGCATTAATTGTAATGCTTCAGTCCAACCAGCAATAACACCACCAACAGGGAACTCAGCAGGCTGACCACGCTCAACAGAACTATCGAACACTGTACCGTCAACTAATGTACCATGGTAATGTACGCTTACTGTTGACTCAGCAGTTGGTTTCTCACCTTCACCTAATGCAATAACTTCATACTGTAGACCAGATTCAGTTACTTGAACGCCTTCTTTTTTAGCATTTTCAGCTAAATATTCAGCACCAGCGGCGCCTAAAATTTTAGCTTGTTCAGCAGCTGTATTGCTTGCATACGTGCAGAAATGGTTTGGAATGCCTCTTGAAGATCCTGTTGAGAAACTTTACTTTCAGCGCCTTCGAATGCATCAGCAATACCAGCTGCCACAGCAGAGATATCTAATCCTTCAAAAGGCTGTGCTTTAAGTTGCTCGCCCATTTGTAGACCAATACCGTAGCTAGCTTGTAATTCTTGAGTGTTCAATTGTAATTCAGACATTTTTATCCCATTTTTTCTTTTTTAGTGATTAGTAAATTATTAGATGGGGCATTAAATTTATTTTTAAAGGGGTATTTAAAAATAATTTACATTAATGTTGTCACATCTAATAAGGTTCACAAAACAAAACTATTCACCATAATAACGTTTGCGTTTTGATTCCTTCAGCTTCTCGAAATCAACAACCACTAAGCCATCAATACAATCGGCAAAATCGGCATCAATATTAAAATCAACAAACTGTACACCACCGGGTTCACAAATTTCTGAATACTGTTTATATAATGCAGGGATTGTCACCCCCCAGCCACTCATTTGTTTTTTCAGTTCTGAAAAAGCTTGTTTATAAGGAACGACTTCTTTATTTGCATCAGGATTTAATGCATAAGGTGCACGTGCAACCGCCCATTGAGACTCACTTGGAAAATAAGTTCGGTAAAAATCAACCAAAGCGACTTTAGCTTTACTTGGGTAGTCGTTACTGATGCTAACCGGCCCTAGTAAATAACGCACCTCTGGAAAGCGTTTAAGGTAAGCGCCAATGCCATACCACAGGTAATTTAAGCTACGTGTTCCCCAATAATCAGGTCGTACAAAACTACGCCCTAATTCTAACCCCTGTTGAAGATAATGATGTGCGCCAGTTTGGTAATTAAAAAGTGTATGAGTATATAAAGACTCAATGCCTCTAGACGCAATAGTTGGCTTTGTTTTGACTAACCGATAAGCGCCCACAAGCGCTAATTTTTGTTCATCCCATAGAACGATATGATCATAATAACAATCGTAACGATCCATATCACGACGTTTACCACTGCCCTCTCCAACTGCCCGGAAACTCACTTCTCGTAAACGCGCAATTTCACGCATTACCGTCGAATCACCATTAAAGTTATATAAGTAGATAGCCATTCCATCGGAGGTATCACCTAATAGCTCACAGGCTCTAATTTCATCACGTAATAAATCACGAGGTTCAGGGTGAGCAATATTTTCATAACTTCCCTCAAGGCCCAGTTCACTGCGATTTTTTACCAATTTATAAACATGTTTTCTAAACAGTTTTGCTTTACCATTTAAATCAAGCGGCAGACTATCATAGCAGTCAAAAGCAACGGCCTTGCCAATACGAATTGGAATGTCTCGTCGTGCTTGTTTAAACATTTCGCGAACTAGCCACAAAGTTGACAGCGGTTTGGCGACTAAAGATAAACTATAAAAGAACCAAGAGTTTCGTGCATCAACAAACACAGGGATAATAGGTGCCTTAGTTTTTGCAGCAAAAGCGCAAAAAACTATTACGCCAGCGTGCATCCCTTACACCCATCGGGCTAATACGAGAGACTTCACCTGCAGGGAAAATTAATAAAGCGACATCATCATCTAGGTGAGCTTCTATTGCCTTGATATTCTGACGTGTGGTTTGGTTACTCATATTATCAACGGGTAGCAACAGATCATTTAGGGGTTTAATAGCCATTAACAAATCATTGGCAACCACCTTCACATCTCGTCTTATTTCGCCGACCATTTTTAAAAGCGCCAAACCATCTAAACTACCAATAGGATGATTAGCAACGATCACAACTCGTCCATGAGCGGGAATACGATCTCGCTCAGCTGCTTGCGTAAACTGTAACTAAAATCAAAATGTTCCAAAACTTGATCAATAAAATCAAAACCTTGAAGGTGTGAATATTTCTGGTCAAAGCTTTTAAAGTCACCTTCATGCAATAATTGGCGCAGGAATGGTAAAATGCGTTTACGAATAAACGGATGACTTTCAAGGCTTGGTAAGTTTTCTGATAATACGTTTTCAACTGAGATCATAGCTATCTCCTCCTGAAAACTAGACTAACCAAAATAGATGACAAGCATGTGACATGATTTTATGGATTAAGGCAATTAGGTTTACCTTTACGGGCTAAAAAATTATCCTTTGATTTGTTGCGCAATACCCGCAGTCACTAAGGTGACTTTATTACTTAAACGGGCGATATCTTGATTTAGTTCACCAAGCTTATCTGCGTAAACACGCATTAATTTACTTTCACCAATTAAGCCACATCCGACTTCTCCAGTGACAATAAAAATAGTTGCTTGTAAATGATTTAGTCTTTCAATAAATTGATTTTTAACTTGCTCATATTCATTTATACATTGTTTTAATGGTTTATCTTGAGAAAGGTACCAACCAACCCAAGTTGATAAACATTCTATTAATATAAATTTATCAGTTGAATCATGATGATCCAAAAAATAATTTAATGTTTTTTGTTGATAATCTAGCTCACAGGTCACTATATTTTTATTCCGATGCAATTGATGGCGAGCAATACGACTTTTAGTTTCTTCACCAATTGAAAGACTTGTCGCAATATAAAAAGCACGATTTCTTTGTGTATTGATAATCAAGCAATGAGAGAGTAATTTTTCTGCAAAATCACTTTTACCACTACGCACACCACCTATGATTAAATGTCTCATCTATTTTCCCTTTTTATTTTTCAGGCAAAAAAATACCATCACTAGGATGGTATTTTTTTATCAAACACAAACGATTATTTTGTTATTTTGATAAATAAATCATTAATTATTGTTTTTATTTACTTAAATCATCAAAAAGTTTTTGATGTGGTTTAAAAAACCATCTGATTTTGGTTTGTGTTTTTTAGGGCTTGAAGAGCAAGTGGCTTCAAACTCTTTCAGTAATTCACGCTGTTTAGCTGAAAGTTTAACTGGTGTTTCGACAATAACTTTACACATCAAATCACCAACACTATGACTTCTTACTGATTTGACACCCTTGTTACGCATGCGATACATACGACCGGTTTGTGTTTCAGCAGAAATTTTCAGTTTAACGCGACCATCTAAAGTCGGTACTTCAATTTCCCCACCAAGTGCGACTTCGGTAAAGCTAATTGGTACTTCACAGTACAGGTTATCACCATCACGTACAAAAACTTCGTGATCAATGACATTCATTTGTACATATAAATCACCAGCTGGCGCGCCATGCTCGCCGGCTTCACCTTCTCCGCTTAAACGAATTCTATCGCCAGTATCAACACCTGCAGGAATCTTAACATTTAGCGTTTTGCTACTTGCATAGCGTCCTTCACCATGGCACTTATGGCACGGATCAGTAATAATTTTACCTTTACCACGACAGGTTGGACAGGTTTGGTTTACTGCAAAGAAACCTTGTCGCATCTGTACTTGACCTTGACCATGACAAGTTCCACAGGTTTTAGAGTCAGTGCCTTTTTTAGCACCAGTACCATTACACTGCTCACAATGAACCTGTGTTGGTATTTCAATTTCTTTAGATGCACCATGAACCGCTTCTTCAAGCGTTAATTCCATGTTGTAACGTAAGTCAGATCCCTGCTGTGCACGTTGCGCACCACCACGGCCTCTGCCACCACCAAAAATATCACCAAAGATATCACCAAACTGGTCACCAAAGTCACCACCACCAAAGCCACCTTGACCTTGCTGATTAACACCGTCATGACCATATTGGTCAAAAGCGACTTTTTTATTAGGATCACTGAGAATTTCGTAAGCTTCTTTTACTTCTTTAAACTTAATTTCTAGCTCAGCATCTCCCTTTGTTCTATCGGGATGATATTTCATTGCAAGGCGTTTATACGCTTTTTTTATTTCTTTTTCGGTTGCACTCCGGCTAACACCAAGCACTTCATAACAATCACGTTTCGACATTTTTAGTTCTCAAGTTTTGATTTTCTAAACAATAACGCGGATTATAGAGAACTCCATAACCCGCGTCATTCATTAAATAATGTACTTACCTATCATAAGAAAGACGAGTTAATTATTTTTTATCTTCGTTTACTTCTTCAAACTCAGCATCAACGATATCATCGTCTTGCTTTGCTTTTGCTTCTGGTTGCTCAGCACCTGCTTCACCTGCTTGTGCTTTTTGTTGAGCAATTTCACCTAGCTTTTGAGAAGCTTCTGCAAGTGCAGTTGTTTTAGCTTCAATTTCAGCTTTATCTTCACCTTTAGTTGCAACTTCAAGTTCAGAGATAGCGACTTCAATTTTCTCTTTCTCGTCAGCTGGTAGCGCATCGCCCGCTTCTTCGATTTGCTTCTTCGTTGCATGGATCATCGCGTCAGCTTGGTTACGTGCACTAACTACTTCTTCAAATGCTTTATCCGCTTCAGCATTTGCTTCAGCATCTTGTACCATTTGTTCAATCTCTTCATCACTTAGACCAGAGCTTGATTTGATAGTAATTTTTTGCTCTTGGTTAGTATCTTTATCTTTTGCAGATACATGTAAGATACCATCCGCATCCATATCGAAAGTAACTTCGATTTGTGGTGTACCACGTGATGCTGACACGAATACCTTCTAGGTTAAATTGACCTAAAGATTTATTGTCGCTCGCACGTTTACGCTCACCTTGTAAAATATGAATCGTTACTGCACTTTGGTTGTCTTCAGCCGTTGAGAAAGTCTGAGACTGTTTAGTCGGGATAGTTGTGTTTTTCTCGATAACCTTAGTCATCACACTACCCATAGTTTCGATACCCATTGATAATGGTGTTACGTCTAATAATAGTACGTCAGTTTTATCACCAGAAAGTACCGCACCTTGAATTGCGGCACCCATTGCTACCGCTTCATCAGGGTTAACATCTTTACGTGCTTCTTTACCAAAGAACTCTGCAACCACACGTTGTACAAGTGGCATACGTGTTTGACCACCAACTAAGATAACATCGTTGATATCACCAACACTTAGGTCAGCATCTTTTAGTGCAATACGTAATGGATCAATCGTTGCTTTAACCATATCTTCAACAAGTGACTCTAATTTTGAACGTGTAATTTTAACATTCAAATGTTTAGGGCCAGATGCATCAGCAGTGATGTAAGGCAAGTTAATTTCTGTTTGTTGAGAAGATGACAACTCAATTTTTGCTTTCTCAGCGACTTCTTTAACACGTTGCATTGCTAAAGGATCGTTTGTTAAATCAAAGTTTTGTTCTTTTTGGAACTGTTCAACAATATATTTGATTAGACGGTTATCAAAATCTTCACCACCTAAGTGCGTATCACCATTTGTTGCTAATACTTCAAATGTTTTTTCGCCATCAACTTCATCAATTTCAATGATTGAGATATCGAAAGTACCACCACCTAAGTCGTATACAGCTACTGTGCTATCACCTTTTGCATTGTTAACACCGTAAGCAAATGCGGTGACTGTTGGCTCATTGATGATACGTTTAACATCAAGACCTGCGATGCGACCAGCATCTTTAGTTGCTTGACGTTGTGAATCGTTAAAGTATGCAGGTACTGTAATAACCGCGCCAGATACTTTCTCACCAAGGTAGTCTTCTGCAGTTTTTTTCATTTTCTTTAATACTTCAGCAGAAATTTGCGGTGGTGCCATTTTTTCACCATGCGCTTCTACCCATGCATCACCGTTATCTGCTTTGATAATTTGGTAAGGCATGATTTTAAGGTCACGCTGTACTTCTTCATCTTCGAAACGACGACCAATTAAACGTTTAATAGCAAAAGAGTATTCTTTGGGTTAGTCACAGACTGACGTTTAGCTGGTTGACCTACTAATGTTTCACCATCCGTATATGCAATGATTGAAGGAGTAGTACGCTCACCTTCTGCATTCTCAATAATTTTAGCTACATCACCATCCAATACAGAAACACATGAATTAGTTGTACCTAAATCTATACCGATAATTTTACCCATTTTTACTTCTCCATACTTGTTATGTTGTTTTTTATTAACGACCGATTTAAAGATATTTTTAAATGCTTTGTCGCTTTGATATTTAATATATGAGGGGATAATTTTGAGTTTCAAGGGGAATATTTAAAATATTATATTTATTTTTAAATTAAAAAAGGTACTCATCGAGTACCTTTTCTTGCATTTTGTCACAGCTAATTGTAAGTATTGCGAATTAAGTCATTTTGACAATCACTAACAACAATAATCAAACTATGCAGAAGCAACCATTACCATCGCAGGACGAATGATTTGCCCGTTATATTCATAACCTTTTTGCATCACAACTAATACTTCATTAGCTTCTTTACCTTCAACCTGTTGTTGGCTTACAATTTGATGCTTTTCAGGATTTGCCTAGTTCGCCAAGCGGATTTAATTGCACAATGCCAACTTTTGCAAAGGAATCGATCATCGATTTCAAAGTCAATTCAACGCCTTCAGCCATTTTAGCTAAGTCTTCATTATCTTTATCAATATGGCTGATTGCCATCTCTAAAGAATCAGCAACAGGAAGAAGCGCTTCAGTAAAACGCTTTAAGGTACGCTTAACTTTGCTTTCTGCATCAATGCCTGCTTTACGAATTTCGTTTTGAGCATGTGCTGTTGCACGAACAACTAAATCTTTTTGTACAGCGATCTCTTCTTCAGCGAGAGCCAGTTTTTTGCCCAATTCTTCAATCATATTTACTTCTTCATTAACTTGCTCTTCAGCAACTTCAGGCTCTAACACTTCAGGCTCAACAACGGTTTCTGGTGATACTTTTTCTTCACCTAATACTGTTTCGATTGCTTCTTCAACACTTACTTTCTGTTCTTCGCTCATTTTTTCATCCTAACTGAGTACAAATTAAATGTTATACCCGTTACCAATCAAGGTGCTGAACTTTGCATTTTGAATGGTAACGGTTATATATAGGGCTATTATGGGGATTCAAACAAGAGTTTCAAGTGTGTTGATTAAATCATTTAAACAACTCACAGGTAATTTTGCACCTTATAGGATAACGAGTATACTAAAATCAATTCTATACTTTTTAACAAGGTTATTATGAGTGCTCCACAAGCAGACTTTAACGAATTTAAAACCATTGGTTTAATTGCCAAAACACAACATGCCGGTGCACAACAAACCTTACAATCTTTATATGATTTTTTGTTGCAAAAAGGGTTAACGGTGATCGTTGATCAACGCGTGGTGCGTGACCTTTCAAATAAAAATATCAGAAGTAGCAATTTAGTAGGTATCGGTAAACGCTGTGATTTGGCGATTGTGATTGGTGGTGATGGTTATATGCTAGGTCTTTGCACGAGTACTTTCACGCTTTGACATCGCAGTTATTGGTGTAAATCGAGGAAATCTAGGTTTTTTAACAGATCTTGACCCAGATAATTTTGAAGAACCGCTCTGCGAAGTATTAGCTGGCAAATACCTCGTCGAAAAACGCTTTCTAATCGAAGCTCAAGTTCATAGCCACGGTCACCTTAAAAGTAGCAACACTGCGGTTAAT